>NZ_VFTC01000050.1 GCF_007003975.1 Mesorhizobium sp. WSM4306
TCAGGTGACGTGAACAATCACCAGCCTGCCATGACCGCCCTCTCTCAGCGAATTTGCAGAACTCTCAGTACACTACCCCGCCTTCGCCGAGCCACCTCTCCCCCCTCCGGAGGGAGAGGAAGGGAGCCCGCCTTGCTAAGCTCGCGCCATTCCTCCCCCGTCGATCGGGGGGTCCGAGGACGGGCGAGACCCGTGGCTCGCCCCGGCAGGGTGTCGAGCGAAGCTCGACGGAGTGGGGGTCGACCTGCGCGGGGCGTGGTTAATTCGGGCGGGATTTATCACCTGCTATGTTATGACCCCACCTCAATAACAGCCTTGATCAGCCCGGATTTCTCATGCGCCCAGCGGGCGAGATCGTGCGGCGTGCCGGCCAGCGTGGTGCGATGGGTGACGAGTTTCGTCAGCGGCACGGCGCCGTTGCGGATGGAGGCGGCGACGTGGTCGAAGTCGGCCTTCAGCGCATTGCGGCTGCCGACCAAGGTCATCTCACGCTTGTGGAATTCCGGATCGGAAAAGACGATGTCGTCCTTGACGACGCTGACCAGAACCAGCATGCCGCCATGCGCGACGTGGGCGAAGGCAGATTGCACCGAGGCGGTGTTGCCGGTGGCGTCGAAAACCACGTCGAAGCCTTCGGCGCCGGTTGCATCGCGCACCAGTTCGGCTGCCGCTTTTTGCGAGCCGTCGAGCGTGGCGAAGCCGAGTTCGCCTTTGGCAAAATCCAGCCGCTCCGTGCTCATGTCGAGCAGGCTGACATTGAGCCCGGCAATGCGGGCGAAGATCGCCGTGCCAAGCCCGATCGGCCCTGCGCCGATGACCAGTGTGCGGGCGCCTGACTCGCCCCGCGCGCGGCGCACGGCATGCGCGCCGATGGCCAGGAATTCGACAGCCGCGGCGTCGGCCAACGACAGGCCGTTTGCCGGATAAAGATTTTCAGCCGGCACCAGGATCTGCTCGGCCATGGCGCCGTCGCGGTGCACGCCGAGCACTTCGATCCGCACACAGCAATTGGGCTTGCCCTGCCGGCAGGCGATGCATTTGCCGCAAGCGAGATAGGGGTTGATAATGACGGGCTCGCCGACGGCGAGTTCGACGCCTTCACCGGCCTCGACGATGGTGCCCGACACTTCATGGCCCATGATGCGCGGGTAGGCGAGGAACGGGTGCTTGCCCTCGAAGATGTGGTAGTCGGTGCCGCAGATGCCGACATGACTGACCGCCACCAGCGCCCAGCCGGCAGGCGGTGCGCCAGGTGCGGCGCGGTCTTCCAGGACAAGCTCGCCGGGCGAGCGGCAGACGACGGCTTTCATGCTTCAATCCAGTCTCTCATGAAATCGCCGGCCCGTTTCCATGACAGGGCCGGCGATCGATTTCGGTTTGTCGCTACTTGCCGCCGCGGCGGCGCAGGCCGTCGAAATAGACGATGACGATGATCAGCACGCCAGTGATGATGCGCTGCCAGAAGGCGTTGACGTTGAGCAGGTTGGCGCCGTTGTTGATGGTGGCAAGGATGAAAGCGCCGAGCAGCGGGCCGTGCACCGAGCCGACCGCGCCGAACAGCGAGGTGCCGCCGATGACCGAAGAAGCGATGGCCTGCAATTCCCAACCCTCGGCTTGCGTCGGGTTGCCAATGCCGATGCGCGAGGCCAGCAGAACCCCGACGAACGCCGCGCAAAGGCCCGACAGCGTGTAGGCCATGTAGATGGTGCGCTGGACATTGACGCCGGACAGGCGCGAGGCCTCGGCGTTTGAGCCGACCGAAAAGAGATAACGGCCCCAGCGGCTGTGATGCAGGAAGACGTAGGCCGGAATGCCGACCAGGATCACCATCCAGAACAGGTTGGGGACGCCGAGGAAGGAGTTGCGCGAGAATTCCTGGAAGGCATCGTTGTTGATGGAGATCGAGTTGCCGTTGGTCATCAACAGGCCGATGCCGCGCAAGGATGTCAGCGTTGCCAGCGTGATGATGAATGGCGGCAGGCCCATCTTGACGATGCCGAAGCCGTGGAACAGGCCGATGGCGACGCCGACCAGCAAAGTGATCAGGATGGCAAGGAAAACCGGTATGCCGGCATTGATAAGCATCGCGGCGATGACGGTGGCGAAACCGACCACAGCGCCGACGGAAAGATCGATGCCGCCGGTGATGATGACGAAGGTCTGGCCGACGGCCAGGATGGCGATCATCGAACCTTGACGCAAAAGGTTCGAGATGTTGTTGGCCGAGGCGAAGCTCGACGTTGCCAGCGACAGGATGACCCACAACAGCACCAGCAGTGCCAGCAACGTCAGCCCGAACAGGGCGTTATAGTTGCGCTTGGATTTTTCGGCGGGGATAGCCTCGGTGCTCATATCTTTCCTCCCGGCTTTTCTTGTTTCTCGGCGAGCGCCTGTGTGAGAATTTCCTCGTGATCGGCGGTGCGGAACCCATGTGTGGCCACCAGCTTGCCGCGGCGGAACACGTGCAGCGTGTCGGCCAGTTCATAGACTTCCGGCAGGTAGGACGAGATCAGGATGATGCCGGCGCCCTTCGACAAGAGCGCGCTGAACAGGCGGTAGATCTCGGCCTTGGTGCCGACATCGACGCCGACCGTCGGCTCGTCGAAGATGAACAGCTTGGCGCCATGCGCCAGCCATTTGCCGATGACGATCTTCTGCTGATTGCCCCCGGACAGGCTGGATGCAAGCGCATGGCGCGTCGGCGTCTTGATCCTGAGATCGGCGATCTGGCGGTCGGCCTGGGTCTTTTCCTGCGCGGCGGAGATCAGGAGGTTGTTCGAGATGCGCTTGTAGATCGGCAGGTTGAGATTGAGACCGACAGGCAGATTGAGACATAGGCCCTGGTCGCGGCGGCTTTCCGGCGCCAGCGCCATCCCGAGCTTGATCGCGTTATGCTCGGAATTGATGTGAACCTGCTTGCCTTCCCAAAAGACCTGACCGGCGGACTTGTGATGGCGGCCATAGACCGTGGTGACGAATTCGCTGCGCCCGGCGCCGATCAGGCCGTAGAGCCCGACGATCTCGCCGGCGCGGACCGTCATCGACACGTTTTCGAAGCCCTTGCCGGACAGGCTCTTCGTCTCGATGATCGCGGCGCCAGGAGTAAAATGTTCCTTGTGGTAGATCTGCTCAATCGAGCGGTTGATCATCATTTTGACCAGCTCGGCATCGTTGGTCTCGGCGATGTCGCGGGTGCCGACCAGCGTGCCGTCGCGCAGCACCGAAACGCGGTCGGCGAGCTCGAAGACTTCCTCCATACGGTGGCTGATGTAGATGATGGTCACGCCTTCACCCTTCAGCCGGCGGATCAGGGTGAAGAGCTGGTCGGCCTCCTTGCGGGTCAAGTAGGCGGTCGGCTCGTCGAAGATCAGGAATTTGGTGCCCCGCACGGTGGCGCGGGCGGCGGCGATCAGCTGCTGCTGGCCGATGGTCAGATCACCCAATGTGACATGCGCCGGCAAGTCGAAGCCGAGATCGTCGATGATCTTCTGCGCCTCCTTGACCATGGCGCGCTGCTGCAGGATGCCGAAGCGGGAATTCTCCTCGCCGAGGAACATGTTGGCGGCGACGGTGAGATGGCGGCAGAGCACGACTTCCTGGTGCACCGCGTTGATGCCAAGCGCCATCGCCTCATGCGGGGTCGCCAGCGCCGCCGGTTTGCCCTCCCAGATGACCTCTCCGGAGGTGCGCGGGATGACGCCGGTCAGAAGCTTGATCAGGGTGGATTTGCCGGCACCGTTCTCGCCGACGATGGCGTGGATCTCACCTGACTTGAAGGCGAGGTTCACCGGCTTCAGCGCATGCGTACCGGGATATCGTTTTTCCAGTCCGCGCAATTCGAGGATCGTCCTGCCGGGCTCCAGCACCGGGTGTGGATGCAGTTCCTGCACCGTCGACGTCATGACAATCCTCCCAGATTGGCCTCACGATTGGCACGCGGCGAGGCTGTGTGACCGTCTTTTCATGCAGCCTAGCCAAAGCCGGCTGATTGCCAAGCCGCTTGTGGCGGCGGTCGTTTCCGGGGCACGATGCCCCGGAAACAATTCGGGATGCGATCGCTCAGAGCTTCGGATTGAGCAGCGCGTCGATCTTCGGGTCCTTCATGTTGTCCTTGGTCACCAGATTGGCGCCGGTGTCGACGTTGGCCTCCACCTTCTCGCCCTTCGAGGCTGCGAGCGCCGTCTTGATGCCGTCATAGCCCATCCGGTACGGATCCTGGACGACGAGGCCGGAAATGACGCCATCGTTGAGGAACTTGATCAGCTTCTCGTCGCTGTCGAAGCCGATCAGCCCGACCTTGCCGGCAAGGTTGTTCTCGGCGATCGCCTGGCCGACGCCCTGCGCCATGATCAGGTTGGACGCGAAGATGCCCTTCAGATCCGGATTGGCGGTGATCAGGTCGGTGGCGATGTTGAGGCCGGTGGTGGCCTGACCGTCGGCGTATTTGTCGGCGATCAATTCGAGGCCTGGATATTTGGCCTTGAGCTGTTCCTTGAAGCCCTGGGCGCGCTGCTCGAGCGAGCCGGCGCCGGGAAGCGCGGTGATCAGCGCAACCTTGCCCTCGACCTTGCCGCCATTGGCGGCGCCGATGGCCGCTGCGAGACCGTCAGCGGCGACGCGTCCGCCCTGTACATTGTCGGTGGTCAGGAACGAGGTGAAGGCCTTGGAGTCGGCGCCGGAGTCGATGCCGATGACCTTGACCTTGGATGCGGCCTCGTCGATCGGCTTGCCGAGCGCCTTGGCTTCGGTCGGCGCGATGACGACGGCGGCCGGGTTGCCGGCGACGGCGTTCTCGAGGATCGAGATCTGGCCGTTGACGTCGGTCTCAGCCTGGGCGCCTAGTTCCGGCACATTGACGCCGAGATCCTTGCCGGCCTTGCGGGCGCCGGCAAGAACGATCTGCCAATAGAAGGACGTGGTGTCCTTGACGATGATCGGAATGGTCACATCCGCCGCCGAAGCCGGCGCCGAGTGCAGCGCGCCGGCAAGCATCGAGGCGGCTGCAAGCGCAACAAGTGAACGGCGGTTGAGAATGCTGGTCACGAATTTCATTAGGAATCCTCCCTAGATCGCCCGGTGAAGGTTACGGAAGCTCCATTCGGATAGGCGTGGGCCAAACAGAACTTTATCAATAAAAAACAGTTGCCGCTTTTTGATAGTGCATCGATCCAGCCGACGCAAGCGGTGTTTCATATCGGCCTGCGCATGGCTCGGCGGAGAAGCCTCCTTGCCGATCCTCAATGCCACGTCCAGACGCTCCCGATCCTCCTTGATTGTTATGGAATATTAATTCCATCATCTAGTCAATATGGAATGTTCATTCTTTCCTGAGAATCACGTGATCGTCGTCATCCGAGTTCCTGAACGACGGTGTAAGGAGCATATTTTGCGAATTCCGTTTGCGGCACCTCGACGTCGAACAGGTCGAGATTGCGTGTCAGATTGGCGGCTTTGGCTGTTCCGGTCAGTACGCTGGCCACGACCGGTTCGTGCAACGGGAACTGCAGCGCGGCCGCCGCCAGCGGATAGCCACCCTCGGTGGCGATTTTCTCCATCGCGCCGACGCGCTCGAGTATGTCCTGCGTCGCCGGCAGATAGTCGAAATGAGCGCCATGTACGGGGCCGGTCGCCAGGATGCCGGAGTTGAAGACGCCGCCGATGATCAGCGAAGTCTGGCGCTGCCGGCAGAGCGGCAAAAGGTCGGCCTCGGCCGAGCGATCGAGCAGCGAATAACGGCTGGCGAGCAGGATGCAGTCGAGCGGGGCTTCGCGCAGCACGTCGAGGCAGATTTGCACCTCGTTGACGCCGAGCCCGTAGGCGGAAATGACGCCGGACGATTTCAGCTCTTCCAGCGCCTTCAAGCCGCCATCCATCAGCTGGCGAAAATGCACTTTCGTCTTCTCGACACCATGCGTGTAGGTGCCGATGTCGTGAACAAACAGGATGTCTATCCGGTTTAGCCCGAGCCGCGCATAGGAGAACTCGACCGAGCGCATGATGCCGTCATAGGAATAGTCGTAGTCGAGCGCGAAAGGCAGCGGATCGACATAGGAATGATCGGGAACCTGATCTTCCGGCACGGGGCGAAACAGGCGCCCGACCTTGGTCGACAGCACATAGGAGTCTCGCGGCTTGTAGCGCAGGAAATCACCGGTCCGCCGTTCCGACAGGCCGAAGCCATAGAAGGGCGCGGTGTCGAAATAGCGCAGGCCGGCCTCCCAGGCGGTCTGCAGCGTCTCCATCGCCGCCTCGCGCGGGCAGGCCCGGTAGAGGCCGCCGATCGCCGCCCCGCCGAAGCTTATCTCGGTGACCTCGAGCGCAGTCGTGCCGATGCGGCGTTTGTCCATCCAAAGCCTCCCCTTGCGGACTCACTTTTGCTGCCCGCAGTTTTTGGTCAGTGTTTTAGAGCGTTGCGCCGAGGTGCCACGGCACGAACTCGTTGTCGCCGTAGCCGAACGCCTCGCTCTTGGTCTTGCGGCCCGACGCCGTCTCGACGATCAGTTCGAAGAGCTCACGGCCCATGCCGGCGATGGTCTTTTCACCCGAAGCGATGACGCCGCAATTGACGTCCATGTCCTCTTCCATCTGGTGGTACATGGTCGAGTTGGTGGCGACCTTGATCGACGGCGTCGGCCGGCAGCCGAAGCAGGAGCCGCGCCCGGTGGTGAAGACGATGATGTTGGCACCGCCCGCCACCTGGCCGGTCGCCGAGACCGGGTCGTAGCCGGGCGTGTCCATGAACACCAGGCCGCTGCCGGTGACCTTCTCGGCGTAGCCGAAGACGCCGTTGAGTGGCGTCTGGCCGCCCTTGGCAACCGCGCCCAGCGACTTCTCCAGAATGGTGGTCAGGCCGCCGCGCTTGTTGCCGGGCGAAGGGTTGTTGTCGATCGAGGCACCATGCTTGGCGACGTGATCTTCCCACCACTTGACGAAACCGTCGAGCTTCTTGGCGATCTCCGGCGTTGCCGCGCGATAGGCGAGCAGATGCTCGGCGCCATAGATCTCCGTCGTCTCGGACAGGATGCCGATGCCGCCAACGCCGGCCAGGATGTCGACGGCCGCACCAAGTGCTGGATTGGCCGTGATGCCCGACATGCCGTCGGAGCCGCCGCATTGCAGGCCGACGACGATCTCGCTGACCGGGATCGGCTCACGCTGCAACTGGCCGACTTCCTCGGCGATCTCGGCGAGCACGCCCATCGCCTTCTCCACCGATTTGCGCGAGCCGCCGGCGTCCTGGATGTTGAAATGGCGTTTTCCGGCGGCCGCACCCTTTTGGCCGTAAAGGGTGAGCTGGTTGACCTCGCAGCCGAGGCCGACCATCAGCACGCCGCCGAAATTCGGATGGCGGGTATAGCCGGCGAGCGTGCGGTGCAGCACCATCATGCCGTCGCCGGTGGCGCTCATGCCGCAGCCCTGCCCGTGGACGATCGGTACGAAGCCGTCGATCCCCGGATATTTCGGCAAGAGCACGCGGTTGGCCTCGTCGGCAATGGCGTGGCAGACGGTGGCCGAACAATTGACGCTGGCAATGATGCCGATGAAGTTGCGGGTGCCGGCGCGCCCATCGGCGCGCCGGTAGCCCATGAAGGTGCGGGCGCGATCGGCTTCCGTCGCGTGCTCAGCCTCGCTTGGCGGCACCACCGGCAGGCGGCCGCTCTCGAAAACCAGATTGTGCGAATGGACGTGCTCGCCGGGCGCGATGTCCTGCGTCGCGCGGCCGATCGCCTGCGCATACTTGACCACCGCTTCGCCGGCAGCGATAGGCTTGATCGCCACCTTGTGGCCGGGCTCGATCAAGGCCGTGGCGACGGCGCCGCCGGGCAGAGCGGAGCCGATCTCGATGCGGCCATTGGCGACCGCGACATTGTCGGCGGGGGACAGAAGAATGCTGTTCGAGGCGTTCACGGGCAGTTTCCTGGGTCTGTTCCTGGGGGGATGCGCGGATTGACACGCGTCTGTTTCCATATAATGTCTTTTATCGGGAAAAAACATTTGTGCGTCAATTGTTTTTTCAGGAGGAGACCATGCATCCGATGGAAGCGTGGGTTGTAGGGAGCCGCGTCTGACACGCAAAGCGTTTTGCTTTGCCGGGTCATGCGCAAGAAAACATCTATGATACCGCGCTTCAAGCCAGCCGCAGCAAGCGCCGGCGCGCAACGGGGCAGGGATGTCGAAGAGCAACAACGTCTACAAGGATGCTTACAACAGGGGTCTGCGGCTGCTCGATGAAACGCAGAGCCTGCCGTCCGAGCCGGAGTTGGGCACTCTGCTCGGCGTCAGCCGCACCACCGTGCGCACCATTCTGGCGCGCATGGAAGAGACCGGGCTTATCGCCTGGAACAAGCGCAGCAAGACCGTGCTCAGGGCGCCGAAGCCGGACGATTTCTTCCCCGAGGAGGAGACCGACACGCTGGCGCAGATCATCGAGCGCTCGTTCATGCGCAGGCTGCTCGCCGGCGGCGCCGAGGCCGGCATGCAGATCAACGAGCTCGAACTGGCGCGCGAGATCGGCGTCGGCACCACCAGCGTGCGCGAATTCCTGATCCGATTCTCCCGCTTCGGCCTGATCGAGAAGCGGCGCAACAGCCACTGGGTGCTGAAGGGTTTTACGCGCGCCTTCGCGCTCGAACTCACCGAAATCCGCGAGATGTTCGAGATACGCTCGGCGGCGGCCTTTGCGGCGCTGCCGCAAGACAGCCCGGTGTGGGCCGATCTCGACAGCCTGGAGGACGAGCACCGGCTACTGGCCAGCGAGATCACCACCCGCTTCAACGAATTCTCGGAGCTCGACGAGCGCTTTCACCGGCTGATCCACCGCGCCTCGCACAACCGCTTCATCGTCGATTTCTACGACGTCATCGCCATGATCTTCCACTACCACTACCAGTGGAACAAGGCGCAGGAGCGCGAGCGCAATGAAGTCGCGGTGAGCGAGCATCTCGCCTATATCGCGGCGCTGAAATCGCGCGATCTCGGCAAGGTCGACGTTGCCTGCCGCAAACATCTGAAGTCGGCGCGCAACACGTTGCTGACCTCGATTCCGGAAACCCGTCGGATCGCTTCTTAACGCGCCGCGTTGCCGCAGCGATGATTTGGCGATTTTCGGGCCGCATAGCGCGTGCTAGGTATCTGCTGTTGCTGCGTGAAGAGGCAGGTTCTTGAACATCCGGCGCCAAAGATGGAGCATAACGGCCGCGTTTGTCGCGGGTTGTGTATTGCTGCTCCAGTCGACGCTCGGCGCCTTTGCTTTCGGCACGGCGCCGCATGTCTCGCAGCTCGACGCCTTCGGCAACGTCATCTGCACCCATGAGGGAGCGGTCCAGCTTCCCGGCGGCGATCCGCACCAGCAGCATATGCCGGCATGCTGCATGCTTGGCTGCAGCATGGCCTCGGTTGCCTATGCGCCGCCGCCCGGTGTCGGCATCGGGCCGGTCAGCCTGTCCTTCGAGACCGTGGCTTTCGTGCTTGCTTCTGTCAGGCATCCCGATGTTACGCGCGAACGTTCTCCGGCCAATCCGCGCGCGCCGCCGCTTACGGCCTGAAAACGGCGGCATCTCGCGTAACCTGCGCGAGCGCCAATCATCCAATCACCGACATCGTTCGCGACCGGCAACGGCGCGACCTCATATTCATGGAGTTTCCCCATGTCCCGTTTTCTTCGTGCCGTCGCATTGCGTCGCAGCACGTCTTTCTGCCGCACGATCGAGCAGCGTCTCGGCAGCGCCGTCTTCGCCTTCGCGCTGTTGCTCGTCGGCGCCCACTCCGTCCTTGCGCATGAGTTCAAGGCCGGCGACATCGAGATCGAGCATCCCTGGTCGCGTGCCACGCCGGCCGGCGCCAAAGTTGCCGGCGGCTACTTCACCATCGTCAACAAGGGCAGTGCGCCGGACCGGCTGCTGTCGATTTCCTCCGACATTTCGGCAAAGGCCGAACTGCATGAAATGGGGGTGAAGGACGGCGTCATGACCATGCGCCCGGTCGAAGGCGGTCTGGAAATCCCGGCCGGCGGCAAGGTCACGCTCGGTCCGGGCGCCTACCACATAATGTTCATGGATCTGAAGCAGCCGCCCAAAGAGGGCCAGATGTTTGCCGCCACCCTGACCTTCGAGAAGGCAGGAACAGTAGCCGTCGAGTTCGCCGTGCAAGCCATCGGAAGCGCACCGCCCCAGGAAGACAACGACTGACCAACTATTGCCAGGCGATTTTCGAGAGGGACTATCATGAACAAATATCTTTTGCCGGCTGCTGCGTGTCTCGTCCTGGGGACAAGTGCCGCCTTCGCCCATATTACGCTCGAGACGCAGGAGGCCGCGGTCGGCTCGACCTACAAGGCCGTGCTGCGGGTGCCGCATGGCTGCGACGGCAAGGCGACGATTGCCGTGCGCGTGCAGATCCCGGAAGGGGTGATCGCGGTGAAGCCGATGCCGAAGCCCGGCTGGACGCTGCAGGTCAAGAACGGCAAGTACGAGAAGTCCTACCAGCCCTATGGCGAGGCGGTGACGTCGGGCGTGAAGGAAGTCGACTGGAGCGGCGGCAACCTGCCGGATGAATTCTATGACGAGTTCGTCTTCCGCGGCACGCTGGCCGCCGATCTGCCGGCCGGCCAGAAGATCTATTTTCCGGTGGTGCAGGAATGCGAAGGCGCCACCACGCGTTGGATAGAGATTCCGGCAACCGGCCAGGATGAGGATGCGCTGGAAGATCCGGCGCCCGGCCTCAACCTGCTGCCCAAGAAGTGATGCATTGGTGGCGCGCTGCTTTTAAGCGGCGCGCCGCTGTTTCGGTAGGTGGCATGAGCGTGGTCTATTTCCAGCGGATAGAACGGACAGTCGGAAGGTGCTTCGGCCTGCTGGCCGCGATCCTGCTTCTTGCCGTCCTCGCCACGCCAAACCAGGCCCTTGCCCATGCGGCGCTGATCAAGGCCGAACCGGCCGACGGTGCGGTACTGGCGCAAGCGCCTGCGCAATTTTCGCTGACCTTCAGCGAGCCGGTGTCGCCGTTGGTGCTGACCCTGGTGCGGCCCGACGGTACGCCTGTCGCGCTGACCTCCTTTCGCCTCGACGACCAGACGGTGGCAATCGACAATCCGCAAAAGCTCGGGTCGGGCACACATGTGTTGAGCTGGCGGGTGATTTCCGCCGACGGCCATCCGGTCGGCGGCTCGGTGCTGTTTTCCGTCGGTGCGCCAAGCCAAGCGCCGGCGGTGGCGGAGGCCGTCGACCTGGATTTGCGGTCAGCGATCTGGACCGGCAAGGTTCTTCTCTACATCGGGCTTTTCCTCGGCGTCGGCGGCGCCTTTGCGTTGACCTGGCTGGCGCAAGGCGTGCGCTGGGGCCAGCGTTTCGTCATTTCCGCAATCCTGTGCGGCCTGGTCGCAGCGCCCCTGTCGCTCGGGTTCCAGGGGCTGGATGCGCTGGGTGCGCCACTCGCCCGGCTGGCGCAACCGGTGGTCTGGCGGACCGGGCTCGGCACCAGCTTCGGCTGGACGGTGCTGATTTCGCTGGCGGCACTCGGGCTTGGTCTTTTGTCGCTGGCCGGGCCGCGCACCGGCGCCAGGCCGCTGGCGCTTGCCGGACTTGTGGGTGTCGGCGCCGCCCTTGCCGCCAGCGGCCATGCGAGTGCTGCCGAGCCGCAATGGCTGACGCGGCCGATGGTGTTCCTGCACGGCGCCGGCATCGCCTTCTGGGCCGGAGCGCTGCTGCCGCTCGGTTTGGCGCTGAACAGCCAATCGGCGGAGGCCGGCGCGTTCCTGCGGCGGTTTTCACGCACGATCCTGCCTGTGGTGGTGATGCTTGCCGCCGCGGGCATCGTGCTCGCCATCATCCAGGTGCAGACGCCAGCGGCGCTGGTCGACACCGCCTATGGCCGGCTGCTGCTGATCAAGCTGGCGCTGCTGGTATTTCTGTTCACGCTGGCGGCGGTCAATCGCTGGCGGCTCACCGCCTTGGCCGAGGCCGGAGCGACGGAAGTGCGGCGCCGGCTCACCCGCTCGATCTCGGTTGAAATGCTGATCGTGCTCCTGATCTTCGGCGTTGCCGCCGGCTGGCGCTTCACGCCGCCACCACGCGCGCTGGCCATCGCCGCTGCGCAGCCAGCGTCGATCCACATCCACGCGCTGAAGGCAATGGCCGACATCGAGATCGCGCCCGGCCATACCGGGGAGGTCACCGCCTCCATCGTCATCATGACCGGCGATTTCGGACCGCTCGACGCCAAGGAGGTGACGCTGGTGCTGTCGAAGCCCGATTCCGGCATCGAACCGATCAAGCGTCCGGCGACCAAGCCCGGCGACGGCACCTGGCGCGTCGACAATCTCGTTATCCCGCTTCCGGGCCGGTGGACGGCGCGGCTCGATATCCTCGTCTCGGACTTCGAGGTGGTGAAGATCGAAGCGCCGATCGATATCCGCGCCGACTAAGCTGCGGGTCGCCTTGTGCGGTTCATTGGTTTTTACTAATGCTTTGAGATGCCCGGGATCGGGGCGATACTGCTGAACAACGACAGGCGCTCTGCTGATGAAGGACAGGAAACTCTCGTGATGATCGAGGCTTTCGCGCTCACGCGCTACGATGTATTCGACGACAAGGTGCTGATATAGTGTCCAACACTATCGGTGCGTCACAGGTTTCGTTCACTAGCAGGGCGGTCGTATTGATCCGCTTTATTGTGAAAGTATGTTGCGGTCTTCTGGTCTTTTCCCTTGTCTGCGGATGCGACCTCACAGGTAAATCAAGCGCGGCGTCGACTTTGACCCGTGAGGAGCGTCTGAAGCTTGCCACAGACGCCTACTTCAAAAACCAATGTAAAAACCAGTGGGCGCTGCTTTGGCCCATGGCGCGAGAAGGCGATGGCGAAGCCCTTTCAGAGCTTGCATTTGAGCTTGGGGGAGGGCTCAAGATGCCGGATTCGGATATGAAAGTTGATATGGGAGTTAGGTCATTTGCCAACGTGCTTGTCATGACGATCTACGCTGCGACAGCGTCAAAATATCCTGACAAGCGCAATCTCTACCACATCTTTGACCCTGCTACATGGAGGAAGGGCGGTGTAACGGTTGTATCCATTCGTTCTGGCCTGATCAGCTATAGCTCAATCAAACCTCCCCCTCCAGTCTCAATGACAAAGTTGAAAAATTGCCTTTCTCAGGCAAACTCCTCGGCTGCTGGCGACAGATGTGTCGCTCAGGCGATCAAATTGGGCCTCATTCCAGGCTTTTCCGAATACAGTAAAGCCATGGATGCAGTCCTGACCACGTACCGTCCAGGGAGCTGCGTTGGTTATCGTCCCTGGTAAGTGGATAATACCCAATGTCAGAACGTCACTTGACCCCCGGGGAGGTCGCGCTTGGCCGCTCCGTCAATGGGATGCAATCGATTACGACAAAGTGCCTGTCACAGATCAAATGTGGCGTGGCCCCCTCCTAAAGTGCGTCGCGTTTGAGCGGATTCAGGCGACGCGCTTTCGGCGAGGCGGTTGACGCGGCGCGAAAGGCCCGTCAATCATCCCGGCAAAACGCGCTCTCAACAAAATCCGAAAGCAGGGAAGAAACGATGGAAAAAGCCGAAATCGGCCTGATCGGCCTTGGCACGATGGGCTCCAACCTGGCGCTCAACATTGCCGAGCATGGGCACCGCATCGCCGTCTTCAACCGCAACAGAGCGCGCACCGATGCCTTCCTCGAAAGCGCCGGCGCGCTCAGGGACAGGGTGGTGCCTTGCTACAGCCTGGAGGAACTCGCCGACGCCATCCGGCCGCCGCGCCCGATCATCATCATGGTGCTGGCCGGCAAGCCGGTCGATGAACAGATCGAAGCGTTGCGCGGCGTACTGTCGGCCAACGACATCGTCATCGATGCCGGCAACGCCAATTTCCGCGACACGATGCGGCGCTTTTCCGAGCTATCGGGCTCGGGCCTCACCTTCATCGGCATGGGTGTGTCCGGCGGCGAGGAGGGCGCGCGCCACGGGCCGTCGATCATGGTCGGCGGTACCGAAGAATCCTGGAAGCGCGTCGAAAGCGTGCTGACCGCGATCTCGGCCAAGTTCAAGGACGAACCGTGCGCGGCCTGGCTCGGCACCGACGGCGCCGGGCATTTCGTGAAAACCATCCACAACGGCATCGAATATGCCGACATGCAGATGATCGCCGAGATCTACGGCATCCTGCGTGACGGTCTCGGCATGGGGCCGAAGGAGATCGGCAAGGTCTTCGAAGACTGGAACAAGGGCCGGCTCGATTCGTACCTGATCGAGATCACCGCCAAGGTTCTGGCCGCCGACGATCCAAAAACCGGCAAGCCGGTGGTCGATATCATCCTCGACCGCGCCGGCCAGAAAGGCACCGGCAAATGGTCGGTTATCGAGGCGCAGCAGCTCGGCATCCCGGCGACGGCGATCGAGGCGGCGGTGGCGGCACGTGTCCTGTCGTCGATCAAGGATGAGCGCCAGGCAGCCGAAAAGGCCTATGGCAATATCGGCGTGACCAAGATTGCTGGCGACAAGGCCGCTCTTTTGAAGGATCTGGAGCTGGCGTTGCTCGCCGGCAAGATCGCCGCCTATGCGCAAGGTTTCGCGGTGATGAGCGGCGCTTCGAAGGAGTTCAACTGGAACCTGCCTATGCCGACCATCGCCAAGATCTGGCGCGCCGGCTGCATCATCCGCTCGCAGATGCTGGACACGATGGCGGAAGCCTTCGGCTCCGGCGGCGCTTCCACCAATCTCTTGATGGCGCCGGCCTTCATCACCATGATGCAGGAGGCGCATCCGTCGCTCCGGCGCATCGTCGCCAAGGCTTCCGAAGCCGGCTCGCCGGTTCCTGCGCTGGCTTCGGCGCTCGCCTATTTCGACAGCTATCGCCAGGGCCGCGGCACTTCGAACCTGATCCAGGCGCAGCGCGATTTCTTCGGCGCGCACGGCTTCGAGCGCATAGGCGAGCAGGGGGCTTTCCATGGACCATGGGGCAGCGGCGCAGGGCATTAACCCCGATAAGACAGAACCTCGCCCGGCTTGACCACGGTCTGCAGTGAGCCAGGTGCGGCTCCGCCGATCCAGCCCAGCACGGCGCGGGCAAGCTCGGTGCCTGCCAGGCGGAAGTCTTCGTTGACGACCAGCAGCTCCCGGCGGAATAGATGCAGCAGTTCCGACGACTGTTTGGATACGACATCGACGTCGCGGCCGAGTTTCAGGCCGGCATCCTCGATGCCGGCGACGATGGCCAGCGTCGCCGCGGCGGCGCTGCTGACGAAACCGTCCGGCCTGACCTCGCGGCGCATCAGCTGCGCGGTCCGCGTCCTGATCTGATCGATCGACTGATCGATCGAAACGGTATTGAACCGCACTTCGCTAGCGTCGACCTCGCCCAGCGCATCAGCAAAGCCGTTGACCGTGTGGCCGTAATAGGTGAGCCCCACAGGCGGTGTCACCAGCGCCAGCCGGCGCCGGCCGATGCCGGCCAGATGGCGCACCGCCTCGGCGGCGAAGGCGTAATTGTCGAAGTCATGATAGGGGTGGACGAGCCCCATATCGGTGCGGCCATGCGTGGCAAAGGGAATGCCGCGCTCCAGCATGTAGCGGGCGCGTGGGTCATTGGGCTGCGTGCGTGAGATAATGACACCGTCGGCCGATCCCGTCTCGACCAGATACTTCACCGGATCCAGCGGATCCTGCGAGCGCGAATAGGGCGTGACGATCAGGTGATAGGGCGTGTCGGCAATGACCTCCGAGACACCGTAGATGATGTCCGAGACAAAGCTCATGATCTCGCGCTCGGTGTTGAGCACCAGGCTGATGACATTGGTCTTGCCGGTCCGCAGGCGCACGCCGGCACGGTTTGGCCGGTAGCCGATCTGCCTGGCGACGAGCTGCACGCGCCGCCTGGTCTCGGCGCCGATCTCGGGCGCATCCTTCAAGGCGCGCGACACGGTGGTGACGCCAAGCCCGGTCATGAAGGCAAGCGTCTTCAGCGTCGGCCGCTCATGCGCCGACACCGCGTCGTCCTTGTCCGTCTCGTCCCTGTCCATTCGTCCCGCCCCATCAGGCGCATAGCAGCCATGGGTTCCGCCGACAACCGCCTTGATGACGATGCGGCGCGGAAGTCGATCTGGTTAACGTCAATATACTGAAACGTTACAGATTGCCAACGTGCTGCCAAATGAGCCTGCCAAGTCATGGTTTTAGCAGGGCTTTCGAGGTCGTGGCGCGGTGAGGCAGATCAGGCTCGGTGACCATTTTCTTGCGTTGCAGCATGATTTTGCAGTGCAGCGCTCAATTCCCTGCGCTTTCCGGCGGATTTCACGAAGAGAATTTATTCGTGCCTCGAAAAAATTTGGAGCCTGCTCTACGCGAGGGGTTGCGCGCACCGCACAATTGCCGTATCGAAAATCTGTAACGTTTCAGATTCTGGGAGGAACCGAAATGCGCTATGGACTTTTGACCGCTGCTTTTGCCGCGACGGCCGCTCTGCAGTTTGCCGGCCCGGCGGCCGCGACCGACCTGGAAGTTACCCATTGGTGGACATCGGGCGGCGAAGCGGCGGCGGTTGCGGAACTCGCCAAGGCCTTCGATGCGACCGGCAATCACTGGGTCGACGGCGCCATTGCCGGGTCCGGCGGCACCGCGCGGCCGATCATGATCAGCCGCATCACGGGCGGCGACCCGATGGGCGCCACCCAGTTCAACCACGGCCGGCAGGCCGAAGAGCTGGTGCAGGCCGGCCTGATGCGCGACCTCACGGACGTCGCCACCAAGGGCAAGTGGACCGAAATCGTGCGGCCGAAGAGCCTGCTCGACAGCTGCACCATCGACGGCAAGATCTATTGCGTGCCGGTCAACATCCATTCCTGGCAGTGGCTGTGGCTGTCGAACGAGGCCTTCGAAAAGGCCGGCGTGCCGCTGCCGAAGGACTGGAATGAATTCGTCGCGGCGGCGCCCGCGCTGGAAAAGGCCGGCATCATTCCGCTCGCTGTCGGCGGACAGGCCTGGCAATCCTCCGGCGCCTTCGACGTGCTGCTGGCGGCCGTGGGCGGCACGGACGCGTTCCTCAAGGTCTACAAGGACAAGGACGCCAAATTCGCCGCAGGTCCCGAGATCGCCAAGGTCTTCAAGGCCGCCGACGATGCCCGCAAGATGGCCAAGAACACCAATGTGCAGGACTGGAACCAGGCGACCAATCTGGTCATCACCGGCAAGGCCGGCGGCCAGATCATGGGCGACTGGGCGCAGGGCGAGTTCCAGGTTGCCGGCAAGGTCGCAGGCAAGGACTACACCTGCCTGCCGGGTCTCGGCCTGAACGAAGTCATCGCCACTGGCGGCGATGCTTTCTACTTCCCGCTGCTCAAGGATGCCGACAAGTCCAAGGCGCAGGAAGTGCTGGCCGAAACGCTGCTCGATCCCAAGACGCAGGTCGCCTTCAACCTCAAGAAGGGCTCGCTGCCGGTACGCGGCGACGTCGACTTGAACGCCGCCAATGACTGCATGAAGAAGGGCATCGCCATCCTCGCCAAGGGTGCCGTCATCCCGTGGACGGACCAGTTGATGTCGCAGGACACCCAGAAGCAGAAGGAAGATCTCTTCGCCGAATTCTTCGCCAAGCCGGACATGACGGTGGAAGAGGCGCAGAAGCGCTTCGCCGACCTCATCGCGGCGGCAGACTGACGTCGGAGGCAATCCACCTCGCTCCCGGCCTTGCCACAAGCAGGGCCGGGACCGCACCGCCCTTACCCAGCCGGCTGACGAGATGAGCAAGAGCGAACGCCCCAACCCGCTGTTCCGCAACCTCAATGCGAAGGTCGCCTCGATCCCGATGATCCTCACCGCGTCGGTGGTCTTCGTTGGCGGCACGTTGTGGACGGTGCTCTATTCCTTCACCAATTCGAAGCTCTTGCCGCGGCTGAATTTCGTCGGGCTCGATCAGTATTACCGGCTGTGGTCGACGCCGCGCTGGCTGATCTCGATCGAGAATCTATTGATCTACGGCGCTATCTCGCTGGTGTTCTCGCTGGTCATCGGCTTTCTGCTTGCCGCACTGCTGGATCAGAAGATCCGTTTCGAGGACACGTTCCGCACCATTTTCCTCTATCCGTTCGCGCTCTCTTTCATCGTCACCGGTCTGGTCTGGCAGTGGCTGCTCAATCCGGATTTCGGCATCCAGCATGTGGTGCGGGACCTCGGCTGGACGAGCTTCAGCTTCGACCCGCTCTATAATTCCAGCATCGTCATCTACGGCATTTCGATCGCGGCGCTGTGGCAAGGCACCGGGCTGATCATGTGCCTGATGCTGGCCGGCCTGCGCGGCATCGACGAGGACATCTGGAAGGCGGCGCGAGTCGACGGCATCCCGATGTGGAAGACCTATCTGTTCATCGTCATCCCGATGATGCGTCCGGTCTTCATCACCACGCTGGTCATCATCGCGTCAGGCATCGTCAAGGTCTACGACCTCGTCGTCGCCCAGACCAGCGGCGGCCCGGGCATCGCCTCCGAAGTGCCGGCGAAGTACGTCTACGACTACATGTTCTTCGCCCAGAATCTCGGCCAGGGCTTTGCCGCCTCGACCATGATGCTGCTGTCAGTGGTGATCGTCATCGTGCCGTGGGCCTATCTCGAATTCGGAGGCAAGAAGCGTGGCTGACCCGGCCGTCACCTTGCCCGCCGGCGCAGGCGCCGTCGGGCGCGAAGCCTTGGGGCCGAGCGGACCAAAGCCACGGCATGTCTTCTCGCGCCGCAACATCTTCCTCTATGGCACGCTGTTCGTGATGGCGGTCTACTATTTGCTGCCGCTCTACGTGATGGTTGTCACTTCGCTCAAGGGCATGCCCGAGATACGGCTCGGCAACATCTTTGCGCCGCCGCTCGAAATTACTTTCGAGCCGTGGGTCAAGGCGTGGGCGACGGCCTGCACTGGCCTCAATTGCGACGGGCTTTCGCGCGGCTTCTGGAATTCGGTGCGCATCACCGTGCCGTCGGTGCTGCTGTCGATCGCGATTGCCTCGGTCAACGGCTATGCGCTCGCCAACTGGCGCTTCAAGGGCGCCGACACGTTCTTCGTCATCCTGATCGTCGGCGCCTTCATCCCCTACCAGGTGATGATCTATCCGATTGTCATCATCCTGCGCGAGATCGGCCTCTATGGCAGTCTGAGCGGGCTGGTGATCGTGCACTCGATCTTCGGCATGCCGATCCTGACGCTGCTGTTCCGCAATTATTTCGCCTCGATGCCGGAAGAGCTGTTCCGGGCGGCGCGCGTCGACGGCGCCGGCTTCTGGGGCATCTTCCTGCGCATCATGGCGCCGATGTCGCTGCCGATCTTCGTCGTCGCCATCATCCTGCAGGTGACCGGCATCTGGAACGACTTCCTGTTCGGCGTCGTCTACACCCGCCCCGACACCTATCCGATGACGGTGCAGCTCAACAACATCGTCAATTCGGTGCAAGGCGTGAAGGAGTACAACGTCAACATGGCCGCAACCATCCTGACCGGCCTCGTGCCACTCATCGTCTACTTCATCTCGGGCAAGCTTTTCGTGCGCGGCATCGCCGCCGGCGCGGTGAAAGGGTGATGGGTATGACAGCAGCCAACGGCACCAGCGTTTCGATCCAGGACCTGTCGCTGCATTTCGGCTCTGTGTCCGTGCTGCAGACGCTCAACCTCGATGTCGCGGAGGGCGAGTTCATCGTGCTGCTCGGTCCCTCGGGCTGCGGCAAGTCGACCTTGCTCAACTGCATCGCCGGCCTGCTCGACATCTCCGACGGTCGCATCTTCATCAAGGGCAAAAACGTCACCTGGGAAGAGCCCAAGGACCGCGGCATTGGCATGGTGTTCCAGTCCTACGCGCTCTACCCGCAAATGACGGTGGAGAAGAACCTGTCCTTTGGCCTGCGCGTTGCCGGCGTGCCCAAAGACGAGATCGCCAAGCGCATCGCCCGCGCCGCAGAGATCCTGCAGATCGAGCCGCTGCTGCAGCGCAAGCCGGCCGCCTTGTCCGGCGGCCAGCGCCAGCGCGTGGCGATCGGGCGGGCGCTGGTGCGCGACGTCGACGTCTTCCTGTTCGACGAGCCGCTGTCCAATCTCGATGCCAAGCTGCGCGCCGAGCTGCGGGTCGAAATCAAGCTTCTGCACCGCAATCTGCAGAACACCATGATCTACGTCACCCACGACCAGATCGAGGCAATGACACTGGCCGATCGCATTGCGGTGATGAAAGGCGGCGTCATCCAGCAGCTCGACGCGCCGCAGACGATCTATAACCGGCCGGTCAACCGGTTTGTCGCCGGCTTCCTCGGCTCACCGGCGATGAATTTCCTCGAAGGGGAGTTGTCGGCGGGGGCTAGCCCGGTGTTCAAGACAGACGGTGTTGCGGTGCCGCTCGAGCGCTATGCCTTCGACGGTACGGAGCGTCCGACCGGCGCCTGCGTGCTCGGCATCCGGCCCGAACACATCGCCTTCGGTGACGCGGCGAAGTCGATGCCGTTTTCCGCCAGCGGTTCCGTCGAGATCGTCGAGCCGATGGGCTCCGACACGCTGGTGTGGACCAAGCTTGGCGGCCGCAACCTTTCGTTCCGCGTCGAGGCGGAAAGGACGCTGCAGAGCGGCGACCCGGTCCAGTTCGGTTTCGATCCGGCGCGCGCCTCGCTGTTCGATGCGGCGACCGGCAATCGCCTGTAATCCGAGAGCCTCATCCCCAAGAAACCATCCTCCCAAGAACGCATCCCCCACGACTTAACCACCCAAGAAACGGATAAAGACGATGAATTGGTCATTCCAACTCTACAGCGCCCGCAATTTTCTGCCCTGGGACGGCATCCTCAAAATGCTGGGCAAGGTCGGCTACAAGGAAGTCGAAGGCTTCGGCGGCGTCTATGACGACCCCAAGGCGTTCCGCGCCGAACTCGACAAGAACGGGCTTGCGATGCCGACCGGGCATTTCTCGATCGATGCGCTGGAGAACGACTTCGACGGCGTGCGCAAAACGGCCGACGCGCTCGGCATCACGCTGGTCATCTGCCCCTATCTCGTGGCCGAACAGCGGCCGGCCGACGCCGCCGGCTGGCGCGGCTTTGGCGAGCGTCTGGCCAAGGTCGGCGAAACGGCAAAAAAGGCCGGCTACGGCTTTGCCTGGCACAACCATGATTTCGAGTTCAAGAAGCTCGCCGACGGCTCGGTGCCGCAGGACCATATCCTGTCGGCCGCACCTGACATCGGCTGGGAGATGGACGTCGCCTGGGTCATCCGTGGCGGCGTCGACCCGCTGCCCTGGATCGAAAAGCACGGCAAGCGCATCAGCGCTGTCCACGTCAAGGACATGGCCAAATCAGGCGAGGGGCTCGACGAGGATGGCTGGGCCGATGTCGGCCACGGCACCATCGACTGGGCCGGCCTGATCAAGGCTCTGCGCGCCAAGACCCCGGCCAAATACTACGTCATGGAACAGGACAACCCCAATGACATCGAGCGCTTCGCCAGCCGCTCGCTCGCTTCTGTCAAGGCTTACTAGGAACAACCATCATGGCAAAGAAACTGGGTATCGGCGTCATCGGCTGCGGCAACATCTCGAAAGCGTATTTCTCGCTGTCGCCGCTGTTTCGCGGCATCGAGATGCGCGCCTGCGCCGACATCAACATGGACGCGGCGAAGGCACGGGCGAAGGAGTTCAAGCTGCGTGCCGAAACCGTCGATGGGCTGCTCAAGGCCGGCGACATCGACATCATCGTCAACCTCACCATCCCGGCGGTGCATTACGAGGTGTCGAAGCAGATCCTCGATGCCGGCAAGCACGTCTACTCGGAAAAGCCGTTCGTGCTGTCGGTCAAGGAAGGGCTCGACCTGAAGAGCCGCGCCGAAAAGAAAGGGCTGCGCATCGGCTCAGCGCCCGACACCTTCCTCGGCGGCGCGCATCAACTGGTGCGCAACCTCATCGACAATGGCACGCTCGGCAAGATCACCAGCGGCACCTGCCATGTGATGGGCCACGGCATGGAGCACTGGCATCCCAATCCGGATTTCTTCTTCCAGCCGGGTGCGGGTCCGGTGCTCGACATCGGACCCTACTACATCACCAATCTGATCCAATTGATCGGGCCGGTGAAACAGGTCGCTGCCTTTGCGACAACGCCGGCCAAGGAGCGGACAATTTCATCGAAGCCGCGTGCTGGTGAAAAAATCCCGGTCAACACCCCAACCACCATCCACGGCCTACTGGAATTCGAGAACGGCGCGGTGATCACGCTCAACACCAGTTGGGACGTCTGGAGCCATGGCCATGCGCCGATGGAACTCTATGGCGAGGCTGGCACGGTCTATGTGCCGGATCCGAATTTCTTCGGCGGCGACGTGCGCATCACCGAGGCGGCCAAGCCGGTGAAGAAACTGCCAAAGTGGAAGCATCCGTTCGGCGTGCCGAACGAAATGCACGGCCAGGGCATGATGGCCAATTACCGCACCGCCGGCCTTGCCGACATGGCGCTGGCGATCGCCGAGGGTCGGCCGCACCGCTGCTCGATGGAGCTGGCGCTGCATGCCGTCGATGTCATGACCGGGCTGTTGCGATCGGGCGAGACCGGCAAGTTCGTCGCCATGCAGACCACCTGCGAGCGGCCTGCCGCGCTCGGCGTCAAGGACGCAAAAGGGCTGTTGGCGAAGCAGAAATGAGGTAGAAGGGTGTCGGCGCGCTCGATCATGCGGTGCGTTCGGGCAAGGCGCTCTATGCCGGCATC
>NZ_VFTC01000051.1 GCF_007003975.1 Mesorhizobium sp. WSM4306
AAAACGGCGGGGGCCACGGCCCGCGCCTTTTTGTTGGGGGGCAGCGATCAGCCGACGATGTCGAAGCGGTCGGCGTTCATCACCTTGGTCCAAGCCTTGACGAAATCGCCAACGAATTTCGGCCCGGCATCCGCCGATCCGTAGACCTCGGCCAGCGCGCGCAACTGCGCATGCGAGCCGAAGATCAGGTCGGCACGGGTAGCGGTCCATTTGACCGCCTTGGTCTTGCGATCGCGCGCTTCGTAGACCTCGTGCGAGCCCGGTTCGGAAGCTGGATCCCAGACGGTGCTCATTGACAGCAGGTTGACGAAGAAGTCGTTCGTCAGCGTGCCCGGCCTGTCGGTGAGCACACCATGCTTCGACCCGCCGGCGTTGGCGCCGAGCACGCGCAGGCCGGCGACCAGCACCGTCATCTCCGGCGCCGTCAGGTTGAGCAGTTGCGCGCGGTCGACCAGCAACGCTTCGACCGACAGCGGCTGCTTGCCCCTGATATAGTTGCGGAAGCCATCGGCGGTCGGCTCGAGCGCTGCGAAGGAATGAACGTCGGTCTGTTCCTGCGAAGCGTCGGTCCGGCCCGGCGTGAACGGTACCTTCACCGGGTTGCCGCCATCCGTCGCCGCCTTCTCGACAGCAGCGACACCGCCGAGCACGATGAGGTCGGCCAGCGACACCTTCTTGCCGCCCGCGTTGAACTCCTTCTGGACGGCTTCGAGCTTCGCCAACACCTTGGCCAGTTCGGCCGGCTGGTTGACCTCCCAGTCCTTCTGCGGCGCCAAGCGAATGCGCGCGCCATTGGCGCCGCCGCGCTTGTCGGAGTTGCGGAAGGTCGAGGCCGAGGCCCAAGCGGTCGAAACCAGCTGCGAAACAGTGAGGCCCGAGGCGAGGATCTTGGCTTTCAGCGAAGCGATGTCCTGCTCGCTGACCAACTCGTGGTCGACGGCCGGCACCGGGTCCTGCCAGATCAGCTCTTCCTTCGGCACCAGCGGGCCGAGATAGCGAACGACCGGACCCATGTCGCGATGGGTGAGCTTGAACCAGGCGCGGGCGAAGGCGTCGGCGAACTGCTCGGGATGCTGGTGGAACCGGCGTGAAATCTTCTCGTAGGCCGGGTCGGCACGAAGCGCGAGGTCGGTGGTGAGCATGGCCGGTGCATGACGCTTGCCCGGATTGTGGGCGTCCGGCACCGTAACACCGCCGGAGCCGCCTTTCGGCGTCCACTGATGGGCGCCGGCCGGGCTCTTGGTCAGCTCCCACTCGAAGTTGAACAGATTGTCGAAGAAGTTGTTGCTCCACTTGGTCGGCGTCGTCGTCCAGGTGACTTCGAGGCCTGACGTAATCGCATCGCCGGCAATGCCGGTGGCATGCTTGCTCGACCAGCCGAGGCCCTGCGCCTCGATGCCGGCGCCTTCCGGCTCGGCGCCAACAAGGGCTGCATCACCGGCACCGTGGGTCTTGCCGAAGGTGTGGCCGCCGGCGATCAGCGCCACGGTCTCTTCGTCGTTCATCGCCATGCGCCCGAAGGTCTCGCGGATATCGCGCGCCGAGGCCAGCGGATCGGGCTTGCCGTTCGGCCCTTCCGGATTGACGTAGATCAGGCCCATCTGCACGGCGCCAAGATGGCCTTGCAGTTCACGGTCGCCGGAATAGCGCTTGTCGTCGAGCCATTTGGTTTCCGAACCCCAATTGACGTCCTGTTCGGGCTCCCAGACGTCGGCGCGGCCACCGGCAAAACCAAAAGTCTTGAAGCCCATCGATTCCAGCGCGACATTGCCGGTGAGGATCAACAGGTCGGCCCAGGAAATCTTGCGGCCGTATTTCTGCTTGATCGGCCACAACAGCCGGCGCGCCTTGTCGAGATTGGCGTTGTCCGGCCAGCTGTTGAGCGGCGCGAAACGCTGCTGGCCGGCGCCGGCGCCACCGCGGCCGTCGCCGATGCGATAGGTGCCGGCGCTGTGCCATGCCATACGGATAAAAAGCGGGCCGTAATGGCCGAAATCGGCCGGCCACCAATCCTGCGAATCCGTCATCACCTTGTGCAGGTCCTCGATCACCGCATCGAGGTCGAGGCTTTTGAATTCCTCGGCATAGTCGAACGCCTCACCCATCGGGTCGGAAAGGTTCGACTGCTGGTGGAGAACGCTGATGTCGAGCTGGTTCGGCCACCAGTCACGATTGGTCCTGCCGGACGTTCCATGCGCGACCGGGCATTTGCCGGCGCTGTTGTCGTCGGTGTTCGCGTCCATCTTAGCCTCCGAATTGCTGATTTTCTTTGTTGATTTCCGGGCCGGCCGGGAGCCGCGCCACTCTGGAATTATTCCAGACTAGGCCGTCTCTTCGATAAAAACAAATTGCCTTTCCTGTTTGTTGCGATAGGTTTTCCCTATGATTGGTCTCACCGTCCGGCAGATGCAATATTTCGAGGCTTTGGCGCAAACACTGCATTTCGGCCGCGCCGCAAAGCTCGCCGGCGTCAGTCAACCGGCACTGTCCGCACAAATCGCCGAGATGGAACAACGGCTCAATTGCCGGCTGTTCGAACGCGGCGGCAAGACGGTTCGGATGACCGAGGAGGCGCAGGCTCTGCTGCCGCGCATCGAGCGCATCCTGCGCGATATCAGCGAGGTCGAGACGACGGCGCGGCGCGGCCGCCCGGCCATGGAAGGGCGCTTCCGGCTGGGCATCATCCCGACGGTGGCGCCCTATCTGCTGCCGCATGTTCTGCCGGAGCTGAAGCGGCATTTTCCGTACCTGCAGCTCGAGCTGCGCGAAGCGGTGACGGCGTCGCTGGTCGAGGACACAGCGACGGGACGGCTCGACGCCTTCATCGCCGCGCTGCCGCTCGACCAGCCCGGCCTGGTTACCGAGGCGCTGTTCGCCGACCGCTTCTTCCTCGCCGTGCCGTCAGGCGACCCGGCCTTTGCCTCGCCGCCGGTGCCGCCGGAAAGCCCGGCGCTGGAACGGCTGATGCTTCTGGAGGAAGGCCACTGCCTGCGCGAACAGGCGCTGGCGCTGTGCGGCAGCGTGCGCCCCGTGGCGATGGCAAGCTACGGTGCGACCAGCCTGACGACGCTCCTACAGATGGTGGCGCATGGGCTTGGCGTCACGCTCATCCCGGAAATGGCGGCCAAGCCGGCCAGCGCCATGCCGGACCTCAAGATCGTGCCGTTTCAGGAGCCGATGCCGCAACGCACGATCTGCCTGGCGTGGCGCCGCAACAAGGTGCGGCATGACGAGTGCGTGGAACTGGCGAAGATCATTCGTGGGCTGGATCAGGCGGTGCTGGCGTGAAGGTTGTATCACAAGCCACAATGAAAAATCAGACCGAAGGATCCTGTGATCGCCTCGAGGCGATCCCGCCATTCGATTCCCCATTCCGCTCTTCCAAATGGTCTAAAGCGCGTCGCGCTGAAACGGATTCAAGCGACGCGCTTTAAGTCTTTGTTTTGATGCATGTCGTTGTCCCAGAACCGCAGCACACTTCTGGGCGACATGCATTATCTCCGTAACGCACGGTTGCCGGTGGTGTTGCATCCCACCTAAATTCCGTACCCGGAGGATGCGATATGGAAGGATTCAGGCCTGAAGACAGCTTTCGCGGTGACGTTGCAAGGCGTTACGACGACGAGCTGCGCGGCGATGAAGGCGAGACTGTTCTGTTCCTGCAGGAGATCGCTGCCGGACGGGATTGCCTGGAGTTCGCGGTCGGCACGGGGCGAATTGCCTTGCCGCTGGCGGCCACCGGCCTGCGCGTCGACGGCATCGAACTTTCGCCCGACATGATCGACATGCTGAAGGCCAAGCCCGGCGGTTCGCAGATCGAAGTCGTCAATGGCGACATGACGGCGGTGGAAATAGGCCGCCGATACGGGCTGGTTTATCTGGTGTTCAATTCAATTGGCAACGTGATCACCCAGGATGGCCAGGTCAAGTGCTTCGAGAATGCGGCTCGGCACCTCGATGAGGATGGCGTTTTCCTGCTCGAATGTCGTGTCCCCACGGCGCCAAAGCAGGCCGATAGCGGCTTTGTCGAAATTTCCCATCCTGTGACCGGGTCGGTGCACATCGCGGCGTGCAGATATGATCCGGTCAGTCAGGTGCTCGATCTGTCACATATCGATATTGGCAATGACAGTGTCCGCATGGTCCCGCTCAGACTGCGGCTGGCAAATCCTCCCGAGTTCGACCTGATGGCGCGTTGCGCCGGCCTGCAGATCGACCAGCGATACGGCGGCTGGAAGCGCGAACCCTTCGATGCCCGCAGTTGGCGCCACATCAGCATCTATCGGAAGAGGTAATCGAAGACCGGCAGCCCTGTCGGCCATGGGCACGCTGCCGCGCATTTTTTGCCGGAATTGCCTTGGTGACCCTATTGGGATTGGGGCGTGTTGTCCTTGACGACCTTCTGGTATTGCGGCGTCTGGTCGTTCAGATGATCGTTCAGGCACTGATCATAAGCCCGCCGCCTTGTTCAACGGCTTTGCAGAATTCTCGTCGTCAGCCTAGCAGGCCTCGCAGGGCCGTAACAGGCTTTATGCCTCACACCATACTGTCTCCCACTATTTGATGTAGACGAGCACGTACCTGTTTTTGTAGGGCTGGTAGTATTTCGTGCCGCACTTCCAGACCACGATCCCACCGCTATAGGTGGTCTTCAAGCAGCCCGTTGGAAGTGTCGTAATGTAGATGGTGGTCTTCTGGATGAGGACCGTCTTTGCTTCCGCTGATGCGATGAAACCGAATCCAGAGGCGCCTGCCATCGACGAAATCGCGAGCAAAGCTCCAATGGCGAATGTGCGCGCAAACAAACCGCGTCTGACCATAGGTTTCCCCTCTCCTTAACCTGCAGCTTCTCTAATATAGCATCAGCGAGCGAAAGCCTCAACAGATCGATTGATTCCGTTCCATTGAGGCGCGGCCAGATCGTCGATGCAGCCCCGGTATAGCCGGACCCTGCATCAGTGGCCGGCAACAATTTCACGGCACAAAGATCAGAAACACATACGTAAAAAACACCACGACATGGACCATGCCGGTCAGGAAGGTCGTTCTTTCGGTGCCGAAACTCACGCTGCATATGAAAAGCGCCAGAACCAGAAGCACGGCATCGGAGGCCGAAAGTCCCAGGGTCAATCCTCTCCCCGTCAGCAGGCTGGCGGCCGCGACCCCCGGTATCGTCAAACCGATGGTGGCGCAGGCCGAGCCCATCGCGACGTTCAGGCTTCGCTGCAGTTCATTCCTGAAGGAGGCGCGGATTGCCGAGATGGCCTCCGGCATCAAAACCAGTGCCGCTATCAACGCGCCCACAATGCTGTCAGCCTGCTTTATCTCGTAAGCGGCCAGCGCATCCTCCACGCCTGCGGCGACCTGCTCGGCGAGCATGACTATTCCGATGAGCCCGCACAACAGCAACAGGGCGCTGACAAAAATGCCGTTGTCGGAGGCCGTTCGCACCGGCGCTTCGTGTGCTTGTCCCTGGACGAAGTCCTCCCGGTGCCGGACAGTCTGGGCAAACACGAAGCCCGCGTAGAGCAGCACCGAAAGGACGCTTACAAAACCAAGCTGAGCCGCCGAAAACGTGCCTGGACCCGTGGCCTGGGTGTAGGTCGGAAGAATAAGCGTCATCACGGTCAGCGCGGTCAGCACCGACAGGTAGGCGCTGGTCCCTTGCCGGACGATAGCCTGCTTGCGATGAAGCCAGCCGCCAAGCGTGAGGCATATGCCGACGACGCCGGTGGAGGTGATCATCACCGTCGAGAAAACGGACTCGCGAGCCAGCGTCGGATTGTTTTCTCCGTGCAACATCATAGAAACGATGATCGACAATTCGATCGCCGTCACCGCAAAAGTCAGCACCAAGGTTCCATAGGGCTCCCCCACGCGCCGGGCGACTGCCTCGGCATGCTCGAGCACCACGAAAATGGTGGTGAACATGATCGCGCTCGACAGCGCGCCAACGAGGATCCTGAGGTTCAGCGATCCTTGGTCGACCGAAAGGCCGCTGGCCCTCACCGCGAGAGCCAAGGCCAAGGCACCCAAAGGCATCACCCAAGACATCACCGATCGCCCGAAACCGCCCGATGCGGCCTTGGATGTTGCAACCTTGGGCGTTTGCGTAGGCTTGTCTTCAAGCATCCAGCCAACATTCTACGAGATCAGCGGGCCTTGCCGGCCAGCGTTCGCTGATCCCGCTCAGTCGTCGGATAGGCCGAGCCCTAGAGCACCCTATCCCAATTCCGGAGGCAAAATCACCGCGCACTTTTGCTGGAATTGCAGTGGCCCTATTGGGGCGTATTCTCCTTGACGACCTTCTGGCATTGCGGCGTCAGGTCACTCAGATGATCGTTCAGGCACTTGATGATGCGGCCTCCGCCTTGCTCCACCCCCTTGCAGAATTTCTCGTAGTCAGACTGGCAGGCTTCTCGCTCGGCTGCAGTCTGCGCAAATGCGGCATTGGCCGTCACCTGAGTTGCCAGAAAAAGCACGCTTAACGCAATCCGCATGACAAACTCCCCAAAAAAAGCTAGGTTCACGCAATTTCACAGCAATATGATATATATACCGAAGTATTCAGAGGGGCAAAATGGTTTTCTCATGGAGGAGAGCCGCGCCGACGGCTGGTTCATTCGCACTTGCAGCAATTTTATTGTGCGCCTGCGGCAATGAAAACAGTTACGCGCCGCCCCCGCCACCCAAGATAGATGTAGCGCTTCCGGTCAAGCAGACTGTAACCCCCTATCTCGAGGCCACAGGCAGTGCCGCGGCGGTGAACACGACGCCGCTGGTTGCGCGTGTCTCCGGCTTCATCCAGGAAATCGACTATAAGGACGGAGATGAGGTCAAGGCTGGTACCCGGCTGTTCCTGATCGAACAGGATACCTACCAATTGGCACTCGAACAGGCCCAGGCCGGGCAGGGTTCGGCCGACGCCTCCGCCAAGCAGTCCGGAGCCGACCTCAAGCGGCAGCAGGAACTGCTATCACAGAAGATCATTTCGCAATCGACCCTCGATCAGTCCGCCGCCGCGGCGGATGTCGACGCCGCCAAGCAGAAGCAGAGCGCCGTCGACGTCGAGCAGGCCCAGCTCAATTTGAGCTACACCGAGGTCAAGGCGCCGTTTGCGGGCATCGTCGGCGCCCGCCAGGTGTCGATCGGGCAACTGGTTGGCGCCGGCAGCGCGACTACGCTGGCGACCATCGTTCAGCTCGCGCCCATTTATGTCAACTTCAACATCTCAGAGCAAGACGTGCTGCGCATTCGCGCCGCCATGGCCAAACGGGGCATGACCGGCCAGGACCTCAAGAAGATACCGGCCGAGGTCGGCTTGCAGAACGAGACAGGCTATCCGCACAAGGGAATGCTGGACTACGCCTCCCCAGAGGTTACCGCCACTACCGGCACGCTCGCGGTGCGCGCCGTGCTGCCCAACGACGATCGGGCATTGCTTCCGGGTTACTTCGTGCGCGTGCGCGTGCCGCTTGGAGAGGAACCGGACATGCTGTTGGTTCCCGACCGAGCGATCGGAAGCGACCAGAGGGGTCGCTACCTGCTCGTTGCGGGAAAGGACGACGTCATCGAGGAGCGTCCGGTCGAGATCGGCCAGCTTGTCGGTGCCTTACGGGTGATCAGCAAGGGGATCACCGCGGAAGACCGCGTCCTAGTCTCCGGCTTGCTGACGGCCGTACCCGGCCAGAAGATCGAGCCGCAGGTGAAAACGCTGGAAGCGGCTGCGGCCGACGGCGCTGCCCAATGATCTCCAAATTCTTCATCGAGCGCCCGGTTCTGGCCAATGCAATCGCCGTCCTCATGGTCGTCATCGGCCTGGTCTCGCTCTTCGGCCTGCCGGTGGCGCAATATCCCGACGTGGTGCCGCCGACCGTTTCGGTGACCACCCGCTATCCTGGCGCCAGCGCGCGCTCGGTTATCGACACGGTGGCGCTGCCGATCGAGCAGCAGGTCAACGGCGTCGAGGGCATGCTCTACATGCAGTCCTTCTCCGCGTCGGATGGCAGCTACAATCTGACCGTCACTTTCCAGATCGGCACGGACCTCGACCAGGCGCAGGTGCGTGTCCAGAACCGGGTGTCCACTGCCCTCGCATCGCTGCCGCAGGCAGTGCAGGTGCAGGGCGTCAACGTCCAGAAGAAATCGACCTCCATCCTCGAGATCGTCACGCTGACGTCGCCGGACAAACAATACGACAGCCTTTATCTCGCCAACTACGCAACCATCCGGCTGAAGGACGAGCTCTCCCGGATACCAGGTGTCGGCAACGTGAACGTGTTCGGCGCCGGGCAGTATTCGATGCGCGTCTGGCTCGACCCGCAGAAGATGCAGGTGCGCGGCCTTACGACCCAGGACGTCGTCCAGGCGCTGCAGCAGCAAAGCGAGCAGGTCACCGCGGGCCAGGTTGGCGCGCCGCCGGCGCCCGACGGACAGTCCTTCCAATATACAATCGAAGTGTCCAGCCGCCTTGACGACCCCGATCAGTTCGGCGCGGTGATCGTCAAGACCGGCGCCAACGGCGACCTGACCCGCGTGCGCGACGTCGGCCGGGTCGAGCTCGGTGCCCAGACGTATGGGCAATTCTTCAATCTCGACGGCCAGCAGGCGGCTGGCCTGGCCATCTTCCTGTCGCCCGGCGCCAACGCACTCGACGTGGCCGGCAAAGTCGAGGCCAGGATGAAGGAACTGTCTGGCGAGTTCCCGCAAGGCCTTGCTTACTCGATCCCGTTCAACACCACGATCTTCGTCAGCCAAGCGATCGACGAAGTCTATAAGACGCTGCTTGAGGCCGCGGTGCTGGTGCTGATCGTCATCCTGCTTTTCCTGCAGGACTGGCGGGCGATGCTGGTACCGGCAACGACCGTGCCGGTGACCATCATCGGGGCCTTCGCGGCGATGCTCGCGCTTGGCTTTACCGTCAACCTGTCGACCCTGTTCGCCATCGTGCTTGCCATCGGTATCGTCGTCGACGACGCCATCGTTGTGGTCGAGGGGGCCGCGCACAACATGGAGCGCGGCATGTCCGGCCACGATGCGGCGGTCGCGGCCATGAATGCGCTGTTCGGGCCGATCATCGGCATCACGCTTGTGTTGATGGCGGTGTTCCTGCCGGCTGCGTTCCTGCCCGGCCTGACAGGGCAGATGTATGCGCAATTCGCGTTGGTGATCGCGGCAACTGCCTTGATCAGCGCCGTCAACGCAGCAACGCTGAAGCCCACGCAGTGCGCGACCTGGCTGAGGCAGCCGGGGCCCCTAGACAAGCGAAACGCCTTCTTCCGCGGCTTCAATGCCGTCTATCAGCGGGCGGAAAACGGCTACGCCCGCCTAATCGGATCCATGGTGCGCCACAGCACGGTGATGGGCATAATCGCGTCGCTCATCATTGGCGCGGCGGGCTACGGCATGTCGCGCGTGGCCACCGGTTTCATTCCGATCGAGGACCAAGGCTATCTGCTCGCTTCGGTGCAACTGCCTGACGGCGCGTCCCTCGGCCGTACGCAGGAGACGCTGCAGCAGATTTCGAAGATCGCGAAGGCAACGCCGGGCGTAGACCAGGTGGTGACGATCGCCGGCTTATCGGCCCTCGACAACAACTCGACTTTAGCAAATGCCGGCGTTGCCTACATCATCCTCAAGGACTGGAGCGTGCGGGGCAAGGGTGAGGATCTCGCCTCGCTTTATGCGACGCTGAACAAGAACCTGTCAGACATGGCGGACGGCAATGTCCTGGTGCTGCCACCGCCGCCGATCCAGGGCATCGGCAACGCCGCCGGCTTCACCATGCAGGTCGAGTTGCGTGACGGCAGTTTCGACCTTGCGAAGTTGCAGGGCGCGACCAGCGCGCTGACCAGGGCAGCAGCGACGCAGTCCGGCATCCAGCGCGTATCGGCAACGTTCCGATCCAACGTCCCGCAATACCAGGTCGAGTTCGACCGCGAAAAGGTACAGATGCTCGGGCTGACCACCGACCAGGTGTTTCAGACGCTCGCCGGCTATCTAGGCTCCACCTATGTCAGCCAATTCAACAAGTTCGGGCGGGTCTTCCAGATCTATGTGCAGGGCGATTCTCAGTTCCGCCTGTCGCCCGAGGACATCAGCCGCCTGACGGTGCGCAACCAGAACGGCGATATGATCCCGCTTGGCACGGTGCTGACGGTCACGCCAAGCGTCGGCCCCTCGCTGATCAGCCTCTATAACCTCTATCCCTCCGCATCGGTCCTTGGCGTGCAGGCGCAGGGTTTCTCATCAGGTGATGCGATCAAGCTGATGGAAGCGGCCGCGGCCGACACGCTGCCGCCCGGGACCGGCTACGAGTGGACTGGGCTCTCCTTCCAGGAAAAGCTCGTCGGCAGCCAGATCTACCTGGTGTTCGGCATGGCACTGCTGTTGGTCTATCTGGTGCTGGCGGGCCAGTATGGGAGCTGGCTGGCGCCGATCTCGATATTGCTCGCCGCGCCGCTTTCGCTGGTCGGCCCGGTGCTGGTCCTCACCGGGCTCGGTATCGATAACAACCTCTATGTCCAGATCGGCCTGATCCTGCTGATTGCGCTGTCGGCCAAGAACGCCATTCTGATCGTCGAGGTCGCGCGTGAATTGCGCGCCGCCGGCAAACCGATCGTCGAGTCGGCGATCGAGGCCGCGCGCGCCCGCTTCCGCCCCATCTTGATGACGTCCTTCGCCTTTATCCTCGGCGTCGCGCCACTGGTGCTGGCGACGGGCGCCGGAGCCAGTGCGCGCAAATCGATCGGCATCACGGTCTTCTCCGGCATGATCGCCTCCACCTGCCTTGCCGTTCTCTTCGTGCCTGCCTTCTTCGTGATCTTGCAGCGGTTTGAGGAATGGCGCGCCGAGCGCAAAGGGAAGCGGGAGGTCACGTCCACGCTTCCCGGCTAGGCACGGCAAGAGAGCCGCGTCCAACGACTACCAAGCAGATTTGCCTGCTATCGGACGCTTGCAACTTAGCCAAGGAAAATCTGACATGCTTTTCCACTCCCTCATCCGCCTCTTCGCTCTTGCGGGCGCTTCATTTCTGCTTGTCTCGACGGCGCCAGCCTGGGCGGTGAACGCCCAGGTCGGTATCCTGAAATGCGACACCTCGACTGGCATCGGCGAAATCATTACGCGCAAACAGACAATGACCTGCGTATTCACCAAGAATGACGGCACGAAGGAAAATTACACCGGCTCCATCAACGAATTCGGCATTGAGCTTGGCGACGTGAAGGAGGGCCATCTCATATGGGCCGTCGTGAGCGGTTCGGCTGCAAAGGACAATGGCCTGCTAACCGGAAAATATGATGGCGTCGATGCAGAAGCGGCTGCGGGCCTTGGACTTGGCGCCGATGTCCTGCTTGGTGGAACTGAGAAAGCCTTTGCACTTCAACCGCTCGCAGTCGAGGGTGAAACTGGCATCAACATCGCGGCGGGGGTCGAGCAGATCGAACTCACTGCCGCAAACTAGTGGCCGCGTCCACACGGGACTATCCGGCCAAGCCTGTACGGTAAGGCAAGATGCCTACCGGCGCGAACTGCGGCTAAGTAACCGCTTTACGCCGTCTTCTGAACCACCAGCCCCAGTTCCTCCACCATCGCCTCGCGCATCAAAAACTTCTGCGGCTTGCCGGTCACGGTCATCGGCAATTCGGTACGGAAGCGGATGTAGCGGGGGATTTTGTAGTGGGCGATCTCGCCGGCGCAGAAGTTCTTGATCTCCTGCTCGGTGGCGATCTGGCCCGGTTTCAGCACGATCCAGGCGCACAGTTCCTCGCCATATTTGGCGTCGGGAATGCCGAACACTTGCACTTCCTTGACCTTGGGATGGCGGTAGAGGAACTCCTCGACCTCTCTGGGATAGACGTTCTCACCGCCGCGGATGACCATGTCCTTGACCCGGCCGACAATGTTGCAATAGCCCTCGGCGTCGATGGTGGCGAGGTCGCCGGTGTGCATCCAGCCGTCGGCGTCGATCGCCTCGCGGGTTTTTTCCGCGTCGTCCCAATATCCCTTCATGACTGAATAGCCGCGCGTGCACAGTTCGCCCGGCGCGCCGACGGTGACGGTGGCGCCATCGGCGTCGATGGCCTTGACCTCGACATGCGGGTGGATGCGGCCGACGGTGGAGACGCGCTTTTCCAGCGGGTCGTCGACGCTGCTCTGGAACGAGACCGGACTGGTCTCTGTCATGCCGTAGGCGATGGTCACCTCTTCCATATGCATCAGCGAGACCACTTTCTTCATCACCTCGATCGGGCATGGTGAACCCGCCATGATGCCCGTGCGCAGGCTGGAGAGATCGAAGCTGGCGAAGTCGGCGTGGTCGAGCATGGCGACGAACATGGTCGGTACGCCGTAGAGGCCGGTGCAGCGTTCCTGCGCCACCGCCTTGAGCGTCGCGCCGGCATCGAACCCCTCGCCCGGGAAAACCATCGTGGCGCCCTTGGTGACACAGCCCATCGTGCCCATCGACATGCCGAAGCAGTGGTAGAGCGGCACCGGGATGCAGAGCCGGTCGTCGACGGTGAGCTTGATCGCCGCGGTGACGAAATTGCCGTTGTTGACGATGTTGGTGTGGGTCAGCGTTGCGCCCTTGGGCGCGCCTGTCGTGCCCGAGGTGAACTGGATGTTGATGGCTTCACCCGGCTTCAGCCCCTCGGAGATGCGGTCGAGGCTGTCATGCTCGTCGCGCCCGGCCATCGACAGCACATCGGCGAAATTGAACATGCCGAGAGAGTTGTCGTCACCCATGCGGATGACGATCTTCAGCGCCGGCAATTTCTGCGCCTTGAGCTTGCCGGGGGTGGCCTTGGCGAGCTCCGGCGCCAACGTCTCGATCATGCCGAGATAGTCGGAGGTCTTGAAACTGGCCGCTGTCACCAGCGCCTTGCAGCCAACCTTGTTGAGGGCATATTCAAGCTCGGTCAGCCGGTAGGCCGGGTTGATGTTGACCAGGATCAGGCCGATGCGGGCGGTGGCGAATTGCGTTGCCAGCCATTCCCAGCGGTTGGGCGACCAGATGCCGACGCGGTCACCTTTTTCGAGACCAAGCGCCAGGAAGCCGGCGGCCAGCGTGTCGACCGTGTCCGACAGTTCGCTCCAGGTGAAGCGCTTGTCCTGGCCGACGAAGACGGCAGCATCCTGCGTTGCGTATTTGCTGACCGTGTCGGAAAACAGCTCGGGGATGGTCTTGTCGAGTAGCGGCACCGAGCGGTCGCCCGACACATGCGCCCTGCCGTCGAGCGGGGCAATGAACGCCCTGCCGCGCTCGCGCAGATTGGTGGCGTTCTTGAGCTCGTCGAGATTGATCGCCATCGCCGTCTCCTCCCGGGGATTGGGTCGAGCCTATCAGCCCGGCGGAGTGGTGGAAAGTAGAGGCGGTTCCCTCCCCCTTGAGGGAGGGTGGCCGCGCAGCGGCCGGGTGGGGTCCTCCGCCAAGTGCGCGACTTTATTACGGGTCGAGGCGGGTGGGAGGGCCTTGCGTCGAGCACTGCCGCAGCGACCCCACCCGTCCATCCGCCTTCGGCGGCTGTCCACCCTCCCCTCAAGGGGGAGGGAGGGCGCCCATCTTCGCGGCGATATCGCGCACGAGCGCCTCATCGGCCGCTGCACGCGCCTTTTTCGAGGCCACAAGACAGGCCTGCGACTTCAGCACAACGCCGTCGGCCAGCACCTTGAGGTGATTGGCGCGCAGGGTCGAGCCGGTGGTGGTGATGTCGACGATGACGTCGGCAAGGCCTGCCGCCGGCGCGCCTTCGGTGGCGCCGAGGCTTTCGACGATGCGGTAGACCTGGATACCGTGCTTTTGCGAGAAGAACTGCTGCGTCAGCCGCCAGTATTTGGTGGCGATCCGCAGCCGCCTGCCGTGGCGCTGGCGGAAATCGGCGGCGACATCGTCGAGATCGGCCATGGTATCGACATCGAGCCAGATGCCGGGCACGGCGACGACGACATCGGCATGGCCGAAGCCGAGGCGCGCGACGATTTCGGCGCGAGCTTCCCAGTCGGCGAGATTTTCGCGCACGAGATCCTCGCCGGTGATGCCGAGATCGACCGAACCCTGGCCGATCTCGCCGGCAATTTCGGACGCTGAGAGGAACGCCACCTCGATGCTCTCAGTGCCCTCGATGCGGGCTCGATACTGGCGCTCGTCGCCCGGCAGGCTGACGGCAAGCCCTGCCTTGGCCAGCACCTCCAGCGCCTGCTCCTTGAGCCGGCCTTTCGACGGGATCGCCAGCGTGATCATTTGGGCTCTCCCCGCAACGCTTCGATGCGGTCGAGCCAGACGGAGAAGCCGACGCCGGGGATCGGCGTCTTTGCGCCAAGCAGCGTCAGCAGCCGGTCGTAACGTCCGCCGCCGGCCAGCGGCCGCTCGCCGCCTTCAGCCGCGATCTCGAAGACGATGCCGGTGTAGTAATCCAGCGGACGGCCGAAGGCAGCGTCATAACGGACTTTTTCGACGGGCAGGCCATGGGTTTCGATCGCCTTGGCGCGGGCGGTGAATTTTTCCAGCGCCGCACCCAGTGACAACCCGGCAGAGGCGGCGAAGCTTTCGAGCGCAGCACTGGCGCCGTCAAGCGGCACGTCGATGGCGAGAAAATCTTTCAGCGCGGCGAAGGCCTCGTTCGACAGCCGCACGCTGCGCAGTTCGGCCTTCTCGATCAGCCGCCGCGCAATGTCAGCCGGCGCGCGTCCGCCCGATGCCGACAGGCCGGCCTCTTCCATGCCTCCGGCGATGTGGACGGACAGCGCTTCGATATCACCGTCGAGCACAAGGGCCGCGACATCGTCGTCAAGCTGGCCGTTGCGCGGCGGATTGGCGAGGTCGGCGAGCGCTGCCTGCAGCATCGGCGCAGAGCCAAAGGCCCGCGCCAGCCGCATGCGCCAGCCGCGCGGCAGGCCAAGCGCTGCCAGCACCGCCTCGAAGATGGTCTGGTCGCCGAGCGTGATCGCCAGGGGCTGATCCGGCAGCACCAGCTGCAGCAGCGCATGCGCATCGGCAAGCGAACGGGCATCGGCCTCAGCCGTATCGCGGTCGCCGAGATCCTCGATACCGGCCTGGAAAAACTCGTTGCCGCCCTCGCGGCGCTGGCGAAACACTTCGCCCAGATAAGAATAGCGGCGCGGCGTGCCGGCCTGGCTGGCGATGTGGTCAAGGCAGACGGGAATGGTGAATTCCGGCCGCAGGCACAGCGTCTTGCCGGTCTCGCTTTCGGTCAGAAAGATACGGCGGCGAAGGTCCTCGCCGGCCATGTCGAGGAACGGGTCGGCGGGCTGCAGCACGGCGACTTCCACCGCATGGGTGTTGCGGGTGGCGAAGAGGTTGGTGATGTCGGCGGCGATGGCGGGACGGGAGGTCATGGGGACGCCCATGCTGTCGCACGACCCGCTGGTTTGGGACCAGCGGGTCTACCTAAGGTTAGCGCTCTACGGCGCCCCCCTCTGTCCTGCCGGACATCTCCCCCACAAGGGGGGAGATCAGATATCGCGACGGGCTTCGCCAATCGCCTGCGTCGCAAGAATGGCGACGTCAATGAAGAGGCCAATCTCCCCCCTCGTGGGGGAGATGTCCGGCAGGACAGAGGGGGGCGCGACGAAACACGGCCTCTACTTGCCACGCGCCCTCTCCTCGGCCTGCGCCGCCAAAATCTTCTTCACCTCGGCGACCAGCTCGCTCTTCGCCACCGTCACCTGCGCCGGCCTTGCTGCCCGCCATTCGGCGTTGTCGGTGATCTCGGCCGACATGCGCGCGCCTTCGATCAGGTCCTTGATCTGCAGCTCGCCCTTGGCGCGCTCGTCGCCGCCCTGGATGACGGCCACCGGGCTGCCGCGGCGGTCGGCATATTTCAGCTGCGCCTTCATGCCGGCGCCGCCGAGATACATTTCGGAGCGGATGCCAGCGGCGCGCAGCTCGGCGACCATTTTCTGGTAACGGCCGAGGCTTTCGGTGTCCTTGTCCATCACCAGCACGACGACCGGCGCGATCACATCGGTGGTGTCCAGCTTGCCGAGGTTCTTCAGCGCCGTCATCAGCCGGGACACGCCGATGGAGAAGCCGGTCGCCGGCACCGGCTCGCCACGGAAGCGCGAGACCAGCCCGTCATAGCGGCCACCGCCGCCGACCGAGCCGAAGCGCACGATCTGGCCGTCTTCATTGGGGATTTCGGCCAGGAGCTCGGCCTCGAAGACGGGGCCGGTGTAGTATTCGAGGCCACGCACGACGGAGGGGCTGATTTTGACCCGCTTCGTGCCGTATCCGGATGCGGTCAACAAAGCTGCGATTTCTCGGAGCTCCTCTAGTCCCTGCCTTCCGATGGCTGTCTCCTCCAGAACCTCTTCCCAATCGTCAATGGCAAGCGCATTGAGGACTCTGAAGCCTTCCCCCATGTTGGGCGAGGTTTCGTCATCATCCAAAACGACTCCTGCATACTGGGAGGTCTGAACGGAATGAACCCTTTCAGGCCCGAAAACATCAAGAAGCTTCGATATCTGCGCCTCGTTGAGCCCTGCACCTTTGGTGAAGTCGCCGCTCTCATCCTTGCGGCCCGCGCCCAAGAGCAGGCGAACCCCTTCCGCACCCAGCTTGTCCAGCTTGTCGATGGCGCGCAGCACGGTCAGCCGGCGCCCTGCATTCTCTTCGCCGCCCAGACCGATCGCCTCCAGCACGCCGTCAAGCACCTTACGATTGTTGACGCGAATAACGTAGTCGCCGCGTTTGATGCCGAGCGCTTCCATGACATCGGCCATCATCATCGCCATCTCGGCATCGGCAGCCACGCCCGGCGTGCCTATGGTGTCGGCGTCGAACTGCATGAACTGGCGGAAGCGGCCGGGGCCGGGCTTTTCGTTGCGGAACACCCAACCGGAGCGGTAGCTGCGATAAGGCTTTGGCAGTTTTTCAAAATTCTCGGCGACGTAACGCGCCGTCGGCGCGGTCAAATCGTAGCGCAGCGACAGCCACTGCTCGTCATCGTCCTGGAACGAGAACACGCCTTCGTTGGGCCGGTCCTGGTCGGGCAGGAATTTGCCGAGCGCATCGGTGTATTCGATCAGCGGCTGGTCGGCCGGTTCGAACCCGTAGAGTTCAAAGACCGAGCGAATGGTCGCCATCATCTTCTCGACGGCGCGGATATCTTCTGCACTGCGATCGGCAAAGCCGCGCGGCAGCCGCGCTTTCGTCTTTTCCGATTTGTCGGCCATGGGATGGGTACTCGGTGTTTCGTGGCGTTGCGTGGATCGGTCAAATTGCCGCTTTCCACGGCGCGCGTGTCCTAACCGATGCAGCCGGGAGCGGCAAGGGTTTGCGCTCTCCCTTGTCCCCGGTGGGAGAAGGAAAGCGGCGTCTCCCGAAACAAAACGCACCAAAAAGGAAACAATTCCGCCATCGGTGCGGCATCGTGCCGACACAATCGGAGCCGATAAGCGCGCCGAAACAAGGGGTTGGGGCCATGACCATGGCGCAGAAATTCGATATCAGAGACGATAGCTCGCATGAAGTCCGGCTGCGGCCGGCCGAAAGCCGGCAGCCGGTCACGGCGAGCCTGGCCGGGCCGTTCGAGGTCACCGCCGAAGAGCGCAAAGGCTCGTCCATGCGCGAGGCGCTGATGACCGGGCTGCTGGTGATCTACCCGGCCTTTGCAGCGCTGGCGGCTATTGTCGCGGGGCTGTTTTTGACGGGTGCCAGCGGGACTTGATTGCGCGGGCAGTGCCTATTTCTAAGGTTCGCGCTGCCCCTCATCCGCCCTTCGGGCACCTTCTCCCCGTGAACGGGGCGAAGGAAGAGAGGTTCATCTCGGCCTTTTGAAGGCCTTCCTATCCTTCTCCACTTGCTCCCGGCAAACACACCCTTCGAGGTGGTCGTTGACCATGCCCATTGCCTGCATGAAGGCATAGACTGTCGTCGGGCCGACAAAACTCCAGCCGCGCTTTTTCAGTTCCTTCGAAATCCTGACCGAGACCGCCGTCGTCGGATTGGCGCGCAGATGGGCGAGGTCGACGATCTCGGGCCGCTCCTCCTTGCCCGGCTCGAACTTCCAGAACCAGGCGGCCAGCGATCCGAATTCATCCACCATCTCTCTCGCGCGCCTAGCGTTGTTGATGGTCGAAACGATCTTGCCGCGGTGGCGGATGATGCCGGCATTGCCAAGCAGGCGCTCGACATCCTCGTCGGTGAAGGCGGCGACCTTGTCGAAGTCGAAACCGGCGAAGGCCTCGCGAAAGTTCTCGCGCTTGCGCAGGATGGTCAGCCAGGACAGGCCGGATTGAAAGCCTTCGAGGCAGATCTTTTCGAACAGCCTGCGGTCGTCGGCGACCGGCCTACCCCATTCATGGTCGTGATAGTGCAGATAGTCCGGCAGATTGCCGTGCCAGAAGCAGCGCGTGATCCCATCGGTGCCGGTCAGCAGTCCGGTATTTCCATTGTCCATGGTAAAATCCATTCGTTAACGCGGCTCAGCGCTGCATTTACCGCGGCTTTACCAGATTCCTGAACCCGGCGGTAACCACACCAAAAGCTTTACTGACAAAGCGGCATTTTACGCATTCCGATTCATGTTTCGGTTGCGGCTTCGCGCCAAGGATCGCGCAACCGGGGGCAAGTTCCGCCTCCGTTCGTTCGACGATCAAGGTGCGTTCCGATGAAGATCTTTTTGCGTTCCGTGCTAGGCGCCGTGGCCATTCTGGCAGCCGGCGTCACCTCGTCCGCCGCTAACGACCGCTATGCCGACAGGCCACCGGTGATGGTGAGCCCCGACCTTTCGGCACCCTGGGTGCTGCAGCTTGGCCGGGCGCCCGGCATCGTGCGGCAAAGCCGCCAGATGATCCAGCAGCCGCGCGTTCGCTATGCACAGCCGGCGCAGCCCGACCGGGTGCGTACCGCTTCGGTGCAGGCTCCGGCCAAGCGTATGGTGATGCGGCCGCAGATCGACCCGCTCTATCTGCCGCAGGAAGTCGCCTATGATGGCCCGCAGAAGCCGGGCACGATCGTCATCGATACGACGCAGAATTTCCTGTTCCTGGTCGAGAAGAACGGCAAGGCGCGGCGCTATGGCGTCGGCAGCGGCAAGCCGGGCTTCGAATGGTCGGGCACGCACAAGATCACCAACAAGCGCGTCTGGCCTGACTGGCGTCCGCCGGCGGAAATGATCAAGCGCGAGGCCGCCAAGGGCCGTTATCTGCCGACCTATCTGGCCGGCGGCGAAGAGAACCCGCTCGGCGCCCGCGCGCTCTATCTCGGCACGACGGAATACCGCATTCACGGCACCAACCAGCCCTGGACGATCGGCGGCGCGGTGTCGTCCGGCTGCATCCGCATGCGCAACGAGGACGTGGTTGACCTTTACGAGAGGGTCAATGTTGGAACGACCGTGGTCGTGATATAGTCGGCTAGCGAATCATCTGGTCCGGAAGGCTGGGCCTTCAGGGATCGGCAAGGGTTTACGGGGGACGGGCCGTGTGATGCGGCCAGTCAGGAAAGGGCAGCACGGGAAACCGCGCTGCCCTTTTTCTTTGAGGTAGGATCGGCTGCCCCTAGGGCCAAGCTGCGCCAGAACGTCGCGCCAGGGCGACGATGGTGCGCTTTCACGCTGCCCTTGCCACATTTCGCCTATCTCTTGGTCCTGACGCAATTCCGGACGGAAAACCGCTCACACTTTTCCTGGAATTGCTCTATAGGGGCGGCCAAATTCGCTACGAAAGTCCAGCCATGTCTCAGCCAGACGACAGCCGCTATCTCCGGGGCGGCCCGGTCGCCCAGCGCATCATCGCCGCCGTGCGCGAGGATGCCGCGATCGCCACCGCTGAAGGTTTTCCGCCGAAACTGGTATCGATCACCGTCGGCGACACCGACGCGGTCGATGTCTATGTGCGCAACCAGCGCGCCAAGGCCGGTCTCGCCGGCATCGGTTTCGAGGAGCGGCGCTTTGACGCCGACATCAGCGCCGGTGAGTTGGAAGCCGCGATCCATGGCCTGAACGCTGATCCGCGCGTCACGGGCATCATCATCCAGCGGCCGGTGCCTGCACACATCCCGATCAAGACGCTGCAGGCGGCCGTGCATCCGCTGAAGGACGTCGAGGGCATGCATCCGGCCTCGATCGGCAACATCGTCTACAACCAGCTTGATCTCGCGCCCTGCACGGCGGCGGCCTCTGTCGAGCTGCTGAAGGAAACCGGCCTCGACCTCAAGGGGCTCGAAGTCGTCGTCGTCGGCCATTCCGAAATCGTCGGCAAGCCGATTGCCTTCCTGTTGATGAGCGAAGGCGCGACGGTGACGGTGTGCCATCACATGACGCGTTCGGTGGCCGCACATGCGCGCCGCGCCGACGCGCTGTTCGTCGCCGTCGGCAAGCCGAGGCTGATCAAGGCCGATATGGTCAAGCCCGGTGCCGCCGTCATCGACATCGGCATCAATTCCGAGATCGGCCCGGACGGGCAAAGCCGCATCGTCGGCGACGTCGACACCGAGAGCGTCAAGGAAGTTGCGTCCTGGATCACGCCGGTGCCGGGCGGCGTCGGCCCGATCACCGTGGCGATCCTGCTGCGCAACACAATGGTCGCGCTCAGCCGCCAGCGGGCACGCTACCAGGCGACGTATGGAACGGTGGACAGGCTGGCGGCGGAGTAAGACACGGCGGCGCCAAGCCAGAACAATCGGTTCAATCTAGCGACAGGTTTCAGCATTTTTTGCTGGAGACCGCCAAAGCCAGCGCCGCCCCTCATCGCCCTGCCGGGCACTTCTCCCCGTATAGTGACGGGGAGAAGGGGGCTGGCCGCAACGACGGCACCCCCTCTTTGGTAGTGTACTGAGAGTTCTGCAAATTCGCTGAGAGAGGGCGGTCATGGCAGGCTGGTGATTGTTCACGTCACCTG
>NZ_VFTC01000052.1 GCF_007003975.1 Mesorhizobium sp. WSM4306
GCGCTTGGCTGCTGTTCCTGCCGCCCTACTCACCTGATCTCAACCCGATCGAGATGGCCTACTCAAAACTCAAGGCGTGGCTGCGAAAGAAGGCGGCCAGAACCTTCGACGCACTCTGCCAGGCTCTCGGCGATATCTGCCTCCTGTTCGAGCCAGCCGAATGCAGAAACTTCTTCAAGGCTGCCGGATATGAGGCCAATTAATAGCGACACGCTTTATGTGGTGGGTCTGCCATATCTGCGTCGCCGGAAATCGAGCTTCATTCACGGCGCCGAAGACGACGCGCGGGAACTAACCGCGCATCTGACCGCCTATCTCGACAGGACGATCAAGCGTGAGATGCCACTGCGCGCTGTTGCCACTTGAAGGGGACCGTGCCGCAAACTCACTGCTTCGCCGCTTCGGCCGCCTTGATGTCCAGCAGCCCATAACCGAAATCCTTGTCGCGGCCCTTCGGGCCGAGATCCCGGGCGGTGGCGGCCAGCGCCTTTTCGATGTCGTCGGCCGATCGCTCGGGCGCGGCGTGGATCAAATTGGCGATGGCGCCGGAGACGATCGCGGCGGCAAACGAGGTGCCGGTGACGACGTCCGAGCCGGCGCCGCTCGGCGCCACCATCTCAACGCCGGGCGCCGAGATGAAGACGTAGGCGCCGCGATTGGCCTGCGGCATCAGCCCGTCCCTGGCGTCGGTGGCGGTCACCGCGATGACGCCGGGATAGGCGGCCGGGTAACCATAGGGCGCTTTCGGCCCGTTGTTGCCGGCCGCCGCAACCAGGATGATGCCAAGCCCGCGCGCATTGCGGCAAGCGGTGGCGAGCAAGTCGTTCTTGGGGCCGACGAAGCTCATATTGATGATGCTGACATTCTGCTCCGCCGCCCAGTCGAGCGCCGACAGGATGACATCCATGGTCGACCTGCCGTCCTCGAAGGCGCGCGCATGATAGATTCTGGCCCCGGGAGCCATGCCTTCGAGCGCGCCGACACCGGCGATCAGCCCGTCGACCGAAGTACCGTGGTCGCGCTTTTCGATCGGCACTTCGGGCATGGCGTCGAACTGGTCGGCAATGACGCCGGCCAGCGCCGGATTGGTGTCGTCGATGCCGGTGTCGATGACGGCGACGCGCACGTTCTCGCCGCTGGCTTGCTTGTTGTCGAGCTGGATGCGCTCGAAGGCATAGTTGACGATGCCGGCCGCCTGCTGCAGCGAATAGATATGGTTTGGTTCGCGCCGCTGGGTGCGGCCATCGGCGGCCAGCTGCGCCAGCACGGTGCCGACCGGGCGGCCGTCGGGAATGCCGAAGCGCACCAGCGTGGTGCCGAGCAGCCGCGACTGGCGCTGCGAGCGCACTTGCAGGCCGAAGGAGGCGGCGATCTGCTGGACAGCGCCGGCGTCGCCGTCGACGGTCACCAGCACCTCGTCGGGCACGAACGCGCCGGCGATGGCACGCCGCGGCGCGGTCGCGACAAGATCGGTTGGCGAAACGATCGGGCCGCCGGCCGGCGGTCCGGCCTGGGTATCGGCAGGCGGCGCCGACGGCCGTGGCGTCGGCACGGGCGCCGCCGAAGCGGGCGGATTGGGAAACAGATCGACGATCAGGGCCGGAAGGACAACAGCGCCCTGGCCGCCGCCCCCTCCGCCATTCGCACCCTTGTCGTCCTTGGGGCAGTCGGCAGCCGCCGCACCGGCCGTGTCGGTGCAGTCGGTCTTTGGGCGGCCGGCATTTGGGTCGCTGGTCTGCGCTAAAGCGGGCACGGCGGCGATTGTCATCGCCGCCGCAAGGACTGCAAATCGAATGACTGCCTTAGCTGCCATCAACCGGTTTCCTTCCCTCGATCACAGTCGCCGCAAAAGGCTGGGCGGCAACAAGGCCGACGAGCTTGGCATAATCTGCTCCGGTCTTGGCCGGGATGGCAATGCGGAAGACGCCCGAGGCCGTCGGCCCGCCGGCGATCTTAAGTCCGTTCTGGTCGAGGAAGGCGGCGATGTCGGACATCTTCGCCTCCGGCTTGAACTTGACCAGCGCGAACGGCAGTTTCGCCAGCTCGTCCTCGGCCCCGGCAATCTCGAAATCATTGCCCTTGCCGCCGGTCTGCACATAGGACTGCACCACGACCAGCGCCAGCAAGACAGCGGCCGCCGCCCAGGCGATACCGACCGGTACCGCCATGAAACGATCGAGCGCCTGCGCCAGCCAGGAGCGGCCTGCGGGAGCGCGCACCGGTCCGACCTCGGCGTCGAGCGCCTTGGCAAAGCGGCTGAGCGCATCGGCCGGCGGCCGGATCGCCTCGTTGGCGGCGGTGGTGCCGGAGAACTCGGCCTCGGCCTCGCCAAGCGCTGCCATTGCCGCCGGATCGGACGCCAGCCATTCCTCGACGGCTTCGAGGTCGGAGCCTTCCAGCGAGCCGTTCAGATAGAACGGCAGCAGCGTTTCCATTTCGTCGCGGCGCGACATCTTTTCAGCCGCGCTCATGTCTTCAGGATTACTCATGGCCAACCCCTGTCGTAACCGGCGGCCTTCAAGGCTTCGCCGAGTTTCTTGCGGGCGTAGAACATACGGGTCTTGACGGTGGCGACCGGGATGCTGAGCACCTCGCCGATCTCCGTCACCGACTGTCCATGATAATAGGCAAGGTCGATCACCGAGCGGTGTTCTTCCGGCAAGGCATCGACAAAGCGCCGCAAGGCAGCGCCCTTGTCTTCCTTCATGGTCGCGACTTCCGGCGTATCGGCGCTGTCAGCGACCTGCGCCGCATCGTCATCGTCGATCCAGTCTTCTTTTTTCTTGCGCAGCATCGACAGCGCCTTGAAGCGGGCGATACCGAGCAGCCAGGTCGAGACTTCCGATCGTCCTTCGAAGCCGGGCGCCTGGCGCCACAGCTCAAGAAAGACCTCGTTTGCGATGTCGTCGGCCATCATTTCCGATCCCGTCTGGCGCGCCACGAAGCGGTAGACCCGCGCGTGGTGACGCATGAACAGCAGCCGAACAGCGGCACGGTCGCCCTTCGCGACCCGGTCGACAAGCGCGCGATCAGTCTCCGTCGCTGCCGTCATGGCCGGTCGAGCCGCCTGGCTCCTGTCTGCTCTGTCGCCGATCGGTCCAAAAAGGTTCATCCTTCCGCCAAGGAATTTTGGCGAAGCTAACCGAAGAGAAGGAGTGTTGCCAGAGGTGCGCCTTTTTCCCTTCTCCCCCCTGTGGGAGAAGGTGTCGCCGAAGGCGACGGATGAGGGGTGTTCCAGCGGAGTGAGACGTTGGTGTCTTCTGGAACACCCCTCATCCGTCTCGGCGCTTCGCGCCGATCCACCTTCCCCCACAAGGGGGGAAGGGGAAGGCGTCGCGTTCCATCACCCCAGAAACGGCTTCGCCTTCATCGTCTCCGGCACCGCCACACCAAGCCGCTTCAGCACCGTCGGAGCCAACTGCAGCTGATCGAGCAAAGTGTCCGCATCCGGCCCTTTGCCTTGCCCAAAATAATACAGCGCGAAATCCTGCATTTCGTCGTCATGGCCGCCATGATGGCCGCGGTCGGTCTGGCCGTGGTCGGCGGTGACGATCACCTCGTAGCCGACTTGCCGCCAGCCCGGCAGGAAGGCGGCCAGCATGCCGTCCATCGCATAGCAGGCATGGTCCATCTCGTGGCAGTCATGGCCGAAGCGGTGGCCCATCGAATCCAGCGTGCAGGTGTGCAGGATGCCGTAGTCGATATCGTGGCGCCGGGTCAGCATGGTCAGCGTCGCAAACAGGTCGACGTCGCTTGGGGTCATCTGGTTGCGCAAGTTGTAGCCAGTCATGGTGTGGAAGCGGCCATGCGTGATCGGCCCGTCCGGCTCGTCATATTCCATGTCCTCGACCAGGTCGAACGGGTAGGAGCGGAAGAATTCGGACCAGTAGGAATGCGTCACCGCACCGGTCTTGCCGCCAGCCTTGCTGACCTCGGAGAAAATGTCCGGCTTGTTGACGAGAAAACGGTTCTCGTTGGACAGGATGCCGTGTTCCTGCGGCGAAACCCCGGTGTGGATCGAGGCGTAGCAGCAGGCCGAGGTCGACGGCAGCACCGAGCGCATCTTCCATACCTGCGCCTCGCCCGACTGCACCCATCCCTCGAGATTGCCCATCAGCCGGCGCCAGTTCCGGTAGGGCACGCCATCGAGGACGATGAGGAGAAGCTTGGTCTTGAGCGCCATGGGCGGCTCCATGCGGTCTTGCGGGAGAGGTCAGCATCCGGGGCGGCCGGCCAGGCCAAGCCCCAGATGTCTTGAGAGGCGGAAGCCGGCCGCCTAGTTGCCCGCGCTCGCCATGCGGCGTCCCTTGATCGCCTTTTCCAGCCAGCCGATCTCCATCTCGGGGACGGAGGACAGGAGCAGGTCGGTATAGGCGTCGAAGGGCGGCGTCAGCACCTTGCTCTTGGCGCCATAGCGCACCACCTCGCCGCGATACATCACCGCGATCGAATCGGCGATCGACTTCACCGTCGCCAAATCGTGGGTGATGAAGAGGTAGGCGACCTTCTCATGCTGCTGCAGATTGAGCAGCAGCTTGAGGATGCCGTTGGCCACCAGCGGGTCGAGCGCCGATGTCACCTCGTCGCAGATGATCAGCTTCGGCTTGGCGGCAAGCGAACGCGCAATGCAGACGCGCTGCTTCTGGCCGCCGGACAGTTCGGCCGGATAGCGATCGAGGAAGCCCTTGCCCATCTCGATCTCGTCGAGCAGTTCGGCAACGCGCTTGTCGCGCTCGCGGCCGCGTATGCCGAAATAAAACTCGAGCGGCCGGCCGATGATGGTGCCGACGGTCTGGCGCGGGTTCATCGCCACGTCGGCCATCTGGTAGATCATCTGCAATTGCCGCAGATCCTCCTTCGGCCGGTCGGCAAGCCGGTTGGCGAGCGGCCTGCCGTCGAAGGTGACGGTGCCTTCCTCGGGCGGCAAAAGCCCGGTGATGGCGCGCGCCAGCGTCGACTTGCCGGAGCCGGATTCGCCGACGACGGCCAGCGTCTGGCCCGGATAGATGTCGACCGAGACGTTCTTCAGCACCTTGACGTTGCTGCCGCCATAAGCGGCGGTGACATTCTTGACCGACAGGAACGGCGTCGCGCCGGGCTTCTGCTCGGCGTGCTCGATCTCATGCACCGAGACCAGCGCATTGGTATATTCCTGGCGCGGCTCCTTGATGATCTGGCGGGTGCCGCCCCATTCGACCAGCCTGCCGTGGCGCAGCACCATGATCTCGTCGGAGACCTGGGCGACGACGGCAAGGTCGTGGGTGATGTAGAGCGCCGCGACATGGGTGTCGCGAATGGCGTCCTTGATCGCCGCCAGCACGTCGATCTGCGTCGTGACGTCGAGCGCGGTGGTCGGCTCGTCGAAGACGATCAGGTCGGGTTCCGAGCACAGCGCCATCGCCGTCATCACCCGCTGCAGCTGGCCGCCGGAGACTTGGTGCGGGAAACGCTCGCCGATGGTTTCGGGGTTCGGCAGGCTAAGCTTCTTGAACAGCGCGATGGCGCGTTTCTCGGCCTCGGCCCGTGTCGCCGTGCCGTGCAGCAGCGTGGCTTCCACCACCTGGTCCATCAGCTTGTGCGCCGGGTTGAAGGCGGCGGCGGCCGATTGCGCGACGTAGCAGACCTCGCGGCCGCGCAGCTTGCGGAAGCCTTCCTTGCCGCCCTTGAGGATATCGCGGCCGTTGAGCAGCACCTCGCCGCCGGTGATGCGCACGCCGCCGCGCCCATAGCCCATCGACGACAGGCCGATGGTCGACTTGCCGGCGCCGGACTCACCGATAAGGCCGAGCACCTTGCCCTTTTCCAGCGTCAGCGAGACGTCGTGCACCAGCACGATGTTCTTCGGCGCCTCGCCGGGCGGGAACACTGTCGCTTCGATGCGCAGGTTGCGGATATCGAGCAGCAGGCCGGGCTTTGCTTTGGTGTCAGCCATCACCCGCGTCCTCCCTTCAGGCTTGTCGTGCGATTGAGGATCCAGTCGGCGACAAGGTTGACCGAGATAGCCAGTGCGGCGATTGCCGCCGCCGGAATGAGCGCGGCGCCGATGCCGAAGACGATGCCGTCCTTGTTTTCCTTGACCATGCCGCCCCAGTCGGCATCCGGCGGTTGCACGCCAAGGCCGAGGAAGGACAGCGTCGACAGGAACAGCACCGCATAGATAAAGCGCAGGCCAAGTTCCGAGACCAGCGGCGACAGCGCGTTGGGCAGGATCTCGCGGAAGATGATCCAACCGCTGCCTTCGCCACGCAATTTGGCGGCTTCGACGTAATCCATGACGTTGATGTCGACGGCGACAGCGCGTGACAGCCGGTAGACGCGGGTCGAGTCGAGAACGCCCATCACCAGGATCAGCGTCACCAGATTGGTCGGCAGCACCGAGAGCACGACGAGCGCCATGATCAGGGTCGGGATCGACATCAGGAGATCGACGAGGCGCGACAACAGCGTGTCGAACCAGCCACCGAACACCGCTGCCGAAAAGCCGAGAATGGCGCCGAGCGAGAACGACAGCGCGGTCGCCAGCACGGCGATGAACAATGTGATGCGGGCGCCGTAAATCATGCGCGACAGCAGATCACGGCCAAGATTGTCGGTGCCCAGCCAATGCGCCGAAGACATCGGTTCCCAAGGGACGTCGCTGACGATCTCGGCATTGCCGTGCGGCGCGATCCATGGCGCAAACACGGCTGCCACGACAAACATGGTGGTCAGCACGATGCCGATCAGCGCAGGGATGGGGATGCGTTTGATATCGAGCATGCCCGCCCCCTATTTCGGATGTCTGAGGCGCGGATTGGCGACAATTGCCCCTATGTCCGCGATGATGTTCAGGCTGATATAGACGGCGGCAAAGATTAGGCCGACCGCCTGCACCACCGGCACGTCGCGCTTGGTGACGTGATCGACCAGATATTGCCCCATGCCCGGATAGACGAAAATCACTTCGACCACGACGACGCCGACGATGAGGTAGGCGAGGTTGAGCATGACGACGTTGATAATCGGTGCGATGGCATTGGGGAAAGCGTGCTTGCGGATGACATTGAAGGCCGACAGGCCTTTCAGTTCCGCCGTCTCGACATAGGCCGACTGCATGACGTTGAGGATGGCCGCGCGGGTCATTCGCATCATGTGGGCAAGCACGACCAGCGTCAGCGCGCCGGCCGGCAGGGCGATCGCCTGCATGCGCTCGCCGAACGGCATGCCGTCATAGACCGTGGAAATTGCCGGAAACCATTGATATTTGACGGCAAAGAAGAAGACCAGCACGTAGCCGATGAAGAACTCCGGGAAGGACGTCGAGGCGAGCGCCAGTCCGGATATCAGCTTGTCGACCCAGCCATTGCGGTAACGCACCGCGATCAGGCCGAGAATGATGGCCAGCGGCACGGCCACGACCGCCGCCCAGAAGGCGAGGAACAGCGTGTTCCACAGCCGCCCCTTGATCGAGGTCGCGATGTCCTGGCCGCTCGACATCGCCGTGCCGAGATCGCCCGTGAGCGCACCGCCGAGCCAGTGGAAGTACCTGATGTAAGCCGGCTGGTTGAGGCCGAGTTGCTCGCGCAGATTGGCGAGCGACTCCGGCGTCGCCGACTGTCCGAGAATGGCTTGCGCGACGTCGCCGGGCAGGATTTGCGTACCGGCGAAGATCAGGACCGAAACGGCCAGCAGGAGGACGATGCCCAGCGCAATGCGCTGGGCAATCAGTTTCACGATGGGTGAGGACATATCCGCAAAGCCGCGCTCAGGCTTCGAGCCAGCACTTCGCGAGCGCGTAGCCGTTCATCAGCTCCTGATGCGGATCGTCGACCCAGCCGCCGACCTTGGCGCCGGTGGCATCGATGAACTGGTTGAACATCGGCAGGATCAAGCCGCCCTCGTCGCGCACCAGGACGGCCATGTCGTGGTACATCTGCTTGCGCTTGGCCTCGTCGAGTTCGGCGCGCGCCGCCAGCACCATCTTGTCGAAATCCGGACGCTTGAAACGCGTATCGTTCCAGTCGGCTGTCGAAATGTATGCCGTCGAGTACATCTGGTCCTGGGTCGAGCGGCCGCCCCAGTAGGAGGCGCAGAAGGGCTGCTTGTTCCAGACCTCGTTCCAGTAACCGTCGCCGGGCTCGCGCTTGAGCTCGATCTTGATGCCGGCCTTGGCGGCGCTCTGCTGGTAGAGCTGCGAGGCGTCGACGGCGCCGGGGAAGGCGACATCCGACGTGCGCAGAAGGATCGAGCCGTCATGGCCAGACTTCTTGTAGTGGAACTTGGCCTTGTCGGGATCGTATTTGCGCTGCTCGATCTCGGTGAACAGCGGATAGGACGCGTTGATCGGGAAGTCGTTGCCGAGCGAGCCGTAGCCGCGCAGCACCTTGTTCAGCATCTCCTCGCGGTCGATCGCCAGCTTCAGCGCCATACGCAGGTCGTTGTTGTCGAACGGCGCCGTGTTGCAATGCATGATGAACACGTAGTGGCCGGGGCCGGCATGGTTGCGGATGGTGACGCCCGGCACGCGCTTGATCAGGTCGACGATCTTCGGCTCGACGCGGTTGATCATGTTGACCTGGCCGCCCTGAAGGGCCGCCGTGCGCGCCGTCGCGTCGTTGATGACGATGATCTCGACCTGGTCGGCATGGCCCATCTTGTCGCCCTGCCAGTAGTTGGCGAAACGCTCGCCGCCATGGCGCACACCAGGCTCGTTGGTGGTGATCTTGTAGGGGCCGGCGGAGATGCCGGCATCGGCCTTGTCCTTGCCGCCATTGGGCTGGACGATAAGGTGATAGTCGCTGAGCAGGTAAGGAAGGTCGGCATTGGCCTCCTTCAGCGTCAGCACCACTTCCTTGCCGCTGGCCTTGATGGACTCGATGCCCTTCATGTAGCCGAGCGCGCCGGACTTCGACTTCTCGTCGGAATGGCGCTCGAGCGTGGCGGCCACATCCTCGGCGGTCACGGTCTTGCCGTTGTGGAATTCGACGCCGTCGCGGATCTTCAGCGTCCACACCTTGGCATCATCCGAAGCGCCAATCTCCTCGGCAATGCGGTTCTCGAGCTTGCCGTCGGGGGACAGCTCGACGATCATTTCACCCCAGCACTTGCCGAAGATCGTCGGCACCTGGGTCATGAACAGGGCCGGGTCGAGGCTGTTGGTGGATTCGCCGCCGACCAGGCCGGCTTTGATCGTGCCGCCCTTGACCGGGCCTTCCGCGCGCGCCGCGCTCGAAAGCAGCATATTGGCGAAGGGTGCGGTGACGCCGAGTGCTGCGGCGCGGCCGAGAAAATCACGACGGCTCAGCTTGCCGGACGCAACGCGCCGGCTCAGATATTCGAGTTCGTTGGACATTTGAGTTCCTCACTCTGTTGGTTCGACCTTGTGGTCGTTTTTTGTTTGTTGTTACCAAAGAGATATTGACCGGAAGCCAAAGCCGTAAGCAAGACCGAATGCGACATGCCGTGGCGTAAATCGCACGTCGCAACTGGACCAGTCGGATCTGCGCTCAGAGCAGGTCGCGTGGAATCGTCTCTTCGAAATGGCGCTCGAAAACCAGCGTTTCGCCCTCATAGGCTTCGATTCTGGCGCTGACGATGAAGTTTTGCGCGTCGCAGCGCATTTCGGCCGATGTCTCGGTGCGCACCGACCATTCATTTCGCGACAGGGTCTGCGTCCAGTGGGTTTTTCCCGAGGCGGACAATGGGTCGTCGGGATGAATGACCCACGTCTCGCGGGCAATGCTGCCATTGGCCAGCCCGTGCGCAAGATCGCGCACCGCGCCGAAATCGTCCGTGATCGACAGTGTGACGATACCGGTCTTTTCGTCACGATCGACATGACGCTCGGAATTCGCCGCCCGGACAGTCTCGGTTGCCCAGGGCGTGGCGCCCTCAGGCGTCTGGAATGAGGCCTCGTCGCCTTTCGCCAGCGGGCGCAGCGGCAGCCTCAGCGTCGCCGCCGAAAGGTCGAGCCGCACCGGCTCCGGCGAGGGCCAGATCATCGGCCAATAAGCGCTGGAAACGGCAATGCGCAGGCGATGTCCGGCCGGAACGCGGTAGGCGCATTGGTCGAGAATAGCGCAAGCCGAAACAGTGTCGCCCGGCACCAGCGCTTGCGGGGATTCATGCGAGTTGCGGTGGGTAAGGTTGAGCACGCCGTAGGAGATCAACTCCGAAGCGCCATCGGGATGCACGTCGCACAGGCGAACCGCGATGTTGGCCTGTGGCCGATCCGACGATATCCGGACCAGAAGCTCCGGCGCGCCAACGATGTCGAGCGCCTCGGCAAGCACAGGCTGATCGAAGCAGACGGACAGCGCGTCGTCCGGCCGCTGGTCCCCCGGCAGCTCCGGGCCGAAGGTGAAGGGAAAATACTCGCCGCCCGCGAGTCCACAGCTTTGCGGCGTCGCCACGATCGCCGGCTTGGCGCCGGCAGCGATGAGTTCGATCGCCTCGACCTTGATGTCGGGTGACGGCCACTCCTGTTCGGCCACCCAGCGGCCCGGCCGCTCTGGGTGCCAGCGCGCCGGCCGCACTGAGTCCATCACATAGGCGCGGTAGTCCGGGTCGGCCTCGACGCCGGTGTCCACGCCTTTCAGCCAGCGGTCCCACCAGCGCAGCGCCTCCTGCAGGAAGCCGATGGCGGGTTTGGGTCCGGCGTAGTGCGGGTATTTGTGGATCCACGGCCCGACAATGCCCTTCACCGGCGCCTGGATGTTGGTGACCAGGTGCGAAATCGTGTTGCGGTAGCCGTCATGCCAGCCGCCGATCGACAGCACGGCCGCTTTGACAGCGGAATAATCCTCGCAGATCGAACCGCGTTTCCAGTAGGCGTCACGATGCTGATGGCTGAGCCATAGCGGCAAAAGGAAAGACTGGTTCTCCAGCCGTGTCAGCCACAGATCGCGCCAGCGGTTGTCGCCGGCAATCAACGGATCCGGCGGCCGCGACGAGTAGGACAGCATGGTCGAGGCCCAGCCGAAATTTTCCGTCAGCAGGCAGCCGCCCTTGTAGTGGATGTCGTCGGCATAACGGTCGACGGTCGAGCACAGACTGATGACAGCCTTCAGCGCCGGCGGCTGCTTGGCCGCCACCTGCAGGCAGTTGAAGCCGCCCCAGGAAATACCCATCATGCCGACACTGCCGTTGCACCAAGGCTGCGCTGCCGCCCAGGCAATGACATCGCAGGCATCCTGCAATTCCTGCTCGGAATATTCGTCGTCCATCAGCCCTTCGGAATCGCCATTGCCGCGCATGTCGACGCGGATCGAGGCGTAGCCGTGGCCGGCGAAATAGGGATGCGTCAGCTGATCGCGAAAGATGGTGCCGTCGCGCTTGCGATACGGCAGATGTTCGAGGATCGCCGGCACCGGATCGTCACCCGCATCTTCCGGCATCCACACCCGCGCCGACAGCCGGCAGCCATCCGGCATGACGATGCCCATATCCGGGAATTCGACGACTTTGCGGGGAAATTCGGTGACGGTTTTCATGGGCTGGCATAACGGCCCGCCAGCCCAAGACTTTCAATCGCCATTCGCGACTGGAGCAGCGAAAATTGCGACCTGGCCGCAGCCGACTTCACGGCCTCAGTTCAGCGGAATGTCATTCTCAGCCTTGCTATCTTGGTAGACGCCGGAAAGCGCGTCGTAGCGGGCGGAAATCTCACCTATGCGCGTCTCCAGCCGCTGACGCTCGGCCTCCGGCAGCGCCCGCACCAACCTGCGGATCGAAAAGCTCTTCCAATAAGCATTCTCGGCATTGTAGCCACCGGGGTCGAGGGTGAAGACCTCTTTCAGGATCTTCAGATCGTGCGGGATGGCAAAACTGTCGCGCGAATCCTCGTGGCTGAACAAATAGTAGAAATTGTCGAAGCCGGTCCAGGTGATCGCCGACAGGCAGAGCGAGCACGGCTCGTGCGTGGCGATGAAGATGGCGTCTTTGGTCTCGACACGCTCGGCCTTGGGCATTTCATAAAAGCGCTTCAGGCAGTGCACCTCGCCATGCCAGAGCGGATTTTCCATCTCGTTGTTGGTCTCGGCCAGCACCAGCGAACGATCACTTTTCCGCAGGATCGCGGCGCCGAACAGCTTGTTGCCATGGGCCACGCCGTCAGCCGTCTTCGGCACGATGTCGTGCTCGATGACGTCGAGCAGGCGGTCGATCAGGGATATGTCGGTCATTTACTCAGGTCTCGTCAGGGAGATGGATCTCGTAGGGGTGCGAGAAGTGGAACTCTTCGAGGTTGGAGCCGTCGCCGCCGCGGTCGACGATGACGAAATCCTGGGCTTCGCCGAGCGGCGTCAGCACGCCGTGCCAGAGATTGCGTGGATAGTTGATGCCTTGCCCGGGCGCCGTGATGAAGGCGTGCGGCTCACCGGGGCCGTCCTTGCCGTCACGACAGACGACGACCAGGAACGGGCGCGGCGACAGCGGGATGAAGGCCTGGCTGCCGAACGGGTGGCGCTCGACCATGGTGAGCTTCAGCGGCAGCTCGTATGGCGTGCCGCGCACCATCGAAACCAGCACACGGGCATTCGGGCCCGCCGCCTCAGCCGTGGCAAGATCGTGGTAGCGCTCGGCCTTGCCGCCATTGATCGGATAATGATTGTCGCCGCTCATATCGATGACGTCACCGAAGCCGGCAAAGCTTTCGCGGGTCAGCTTCTGTGCTGTGATGCGGGTCACCGCGTGCGACCGCCAATGCCCGCCCCGCCGAGCTTGGCGTGCCGGTTGACGTCCTTGTAGAGGAGATAGCGGAACTTGCCGGGGCCGCCGGCATAACAGGCCTGCGGGCAGAAGGCGCGCAGCCACATGAAGTCGCCGGCCTCGACCTCGACCCAGTCCTGGTTGAGGCGGTAGACGGCCTTGCCCTCCAGCACATAGAGCCCGTGCTCCATCACATGCGTCTCGGCGAACGGAATGACGGCGCCGGGTTCGAGCGTGACGATGGTGACGTGCATGTCGTGGCGCATGTCGGCCGGGTCGACGAAGCGGGTCGTCGCCCAGCGGCCCTCGGTGCCGGCCATCGGGGTCGGCGCCACCTGCTGGTCGCTTGAGAAGAAGGCCTCCGGCGTATCGATGCCGTCGACTGCTTCATAGGCCTTCCTGATCCAGTGGAAGCGCACGGCGTCACGAGCTTCGTTGCGCACGGTCCACCCGCTCGCCGGCGGCAGAAAGGCAAAGCCACCGGCTTGAAGCACGTGCTTCTTGCCTGCCAGCGAAACGGTCAACTCGCCCTCGACCACGAACAGCACGCCCTCGGCGTCGGCGTCCGGCTCCGGCCGATCGCTGCCGCCGCCAGGCAAAACCTCGACGATGTACTGCGAAAATGTCTCGGCAAAACCCGATAGCGGCCTTGCGATGATCCAGGCCCTGGTCTTGTCCCAGAATGGCAGCGGGCTGGTGACAATGTCCTGCATCACCCCCTTGGGGATGACGGCATAAGCCTCGGTGAAGACAGCGCGGCCGGTCAAAAGCTCATTTTGGCCGGGATGGCCGCCATGTGGCGCATAGTAGGTTTTCTGGTCAGTCTTGATCATATCCATGGGGTCCTGACCCTCAGTCATTAGAGCGGGAGCATGTCTTTCAGGCGGAGCAACGCGATGCGCTCGACCTGTTTGCAGGCGGTGTCGAGTTCGACGCCGCGGCTGTTGCCGATGCGCGCCTCGAACTCGGTGAGGATTTCCTCCTTGGTCTTGCCCCGCACCGCGATGATGAAGGGAAAGCCGAAGGTGGTGACGTAAGCGGCGTTGAGCTTGGAGAACAGTTCGCGCTCCTTGTCGGTCAGCGCGTCGAGGCCGGCGGACGCCTGTTCCCTCGTCGATTCCGCCGTCAGGCGCTTCGCCTTGGCCAGTTTGCCGGCAAGATCGGGATGGGCGTTGAGCACGCCGAGCCGTTCGTTCTCGCTGGCGGCGCGGAAGACGCGGCAGAGCGCATTGTGCAGGCCGCCGGCGCTGTCATGCGCGGGCCCAAGCTCCAGCTCGTAGGCGCGCTCGGCGATCCACGGCGAATGTTCGAACACGCCGCCGAATGTGTGAACGAAGGTCTCGAACTCCATTTTCGACGGCTTGAGCGCCGGCGGCTGATAAGGATGATGCTCCTGCCAGTGTCTGGCGATGTCGATGCGGCGCGCCAACCAGACCTTGTCGTGCGATTTTACATAGTCGACGAAGCGCTTCAGCGCCGCCACCCGGCCGGGTCGGCCGACCAGCCGGCAATGCAGGCCGACGTTCATCATGCGCGGTCGCCCGGCTTTGCCCTCGGCATAGAGCGTGTCGAAACTGTCCTTCAGATAGGCAAAGAACTGGTCGCCGGAATTGAAACCTTGCGGCGTGGCGAAGCGCATGTCGTTGGCGTCGAGCGTATAGGGGATGACGAGTTGCGCGCCGCCGCTGTGCTCGAACCAGTAGGGCAGTTCGTCGTCATAGGTGTCCGACACATAGTCGAAGCCACCCTCTTCGGCGACCAGCCGCACCGTGTTGACGGAGGTGCGGCCGGTGTACCAGCCGGTCGGCCGCTGCCCTGTCACCTCGTAATGCAGCTTGATCGCCGCTTCGAGGTCGCGGCGCTCGTCCTCGGCGCTATGGTCGCGGTAGTCGATCCATTTCAGCCCGTGCGAGGCCATTTCCCAGCCAGCCTCCTGCATCGCCGCCACCTGGTCTGGCGAGCGGGCAAGGGCCGAGGCGACGCCGTAGCAGGTCACCGGCACTTGCGCCTCGCTGAACAGGCGCAACACCCGCCAGAAGCCGGCCCGGGCGCCATATTCGTAGATCGATTCCATGTTCCAGTGGCGCTGGCCGACCCAGGGGGCGGCACCAACGATCTCCGACAGGAAGGCTTCCGAGGCCTTGTCGCCGTGCAGAACGCAGTTCTCGCCGCCTTCCTCGTAATTGACGACGAACTGCACTGCCACATATGCGCCATCAGGCCATTTCGGATCCGGCGGATTGGCTCCATAGCCGCGCATGTCTCTAGAGTAACGCATTGCCCCTCCCTGCCGGACACCGCCGGAAGCTGTGATCAGGATAGTCGAAAGGGGTGCCTACGCATTCCCTCGAAATTTTTGAAAGTGTTTTTGTGCCGCTCCGCTCGACCGGGACTTATGCATCGCCTTTAATTGGCGCACAATTCATTGCTTTGCTCGATTGTACGGGCCAGTTCGTTCTGGAAATGGGAGGCGCCAGTGGCAGAAACGTCGAAGGCCGATGGCGGACGTCTGACGACGCATGTGCTCGATACCGCGACCGGCAAGCCGGCGGCGGGCCTGTCGGTTGCGCTTTATCACCTCGAGGGTGAGGCTCGGACACATCTGAAGACCGTTGTCACAAATGCCGACGGACGCTGCGATGCGCCGCTGCTGGCAGGCGCGGAGTTTCGCACCGGCGAGTACGAACTGATCTTCGCGGCCGGCGACTATCTGCGTGGCCAGGGCACGAAATTGCCTGAACCGGCCTTTCTCGACAGCGTGCCGATCCGCTTCGGCATGGCTGCAACAGTGCATTATCACGTGCCATTGCTTATCTCTCCCTATGGCTACTCGACCTACAGGGGGAGCTGACGCATGGCCAAGGTCACCATACGCAACGAGATCCGTTTCATCCTCAATGGCAGCGATGTCGCGCTGTCGTCGCTGGCGCCAGAGACGACCTTGCTCGACTGGCTGCGGCTTGGGCGCTCGCTGCGCGGCACCAAGGAAGGCTGCGCCGAGGGCGATTGCGGCGCCTGTACAGTGCTGGTCGGCAAACTCTCGGCCGGCAAGCTGGTCTACGAAAGCGTCAATGCCTGCATCCGCTTCCTCGGTTCGCTCGACGGCACCCATGTGGTGACGGTCGAGCATTTGCGCGGTGCGCCCGGCCAGTTGCACCCGGTGCAGCAGGCGATGGTCGATTTCCACGGTTCGCAATGCGGCTTCTGCACGCCGGGCTTCGTCATGTCGCTTTACGGCCTGTGGATGAAGTCGCCGGACCCGTCGAATGCGGCGATCGAAAAGGCGCTGCAAGGCAATCTCTGCCGCTGCACCGGCTATGAGGCGATCATGCGCGCCGCCCACGCCATCTCCAGCTACGGCAAGGCAGCTAAGGACCCACTGGCGACCGAGCGCAAGGCAATCACGGCAAGGCTCGAAGCGATGCGTGATAGCGCACGCGTCGAGATCGGCGCTGGCAAGCAGCGACTGATCGTGCCGGCCAACGCCGACGATTTCGCCGCCGTGCTGGACAAAGAGCCGAGTGCCACTGTCGTCGCCGGCTCGACCGATGTCGGGCTCTGGGTCACCAAGCATATGCGCGACATCTCGCCGGTAGTTTTCATTGGCAATCTCGACGGGCTGTGCGCGATCTCAGAAGACAATGACGTCATTACCATCGGTGCCGGCGTCACCTACACCGATGCCTTCGCGACACTGGCCAAGCGCATCCCGGCGCTGGGGCCGTTGTTCGACCGTATCGGTGGTGAGCAAGTGCGCAACATGGGCACGATCGGCGGCAACATCGCCAACGGCTCGCCGATCGGCGACACGCCGCCACCCTTGATCGCGCTTGGCGCGCAGCTGACGCTGCGCCGGGGCAAGAAGCGGCGCACCATTCCGCTCGAGGATTTCTTCATAGCCTATGGCAAGCAGGACCGGCAGCCCGGCGAATTCGTCGAGGCCGTGCATGTTCCCGTGCCGGCCAAGGGCACAAAGTTTGCCGTCTACAAGATCACCAAGCGCCGCGACGAGGACATCACCGCAGCCCTCGGCGCCTTTTTCCTCGACTTGGCCAAGGACGGCACGGTGGCCGACATCTGCATCGCCTATGGCGGCATGGCGGCAACGCCCAAGCGGGCCTTCGGCGTCGAAAAGGCGCTGCTCGGCAAACCGTGGACGGAGGCAACGGTGGAAACGGCGATGGCCGAATATGCCGGCGACTTCACCCCGCTGACCGACATGCGGGCGTCGGCCGAATATCGGGCGCTGGCGGCCAAGAACCTTTTGCTGCGCTTCTTTGCCGAGACCAGCGGCAGCAAGGCGCCCTTCCAGGTATCACGCAACGAGGCGGCCTGATGAACAAGCACGCTTCTCCCAACCTCAAGGCGCAGAAGATCTCCGGTGGCGTCGCCACCGACCAGCGCCATGATTCCGCGCACAAGCATGTCAGCGGCACCGCGGTCTATATCGACGACATGCCGGAGCCGGCAGGCATGCTGCATGGCTGCCTCGGCCTGTCCGCGGCGACGCATGCGACCATCACCAAAATGGATCTGTCGGCAGTGCGCGCCGCGCCGGGGGTTGTCGATGTGCTGACGGCCAAAGACGTGCCCGGCGAAAACGACATCTCGCCGACCGGCCGTCATGACGAGCCGGTGCTGGCCGACGACAAGGTGCAATTTTACGGCCAGCCGATCTTTTGTGTCATTGCTGGGACGCGAGAGGAGGCGCGCCGCGCCACGCGGCTGGCCAAGGTCGAATACAGCCAATTGCCTTTCGTCACCGACATCGGTGACCTCGACCCTCGCAAGGACAAACTGGTCACGCCGCCGCTCACCTTGAAGCGCGGCGATGCCGCTGCCGCGATCAAGGCGGCACCGCGCCGGCTGAAGGGCAAGATGCGCATTGGTGGCCAGGAGCACTTCTATCTCGAAGGTCACATCGCTATGGCCGTTCCTGGCGAAGACCAGGATGTCACCATCTATTCCTCGACCCAGCATCCGAGCGAAGTGCAGCATATGGTCAGCCATGCGCTGGGTGTGCCGAGCAACGCCATCACGGTGGAGATCCGCCGCATGGGCGGCGGCTTCGGCGGCAAGGAGACGCAAGGCAACCAGTTTGCCGCCCTCGCCGCGATTGCTGCCAAGAAGCACCATCGCGCGGTAAAGATCCGGCCCGACCGCGACGACGACATGATCGCCACCGGCAAGCGTCATGACTTCCTCGTCGATTACGAGGTCGGCTTCGACGACGACGGCAACATTTTGGGCGTCGACTTCATGTTCGCAGCGCGGTGCGGCTTTTCGTCGGATCTCTCCGGCCCGGTCACCGACCGTGCGCTGTTCCACTGCGACAACACCTATTTCTGGCCGGCGGTGCATGCACAGTCGGCGCCGCTCTATACCAACACCGTGTCGAACACGGCGTTTCGCGGCTTCGGCGGCCCGCAAGGCATGGTCGGCGCCGAACGCGTCATCGACGAGGTCGCCTTTGCCGTCGGCAAGGACCCGCTCGAGATCCGCAAGCAGAATTTTTATGGCACCAGTGGTGATAAAGAGGGGGGCCGCAACGTCACGCCCTACCACCAGACGGTCGAGGACAACATCATCCATCGCATCGTCGCCGAATTGGAGGCGAGCGCGGACTATGCAAGCCGCCGCCGCATCACCCAGGCGTTCAACGCCAACAGCCGCTTCATCAAGCGCGGCCTGGCGCTGACGCCGGTGAAGTTCGGCATCTCGTTTACCGCGACGCATTACAACCAGGCCGGCGCGCTGGTGCATGTCTATACCGACGGTTCGGTGCATCTGAACCATGGCGGCACCGAGATGGGGCAAGGCCTCTACGTCAAGGTGGCGCAGGTGGTGGCGGAAGAGTTCCAGATCGACCTCGACCAGGTGAAAATAACCGCGACGACCACCGGCAAGGTGCCGAACACTTCGGCCACCGCGGCCTCGTCCGGCACCGACCTCAACGGCATGGCGGCGCGGAACGGCGCCCGCCAGATCAAGGACAGGCTGACCGATTTCGCCGCCGAAAAGTATCAGGTGCCGCGCGACCAGGTGCTGTTCCTGCCCAACCGCGTGCGCATCGGCAATCAGGAGATCGCTTTCGCCGACCTCGTCAAGCAGGCCTATATGGCCCGCATCCAGCTGTCGGCGGCGGGTTTTTACAAGACGCCGAAAATCCACTGGAACCGCGACAAGGGCGAGGGCCGTCCATTCTACTATTTCGCCTATGGCGCCTCGTGCTCGGAAGTCTCGGTCGACACGCTGACCGGCGAATATGTCGTCGAGCGCACCGACATATTGCACGACACCGGCCGCTCGCTGAACCGCGCCATCGACATCGGCCAGATCGAGGGCGGCTTCATCCAGGGCATGGGCTGGCTGACGACGGAGGAACTGTGGTGGGACGACAAGGGCCGGCTGCGCACGCACGCGCCGTCGACCTACAAAATCCCGCTCGCTTCCGACCGGCCGAAGATCTTCAACGTCACGCTGGCTGACTGGCCGGAGGCCCACGAGCCGACCGTGCACCGTTCCAAGGCGGTCGGCGAACCGCCCTTCCCGCTCGGCATGTCGGTGCTGCATGCGCTGTCCGACGCGGTAGCCAGCGTTGCCGACCACAAGATTTGTCCGCGTCTCGACGCCCCGGCGACACCGGAACGCCTGCTGATGGCGATCGACCGGCTGAGAGCCGCCAAATCGGCCTGATCGAGCCAGAACGTGCAAATCCGGCCCGAAAACGCTATGTTTCCCAAGTGGGAATGCAGACGATGAACTCGAAAGTGCAAAGCCTCAGAGCCTTTCTCGCCAGCGCCGACCGGCTCGCTCTGGTCGAAGTCGCCGGCACCAAAGGCTCGACGCCGCGCGAGAAGGGCGCGTTCATGCTCGTCTCGCAGGCGGCGATTTTCGGCACGATCGGCGGCGGCCAGCTCGAGTATATGGCGATCGACAAGGCCAGGCAGATGCTTTTCTCCCCCCTTGAGGGGGAGATGGCCGCGAAGCGGCCAGAGGGGGTCCTCTCAGAAGGCACTGCAAGGACGTCGCGCACTGCCGCGACGCCCCCCCCCCGCGGGGGGGGGGGCCCCCCCCCCCCCCCCGGGGGGGGGGCGGCGG
>NZ_VFTC01000053.1 GCF_007003975.1 Mesorhizobium sp. WSM4306
CTGTTCGAGCCAGCCGAATGCAGAAACTTCTTCAAGGCTGCCGGATATGAGGCCAATTAATAGCGACACGCTTTAGCCTTTCCACAATGCGGGCCGTTTGTTGCCTTTTTACAGAAGATACGAAAACGCCGCTCGACCGGAAGGGAGCGGCGTTTACCAAGTGTGGTGTCCTACCCTAGACGAAACCCCGATTTGGTCGGGGCCGTCGGACTTGAACCGACGTTTCCAGCTTGTTCGCTATCAGTCTGTACGTGGTGTTTTCCTGTCGTCCTTGCAAGCGCCATCGGCGCAGCTTTGCAGGGTGTGCAAGCATAGTCGGAGTCGATACAATTCCATCCGAATTCCGTAATTGAACGACCGCTGCTTTCCGGCTTCCGTGACGCGCACACTCGCTGGTTCTGCCGTCAGCAACGTCATCAATCGACCGGTCGCGTTCGACGCGGCCCGGAACGGCGATGATGCAACGATATCCTGACTCGCCGTAACGGCAGACGCTGGCCCTGTCGCCTAACTTCTCCGCCACGGTTTTCAGTGGAGCCGCAAGCCCGCGCCGAAAAATATTAGAAACCCCGCTTCGGGGTTTCGTCTAGGGTAGGACACCACGCTTGGTAAACGCCGCTCCTTCCGGTCGAGCGGCGTTTTCGTATCTTCTGTAAAAGCGAACAATCGGGCCGCTGTGGAAGGGAGCCAACTTGATTAGCGTTGCCCCGGCGGCTGGTGCACGTCTTGACAGGGCGAAGTGTGTCTGTGGGTCTGAAACCCAAGGAAATGCTGCAGGCGGTGTGGATCGTTTCGGCCGCGGAAGCGTTCCTTTCGAGCCAAATGAACATCGGGAGGAATCGATGGTCGATCAGAACAGAGAAGATCGCATCCGCCAACGTGCATATGCGCTTTGGGAAATCGAAGGGAAGCCCCATGGCGCCGACTTGCGTTTTTGGGAACAGGCAATGAACGAGATCGACGAAGCGGACCTGCGGAAAGATTCGTCGGACACACAGCAGTCTGCCGGCGCAGGTCCAGCCATCGCAAAGCGGTCAAAGGATGCGAAAGGGCAGCCATGAAACGAAAACCCCGGCGCGAGGCTGGGGGCCTCGATCACCTGCCGCACCGATTGCGAGTACAGATCGACGACCTCTGGCAGCCAAACCCCGTCCGCGGTAAGATGAAACACAGCGGCGGGGCAACCAGCAAGGGAGTCCGCTATGAAAGTCAAAGACGCAATGCACAAGGGTGTCGACTGGGTCAGCCCCGAAACCCCTGTCACCGAACTAGCGAAGATGATGCGAGCCCAGGATATTGGCTCGATTCCTATCGGAGAGAACGACCGGTTGATCGGAATGGTGACCGACCGCGACATCGTCTGCAAAGGACTGGCGGAGGATGGTTTCGACAGCCGTACCGCGACGGCGCGCGATGTCATGACTGCCGGCATTCACTGCTGCCGCGAAGACGACGATCTGGCCAAGGCCATGCAGCACATGGAGGAACTAAAAATCCGCAGGTTGCCGGTGATCAACAAGAATATGCGGATGGTCGGCATCCTTAGCGTGGGCGACCTCGGTCAGTCGGCGCCGATGGAACTGGTGTCCGAATACGTCAAGAGCGTTTCCGCCCATCACCACTGAAAGAGTGGCTCCCCGGCGGATAGTCGATACCCGTCGGGCTTCGGTTCCGACGATTGCGGAACCCAACCGCAACTGTCGGCTGCATCCTTGGAAATGCCGCGTTTGCAGGACGAACTTATACTGCACCTGTACGCCGCTCTGGCGGAGAAGGAGCAGCGGCAAATATCGGAGCGCACTCGGTCCGCCCTCGCCTCGCGCAAAATTGCACCCTCTGCTTGCAGTGGCTGCATGCGGTTGCCTTTAACGCGATCCAGCCAGCTTTCGGTGAAGTCGGTCTGCCATAGCTGGTTAGGGGCCGTCGTCTTGTCCTTGAACTCGTTGGCAGCCTTCATGACGATGAAGGCCGGACTGTTGATTAGGTCGTGCGCCTTGAGCAGACGATAGACCGAAGCCTCATCGACGCTCGCCGCCGGGATCGGCGTCATGAAGTTTCGAGCGGGCATACTTCACTATGCCCTCAACCTTGCCCTTGTCGTTCCCCTTTGGCGCGAGCGCGCTAGCCGAAGAAGCTCTTGAATCAGTGATCCCACAATATCTCCTGGAGCATTTCCTCGACCGAGTACGGCGAAATTCCAAGTTCTCCAAATCCCGGCATCTCCGGCGATGACACGTTGTCGACCTGCATCAGTTCCACTTGATTCCGAGTGACGGGCGGGCTCGGGAGCATTTCGGCGAACCAAGCCAGCGCGTGCCAAGCGGCAAATGGGATTGGAATCAGTTTGGGCTTAAGACCGGCTTGGTGCGCAACGACTCCGAGAAATTCCTTGTAGGAGTAAATGCGGGGACCGCCGAACTCATACGTGATTGGATGCGTTTCCGTACCCTGCAGCGCCCTTGCGATCGCCTCCGCCACATCTTCCACATAGGCCGGCTGCAATCTCGTGAGGCCGCGGCCGAACATCGGATAGATTGGAAGCCGGCCGAGCAGCTTGAGGATGGTGGTGAGGAACGCGTCGTCCGGTCCGAACATCACTGCGGGGCGGATGAGTGTGGCGTCTGCAAACGCGGCCCGGACCGCCAGTTCGCCTTCGCCACGCTTGCGGATATAGAGCGAAGGCGAGGCAGCGTCGGAGCCGATTCCTGAAACGTGAGCGAGCCGTTCGACGCCAGCTCGGTGTGCTTGGGCTGCAACCCGCCGGGCTGACTCGACATGCACGGAATGAAAGGTCTCCTGTCCCTGTTCGACATAAAGACTGACCGCATTTACAACACCGTAAGCACCGGCAAGTGCATCGGCGATCGCCCGCTCATCGTGGATATTGGCTTCGACCGATTGAAGTTGCGGATCATCAGAACCAAACAGCTTCTTGGCCCGTTCCGGATGTCTTGATGCAATCCGAACGAAAAACTCACCATCGCGGAGATGCCGAACAACGCGGCGGCCGAGAAACCCGGTTCCACCGAACACGGTGACGACGCGATGGTTCATGGCAGCCATGGCTTAGACTTTGTCAGCTCATCTCGACCCGGCGGTTCAGGTCATGTGGGCGGCACACCTACTGACCACTATCTATCACTTGGGCTACCTCGTACAGATTGGGATCGATCTCGTCCGTCAACTGATCGAAATGACCCCACTCCTTGCGGAATTCCGGCGACTGATGAGCCGATCGCAGCAGATCGCGATTCTGCCATTGGACGTAGTTGACGATGCGCCGCCCGTCGAGGCTGCGATGCAGGCTGATTGAGATGAAGCCAGGCTGGCGCGCCATAAAGCGCGCTCGCTCGGTCATGACGGACAATGCCTCGGCCTGCTTGTCCGGTTCAGAATCGACGATGGTGATTTGGGTGACGCGCTGATTGTCGGTTCGGATGTGTGGCATAAACGACCTCACTTGATGGCAATGGATTTGCCGTGTCACTGCTGGCGGTCGTGGGGCCCCCCCGAGCGATCGAGCACCCGATCGATCTTGCTCGCCATGATGAAATCGTTCTCGTGCAGTCCTTTGATCTTCTTGGTGCTCAGGGAAACCGTCACATAACCCCAGCCGAAGCTGATGTCGGGGTGATGGCCTTCGGTTTCGGCGAGCTCACCGATCTCCTGAACAAGGGCGAGCGCGTCCCGGAAATTGCGGCATCGAAAGCTCCGTTGGATGCGGTGGGCATCGTCACCAAGCTCCCAATCTGGAGCCTGTGCCTGGAAGCGTTGGGCTTCATCACGCGTGAGCGGCGGGACGCCGCCGCGACAAGGCGTACATGTTTTCTTGGCAAGAGTATCGGTCATGTTCTTGTCTCCAAGACTATTTTTAGCAGCAAAAACGACAGCGACGAGCGCCTATCGATTGATCTCCCCGAACACGATGTCGAGCGAGGCGATGATCGCCAAGATATCGGCTCGCATGTGCCCGCGTGCTGGCCTTCCGTCGTCCTGGCTATAGTTCCAGGCGCCGCTCAGTAGTCCATTCCGCCCATTCCGCCCATACCTCCTGCGCCACCCATAGCGGGCGCATCCTTCTGCGAAATGTCCGCGATCATTGCTTCAGCGGTGATCAGGAGCGCGGCAATCGAGCCGGCATCCTGCAGGGCCGTCCGAACGACCTTGGCGGGGTCGACGATACCGGCCTTGATCATGTCGACGTAGAGTTCGGTCTGAGCATCGAAGCCCTGATTGGGGTCCTTTGTGTCCATCAGTTTTCCCACGACGATCGAGCCTTCGACGCCGGAATTCTCGGCGATCTGGCGGATGGGGGCTTCGAGCGCCCTCAGCACGATCGAAATGCCGGCCGTCACATCGGCATTGGCTCCCGTCAGCCCGTTAAGCGCCGACCTGGCGCGCAGCAACGCCACGCCACCACCCGGAACGATGCCTTCTTCCACCGCCGCACGCGTGGCGTTCAGCGCGTCGTCGATGCGGTCCTTCTTTTCCTTGACTTCCGTCTCGGTGGCGCCGCCGACGCGAATGACCGCGACGCCGCCGGAGAGCTTCGCCAGGCGTTCCTGCAGCTTCTCCTTGTCGTAGTCGGAGGTGGTTTCCTCGATCTGCAACTTGATCTGCTGGACGCGCGCCTGGATGGTGGCTTTCTCGCCGGCGCCGTCGATGATCGTGGTCGTGTCCTTTTCGATCAGCACGCGCTTGGCGCGGCCCAGCATGTCGATCGTGACGTTCTCGAGCTTGATGCCGAGGTCCTCGGAAATCATCTGGCCGGCGGTGAGCACCGCAATGTCTTCCAGCATCGCCTTGCGGCGGTCACCGAAGCCCGGCGCCTTGACCGCCGCGACCTTCAGGCCGCCGCGCAGCTTGTTGACGACCAACGTCGCCAGTGCCTCGCCTTCGACGTCCTCGGAGATGATCAGCAGCGGCTTGCCGCTTTGTACGACCGCTTCGAGGATCGGCAGCATCGCCTGCAGATTGCCGAGTTTCTTCTCGTGGATGAGCACATAGGGGTCTTCGAGCTCGACGCGCATCTTGTCGGCATTGGTGACGAAATAGGGTGAGAGATAGCCGCGATCGAACTGCATGCCCTCGACGACGTCGAGTTCGGTGTCGGCGGTCTTGGCTTCCTCGACGGTGATGACGCCGTCATTGCCGACCTTGTCCATCGCCTTGGCGATCATCTTGCCGACCGACTCGTCGCCATTGGCGGCGATTGTGCCGACCTGCGCGATCTCGTCCGAGGATTTGACTTTCCTGGCCCGGGCTTGAATGTCCTTCACCACGGCAGCCACAGCAAGGTCGATGCCGCGCTTGAGATCCATCGGATTCATGCCGGCGGCAACAAATTTGGTGCCTTCGCGCAGAATGCAAGCGGCAAGCACCGTCGCTGTCGTCGTGCCGTCGCCGGCGAGGTCGTTGGTCTTCGAGGCCACTTCGCGCACCATTTGCGCGCCCATGTTCTCGAACTTGTCGGAAAGCTCGATTTCCTTTGCGACGGCGACCCCGTCCTTGGTGATGCGCGGCGCGCCATAGGCCTTGTCGATGATGACGTTGCGGCCCTTGGGGCCGAGCGTCACCTTCACGGCATTGTTGAGGATCTCGACACCGCGCAGCATGCGGTCGCGGGCATCGGTAGCGAATTTGATTTCCTTGGCAGACATGATTTTACGTCCAGTTCAGTCTAGAAATTAGGAGAGCGCAAATCGCCCGGTCAGGCGGCTTTCTTGGCCGCTTTGGTCTTCTCGACGACGCCCATAATGTCGCTCTCCTTCATGATCAGGAGATCCTCGCCGTCGATCTTGACCTCGGTGCCGGACCATTTGCCGAACAGGATGAGATCGCCGGCCTTGACGTCGAGTGGGATCAGCGCGCCGCTTTCGTCACGCGAGCCTGGGCCGACGGCGATGACTTCGCCTTCCTGCGGCTTTTCCTTGGCGGTGTCTGGAATGATGATTCCGCCCTTGGATTTGTTGTCGCCTTCAGCGCGCCGAATGACGACGCGGTCGTGGAGTGGTCGGAATTTCATTGGGGGTTCTTTCTGCCGCCGCACATAGAGCGAGTGCAACACTTAACATAGCCCCTTTGGCACTCGAATGATAGGAGTGCCAAATTTTCCAGGCTTGCCTGGCGACGCGTCGGCGCGTTCATTCACCTGCCGGCAATCGCCCTGCAGAGTTCGGCGCGACAGATGGTGCAGCTCAGCCCAGCAGACCTTGACGCCGCTCTCGAAAAGGACCTTGGATAATCATGACCGCACCATCCCTCATGCAACGCAGCCTCCCCGCGTGGGGAGCGCTTGCCTGCGCTGCGGCGGCGGCTTTCCATGCGAGCCGCTTCAAAAATGCTGTGAAACGGCGCCGGCTTTATCCGACGAACGCGTCGCGCAACCGAGCGAAGATGCCGGGCTGTCTCCCGGTACGCACCGCACGGATGTGACGGGCGGCCGTTGCGGCGGTCACCGTTGCGCCAAAATGACAATAGCAGATGATCTCATGCAATTGCCTGTCGGTCAGCTCGAAGAACCGCTTCGCTTCGCCGTAGTTGTCGTTTTCCAACCCGGCGGCGCGGAGGACATGATCATGGAAAGCGATAGAAATCGGCGTGTCGTCGCCGCGCATGATCGCGCGCGCATTGGCCGGCTGGTACTCAGTCTGAGGCAGCGTCGAGAGGCGCCGGTCAGGGTTCCGTTCGAGGAGCTCCACCCAGCGTTCAAGACGTTCGCTGCGCGACATGGCCTGGCGCGGGTAGTCCTGATCGACCTCGGCGACGATCTGCAAGTGCTCAAGCGTCTGGTGCTTCATGTTGGCCTCCTATTCGGCGATAGTTGGTCCACCCATTTCCTACTTATACATGAGGGCAGCGTGACTCTAACGGATCGTGAAGTCCAATCACGATGATGCCTGGAGGGCTTCGTTCACGAAGATGTGGAGGCTTCGCAAAGATCCGGCCATTAATTTGGCGAACGCGGTCAAATGCGCGGCTGTTCGACGGATGTCGGTCTGGAGTCCGTGCCGATCGAGGTGATCGACGGGCAGAGTCCGTGCTCGAGTGGCCCGGCTCCATTGCTGGCCGGGCAGCGGGATCAAGGGAGTGGCAGTTTAGCTTCGAAACCGCCGAAGGCCGGGCTGATGCGAGTTCTCCGCCCGGTCGTTGGGCCCTTGTGGCTCCAGTGTACGATTTCCGGCACGACCTGGCCCTGGCTACTCCGTAGGATCGCAGTTTGTCCGTGTCGAAACCATTGTCGAAGTTACCTGGCCCGATGGCGGAGTGTTCCGGATTGCGCGCGATCCAAAGACCGGTCCGTCCAACAAGTTGAGCGGAAGCCATCTCAAAAACGATCCAGGCTGTGCGTCGTCAGGATGGTAGCCGAACCAGCGAAACAGCCAATCAGGTGTCCCTTCCTTCGACCTTTAGAGATGAGCGACCCATTTGCCCTCTGATAGGCAAACAGGCTGGATAAGGGTCTTTGAGAAGCGCGCACTTCGACCGCGCCGGCATGATCGCCAGCGGCTGCGACCGGCTGCTGCAGGCGTGCTCGACGAGTTAGCGTTGCGCCATGGATGTCAAAAGATCGGCGATGCCATCCAGCGGCCGTGTGATCGATGCGGCGCGCGTTATCCTGATCTTCCAGCACAGCTCCGCGCAGTTGCACCCCTAATTAGACCGTTTCGAGCCGACTGAACCGAACCGGGATGAGTTTCCGAGTCTTGAGTTGCCCTGCCGCATCCTTGTCGATGACAGTCAACAACTGTACTTTTTCAGATCCCACAGGCAGAACCATGCGCCCCCCTGGCTTGAGCTGCTCAAGCAAAGCCGGCGGCGTCGGCTCAGCCGCCACCGTGATCAGGATCTTGTCGAATGGGGCGTGCTCAGGCCAGCCGCGAGACCCGTCTCCGACACGAATGCCGACATTGGAGGTGCCGAGGCCCTGCAGGAGAGCCTCGGCATCGCTTGCGAATTCCTCGATGATTTCGACGCTCCAAACCTGCGAGGCGAGTTCCGCGAGGATTGCGGTTTGGTAGCCCAGGCCGGTGCCGATCTCGAGCACTGCCTCGTGCGGTTGGGGAGCAAGGAGATCGGTCATGAGAGCGACGATGAAGGGCTGCGAGATGGTCTTATCGAAGCCGATCGGCAGCGGCATGTCCTGGTAGGCATAAGGCGCGACCACGGCTGGAACGAAGAGATGCCGTGGCACCCGCCGCATCGCTGCCATCACCCGCTCATCGAGCGTCGCCTTGCCGAGTTCTTCGCTTGCAAGGTCGGCATGGATTGCAATCACCTCGACCATATGCCTGCGTAGAACCGCGAGGTGCTCTTCGTTCATCGGCTTCATGACGGTGGGCGTTCCTCAACCAGTCTGCTGCCTGATAGCCTTATAACCTCTTCGTCTTGTCACAGTAACCATATCGTCGAGAACGCGGCTTCGGTTGGAGCGGGTTGTACCGCCCTGCTATTTCGTCGCCGTCCTTGTTGCTCTCCCGTTCCTCGCACCGGGGGGTGAAACGGCGTGCGCATCAGAAGCTCGCCAGCCAGGCGACAACATCGATATAGCGGATCGCCAGCCAGTTGAGCACCAATGGGCCGAAGGCCAAAACGACGCCGAACCCTGCGCTGTCGCTCACCGGCTCCTTCCCGTGCTGATCGTGCGTGATCTGGTGATTGACGATGCCCGAATCTGGGCGAGCCAGCAGCGCTATTGTGGAGGGATAACGGGGGCCGGTTGGCGCCCGTGCGGTGAATGGAGTGGCGCCGATGCGGATCGGCACCTTACCTGCTCCGAAGCCGTGAGCTTTCGGAGCCCTGCTATCTCATCGGAGCCTGAGTTTCCTGGCAAGGCGTTCGGCCCATCCTCGGGGGGAGACCGGTAATTTGCTGGGGTAAATTCCGCCCCTTGATCGAGGTAATCCATTCGATCGTCGCCTCCATGACGAAAACGACCGTGTTGGATCGGACCTTGCTGCCAATCCCTGTAGACACTACCCCAGCAAAATTACCGGTCTCACGATTTACATGTCCAAGGCAACAGCTCCGAGGCACGGCTTTCACCATTGGGGCACATCTATGGCGGCCGAGGGCCACAACTAAGGGATACTCTTTGTTGCCATCAAGATGATCCTCCTTTGAGCAAACGGGGACGGAAAGATCATGCGCATGCTGACGACAATCGCCGTCCTTTTGGCACTCGGCGTGGCGTCGGCAGTTTACGCTCAATCCCCGGGCGCGCAACTTCCCCCAGATGTAACCCAGGCTCCGCCAACTTTGTGTGACCAGGCTTCACGAGCGTAGCGGTCATCGACATCGAGGATTTGCCTCCGGAAATTAGATCGGAGGTCGATGCCGTGATTACCCAAACGAGCTCGGAAGAGTAGTATATCCTGCAAGGTTCGATCGATGCGACGCCACCTGCCGTGTCGATGTCGGCAGCGGTCGGGCTGGATTCGTCGCATGTGGTCGCTGCCAACATCGGTGACGATGGCCCAGACGACGACTTGATTTGATCGTCGGTCAGGCGCCGCACTTTGCATCGGGCATTCGAGATCGACTGCGAACTACGAGGCCGGAAGGATCGCCATGGCCGAGGCCGCAATTCGCAACTTCACCATCAATTTCGGACCGCAGCATCCGGCCGCGCATGGTGTCTTGCGGCTCGTGCTTGAACTCGATGGCGAGGTCGTCAACCGCGTCGATCCGCATATCGGCCTGCTCCATCGCGGGACCGAGAAGCTCATAGAGCACAAGAACTATCTGCAGGCCCTGCCCTATTTCGACCGGCTCGACTACGTCGCGCCGATGAATCAGGAGCATGCATTCTGCCTCGCCGCCGAGAAGCTGCTCGAAATATCGGTTCCCAGGCGCGGACAGCTCATCCGTGTCCTTTTTTGCGAAATCGGCCGGCTTCTGTCGCACCTTCTCAATGTGACGACGCAAGCCATGGATATCGGTGCGCTGACCCCGCCGCTCTGGGGTTTTGCCGAGCGCGAGAAGCTGATGGTCTTCTACGAGCGCGCTTCCGGCGCCCGCATGCACGCGAATTATTTCCGGGTCGGCGGCGTGCATCAGGATCTGCCTCCGAAGCTTCTGGACGACATCTGGGATTTCTGTGACCCGTTCCTCAAGGTCTGCGACAATCTCGAAGTGCTGCTCACAGACAACCGCATCTTCAAGCAACGCAACGTCGATATCGGCGTGATCGGTCTTGACGATGCCTGGGCTTGGGGCTTCTCCGGCGTGATGGTACGCGGATCGGGCGCGGCCTGGGATTTGCGCAAGGCGCAGCCATATGAATGTTACCCCGAGATGGATTTCGACATTCCCATCGGCAAGAACGGGGACTGCTATGACCGCTATCTCGTCCGCATGGAGGAAATGCGCCAGTCGGTGCGGATCATGAAGCAATGCCTGGAAAAATTACGGTCGTCGGAAGGCCGGGGCCCGGTCGCGCTTCCAAATCAAAAGATCACGCCACCGTCGCGTGCCGAGATGAAACGCTCGATGGAAGCGACGATCCATCATTTCAAACTTTACACGGAAGGGCATCACGTGCCCGCCGGAGAGGTATACGCTGCGGTCGAAGCACCGAAGGGTGAGTTCGGCGTATATCTGATTTCCGATGGCAGCAATGTTCCGTACCGATGCAAGATCCGAGCACCCTCCTTCGCCCATCTGCAGGCAATGGATTTCTTGTGTCGGGGCCACATGATCGCCGATGTCTCCGCGATCATTGGTTCGCTCGACATCGTGTTCGGAGAGATCGATCGTTAAGCCGAGTTGCACATCTCGGCTGCTGGAAGATAGGCCTCCAATCGCAGGATCATCCGTGGTTTATCGAAGTCGCGCAAAAAAGGCCCGCCGGGAGTGGGTCTCTGGCCTGCTGCCCTGAGAAGTCACCTGCGCAGACGGGGGCGGCGTCTTTCATTTTTGGGGTAACAACTTATCGCCCTGCTGGCCGGTCGTCCTCCGAGGACGGCATCCCTTCCCCCATGATGCAAATCCGCATACAGGAGATGCTAAACTGATGACCTTGCAGGAAGGTGTAGTCATGAGACCGTATTCGACCACTCGTCGTCCGGTCACCTCGGAGCGCATCGGACGAGCTCTCGACCGCGTTGCAGAAATCATTGTCGCGCGAGGCGGCCAAGGCGAGGCATGGCTTCCGCTATACGATTACCTGGAGGGCGCTATGCAGGATCTTCAGGCGAAGGAAACACGCCTCGCCGCAGTGCGCGAGCGATTCAAACAGTCTAAGGGTTGAACGAGGCGCGACCTTCGGTTGTCAATCGTTACGCAGTGCCTAGGAGCGGTCATTGTGTGGTCGCCCCGACTTTCTCCGCAGTCGCGGCCGGAATGAAGACCTTCTTCCCCGACCTGCCGCTCAACAGCGGTTTCTATCGCACCTTCGAGATTTCGGCACCGGCCAACAGCATCGTCAGCGCTCAATGGCCGGTCGCCGTCACGCGCTTCCTGATGCCCTTCGAAAAAATCATGAATGCGATCTTTGAGATATGGTCGAAGATACTACCCGAGCGCGCCATCGCCTGCTCCTTCAACCTCGAATATCTGCTGACCGGCGGCTATGACCGGCGGCAGGAAGAGAAACCGATATTCATGTCCTACGACTGGCTTCCGGGCGGATGGGGGGGACGGAACGGCAAGGATGGCTGCAACGTCACCACGGCCTGCTTTGGTACTGGTCTCATGGCACAGCCCGTGGAGGGGCAAGAAAGGGTCAACCCGATCCTGACAACCCGGTTTGAGATCAACACAGACTCGGCCGGGCCAGGCAAATGGCGCGGCGGCGTAGGCGTTCAGAAAACATCTGTGTTGCTTGAGGCCGACAAGACTGTCATTTCCTACATATGCGACCGTGAGCGCGCTGTGGTCTGGGGTATTGAGGGTGGACTTCCCTCCATGCCGCACGGACTAACGCTGCGTCGAACTGGCACGCAACAAGACGATTGGCTGGGCTCCGTGTTCTCGGATGTCGCGCTGAATGAAGGCGACATCTTTTCGCGACCGACGGCGGGCGGCGGCGGGTTCGGCGATCCCCTGCAGCGCGACCCCGATCAGGTCAAGGAGGATGTGATTGACGAATATGTTTCGGTGGAGCGTGCACGCAAAGACTACGGCGTCGTTCTGGAAACGATCGACAAGGATCTGTGCGAATATGCCGTCGACGTGGCTGCCACGGAAAAGGAACGCGAAACCATCCGTGCGTCGCGGCATGGGTGGGCGCGGACCGATCCAAATGAGGTGGCCAAGATGTTTCAGGCTGGAGACGTCGACACGCTTGATGTTATTCGCAAATACGCTGTGATCCTCGACTGGAAGACGGGTGAATTGCTTCCCAATTCGACCGCTCAGTTCCGCGAAATGTTCCAGAAACGCACTGTAGCGCACTGGAGTTAGCTTGATTCATCGCGCCGCGCACCGCCAACACGCGTGATCGCAGCGGCATGGACGCCGCGGAGGTCGAGGGCGTGCGAGATCTGGCGCTCCTGAACAACAGTAGCACGCTGACGCTAGGTATTTCGATCAGGGGAATCACGCCATCATGGAAAATCGTGGATGGGCGCCTAGCAGACCCCACCGATTTACACGCCATTGCCCTACGCCGTGCTGACGGCGCTTTACTTGCACGGTCAGCCACGTTTTAGTCTTGCACGTTGTTTGGAAGGAGCGCGGGAAGCGATCAAAGGCAATTGGCGCGGGCACGCTAGCGAACGGCGATAACCCGGCGCAGCTGCGCTATTTCCGCCGACTTCCCCTACTCCCACTCGATCGTCCCTGGCGGCTTCGAAGTCACGTCGTAGACGACGCGGTTGATGCCCTTGACCTCGTTGATGATGCGGGTGGCGGCGGCGGCGAGGAAGTTCATGTCGTAGTGGTAGAAGTCGGCGGTCATGCCGTCGACCGAGGTGACGGCGCGGAGCGCGCAGACGAATTCGTAGGTGCGGCCGTCGCCCATCACGCCGACGGTCTGCACCGGCAAAAGCACGGCGAAAGCCTGCCAGATGGCGTCGTAGAGGCCGGCCTTGCGGATCTCGTCGAGATAGATGGCGTCGGCCTCGCGCAGGATCTCGAGCTTCTCGCGGGTGATGCCGCCTGGGCAGCGGATGGCGAGGCCCGGGCCCGGGAAGGGATGGCGGCCAATAAAACTTTCGGGCAGGCCGAGCTCCTTGCCGAGCGCCCTCACCTCATCCTTGAACAGCTCGCGCAGCGGCTCGACCAGCTGCATGTTCATGCGCGCCGGCAGGCCGCCGACATTGTGGTGCGACTTGATGGTCACCGACGGGCCGCCGGTGAAGGAGACGCTTTCGATGACGTCGGGATAGAGTGTGCCTTGCGCCAGGAAATCGGCACCGCCTAATTTCTTGGCCTCTTCCTCGAACACTTCGATGAAGAGCCGGCCGATGGTCTTGCGCTTCTTCTCGGGGTCGGACTCGCCTTCCAGCGCCGAGATGAATTTTTCCGAAGCGTCGACCAGGATCAGCGGCAGATTGTAGTGCTGGCGGAACATCGCCACCACGCCCGCGGCCTCATCCTTGCGCATCAGACCATGGTCGACGAGGATGCAGGTGAGCTGGTCGCCGATCGCTTCGTGGATCAACAACGCGGCGACGGAAGAATCCACACCACCCGACAGCGCGCAAATGACCTTGCCCTTGCCGACCTGCTTGCGGATGGTCTCGACGGCATGCTCGCGATAGGCGCGCATGGTCCAGTCGCCTTCGATGCCGGCGATGTTGTGGACGAAGTTCCTGAGCAGCCTGGCGCCGTCCGGCGTATGAACCACTTCGGGGTGGAACATGATGCCGTACATCTTGCGCGCGACATTGCCGAAGATGGCGAAGGGCGAGCCTTCCGACTTGCCGAAGACCTCAAAACCCTTGGGCAGCGAGATGACGCGGTCGCCATGGCTCATCCACACCTGGTGGCGCTGGCCGGGCGCCCACAGGCCTTCGAACAGCGGGCTGTCCTTCTCGATCTCGACGAAGGCGCGGCCGAATTCGCGATGGTTTGAGCTTTCGGCAACGCCGCCCATCTGCACGCACAGCGCCATCTGGCCGTAACAGATGCCGAGCACCGGCACGCCGGCATCGAAGACGATCTGCGGCGCGCGCGGGCTGCCTATGTCCGATGTCGAGGCGGGACCGCCAGACAGGATCACGGCTTTGGGATTTATGCGCGTGAAGGCAGCTTCGGCCGATTGGAACGGCACGATCTCGGAAAACACGCCGGCCTCGCGGATGCGGCGGGCGATGAGCTGCGTAAACTGGCTGCCGAAATCGACAATCAGGACTGTATCGGGATGATTGGCTGTCGTCATGGCGAGCCTTTAGAGAAAGAAACGAGTCGGCGCAATGGGTTGCGAGGCCGCACTGTTACTGAACTTCGGTGTCTTTGTCGGCGGCAGCCGCCGGTCCCACGTCCAGGATCCGTAAAGCGTCCATCAGCGCTGCGAAGCGCTGCTGGCCGATGCGCTCGACATAGCGCCGTTCGATCTGCAGCTTGATGCTGTCACCGTCGCGCAAAGCGGCCAGACCCTTGCGCGTATAGCCAACAAGCTTGCCGCGTCCATCCTGCGGATCGGGCAGGCGCTGCACCACGCCTTCCGCCTCCAGCCCGTCGAGCAATTGCTGGACCGCCTGCTTGGAGATCGCCGAGCGATCGATCAGAGCAGCCTGGCGAATCCCGTCGCGGGCAATGTGCCCCAGCAGCCCAGCGCGCGCTTCCGTAAACCAGCCGTGACCGGCAGCGCGCATTGCGGCGGCGAATTCGGCCTGCCAGGCGCGACTCGCCTGCCACAGGCGCCAACCGATGTGATCGGGCAGTGCTTCGGTTTTTTCGTCAAGCTCCTTGACCACTTTGCCTTCACTCCATATAGTCAAGATACTTGACGATTTTCCTTGCGTCGAGTGCGTTTGGACTCAAACCTCGGACAGGAACAATGACCATTCTAAACAAGGATACGCTGGCCATTATCATGATCGGCACCACGCATGTCATCGACATGGGCGGCAAGAGCGCGTTCATCCACTACGAAACCGCAGACAGGGCGCACATGCTGCTGCCGGACGGCACCCGCTTCCACGGCCAATGGAACCTGCTGGACGACGGCTACAAGGTCGAATGGACGGATGGCCCGGCCGGTTCCTGGAAACTCGAGCACACGACCGGCGCAATCGACTATGTCGATGCTACCGGAACCGTGCGCGGGCGCATCGCGCGCATCGATTTCGGCGACCCCGCCAGCCTGGCGGCCTGATCAGTAGAGTCAGGCGCTGAGCAAACCGTCGTCGATCGCTTGGTCGAGCAGCCCGACCGCATCCGCCAGCTTCTCGTCGATGACATGCAGATATTCAGTCCAGTCGCCAACATGCCGCAGGTCAACCGCGCCGTCGGAAATGCCGCGCAGGCCGATCAGCGGGATGGCGAACAGCTGGCAGGCGCGCAGGCAAGCGAAGGTCTCCATGTCGACCATATCGGCGGTGATTGCGTCATAGGCGCCGCCCGTGATGATGGCGCCGCCGGTCGACAGGCTGGCCTCCTTGATGTCGGGAATCCGGAACGGCAGTGGCACAGTCACCGGCAGGTCGAGGAACGGCGTCGCGCCCTTCTCGAACCCGAAGGGCGAGGCGTCGATGTCGCGATAGCTGACCGAGACGGCCTGGTAGATTTCCGTCTGCTCAAGGGTGCGGCTGCCGGCGGAGCCGAGCGAAACGACGAGATCGGGCAGCGTCTTCTCGGATTTCAGCCAGGACAGCTCGGCGCCGAGGCGCACGCCTGCCTCGACCGGGCCGACGCCCGTCATCAGCGGCGTGAACAGTTTCTGCAGATGCGGACCGTACTCAGCCTGCGCGGCCATGACGAAGAGGACATTTTTGCCGCCAATGCGCGTAATTTTGGCCATCAGCCTGCAATCCCGTCACGCCCGACCACCGTCATCATCGTCCCGGTCATTGTGGCGATCAGCTTGGCCTCGCCGTCGGCGGCAAAGGCATAGGCCTGGCCGTCGGCGACGATGATGGTGCGGCCGGGCTTGGTCACCGAGCCGCGGAACAGGAAACGCTCGCCCCTGCCCGGCGCCAAAAGATTGACCTTGAACTCGATGGTCAACACACCGGAATTTTCCGGCATCAGCGAAAACGCGGCGTAGCCGCAGGCCGAGTCCAGCGCCGTCGAAATCACACCAGCGTGCAGGAAACCATGCTGCTGGGTGAGTGCCGCCGAATAGGGCATTTCGATCTCGATGATGCCCGGCGTCACCAGCGTCAGTTCGGCGCCGATGGTCGCCATCGCCTGCTGGCGCGCGAAGGACGCCTTGACGCGATCCTCGTAGTCGGGAGCCGGTACGATCTTTGCTGCTGTCATGGCTGTCGCCCTGATTGATCTGCAGAAGCTTATCGCAGAGGCTGGAACGGCAGGCAAATGCTTTTGCTGCACTGCAGCAATCGGCGCTTCCCTGCCGCCAGGCAATGCAAGCCGGCTGGCGTCAGCCGATTTGCGGCAAGGCTCAGGCCGCCCGGCGCAGCGCGCAGAAGTAGAATCCGTCGGTGCCGCTGAGCGCCGGCGACAGCGAGATGTCGCCTGCTTTTCCGATCCGAGCGGCGGCCGCATGGCCGGGGAATTGGACGTCCCAGAGTGCGCGATGATCGACCGGGACAAAGCCTTTGTGACGCTCGCTGAAGGCGGCGATCTGCTCGCCATTCTCCTCGTCGAACACCGAACAGGTGATATAGGCCAAGAGGCCACCTGGTTTGACATACGCCTTGGCGGCATCGAGGATCGCCGACTGTTCGCCCTTGCGGGCATCGAGCTGTCTCTGTGTCAGCCGCCATTTGGCATCGGGACGGCGCCGCCAGGTACCGCTGCCGGTGCAGGGCGCATCGACGAGCACGATGTCCATATGGCCCGCGAGCGGGCTAAGTTCGGCCGGCTTGGTGACCACCTGCACGTTGCGGTTTTCCGAACGGCGGATGCGGTCGAAGATCGGCGCCAGCCGCGCCTTTTCCGCATCGTGGGCAAAGACCTGGCCTTTGTTGGCCATCGCCGCCGACAGCGCCAGCGTCTTGCCGCCGGCGCCGGCGCAGAAGTCGAGCACCTGCATGCCGGCTTGTGCCCCGGCGAGTGCGGCGACGATCTGCGAGCCCTCGTCCTGGACTTCGAACCAGCCTTTCTGGAAGGCCGGCTCCGCCTGCACGTTCGGGTGCCGGCCATCGCCGTCGATCGGCGGAATGCGGATGCCTTGCAGCGCGATAGCGGCCGGTTTGGCGCCGGTGTCGGCGAGTTCCACCAGCACCTTAGCGCGGTCGGCCTGCAGCGTGTTTACCCTTATATCGAGCGGCGGGCGAGTGGCCAGAGCTGCGCCCTCCTCGACCCAGCCTGCGCCAAAGGCTCGTTCGAACAGCGGCGCGCACCAGTCGGGCACGTCTGCCCGCACCGCATCCGGCGCGTCTTCAGGCCGGCGCTCGGCCAGCACCTGCAACTCGCCGGCACTGAGCAGCGGCGGCGCGAACTTGTCGCCGTCGAGCGCATCGTTGAGCGATTGCGCCGTCTGGCCCCATTCGATGAGCAGCGCACCGAAGCCGATGGCACGTGGCGTGTCTTCACCCAGCAGCCAGCCGGCGGAACGCTTGTGGCGCAGCGCGTCGTAGACGATGTTGCCGATCGCCGCGCGGTCGCCGCCGCCGGCGAAACGATGCGACAGGCCCCAATCCTTCAGCGCATCGGCCACCGGCCGATGGCGCCGGCCGATGTCTTCCAGCACTTCAATGGCTGCCGCCAGCCGTCCACCCAGTCGCATCCGTCATTCCATTCAATCAAGCTTCCCGGCTTGCTCTTAGAGCCTTTCACGTCGAGATTGAACCCCGCTCGCATTCGCGGCAACGAGGCCACCCCGATCGCGGTCGGCGAATTTCCCGGCCGGCAAATGTCCGCCCGCCGGCGACAACAAATCCCAAATAGATGCAGGGTCTCTAATGTTGGAAATTGGCCGCCGCAAGCATGACCTGTGGCGCAACTGCTCTGCTTTCCAAGCTTTTGCGTTGGGAATACTCTCTGCGGCATGATTCGCGGCGCAGAAAACGCGGACCCGCGGATCGATACGAGGAGAGGGCAATGAAAACGTATCTTGCGGAAGTTCTAGGGACATTTCTGTTGGTGTTCATCGGCACGGCGTCGGTAGCGACGGGCGGCTTCCTGGCCGACCTGCCGCTCGGCCAGGAAGCCATCGGCCTGGCGTTCGGCATCGGCCTGATTGCGGCTGCCTATGCGGTCGGCCCGATTTCCGGCGCGCATCTCAATCCAGCCGTCACACTCGGTGTCTTCCTTGCCGGCCGGCTGCCGGCCAAGGATGTGATCCCCTATTGGATCGCGCAGGTCATCGGCGCCATCCTGGCCTCGCTGGCGCTGTGGATCATCGTTTCCGGCCAGACCGGCGGACACACCACCGGCTTCGGCGCCAATGGCTGGGACGTGGCGAAATGGGGGATGAGCTCGGCCTTCCTGTGGGAGCTGATCGGCACCTTTACCTTCGTCACCGTCATCCTCGGCGTCACCGCGGAAAAGCACTCGACGGCGTTCGCCGGGCTGGTCATCGGCCTGACCTTGGCAGGGCTGCACTTCGCCATGATCCCGGTGACCGGCACCTCGGTCAATCCGGCACGTTCGATCGGCCCGGCGCTGTTTACCGGCGGCGCCGCACTCAGCCAGCTCTGGCTATTCATCGTCGCGCCGCTGATCGGTGGCGCCATTGCCGGCGTCGTCGCCAAGGCGCGCATCTTCGAAAAGGACTGATTTTCGAAGACTGATTATGCAAAAAGGCGCGGGCCACGGCCCGCGCCCTCAGACTGCTGACAAACCTCTCGGCAGGGTCAACCGGCTTCAGATTCACGGAACGTCACAGATTCAGATCGCGAACAAACTGGAATCAAAACCCCTCGATTTTGACTGCTGCCAAAAACCGAGGGGTTTGTAATCAATCTGAAGGCGCGGGCCACGGCCCGGGCGCGGTGTGTGGTG
>NZ_VFTC01000054.1 GCF_007003975.1 Mesorhizobium sp. WSM4306
TGTTCGAGCCAGCCGAATGCAGAAACTTCTTCAAGGCTGCCGGATATGAGGCCAATTAATAGCGACACGCTTTAGCGCCTTTCCTCTCCCTCCGGAGGGGGGAGAGGTGGCGCCGCGAAGCGGCGACGGAGTGGGGGAAGCCGCTCATGAAACCCGCAGCCGCCGCAAAATAGGGACAACGAAGCGAGCCCGTAATCTGCGGCAAGCAGGCGGATTTGACAGGCGGTCGATCACGGCAGAGACACCGAACCCGCCTCAGCCCTCGGCAGCAACAAGATGTCCGCCGCCGACATCGTTCAGCGCCAATTTCAGCGGCGCCTCGCCGATCCTGCGGGTCGCACTCGGTATCTCCTGGTCGAGCCTGGCAAACCGGCTTCTGCGCTGCGCCGGGTCGGGCATCGGCACGGCTTCGATCAGCCGCCTCGTGTAGGGATGGCGCGGGTTGGAAAACACCTGGTCGCGTGTGCCCATTTCGACGATCTGGCCGAGATACATGACCGCGACGCGATCGGAGATGTTCTCCACCACCGCCATGTCATGCGAGATGAAGAGATAGGCGACGCCGAATTCGCGCTGCAATTCCTTTAGCAGGTCGAGCACGCGGGCCTGCACCGAGACGTCGAGCGCCGAAACGCTTTCATCGGCGATGATCAGTTTTGGCCGCAGCGCGAGTGCCCGCGCAATGCAGACGCGCTGGCGCTGGCCGCCGGAGAATTCATGCGGATAAAGCTCCATCTGATCGGCCGACAGGCCGACACGTTCGAACAGCGCCGCCACACGATCGCGGCGCTCGTCCTTCGAGGCGATGCCATGAATGACCAGCGGCTCGGCGACGAGTTCGCCGACACGCATGCGCGGATCGAGCGAAGCGAACGGGTCCTGGAAAATCATCTGCACATCCCGGCGCACCGCCTTGCGCTCATCGCGACCAAGGCCGGAGAGATTGCGCCCGCCAATGACGATGTCGCCGCTATACGGCACCAACCCAGCCAGTGCCTTGGCGGTGGTCGACTTGCCGCAACCGGATTCGCCGACAAGCGCCAGCGTCTCGTTGGGCGCGATCGAGAAGCTGATGCCTTCGACGGCGTGGACGCGGCGGGTGACCTGGCCAAAGATGCCGCCGCGCAGATCGAAACGGACATGCAAGCCGTTGACCTCGGCCACATTGGCCGGTTTTGAGGCTTCAAGCACATCTCTGGATTTCTGCCGCCCGACGCCGCTGCCGATGCGCGGCACGGCGGCCAGCAGTTCGCACGTGTAATCGGCCTGCGGTCGGGCAAAGATATCAGCGGTCTTGCCCTCCTCGACCATGCGGCCATGCCGCATAATGATGACGCGGTCAGCCATTTCGGCGACCACGCCCATATCGTGGGTGATCAGGATGACACTCGTGCCGTGCTGACGCTGCAGGTCGCGCAACAGTTCCAGCACCTCGCCCTGCACGGTGACGTCGAGTGCCGTCGTCGGCTCGTCGGCGATCAGCACGTCAGGCTCAAGCGCCAGCGCCATGGCGATCATCACCCGCTGCCGCATGCCGCCCGACAGCTCGTGCGGAAACTGCTTTAGCCGGCTTTCGGCTTCCGAAATGCGCACCGCCTTCAAGGCTTCGATGGCGCGCTGACGGGCTTCAGCCTGCGAAAGGCTGGTATGCGCCTCGATGGATTCCGTGAGCTGCCGGCCGATAGACAGCACCGGGTTGAGTGAGGTCATCGGCTCCTGAAAAATCATGGCGATGCGGTCACCGCGAATTCGCCGCATCTGGCGCTCGTCGAGAGTGGTGAGGTCGGTATCGCCGAGCCGGATTTGGCCTGACGAAATGCGCCCTGCCGGCTGCGGCAGCAGTTGCATGATCGCCAGCGCTGTCATCGATTTGCCGGAACCGGATTCGCCGGCGATGCACAACGTCTCGCCACGCGCCAGCGTCAGCGACAGGTTCGAGACGACCTCGCGCGACCCGTCCTCGCCGCGCACGCTGACGGAGAGGTTGGCGATGTCGAGGACTGTTTCGGTGACGGAGGTCATTGGAGGTGCGACCTTGCGAGGGATTTATTCTGTCGCGCCCCCCTCTGTCCTGCCGGACATCTCCCCCACTTTGGGGGAGATTGGCTGTCTTGCTCGCCGGCACTCTTTTCTACAACGTTGAAAGTTGGCGAAGCCCTGTGCGCAGTCCAATCTCCCCCCTTGTGGGGGAGATGTCCGGCAGGACAGAGGGGGGCGCGACAGAGAACCAACCTCATTCAAACACGCAGCGCGGAAAATAGAACGACACCACCCAGTTCGGCATATCGACGATCTCGCTGATACGCAGGTCACCGCACACCGAGGCCAGCATATAGGCCTCGACCGGATCGATTTTATACCGACCGGCCAACAGATCGATCATCTGCGCGACCGCCTCCTTTGCCCCAGCCATCAGGTCGGGCCCAATGCCCGTCGTCACCTCATAGCCCTTGGCGTCGAGATGCCGCGTCACCGGACCGGCGGTGGTGAAGCGCGGCGTCTTCAGCCTGGCGTCCTTGACCAGGTCGAGTTTGAGCACAACGTCCATCGGACTTTCGATCGCCGTGCCGCAGACCTCGCCATCGCCTTGCGCGGCATGGGTGTCGCCGACGGAGAACAGCGCCCCGGCCACTTCCACCGGCAGATAGAGCGTGGTGCCGGCGGCGAGGTCGCGAATGTCGAGATTGCCGCCAACGCGCCGAGGCGGCACCACCGAGTGAAGCCCCATCTCAGCCGGCGCATTGCCGATGGTGCCGGCAAACGGTTTCAGCGGCACGCGCGCGTTCTTGCCGAACAGCGCCGGCTCCAGCGAGGCGGCCTCGTATCTCCAGATGTTCAGCGCCGGCTCGGTGAAGTCGTCGGCGAGCAGGCCGAAACCCGGAATGTTCGCCGTCCAGCCGAAGCCGGACGGCTTGAACATCTCGATCGTCACCTTCAGCGCGTCACCCGGCTCGGCACCCTCGACGAAGATCGGCCCGGTCACCGGGTTGACCCTTTCGAAGTCGAGCTTGGCGACATCGGCGACCGTGCTGTCGGCCTGAAGCTGGCCGCCCCCTGCATCGAGGCACTGGAACTCGATGGTCGCGCCGGGCGCCACCCGCTCGGCCGGGACAAACGAATTGTCCCAGCCGAAATGGTGATGGCGCCCGTGGATGGTGTAGTCGCAGTTACTGCACATCTTTTACGTACACATTGTCATAGTTGATCGGGATATGGACCGGGTCGACATAGAGGTTGTCGGCGCCGCCCATGCGGGCCGATTTGAGCGTGAAACGCTGCTCGTTGAAGATCGGCACCCAAGGCGCGTCCTCCATCACCTTGTCGTAGATGGCGCTCCACATCTTGTCGCGTTCGCCGGCCTTTGCCGGGTCGACCACCGAGTCGGCCTCGGCCGCCTTGGCGTCGAGATCCTTGTTGCAATACCACGACCAGTTCCAGCCGCCGGGCACCGCACCGGCGCAGCCGAGGATCGGGCCGTAGAAGTTCGACGGATCCGGGAAGTCGGCGATCCAGGCCATACCGCCGGACCAGATCATCGGCGCGCCGGCCTTGTCGCCGCCGGCCGCAATGACATTGGCCTGTGCCAGCGACTGGATGCTGGCCTTGATGCCGATCACCGCCAGGTCCTGCTGGATCGCCTGGGCGATGCGCGGGTTGGGGTCGGTGTTCATGGCGAACAATTGCGTTTCGAAGCCATCGGGATGCCCGGCCTCGGCCAGCAGCGCCTTGGCCTTGGCGACGTCATAGGGATAGCCCTTGTAGTCCTTGTTGTAGCCGGGCATCGACGGCGGCAGCGGCTGGTTGGCGGGCACGGCGCGGTTGTTGATGATCTGGACGACGCGCGCCTTGTTGATCGCCATGTTGACGGCCTGGCGCACCTTCACATTGTCGAACGGCGCCATGGTGGTGTTCATGGTGACATAGCCGGTTTGCAGCTGGCCGCCTTCGACGACGCGCGCCTTCTGTTCGGGATCGGCCATCACCTCCTGGAACTTGGCTGGCGGAATGACGTCGCCGAGCATGTCGACCTCGCCTTTCTGCAGGCGCAGCAGCGCCACGATCGGCTCCTGGCCGATCTCGAAGGTGATCTTGTCGAGATGCGGCAGGCCCTTGTGCCAATAATCCGGGTTGCGCTCGAAGACGAGGCGCTGTCCGAGTGTCCACTCGGTGAGCTTGAAGGCGCCGGTACCGACCGGATGCCTGCCGAAATCGGCGCCGTATTTCTCGACCTCTTCCTTCGGCACGACATGGGCGAAGTTGATGGCCATGACATGCAGGAAGGTGGCGTCGGGGCGGGTCAGCTCGAACTTGACGGTGTAGGGGTCGACGACGGTGACGCCCGACAGGCCCTCGGCCTTGCCGGCAGCGACATCGTCATAGCCCTTGATCGAACCGAAGAAGCCGGCGCCGGGGCTCTGCGTCTTCGGATTGGTGACGCGGTCGAGCGAATATTTCACGTCGTCGGCGGTCATCTCGCGGCCATTGTGGAATTTCACGCCGTGGCGCAGCTTGAAGGTGAAGGTCTTGCCGTCCGGCGCAATCTCGTAGCTCTCAGCGAGGTCGGGCTTCAGATTGGTGGTGCCCGGCTCGTAATCCATCAGCCCGTCGAACAGGCTCTTGATCATCGACCAGTTCTGCCAGTCATAGCCGATCGCCGGATCGAGCGTGGCGACATCGTCCTTGTAGGTGATGGTGATGGCGCCGCCCTGCTTGGCATTCGGGTCGACCGCGTCCTCGGCACGGACGCTCGTCATGCCGAGCATCAGCGCCAGCGCCGATGCCGCAACGGTGGATGCGAGAAACTTTTTCATTGTTATGTTCCCTTTCTCTGTTTGTTTTCATTCATCTGAGTTTGATGCGCGGGTCGATGAAGGGCGCGATGATGTCGGCCAAGAGATTGCCGAGCACGATGGCAAAGGCCGACACCAGCGTGACACCCATGATGATGGGGATGTCGACGCGTTGGATCGCCTGCCACGCCAGCTGACCGATGCCGGGCCAGCCGAACACGCTTTCGACGACGACGATGCCGCCCATGAAGATGCCGATGTCGATACCGATCATGGCGATGACCGGCAGGATGGCGTTGGGCAATGCATGGCGAAAGATGATGGCGCTGCGCGCCAGGCCCTTGGCGCGCGCGGTGCGGACATAATCCTGGCGCAGCACGTCGATCATCGACGAACGCATCATGCGCGCATACCAGCCGGCGCCGAGTATGCCCATGGTCAGCGACGGCAGCACGAGATGCCGCCAGGTGCCGTAGCCGCCGATCGGGAACCAGCTGAGCCTGACCGCAAAGACGTAGAGCAGCAACAGCCCGACGACGAATTGCGGCGCCGAGACGCCCACGAAGGAGGCGACCATCAAGGTCTGGTCGGTGGCGGTGCCGCGCTTGACGGCGGCAATCAGGCCCATGGAGAGCCCAATCAGCAATTCGCAGAGGATGGCGCCGACCATCAAAAGCAGGCTCGCCGGCAATCGCGAGACGATGAGCTCGGTGACTTCGGAGCGCTGGATGTAGGAGCGGCCGAGATCGCCGCTGATGAGCTTGGTGAGATAGTGCCAGTACTGGACGACAAATGGCTGGTCGAGGCCGAGCTGCTGGCGGATGTTTTCGACCGTCTGCGGCGTGGCGCTGCGGCCGGCGATCTGGCGCACAGGGTCGGCCGGCAAGAGGTAGAGCAGCGCAAAGGTGATCAGCGAGACGCCGAACAGTATTAGAGCCGACTGGATCAGCCGGCGGCCGAGATAGGCGATCATGCCCGGCCCCCCATCATGCCCGGCCCCTTTGCGTCGGATCAAGAATGTCGCGTAGCGCGTCGCCGATCAGGTTGAAGGCCAGCGCCAACGCAAGGATCGCAGCACCAGGGAAGAACACCAGCCAGGGTGCGGCCTGGAAATAGGTCTGGTTCTCGAAAATGATGTTCCCCCATGACGCCGTCGGCGGCTGCACGCCGATGCCGAGAAAGGACAGCGTCGCTTCGAGCAGCACCGTGGTGGAAATGCCGAGCGTGCCCCAGACGATGATGGTCGGCAGAAGATGCGGCAGGATGTGGCGAAACAGGATGCGCGCCGCGCTCGCCCCGATGGTGCGTTCGGCATCAATGAACTCGCGCTCGGCCAGCGAGGAAGTCTCGGTGTAGATGACACGCGCGGTCTGCACCCAGTTGACCAGCGCGATGACCATGGCGACGATCCACAGGCTGGGCTGGAATACCGCCGCCAGGCAGATGGCGAGCAGCAGTGCCGGAAACGCCATCATCAGATCGGTGAAGCGCATCAGCGCGCTGCCGATCCAGCCGCGGAAATAGCCTGCGGTGATGCCCACCAAAGTGCCGATCAACAGCGCCACGCCATTGGCGACGATGCCGATGATCAACGAGGTACGGGCGCCGTAGAGAATGCGGGTCAGCAGGTCTCGCCCGAGCAGGTCGGTGCCCAGCCAGAATTGTGCGCTCGGCGGCAGCGGCGAACCCTCGATGGTCAGGCCGTCGAACATCTGCTCGTTGGGATCGTAACCCGTCAGCCAAGGCGCCAGGATTGCGCCGGCGACGACGATGGCGACGATGACCAGCCCGAGCAGCGCCAGGCGGCGCTTGGCTAGCCGGCGCCAGACGCCGGCACGCGGCTTGGCCGGCATGCGTACCGGCAGATCAGGCGCGATGGGACTGGTCATCGCCGCCTTCTTCATCTGTCATCGCCACGATCCGGCGCGCGGCATCCTCGACGCTGATCTGCCAGCTCATCGCCAGCGAGCGCAGCTGCGCATAGGCGCGCTCGTCGTCGCTGCCTTTCGACAAGGCCGCCACCGCGCGCACGATGGTCTGGCGTTCGGCAACGCGCTGGCGTAGCGACGCAATCTCGCCGGCTAAATGTTTTCGCGCCTCGAAGCTTTGCCTTGCGATCAGTAGCGCGCTGTAGACGCCGGCATTGCCGACCGGTTTCAAGAGTTGCGCATCGGCCTTGTGCGACAGCGCCCATTCTATGCGGCCCGGCGCCTCGGAACCGATCAGCGCCACCAGCGGCATCGGCGCCTCGCCCGGCTTCCAGGGAAATTGCTCGTCGAAACCGAGATCGGCGTCGAAGAAGACGAAATCGGCGGCGAGCGCTTCGGGCGGCAGTTCCGGCCAGCAGTCCAGCGTGATCAGGCCGATGGCTGACAATTGCCTTGTGATAGCCTGCACTGTCGGATGCGGCCGGTGCAGGATAAAGGCCCGCGCGCCGCCGAGATTGGGGATGCGTGGCGTCCTCGTCACGACACTACCCTCAGGCGCGGACGGCCGAATGTCTTGGCCGGGTCGTAGCGCGACAGATACGGGTCCGGCGCCACCTCATCCTCGCGGCTGACGACCTCGAAGAACCCGTCGGCGATACGGCCGATGATCACCGGCAGCGTCGCGTGCTGGGAGTGAGCGTCGATGGCGATCGGCCCGAGCCGGGTCGAGAAGCGCCGCTCGGCAAAGGCTTTGGAGAATTCCGCCGTTCCGGCATCGGCATCGCGCGACAGCACGTCGGCCATCACTTGCACCGAGGCATAGGCGGAGGCCTCGAAGGACGAGGCGAAGGCCGCCGGCCGCGGCGCGAAATACGGCCCGACCGACAGATGCCCTTTGCCCGTTTCGCCGATCGCCGGCAGTTCGCCCTCGGTGAGGTTGCAGGAAATGACCGGGCAGTTTTCCGGTCTGAAAGCGGCGTCCTCGTCGCTCAGTTCGCGATAGGCCGCCAGGAAGGCATAGGAGGAGGTGCCGATCAGATTGTTGAGGATGAAGTTCGGCCGCGTCGCCCGGATCTCGGCGATCAGCCGCGACACATCGGTCTCGCCGATGCGCAGATAGCGCTCGCCCAGCACCTTGCCGCCGGCATCGGCGATAAGGTCGCGCGCCACGCGGTTCATCTCCCAGCCCCAGATGTAGTTCGAGCCGAGCAGAAAACCGTTGAGGCCGAAACGCGGCACGACATGCGCCATCAGCGGCACCAGATGCTGGTTGGGGCAGGCGTGCATGTAGACGACATGCTCATTAGCCTCGAAGCCTTCATAGGGGCAGGCATACCAGAGCATGCCGCCTGCCTTCTCCAGCACGGGGATCGTCTCCTTGCGGCTCCACGAGGTGACACAGCCGACGACATGGCGGGCGCTGCTGGTCTTGAAGATGTCTTCGCAGAGCGTCGCATAGCGATCCGCATTGCTTTGCGGATCGCGCTCGATAGGCACCAGTTCGATGCCGTAGTTGCGGTCGGCATTGATGTCGGCAATGGCGCGCATGGCGCCCATCCGGCACGCATCCGAGACCAGCTGGTAACTGCCCGAGCGCGAATAAAGGATGCCGATCTCGATACGCCGTTTCAAACCGAACCCCAGAAATGACAATGCCCCGCAGCCAGCACCGCAGGGGCGAGGCATACGAGGCATATTTGCCGCCCGGCGACCAAGGCCGGTATTTTGCGCAAGCGTATTCGGTCCGGCGGGTCAGTCAAGCCCTTACCTACGTCGACATGCAACGCCACGGCTCGCCAATCAGCCGTGACCGGCTATCTGGCTGTCGCTCTTTGACTGTGTTGGCGGGCATAGGCCACACAGGCGTCCACCGTACTGACACAAGGCGCGTCCCGTCTGTTCGGCAAATTGTTGTCGCCCGCGTAGGCGACTTCGGCGACGCGGCCGTCGACCATGCGAATTTGCGTGTCGCAATAACCGCCGGGAGCAACATTGACGGAGCCGCCGACCGTCGGGATCGCGCCTACCGCCAGGGTTGGGACGACAATGCTGAGATTGCCGCGCTGAACGACGCGCTTGTAGGTCCAGATCTGGCCAGCCCCGCCAACGTCCGCAGTGGCGGTCGGAAAGCCCGCGCACATTCGAACGTCGGCTTCGCTGAGGCCGACCATCTCCTTGCGGGCCGCCACCGCCGTGGGATCAACCTTGGCGATGCGTGATGTATCGTCGGGAATGACGCAGGATGACTGGACGCCGACAACAAGAACAGGAAGGGCAAGCTTTCTAATACAGGAAAATGTCATACCGATTGTCGGATTTGCAGTGCGCCCGGCCGCGCTCTTTACCTAGGCAAACAGGCGAGCGGATCAACCCGTGCGGGTTCACGAAAAGGTGGCCGAGCGAGCCTAGGTATCGGACCCGCCCCCTTCCGCTTGCCATGGCGCTGATCGTGCGCGGCAAGAATGCCGAGAACGGGCTTGGCTTCTCGCCGCATGGCGCTGGGCGCAACTTTTCGCGCACTCAGCACCGGCGAATGCAGGCGGGGCGCAGCGACGCCGATATCTTTGCGCAGGAGACGAAGGGCATCGACGCCCGTTTCTTCTCCGGCGTAACGGATATTTCGGAGCTGCCGAGCGCCTACAAGAACGCGGCCTCGATGCGCCGCCAGACCGAGCATTTCGGCCTGGCGGAGATCGTCGACGAAGTGCTGCCCTATGGCTGCATCATGGCCGGCGACGGGAGGCCAACGCGCCGTGGCGCAAGAAGCGGGAAGCGCGCCTGCAGCTGGGGCGGTAGTCCAGAGATGCCGCCCGATACGAACTGATATGCATATCCGGTGGCGCCTTTTTTTCAGTCCCTCAGGGTGAATACCAGAGGCGCGACGATGCTGGTGCCGACCTGGTCAGCAGGTGGCGTTGGCGCCGTTGCACCTTGCAGTGCGCTGAGCGCGGCACGGTCGAGATCAGCATCGCCCGAAGATCCCGCCAGGCGCGCGGATGTCACCCTGCCGGAGGCGTTGAGGACGAAAACCACTCTGGCGGTCCCTACGGCCCGCCTCGGCCTTGCCGCGCTTGGATAGTGCGTACGCCGCTTGATCCACGCGCCCAGCTGCGACTTCCATCTGTTGGAATTGCCGGACCGCGCGCTGGATTGAGACGTTCTCGGTGCCGACGCTTTTGCAGCCGGCTTCGCATCGACGCTGGCGGTCACCACCGCCTTCGCCGGCGCGGCCTTTTCTTTTTTCTCTTTCTTCGGTTTCGGCTTGGGCTTTTCGACGACCTTCTTCGCCTTCTCGACCGCCTTGTCCTCCACCGGCTTGGCCTGCGGCAGCGGAATGACCAATTCCGGCGCCACGGTCGGGACGATGTCGGGTACGACCTCGTCGAGCGGCGGCGGTTGGTCGGGCTGCTCGGCCGCCGTCTCAACTGGCGTGGTCTCGTTCGGCTGGACCTCTTCGGCCTCCTCGGTGACCGGCTCGGGCTTATCGACGTCCGGCTCCACGACGGGTTTTGCGTCGGCGACCGTCTCCTCGACCTGGTTCGTCGGCTCCGGCGTCACCACATCGGCCATCGTGTCCTCAGGCACTGCCGGTGCGACCATCATCGGCAACAGTTCGATCGCCACCACCGGCGGTGGGCCGCCATCCATCTCGTTGGCCAGGCTGAAGCTCTGCACGGCATAGGCGATCGCGACATGCGCGCCGACAATGAGAATGGCCGCAGCCACCCACAAACCGATCTCGCGCGCGCCGGTGCGCGGCGGATCGGCCATGGGAACGGCGGCAGCCAGATGCGTCATGGGGCGGCGCCTGGTTGCGGCGACGGCGCCGATGCGTCCGACGGTACCGTCTCCAGCCCGACCAGCGCGATCTTCAGGTAGCCGGCGCCGCGCAGGAGATTCATCACCTCCATCAGCTCGCCATAGCCGACCGCTTTGTCGGCACGCAGGAAGATGCGGGTCTGCTTGTCGCCCTTCGTTCTGCCGTCGAGCACGGCGGCAAAAGCCGCACGCGGCACGCTGTCATTGCCGATCGCCAGCGTCAGATCGTCCTTCAGCGTCAAGAACAGCGGCGTTTCCGGCCGCGGCGCCGGCGTCGCGGTCGAGCCCGGCAGGTCGACATTGACGTCGACCGTGGCCAAGGGCGCCGCGACCATGAAGATGATCAGCAGCACCAGGATGACATCGATGAACGGCGTAACGTTGATCTCGTGGATTTCCTCGAGATCGCCGTCGATAGTCTCGCGAATTCTAGCCGCCATGGCCCATCACTCCGCCGCCAGCGCGGGCACCTGCGGCACCGTGCGGAAATCCAGATCGCGGCTGACCAGCCGTTCGACGCCAGCCGAGGCATCGGCAAGGATCTGCCGGTAGCCGGATATGGAGCGCGCAAAGACGTTGTAGATGACAACAGCGGGAATGGCCGCGACCAGCCCCATCGCGGTGGCCAGCAGCGCCTCGGCGATGCCGGGCGCGACGACGGCGAGGTTGGTTGTCTGTGCCTGCGAGATGCCGATGAAGGCGTTCATGATACCCCAGACGGTGCCGAACAGGCCGACAAACGGCGCCGTCGAGCCGATCGTCGCCAGCACGCCGGTGCCGCGCGACATGCGCCGCGCCGCCGCTGCTTCGATGCGCGACAGCCGTGATGTGACGCGTTCCTTCAGCCCGTCGCCGGTGACGTGGTCGAGCGCACCGGCCGAAAGCGCTGCCTCTTCCTCGGCCGCCTGCACCAGCAGCGCGCCGGGACCGCCACTGTTGCCGAGCGCACGCACGGCCTGCCGCAAGGTGGCGGCATTGCCGATGGCGCGCGCGGCGCGGCGGGCGCCGAGCTTGCCGAACAGGATTTCCAGCGACTTGGCCAGCCACACCGTCCAGGTGACGAGGGAGGCGAAGGCAAGCCCGGTCATCACCGCCTTGACGATGACGTCGGCGGCCATGAACATGCCCCAGGGCGACAGATCGTGCGGCAGGGTCAGCGAAATCGCCGAAGGCTCAGGCTGCGCGGTTGCGCCGGGCTGGCTGGCCGGCGGTGGCGCCGTCGGCGGGACTTGCCCGGCGACTGGTGACGTCGGTGCGACAGGTGCCGCCTGTGCAGCCGGGGCCGTCGTCACCCGAGGTTGCGTGCTCGGCTGCTCTTGCGCAGCAGCGTTGCCGGCCGACAGCATGATCGCGGCCAGCGCCGCCAACAAACCATTTCTGGACACGCTTCGTCCTCGCTTCGTCATTGCACGTTGCCGATGGGCGGGCCGGTCACGGGATCGCAAACACCCCCATCTCGACGCCGAAAATGCCAGCCACGGATTCTTGCTTTCTCTCAAACGCGGCACAGCCGCTGGAACCAATTCAGGCGGCCGCGCCCCGCTTGACTATAAAACATGAGTTTACTAGTCAACAAACAAGATGGCTTTTTGGCCAACAGTCTTTGGCGCGATACCGGCGCATCGTCTTTGTGTCGGTCTACCTTGCCGCGTCGCACTGAGGGATGGACGGCGGCGACGTTGCTGGGCCACGATGGCGGGCAGCAATTGAGGCAAGCGGCCGATGATCAAGGCGACACCGTTCGATTTCCCCTATGACGGCCAGCTGGTGCCGCAAAATACCGCGCTGCTGGTCATCGACCTGCAGGAGGACTTTCTCTCGACATCGGGCTATTTCGCCAGGAAGGGTTATGACCCCGCGCCGCTGCGCGCCATCCTGCCGACGGTCAACCGGCTGATCGCGGCCGCACGCTCCGCTGGTCTCACCGTCATCCACACCAGACAAGGCTATCGCGGCGACATGGCCGACATGACGCCTTACGAGAAATGGCGCCGCAAGCGGGCGGGCCTTGAAGGCACCGACGTTCTGCTGCGCTCCGGCCCCGGCTTCCAGATCGTCGCCGACATCGAGGTCGCGCCCGACGACGTCATCGTCGACAAGACCTGCAACAGCGCCTTCACCTATACCGACCTTGAGCTTGTGCTGCGCGCGCGGGGCATCACCCATCTGATGTTTTCCGGCTGCACAACCGATGTCTGCGTCCACACCACGCTGCGCGAGGCCTGCGACCGCAATTTCCAGTGCCTGACCATCGCCGACGCCTGCGCCAGCGGCGACCAACGGGCGCATGAGGCGGCGCTGCATATGGTGACGGTGGAGGATGGGGTTTTCGGCGCACTGGCGGAATCGGGCGCTGTGCTTGATGCGCTGGCGCGGCTGAGTGGGAAGGCAGGCTAGAAACCTGCCTTGTTGCAGGTCACCGAGCAGCGTGAATGTCTTCACCCGCCCGCGACCCAAACACCCCAGGCTGCTGCGTCTCGGCATCGCGGCGCACCAGCGAGTTGCGCAATAGCGCGATCGTCTCGCGGCCGAGGCTCGCAATCTCCCTCGGCCTGTCAGCGCCGGCGATCATGAATTCGCGGATGCCAAGCGCCGCGTAGGGCAGCAGCGACAAGGCGATCTGCGCCGGCGGCCCGGAAAGCTCGACCGCCTTGTGGCCGGCGGTGGATGCACCGCCTTCGGCGCGGATACGAACGGGAAGCGCAAACCAAAGCTTGGCCGCGCGGCCATGTTCGGCGGCGGCGCCGCGCGCCCGCTCCATCAGCTGGCGGATCTCGTCGAGCGAACCAGCCGCCAGTTCGAACACATCGGCATGACGGCCGGCGACCTTGAGCGCGGTGCCCGACTGGCCGCCCATGCGGATGGTGATATCGGCGCCGTGCGGCCCCTTGCGCTCGATATAGCCGCCCTTGATGCTGTAGAAGGCGCCTTCATGGTCGAAGGGCTTGTCGTTCGACCACAGCCGCTTCAACAGTACCAGATATTCGTCGATGCGCTGCCAGACCACCGTGTGGCCGACCGGGCGCGCCTCGGCATCGTCGTCGCCCAGCGGTTCGCTCAGCATCCTCAGCGACAGTCGGCCCCCGCTTTTGGTGTCGAGCGCCGCCAGCTGCCTGGCCGCAACCGCGGGCGCGATCACGCCGGCCCAATGCGTCAGCACCACTTCCAGCGACGAGGTGCGGTCGAGCGCCTGGGCGGCAATGTCCATATTGGTCAACAGCCCGGCCTGATCGTCGACGACGATCTTCTGGAAGCCGGAGTCCTCGATCAGAGACAGCTTTGTCGCCGTCTCGACGAAATCATAGAAGAAAGGAACGGCCGAACCGGCGTCGGCGGACTGCGTTTTACCGGGAACATGCGTGAACTCGATCGGCATTGCCATCTCCTCCATCACGTCTAGACAATAGGTTGCGCCCCAAGCGCGCCCGCGTTCGGTTCATCAACTCCGGTTACCTGAAGGCGTAGGTCGCCACCCTCAGCCTGAACAGATCAGGCCCCAATAGTGTCAGGGGATCAGCCCAAGCACGACTGCCCCGGTGAACACGAACGCAAGAGCGAAGACGAGATAGGCGAAGGCGCCTGCATACGCCGGGCGGAAAGCCTGGGCGTTGGCCAGCCTCTGGCTGCTACGGTCCGTCTCGGCGTTCTGAATATAGGACATATCGACCTCCGTCTCGCCGGTTAATCTATAAAATCAGTAGACTTTGTCGATTGCTATTTTTTGGCTATCGCAGAACAATTTTCTCAAATTTCCATGTGAATTGGTCTGGGATTGCTGGGAGGCCCTCAATCGGCGGCAAGCGAGCGGCCAGCTTGGCCGGCCTTCACATCGGGGATAGCATCGCCATTCCGGCGTAAAAGCGGACGATTTCATTCGGGTACGGGGAGCACAGGACATGGGTTCAAGACTGGCTGGCAAGGTCGCCATCACCTCGGGAGGCGCAACGGGAATGGGCGGAGCAGCGTCGGATTTGTTCGCCGCCGAAGGCGCCAAGGTGGCGATCGTCGATCGCAATGGCGAGGCGGCGGCCGCAACTGCGGCGGCGATCCGGGCGCGGGGGCACGTGGCCGAGCATTTCGTCGCCGATGTCTCGGACGAGGCGCAAGTCGAGGCGGCGGTGAGAGGCGCGGCCGAAAAGCTTGGCCCGGCCACCGTGCTGTTCAACCATGCCGGCACCATCGTGATCAAGCCGTTCCTGGAAACGACAGTGAAGGAGTGGGACTGGCTGCATGCCGTCAATGTCCGCTCAATGTTCCTCATGACGCGCGCCGTGCTGCCCGGCATGATCACAGCCGGTGGCGGCTCGATCGTCTGCACCTCGTCGATCTCGGCTGTGGCGGCGACACCGATGGAGGTGCTCTACGACACCACCAAGGGCGCCTGCCACATGTTTGCACGGGCGATTGCGGTGGAATTCCGTGACCGCAACATCCGCTGCAACGCCGTCTGTCCGGGGTTCATCCGCACGCCGCATGGCCTGCGCGAAGTCGCCGACCTGGGCAAACTCGGCGTCGATGTGTCCGACGCCGCATTGGCCGCCCAGCAAGGCCGCATCGGCGAGCCGGAAGAGGTGGCGAAGGCTGCACTGTACCTGGCCAGCGACGAGTCCAGCTTCGTCAACGGCACGCATCTGTTCGTGGACAACGGCTTTACCGCGATGTGAGGGTTTCAAGGCTTGGCGCCCTTCCTCTCCCCCGTCGATCGGGGGAGAGGTGTCGAGCGAAGCTCGACGGAGTGGGGGTCGCCCCCC
>NZ_VFTC01000055.1 GCF_007003975.1 Mesorhizobium sp. WSM4306
TCCTCAATGCAAAAGCACGCGACGCGAGAACCGAATTCGCAAATGCAACTTGACACCCCAGATAGTCGCTCTCCCCCCGCTCTGCGGAGGGAGAGGAAATGGCGTCTGTGCTTACTGCGTCACCTTGGTGGCGATGGCCTTTTGCAAATCCTCGAGTTCCTCGCAGCCGGCGGGGCAGAGTTTTTGCAGCGACGCCAGCTGCTCGTTGGCCTTGGCCATGTCGCCGGTCTCGACATAAAGCTCGCCCAGATATTCGCGGGCGGCCTTGTGGTCGGGCTTCAGCTCCAGCGCCTTGTTGTAGTAGGTCAGCGCGGTGGTGAAGTCGCCGGTCTTGCGCAGCGTGAAGCCGAGCAGGTTGTAGACGTCGGCCTGCTGGTTGTCCTGCGCCAGGTCACGCAGATCGGCCAGAGCGCCCTCGTAGTCCTTGACGGCGATCTTGGCCTGGACGGCGGTGAGGTCGGGCGCGTCAGCGCCTTCGATGTCATCGACGGCAAAGGCCGGCATGACGGTCGCCGCGGGAACCACGGTCAGCACGGCGATAGCGCCGAGCAGGCCGAACAGGGCGTTTCTGCCCAGACAGGATTGTCTCATTGTCTTTCTCGCTGGAGTTTGAGTTACCCGTTCAAAGTTGAACGGGAGAGAAGCCGTAGGCATTGCCGTCTTTGACGAAGACGCCGGTGCCGGGGAACGGGAAGTGCGAGCCGGAAATGCGGATGTTGTCCGCGATCACCCGGTCGATGATCTTGTGGCGGGTGGTAATCGCGGCCGGCCCGTCCTGGTCGTAGCTGCCCTGCCATTCCGGATGCGGCGCCAGAAGCGCCGGCACATACATGGTGTCGGCAGAAATCATCAGCTGCTCCTTGCCGGAATTGGCGAGGTAGACCGAGTGGCCCGGCGTGTGGCCCGGGGCGGCGATGATCTGGATGCCGGGCACCACCTCGGCGCCATCCTGAACCAGCTTCCAGTTCTTCCATTTCGGAAAATTCTCGGCGATGCGCTTGCCCGCCGGCTTGCGGCCCTCGGGCAGTTTCGCCAGCCGGCTCGGCTCGGTCCACCAATTGTATTCGGTGGCGTTGACGATCAGCTCGGCATTGGGGAACACCGGCGCATTGGTGCCCTTCTCCATCAGGCCCCAGACATGGTCGGGGTGAAAATGCGAGATCATGATGATGTCGATCGCTTTGTAGTCGATGCCGGCGGCCGCCATGTTGGCCGGCAGATGCGTGGCGTTGGTCTGCCACTGGCCGACGCCCGAGCCGGCGTCCATCATGATCAGCTTGCCGTTCATCTTGAGCACGACGACGGTGAGCGGGATCGGCATGAAGTCGGTGGTCAGGCCGGCCTTGGCGAGCGCCGCCTTGGTGTCGTCGACCGAGACATCCTTGATGAAGGCCGGGTCATGCGGCTTGCGCCAAATGCCGTCATAGATGGCGGTGACCTCGATATCGCCGACCTTGTATTTGTAGAAGCCGACCGCGGGCTCCACCGGTGTTTCGGCGAATGCTGGTCGGGTGAATTCGAGCTTGCCGGCAAGACCGAAGGCCGTTGCGGCGAGCGTGGTTCCAAGCAATGTGCGACGTGTCATGCTGAACATGGTGATTTCCTCTTGTGAGTGGTGTCGGAAGTCGCGGAAGAGAGATGACGGAGAGCGCCGGCTCCCCGTCCTGATCGGTTGAGGCGGCGGCGCGGATCGGCGCCGGCGCCCATGACTCAGCGGCCCCAGATGCTGTCGCGATTATGCTGGGCAATGATGTCCTGCACCGAGCCCTGGTTCGGCCCCGTCGTCACCTTGGTGTCGACGCCGTCCTGGTGCGCCGTGTAGGGAATTGACGCGGTGGCATTGGTGTCCACGGCAGCCTGGTTGGCCTTGTTGGAAAAGTGGTCACTGCCGGCAAAGGCAGCGCTCGAGGCGAGCAGCATCGCAGCCACGCTGAAAGCGAGCTTGGTCATGTCCAAATTCCTTGTTTCGTTTCTTGGGTCGCGGGCCGGTATGACCCCGCTGACAACAAGACCCGGAAGGGCCGTGCTTTATTCCCCGGTGCGGTGAGATTTTTTTCGAGGGGGAGAAATCAGGGGCGGTCGAGCAGACGCTGGGCCGGATCAGGCGCGCTTGCGCGCTTGAATTGGATAGTGCTTGTCCTCATAGGCTGCGATCAGCGTTGCGAGGACGTGGAAGCGGTCAGCTTCAACAGAGCCGAACTCAGGCTCATTCTCAAAATATTTGGCGATCTCCGCAATCGCCCGGCCGTACTCGGCTTCGGTTTCAATGGGTCGAATGTTTTCCATCCCACCTTCTCCGGATCAATCTTGCCGGAGTCCTTTGCGCGTCTCGACGAATTTGATCAAGAGTGATTTTGCCGACGCGCAGGGCCGCGCCTACTCCGCCGCCTCTGCATAGTCCACGGGCACATAATTGAGGATCGGGCCAAGCCAGCGCTCGACCTCGGCCAGCGGCATGGCCTTGCGGCGCGCATAATCCTCAACCTGATCGCGTTCGACCTTGGCGACGCCGAAATAGTAGCTTTCGGGATGCGCGAGATAGAGGCCGGACACAGACGATCCCGGCCACATCGCGTAGCTCTCGGTCAGGCTGACGCCGGCATTGCGCTCGCCGTCGAGCAACCTGAACAAAGTCGCCTTTTCGGTATGGTCGGGCTGCGCGGGATAGCCGGGCGCCGGGCGGATACCGCGATAGGGTTCGCCGATCAACTCGTCGGGCGCCAGGTTTTCGTCCGCGGCATAGCCCCAGAATTCCGTGCGCACCTTCTCGTGCATACGCTCGGCAAAGGCTTCGGCGAAACGGTCGGCCAGCGCCTTGACCATGATCGAGGAGTAATCGTCATTGGCCCGTTCGAAACGCTCGGCGATCGCCACCTCCTCGACGCCGGCGGTGACGATGAAGCCACCAATATAATCGGGCTTGCCGCTCTCGGCAGGCGCGACGAAATCCGACAGCGCGACATTGGCCTTGCCATCGCGCTTGGTCAGTTGCTGGCGCAGCGTGAAAAAGGTCGCCAGTTCCTGCGAGCGTGCCTCATCCGTAAACAGCCTAATGTCGTCGCCGACGGCATTGGCCGGCCAGAAACCAATGACGCCGCGCGGCGCAAACCACTTTTCGGCGATGATTTTTTTCAGCATCGTCTGCGCATCCTCGAACAGCTGGCGCGCGGCGGATCCCTGCGCCTCGTCCTCGAGAATCTTGGGATAACGCCCCTTCAGCTCCCAGGTCTGGAAAAACGGCGTCCAGTCGATGTAGCGCGAGAGCTCCGTCAGGTCCCAGTTGTCGAAAACCTTCACGCCGGTGAAGGACGGCTTCGGCGGCTGGTAGGCAGACCAGTCGACCTTGTGCGCATTGGCTCTCGCCCTGGCCAGCGGCAGCCGCTGCTTGTCGGCCTCGGAGCGGGCATGCGCGTCGGCGACCTTTTTGTATTCGGCCCGCACCATGTCGACATAGTCGGCCTTGCCGTCGTTGGACAGCAGCGACGAGACCACACCGACGGCACGGCTGGCGTCTGTGACATAGATCGTCTGGCCCTTGGCGTAGCGCGGATGGATCTTCACCGCCGTGTGCACGCGGCTGGTCGTCGCGCCACCGATCAGCAGCGGGATGTCGAAGCCTTCGCGCTCCATCTCGGCCGCCATATGCACCATCTCGTCCAGCGACGGCGTGATCAGGCCGGACAGGCCGATGATGTCCACGTTCTGCTCGCGCGCCGTCTGCAGGATTTTTGCCGCCGGCACCATGACGCCGAGATCGATGATCTCGTAATTGTTGCAGGCGAGCACGACGCCGACGATGTTCTTGCCGATGTCGTGGACATCGCCCTTCACCGTCGCCATCAGGATTTTGCCCGCCGTCTGGCGCTCGCCATTGTCGATGCCGTTGGCGGCGTTGGCCAGTTTTTCGGCCTCCATATGCGGCAGCAATCCAGCCACCGCCTGCTTCATCACTCGGGCCGACTTCACCACTTGCGGCAGGAACATTTTTCCCGCACCGAACAGGTCGCCGACGACATTCATGCCGGCCATGAGCGGGCCTTCGATGACATGCAGCGGACGCTCGGCGGCGAGCCGCGCTTCCTCGGTGTCGGCGTCGATGAATTCGGTGATGCCGTTGACCAGCGCATGGGAAATGCGCCCTTCGAACGGCAGCTCGCGCCAGGCGAGATCGCGCTCCTTGCCCTCCTTGCCGGCGGCGCCCTTGAAACGCTCGGCGATCTCCAGCATGCGCTCGGTGGCGGTGCCGCCGGCCCTGGGTGCGCGGTTGAGCACGACATCCTCGCAGGCCTCGCGCAGCTTCGGCTCGATCGTGTCGTAAACGGCGAGCTGGCCGGCATTGACGATGCCCATATCCATGCCGCGCTGGATGGCGTGGTAGAGGAACACGGCGTGCATGGCCTCGCGCACCGGCTCGTTGCCGCGGAACGAGAAGGACAGGTTCGACACGCCGCCCGAGATATGGACATGCGGCAGTGTTGAGGTGATCTCGCCAGTGGCCTCGATGAAGTCGACGCCGTAATTGTCATGCTCCTCGATGCCGGTGGCGACCGCGAAGACGTTGGGGTCGAAGACGATGTCTTCGGGCGGGAAGCCGGCCTGTTCGGTGAGGAGTTTGTAGGCGCGGGTGCAGATCTCGACCTTGCGCGCCTTGGTGTCGGCCTGGCCGGCCTCGTCGAATGCCATCACGACCACGGCAGCGCCGTAAGCGCGCACCAACCTCGCATGATGCAGGAACGCTTCCTCGCCTTCCTTCATCGAGATGGAGTTGACCAGCGGCTTGCCCTGCACGCATTTCAGCCCGGCCTCGATGATCTCCCATTTCGAGGAGTCGACCATCACCGGAACGCGGGCGATGTCGGGCTCGGCGGCGATCAAATTGAGATACTCGACCATCGCCTTCTTCGAATCGATCAGGCCCTCATCCATGTTGATGTCGATGATCTGCGCGCCATTGGCGACCTGGTCGCGCGCCACATCGAGCGCGGCGACATACTCGCCCGCCTTGATCAGCTTCCTGAACTTGGCCGAGCCGGTGACGTTGGTGCGCTCGCCGACATTGACGAAGGGAATCTCGTCGGTGAGCGTGAACGGCTCCAGCCCCGACAGCCGCATCTTGCGCTCGATCTCGGGAATGGCGCGCGGCGGATATTTTTTGACCGCCTCGGCGATGGCCCGGATGTGCTCCGGCGTCGAGCCGCAGCAGCCGCCGACGACATTGACCAGCCCTTCCCGCGCGAAATCCTCGATCTGCGCGGCCATGAAGTCCGGGCTCTCGTCATACCTGCCGAATTCGTTGGGCAGGCCGGCATTCGGATAGGCGCAGACGAAGGTGTCGGCAACGCTGGATATCTCGGCCAGATGCGCGCGCATGGCGTTGGCGCCGAGCGCGCAGTTGAGGCCGATGGTGAAGGGGCTGGCATGGCGCACCGAATGCCAGAAGGCTGTCGGCGTCTGGCCTGACAGCGTGCGGCCGGAGAGATCGGTGATGGTGCCGGAAATCAGCACCGGCAGATGCACGCCCTTCTCGAGGAAAATCTCTTTGCAGGCGAAGATCGCCGCCTTGGCGTTCAGCGTGTCGAAAATGGTCTCGATCAGGATGATGTCGGCGCCGCCGTCGATCAGGCCGCGCAACTGCTCGCCATAGGCCAGGCGCAAATCGTCGAAGGTCACGCCGCGATAGCCGGGATTGTTGACGTCGGGCGACATCGAAGCGGTGCGGTTGGTCGGCCCCAGCGCGCCAGCGACGAAGCGGCGCTTGCCATCTTCCTGCTCGGCGCGAATGGCGGCGCGCCGCACCAGCCGCGCACCGTCGCGGTTCAGCGCGTAGACGGCATCCTCCATGCCGTAATCGGCCTGGGCGATCGAGGTCGAGGAGAAGGTGTTGGTCTCAAGGATGTCCGCGCCAGCGATGGCGTATTGATAGTGGATCTCCTCGATCGCCGCTGGCTGCGTCAGGATCAGGAGGTCGTTGTTGCCCTGCTGGTGGCAGGCGCAGCCGGCGAAGGCCTCGCCGCGGAAATGCTCCTCGTCGAAACCGAGACCCTGGATCTGCGTGCCCATGGCGCCGTCGAGGATGAGGATGCGCTCGCGCGCCGCCGCGGTGAGTGCCGCAAGCACTTCGGAACCGTCGGGCTTTACCGCGACGGGGCCGAACAACGCATCCAGCGATGCAGAATTCTGCGACATTTTTTATCCTTGGGGCGACAACCATCACATAAGGATATCTTTATGTCAATATACGAAATGCAAACCGACCATGTCACGACCGGTCAATCATCATGACCCACGGTAGGCCGCCAGAGGTCGTAGGCGGAGCCGGCGCTGCGCCGTTATTCTCCCACCACGTCCCGATACACCCTCATCTCGCCGTCCAACCCCCGAATGCGCCAGTTGTCCCCTTCCTGCGCCTCGAGATAACACGGCCCCAGCGGCACCTTGCCGCCGCCTTCCGGCAGGTCCAGCACATAGACGGGATTACAGATGCCCGACAGACGGGCGCGCAGCGCGCCGGCCAGCGCCTGTCCCTCGGCAATGGAGGTGCGCCGATGCGCCATGCCGCGCGCGAGATCGCCATGGTGCAGATAGTAGGGCTTCACCCCCAGGCGATACATCAGCTCGCGACAGAGTTCCTCAAGCACTTCGACCGTGTCGTTGACGCCCTTCAGCAGGACGCTCTGGTTGAGCAGCACGAAGCCTGCCTGGCGCATCGTGCGGCAAGCCAATTCGGTGTCCGACGTGATCTCCCGCGCGTGGTTGAAATGGGTGACGATTGTGACCATCAGCCGACCCTGCAAGGCGCCAACCAGCCCCGGCGTGATGCGGGAGGGCAGCACGACAGGCACACGGGTGTGGATGCGCAGCAGCCGCACATGCGCGATCGCCTCGATGCGGGCGCGGATTTCGGCCAGCGCCTTGTCCGGCAGTGACAGCGGATCGCCGCCGGTCAGGATCACCTCGCGGATTTCGGGATGGGCTTCGATATAGGCGAAAGCGTCTTCGAGCGCCTCTCGCGTGTAACCGCGGCCGATCGAGGTCAGAGATTCCTTGCGGAAGCAGAAGCGACAATAGACCGCGCATTGGTAGGTCGGGAACAACAGCACGCGGTCGGCATGGCGGTGCGTCAGTCGCGGCACCGGACTGAAGGCATGGTCGGCGATTGGATCGTCGAGCTCGCCCTCGGTTTCCACCAGCTCATCCGGCGACGGAATGATTTGCGCGCGGATCGGATCGGCGGGATCGTTCCAATCGATCAGGTCGAGATAGGTTTTTGGGGCACGCACCTTGTGCCGCACGGCGGCTTCCTGCGCCGCCGCGCGCTCGGCCGGCGACAGCGGCAGCGAGGCGAGATCGCGGACATGGCGAACGCCGGCGCGGACGTCGTCCTGCCAGGCGCTGTCGGCATCGGCGGATTTGAGGTTGGCGTCTGTGGTCATTGGAGGTCTCGGAGCAGCAATTTGGGCGGAGCTATCGACCGGATGGCGCAGTTGGTCAACCGTCTGTTGCCCTCTCCCACTTTCATCCGCAGAGTCCCCAATCTCGGAGGCAGGAGCCGCCCCTCATTGCCCTGCCGGGCATTTCTCCCCGTAAACGGGGAGAAAGTGGCTAATCCCCGACTTTCGCCGCAATCGACCAGCGGAACGATTTCAGGCAATCTAAAGGACGAGGCGTTCCAAGGGGAGATGGGCGCTGACAGGGAGGACTGCCATGAGCAAAAGGCCGCGCTATGAGGATGCCGTTCATCGCTTTCGCATCGAAGACGAGATCGCCCGGTTGCATGGCAACCCTACAACCGGCATCAATGCCTATGTCGAATGCTGCGGCCGCTACACCGGTGAAAACCGGCTGGCGCTGCGCGCGATCTCGGCAGGCGGCGAATTGCGCGAATTCAGCTTCGACGATCTCGCCGACATGTCGGGTCGCGCCGCCAATGTGCTCAAGGCTGCCGGCGTCGGTGCCGGCGATGTCGTCGCCGGCATGCTGCCGCGCATCCCTGAACTGGTGGCGCTGATCCTCGGCACTTGGCGCATTGGTGCCGTCTACCAGCCGCTGTTCACCGCCTTCGGCCCGAAGGCCATCGAGCATCGTCTCGGCTATAGCGGCGCCAGGATCGTGGTGACCAATACGGCCAATCGCGGCAAGCTCGACGAGGTCGAGACACCAGCGCAAATCGCCACCATTCTTGGCCCCGGCGAGGCACTGCCTCAAGGCGATACCGATTTCAGCGCCACGCTTGCGGCCGCCTCGCCCGACTGCCAACCGGTGATGCGCAAGGGCGACGACCTGTTCATGATGATGTCGACCTCCGGCACGACCGGCCTGCCCAAAGGCGTGCCGGTTCCGCTGCGCGCCCTGCTCGCCTTCGGCGCCTATATGCGCGAGGCGATCGGCTTGCTACCCGACGACATCTTCTGGAACATCGCGGATCCCGGCTGGGCCTACGGGCTCTATTACGCCATCACCGGTCCGTTGCAGCTCGGCATCGCCACCACCTTCTATGAAGGCGCCTTCAACGCCAAAAGCACCTACGACATCATCGAGCGGCTCGGCGTCACCAGCCTCGCCGGTTCGCCGACCGCCTATCGCCTGCTGATGGCGGAAGGGCCTGAGGCCGCCGCTCGTGTAAAAGGCAAACTGCGCGTGGTGAGCAGCGCCGGCGAACCGCTCAATCCGGAAGTGATCCGCTGGTTCGACGCAAATCTCGCCGCCCCCATCCATGATCATTACGGCCAGACCGAAAACGGCATGATGGTCAACAACCATCATGGGCTCTCGCATGTCGTGCGCGCGGGCTCGGCCGGCTTCGCCATGCCCGGCTACCGCATGGTGGTGCTCGACGAGGCAGGCAACGAGCTCGGCCCCAACCAGCCCGGCATCCTCGCCGTCGACATCGCGAAGTCGCCGCTGCGCTGGTTCGAAGGTTATCATCAAGCCGAGACGCCGGCGATATCAGGCGGCTACTACCGCACCGGCGACACGGTGGAATACGAGCCGGACGGCTCGGTGTCCTTCATCGGTCGCGCCGACGACGTCATCACCTCGGCCGGCTATCGCATCGGTCCGTTCGACGTCGAAAGCGCGCTGATGGAGCATCCGGCGGTCAACGAGGCGGCAGTCGTCGGCGTGCCCGATCCGCAGCGCACCGAGATCGTCAAGGCCTTCGTAGTGCTGGCGCCGGCCTACAAGGGCAATCCGGACCTCGCCGACGAGCTTGCCCAACACGTCAAGAAGCGGCTCTCGGCGCATTCCTATCCGCGCGAGGTCGAGTTCGTCACCGAACTGCCGAAGACCCCAAGCGGCAAGATCCAGCGCTTCCTGCTGAGGAAGGCGGAGGTAGAGAAACGCAAGGGGTGATGTGGGCAAGCGTCAGTTCGTAGGGAATTGCTCGACTTCCCAGTCGAAACTCCCGCGGCGCATGAAAATCTCCAATGCCTTCTCGGCGGCAGCCCTCAGCCGCTCCCAGGGTTCTGTTCCTATCATTTGCTCAAGCGGCGGCAATATCTGTGGTGTGTCTTCAGAGGCGCTGTTCAGGACGGCACGATAGTCTCGAAGCGCTTGCTGTTCCTCGACGGAGAAGACCGGTTCGACATAGTACCTAAGGATCCTGTCCGACGCATAGTCTTCCCATTGATTGAAAGCCTCGTGCGGCATGTGCACATACGGGACAGCGGCTTGATATTTCCGCTGCTCTTCATGGGACGACACCCATTCAAAATATCCGATAAGGTGGTTGCGATAGCGCTGGTTGAGGAGGATGTCAGAGATTGGCTGGTCCGCCACCTTGGGCGTTTCGGCGCTGTCCGTATTGTCTGGCATCGATAAACCGATCTGCTTTTTCTGAGCGGCTACAGTATGCCACGAGGAAGCCGAAGGTGGGCGGATAGATTTTTCAAGCATCGGAGCCGCCTCTAGCCGACTTCCGCCACGCAATAGCCGCGATGTCGCCGGATGCCTCAAGGCCTGTGGATCAGGATTGGGGGCTGCGTCATGCGCATGGTCTGGACGTTTCTGTTCGCGCTCGTGAGCAGCGTGGCTTTCGCGGCCTCGCCGGAGGATGACTATATCGCCGCGCGCGACAAGGCGATTGCGGCCATCGCGGCGCTGAACAGCGCGAACGCGGCCATCGAAACGATCGATGCCGAGAACGAGAAGGCGCTGGCCGACCTGCAACAGCGCCTTGCCGGCATCATCGGCCTGCTGGCGGTCAAGGACTTTCCGGCAACCGGTACGATCAATATCGAAAGCCTCAGCGACTCCGACATCGGCTCCGGCATGCTCGATGGGCTGCGATACACCAAAGGCGGCGACGGCCCCACCCTGGTGGCAACGACGCGAGGGCTGCTGGAGCGCTGGCTCCAGGCCAAAGCCGCTGAGACCGACGAGAGTTTCAAACTGCCTGGCAGTATCGATGCAGCGCTGAAGCTCGATGCTTTCTATACCCAGGCGATCAACAGCGACGCCGCCTTTGAAGGGACACTCGACTTTCCGCTGAAGACGCCGCAAGGCGCCGACATTGCCTTCGCGCGGCTCGGCGGCTGGACGCAGGACGTCGGACCGATCTACGAGCAGGAAGTCATCGTTACACTCGTCAAAGGCAAGAGCGTCATGATCACAGCGGCGCCGGCGGCCCCTGCCGTTCCGAAGATCGCCGCCTGCGACGCCGTCTGGGCTGCTGCGGATGCCGCCGCGCAGAAATTCCAGGAGGCCTACCAGGCTTCGGACCTCAAGGACGAAAAGGCCTTCGAAGCCTCCAACGCCGCTTGGGACAAGGGCGACAGCGACTATCGCGCTTGCATGGCCCAGCATCTCCCGGCAGACCCGGTCTTCCCGGCGTTGCTTGCCCAAGCGCAGGCGCTGGCCGATCAAATGGCGGGAAAGTAAGGCTCGCGGAAGAGCCTCGCGGCGCGATCAGTCGGCTTTTTCTCGATTTCGGATGCGAAGGTTCCGAGTGGCCGCCCGATGCCGCTTGCGCAATTCATTATTCAGGGAACCGCTCCAGACTTTGTTCTCGTCTGAGGTCACTCAGCTTTCGTGCCTATGCTGACAACCAAGATCTCAACGTTTATTCTCAGATCCAAAGAAAGATTCAGCAGAATTTCAGAAATCTGCCGGTACGCGCCCGGTCTTAGGCCTCACTGTTCTCATGGACGAACCGGATGAGGTCGAACATGTCACCGAATGAGAACACCCGCCAAGCCGCCCGGCAGGAACTCCTGGAGTATGCATCCACCGTCATGGCTGCGTCGCCTTGTGCGCCCATGCCTGGAACAATGTTCGAAATGCTGGAGATCATGGCCGTGGAGAGGCGCATGACTTCCAACCAAAATGAAGGCGGGTCAAATTCTCCTGATCCCTTGACGTCCAAGCCGATCAAGACCCCAATAGGGCAGCGTTTGCTCAAGTTGGTCAGATCGGCATTCAATGTCGCAAGAAAACGCAGGGCACGTACTGGCACTTGGCAGTTGCGAGCTTGATCTTGCGCGCGGGCAGCTTCTCCGCGACGGGAAACCTGTTGCTCTGCGCTCCAAAGCGTTTGATCTGTTGACCTATCTCGGCAGGAATGTTGGACGCGTCGCGACCAAGTCGGAACTGATGTCAGCGGTGTGGCCTGATGTCTTCGTGACCGAGGACTCGCTGACGCAAGCGGTCAGGGAGCTGCGAAAGGCACTGCAGGACGAAAGCCAAACCATCATCCGTACGGTCGCCAAACGCGGCTACGTGCTCTCTCTTCTCGAAGCGCCAAAGCAAGAGCGCTCCGGGCAGCCGAGCGTCGCGGTACTGCGTTTCAGCAATGAAGGTGCGCCGGAAGACACCCCTTTGATCGACGGTTTCGCCGAGGATATTGTCAATGCGCTGGCTCGCTTCGGAAGGGTCGTCGTGCTGGCACGCAATTCCGGATTTGCATTTGTCTCGGATTCCCCTTCCGATTGGCGTGCGATTGGCGACAGCCTTGGCGCAACCTATCTGGTCCGCGGCAGGGCGACGACTCGCCCAGACGGCATGCGGGTCACCGTCAGTCTCATGACTGCTTCGACGGGTGGAGTCCTCTGGAGCGATACTTTTTCTGCTTCTGGCGGCCAGATTTTCGAAATGCAGGAAGAAATCGCCCGCCGTGTGGTGAACCGGCTGGTCGCTCGGCTTGATGACGAAGGTGTCAAGCAGGCAACCCCGAAGCCTCCCGACAGCCTGGCCGCATACGAGCTTCTCCTGCGTGGACTGGCCCGGCTGCGCGGTTATGGCGATGATGACAACAAGGCTGCGCGCGATCTTTTCCAGGCTGCGGTCGAAAAGGACCCGACTTATGCCTTGGCGCATTCCTACATCGCGCTCGCCGATCTCATCATCGGTGGCTATGCCGAGGCATCCCCGGAATTGCTTGGTTCACTGATCGAGCGCGCGGAGTGCGCGGTGACCCTGGCGCCGGAAGAACCGCGCTGCCATCGCGTGCTCGCCCAGGCTTTAATCTATGCTCGTCGGTTCGACGCGGCCGAACATCACCTTCAGCGCGCGCTCGACCTCAATCCCTATGACGCCGATACGATTGCGCAAATGGGGTTCTTGCTCTCGATGAGAGGCAGGCCTCTTGAAGCACTCGCGGCGATTGACAGTGCTATACGGATCAACCCGATCCATCCTGATTGGTACCACTATGATCGCGCCATCGCGCTATACTCGGCTGGAGACTACAAGGCCGCGCTTGTCAGCATGTCCAAGGTCCCCTCGAAGTCTCCCTGGCGACTGACAAGGCTGGCGGGGTGCTACGCGCAACTCGGCGAACTGAAGGAAGCTCAGCGCATCATGGCAGAGGTCAAGCGGATAGCGCCTGATTTTTCGCCGATGCAGTTTGCGCAAACCGGGATTGCATACGAACATGCGAGCGATGTTGAACATCTTGTTGCCGGCGTCGCCAAAGCACTTGCCGCGTGTGAGGAGCAACCCTAGGCGGCGCGGTCTTCGCTTTGGACGAGAGCCGAGGCGTCCGTCTGCCGGGCGGAGTTACCCCCGCAACCCCGGCGCTTCCTGCCCGGTCCGCTCGACATATTCGGTATAGCCGCCGCCATAGGTGTGGATGCCTTCCGGCGTCAGTTCCAGCACGCGGTTGGAGAGTGCGGCCAGGAAATGGCGGTCGTGCGAGACGAAGAGCATGGTGCCTTCATACTGCGAGAGTGCCGTGATCAGCATCTCCTTGGTGGCGATGTCGAGATGGTTGGTCGGCTCGTCCAGCACCAGAAGATTGGGCGGATCGAACAGCATCAGCGCCATCACCAGCCGCGCCTTCTCGCCGCCTGACAGCACGCGGCATTTCTTCTCGATCTCGTCGCCGGAAAAACCGAAGCAGCCGGCGAGTGCCCTGAGCGGCGCCTGGCCGGCCTGCGGAAACGCGTCCTCCAGCGTCTGGAACACGGTGCGCTCACCCTCCAGCACCTCCATGGCGTGCTGGGCGAAATAGCCCATTTTCACACTCGGCCCACGCGCCACCGTGCCGGCATCGGGGTCGGAGGCGCCGGCGACCAACTTCAGCAGCGTCGACTTGCCGGCACCGTTGACGCCCATGATGCACCAGCGCTCGCGGCGGCGGACCTGGAAGTCGAGCCCCTCATAGATCGAGCGGCTGCCATAGCCCTTGTGGACGTTCTTCAGCGTTACGACGTCCTCGCCGCAGCGCGGCGCCGGCTGGAAGTCGAAATTGACGATCTGGCGGCGCTTGGGCGGCTCGACGCGGTCGATCTTGTCGAGCTTCTTCACCCGGCTCTGCACCTGTGCAGCATGCGAAGCACGCGCCTTGAAGCGCTCGATGAAGGCGATCTCCTTGGCCAGCATCGCCTGCTGGCGCTCGAACTGCGCCTGCTGCTGCTTGTCGGCGATCGCCCGCTGCTGCTGGTAGAATTCGTAATTGCCGGAATAGGCGGTGAGCGAACCGGCGTCGATCTCGACCACCTTGTTGACGATGCGGTTCATGAACTCGCGGTCGTGCGAGGTCATCAGCAGCGCACCGTCATAGCCTTTCAAAAACTGCTCCAGCCAGATCAGGCTTTCGAGATCGAGATGGTTCGACGGCTCGTCGAGCAGCATCACGTCGGGCCGCATCAGAAGGATGCGGGCGAGCGCCACGCGCATCTTCCAGCCGCCGGACAGTTTTCCGACATCGCCGTCCATCATCTCCTGCGAAAAGCCGAGGCCGTCGAGCACTTCCCGGGCGCGACCGTCGAGCGCATAGCCGTCGAGCTCCTCGAAGCGATGCTGCGCCTCGCCATATTGTTCGATGATTTCGTCCATCCGGTCGGCCTGCTCGGGATCGGCCATGGCGGCCTCGAGTTCAGCCATTTCGGCCGCCACATCGCTGACCGGCCCGGCGCCGTTCATCACTTCGGCGACCGCGCTATGGCCCGCCATGTCGCCGACATCCTGGCTGAAATAGCCGATGGTGACACCGCGATCGACCTGGACCTGGCCCTCGTCGGGCTGCTCCTGTCCGGTGATCATGCGAAACAGCGTCGTCTTGCCGGCGCCGTTCGGCCCGACAAGGCCAACCTTCTCGCCCTTCTGCAGGGCGGCCGAGGCTTCGATAAAGACGATCTGACGGCCGTTCTGCTTGCCGATGTTTTCGAGACGGATCATGGGGCGGTCCGGGAGGGTAAAGGGGGATGTGCGGGATTGCCCGAGCGCTTACCCGAATGAAGGCGACGAGGGAAGAGCGCAAACGCCGCAGCGTCGACAGTGAAAATTGGCGATGGCGACGGTGACAGCCGATCTCCCCCCAAGTGGGGGAGATGGCCGGCAGGCCAGAGGGGGGCGCGAAGGAACGCGACGTTTGATTGCAAGGTAGTGTACTGAGAGTTCTGCAAATTCGCTGAGAGAGGGCGGTCATGGCAGGCTGGTGATTGTTCACGTCACCTG
>NZ_VFTC01000056.1 GCF_007003975.1 Mesorhizobium sp. WSM4306
CCGCGCGCCCCCCCCCCCCCCCCCCGCCTGGCCTTGGGAGGCCTAGAGCCGGATGATTTCAGGTCTGTTCGACCTGAAATCTGAATCCGTCTCTAAATCAAAGAGATAGAGCATGATGTCGTCCGAAAACCGCTTCACACTTTTCGGCATCATGCTCTAGAACTTGAACTCGGCCAGGTTTTCCGGCGTCACGATCTTGGCCGGGCCGAGGATCAGTTCGCCGCTGGTGCCTATCGTGTATTCGCCCAACCTGCCTACCGTGAACTTCTCACCTTCCTTGCCGGTGATCTTGCACTGCGCCAACGCCTGGGCCGTCTGATAGGTAAGATAGCCAAGATCGGTGACATTCCACCAGATATCCTGCGCGGTGCCGTCCTTGATGTATTTCGAGATCAGAGTGGCCGGCGCCAGCCCTGTCAGCTTGACCTTGCCGATCATGCCGGCTTCCTCGAGTGCACGCGCAGCCGCCGGAAGGCCGATGCCTGCCGGAACGATGATCACCTTGAGATCCGGAAACGCCTGCACCAGCGCCAACGCCTGTTGCTGGTTGACCTGCTCGCTCTCCTCGCCATAGGCGACCTGCACCAGCTTCATCTTGGCGAATTTCGGCTCTGCCGCCATCTTCGCCTTCATGAAGTCGATCCAGGCGTTCTGGTTGGTCGCCGTCGGCGTCGACGACAGGATCGCGAATTCGCCTTCACCGCCGCTGAGGTCGAATGCGCTTTCCAGCATCATTTCGGCGAGACTGTCGCCTTTCACCTGGTTCACGAAGACCGCACGGGCATCGGCCGCCACGTCGGAGTCATACGAGATCACCCTGACGCCCTGCTGAACGGCCCGCTTCAGTGCAGGCGCAACGGCATTGGCGTCGTTGCCGGCAATCGCGATGACCCCTACCTTCTGTGACACGAGGCTGTTGATGAATTCGATCTGTGCCTCGGCCGTGGCTTGCGATGGGGCGACCTGTGTAGCGGTGCCGCCAATTTCCTTCGCCGCCTCTTCGGCGCCTCCAAAAGCGACCTTGAAGTAGGGATCGGTATCGAGTTTGGGCAGGAAGCCGACGGTTACCGGTTCCTTGGAGCATTCCTGGCTGTAAGCCAGCGATGCTGGCGCAAGCAGAACTGCGGATGCGAGCAGGGCTAATCTAAACGCTTTCATTGTGTCTCCTCCGTCAGAATTCGGGCTTGAAGTAAGGGGCCCGAGATTACCCCTTGGTTTCGCGCAGGACGCGCGATCTCGACAGCCGCTCCTCCAGGGAGCGCCAGTAATTGCCGACCAGCAGCGATCCGATCAGAAGCAGGCCGATGATCATGCCTTGCGCGTCGCCGCCGATCTGGTTGAGCGCCAGAACGTTGCGGATGATGGCAATCAAGAGCAGCGCCAGCATGACGCCGGTGAGCCGCCCCTTGCCGCCAAAGACACTGACGCCGCCGAGCAGCACGATGGTGATGACGTCGAGCTCCATGCCGAGCGCATTGTTGGCGCGGGCATTGGAAAGGCGCGCGGTATAGACGATGCCAGCGATGGCCGCGACGACGCCGGAGACGACGAACAGTTTCAGCACCATTTTGCGCGTGTTGATGCCGGAATAGCGGGCCACTTCCGGGCTGCCGCCGAGCGCGTAGATGCGCTTGCCGGTCGGCGTCTTCTGCAGCACCGCCGCGAAGATCGGCGCCAGCAGCAGGAACGGCACGATGGTCCAGGGTATCTCGGTGCCCGGCAGATTGTTGATACCGAAATCGACGACCGCGGGCGGCAATATGTTGACCGAACCGGTGCCGAGCAGGATGTAGCCAATGCCGCGATAGAGCGCCATCGTGCCGAGCGTCACCACCAGCGACTGCAGCCCCAGGCCCGAGACGAGATAGCCGTTGCACGCACCGAGCAGGCCGCCGAAGGCAAGCGTCAGCGGAATGGCCGCCAGCGTCGGCACGCCCGCCTGGACAGCCAGGCCGAACACCACGGAGGCCAGCGCCAGCACCGAGGCGATCGACAGGTCGATCTCGCGGGTGATGATGAGCAGCGTCATCGGCAGGATCAGCAACGCCTTTTCCGAGGCGCTCGCCGCCAGCTGCGAGAGGTTGAAGCCGGAGACGAAATTCGGCACGAAGACCGCTGCGTAGAGAAAGACGGCGAGGCAGGCGGTCGCCAGCAGCAGGTCCCAGAAATCGATCGAGCGCAGGAATTTTCTCATCTCGCCCTCGCCTGTCTTGCCTGTTCGGCGCGCCGCACGATGAAAGTGTCGATGCCGATGGCGACCAGGATCACCAGGCCGTAGACGCCCTGCAGCCAGAGCGGATCGACACGCACCAGCGTCAGCCCGTTCTTGATGACCAAAAGCGTGAGCGCGCCAAGGATGATGCCGAGCAGCGTGCCCGAACCGCCACGGATGGCGACGCCGCCGACCACGGCCGAGGCGATCACGGTAAGCTCGAAGCCGAGCGCGACGCGGGCATCGATGGTAGCGTAGCGCGAGGCCCACAGCGCGCCGCACAGGCCGCCGAGCAGGCCTGCCATGCCGAAGGCAAGCAGGATGCGGCGGTCGACAGGGATGCCGATCAGCCTTGCGCCATCCGGATTGGAACCGGTGGCAAACAGCTCGCGGCCGATGGCCGTGCGATAGAGCAGCACATAGCCGGCGCACAGGATGACAATAGCGATGACCACGATCAGCGGAACGCCGGCGATCTTCAGGCCAGTCATGTCGAGCCAGGCTTGCGTGACTTCGTCGGCGCTGACCTGGTCGCCGGCCGCCCAGATCGAATTGAAGCCGCGAAAGATCGACATCGAGGCCAGGGTGACAACGATGGCCGGGATCTTTCCCCTTGTCACGACAAGGCCGTTAAGCAGTCCGGCAAAGCCGCCGACGGCGCAAGCGGTGACAAGTCCGATACCAATGTCCAGTCCTGGATAGGCTTGGACCATGCTGGCCGCCATATAGGCGGAAAGGCCGATCACCGCCGCGATCGACAGATCGATGTTGCGGGTGATCAGCACCAGCATCTGGGCGAGTGCCGCCACCACCAGCAGTGCGGCATCCATCGACACCGCGGTCAGGTTCGCCGCGCTCACCATGCGCGGATTGATGATGGTGACCGGAATGGCGACGGCCAGCATCGCCGCGAGCAGGCCGAACTCCCGCCGCTTCAGAAAATCGAACGGTCCTTTTGCCTTTTCCTCCTCGGCACGCTCCAACTGCGCTGCCTGGCCGGCGCGTTCACCGGTCTTGGTCGCTGCTTCCAGCACCTTTTCCTGGGTGGCCTGCCCGTGCACGAACTCCGCCGTCTGATGACCTTCGCGCAGCACGACGATGCGGTCACACATACCGATCAGTTCGGGCATCTCGGACGAGATCAGCAGGATAGCCATGCCTTGCGCGGCAAGGTCGGCGATCATCGCATGCACTTCCGCCTTGGTGCCGACATCGATGCCTTGCGTCGGCTCATCGAGGATGAGGACGCGCGGCTCGGTGCGCAGCCATTTGGCCAGCACCACCTTCTGTTGGTTGCCGCCCGACAGTTCCTTGACCGGCTGCCCGTAGCCGGAAAAGCGCAATTTCATGCGCTTCAGCCAATCCACCACCAGATCGATTGCGCGATCGGTGCCGTAGAGGCCGCGAGGCGCTGCCTTGTCGAGGACCGGCAGCACCGCATTGTCGAGAATGGAGAAATCCATCACCAGGCTCTGGCCCATGCGGTCTTCCGAGACATAAGCGATGCGCGCATCCATGGCGTCGCGCGCCGAGGCGAACTGCACCGGCTTGCCGTCGATCAGGATTTCGCCGGCATCCGGCCGGTCGATGCCAAACAGCACGCGCGCAATCTCCGTGCGTCCGCTGCCGACCAGCCCGCCAAGCCCCAGCACTTCGCCAGCGTGAAGCTTGAGATCGATGCCAGAAAAGCCGCCGGCGCGCGAAAGCCCCCTCGCCTCCAGCACCAACGCGCCCGAAGCATGGCGCCGTTCGGGATAGAGATCGGTGACTTCACGGCCGACCATCATGCTGATGGCGGCGGCACGGCCAAGCTCGGCCTTCGGCTTGACGCCGATGAGGCGGCCGTCGCGCAACACGGCGATACGGTCGGCGATGCGAAAGATTTCGTCCATGCGGTGGCCGACGAACATCATCGCCACGGCGTGCAGCCTGAGATGGGCAACGACGGCAAAGAGCCGCTCGACCTCACGCTGCGACAGCGCGGCGGTCGGCTCGTCCATGATCAGCACGCGCGCATCCAGCGACAGCGCCCGGGCGATCTCGACCAGCTGCTGTTCGGAGGTGCGCAGTGTTCCCAGCCGCGTTGCCGCCGGCACGCTCAGGCCGACGGTCGCCAGCACCTTGCGCGCGCCGGCCAGCATGGCGGCGTTGTCGATGCCGCCGAAGCGGTCGCGCGGCATGTGGCCGAGATAGATGTTCTCCGCCACCGAAAGATCGGGAAACAGGCCGGGATGCTGGTGCATAACCGCAATGCCGGCCGCTTGCGCGTCATGCGGCGAGTGGAAGAGCGCCGGCTTGCCGTCAACCTCGACGTGACCGCTGGTGGGAGAATGCACGCCGGCCAAAAGCTTCACGCAGGTGCTCTTGCCGGCGCCGTTTTCGCCAAGCAGCGCCAGCACCTCGCCGGAGCGCAGCTCGAAGGATGCGTCCTTGAGCGCAATCGTGCCGCCGAACGCCTTCGTCGCCTGAACCAGGGCAACGGGAACAACCCGCACCACCGCAGCAGCGTCGGCCTCGCTTTGTGTGCCCGAGTGCAGCACGTCTCCTCCCGGTCTAGTTATTTTTTCAATTTGCTATATTAAATAGCACAAAGGCGCAACGGGAAAATTGACTTCCATGGTTCCGGCGCGCACTGTCGCCTCGCGCACAGGCATCGCAGGATGCTTCGGCCGCAGGTGGTTTGCGCCCTTTGCGGCGGGAACGGCGACATTTTGGGGAGATGCGGGTTTTGTCGGGAAAAGGCAGCAATTCTGTCAAAGTTCGGCACTATAATGAGCGTTTCGTGCTCGACGCCATTCGTCGCCTCAAGGAAGCGTCCAAGTCCGATCTGGCGCGCGCGGCCAGTCTGACGCCGGCAGCGGTCGCGGCCATCGTCGATGGGTTGGAATCCTCAGGATTCGTAAAGCAAGTGGGAAAAAGGTTCGGACAGCGCGGATCACCCTCCACGCTTTACCGGCTGACACCGGAGCGCATCTACAGCGTCGGCATCAAAATCGGCCGGCGTGCGCTGGAAGCCGTGCTGGTCGACTTCGCCGGCGAAATCCGCGCCCGCGAATCGCATGAATACCGCTTTCCCGATCCCGACCTGGTGCTCAAGACCGGCAACATGGCGTTGGCCACGTTCAAAAAACTGGTCGACGGACTTGGCGATGCAAGCATTGTCGGCGTCGGCATTGCCTCGCCCTATTTCCTCGGCGGCTGGAGCGAGGAGCTGGGCTTTCCCGACGATCTCGGCAGCCGCTGGGAGGCGATCGACCTGACGACATGCTTTGCCACGCCAGCAACGACGCCGGTGTTCGTGGAAAACGACGCCACGTCGGCGGCACTGGCCGAACTGGTCCAGGGCGCCGGCGCACGCTTTCGCGACTTCATGCACATTTCGATCGACACGTTCGTCGGCGGCGGCCTCGTGCAAGGCGGCAAGGTCCATACCGGCCCGCACGGCAACAGCGCCGCACTCGGGCCCTTGCCGGTGTCGCCCTCAAGCCTCGATTCGGTGGCGGCCAAGCCGGCGCGTTACCAGAGCCTGCTGCATCGCGCCTCGATCTATGTGCTGGTCAATCATCTGAGGTCGCGCGGCGTGGTGATCAATCGCGTGCGGGAGCTCGACCCGCTGCCGCCGGAGGCGCGAGTGCCTTTGTTCGAGTGGATCGACGATTGTGCAAGCGCGCTGGTCGAAGCGATCATCGCCATCACCTCCATCATCGACATCGAAGCCATTGTTCTCGACAGCATCCTGCCACGGCCGATCCATCTCGAACTGCTGGCGAGGGTTCAGGCCCAGTTCAACCAGACCAGCGCCATCGGCATCGTGGCGCCCGAGATCGTGCCTGGGCAATTCGGCCCAGAGGCCTCCTCGATCGGCGCCGCCATGCTGCCGTTCTCGGCGCTGCTGGCGCCCGACAGCGGCGTGCTGATGATCGGCAAGGACCGGACGAAACTGCTGAGCGCCCTGTCCACGTTGGCTGGCGCCAAAGGCAATGGATCAAATCCAACGCCCGACAATCTGCCGGCCTGAGCACTATGCGGCGCCCGACGCAGGCTATGGCCGCCCCTTGCCCGCCATGTCGGTGAGCACTATCGCGCGCCGGTTGGCGCTGGAATCGGCGGATCTGGTGACCCGCGAGCGCGGCAATGCCGACGAGCGCCAGGTAAAGGTCGATCTCACCGCAGCCGCCGGGCGCTGCTCACGCAATGCAACTGTCTGGGTGAAACGCTCATCGAACGCTCGGAGATGATATTGGCTGAGATCCGATACCCTCACCCAAAAGGTCTGGGCCTTGCGCGAGGCGCTGGGTGCCGATCAGTCCGCTGATCCGGGCCGATCGTTGGAGATGTAACTCTTCACGCGCGGCAATGGTGGCGCCTCAAGTTCCTCGAAAGGGTCGCGCCATGCATCGATCGCCTCGAGGCGGTCATTCCAGCGGCGTATCGACGGATAGTCGTCGAGCGGTAGCCCGGCAGCATCGTTGAAAGGCAGGAACGTCGCCATGCGAAAGTCGGCGTAGGAGACAGAATTTCCGACCAGCCACTCCCTTTTCGCGAGCACGGGGTCGAGGATGGCGGCAGCCGCGTGGAAAACCCTGAACCCCTCCTCGACTAAGGCGTGGTCGATAGGACCCAACCCCCAACGCTGCTTGGTGCCGCGCTCGAAATGCACCATGTCGCAGCCTCTCATGAAATTGTCCTTGCCCCAGCTTATCCATCGGATCATGTCCGGCTCATCGTCGCCGCCGCGCCAAAAATTTGAGCCCACCTCGCGGGAGAGCCGGCAGGCGATGGCGTCGGCCTCCCACAGGCTCCATCCGGAGCCGACCAATATCGGCAAGGTCAGATTTGGGTTGAGCTCGCGATAGTGCTCGGCCTGCCCCGATGCCATGGGTGAGGCGAATTCGAACGTAACGTCCGCCTTGAGATGACGCGCCGTCGCGACCCCGAGGCGAGGATTGGGGTTGCGGCTGAACAGAAGTTTCATATCGGATCCTCACGGATTGGTTGAGGCAACCGCCATAGGACGATTGAAGCCTGCCAGATCCGACATCGGGACAGACGGGATTTTTGGCTCTATGCTTTCGCTATTGGAAATGTCCTCAAAGCCTTCCAGACCAACCGCTTGCGCCTGCGGCCGCCTTCCGCTATAGAGCCGCCACCCGCGTAGACACCCTTGGAGGCAACGCGGCGGAAGGCTGCCTTCCCTTGTGATCCCGAATAAAGGTCCGCGTATGCGGCATCTCGCATTCGGACATCCGGGCCTGGCGGCTTTCGACGTTTACGGTCCAGGCAGATTGCCCGCCGCAAACGCTCCATAACACGCGAAAGGAAATGCCATGAGCCACGATACTTACGAGCTCAAGGCCGAAGCGCGCGAACAGGTCGGTAAGGGGTCCGCCCGTGCAGTTCGCCGCAACGGTAAAGTGCCTGCAGTTATTTATGGCGACAAGCAGCCTCCCCTGGCTATTGCGCTGAACTACAAGGACCTCTTCTACAAAATCCATGGCGGCGGGTTCCTGACCACGATCGCCACGATCGACGTCGACGGCAAGAAGATCCAGGTTCTGCCCAAGGATTTCCAGCTCGATCCGGTCAAGGATTTCCCGGTCCATGTCGACTTCCTGCGCATCGGCAAGGACACCGAGGTCAATGTCGACGTGCCTGTCCACTTCATCAATGAAGACAAGTCGCCCGGCATCAAGCGCGGCGGCGTGCTCAACATCGTGCGTCACGAAGTCGAGTTCCACTGCCCGGCCAATGCGATCCCGGAATTCATCACCGTCGATCTCACCGGCGCCGACATTGGCGATTCGATCCACATCTCGGCGGTAGCCCTGCCGGCCGGCGTCAAGCCGGTGATCTCCGACCGCGACTTCACCATCGCGACCATTGCCGGCTCCTCGGCGATGAAGCCGGAGGCGGAAGAGACGGCGGAAGCGGCAGCCCCCGAAGCGGCGGCTCCTGCTGCCGAAGAGAAGTAATTTTCGGGCCCGGAGCGCACGATGCTTGTCTTTGCAGGCCTCGGCAATCCGGGCGCGAAATACGCTGATAACCGGCACAATGTCGGCTTCATGGCGGCGGACGCTATTGCCCGCCGCCATTCCTTTTCGCCCTGGTCGAAGAAATTCCAGGGCCTGATCGCCGAAGGCACGATTGCCGGCGAAAAGATCCTCCTGATCAAGCCACAGACCTTCATGAACCTGTCAGGACAGGCGGTCGGCGAAGCCTTGCGCTTCTACAAGCTCGGCCCCGAGGCGCTCACCGTCTTTTATGACGAAATCGACCTGCCGGCCGGCAAATTGCGGGTCAAGGTCGCCGGCGGCGCCGGCGGCCATAATGGTATCCGCTCGCTCGACCAGCATGTCGGCAAGAATTTTCGCCGCGTGCGCATCGGCGTCGGCCACCCCGGCGTGAGGGATATGGTGCATGGCCATGTGCTCGGCGATTTCGCCAAGGCCGACCGCGAATGGCTGAACGTGCTGCTCGATACCATTGCCGACGATGCCGGGTTGCTGGCCAAGGGCGACGACAGCTCCTTCATGAACCGGGTGACGCTGGCCTTGCGCGACAAGCTGGTGCCGACCGGCGACGACGACCGCCCGCCGGCCAAGACGCCAAAGGCGCAAGGCCCGAAAGCCCAGAGCCACATCCGCCAGGCACGGCCGCAGCAGGCGCCGGCCAAGCTGCCGGAAAGCGGACCGATGGCGGCGATGCTGAAGAGACTGTTCGGCAAGAAGGACTGAGCGTCGACGCTATCGGGACCGCAGGGCTTGACGTTCCTCACCCCTATCGCCCATAGCCCTCATCAAATTTCTATTTCCCGATAGGACCGGACACATGGGTTTCAAATGCGGCATCGTTGGCTTGCCCAACGTCGGCAAGTCGACGCTTTTCAACGCGTTGACCAGGACGGCGGCGGCGCAGGCCGCCAATTATCCGTTCTGCACCATCGAACCGAACACCGGCGAGGTCGCGGTGCCCGATCCGCGTCTGCAGAAGATCGCGGCAGTCGCCAAATCGAAGGAGATCATCCCGACCCGCATCTCCTTCGTCGACATTGCCGGCCTGGTGCGCGGCGCTTCCAAGGGCGAAGGGCTGGGCAACCAGTTCCTCGCCAACATCCGCGAGGTCGACGCCATCGTGCACGTGCTGCGCTGCTTCGAGGATGACGACATCACCCATGTCGAGGGCCGCATCGACCCTGTCGCCGACGCCGAGACCGTCGAGACCGAGCTGATGCTTGCCGACCTCGACAGCCTCGAGCGCCGCATCGTGCAGATCCGCAAGCGCGCCGGCAGCAAGGACAAGGAAGCCACTACCCTATTGCCGATGATGGAGGCTGCGTTCGAATTGCTGCAGGCCGGCAAGCCGACCCGCATCCTGCTCAAGGGGATTTCAGCGGAGGATCTGCGCATCCTGCAGGGGCTGAACCTCTTGACCTCGCATCCCGTGCTCTACGTCTGCAACGTCGCCGAAGCCGACGCCGCCACCGGCAATGAGCACACCCAGGCCGCGGAAAAGATGGCCACCGCGCAGGGCGCCGGCACCGTGGTGATCTCGGCCGCGATCGAGGCCGAAGTCGCGCAACTCTCAGACGAGGAAGAGATGGAATTCCTGTCCTCGCTCGGGCTCGACGAACCGGGCCTCAATAAGGTCATCCGCGCCGGCTACGATCTGTTGCACCTCATCACTTATTTCACCGCCGGGCCGAAGGAGACGCGCGCCTGGACCATCCACAAGGGCGACAAGGCCCCGCAGGCCGCCGGCGTCATCCACACCGACTTCGAGCGCGGCTTCATCCGTGCCCAGACCATCGCCTATAACGACTACATCACGCTGGGCGGCGAAGTGGCTGCCAAGGAAGCCGGCAAGGCGCGCGACGAAGGCAAGGAATATGTCGTCCAGGACGGCGACGTCCTGCTGTTCAAGTTCAACACTTGAGGCTCCGAGGTATCTCGCGGCCGGCGCGCTGACCGCGGCCGATCACAGCTGCGTCAAGTGGAAGAGCCCGCATGCTGCTTCGCTTGACTACCCTTGGCACCGGGTCTAAGGCCGTTTGCATGCAATCTGCCCGTCTCCGTGGGAAACGGCCGCACGCGCAAGACCCATCGCTATCGAACGAAACCTCTTGGGCTCAACCAACGGAGACCGGCGATGATCAAGGCCTTCGTCGTCGACAATGACCGCCTGCGCGCCACTGACGATCTCCTGACGAATGGCGCCCAAGTCGTCTGGGCCGACCTTCTGAATCCGACCAAGGAAGAAGAAACGACGATCGAGACCTGGCTCGGCGTCGCTATTCCGACCCGTGAGGAGATGGAAGAGATCGAGATTTCGAGCCGCCTCTATATCGAGGACGGTGCCTATTTCATGACCGCAACTTTGCCGGCGCAGACCGAGATCGATGATCCGCTGATGTCACCGGTCACTTTCGTGCTTGCGGGACCGAGACTGGTCACCATCCGCTATCATGAGCCGAAGGCGTTCAAGACTTTTCCGCTGCGCGCCGAGAAAGTGGCGACCGGCTGCACCACCGGCAACACCATCCTGATCGGTCTGCTGGAGGCGATCGTCGATCGGCTCGCCGACATTCTCGAACGCGCCGGCCGCGACATCGAGACGATTTCGCGCGATATCTTCGAAGCGCGCTCGACCAAGGTGAACAAGCGCAACCGCGATTTCCAGGAGCTGCTGAAGGCCATCGGCCGCAAGGAGGACATCGCCTCCTCGATCCGCGACAGCCTGATCTCAACCCAGCGCCTCTCCGGCTTCCTCGCCCATGTCGCGACCCAGATCAAGATGAGCAAGGACGTCCGCGCTCGCATCAAGACCGTGTCGCGCGACGTGCTGTCGCTCGCCGACCACGCCACCTTCCTGTCGCAGAAGATCTCGTTCCTGCTCGACGCGACGCTGGGCATGATCTCGATCGAGCAGAACGCCATCATCAAGATTTTCTCGGTCGCCGCCGTCATCTTCCTGCCGCCGACGCTGGTCGCCTCCATCTACGGCATGAATTTCGACGTCATCCCGGAGCTGAAATGGGAGCTCGGCTATCCCTTCGCCATCGGCCTGATGATCCTGTCGGCGATCCTGCCCTTCTGGTATTTCCGTCGCCGCGGCTGGCTCTGACGGGGCCTGGATCAGTGAAAATTGCTTGACCAAACGCCGCCCGGACGGCATCCGGATGCCCGGTGATCGTACAACCTTGAACCGGATTAGGATCATGACGGCAAAAAGCTGGGCCTACGAGGATTTCACCGAGGGCGCCTCGATCGACCTCGGCGCCAAGCAGGTGAGTGCAGCTGAAATCGTCGAATTCGCCACCGAGTTCGACCCTCAGCCGATGCATCTCGACGAGGCAGCCGGCAAGGCCAGCATCCTTGGCGGGCTGGCCGCCTCCGGCTGGCACACCTGCGCGATCTTCATGCGCATGCTGTGCGACGCCTTCCTGCTCGACTCGACCGCGCAAGGTGCGCCGGGCATCGACCAGGTCAAATGGAAGAAGCCGGTGCTGGCCGGCGACACGCTTTCCGGCAGGACTGGTGTGGTCGCCAGGCGCCTTTCGAAGTCACGACCCCAACTCGGTCTGGTCACCTTTCGCAGCGAAATGGTCAACCAGCGTGGCGAGAGCGTCTTCGAACTCGAAAACACCATCATGTTCCTGACCCGCGAGGCCGGCGCATGAGCCTCGACGCGTTCTTCCGCATCGGCGAGACCATCGATCTCGGCTCGCACACATTCGAGGCCGAGGCGATCAAGGTATTCGCCCGCATATACGATCCACAGCTCTTTCATGTCGACGAAGAGGCAGCAAAGAAAAGCGTTTTCGGCGGCCTCTGCGCCTCAGGCTGGCACACCGCCGCCACCTGGATGAAACTCAGTGTCCAGGCCCGCATGGATGCCGGGTGGACCGGCACCGGCCCGGTGCCCGAATTCGGCCCATCACCCGGCTTCAGGAACCTGAAATGGCCAAAGCCGGTCTATGCCGGAGAAACCGTCACCTTCATGCGCACGGCCCTGTCCCATCGCCAGCTCGCCACTCGCCCCGGCTGGCGGCTGCTCGCGCTGCGCTCGGAGGGTTTCGACTCGGCAGGCGACCAGGTGATCGAGTTTGACAGCGCCGTGCTGGTGAAGGCGGAGTAGCGGCGACCTTTTCCTTCTCCCCCTGTGGGAGAAGGTGGATTGCCGCGAAGCGGCAAGACGGATGAGGGGTGTTCCAGCGGAGTGAGACGTCGGCGTTCCCTGGAACACCCCTCATCCGACCTCGCTTCGCGAGGCCCCCATCTCACCCAAGGGGAGAAGGGGGAACCGCGC
>NZ_VFTC01000057.1 GCF_007003975.1 Mesorhizobium sp. WSM4306
GGGGGAGATCAAGCTCACCCCCCGCGCAAAAACTCGATCACCATTGCCGCTGTCCAGGTGAAGCGGCCGCCACCTAGTGGCTCGCCGGTGAGCGGGTCGTAATATTCGGCAAAGCCGCTCTCCCGTATCAGCTCGAGGCTGGACCGGGTGATGCGCTGCGCAACGTCACCATGGCCGGCAGCAGTGAGGCCGTCGGCGATCATGTAGTTGACCACCAGCCAGACCGGGCCGCGCCAGTAGCGCTTGGCGTCGAGGCGTGGATCGTCGGGATCGTGCGAGGGCACGACATAGCGCGCCTTGCGGGCAAGGCGCTCTACGCGCGCCGCGAGCGCCGCCGCGCGGCTTTCCGGAATGCCTGCGAAGGCCGGCAGGATGCCGCCGACGGAGGCGCTGTCGATCAGCTTGCCGGTGGTGCGGTCGAGGCAGAGATACTGGCCGTGCGAGTCGCTCCACAGCCGCTCCATCGCCGCCAGACCCTTTTCAGCCCGGGCGCGGTTGGCTTCGGCGATCTCGCTCTCGCCCAGCGCCGCGGCGAGATCGGCTAGATCGGCGCAGGCGCGGATCAGAATGGCGTTAAAGCCGGGATCGACGACCTGAAATGGCGAGGCATTGTGCAGCCTGGCATTGTCCCAACCCAGCGCACGAAAATGCTGCAGCAGCCAGAGATAGCGGTCGTACTGCTCTTTGGTCGGGCGATGCGCCGGATCGGCGTGCAGAATGTCGCGGCGGGTGTAGGGCTCGATGCCTTCGGTCGGCACGCGTTCGAAGGCATCGTCCCAATCGATCGAGTTGTCGCGGCCGGATTCCCAGGGATGGATGATGGCGACCAGCCCGTCGCCTTTGGGGTCGCGGTTTTCGTAGAACCAGCGATGCCAGGCGTCGATCTTCGGCAGCAGCGCGCGGGCCCGCTCGGCCGCCAGCTTCTTGTCCGTGGCGCGGTCGAACAGGCGGCGCACGGCAAAGCCGGCAACGGCCGGCTGGGTGATGCCGGAGGTCGCGGTCGGGCGGTTGGTTTGCCATACATCGGGCCCGGGAAAATAGCCGTCGCTCCAGACATGGAAGACAATGTGCGGCACCATGCCGTCCGGCCATTGATGCGCGAACAAGGTGTCGATCTCGGTCCAGGCACGCGCCTCGTCGTAGTGAGCGAGACCAAGCGCGGTCAGGCAGGAATCCCAGTTCCACTGGAAGGGGTAAAGGCCTTTGGTCGGGATGGTGTAGACGCCTTGGTCGTTTTCCCGGAGCACCTCGACGGCGCGAGCAATGGTTTCGTCGACGGCAAGTGATGTCATGGAAGCATTCATTCTCTGGGGATCAAAGGGCGTTGGTGGTTTCAGGATCGAACCAGCGGATGCGGTCGGCTTTGGGCGCCAGCCGCAGCTGCTCGCCGACCTTGACGCTGGCATTCGATTCCAGGATGGCGCGGAACAGGCCGCCCTCGACATCGCAGGTCACCAGCGTGTGCGGCCCAAGCGGCTCGATGACGCGCACGGTGGCATGTAGGCCTTCGCTGCCGGCATCGACATCCTCGGGGCGAATGGCGAATTCTATTCTTTGCTTGTCGGATTTCGGACCGGGCAGCGTCAGCCCGGCGACGCTCCAGCTGCCGTTGCCGGTCTTGGTCGCCGGGATGAAATTCATCGGCGGGTTGCCGATGAAGGAGCCGACGAAACGGGCGGCCGGGTTGCGGTAAACCTCGACCGGTGACGCGGCCTGGACGATGCGGCCCTGATGCATGACGGCGATGCGGTCGGCGAGGCTCATCGCCTCGACCTGGTCGTGGGTGACATAGATGGTGGTGGTCTTCGACGCCGCCAGCACGCCCTTGAGCTCGGCGCGCATTTCGAGCCTGAGCAGCGCGTCGAGATTGGACAGCGGTTCGTCCATCAGGATGACGTCGGGCTCCATGGCGAGCGCGCGCGCAACGGCAACGCGCTGGCGCTGGCCGCCGGACAGCTGGCCGGAATAGCGCTTCAATAGCTGCTCTATATGCATGAGCTCGGCGGTGCGATTGACGCGGCGCTCGACGTCGGCTTGCGGCAGCTTCTTCATGCGCAGGCCGAAGGCGATGTTTTCGAACACGGTCAGATGCGGAAAGACGGCGTAGTTCTGGAACACCATGGCGATGCCGCGCTCGCGCGGCGGCAGATGGTCGACGCGGCGGCCGCCGATCCAGACCTCGCCCTGGCTCGGTGTCTCCAGCCCGGCAACGATGCGCAGCAGCGTGGTCTTGCCGCAGCCGGAGGCGCCGAGCAGCACCATGAATTCCTGGTCGGCGATGGCGAGATCGACCTGATGCAGCGCGGTGAAGCCGCCGAAGCGTTTGGCGACGCCCTTGATCGCGATTTCAGCCATGAGCCTTCTCCGTGTCGCGTGTCATCGGTTGGCGATCCCCCACATGGCGAACAGATATTTGCGGACGGCGAAGATGAAGATCAGCGCCGGCACGACCAGAGCCGTGCCGCCGGCGAATTTGAGATAAAGCGGCGACTCGCCGAGGCTTTGCAGAAGAAAGGCGGTCAGCGTGCGGTTCTCGATGGTGAGCACGGCGGCAGCAAACACCTCGTTCCAGGAGATGGTGAAGGCGAACACCGCCGAGGCCGCGATGCCAGGCAGCGCCAGCGGCAGGATCACCTTGCGAAACGCCTGCAGCCTGGTGCAGCCAAGCGTCCAGGCGGCCTCCTCCAGTTCGACCGGAATGCCTGAGAACAGTGAGAAGGTGATCAGCACGGCAAACGGCAGCGCCAGCGTGGTGTGGACCAGCGCCAGGCCGATCGCGGTGTCGTCGAGGCCGGTGCGGATGAACATCACCGCCAGCGGCAGCGCCAAGAGCGGAAGCGGGAAAGCCCGCGTCATCAGCACCAGGAAACGGAACGTGCCCTTGCCCGGGAAATCGAAGCGCGACAGCGCGTAGCCGGCCGGGGCGCCGAAGCCGATCGACAGGATCATCGTCAGCGTGGCGACCAGAACCGAGTTCCACAGCGCCCTGGCGACACCGGCGAAATTGATGAAGAACGACAGGCTGCCGGTATCGAAGGACGGAAAGAAGCGCTTGGGGAAGGCGGTCACTTGTTCGGGCGACGACAGCGCGTTGACGATCAGGAGATAGATCGGCAGCAGCACCCAGATGCCAAGCAGGATGACGGTGGCGACGAGCAGCCAGTCGCCGGCCTTACGGGCATCGGCGCTTGCGGCGGCTGGGGTTTGCGTGACCGCACTCATATGCGCGCCTCCTTGGGCACGCGTAGTACCCTGAGGAAGAACAGCGTGAAGCCGATCGAGATGGCGAGGATGAGCAGCGCCGAAGCGGCGGCGACATTGCGGTCCTGCAGCGTGAATTGCCAATTGTAGGTCTCGCCCATCAGCACCGGCAGATTGGTGCCGCCAAGGGCGGCGACCACGGCGAAGACCTCGAAGGCAAGGATGACGCGCAGGATGATCGCCGTCTGCAGGCTCGGCCGCAGCAGCGGCAGCGTGATGCGGACAAAACGCTTCCACGGGCCGGCGCCGAATACTTCCGCGGCTTCGTAATATTCCTTGGGGATCAGCCCCATGCCGGCGACGATGATGACCATCATGATGGCCGTGGCGCGCCAGATCTCGGCCAGCGCCACAGCAATGAAGATGGTGAGCTTGCTCTGGTAGCCGAGGAACATGATCCGCCTGTCGACGACGCCGAGATGGGAAAGCAGCGTGTTGAGGAAGCCGGACTGGTCGAAGATGGCGAGCCAGATCAGGCCGGCGGCAAGATCGGAAATGCCGAGCGGAATGGCAAAGATGTAGAGCGCCGCACTGCGCCCGGTTTCCAGCTGCGACACCACAGAGGCCATCAGCAGCGCCATGACAAGCTGGATCGGCACGACGATGGCTGCGAGCAGCAGCGTGTTGCGCACGGTGACCGGGAACTTCCAGCTGCCGGCCATGGTGCGAAAATTGTCGAGGGTGAAGGCGCCGTCGCGGGTCACGGCTTCGAAGGCGACCAGCACGAATGGATAGAGGAAGAAGACGCACAGAAACAAGGTCGCCGGCATCAGCAGCAGATAGGGCAGAGCCTTGCCATGCATGGTGGTGTCCTTTGCGGCCAAGCGGTGCGGTCGGGCGCCCGGAGTGCAACAAACTCCGGACGCCCCCTCGGGAGGAAGACTTATTGTTTGACCATGATCTTTTCCGAAAACCGGCCTCCACTTTTCGCGATCATGGTCTAGTCGACCGGGCAAGCGCCCGTGGATGGCTTGTCGGGCGCCCAGCACGGCGCCTTGGCCTGGTCGATGAGCGCCTTGAGCGCCGCCGCCTGCTCTCCGAGCACGCCATGCACATCCTCGCCGCCGAGCACGATGCGTTCGAAACTGTCTGTGTAGACCTGGTTGAACTTGCCGCCGAGATCGCCGAGCCCCATCGGCAGCAGCGCCGGTAGCGCATCGGGGGCGCCGGTCATGGTGGCGATTGCCGGGCCGAATGCCTTGACCGAAGCGGGCATGTCGTCGGGCAGCTTGACGTCGACGACCGGGAAGAAATTGGTCGCCTTCAGCGTCGCGATCTGGGTCTCCGGCTTCAGCATGTAGGCAACCAGCGCCTTGGCTTTGTCGACATCCGGCGAAGTCTTCGGAATGGCGACACCGGCGACCACCGGCATGAAGCCGCGGCCGGCCGGGCCGGCCGGCGCGGGGAAGGCGACGAACTCGTCGGGCTTCTGGTTGAAAGCATCGGCAAGCCGCGCGACATGATCGAACGCCACCCACACTTCACCCGACAGCAACGGCTCCTGCATGAAGGCATAGTTGGTCGAGTTCGGGTTAGTGTACTGCCAGAGTTCCCTAAACTTGTTCCAGGCGGTCTCGGCCTCCGGCGAGCGGAACTTGGTCACCATCGAACCGGTGTAGGACGGATAGAGAAAACCCTCGAAGAAGCGGTGCTTCAGCCCCTTCGGGCCGGCGGGAAAACCGAATTTCGGCGAGCCGGTTTTCTCGGCGATGTTCTTCGACCATTCGATCAACTGGTCATAGGTGATGGTGTTGAGATCGACGCCTTGCGGCAGGTATTGCAGCGCCTGCTTGTTGGCCGCCATCAGGTAGGTGGCCTGCATCCAGGGCATGTATTTCTGCTCGCCGGTGCCGAGCGTGCCGAGCTTCTTGTAGGCCTCGTTGACCTTGACGCCGCCCAGATCGACAGCGGAGAGATCGATAAGGTTGGCGCCGACAGTGGAGAAGTCGCCATGCAGGCCGCCAAGCAGGCCGATGGTGCCGGTGCCGGCCTGCAGTTCGGCCTGCAGGCGGGTGAGCCAGGGACCGTCCTCGGCGACCTGGTAGTCGACGGCGCCGTCAAAGCCTTTCAGCACCTCGTCGCGCATCTTCTGGGTTTCCTCGACTGGGCGCGCCTGCGTCGACCAGAACAGCACCTGCTGCGCCTGCGCGCCGCCAACGGCAAACGACAGTGCCAGCGCGGCGCCCGCCAGTGTCCTCAATATCTTCATCATCGTCTTCCTCCCTGGATGTGTGCGCCGTCGTTGCGGCGTCAGCTTCTTGTCTGCGGTGCTGGGCCATGGCTCGCCCGCGACACCAGCGTCGGCCGGATCAACCGCGTCAGCGGCGCGGCAGGCCGCTCGGCTATGACCGTGAGCAGCATGTCGGCGATCTCGCGCGCGCATTGGCGGATCGAGGCATCGAAGGTGGTGAGGCCGGGCGGCGCATAGGCCGAGGCGACGACATTGTCGAAGCCGATGACCGACAGATCGCGCGGCACGCTGAGACCGGCGCGGGCCGCTTCCTCCATCACTGTCAGCGCCAGTTCGTCGAACAAAGCGATGATAGCGGTCGGCCGCTCCGGGCCTTGCAGCATGCGGTTGATCGCCTGGATGCGGGCGCCGCGATCGAAGCGCGGCGCCGTCGCCACGTCGAGGCGCACCGACGGGTCGCCGCGCCGGCCAATGGCGGCGGCAAGGCCGTCTTGTCTGAGATGCCGGAAGGTCATCGGCTCGGAAATCGTCACCAGGCCGAAATGGCGGTGGCCGAGATCGTAAAGCATGTCAAAGGCCTCACCGAAGGCATGCGCGCCATCGGTGTCGAGCCAGTTGTAGGCAAAGTCGCCGTCGAGCAGGCGGCCATGGGCGACGAAGGGAAAGCCGCGCTCGCGCAGATAGGCGAGGCGCTCGTCGACCTCGGCGATGCGGGTGACGACGACGCCGTCGGCGCGTCCGGATTCGACGACATGGCGCAGCACCGACAGTTCGGAATGGCCAAGGGCGGCGGTGGCGAGGATGAGGTCGGCGCCATGCGACACCAGCCCTTCGCCAAGCCCGGTGACGAACTCGCCGAGGAAGGAATCGACCAGGTTCGGGCCTCTGACCGGCAGCACCAGTCCGACAAAGCCGCTGCGACCGGAGACAAGCGTTCGCGCCGCGGTGTTGGGGACATAGCCGGCCTGGCGTGCGGCCTGCGCGACCCGCTCGCGCGTCTTCAGGGCGATCTGCTCATGCCCGGCGAGTGCCCGCGACACCGTCGTGATCGACAGGTCGAGGCTCGCCGCAAGCTCCTTCAGCGTGGTGACGCGCGTTGACAATCGTTCCTCCCGGACGAGCAGTTGAAACGTTTGTAATGCCCTCTGAGAAAATTGCAAACGTTTTAAATCGCCTTTGAGGCGGAGCGACAGCTGTCTCTTGAACCGGCGACCCTTGGATAAAAAAGGCCGGGCGCGAAAGCGGCCCGGCCAAAAAGAAGGTCAATAACCTTCAGAGGGGAACACCGTCCAGCGGAATGGGAGGAGACCGCCGAACGATAATTCCTATATGCGCGCATTCGCTGCGGTTGACGACGAACGGCTTTCTAAAACAACGCGACATTCAGAAATTTCGTTCTCGTTTCGAAGATTTCAGCCGGCCGACGCACCGGTCTCCAGGAGATCGGCATAGTGCCGGCGCGCCACGTCGGGATGCGAGCGCAGACGGCTTTTCAACACGTTGGTGCCGACATTGCGAAACAGCGGATTGTCGGGATCGCTAGCTGGCCCGCGCGCCTCAGCCGCCAGGTCCTCGGGCAGGTCGAGCAGCGGAATGGTCGCGTCGAGCCGGGCGCTGAAGAAGAAGGGAACCGAGATCCGCTCGACGCCAGCCGGCGGCGTCACCACGCGGTGGACGGTCGCCCGGAGATAGCCGTTCGATGCCAGTTCGAGCAGTTCGCCGATGTTGACCACCAGCGTGTCGGGCAGCGGATCGACATTGACCCAGCTGCCGTCATATTCGACCTGCAGCCCCTTGTTCTCATCCTGCAGCAGAAGCGTCAGGAAGCCGCCATCCTTGTGCGCACCGACGCCCTGGTCATCGCCGGTGGCGTCGCGGCCGGGGTAGCGCACGATCTTCATGCGGTGGTTGGGCTCATTGCGGTAGATCGGATCGAAGGCGTCCTCGGCCTGGTCGAGCGACAGAGCGAAAGCCTTCAGCAGGCGGATCGCCACGGCGGTGGCCTTGGCCTGCCATGCCAGCAGCGCCGGCTTCAGTTCGGGCAGTGCAGACGGCCACTGGTTCGGCCCTTGCAACCGCGTCCAGGCGGGCACGCCGGGGCCTTGCGGGATGGTCGGGCGTTCGACGCCGATGTCGAGCTGTTCGCGCCAGTCGGCCTTCCCCCTGGTGAGTTCGCCGCCGGCGCGGGTATAGCCGCGGAACTGCGAGGATTTGACCATTTCGATCGCCAGCTTGTCGGCTTCCGGCAGAGCGAAGAACCGGCACGAGGCGTCGAGCACTTCGGCTGTATCCGCCGCCGATATGCCGTGGCCGGTCAGATAGAAGAAGCCGACATCGCGCGCGGCCGTGCGCAGGTCGAACAGAAACGTTCGATGCTCCGAGGCGCCCTGTTCGAGGCGGCTGAGATCGAGCACGGGTACGATCCTGGGCATGGTCAAGCTCCTTGTTTGCCGGCCCCGCTTTCACGGTGGCACGCAGGCTGGTCCAATCAAAGCAATGCGCAATCCAATCTCGAGGCGAATGAAGAAAGCCGGCGCTGCCTTTTGCAGCCGACGGGCAAATATCGTTCGAGGCCGCTCATCCGCGCCGATCCAGTCTTGCGACCAGCCGGTCGCCGACCCACTGAATGCCGCAGACGAGGATGATCAGCACGATGACGACGGCGACCATGACGCTGGTCTCGAAACGCTGGTAGCCGTAGCGGATGGCGAGATCGCCAAGCCCGCCGGCACCGATAGCGCCGGCCATGGCCGAGGCGCCGATCAGCGTCACCAGCGTCACGGTGAAACCGGCGACGATGCCGGGCAGCGCTTCGGGTACCAGCACCTCGCGGATGATCGTCCAGCGGTTGCCGCCCATGGCGCGTGCCGCCTCAATCAGTCCACGATCGACTTCGCGTAGTGACACTTCGGCGATGCGGGCATAGTACGGTGTCGCCGCGATCGACAGCGGCACGATCGCCGCCCAGGTGCCGATCGAGGTGCCGACGATCAGCCGCGTCACCGGAATCAGCGCCACCAGAAGGATGATGAAGGGCACCGAGCGGAAGCCGTTGATGACGGCGCCGAGCGCGCGGTTCACCCACAGGTTTTCGGCAATGCCGCCACGTTCGGTGGCAATCAATGCCAGGCCAAGCGGCAGGCCGAAGACCAGCGAGATGAGGCCGGACGCCGCCGTCATCAGGACCGTCTCCCAGATCGAACGCAGCAGAAGCTCAAACAGAACCGGCGACATGGCCAAGCACCTCCACCCGCGCTTCGCGGGCCTTCAGAAAAGCGATTACGTCAGCGACATGGCGGGCATCGTTGCCCACCACCGCCAGGAACAGCGTGCCGACCGACTGCTGCTGGACATGGTCGATGCCGCCATGGACGAGGCGGAATGGACCTGGCACCGCCACCGCTAGATCAGACAGCAGCGGACCACGCGCGGCCTCGCCGGCAACGTCGACCCTGAGGATGAGCTCGGCACCGGCGCCCGGAAGAAGCCGACCGGCAATCTCGGCCGGCAGTTGCGGGCGGATGCCGCCAAGCAGGCTCCTGGTGATTTCGGAATGCGGCTCGGCGAAGACCGACCACACCGGACCCTGTTCGACAATGCGCCCGGCATCGATCACCGCGACGCGGTCGGCGATTGACCGGATCACCTCCATCTCGTGGGTGATGAGCAGGATGGTCAGGCCGAGCTGCCGGTTGATGTCTTTCAGCAACGCCAGGATGGAGCGTGTCGTCTCCGGATCGAGCGCAGATGTCGCTTCGTCGGAAAGCAGCAGCGCCGGCCGCGCGGCCAGCGCCCTGGCAATGCCGACGCGCTGCTTCTGGCCACCCGACAGCGAGGACGGGTAGGCTTTCGCTTTCTCCGACAGGCCGACGAGGTCGAGCAGTTCGGCCGCGCGCGCCAGGCGCTCTGCTTTGGGGCGGCCCTCGATCTTGAGCGGCAGCGCGACATTGTCCTCGACGGTCTTGGCCGACAGCAGGTTGAAGTGCTGGAAGATCATGCCGATGCGCCGCCGCAGCGGCTGCAACTCACGCTCGCCAAGCCGGCCGATCTCGCGGCCCTCGATGAAGACGTCGCCGGAATCCGGCCGCTCGAGACCGTTGAGGCAGCGGATCAGCGTCGACTTGCCGGCGCCGCTGCGGCCGATGATGCCGAGGATTTCGCCCTTGCGCACCGTCAGCGAGACGCCGTCGAGCGCAGGCGTGGCACCGAAGCGGCGCTTGAGGTCGACGAGGCGGACGACATCGTCCTGCCCGGCGGGAGCTATGTTGACCGGATCGGCCAGTTCGGCCGTGACGTGCTGGTTCATCTCGCTATCCGTTTTCGAGCGTTTCACCGTTTTCATGAAAACGGCGAACCGCTCTATCTCTTTGTCTTTACGCAATTCCGTACGGAAAACCGCGCACACTTTTCCTGGAATTGCTTTAGCGGTGCACAAATGCGACAGCGGCCCGCTCAAAAGCGGGCCGCCTGCTCCTGACAGCCAGGCGCCGATCAATAGGCGCTGATCCCGGTGCCCTTGTAGACCTTGTCGAACTCGGCCTTGACCGCCTCGTTCTGGTAAGAGGCGACCAGCGTCTTCACCCATGCCTCGTTCTCATTGCCCGACTTGACGGCGATGAAGTTGCGATAGGGATTGTCGGCCACCGGCTCCTGGGCGATGCGGTTGTCCGGGCCGAGGCCGCTCTTCAGCGCCCAGTCGGTGTTGACGACCGCCGCATCGAGATCCTCGACCGAGCGCCCGACGATGCCGGCGTCGAGCTCCTTGATGACGACCTTCTTCGGGTTCTCCGAGATATCGGCGGTGGTCGCCAGGATGCCGGTGCCGTCCTTCAGCTTGATGACGCCTTCATTCTGTAGGACGCGCAACGCACGGCCTTCGTTGGAGGGATCGTTGGGCAGGCCGATGACGGCGCCTTCCGGCAGATCGGCGACCTTGGTGTACTTCTTGGAATAGAGGCCGATCGGCCAGACGCCGGTGTAACCGACACGCACGATATGATAGCCTTGAGTCTTGATCTGGTTGTCGAGATAGGGCTGGTGCTGGAAGGCGTTGGCGTCGATCTCGCCGCGCTCGAGCGCCTCGTTGGGCTGGGTGTAGTCGTTGAACACCACAGTCTCGACGGTCAGGCCTTTGTCGGCGGCCTGGGCGACGACGACGCGCCAGACATCCTCATCCTCGCCGCTGATGATACCGACCTTGATTGACTTCTTGTCCTCGGCAAAGGACGGCGTCGGCTGGGCGAGGCCGACAAGTGTGACGGCCGAGGCAAAAAGTGCCGCAAGGGCAGCTCGCCGGCCGATGGCCGAAAAAAGAAGAGAATTGGAAGCGTTTCCGCGTTCGGACATTGTCGATCCCTCGTAATCCTGAAGTCATGTCGGTTTGGTGGAATACCAAGCCTTGATGACATCATCGGCAATGCTGTTTGCCGGATCAAAGAACCGCATTTCTTCTCAAACGCCGGGTCGGGAATATTCTCTCAAAGATTTCACGTTCACGAGAACGGCCCTGCCTAACCGATCAGAATGTCTCGACCCAGGGCCGCAGCTCGACCTCGAAACTCCAGGCGCTGCGATGCTGGCGATGGGTCGCGAGATAGGTCTCGGCGATCGCATCGGGCGACAGATGGCTATCCGGCCGCTCGGCCGTCCGCCCCGCTGCCGCGATCTGGCCGTCGATAATGAAATGCGCGACATGGATGTTTTTCGGACCGAGTTCGCGCGCCATGGACTGGGCCAGGCCGCGCAGGCCGAATTTCGGCATGGCAAAGCCGGCTGAGTTGGCAAAGCCCTTGATGCTGGCGGATGCGCCGGTGAACAGGATCGAGCCGGAGCCGCGCGCCAAAAGCCGCCGCGCTGCCTGCTGGCCGACCAGGAAGCCGCCATAGGCGCCGACCAGCAGCGCCTGCTTGACCGCATCGGCATCGATTTCGGCGATCGGGCCGCGCGTGCGGCCGCTGGCGTTGAAGACGGCAAGCGCGAGCGGTCCTTGTTTGTCGGCAGCTTCGAACAGGCTGGCGACGGAGGCCGGATCGGCGACGTCGGTTTCGACGGCCAGCGCACCGGTCTCCTCGACCAGCGCCGCGAGCTTGGCCGTGTTGCGGGCGGCCAGCACGACGCGAAAACCCTCCGTGGTGAGAAGGCGCGCCAGCGAGGCGCTCAGGCCCGCGCCCGCGCCGGCGATCACTGCAACTTCGGATGCCATGTCGTTCTCCCTGGAGGTTCGTTGGTTACATAGCTGGCGTCTTAAGCGGCGAGAGACAAGAACGGCGTTGCTCGATTTTCGCCGTTTCGAAGCAAAAAGCCGGTCGGTATATGTGACAGCTCCATCAGGGATCCAAAGCAACCTTCACGGACAGCTGGCCGATGTCAGCGCCGCCCCTCATTGCCCTGCCGGGCGTTCGTCATTCGAAAAGCCAAGAAATTGGCTTTTCATCCGCTTCGCGGACCACTCCTCAACTCCCCGTATAGTGACGGGGAGAAAGAGGCCGGCCGCAGCGGCGCTATTCCTGCAACGCTTGTGATTGGCCAAGTCATGGTAGTGTACTGAGAGTTCTGCAAATTCGCTGAGAGAGGGCGGTCATGGCAGGCTGGTGATTGTTCACGTCACCTG
>NZ_VFTC01000058.1 GCF_007003975.1 Mesorhizobium sp. WSM4306
CGTTTCCTCTCCCCCGTCGATCGGGTGAGAGGTGTCGAGCGAAGCTCGACGGAGTGGGGGTCGACCCTTTGGCGCCGGGTGAGACGATGCTTGCGCTTCTGCGGCACAAGGCTACCCCTGCTCAGCCTGGATCCTGTTGTAATCATGGATCGTGCGGCTCAGTCTGCGGCGCAGGAAGTTCGAGATGTTGTCGAAGACGAAGACGACGAACAGCGTCAGCAGCACCATGTAGAAGACGTTGGCCCAGTTGGAGTTGGTGCGCATCGCTTCCCACAGTTTCAGGCCGATGCCGCCGGCGCCGACAGCGCCGATGATGGTGGCGCCTCTTGTGTTGGATTCCCACTGGTAGAGCGTCTGGCTGATAAAGACCGGGATCACTTCCGGCATCACGCCGTAGCGCTGCACCAGCAGGCCATTGGCGCCGGTCGACTTGATGCCTTCGCGCGGCTTGTCGTCGATGTTTTCCAGACTTTCCGAATAGGTTTTGCCGAGCGTGCCGATCTCGGTGAAGAAGATTGCGGCGCTGCCGGCCAGCGGCCCGGGGCCGAAGGCGCGGGTGAAGAACAGTGCCCAGATCAGCATGTCCACCGAGCGCATGAAGTCGAAGAAACGTTTGAGCACCTGGCTGAGCAGCCCGCTCGGCGTGATGTTGCGGGCGGCGAAGAAGGCGAGCGGAAAGGCGACGAAAGCGGCGAGCAAGGTGCCGAGAAACGCCATGACGATGGTCTGCAGCAGTTTCGTCCAGACGTCGCCGTGCTGCCACTGCGCATTGTTCCAGATGTTGTCGCCGGCGAGCGCGAGGTTCGAGGTGCCGGGTTTCAGTTCGGGTCCGGACCAGATCAGCGAGATCACTTCACCGGCTGATTTGCCGAAGAAGGGCGAGCGCGTGTCGAAGACGAAATTCGCCCAGCCGAGGAAACGCTTGCGCACCTTCACGCGGTCGACAGTGACGCGCACTTCGCCGACAAAGCCCATCTTGGCGACGATCTCGTCGTCATGCGCGGTGATCCAGTCGGGCACCGGCCCCGAAATCACCGGCCTGCCGCTGGTGAGCGCGACCGGCACCGTCTGGCCATTGGCAACAATCGTCGCCTTGGTCTTGTCGAAGGTGACGGACTTGGCCTGACCGTCGATCAGGACGGTGAAGGTGCCGTCCGCATTCCTGACGACCCAGTCTGGATTGGGGTTGTCGCCAAGGGCGGAAAAGCGCGGGTATTTCGGCGTGATCTCGGGCTGGTCGAGGCGGAATTCCGGCTGCAGATCGTAGCTGATCCATTGCGACAGGAAGAGCGGCAGGCGCTCCCAATGCGATTCCCGCATCACTTGCGGCAGGTTGAAGAACCACAAGGCGTAAATGAGGTAAAGCACGGTGCCGGCGACCAGGAACAGCGGCCAGAAGCGCTGGTGGAACGGGCGATGGAACACGTGCGGATAGCGATCCTCGATGACTTTGATCTCGTCGGCAGTCATCGCCATAGTCAGGCCCCGCCCATCAGGAAAGCGTGCTCACCCACCAGCTTGCGGCGCAGCCAGGCGGAAAACTGGTCGATGATGAAGATCGTCGTGAACAGGAGCAGCACCAGCGCCAGCGTCTTGGCGCCGAAGCCGCGCGAGATGGAGAGCTTCAACTCTTCGCCGATGCCGCCGCCGCCGACGGCGCCGATGATGGTCGATGCCCGCACATTGATCTCGACGCGCAGCAGCGTGTAGGACATGAAATTGGGCAGCACCTGCGGCAGGTCGGCAAAGCGCACCCGCTCGAACCAATTGGCGCCGACCGCTTTCAGGCCTTCCTCGGCGCGCATGTCGATGTTCTCATTGATCTCGTAGAACAGCTTGCCGAGCGCGCCGATCGAATGCAGGCCGATGGCGATGATGGCGGCGATCGGCCCGGTCGAGACGATGGCCGCAAACAGGCCGGCAATGACGATCTCCGGAAAGGCGCGCAGCAATTCCATGAAGCGCTTGACGACTAGCCGCAGCGCCGGATGCGGAGTCAGATTGCGCGCGGCGATGAAAGAAAACGGCACCGCTAAGATGAAGCCGATGAAGGTCGAGACCAGCGCCACGTTGACCGTGGTCAGCATTAATTCGAAATATTCGGGGATGTAGAAGCCGCCCCAGATGTAGACGCGACCGAGCGGGAAGTTGAATTCCTGGGTGCCGGTGTCATGCGGCGAGGCGATGTCGAATAGCGCCCGCCAGACGTCGTTCCAGTCCTTGGGGATCAGCCAGCTGAGGAAGTCGAGGATGTGCGGCAGCCGGTCGAAGAAGTGGCCGGCATTGGCCTCGTCGGCGAACCACATGCTGGAAAACATCGCGGCAAGCAGCAGGCCGACGCCGAGCACTGTGTAGAGCCGGCGCAGCGATGTCTGGCGCCGCCAGGCATCGGCCATCTGATGGGTGACGCCTGAGGGCGCTGTCATGGAAAGGGTCATGATCGGAGATGCAAAAAGGGCGGTGCGTTGAGCACCGCCCCTTTCGATTTCGCCGTTAGCCGCCGATGGCTGCCTTACGGGCTTCGACGATGACGTTGTAGAAGTCAGGCTTGACCGGGACGTAGCCGGTGAAGTCGCCGCCTTCGACGCCTTCGAAGCAGGCCTTGTCCTTCTTCGGCAGGTCGGTGAAGAACGCAGTCAGCTTGGCGGTCATGTCGTCACCGAGCGCGGTGCGCACGACCAGCGGGCCGTTCGGGATCAGGCCCGAGCGCCAGACTTCGACGAAGTCGTTGGGGTCGACGGCGCCCTTGGCGACTTCCTTGTGGAAGGTGCCGGAGGTGTAGCCGTTCTTGAAATCGCCGATGCCCGAGGAATCGTCGACCGCCACGTCGACCTTGCCGTCGCGGACGGCGAGGATGTTGTTCTCATGACCGCCATTGAACTGGGTTGAGGCGAAGTAGGCGTCGTTCGAGGCGCCGGTATCCTTCGGGATCTGGGTCAGGGGGATCAGGTAGCCCGAGGTCGAATCCGGATCGGCGTAGCCGAGCTTCTTGCCCTTGGCCGACTTGATGTCGGTGATGCCCGAGGACTTCAGCGCCAGGCCGATCGAATAATAGCCGGTGGCGCCGTCGGTCTGCTGGGTGGTGAGGATCGGGGTGACCGCCTTCGGGTCCTTGATGTAGACGCTGGCGTAGCCGGAAGCGCCGAGTTCGGCGAAGTCGAGCGTGCCGCCGAGCAGGCCCTGGATGACGCCGTCATAGTCGGCCGCCGGGAACAGCGACACTTTTTCGAAGCCGAATTCGCTCTTCAGATGGTCGGCCAGGCACTGGTAGTTGCGCAGACGGTCGGTTTCGTTTTCGCCGCCGAGGATGCCGACGCGGAATTCCTTCATGTCGGCCGCATGAGCAGCGCTGGTCGCCATGGCGAGCACCGATACGGCGCTGAAAACCATCTTCCTGAACATTTTATCTCTCCTGTAGGTTCCGGCCCCGCGCCGGCAGCGTTCTTGATTTTGACAGATGCCCTTGACGCGGGCTGACGATCCCAGCCGCTCAGTATCCCGGGAATGCCGGCTCGAGCGGGCTGGCGGATGCTTCGATCTTTTGCTTGTAGGCGATGCTGGTCGAGGTGATGGCCTCGGAGATTTCAGCGCCATTGCTGTCGGCGCCGTAGACCTGGCGCACGGCTTCGCGGTTGAGCTCTTCCGGCGCGCCGTCGAAGACGACCTTGCCGGCGGCCATGCCGATGATGCGATTGCAATAGGCACGCGCGGTGTCCAGCGTGTGCAGATTGGTGACGACGGTGATGCCTTCGCGCAGATTGATGTCCTGCAGCGAGTCCATCACCACCTTGGCGTTGAGCGGGTCGAGCGAGGCGATCGGCTCGTCGGCGAGCAGCACCTTGGGCTGCTGCATCATGGCGCGGGCAATGGCGACACGCTGTTGCTGGCCGCCGGACAGCGTGCCGGCCGGTTGCAATGCGGTGCGGGCGATGTCGAGGCGCTCGAGGGCGACGACCGCCTCGGCGCATTCGGCGCGTGTAAACATGCCGAGCAGGTTGGAAACGGTCGAACGGTGATTTAGCCGGCCGAGCAGAACGTTGGTCAGGACGTCAAGGCGCGGCACAAGGTTGAACTGCTGGAAGATCATGGCGCAATCGCGTTGCCAGCGCCTGAGCGGCGAGCCGCGCAGCCGGGAAACCTCAGCGCCGTCAAAAAAAATCGACCCCTGGCTGGGGTCGATGAGACGGTTGATCATGCGAAGAAGGGTGGACTTGCCGGCGCCGGAACGACCGATGATGCCGACCATCTGGCCCTGCGCGATCGACAGATCGATGGCGCTGACGGCGGTGTTCTTGCCAAATCGGCGGGACACGCCGCGGATTTCGAGCGTTGCTGACATGGCGTAACTTTCAGTCCGGTCGCAGTTTGAAGGTCTGTTAACCCTCGCTAGCGCAGCCGCATGAACCTGCGGTGTCGGATTGATGTCAGTTTTGTTACCGCCCACAGACCTGTGTGCCGGCGGTGGTGCCGGTGGTCAGCCCAGCACCAGCAACTCCTCGAAATGCTTCATGTCCTTGAAGTTGCAGAAGGTCGGCGGCTGCAACTCGATCACCGGCGCCCTGCGGGCGAACTCGGCGAGACTGTCGTCGAAGAAGTCCTGCCAAGCGGCGGCCCTGTCATCGGCGAGGCGCTGGATCTGGTAGGCAAAGGTGATGTGGAAGGCGTAAGCGTCGTGATCGGGGTGGCGGTAGCCGAACGGCACCGACAGCGCGTCGCGCCATGCGCTCATGGCGCGCCGGTCCTCCTCCGTCGCGCCGGCAACGGTGAGCCCGGTCGGCACGACTTCGATCACCTCGACCTTGAATGGGCCGCGGCCCCGGAAGCCTTTCAAGCGCTCCAGATAGAGGCTGGTCATGTCGTCGATGCTGGTGTCGAGCGACACGTCCTGCGGCCAGTAAGGCAGGCGGCGGCGATATTCGATGATGCCCTGGAACAGCGTCATGTGCAGGCTGGAGATGGGCGTGAAGGCCAGCCGGTCGGCATCCGGCATGGCGCGCATGCGCTCACGCACCTCGATGACCACCGCTTCGGAAGGCGACCCGCTGACAAGATGGCTGACGACCGTATTGCCGGGCTCGGGCAGGAAATTGCCCGTCGTGTCGTAGCGTGTACCGAGATGCACAGGCGGCCTGGGGTTGGCGCCTTCGAAAAAGCCGGCGAGCGAGGGTCTGATGGTTTGAAGCATTGCGATCTCCTGTGGGGAGATGGCCTCGTGTCCGAGTCATGTGTCAAGGATGTGAATGGTGAATGGTGAAATGGTGAAGAAGGCCCTCGGTGCCTCTTGCCATCCACTATTTACTATTCACCATTCACCGCGTTCAGCCACCATACTTCTCCAGAAACGCTTCCGCCCCTAGCTCGCGAAAATCGTCGAGCGCGGCGCGCAGACTGGTATGATCCCAATCCCACCAGGCAAGCGCCTGGTAACGTTCGGCGGTGCGGCGACCGAAGCGCTCGCGGATCGGCTTTGCCGGCACACCGCCGACGATGGTGTAGGGGGCGACATCCTTCGACACGACAGCGCCGGCGCCGACCGCGGCGCCATCGCCGACGGTGACGCCGGGCAGGATGGTCGAGCCGTGGCCGAGCCAGGTGTCATGGCCGATGGTGACGCGCTTGGCACGCCGCTGGGCGAAGAATTCGCTCTCATGCTCAGCGTCGTCCCAATAGTCGGAGGCGCGGTAGGTGAAGTGATGCAGCGTCGGCCGCCAGGTCGGGTGGTTGGTGGCGTTGATGCGCACGGCGGCTGCGATGTTGGAAAACTTGCCGATGGTCGCGCACCAGACGGCGCAATCCTGCATCATGTAGGAATAGTCGCCGAGAATGCTCTCGGACACCCGGCTGCGGTCGGCGATCTCGGTCCAGCGGCCCAATGTCGAGTTTTCGACCTGCGCCGTTTCGTGAACGAATGGCGCCTCCGACAATTTCCTGCTCATGCGGCGATTTTTCCGGCGGCGAAAGAGGTGACGTCGATGATGCGATCGGCGACCGCGTCACGCACATCCAGGTCGTGGAAGATGCCGAGCAAAGCGACGCCGGCTGCCTTCTTGGCGGCGATCAATGCAACAACGACATCGCGGTTCTTGGCGTCGAGCGAAGCGGTCGGCTCGTCGAGCAAAAGGACCGGATGCTCGGTGATGAAACCGCGCGCGATGTTGACGCGCTGCTGTTCGCCGCCGGAGAAGGTTGCCGGCGGCAGCGCCCAGAGTTTTTCCGGCAGATTGAGCTGCGCCAAAAGCGACCGCGCCTTCCTCCGCGCGACCTCGCGCTCCTCGCCGCGCTCGACCAGCGGCTCGGCCACGACGTCCAGCGCCGAGACGCGCGGTACCGTGCGCAGGAACTGGCTGACATAGCCGATCGTCTGGCGGCGTACCGAGAGCACCGTGCGCGGGCTGGCCGTGGCGAGATCGATCAGGCCGCCCTCATGCTGGACGATGATCTGGCCTTCATCGACGGCATAGTTGCCATAGAGCATTTTCAGGATCGAACTCTTGCCGGCGCCCGAGGGGCCGCCGAGCACGGCGCATTCGCCGGCCCGGATTGAGAACGAGACCCCGGCGACAACCGGCAGTTTGATGCCGTCGCGCAGATGCATGGTGAAGCTCTTGGCGACGTCGGAGACAACGAGGGGCGTCGGCATTGTTACACCTGCAAAATCGAGGAAACGAGAAGCTGCGTGTACGGCGCACGCGGGTCGTCGAGGACGCGGTCGGTGAGACCGCTTTCGACGACACGGCCGTCCTTCATCACCATCATGCGCTGCGACAGAAGCCGCGCCACGGCGAGGTCGTGGGTGACGACGATGGCCGCCAGGCCGAGATCGGTGACCAGGCCGCGCAACAGATCAAGCAGGCGCGCCTGCACCGAGACGTCGAGGCCGCCGGTCGGCTCGTCCATGAACACAAGCCGCGGTCCGGTGACGAGGTTGCGGGCGATCTGCAGGCGCTGGCGCATGCCACCGGAAAAGGCGCGCGGCTCATCGTCGATACGGTCCTCGTCGATCTCGACGCGCGACAGCCAGTCGACGGCAGTGGCGCGGATCTTGCCGTAATGGCGGTCGCCGACCGCCATCAGCCGCTCGCCGACATTGGCGCCGGCCGACACCGTCATGCGCAGACCGTCGGCGGGGTTCTGATGAACGAATCCCCAGTCGGTGCGCATCAGGAAGCGGCGCTCGGCCTCGCTCATGCGATAGAGCTCGCGGAACTGGCCGTCGCGCATGCGGTAGCTGGCGGTGCCGGAGGAAGGCAACAGCCGTGTCGACAGGCAGTTGAGCAGCGTCGTCTTGCCGGAGCCGGACTCACCGACGACAGCCAGCACTTCACCCGGCCACAGGTCGAAGGTGACGTTCTCGCAGCCGACGCGCGAGCCGTAGAATTTGGACAGTCCCGAGACGCGCAGCAGCGGTTCGTCGGTCATTGCGCCTCCTTACCCTCCCCCTTGTGGGGAGGGTCGGCGCGTAGCGCCGGGGTGGGGATTGAGTGGGACGTGGATTGATCCAGACCCCCACCCGCGCCTTCGGCGCGACCTCCCCACAAGGGGGAGGTAGGGGCGTTGCGCCGCTTCTCGCAATGGTCGGTGTCGGAGCAGACGAACATGTGGCCGCCATGGTCGTCGAGGATGACCTCGTCGAGATAGACATTCTCGGCCGCGCACAGCGCACAGGGCTGGTCGAAGGTCTGCACCTCGAAGGGATGGTCCTCGAAGTCGAGGCTGACGACATCGGTGAAGGGCGGCACGGCGTAGATGCGCTTTTCGCGGCCGGCGCCGAACAGCTGCAGGGCCGGTGAGCGGTGCATCTTGGGATTATCGAATTTCGGCGTCGGCGACGGGTCCATGACATAGCGGCCTTCGACCTTGACCGGATAGGCGTAGGTGGTGGCGATGCGGCCGTGCCTTGCAATGTCCTCGTAGAGCTTCACATGCATGAGGCCGTATTCCTCCAGCGCATGCATTTTGCGGGTTTCGGTTTCGCGCGGTTCGAGGAAACGCAGGGGCTCGGGGATAGGCACCTGATAGACCAACACCTGGCCGGCGCTGAGCGGATGTTCCGGGATGCGGTGGCGGGTCTGGATGATCGTGGCGGTTGCCGTGTCGGTGGTCACCGCGACATTGGCGACCTTTTTGAAGAAGGCGCGGATCGAGACCGCGTTGGTGGTGTCGTCGGCGCCCTGGTCGATGACCTTGAGCACATCGTCGGGGCCGATGATTGAAGCGGTGACCTGCACGCCGCCGGTGCCCCAGCCATAGGGCATCGGCATTTCGCGCGAGGCGAATGGCACCTGATAGCCGGGAATGGCGATGCCCTTGAGGATCGCCCGGCGGATCATCCGTTTGGTCTGTTCGTCGAGATAGGCGAAGTTGTAGGTGGCGATGTCGGTCATGGCGATCAGGCCTGCCTTGTGCTATCGAATTGGCGTCCAAGACGCGGAAACAGGGGCGAAGTCGGATGACCCAGACCGGTTGGATACATCTTGGAATTCTGCTGCTGGTGTTCGTCGGCGTGGTCGCCTTTATCTTTCGGCGACTGATTCTTCCTGCGCCGAAGGAGAGTGCGCACGGCGAGAGCATTGAGGACAGCAGTGGGTATATTCGCACCGGGGATGACGGACTTTCCCATCATGATGGCGGCGGCCATGGCGGGCTGGGCGACTAGGCTCATTCCGCGGCCTCCCTCTTTTCTTCCGGCAGGTCGGCATTTTCGCGCGCGTCGTGTTCGGCGCGCATGCGGCGCACGAGATCGAGTTCGGCCTGAAAGTCGACATAATGCGGCAGCTTCAGATGCTCGACGAAGCCGGTCGCCTGGACATTGTCCGAGTGTGAAATAACAAACTCCTCATCCTGCGCGGCAGCGACGACATCCTCGCCGAGCTCGGCGGCGCGCAACGCGCGGTCGCAGAGCGCCATGGCCATCGCCTTGCGCTCGCTCTGGCCGAACACCAGGCCGTAACCGCGGGTGAATTGCGGCGGCGCCTTGGCCGAGCCCTTGAACTGGTTGACCATCTGGCACTCGGTGACGCGAACACGGCCGAGCGGCACGGCGAAGGGCAGTTCCGGCACGTCGAGCTCCAGCTCGACCTCGCCGATGCGGATCTCGCCGACAAAGGGATGGTTGCGGGCATAGCCGCGCTGGGTGGAATAGCCGAGCGCCAGCAGGAACCCTTCATCGCCACGCGACAGCGCCTGCAGACGGATGTCGCGCGCCATCGGGAATTCCAGCGGCTCACGGGTGATGTCGCCGGGAACATGGTCCTGCGGCATCTCGCCGTCCGGCTCGATCAGGCCTTCGCGGGCAAGGATCGCCGAGACGCGCGGCATCGCCTCGGCCTCGCCGGCGCGCTGCAACGGTTCGGCGACATCGGCGCCGGCCGCAAGTTCGGGATCAAGCAGCCGGTGCGTGTAGTCGAAGGTCGGGCCGAGCAGTTGCCCACCGGGCAGGTCCTTGTAGGTCGCCGACACACGCCGCTCGACAAGCATCGCGCCGGTGTCGATGGGATTGCTGTAGCCGAAGCGCGGCAGCGTGGTGCGGTAGGCGCGGACCAGGAAGATCGCCTCGATCATGTCGCCGCGCGCCTGGACGATGGCGAGCGCGGCCAGTTCGCGGTCATAGAGCGAGCCTTCGCTCATCACCCGGTCGACGCCGAGCGCCAGCTGTTCGACGATCTGGTCGAGGCGCAGTGCCGGCACCGAACGGTCGCCGCGCCGGCGGTCGGCAAGCAGGCTGTGCGCATTGGCAATTGCGGCTTCGCCGCCTTTAACCGCGACATACATCTTACGCCTCCATCGTCTTGATGCGCGTCGTGCGCGGCAGGCAGGCGATGCCGTCGCGGGCCGCCAGGATGATGTCGACGCCGCGCGGAAAGCGCTGGCTGTTCTGCTTCCACTGTTCGACGAAATGACGCGGCATCTGCGCCGGCGCGATGGTCGCGGTCGTTTCGATGCCGGGGCCTTCGAGCAACAGCGGGTTGCCCGAAGTGAGGTCGCTTACCTGCAGGATCAGTGTCGTCGACCGGTCGGGATAATCCTGTGTGCCTTGCGAAAAGCCGTCAAGCGCCGCCATCTCCGCCGGGTTGGCGATCAGGGCGAAATGCGCATCGGCAGGCGTGTTGGCAAGCGGCGCGCCGGCGTGAAAGCCGAGCCATGATTTGGCCGCCGCGGGCGCCTGCAAGGCAGGGTCGAGCCAGAGCGGGGTGTCGTGGTCGCAGAGCGAAAGTGCAATGGCGCCTGCCGTTGCCGACAGCGGCGCCGGCGGCCGGGCGAAGGCGGCCAGCGGCTGCACGCTGCCAGGCCTTGCCATAGCGTCCATGACGGCGCGGAAGACCGTCTGGGCGTTGAACACCGGATCGGCGAAGCCGCCGTCGATCGATTGGGTTGCGATGTCCATCAGTCTTCTCCGCGCACCATGGTGAAGAAATCCACTTTCGTTGCCGCCGTCTCGGCGTGGCGCTTTTCGCTCGCTTCGGCCTGGGCAGCGCGCAATGGCGCCACCAGCGCGGTCTCGACCGACTGGCGCTGCGCGGGGTCCTGCCAGAGCGCGTCGGCGATCGCCGCCAGCTTCGCCTTCTTCCGGTCGCGGCCGAGCATGTAACTGTGGCCGACCTGCCCGGTCGGCAGCCGCACGGTGGCGCGGGTGACCGTGGCTTCGCCGACATTGAACGGCGCGCCGCCGCCGCCAATGCGGCCGCGCACGGTCACCAGGCCGGTTTCCGGTCCGCGCAAAAGCTCGGCTTCCGAGGTCAGGCCGGCCTCGTTCCAGAGCCGGGCGATGTCGTCGCCGCTCGCCTGCGCCAGCGTTGCCATGACGGCTTTGCGCGCGGCCTGATCGCGGGCTTCCTGTCCTCGCATGCAGCAACTCCCGAATGTGTAAAATTTGTCTAGTGATATAGACAACTATACAAATTATACCTATTATCTAACCCGTGTCCATGACGGGTGGATGACAGGGGCGTGATCGGGGGCAAAAATGGCCGGGCAACAGATGGCGAGCAGCATTGAACGGCGCAGCGGCGTCTCATTGTGGCGGCAGATCGCCGACCAGATCCTGCACTCGATCGCCGCCGGCGATTTTGCCGAGAACGCCGCGCTGCCGCCAGAGGTGGCGTTGGCCGAACGCTACGGCGTCAACCGTCACACGGTGCGCAGCGCGATATCAGCCCTGGTGCAGGACGGCGTGCTTCGAGCCGAACAGGGACGCGGCACATTTGTGCTGTCGCGCAAACGGCTCTCCTATCCGATCGGAGCGCGGACGCGGTTTTCGACCGGCCTGCAAGGACAAACGTCGGAACGGCATATCGTGCTGCTCACATCCGCGACCGAGCCGGCCAGCCAGCGCGTCGCCGAAGGTCTCGGCCTTGCCAGGGGCACAGAGGTGATCCGGCTGGAGACGCGCGGCGAGGCCGACGGCCGGCCTGTCTCTCGCGCCGTCGCCTGGTACGAGGCCGGGCGCTTCGTCGGCATTGATGCCGCCATGGCCGAGACCGGTTCGGTCACCGCCTCGTTCAAGCGTTTCGGCATAGACGATTATCTCCGGCAATCGACAGTGCTGTCGGCGCGCCATGCCGATGCCGCCGACCTTGCCGACCTCAACCTGCAGCCGGGGGCCATCGTGCTGGTCGCGGTCGCCGTCAACGTCACGCCGGATGGCCGTCCGATCCAGTTTGCCGAAACGCGGTTTCCGGCCGAACGGGTGGAGTTGAAGCTGTCGGCGCTGTAGGGAGTGCCGGCGTTATACGAGACTCAGGCCGAGATCGGACCATCCCGTCTTGTTCACTTGTCAGCGGCTTTGCGTTTGAGGACCGCCTTCCCCCACTCCGTCTCGGCTTCGGGTTGTGTGCGTCAAGTTCTGCAAAAAGGGGCGGCCATGTCGCTGGTCATGCGGCTTGGCGCAGAGCGAGCTTC
>NZ_VFTC01000059.1 GCF_007003975.1 Mesorhizobium sp. WSM4306
CAGGTGACGTGAACAATCACCAGCCTGCCATGACCGCCCTCTCTCAGCGAATTTGCAGAACTCTCAGTACACTACCGCGCAATCGCTCGGGAAATGTCCCTCTATCCAGCAATGCCCCGGGGACCTGGCATGACCGCGATTAGCCGTCGAACCGCGCTCCAGTTCGGTCTGTTGTGCCTGGCGGCGCCCGCGGCCTTGGCGCAGGAAAAGGCCGCCATATCGGACTGGCGCAGCAGATTGGTCGAAGCCGCGCGTGAGCAGATCGGCGTCACCACCCTCTATGACCCGACCTATGTCCGCCTCGGCTATCCCGGCGGCGATGTCGCGCCGGATCGCGGCGTATGCACGGATGTCATCGTGCGCGCCTATCGCCGCGCCTTCGCGCTCGACCTGCAGAAGCTGGTGCATGAGGATATGGCAGCCAATTTCGCCGCCTATCCGAAGATTTGGGGCCTGAAATCGACCGACCGCAACATCGACCACCGCCGGGTCGGCAACCTTGCGACCTTTTTCGCGCGGAAGGGTATTTGCCTGCCCGTCAGCGAGGACCTTGCCGACTTTCAACCGGGCGATCTCGTCACCCAGATGCTGCCCGGCAACCTGCCGCACATCGTCATCGTCTCATCCGACCGTTCTGCGGACGTGCCGGAGAGGCCGCTGGTCATCCACAATATCGGCGCGGGCGCCCGGCAAGAGGACACGCTGTTCGCCTTCCGGCAGACCGGGCATTACCGCTTCGCGCCTGCCTGAAAGCGTCAGCTGAAATCAACCACCGCCTGCGCCTTGTGCGCCGCCTCGACCACAGCCAGCGCTGTCATGTTGACGACGCCGCGCGAGGTAACCGACGGCGTCAATATATGCGCCGGCTTGTCGGTGCCGAGCAGGATCGGCCCGACATGCAGCGCATCCATCATCGTCCTCAGTGCGGAAAGCGTGATGTTGGCGGAGTCCAAATTCGGGAACACCAGCAGATTGGCCTCGCCCTTCAGCCGCGAATGCGGATAGACGCGCTGGCGCAGATGCTCCGACAAGGCGGTATCGGCATGCATTTCGCCGTCGCACTGCAGGTCGGGCGCGACGCGTGCCAGGATCGCCGCTGCCTGGCGCATTTTCAGGGCGCTTGGGGAATCGCGCGAGCCGAAATCCGAATGCGACAAGAGTGCCGCCTTCGGCTCGATGCCGAAACGCTGGATTTCCTCGGCCGCCAGAATGGTCATTTCAGCGATCTCTTCCGCTGTCGGGTCGACCGAGACGTGGGTGTCGGTGAGGAAAATGATCCCGCGCTGCGAGATCAGCATCGACAGCGTCGACAGATCGCGGTCCTTGACGCCGGGGCGAGCGCCGATGACCAGCGTCACATTGCGCAGATGCCGCTCGAAACGGCCTTCGAGACCGCAGACCATGGCGTCGGCGTCGCCGCGCTTCAGTGCCAGTGCCGCTATCACCGTATTGTCGGTGCGCACCATGGTGCGCGCGGCTTCGGTCGTGACGCCGCGCCGACCGGCGAGCTCGATCAAGAGGTCGACATAGTGGCGGTAACGCGGATCGTCCTCCGGATTGATCAGGCCGAAATCGACGCCGGGCTTGATGCGCAGGCCATAGCGCTTCAGCCGGACCTCGATGACATGCGGGCGGCCGATCAGGATCGGTTCGGCGATGCCTTCTTCCAGCACCACCTGGGCTGCACGCAGCACGCGCTCGTCCTCGCCATCGGCATAGATGACGCGCTTGGCGGTCGACGCCTTGGCCGAGGAAAACACCGGCTTCATCACCAGGCCGGAGCGGAAGACGAAGCGGTTGAGCTGGTCGATATAGGCGGCGAAATCGGTGATCGGCCGGGTCGCGACGCCGGTGTCGCAGGCAGCCTTTGCCACCGCCGGTGCGATGCGCAGGATAAGGCGCGGATCGAAGGGCGAGGGGATCAGGAAATCCGGCCCGAAGATCGGCGTCTCGCCGGAATAGGCACGCGCGGCGACGTCGGACGGCTCTTCGCGGGCAAGGGCGGCGATCGCCCGCACCGCGGCCATCTTCATCTCCTCGTTGATGGCGCTGGCGCCGCAATCCAGCGCGCCGCGAAAAATGTAAGGAAAGCAGAGCACGTTGTTGACTTGATTGGGAAAATCGGAGCGGCCGGTGCAGATCATCGCGTCCGGCCGCGCCGCCCGCGCGGCCTCCGGCATGATCTCGGGATTGGGATTGGCCAGCGCCAGGATCAGTGGCTTCGGCGCCATGTGCGCAAGCAGTTCCGGCTTCAGCACGCCGGCGGCCGACAGGCCGAGGAAGACGTCGGCACCCGGGATCACGTCGGCCAGGGTGCGGGCCTCGGTATCCTTCACATAGGGGTCTTTCCAGCGATCCATCTCATCGGTGCGACCCTTGTAGGCGACGCCGAAGCGGTCGGTGACCCAGATGTTTTCGACCTTGGCACCGAGCGAGACCAGAAGGTTGAGGCAGGCGAGCGCCGCAGCACCCGCTCCTGAGGTGACGATCTTGATGTCCGAAATGGTCTTGCCGGCGAATTCCAGCCCGTTGAGCACCGCGGCGGCGACGATGATGGCGGTGCCATGCTGGTCGTCATGAAAGACGGGAATGCCCATGCGGGCCTTCAACTGCGCCTCGACCTCGAAACATTCCGGCGCCTTGATGTCCTCGAGATTGATGCCGCCGAAGGTCGGCTCAAGCGCCGAGATCGTCTCGACCATGCGCTCGATCCCCGGCGCGTCGATCTCGATGTCGAAGACGTCGATGCCTGCGAATTTCTTGAACAGCACCGCCTTGCCTTCCATTACCGGCTTGGAGGCGAGCGGCCCGATATTGCCGAGGCCGAGCACCGCCGAACCGTTGGAGACGACGCCGACCAGATTGGCGCGCGCCGTATAGTCGGCGGCGGTCGCCGGATTGTCACGGATTTCAAGGCACGGGGCTGCGACACCCGGCGAATAGGCCAGCGCCAGGTCGCGCTGGTTGCCGAGCGGCTTGGTTGCCTGGATCTCGAGCTTTCCCGGTCGCGGATGCTTGTGGAAGTAGAGGGCGGCTTCGTCGAGGTCCGAACGTGCCGGTTTCTTGTTGTCGCCTTCCATGCGGCCGCTCCCTCGAAACTGCTATGCCAGAGTCCTTTTAGCATGCGGTCAAGGTTTGTCGCGACGCTAAATGACGCGCCGTCAGCTTTCCGCCGCAGCGCGCCGAAAGCCACGTTGTATCAGATACTTATACCGATCTCATCGCGAACGACTCCTGCTGCTTCGCAGGCGCGTCGATCAGAATGCGCTGACATAGAGGCCGCCATCGACCGGGATGTTCTGTCCTGTGAGATAGCCGGCATGAACCGAGCACAGGAAGGCGCAGATCTGGCCGAACTCTTCCGGCGTGCCGAGCCGCTTGGCCGGAACGTCGGCGCTGATGCGGGTCTTGCGCGCTGCGGCAGCGGCCGGGTCTTCCGTCGTGCCGGCCTCGTGCGGGCCACGCAGCCGGTCGGTGTCGAGCTTGCCCGGCAGCAGGCTGTTGATGGTGACGTTGCGGTCGATCACCGTGCGCGCCACGCCGGCGAGGAACGAGGTCAGCCCGGCGCGCGCGCCGGACGACAGGTCGAGGCCGGGGATCGGCACATAGACCGATAGCGAGGTGATGTTGACGATGCGGCCGAAACCGCGCTTGGCCATGCCGTCGACGACAGCCTGCACCAGCTCGATCGGCGTCACCATGTTCTGCGTCACGCCTTCGAGGATCTTTGCGCGGTCGAGCTCGCGGAAATCGCGCAGCGGCGGGCCGCCATTGTTGTTGACCAGAATGTCGGGGTCGGGGCAGGCGGCCAGCAGCGCCTTCTGCACCTCGGGTTTCGAGACGTCGCCGACGATCTCGGTCACCTTCACGCCGTAGCCTTCGCGCAGTTCGGCGGCGGTTTTGGCCACCAGTTCGGCGTTGCGGCCGTTGACGACCAGATCGCAACCGGCTTCGGCCAGCGCCATGGCGCAGCCACGGCCGAGCCCTTTGCTCGAAGCGCAGACAATGGCCTTCTTGCCCCTGATACCGAGATCCATGACGATTTTCTCCTGTGATTGGCGCGGCACGCTAGCTCTTTGGCTGGCTCAATCGCAACCGTCATACGGTTGTTGCATGAATCGGGGCATAGCCTGCGCGAAAGCAACGGTGACGATCTGATGTCCAGCACAGAAACCCGCACTTTCCGCAGCATGTTCATATCCGACCTGCATCTCGGATCGAAGGCGGCCAAGGCCGAGTTCCTGATCGATTTCCTGCGGTATCACGACGCCGATATCATCTATCTCGTCGGCGACATCGTCGACGGCTGGCGGCTGCGGCGCAGCTGGCATTGGCCGCAAAGCCACAATGACGTTGTCCAGAAGCTGCTGCGCAAGGCGCGCAAGGGCACCTCAATCACCTACATCGCCGGCAATCACGACGAGTTCGCGCGCCAATTCCAGGGCGTGCATTTCGGCGGCATCGTCGTTGCCGACCGCGCCATCCACGAAACCGCCGACGGCCGGCGTCTGCTGGTCATCCATGGCGACCAGTTCGACACCGTCGTCCACAATCAGCGCTGGCTGGCCTATCTCGGTGACTACGCCTATGACGCGGCCATGCTGGTCAACCGGGTCGTGACCAGGCTTCGCCATCTGCTCGGCCTTCCCTACTGGTCGTTCTCGTCCTGGGCAAAGGGAAGGGTCAAGAGGGCGGTCAATTTCATCGGCTCGTTCCAGACCGTGCTCTCCGACGAGGCGCGCCGCTCGCATGTCGACGGCGTCATCTGCGGTCACATCCATCATGCCGTAATCGAGAATTACGGCGATGTGCAGTACATCAACACCGGCGACTGGGTGGAGAGCTGCACGGCGGTGGTCGAGCATTTCGATGGCCGCATGGAGATCATCCACTGGGCGAAAATCCTGCCCGAGGCGCCGGACGAACCCTTCATCCCGATGCTGATCGACGACAGGGTCGTCGAAGCGGCGTGAACCCCTGTTAATCGGTTAGTCCAGGCAGTTTCGACTCGCATTGCCCCATGTTAAGGGATCGATCTGCGTTGCAGCCCTTTGTGCGACGTAATTGGATCGATTCATGTCGCTGCCGCCGCTGTCTCCCGAACAACTCGTCAAGCCGCGCCATTTCGAACTGCGCATGAGCCTGATCTTCGCGACACTCTTCGTGTCGCTGGGAACGCATCTGCCGTATTTCCCGCTCTGGCTGCAGGCCCAGGGTTTTCATGCCGAGCAGATCGCCATCATCCTGGCGGCGCCGATGTTTTTGCGCGTGGTGACGACGCCGCTGCTCACCGCGCTTGCCGACCGCGCGAAGGACAGGGCCGATGTCTATATCGCGCTGGTGGCCGCGACCCTGGTGCTTTCCGCCGGCTATTTCCTTAAGCCCACCTACGCCATGGTCCTGGCCGTTTCGCTGGCGCTGACGGTGGTATGGACGCCGCATTCGCCGATTGCCGACTCGCTGGCTCTGTCGGGCGTGCGCCGCTTCGGCTCCAACTACACCGCCATGCGCAAATGGGGCTCGATCTCCTATCTCTGCGCCAATGCCGCTGGCGGCTTCATTTTGTACTGGACAAGTGTGCAGGCCGTGCCGGTGATAATTTTCGTCTCGCTTGCGGCCGCACTCGTCGCCGGGTTGCTGGCGCCCCGCCTTGGCCGCCCACGCCGGGCCTCGCCGCTGTCGGCCACCGACATCCAGCACCAGGCGCCCAGCCTTCTCAATCCGTACTTCCTCTATTTCACCCTCGGTGTCGGCATCATCACCGCCAGCCATGCCTTTCTCTACGGCTTTGTCTCCATCTACTGGAAGTCGATCGGCATCAGCGGCTCCGTCATTGGCCTGCTGTGGGCCTGGGGCGTGGTAGCCGAAGTCTGCATGTTTTTGTTTTTCAATCGTCTTTTCGCCTCCGTCTCGGTCGTCAAGGTGATGCTGATTGCCGGCATCGGCTCGATCGTGCGCTGGATCGCCTTTCCGCTGATCTGGCCGCTCGGGCTTGGCGTTATCGGCTTCTTCGGCATCCAGACCTTGCATTCGGTGTCGGTGGCGATGGTGCTGATCGGCCTGCAGAAGATGATCGGCGAGACGGTTTCGGAAGAGCGCACGGGTGCCGCGCAAGGCATCGCCTATTTTTTCAACGGCTTCTTCATGGCCGCGGTGACGCTGGCATCCGGCCCGCTTTACGAGCGCTACGGCGTCGACGGCTTCCTGGCGATGATCCCGATCGCCTTCATCGGCCTGGCGCTGATCGGGCTCGCCGCGCGTTCAGCCCCACAGCATCCTGTCAGGCGGTGAGACGAGCGACCCCTCGTAGACGAGCCCGGGCTGCCGGTCGCGCGCCAGAAGCAGCGGACCGTCGAGATCGACGAACTCGGCGCCTTGCGCCAACAGCACCGCCGGCGCCATCGCCAGCGACGTGCCGACCATGCAGCCGACCATCACCTCAAAACCCAGTTCGCGAGCGCGGTCGCGCAGGGTAAGCGCGGCAGTCAGGCCGCCGGATTTGTCGAGCTTGATGTTGACGGCGTCATAGAGGCCAACAAGGGCTTCGAGGTCCTTCGCCTCGTGCACGCTTTCATCGGCGCAGATCGGCACGGGGTGCGCGATGTGGCGCAGGATCGCATCATGGCCTGCGGGGAGCGGCTGTTCGATCAGGGTGATGCCGTGCTCGGCGGCAAAAGCCAGGTTCTCGACGATGTTGTCATCGGTCCAGCCTTCGTTGGCGTCGAGGATGATGCGGCTGTCGGGCGCCGCTTCGGTCACGGCGCGGATGCGGGCCATGTCGTTGTCACCGCCGATCTTGACCTTGAGCAGCGGCCGCCCGGCATTGGCGCGGGCTTGCGCCGCCATCGCCTCCGGCTCGCCCAGCGACAGCGTGTAGGCCGTCTCCAGCGCCGACAAGGGCGCAGCGTGGATGGCGGCCGCCACCGCCATGCCGCTCATCTTCGCCTCCAGGTCCCACAAGGCGCAGTCGATGGCGTTGCGGGCCGCGCCGGCAGGCATCGCATCAAGCAGATCCTTCCGGCTCAAGCAGCCTTCTATCCGCCGTCGCATCGCCTCGATGGCGTCGCGCACGCCATCCATGGTCTCGCCATAGCGCTTGTAGGGGACGCATTCGCCCCATCCGCGATTGTCCCCATCGCTGATCGTGCAGGTGATGACTTCGGCTTCGGTCTTCGATCCGCGTGAGATGGTAAAGGTGCCGGCGATGGGAAAGCGCTCGGCCTCAACCGAAATGACACGCGCCATAATTTTCTACTCCGGCTATGCAACATCAGCCTGTCGGCAAATCGACAGGTTGGGCCCGTCAGGCTAAACAGGACGCCATGTTGACCATCGGCAAACGCGACGCAAGCGGCAACGCCGCCAAGGAGGCCGACCACCAGCCCCGCGTCGCGGTCGGCGAGGAGGGCGGCGTCCTCGGTTGCGCTTTCTCCGGAATTTGGACGACATCGACAGCGGCGCTGATCGACGCCGAGATGCGCAAGATCGAACAGCGCAAAGGCTTTCAGACGCTGGCGTTGGACCTTTCTCATATCGAGAAGATAGATACGGCCGGGGCCTGGCTAATCGACCGCCTGGTCAGCGCCTTCGAGAAGAAGGGCGTCGAGATCAAGATGCAGGGGCAAAGCGATGTCGCCTCGATCCTGCTCGGCGCCGTCGGCGAAGCCGTCCGGCGCGAGCCCGAATCGGGTGGTGTGCGGCGCCCCAACATCATTCTCCGCGCGCTGGAGGCGATCGGCCGCCGCGTCTATGAGATGCGCGACGATTTCCTCGCCTCGATGAACATCCTGGGCGCCACCATCGGCGGCGCGCAGATGAAGCTCGGGCGCGGCCATGCCATCAACCCGGCGGCGATCTTCAACCAGATCGATCGCATGGGTGTCGGCGCCATACCGGTGGTGGTGCTGATGTCGGCCATTGTCGGCGCCATCGTCGCCCAACAGGGCGCCTACCAGCTCAACTATTTCGGCGCCAACATCTTCGTTGTCGACCTGGTCGGCGTGCTGATCCTGCGCGAACTCGGCGTGCTGATGACCGCAATCATGATCGCCGGCCGCTCCGGCAGCGCCATCACCGCCGAGATCGGCTCGATGAAGATGCGCGAGGAGGTCGACGCGTTGAAGGTCATCGGTCTCAATCCGATCGGCGTGCTGGTGTTTCCGCGCCTGGTGGCGCTGGTGATCGCGCTGCCCTGTCTCACCATCATCGCCAATTTTGCAGCCCTTGGCGGCGGCATCATCGCCGCCTGGCTCTATGCCGGCATTGCGCCATCCGCTTTCATCGACCGGCTGCGCGGCGCGATCGATATCAGCACCATATTCGCCGGCCTGATCAAGGCGCCGTTCATGGCCATGATCATCGGCATCATTGCTTCCGTCGAAGGCATGAAAGTCGGCGGCAGCGCCGAATCGCTGGGGCTGCACGTCACCGCCTCGGTGGTGAAGTCGATCTTCGTCGTCATCATCCTCGATGGCCTTTTCGCCATCTTCTACGCCTCGATCGAGTTCTGACATGAAGAACTCAAAGGCGATCAAGGCTGCGCAAGGAACGGACGAGGGCGATATCGTGCTGTCCGTTCGTGACATCACGGTTTCCCTGGACGACAAACTGATCCTCGACAAACTGGCGCTCGACATCAAGCGCGGCGAGATCCTCGGTTTCGTGGGCGCCTCGGGCGCCGGCAAATCGGTGCTGCTGCGCACCATTCTCGGCCTGCTGCGCAAGCAGGCTGGCACGATCAAGCTGTTTGGTCTCGACCTCGACAAGGCCAGCGACATCGAGCGGTTGCGCATAGACATGCGGCTTGGCGTGCTTTTCCAGCATGGAGCGCTGTTTTCGGCGCTCACAGTGCAGGAAAACGTGCAGGTGCCGATGCGTGAATATCTCGATTTGCCGAAGAAGCTGATGGACGAGCTGGCCTTGCTCAAGATCGAACTGGTCGGCCTGCCGCCGGACGCGGCGCAAAAATTTCCCTCGGAGCTTTCGGGCGGCATGATCAAGCGCGCCGCCCTGGCGCGTGCGCTGGCGCTCGACCCCGACATCGTCTTCCTCGACGAGCCGACGTCCGGCCTTGACCCGATCAGCGCGTCCGAGTTCGACGAACTGGTCGTCAAGCTGCGCGATACGATGGACCTGACGGTCTACATGGTGACACACGATCTCGACACGTTGTTTACCGCTTGCGACCGGGTGGCGGTGCTCGGCAACAAGAAAATCCTGGTCGAAGGCACGATCGACGACATGCTGAAGAGCGAGGAGCCGTGGGTAAAATCCTATTTCCGCGGAAAACGCGCCCGGCAACTTGATCTCGCGGCGCGCGCATAGCCATAAGTGGGGCAATGGAAACCAGAGCCAACTACGTAATTGTCGGCATTTTTACCCTGGCTGCGATCCTCGCGGCCTTCGCGTTCGTCTATTGGACCGCTCAGATCGGCGATCGGGGCGAGACGGCGCAGTTGCGCGTGCGCATTCAGGGCTCAGCCTCGGGCCTTGGCCCCGGCAGCCTGGTGCTGTTCAACGGCGTCAAGGTCGGTGTGGTCAAGCGCGTCTATTTCGACCGCAATGACCCGAATGCCGCCATTGCCACGACCGAGATCGACAAGACAACGCCGCTTACCAAGTCGACGCAGGCCGATATCGGCATCGCCAGCCTTGCCGGCCAGGTCAACATCGAATTGAAGGGCGCCAATCCCAAGGAACCGAACCTGCTCGATGAGGCGGAAAAGGAAGGCAGGACAGCCGAGATCGTCGCCAACCCCTCGGCCGTGAACAATCTCCTACAGACCGCGCAGAACATCTTCACCCGCGCCGACAAGGTGCTTTCCGATCTCGAAGGCTTCACCAAGGATGTGCGCGGGCCGCTGACCCAGACCGTCAAGAACGCCCAGACATTTTCCGATGCGCTGGCCAAGAATGCCGACGGCATCGACAAGTTCCTGACCGCCGTCAGCGCTCTGTCGGACGAGTTGAAGGGTGTTTCCGGCAAGCTCGACGGCACGCTGAAGGCCGCCGAAGGCCTGCTCAATGCCGTCGACAAGGACAAGATCAAGAGCATCGTCGCCAATGTGGACACGGTGACGGGGAACCTCAAGGAAACCTCGAAGCATCTCGACGGCGTGATCAAGAATGTCGATACGGCGGTCGGCTCGGTCAATGATTTCGCCACGCGAACGCAAGGAACACTGGCCAAGGTCGATAATGTGCTTGACGGTATCGATCCGGCGCAAGTGCGCACCGCGCTCGCCAACATCCAAAAGGCCAGCGAAAACGCCAACCAGGCCGCCGCCGACATCGCCAAGGTGACCGACAAGTTCGCCGACCGGGCTGACGATATCGACGAGACGATCAAGGACGCCAAACAGCTGGCGCAGCGCCTTAACGATGCCTCCGTGCGCGTCGACGGCATCCTGAAAAGGGTCGACACACTGCTCGGTTCGGGCCAGGCCGACGGCGTGATGGCCGATGCCAGGGATACGCTGAAATCATTCAAGCAGGTCGCCGACACGCTGAACGCGCGGCTTGGCACCATTACCGACAATTTTGCGCGGTTCTCCGGCCAGGGCCTGTCGAATGTCGAAGCGCTTGTGCAGGACAGCCGGCGTTCGATCAGCCGCATCGAAGAGGCGGTGACCGATCTCAGCCGCAACCCGCAGCGCATCCTGTCGGGCGGCGAAGGCGAGGTTCGGCAGTTCGATGGCAGGGCGCGGCGTTGACTTCCATGCCCGCCCGCCGCAAGAAGTTGAACCGCGAATGCGGGTTGGTCTTACGATCCGGGGACAACGGGGATCGCGCGTGACGTTCAGCTTGGGTGGGTATAAGTCTGCTGTAGTGCTGGTCGCGCTGACGCTTGCCGGTTGCGCGGCATTGGGAGGCAAGCCGCCGCCGCTCGATACGTTCGAGCTGTCCGCCCCGTCGATCGACGCGCATGGCCACAGCCGCCGCCAGATCCTGATCGCCCAGCCTTCGGCGCTCAAGGCGCTGGACAGCCAGAACATCGTCATCAAGCCGTCCGACCGCTCGATCCAGTATCTCAAGGGGGCGCAGTGGGCCGACCGGCTGCCGCTGATCGTGCAGGCAAGGCTCGCCGAAACCTTCCAGCGTTCCGGCAGTTTTGCCGGCGTCGGCAAGCCGGGCGAGGGGCTGGCGATCGACTATCAGGTGATCGTCGAAGTGCGTGCCTTCGAGGTTCGGGTCAATGGCGGCGAACACGCCGATGTCGAGTTGTTCGTGCGCCTGCTCAACGACCGCAATGGCGAGGTGCGCGCCTCAAAAAGCTTCACCGCATCCGCGCCCGTCTCGGGCAGCGGCAACGCTGCCTATGTCAGCGCGATGGACGCTGCCTTCGGCGAGGCGGCGAAGGATATTGTGCGCTGGACGGATTCTGTGATCTGAGCGCCGAGCGGACGACGCATCGACTCAAGATCTTCGGTTCGCGCGGCCCCTCATTGCCCTGCCGGGCATTTCTTCTCGTATAGTGACAGGAGAAAGCGGCCTGCGCAGATTGCTTCGCCAATCACCGGCGTTACAGGAAGAGTGCCGGCGTTGCGGCCAGCCCCCTTCTCCCCGTCACTATACGGGGAGAAGATGCCGGCAGGCAGATGAGGGGCAGCGCTGACAGATTGTGATCTTTCCGGCAGTGACACGAACCTGGCCTAAAGCGTGTCGCTATTAATTGGCCTCATATCCGGCAGCCTTGAAGAAGTTTCTGCATTCGGCTGGCTCGAAC
>NZ_VFTC01000005.1 GCF_007003975.1 Mesorhizobium sp. WSM4306
CGTGGCCCGTTACGCTTTTGGCTTCGGGGCCGTCCGAGTGTCGCTTACGCGGCTCTCTTGAATTTCACAAGGGCTTAATCAGAAGCAAACTGCTTCGCCGCCTGCGGCGCACCGCCCTCGTTCGTGAGGCGTATATAGTCGCCACCCAGACAAACTGTCAACTGCCTTCAGCCATGTTTTTGAACTTTTTGCGACAGAAGTTTTGGAGCCCGCGGACTGCCGCAGGGGAACATAGGCGTCGCCAAAAAGGAGCCCTATTGCCGCCGCATTGCCATTCGACACCAAGGCCAACAAGGAAGGCTCCCGCGCGGCCCGCGCGACGCCTTCCTGGAAGAGATCAAGGCGGGGTCTGCACACCGTCGGTTCGGCCTCTCATAAGAGCGTAAAGACGCCTCTTTATAAGGGGCTGTAAAACAGAGCGTGTGAGTGGGGATTTCGCCGCTTCGTTGACTTCACCCGCCGTGACAGGCAAATGTCATGGCCCAACAGAAGCGAAAAGCCGTTCCGCCCGGGGAAGAAGCAGCCTTTCTGGATGCCAGACACGGAAGATGTCATAGCCGAACTCGGCAATGAGCCGCCGCTGATCGCGGATGGCCGCAGCGGACCGCCCGACCGGCGCGAGGTTTCGGCGCGCTGGCTGTCGGGCACCTTCCTTACTGGCGTGACCTCGAGCGTGCTGATGGGCGTGGCGCTGTTTGCCGCCCTTGACGGCCGCCAGCAACTGGCAACCCCGCCCGAAATCGCCGAACTGGCCCAGCTCGAAAGCGGCGGCGATTCCGGCGAGGTCGCCAAGACCACCAGGCTGGTGGCGCCGCGCCAGATTGCCAAGGCCAAGGACCGCCGGCGCATGGAAGTGTCGATGGTGACCAAGGTCGGCGACCGCGACGTTATCCACACCATGCCGTTCGTGCAGATCAAGATGGCGCTGGCCGCCGGCCACACCACCAACCGCGCCTACCCGCCTTTCGACCCGATGCAGGTGTTCGGCGACGATGGCGACTCAACGCCGGCGCAGCCGGCGACGGCTTCCGCGGTTGGCGGCCAGATCTACGGCGCCAAGGTCGAAAGCGAGATGAGCCTGAAGACTGTCGATTTTCCGATCGAGACGGCCTCCTTCGACGAAAAGAGCGACCTGTCCGCCGACGAGGTGGAAAAGGTGGTGCGCGAGGCCGGAACGGATCTCAGCGACGGCGCTATCCAGGTTGCCTCGCTGCATTATGTCGACCCGCAGCGATTCGGCGACGCCTTCGCCGAATCGATGGCCGGTTCCTATGACGTCAAGATCGTGCCGGAAAACGTTTCGGTGGCGCCACGCGTCGCCATCGACGACCAGACCCCGGCTTTCGCCGAGGAAATCATCCCCTTTACCAGGGACCGCGACATTGCCGAGGCCTTTGCCGATTCGGGCTATACGGGCGATGACGCCACCGGCATGGCCGAGGCGATCGGCAAGCTGCTAAACGCACCGGCGCTGAAAGCCGGAACCGTGCTGCGCGTCGGGCTCGAAGTGCATGGTGACGCCGCCAGGGTGGTCCGCACCAGCGTCTATGACAAGACCACGCACATCGTCACCATCGCGCTCGACGATCACGGCCAGTATGTGCCGGCGCAGGAACCCGAACCGAATCCCGAATTGCTGACGGCATTTGACGATTCCTCCGCGCCGGTGGTGGTGCGCGGCAATCTGCCGAACGTCTATGACGGCATTTACCGCGCCGCCTATTCCTATGGCATGTCTAAGAAGCTGACCCAGCAACTGGTCAAGCTTTTGGCCTCCGGCGTCGATTTCCAGTCCAGGCTCAATCCGTCGGACCGCATCGACGTGCTGTTCTCGCAGCCGGACGGCGACGACCAGGCCTCCGACGAATCGGAACTTCTCTATGTCTCGTCGACCTTCGGCGGCCAGACGCGAAATTTCTACCGCTTCCAGATGCAGGACGGCTCGACCGACTATTTCGACGAGGATGGTTCGAGCGCCGAGCAGTTCCTGCTGCGTAATCCCCTGCCCGCGGGAAAATTCCGCTCCGGCTTCGGCGCCCGCCGCCATCCGATCCTCGGCTATGTCCGCATGCACACCGGCGTTGACTGGGCTGCGCCGATCGGAACGCCGATCATTGCCGCCGGCAACGGCACTGTCGAAAAGGCCGGCTGGGCCGGCGGCTACGGCAAGCAGATCATCATCCGCCACGCCAATGGCTACGAGACCTCCTACAATCACCAGAGCGCCTTTGCCAAAGGCATCGAACCCGGCGTTCATGTCCGCCAGGGCCAGACCATCGGCTATCTCGGCCAGACCGGCCTCTCGACCGGCCCACATCTTCACTACGAGCTGATCGTCAACGGCACCAAGGTCGACCCGATGCGCGTGCGCCTGCCGGTCGGCAAGGTGCTGAAGGGCGACGACCTCGTCGCCTTCAAGCGCGAACGCGAGCGCATCGACGACCTGCTCAAGCAGGAAGACAGCAATTCGCTGAAGGTCGCCAGCGCCAAGATCGAAGGCTGAGTCTTCGTGCTGCGAATTAGTTAGTCGCCGAATCAGATTGCCCCGAATCAGGTCGACTGATTCTCTTCGGCTCGTGACCAGGGCAGCTTTTGCCCAGAAACGGTCGCCCAGGCGATAATAGCAGCAAGCAGGCAAAGCAGCGCCGTCACCGTTGACACGGCCGCGAACGCCGCATCGCTGGCGGCGAGCCGTGTTGCATCAAGTTCGGGCGCCAGGCCCGCCGATACCGGTTCGCCAAACCCCGGAATGCCCGACCTGACGCTGGTGTCGAGCATCCTCGAATAGACCCAGGCCGCGAGCGACCCCATCGCCGCCACCGCGATCAGTCCGCCAATGCGCGAGACAGCATTGTTGATGCCCGACGCAGCACCGGTATCCTTGTCCTCGACCGCCGTCATGATCGCCGTCGACAGCGGCGACACCACCAGCGCCATGCCGAGCCCCATCACCGCCATCAGCGGAAAGGTGCCGGTCCAGAAATTGTGCATGCCGGCATGGGTGAGCAAAGCAAGCCCGGCAAAGGCAAAGGCCACGACCAGGCAGCCGCTGGCGATCGGAAACCGCGGACCGATCCGATCCGACCATTGGCCGACGGGACCCGACAGCAGTGCGATCGACGCCGACAGCGGCAGGAAGATGAAGCCCACCTCCTTGGTGCTCAGCCCCCAACCGGCAATCAACAGCATCGGCAGGTAGAACAAATTGGCCGACAGCGCGAAATAGAGGAAGAACGTGGCGACATTGGCGCCGGCGAAGGCGCCGATCCGAAACAGCTTGAGATCGATCATCGGCTCGCTCTGTCGAAGCTCGAAGATGATGAAGACGACGAGCAGCAGCGCGCCCGCGGCGATGCTCGGCCCCGACATCAGTCCTCCGCCTTCGGCACTCATCGCGGTCAGTCCGTAGGCAAGCGCCCCGAAGGCAAGCGTGGCGAGAGCGGCGCCGCCGAGATCGAGGCCTCGCTTCTCCGTCGGCGCGTCGGCGGGAATCTTGGCCAACAGGAGATAGATCGAGATCAGCCCAAGCGGCAGGTTGACGGCAAAGATCGCTCGCCAGATGCCGCCGCCAAAGGCAGCCAGGACAAAGCCGCCCAGCACCGGACCGAGCGCCGTCGTCAGCGCCGAAGCGGCAGCCCAGATTCCGATCGCCCGGCCGCGCTCTTTCTTGGGATAGGCCTTGGCGATGATGGCGAGACTGCCCGGCACCATGATCGCCGCACCGATGCCTTGAATGGCGCGAAAGGCGATCAGCACCAGCGCGTTCGGCGCCACGGCGCAGGCGAGCGAAGCGACAATGAACAGTGCAATGCCGGCGACGAAGGCGCGCCTGAGGCCAAATCGGTCGCCGGCGGCACCCCCGGCCAGGATCAGCGCCGACAGTGTCAGCGCATAGGCATTGGAAATCCACTGCGCCTCGGCCAGGCTGGCGCCGAGGTCGACGCGCATCGCCGGCATGGCGATGGCCAGGATCGACCCGTCGATGAAGCCGAGCGCAGACGCCAGGATCGCCGCGACCAGCACGAACTTGCGCTGCGCCGGCGGACAAAACGAACCATTGGCAAGAGAGCTGGTCAGGGGGATTGCTGCAGCTTCGCTAGGAGACTTCATGAGAGCCTGCTTAGACTTCGGATGCCTTGGCAACAACCAGCCAGAGCTTCGCAGTCCTTGAAACCAGATCGACCTGACCGCATGGGCAGGAACCACGCCTCAATGGATGCAACCGGCACATGGCGCGTGTTAAGTTTCTTGCAACGTACAAAGCAAGGGGAAGCCGCATGAAACGACCGCTCGAACCATCGGTAGAGGCGCGCGGGCGCGTTGTCGGCATCACCGATGGCGTCTTTGCCATCGCGCTCACCCTGATCGTGCTTGAGATTCGGGTGCCGGCGCACGAAATGGTCCACTCCGAGGGCGAGCTGCTTTCGGCGATCGCAGCACTGGCGCCCCGCTTCCTGACCTATGCACTGAGCTTCCTGACGCTGACCATCTTCTGGTTCGGCCAGCAGGCGCAGCACGGGCTGATCGCGAAGTCGGACCGCAGGCTCGCGACACTGAACCTATGCTTTCTCGCCTTCGTCGCGCTGCTGCCCTTCTCGACCGACCTTCTTGCCGATTTCCTGGAGTTCAAGATCGCGGTGCTCGTCTACTGGCTGAACCTGCTGATGCTGGGCGCAACGTTGTTCGCCAGTTGGTGGTATGCCGACGGGAACGGCATGATCGCCGAGGATGTGGACGCTGAAGCGCGGCGCACGGTCTACAATCGTATCGTCAAGGCACAGGCGCTGTGGGCGGCCGGCGCGGCGCTGTGCCTGATCACGCCGCTGCTCAGCATCGGTTTCATCCTGCTGGTACAGCTCATCTATGCTGCCGCGCCGCGCGCCTCACTGCTGCGTAAACTCATCGGTTGAGGTCCCGCCGACATCCGCGATTGTTGGTCCGCCGACGAATTCCACCGTGACGCCCGGCGAGACGAGCTTGGCCAGTTCTCGCGCATCCCAGTTGGTCAGGCGCACGCAGCCATGGCTTTCGGTCTTGCCGATCTTGGAGGGATCGGGCGTGCCGTGAATGCCATAGGTCGGCTTGTCCAGCGCAATCCACACCGAGCCGACCGGGCCGTTGGGACCGGGCGGAATGGTCAGGATCTTGTCGTTCTGGCCCTGCTTGAAATTGATGCTGGGGTTGTAGGTGTAGTTCGGATCGAGCGCGACCCGCGACACTGTATGGGTGCCGGTGGGCGACGGCGTGTCGGCTGAGCCGATGGTGGCGGGATAGGCCGCAACCAGCTTGCCGGCTGCATCATAGGCGAACACCTGCTTCTTGTCCTTGTCGGCGACGATGCGGGCAACCGGCGTTGCGACCAGCCTGCCGAAATTGGCGACCTTGATGATGGTACCGGGACGGTTGAAGTCGGCCTCTGGATTGAGTCCCTTCAGATAGGTCTCGTCCATGTGGAAGCGTTCGGCCAGCGCCTCGGTGACGGAGGTGTAGGCCATGCGGTCGAGCTGCGCTTTCTGGCTGTAATCTTCCGGTATCGAGGCGACATAAGGACCGGCCGCGTCCTCCGGAGTGATCGTATAGTTTGCGAAAGCCTCGCCCCCGGTTTGCGCCAGCGCTGCCTGGATGCCGACGGCGTCGGTCGAGCGCAGATTGCTGCCGGTGATCTGGTTATAGGCGGCCAGCGCCTTGTCGACATTGGAGCCGAAGCGCCCGTCGATGACGCCGGGCGAAGCGCCGGCGCGGTCGAGCAGCACCTGCAGAGCCGCCACATCCTGGCGTGCCCCGAGCGAAAGCGAAGGGTCGACGACGGTCTTGCCGCCATCGGTCCTGGGCGGCAGAGTGGCCTGGTCGCCGGGTGCCGCCGGTTCGATCGAGGCTTCGTTCAGCGGCTGGCGCTTGACGGGGCGCGGCTCGGCAGACTTCGGTGCTTCCGGATAAATGTCGCCATCACTGGCGTCATCCTGTGGCGCCGACGGATAGGCATCCACCGAATTGCCGCTGTCTGGATCGTACTCGTCGTCCGGCGGAATGACCCTGCCTTGCTCTTCCAATTGCCTGCGGCGGAAACGCGCCATGTCTTCGGGATCGTCGAGATAATAGCGGTCGTCGTCTTCGACCGGTGCACGTCCAAGTTCGCGCGCCCGCATCTGACGGCGCAGCGCACGGCGGTCGAGCCTGGTCTGCGGCGGCTGGATGGCGATGACCTTGCCGGTGTCGGCATCGACAATGACGCGGTTGCCCCTGGCGTCGTAATAGATGTCGAGGTTGCCGTCCTGGGCAAGCACGATGCCGCCGCTATCGGCAGCGCGAACAACCGGCAGTGCACTATCCACCGTCGGCGATGCCATGGCGCTGGACGCAAGCAGCCCGGCGGCGAGCACCGAAAAGGCAAAGATCGTGCGGAACATGGTGGTCATACTCTCCGGTCGTAATTGCCGCAGCCCCGGCAGTGTCCCTTCAGAACGCTCTCGCCACCGTTTGGATGCGCAAGCAACGCCCTGACCGTCAAAAAGCCTGCAGGCAAACCCCTTCGCCAGCAAACCAGAACATAAGCTTTCCAACATGAACCGGGCATGAAGATGGCGGATTTCAGGTCGCTACAGGCCCAATTCCTTGCGCGTCTGCTTCGTCAGCTTGAGGACGACGAGGCGATGGCTTTCGCCGAGATAGTCCTTCAGCGCATCATCATCCATGCTCTGGCTTGTCTGACGCTGGATCCATTTCATGCCGCGCGAAGCGAGGTACGGCGCCGGCCGGCAGCCGGGCTGGTCCTTCAGAATGTCATAGGCCATTTCAGAACATTTGAAGGTGACGAAAAGCTGTTCGCCATCATTCCAGCCGCCGATGGCAAAGACCTTGCCGCCGACTTTCCAGACATGGGCGCCGCCCCATTGCACGACACGAGTCGTCTGCGGCAGCGAGGCGCAGAAACTGTTGTAGTCGTCCAGCGTCATTCGCCCCCCGCGAATTCACAAGAAAACGCCGCGCGTCCGTTCGGGACGCGCGGCGTATTGATCAGGCTGCGGCTTCAGTCGCCACCACACTGGGCTTCGACCGGAAATTTAACCGGTCGGACCCAGCGGTGACTTTGACGGTCGAACCGTCGAGGATCTCGCCGAGCAGGATCTTCTCGGCCAGCGGGTCCTGCAGGTCCTTCTGCATCACCCGCTTCAGCGGCCGCGCGCCATAGGCCGGGTCGTAGCCCTTGGCCGCCAGCCAGTCGACCGATTCCTGGTCGAGCGACAGCGTGATCTTGCGATCGACAAGCAGGCTTTCCAGCCGCTTGAGCTGGATCTCGACGATGCGGCCCATATCCTGCCGGCGCAGCCGGTGGAACAGGATCACCTCGTCGACGCGGTTGAGGAACTCCGGCCGGAACGAGGCTCTCACCACGCTCATCACCTCGTCACGCACGGCATCGACATCCTGGTCTTCGCCGAGATTGACCAGATATTCGGCGCCGAGGTTCGACGTCATGATGATCAGCGTGTTGCGGAAGTCGACCGTACGGCCTTGGCCGTCGGTCAGCCGCCCGTCGTCGAGCACTTGCAGCAGCACGTTGAAGACATCGGGATGCGCCTTCTCGATCTCGTCGAACAGCACGACCTGATAGGGCCGCCGCCGCACCGCTTCGGTCAGCGCGCCGCCTTCCTCATAGCCGACATAGCCAGGAGGTGCGCCGATCAGCCGGGCGACCGAGTGCTTCTCCATGAACTCCGACATATCGATGCGCACCATCGCGCTCTCATCGTCAAACAGGAAGCTCGCCAGCGCCTTGGTCAGCTCCGTCTTGCCGACGCCGGTCGGCCCGAGGAACATAAACGAGCCTATCGGCCGGTTCGGATCCTGAAGGCCGGCACGAGCGCGCCGCACAGCTTTCGACACCGCCTGCACCGCCTCGCCCTGGCCGACGACACGCTTGCCGATCTCGTCTTCCATGCGCAGCAGCTTGTCGCGTTCGCCCTGCAGCATCTTGTCGACCGGAATACCGGTCCAGCGCGACACGATATGGGCAACGTGATCGGGTGTGACCACCTCTTCGACCATGCCAGCCTTGCCGTCCTGGGCTTCGGCTTCCCGGAGCTTCTTTTCCAACTCCGGGATCTTGCCATAGGCAAGCTCACCGGCGCGCTGGAATTCACCCTTGCGCTGAGCAATGGCAAGCTCGTTGCGGGCTTCGTCGAGCTGCTTCTTAAGATCGGCGGCGAGCCCAAGCTTCTGTTTCTCGGCCTGCCATTTGGTCGTGATCTCGGTCGATTCCTCCTCGAGGCCGACGAGTTCCTTTTCCAGACGGGCGAGCCGATCCTTCGAGGCGTCATCCGTCTCGACCTTCAGCGCCTCGCGCTCGATCTTGAGCTGCATGATGCGGCGGTCGATCTCGTCCAGCGCCTCCGGCTTGGAATCGACCTGCATCCTCAGCCGCGACGCGGCTTCGTCGACGAGGTCGATCGCCTTGTCCGGCAGGAAACGGTCGGCGATGTAGCGGTTGGACAAGGTTGCCGCCGCCACCAGTGCCGAATCCGAGATGCGCACCTTGTGGTGCTGCTCGTATTTTTCCTTCAGGCCACGCAGGATCGAAACCGTGTCTTCCACGGTCGGTTCGTCGACGAAAACCGGCTGAAAACGACGGGCAAGGGCGGCGTCCTTCTCGACATGCTTGCGGTACTCGTCGAGCGTGGTCGCGCCAACGCAGTGCAGTTCGCCGCGCGCCAATGCCGGCTTCAACAGGTTCGAAGCGTCCATAGCGCCATCGGCCTTGCCGGCGCCGACCAGCGTGTGCATCTCGTCGATGAACAGGATGATTCCGCCGGCGGCAGCAGTGACTTCGTTGAGCACGGCCTTCAGCCGCTCCTCGAACTCACCGCGATATTTGGCACCGGCAATCAGCGCGCCCATGTCGAGCGCCATCAGTTGCTTGTCCTTCAGCGATTCCGGCACGTCGCCATTGACGATGCGTAGCGCCAGCCCTTCGGCGATCGCCGTCTTGCCGACGCCGGGTTCGCCGATCAGCACCGGGTTGTTCTTGGTGCGCCGCGACAGCACCTGGATGGTGCGGCGAATCTCGTCGTCGCGGCCGATCACCGGGTCCAGCTTGCCGGCGCGGGCGTCGGCGGTCAGGTCGCGCGCGTACTTCTTCAGCGCGTCATAGCTCTGCTCGGCGCTCGCCGAATCGGCGGTGCGGCCCTTGCGCACATCGTTGATGACCTGGTTCAGCGCCTGCGCGGTGACGCTGGCCTTGGCCAGGATATCGGCCGTCTTGGCCGACTTCTCCATGGCCAGCGCCTGCAGCAGCCGCTCGACGGTGACAAAGGAGTCACCGGCCTTCTTGGCCAATTCCTCGGCCGTCGAAAACACCTTCGCCAGCGGCTGCGCCAGATAAAGCTGGCCGTTGCCGCCTTCCACCTTGGGCATGGCCTCAAGTGCGGTCTCGACGCCGAGCTTGACATCACGGACATTGCCGCCGGCGCGCTCGATCAGCGAGGCGGCCAAACCCTCATCGTCATCGACGAGGACTTTGAGCATATGTTCGGGGGTGAATTGCTGGTGATTGCGCGAGAGCGCCATGGTCTGGGCGGATTGGATGAATCCGCGGACGCGCTCGGAGTATTTCTCGAGGTTCATATCTGTCTCCTTCCATCACCGGCCCGCATTGCGGCACCGGATCAGATTGCGGTGACGGACCCGCTCATCGGAGCCGGGTCCAGTTCACGCCAGATATGGGGCGCAAGCCATTGCCGCTCAAGACGTCCGGCACAGGATATTGCATACCTGAGCAAACGAAAACGGCGGAGATTTCTCTCCGCCGTTTCAAGGATTACCGTCTTGCTCGGTCAGTTGTTGGCGTCGACGACGAACGGGTCGACGGCAGGGCTCTCAGCCGGAGCCGCATCGACCACGTCGGTGGTAGCGGCGGCGTCGTTGGTCGGCTGGTCGGCACCAACCTGGTCACCGCCAGACTGGTCGGCGCTGACCTGATCGGCATTGGTGCGCGGGCGGCGCGGGCGCCGCGGGCGGCGGGCAGCGCCGTTCTCGGCGGCGGCCTCATTGAGTTCGGCACGAGCGGCAAGAGCCGCCGGCGACAGGTTTTCGTACAGCGGCGCCGGCTCGGAGAAACCAGTCTCGGCTTCGGATTCAACCGCGGAAACAGCCTCCGCCTGCACCGGGGTTTCGGTGAAGCGCTGCTGGTCGCCGCGCTGGCCGTTCTGCTCGCCGCGCTGGGCATAGTCGCCACGCTGGTCGTTCTGGCCATAACCGCCATGGGGACGGCGATCACGGTTGCGGCCATTGTTGTCGCGCCCGTTATTGTTGCGGCCATTGTTGTCACGGCCATTGTTGTTCTCGCGGCCGTTTTCCTGGCCATATGCCAGTTCGGCCGGCGTGCCTTCGATCGTCGGCTGAGGACCGTTGCCGGGGTTGGCCTGCGGAGCTTGCGTCTCGCCGCCATTGCCGTTGCCGGCATTGTCGAAATCGTCGCGATCTTCATCGTCGTCGAAATCGTCGCGGTTCTGCTGGGCATTCTGGATCGGCAACTGCGCCTGAGCGGCGGCAATAATGCGATTGTAGTGCTCGGCGTGCTGGAGATAGTTTTCCGCCATAACCCGGTCGCCGGAGCTTTGCGCGTCACGGGCCAGAGTGGCGTATTTTTCGGCGATCTGCTGAGCCGATCCGCGGATCTTCACGTCCGGGCCGTTGCTCTCGTAGTTGCGCGTCAGGGGATTTGGGCCCTTGCGGTTGTTGTTGTTATTGTTGTTGCCACCGCCGCCGCCATTGTTGTTGCGACCGCGCATGCGCCTGTTCTGCTGTTGTGGCCTCATAAGACTCTCTTCATTTTGAAATTTTCGAAAAACGTTTCACGAACGGAGGCGCTCATGCAGCCAGCCGTTTCGTTTCTTCACCGGCGTTCGCCCGCATCAATTGCGTTGGCGCCACGTGTCATCCTGTTCCGGTTACATCACTTGCCGGACGATTCCCGCACGAAGCTTGGGCGTCGTTTGCGCAAGAAGGCAGCTATTTCCAAGGAAAACCGAATCGCTAAGAGCACTGCCCGCTTCGTCTCATCCGGTTAAGGCAGACCCTAGCCGTATTCCCCGGCATTGCCAAGCGCTTTTTTGCACTGCGTCAAGGCTTTCCCTGTTCAAACATAAGAACCCTGTCGTTTCCACCAAGATCGACAAATGCCCCGGCCAACCTGTAGCCGGCTGCCGCGAATATGTCTTTGACCTCATTGCGCTGCGTGTGGCCGATCTCGACCGCAATCTTGCCTTGTGCTTCCAAAAACCCTGCCGCTTCGGCGGCGATGATTCTGTAGGGGCCAAGACCGTCCACACCGCCGTCAAGGGCTCTGCGCGGATCGAAATCGCGGACCTCGTCCTGCAGATTTCCAATGTCTTCAGACGGTATATAGGGAGGGTTTGCGGCAATTACATGGTACCGGCCGCAAACTTTTGCAAACCAGTCGGAGTGCAGCGCCTCAAACCGGCCGGTCAGCCCGAGTTGCTCGGCATTGCGGGTCGCGGTCGTGAGCGCATCTTGTGAAATATCCACGCCGATGGCGGTTGCGGCGGGAACGGCGCTGAGCAAGGCCAGCGCAATGGCGCCGGTGCCGGTGCCAAGATCGAGGATACGGCATTCCCCCAGCCTTTCGACCGTTTCGCTGGCAAAAGGCAGGACCGCCTCGACCAGTGTTTCGGTGTCCGGCCGCGGCTCCAGCGTTTCCGGCGACAGCGCGAGGCGCAGACCGTAAAATTCGCGATAGCCGAGGATGCGGTGAACCGGTTCGCCGGCAAGTCGGCGCCGCAAGGCAGCATCGATTGCGGCGAGCGCACCGGCGTCGAGCGCCCGTTGCGGCTCGGCGATGGCCTGGGTTCGATCGGTGCCTGAGAAATGTTCGACGATCAGCCTGGCGTCCAGTGCCGGATCGGCGACGCCGGCCGCGGCAAGCCGCTCCCGCGCTGCCCGCAGCAGCGGCCCGAGCGTGCCGGGCAGATGATCAGCCATCGAGACCGATATCGGCAAGCAGCTTCGACTGGTGGTCGGCGATCAGCGCGTTGATGACCTCGTCCAGCTCGCCCATCATCACCCGGTCGAGCTTGTAGAGCGTCAGGTTGATGCGATGGTCGGTAAGGCGCCCCTGCGGGAAATTGTAGGTGCGGATGCGCTCGGAACGGTCGCCCGACCCGACCTGTGATTTGCGCGCCTCGGAGCGCTCTTCGTCCGCCTTGCTGCGCTCCATGTCATAGAGCCGCGCGCGCAGGATCTGCATGGCCTTGGCCCGGTTCTGGTGCTGCGACTTTTCCGCCTGCACCACCATGATGCCGGTCGGCAGATGGGTGATGCGCACCGCCGAATCGGTGGTATTGACGTGCTGGCCGCCCGAACCCGAGGCGCGCATCGTGTCGATACGGATGTCTTCGGCACGGATGTCGATGTCGACCTCTTCGGCCTCCGGCAGCACGGCAACCGTTGCCGCCGAGGTGTGGATGCGCCCGCTGGCCTCGGTCGCCGGTACGCGCTGCACGCGATGCACGCCGGATTCGAATTTCAGATGGGCAAAGACCCCTTTGCCGGAAATGGTGGCGATGATTTCCTTGAAGCCGCCGGCATCGCCGTCGCTGGCCGACACGGTCTCGAAGCGCCAGCCGCGTTCGGCGGCGTAGCGCTCATACATGCGAAACAGGTCGCCGGCGAAAAGCGCCGCCTCATCCCCGCCGGTGCCGGCGCGGATTTCGAGGATGGCGTTCTTGTCGTCGGCGGCATCCCTGGGCAGCAGCAGGATCTGGATATCCTTCTGCAGTTGCTCGATGCGCTCCTCCACCCCGGGCAGATCGGCCTCGGCCAGCGCCCGCATCTCGGCATCGGTGCTTTTATCGGCAAGCATCGCTTCGAGGTCGGCCTGTTCATGCTCGACTGAGCGCAATTCCCTGACCTTGGCCACCATGTCCTGCAGCTCGGCATATTCCGATGCCATCTTCACATAGGCGTCGGCCGCCGGCCCGGCCGACATCTGCGCTTCGAGCATCTCGAAACGCTTGACGACCTGATCCATACGCTCGCGGGGAAGATTGACCATGGTTGATGCTATAGTGGAATGGAGCGGTCGTCGGCAAAGGCCTGCAGCAGCGCCCGCATCGGTAGCCCATGCGCCGGCGCCATCAGATTGTCGTCGAAGAAGGCCTGCAATTCCTCCAGCGGCAGTTCGGTCAGCATCGCCTTGACCGGGCCGATCGAGGCCGGCGACATCGAGATCGAGCGGTAGCCGAGACCGATCAGCGCCATGGCGGAGATGGGTTTTCCCGCAAGTTCGCCGCACAGGGTCACCGGCGTGTGGTTGCGCTCGCCGGCGTCGGCAATCTGCTTCAGCACCCTGAGGAACGGCGCCGACAGCGTGTCGAAACGGTTGGACAGCTGCGTGTTGCCGCGATCGACCGCCATGACGAACTGGAACAGATCGTTGGAGCCGACCGAGACGAAATCGACCGCCTTCATCAGATCGTCGAGCTGGAACAGCAGCGACGGCACTTCCAGCATGGCGCCAAGCTTGAGGCTGGTCGGCAGATGATGGGCAAAGCGCGACAGATGCCTGACCTCGCGGTCGATGATCTCGCGCGCCTGGGCGATTTCGCCGAGTTCCGTCACCATCGGCAGCATCAGCTTCAATTCGCGCCCGCCGCAGGCCTTCAGCAAAGCGCGGATCTGGGTCCTGAGAAGGCCCGGCCGGTCGAGCGTCAGGCGGATCGCCCGCCAGCCCAGCGCCGGGTTTTCTTCCTGGATGGCGCCCTTGAAGTAGGGCAGCACCTTGTCGCCACCAATATCGATGGTGCGGAAGGTGACCGGCTTGCCGCGTGCCGCGTCGAGCACGTCGCGGTAGAGTTTCTCCTGCGCTTCGGCGCGCGGGAAGGTCGAGGCGACCATGAACTGCAATTCGGTGCGGAACAGGCCGATGCCGGCAGCGCCCGCTTCGGCAAGCTGCGGCAGATCGACGGCCAGGCCCGCATTCATCAACAAGTCGACCTGGACGCCGTCCTTGGTCACAGACGGCTTCTTGCGCAGTTCCCGGTAGACCTCCTGCCGGCGCGCCCGGAAGCGGACTTTTTCGGCATAGGCGGCTTCGAGATCGGCCTGGGGCCGCAGATGGATGATGCCTTCCTCGCCGTCGACGATGATGGCATCGCCGTTTTCCGCCATGGAAACGGCGCCCTTCATCTGGCCGGCGACCGGAATGCCCATGGCCCGCGCCACGATGACGACGTGGCTGGTGGCGGCGCCGTCTTCCAGCACCACGCCGCGCAGCTTGTCCCGGGGATAATCGAGCAGTTCGGCCGCACCCATCGAACGCGCGACCAGGATGGCGTCCTTCGGCAGCGAAGCCGCGACATCGTCCGGCCCGCGTCCCATCAGCTGGCGCAGCAGCCGGTTGGCGAGATCGTCGAAGTCGCTCATCCGCTCGCGCAGATAGGGATCGGTCATGTGCAGCATGCGGGCGCGCATGTCGCTTTGCACCTTTTCCACCGCCGCTTCCGCCGTCAGGCCGTTGCGGATCGCCTCCTCCAGCCGGCGCACCCAGCCGCTGTCGTTGGCAAACATGCGATAGGCTTCGAGCACCTCGCGGTGTTCGCCCTCGAAGGCGACCTCGCGGCGTTCCAGCATGTCATCGATGGACAGCCTGAGCGAGCCGAGCGAGGCCTGCAGCCGGCGGACTTCCTCCTCGCTGTCCTCGTTAAACAAATTGGTGACGACGATGCGCGGCTCGTGCAGCACGACATGGCCAAGCCCGACGCCCTCATTGAACGACAGGCCGGTGAAGCTGACGGGACGGCGCAGGTCGAGTTCGAGGCCGGGCCGGGTGAGCCGGGCGAGATCGCCGGTGGCGATCATCTCGGCGATCACCATGGCGGTGGTCTCCAGCGCCTCGACTTCATCGTCGCGGTAGTGGCGCATGGTCTTGTTCTGCACCACCAGCACGCCCAGCGTGCGCCCTGCCCTCAGCACCGGCACGCCGAGGAAGGAATTGTAGATCTCTTCGCCAGTCTCTGGCAGGTAGGCGAAGGCCGGATGTTCCTGCGCGTTGGAGAGGTTCAGCGGCCGCGCGCTGGCGGCAATCGTGCCGACCAGACCTTGCCCCAGCCGCAGCTGCGCCAAGTGGACGGCGTTCGGGTTCAGACCCTCGGTGGCGTAGAGTTCGAGCACCGAATCGGCGCGCAGCACATAGAGCGAGCAGACTTCGGCGACCATGTTGGAGGCGATGTCGCGCACGATCCGGTCAAGCCGCTCCTGCGGCTCCAGCGGCTCCTGCATGAGCTCGCGGAGCCGTTTCAGCAGAACGCGCGGGCCACTGGCCGTATCACGCATCGCGGCTTCTTCTCCAATGGGCATTTTGCCCGCCGCAGTTTCCACTGCGACCGGCGCACACGCAACAACTCAAATCGTTCTCGCTACTGCTTATCCAGACCGTAGACGGAATGCAAAGTGCGAACCGCCAGTTCGGTGTAGGGACCGTCGATCAGTATCGAAATCTTGATCTCGGAGGTGGTGATGGCCCGGATATTGATGGCCTTGTCGGCCAGCGCCTTGAAGGCAGTGGCGGCCACGCCGGCATGGCTGCGCATGCCGATGCCGATGACCGAGACCTTCGACATGCCGGCTTCGGACTGCACCACGTCATAACCGATCGAAGCCTTCAGGCGCTCGAGCACAGCCAGCGCCTTGTCGACGTCGCCCGACGGAACCGTAAAGGTCATGTCGGTGAACTTGCCGTCCTCGGAGATATTCTGGACAATCATGTCGACATTGATGTTGGCCTCGGCCAGCGGGCCGAAAATGCCGGCGGCAACGCCCGGGCGATCGCCGACGCGGCGCAGCGAAATCTGCGCTTCGTCCTTGGCGTAGGCAATTCCGGTGACGACCTGCTGTTCCACGATCTCTTCCTCGTCGCAAATAAGCGTTCCCGGAGGATTGAGCAAATCCCCCATTCCGGGCGCATCGGGATCGTCGAAGGACGACCGCACGAAAGTACGCACCCTGTGCACCATGGCAAGCTCGACCGACCGCACCTGCAGCACCTTGGCGCCGAGCGAGGCCATTTCGAGCATTTCCTCGAACGAAATCTTGTTAAGCCGCCGCGCCTTGGGTTCGATGCGCGGATCGGTGGTGTAGACGCCGTCGACATCGGTGTAGATGTCGCAGCGATCGGCCTTGACCGCGGCGGCGATGGCCACCGCGCTGGTGTCTGAACCGCCGCGGCCGAGCGTGGCGATGCGGTTGTCCGGACCGATGCCTTGGAAACCGGCGACGACTGCCACCTGACCCTCGCCGAAACGCTTGATCAAAAAAGCGCCGTCAATGTCCAAGATGCGCGCCGCGCCATGTGCGTTGTCGGTCTTGATCGGGATCTGCCAGCCCTGCCAGGAGCGAGCATGCACGCCCATATTCTGCAGTGTGATCGCCAGAAGGCCGGCGGTGACCTGTTCGCCGGAAGCGACAACGGCGTCATATTCGCGCGCGTCATGCATCGGCGAGGCTTCGCGTGTCCAGGCAACCAGCTCATTGGTCTTGCCGGACATCGCCGAGACCACCACGGCCACCTCATGGCCGGCGTCGACCTCGCGTTTGACGTGACGCGCCACATTGCGGATGCGGGCGATGTCGGCGACGGATGTTCCGCCGAATTTCATCACGATGCGCGCCATGGAAGCGAAATGCCTTTGACTGAAGCCGGCCTGGGCCGAAAGGGGAAGAAGACGGCCGGCAGAAGACGGCCGCTGAATGCGCGGCCTCCTTAGCCAAATGATCGCCATTTCGCAAGGCTGGCCGCGGATTGCCGGTTCAGCATTGCAGCATATTGCGTTCCGCCCCGCCGCCGCTTACCAAATGCTGCCTGCGGGAAACTCCTTTTGGTCCGGCATATCAAATGATTGCTCGTCTTCGGCGCGCCATACGATGGCAGTCGCTGCCGCTTTTCACCGGCTTTGCCGTGCTGGCGTTGATCGTCGGCACACGCGCCGTGCTGGTCGAGGGTCAGCGGGCCAACCGCGAGGCGGCGCGCCAGACCATCGACTACCAGGAATCGCTGTCCACCCTGCTGTCGCTGGCGCAGGACGCCGAGACCAGCCAGCGCGGCTATCTGCTGACCGGCGACAAATCCTACCTCGTGCACTATCGGCAGGCGGTGGAAGCCATTCCGGGCCAGCTTGCCCGCATCGACACCATGACCGCGCCGGATGACGAGCTCGTTCAGCAAATCAACCGCATCAAGGATGCGCTTGCACAAAAGCAGACTGAATTGGCCGCGACGATCGGGCTTTATGACCGCGGCGATGCGGCAAAGGCGCTGGAACTTGTGCGCGGCGGCGAGGGCAAGGCCGCCATGGACCAGATCCGGGCCAGCATGGACACGATCCGGCGCATCAGCGGCGCGGCGATCGCCGCGCGCGACGAACACACCGACCGGGTCGAGAACTGGCTGCGCATCGGCTCGCTGGCGGCGTTGCTGGCGATCTTCCTGCTTGGCGCCTACACGATCCGCCTGTCCCGCCGCCGGTTTCGCGATGTCGCTGTCGCCCAGGAGGAGCTGATGCGCAAGAACATCGAGCTCGGCAACGAGATCCGGACGCGCGAAACGGCCGAATCGCAGATCCGCCAGATGCAGAAGATGGAAGCGGTCGGCCAGCTGACCGGCGGTATCGCCCACGATTTCAACAATATGCTGGCGGTGATCATCAGTGCCATGAACCTCGCCCAGCGCAAACTCCAGCGCGGCGAGCACGACATCGCGAAATTCATCGAAGCGGCGGTCGACGCGGCGACCCGGGCCGCCAATCTGACTGCCAGGCTGCTCGCCTTCTCGCGCCAGCAGCCGCTGGCGCCGCAAGTGGTCGACACCAATCGTCTGGTTACGGGGATGTCGGACCTGTTGCGGCGGGTGCTCGGCGAAACCATCCGCATCGAAACCGTGCTTGCCGGCGGCCTGTGGAAAACCCATGCCGATCCGAGCCAGCTCGAGAACGCCATCCTCAATCTGGCTGTCAACGCCCGCGATGCCATGGACGACAATGGCAAGCTGACCATAGAGACCGCCAACAGCCATCTCGACGACGGTTATGCCGCCACCCATGCCGAGGTCAAAGCCGGCCAGTATGTGATGATCGCGGTCAGCGACACCGGTGCCGGCATGCCGGCGGACGTCATGGAGAGGGCCTTCGAGCCGTTCTTCACCACCAAGCCGGTCAACAAGGGCACCGGCTTGGGGCTGAGCCAGGTGTTCGGCTTCGTCAAACAGTCGGGCGGTCACGTCAAGATCTATTCCGAACCGGGCGAAGGCACGACGATCAAGCTCTATCTGCCGCGTTTCTTCGGTGCGGAAGAGGCCGTCCTGCCCACTGGCCGAGGAGACAATCCCGCTGAAGTCACCGAGACAATCCTCGTTGTCGAGGACGACGCCCGCGTGCGCGCATCAACCACGGACGCCTTGCGCGAACTCGGCTACACCGTCATCCATGCCGGCAGCGGCCAGGAGGCCTTGCAGAAACTGGCGGACAATCCGGGCGTGGCACTTATGTTCACCGATATCGTGATGCCGGTGATGAACGGCCGCAAGCTCGCGGAGGAAGCGCTGGCGCGCCTGCCGCAGTTGAAGGTGATCTTCACCACCGGCTTCACCAAGAACGCCGTGGTCCACAACGGCGTGCTCGACCACGACGTGCATTTCCTGGCCAAGCCCTTCACCATCGAGCAACTGGCAACGAAACTGCGCGACGTGCTGGACGCGAAGTAGCCGTACCGGAAACGCTCAGGGCGAAGCAGCCGTGACTGTCCACAGGCCGGGATAAGTGACGACAAAGCCGGCCGGCGAGACGACGAGGATATCCTCGTAGCCGAACATCGGCGCGGCATAGGCATAGCGGCCTTCATCCAGCCGCTGGTAGCTCTGCTCAAGACGCGTCAGCCTGAGCTCGGGGAAGGTCAGATAGGCGGCCGGCGCGGGCCTTGCCTGGCCGACGCCGAGGTCGAACCGGCGGATCGCCAGAAGGTTCGATGCCGGCGTGAAACCGAGATCGACGTCGACCAGGCCGGCGACGTCCGGCTGGATTTCGCCGTTCAGCGTCCACTGACCGTCGGCGTCGCGCTCAATCGCATAGTGCAGCTCGCGCATGCCGAGAAAACCGTCGACCCGCGCCGCCCTTGTCTGCCAGACGGCATCGCAGATCACCTCATAGGCAAGGCAGCATGGCTTGTCGTCCTGGACGAAAATGGCCTGCCCCCTAAGGCTGTAGCCGCCCTTGATCTGCGAAAGCAGGCAGGAATCGTGGCCCTCCATATCCAGCCGACGCCAAAGAACCGACGCTAGCGTTAATGTCATGGAATCCACTCCGTCGAATTCGAATTCAAAAACGATGCTCCTCTTTCGCCCGCCGGGCCAACCGTGTTTCATCGCGGCGTTCGGCAGCTGACATGCCCCTGACAGAGTGTGCCGCCGTGTCAGCACGGAAAATTGTTGCCTTGACATTCGCGGCCTCACACCCGACTTCCTAGCGCTCCCAAGCAATTCCAGGAAAAGTGGGAACCGGTTTTCCGTCCGAAATTGCGCCCGAAAAAAGAGCTCTAGGAGACCTGCCCGATGCCAGAGCCCCGTCGATCGACGATCGATGCTGGAGAAGTCGAACGCTTCTCAGCCCTTGCCGCCGAATGGTGGAACCCGAACGGCAAATTCCGCCCGCTGCACAAGTTCAACCCGGTTCGGCTTGCCTATATCCGCGACCAGGTGGCGGCGCGTTTCGGTCGTGACCCGCGGGCGGCGCGGCCGTTCGAAGGCCTGCGCTTCCTCGACATAGGCTGCGGCGGCGGGCTGTTGTGCGAGCCGATGGCCAGGCTTGGCGCCGAAGTGGTGGGCGCCGACGCATCTGCAACCAACATCGAGGTGGCCAAGCTGCACGCGGCTGAGGGCGGCGTGACGGTGGATTACCGCGCAACGACCGCGGAAGACCTTGCCGATTCCGGCGAGAAATTCGACGTCATCCTCAACATGGAAGTGGTCGAGCATGTCGCCGACATCGACCTGTTCATCGGCAAGTGCGGCGAGATGGTGAAGCCCGGCGGCATCATGTTCGTGGCCACCATCAACCGAACGCTGAAGGCTCTCGGTCTGGCCATCATCGGCGCCGAATACGTGCTGCGCTGGCTGCCGCGCGGCACCCACCAGTTCGGCAAGCTGGTGCGGCCCGAAGAGCTGGAAAAGGCGCTGGGCAACGCCGCCATGACCGTCATCGACCGCACCGGCGTCATCTACCACCCGCTCGCCGACCGCTGGCAGCGCTCCAAGGACATGGACGTCAACTACATGGTGCTGGCCGAGAAGGGGTCGGTCTGACCCCTTGCGCCTTCTGGCCCCTCACGCCTTCTGGTTCTGCGCCTTGGTGGTGATGATCACGCCGATGGTGTTGATGACCGCTCCGGCCCAGGTCAGCAGCTGGTAGTGCTCGCCGAGGAAGATCGTGCCGGCAAACAGGCCGACGGCCGCCGCCACATAGCCGATCTGGCTGAGATAGACCGGGCCGCCCACCGCCTGCAGTCGGAAGAAGAAGGCAAACATCGCCGAAGCTGACGCAACCTGCGCCACGACGACCAGCGGCACGGTGCCGAGCGGGGCGAAGGCACTGAGGCCGAACAGTGCGAGAATCCCGACCAGCAGCAGCGTTGCCGAGGCCAGGTGGCTGCCGACGGCAAGCTCGATCGGACCGGTCCCTTCGGGCCAGTCGACGGTGCGATAGATGTTGCCGGCGGCAAGGCTGACCGGGATCATGAGCCCGACCAGCACCCAGAAGAAGTCGGCCGGCTGGCCGGCCTCGCCGCGCGTCACCGCCACCATAACCGCGCCGATGAAGCCGACGGCGATGCCTGCGACGCCGAGCATGTTGGGTCGCCTGACGCCGAGCAAGATCGAAAACATCAGCGTGATGACCGGCGACAGCGTGAACATGATGCCGGTGTAGCCGGCGCCAAGATGCGGGATGGCCGAAAACATCAACAGGTTTGGCGCAGCATAGGAGACCGCAGCGGTGATGAAGAAATAACGCAGCCTGTGCGGAGTGAGTCGCATGCGCTGTCCGCCGGCGAGCAGCGCGCACAACAGAACGCCGCCGGCGCCGAACGAGATGCCGAAGGCCCAGACCATGGCAGGAACGCCGGCTGCTGTCGCCAGCTTGCCGAACGGCAGCGTCAGGCCGAGCAGGCCCCCGGTGACGACCAGCAAGCCGGGTGCCGATTCCCAGAGAGATTTCATCGGATGGTCCCGTCCACTCACTTGCGAAATTGGCACTTGCGGCACTCCACCGGTCCTGTATCTTGAGGTAACATAGCGCAAAGATTCTTAACGTCAAGATATTTAACGGTGAGACAATGGATCGCGCAGCAAAGGCGGTCGAGCAGTGGACACGGGAACGGCCGGACCTGGATGTTTCGCCGATGCTGGTGCTCGGGCGGCTGAATGAAGCCTCGTCGCTGGTCGCCCGCGAACGTCTCGCGCCGCTGTTTGCCCGCTTCGGTCTGCAAGCCGGCGAATTCGACGTGCTGGCGACGTTGCGCCGGTCCGGCCAGCCTTATGCGCTGACGCCGACCGCGCTCTACGAGGCGACGATGGTGACATCGGGCGCCATGACCAACCGGCTCGACCGGCTGGAAAAGGCCGGATTGACCCTGCGCGGCCCGCACCCCAACGACCGGCGCGGCATTGTCGTGCAACTGACCGAAAAGGGGCACTCCTTGATCGATGAGGCCCTGACCGCCCACGTCGCCAACGAGCACGAAATCCTGGCCGGCCTGACCAACGCCGAGCGGGAGACGCTGGCTCTGTTGCTTGGCAAATTGATCGGAAGCTTGGTTGACGTCAAAGGCGACACATAGGCCGTTTCGGATTGCGCGCCAAAAGCAATGAGCGGCACGCTATTTTTACGCCTGTCATCACCGCGCGCCTGTACCGAAGGGGATCGAAATCCCTTATCAGTTGGAGTGCCGCAGCAACCTTATCCGCCGCTTCGTTGCCCTTGTGTTTGCTAAAAACGATCACCATTCCGTGGATCGTGCGCTTGGCGCTCGCTTTGATGGCCAGCCAATAGAAAATGTCCTGGAAATATACTTGAAAAAAGTCGCCGTTCAGCTTTCCTGAGCCGCCGCGACATCGTCATGGAAAATCAGTTCCGCTCGTCGGGAAAGCTCGGGATCGGCATGAACTCGACGCCGTCCTCGGCCAGGCTCTTGGCTTCGTCCAGCGTCGCCTCGCCATAGATGCCACGCGCGTCGGTTTCACCGAAATGGATCTTGCGCGCTTCCTCGGCGAATTTGTCGCCGACATAATCGGCATTCTCGCGCACCTTCTCGGCCATCGCCTTCAGCCGCGCCAACGCCTGCTTCTGGGCTTCGCCCATGGCCAGTGCGATTGTTTCCTGCTTGCGGGCGGTGGAGACGGCCGGCGCCATCAGCGCCTTTTGCACCTTGTGCGAACCGCAGTTCGGGCAATCGACGAACCCACGCTTCTTCTGGGTGTCGAAATCCTCATTGCTGCGAAACCAGCCCTCGAACTCGTGCTCATGCTCGCAAATCAGGGCAAAGCGGATCACGAAGCCGCGCCCCTGAGCCGCGGCACTTCTGCCGTGCCGTCATTGACGGCAAAGTCGCGCGCGTTCTTGAGGTTGGGGATTTTTTTGCGCGCAGCCGACGACTGTGCTGTGTCGATCTCGGCGACAATCACGCCAGGCTCGGCATGCGCCGCCTCGGCGATGATGCGGCCCCATGGATCGACGATCAGCGAATGGCCATAGGTCTCGCGGCCGTCCTCGTGCACACCACCTTGCGCCGCGGCGACGACATAGGCGCCGTTCTCGATGGCGCGGGCCCTGAGCAGCACATGCCAATGCGCCTCACCGGTCTGGCGGGTGAAGGCGGCGGGCACCGACAAAAGGTCGGCGCCGGCCAGCGCCTCGGCGCGGAACAGCTGCGGAAAGCGCAGATCGTAGCAGACGGCAAAGCCCAGCCTCGCGCCGTCGATCTCGGTGACGACAGCCTCGGTGCCCGGCTCATAGGCGGCGGATTCGCGCCAGCTCTCGCCATTGTCGAGGTCGACATCGAACATGTGGATCTTGTCGTAGGTGGCAAGCGTGGCACCGTCCGGTCCAAACAGCAGCGCCCGGTTGGCGAGCTTGCCGTCAGCGCGCAGGATGGCGGTCGAGCCGATATGCAGGAAGACGCCAAGTTCGCTGGCGAGCTTGCGCGCCGTCGCCACGATGATGTCCTTGTCTTCCGAGGTGAACGAGGCAGCCCTGGCTTCCTTGTCGCGGATCAGCGCGCCGGTCATTTCCGGGGTCTGGACGTAGGTAGCACCCAGGCCTGCCGCCTCGCGCACCAGCCGTTCCAGATCGACCGCGTTGCGCTCAGGGCTTTCGCCCGAACGCATCTGGATCGCCGCCGCCTTGAAAACACCCATCGTCATGCCCTCTGTGTCGTCGAGCCGTCGGCAAGCAGCCTGTCCAGCTGCCCCCGCGCCTCCAGTTCGTGGAGTTCGTCGGAACCGCCGACATGCGTGTCGCCGATGAAAATCTGCGGAAAGGTAGCTCGTCCGTGCGCCCGCGAAATCATTTCCTGGCGCAATTCCGGCGAAAAGGATGCGTCATGCTCGGTGTAGGCGACGCCCTTGCGGTCGAGCAGCCGCTTGGCCGCCGCGCAATAACCGCACATCATGCGGGTATAGATCGTCACATCGAGCATCAGTCTGCAATCCTGTCTTCCCTGATCTTATATAGTCGCGGACTCGTCGGCCCGAAAGTCCCCCGGCAGGACACGCGCGAAGGTCAGCACGTCGACCGCTGCGGCGCCGCCCTTTTTCAATGCCTTGGCGACCGAGCGCACGGTGGCGCCCGTGGTGTAGACATCGTCGACCAGAAGCACGCGGCGGCCGGCGATCTCGATTTCTGCTTCCGTGGGCACACGGAAGGCAGCGCGCACATTGTCCTCGCGCTCCTGCCGCTCCAGCCCGACCTGCTGGCGCGTCAGCTTGACACGCCGGATCGCCGAGGGTGAGAAAGTCACCCCGCTGAGATGCGAAACAGCCCTTGCCAGTTCCGCCGACTGGTTGAACTGGCGCCTGAAAAAGCGCCGCCAGTGCAGCGGCACCGGCACGACGACATCGGCGTCCGCGATCAGTTCGGCGCCGGCGCGCAGCATCCAGTGCGCCATCCATGGCGCGAGATCAGTGCGGTCCTGGTATTTCAGCCCTTGCACCATTTGGCGGGCGACCCCCGAATAGGCCACGGCCGCCCGCGCCCGCTCGAAAGGCGGCGGATCGGCGATCGCTTCGGCCGACAGGAAGCCCTCGCCCATGTCGTGGGTGAAGGGCGTACCCATCACAGCGCACCACGGCCGCTCCAGGAGCCTGAGTTTCGGCCAGCAGGCGCCACATAAAACGCCAGGCTGAGAGACATGCCTGCGGCAGCCGGCGCAGACAGGCGGGAACAGCACCCGCGCCGGCCAGTCCAACATCGTTTGAGCGAGGCTCTTGATCTCCATCACCGGATCGGCCACGTGGTTTGTCGTCCGCGCCACGATATCACAAGGCGGACAGACAGGGATTGTTTGCCTTGCAGCCGATCATCGATACAGAGCTCTGGCTGGCACACAAGCGCCGGGCATTGGGCCATCCCGTGGCCGGCGCCGATTTTCTGATGCGGCGGGCAGCGGAAGATCTCGCCGACCGGCTCGGCGCGGTCGAACGCCGGTTCGGCAAGGCCGCCGTACTGTTTTGCCAGACGCCGGCCGCGGCGGATGTGGTTGCAGCAAGCGGCAAGGCAGCAGAAATTGTGCGCGTCGAAGCGGACGCAGCGTTTCTGGACGGCCGGCCAGGGATGGTGGCACCGCTGGAGACCGTGCCGTTTCCACCGGAAAGCCTCGACCTCGCCGTCTCGCTTCTGTCTTTGCAGGCGATGAACGACATTCCCGGCATGCTGGTGCAGATCCGCCGTGCTTTGCGCCCTGACGGGCTCTTCCTTGGCGCCTTTGCGGGCGCCGGCACACTTTCCGAACTGCGCGAAAGCCTGCTCGCCGCCGAGACCGAGCTTTATGGCGGCGCCAGCCCGCGTGTCATCCCCTTTACCGATGTCCGCGACGCCGGCGCACTCCTGCAGCGCGCCGGCCTTGCGCTGCCGGTGGCCGACGTCGAAACGGTGACCGTGCGCTACGACACTCTTTTCGACCTCACCGCCGATCTCAGGGCGATGGGCGAAACCAGCGCGCTGACCGATCGCAGCCGGCGGCCGGGTGCACGAAAACTGTTTGCCCGTGCAGCTGAAATCTATGCCGAACGTTTTTCGGACGCCGACGGCCGGATCAGGGCAAGTTTCTCTGTTGTCTGGATGTCGGGCTGGGCACCCGATGCCTCGCAGCAAAAGCCCTTGAAACCGGGCTCGGCGAAGGTCTCGCTGAAGACCATACTAGAAGGTCCTGACGGGCGGTGACAGCGCTCCGGGTCAGTGCTCGGCGAAGGCGTTGGCAAGCTTGCTGTTGGTGTCGCTGAACAGAAACTGGATCGCATTGCTGACCTTGCCGACGCCGCCGACTATGGCAAGCGACAGCACGGCGACGATGAGGCCATATTCAATGGCCGTGGCGCCTGTTTCGTCTTCCAAAAATCGCTGCAACAATGTCTTCATGATCGTCGATCCCTCTTGTCACGACCATACCGCCGACCTGTTAAGAAAGGTTAACGGCACAAGCTTAACAGGCGATGAAACGGGGCCTGCGTTAAGGAAATCAATAAGCTTTTGTTAACCTTCTTCGTCAGCAGTCGCCGCTGCGCCGGCCATCGGCACGGATGATGCAGACCGAACTGGGGGAGGGCTGCAGCACACTTCTGCGCAGTGTATAGGTGGCGCGCGAGCCGACCGAACCGGTGCTTATCGTGTCCAGGCCGCTTGTAAGGGCATCGCGGCTGGACGATCGCGTCTGTTTGTCGAGGACGGGGACCGCAATCAGGGCCAGCGCCACCGCGGCCGAGCCGAACAGCAGCGTGATGCGCAATATGCTCATACCGGCATTGGCGGCGCGAAAGCTGCGATCCGGCCGGATCGAGTCCCATTCCCTGTCGAGGCTCATGCAATCGCTCCCAGCGAATCCGCTTTGCCGCAATTTTTCACGACGAGATAAATCTTCCATTAACGCTGGCTAAATCAGGCCGGCGAAATGGCTTCTGCTCACAACAGGTCAATGAGGAACTGGATCAGCGGGGCGTCGGCAGGCGGCATCGGATAGTCGCGCATTTGCTTTGGCCGCACCCATTTCAGCGCCTGCCCCTCTTTCGGCTGCGCGATGCCGCGAAAGCGACGGCAGACGAAGAGCGGCATCAAGAGATGGAAATCATCGTAGGAATGGCTGGCGAAGGTCAGCGGCGCCAGGCAGGGTATGTCGGTCTCGATGCCGATCTCTTCCTGCAGTTCGCGGATCAGGCATTGTTCCGGCGTCTCGCCGGGCTCGACCTTGCCGCCCGGAAACTCCCACAGGCCGGCAAGCTGCTTGCCCTCGGGCCGCTGCGCCAGGAGCACGCGGCCATCGGCATCGACCAGCGCGCAGGCGGCGACCAGGAGCAGGCGTTTACCTTTAGCAACCTCGCTCATGCGCCGGGCGGCCGGCGATAGTAGTAGCGATAGACTTCCTCGAAGCCGAGCGATCGATAGAGTGCCAGCGCCGGCGCATTGCCGGCCTCGACCTGCAGCCAGGCTTCCCGCGCCCCGCGCAGCCTGGCCCATTTCAGCGCCGACAGGATCAGATTGCGGCCATGGCCCTTGTTGCGCGCCGATTTGTCGGTGGCGATCTCGAACAAGCCGGCGAGATCGCCGTCATGGACGCAGATCAGCACCGCCAGCGGGTCGGTCCCTTCCTCGAGCGCAAACAGCCCGACCTCGGGTTGAATAGCGCCGATGATTTCCGAAAGCCCCGGCCGCAGCGATGAATCCGAGCCGCTGACCTTGAGCGACGCACCAAGAAAGCGGCTGATGTCCTTCAGCGGAATCTGATCCATGGCCGGCGCCAGCTGCGCATCCGCCAGCGGCAGTCGCATCACCAGCGATTCGTCGAATGTGCTCCAGCCCTCATTGTCGAGATGCGTGGCCAGGTCCGGCCCTGACAGCGGCGAGATGCGGAAGGTCAGCGGCCTGCCATAGGCATCGAAGCGCCGGCTGGCGCGGCCGATGCGCTCGGCAATGTGCTGGGTGTCGCCGGGATCGAGCGGGTTGACCGAGTTCAGGCGCTTGGCCGGATGGCCGGCCGTCAGCCGCACCACCCAGGTGCCGTCATAGTGGACGGCCGCTGCCGGCCAGGCGCGAAAACCCGCCGCCTCGTAGCGGCGCACGATGGCGAGCATGCTTGCCGGATGCCTGGAAGCCAACTCCATCAGCTCCGGTAATCGCCATTGATGGCGACATATTCCTTGGTGAGGTCGCAGGTCCACACCGTCGCCTTGCCACGGCCGATGCCGATATCGGCGCGGATGCGGATGTCGTCGCGCTTCATATAGGCCGAGGTCGCTTCCTCGGAGTAGCCTGGATCGCGTTCGCCTTCATGCGCCAGCCGGTTGTCGCCGAACCAGATCGACAAAAGGTCGCGATCGGCCGGTTCGCCGGCCTTGCCGACGGCCATGACGACGCGGCCCCAATTGGCGTCCTCGCCGGCAACCGCCGTCTTGACCAGTGGCGAATTGGCGATCGACAGTGCGATGCGCTTGGCCGAGCGCGCCGATTTCGCGCCGGTAACGGTGACTTCGACCTGCTTGCGGGCGCCCTCGCCGTCGCGCACCACTTGCAGCGCAAGCGATTTCAGCACCTTGCCAAGTGCGCGGCGGAAGGCGCCGAGGCGCGCATCCTTGGGATCGCTGATGGCAGGCGCGCCGCGCCTGGCCGCAGCGCCGGTGGCGAACAACAGCAGCGTGTCGCTGGTCGAGGTGTCGCTGTCGACGGTGACCGCATTGAAGGTCTTGGCCGTGCCGCGCGACAACAAATCCTGCAGCACGGGGGCGGCGATCGGCGCGTCGGTGGCGATGAAGGACAGCATCGTCGCCATGTCGGGCGCGATCATGCCGGCGCCCTTGGAGATGCCGTTGATGATGACGTCGGTGTCGCCGAGCTTGACCGTCGCGGTCGCCACTTTCGGATAGGTGTCGGTGGTCATGATGGCCTTGGCCGCTTCGGTCCAAAGGTCCGGCTTGCCGTCCTTGACCAGTCCGGCCAGCAAATGGCTGAATTTCGTGGTGTCGAGCGGCTCGCCGATGACGCCAGTGGAGGCGAGGAACACTTCGCCTGGCGTGCAGCCGGCGGCCTTGGCCGCCGCCTCGCCGGTCAGTTGGGTGGAGGCGCGGCCCTTCTTGCCGGTGAAGGCGTTGGCGTTGCCGGAGTTGACGACCAGCACCCGCGCCTTGCCGGCGCCAAGGTTCTGCCGGCAGAAATCGACTGGCGCCGAGGGGCATTTCGATTTCGTGAACACGCCGGCGACAGCGGTGCCGGCATCGAAGACCATGGCCAAGAGGTCGGTGCGGTTCTTGTACTTGATCCCGGCCTCGGCGGTGGCGATGCGCACGCCCTCAATGGCAGGCATTTTGGGATATTTCTTCGGCGCGAGCGGTGAAATCGTTGCGGACATTGGAGACCTCGGGCGACGGAAAAACTAGAGCATGATGCCGAAAAGTGTGAAGCGGTTTTCGGACGACATCATGCTCTATCTCTTTAGACTTAGAGACGGATTCAGATTTCAGGTCGAACAGACCTGAAATCATCCGGCTCTGGGGAAGGCCGGTTTGCCCGATACCACGGCCCGGCGCAAGGGCGTTTTCTTGGCCATCGGCGCCGGCAAACCACCTTGGATTAAGCTTGCATTTCAAATCCGTTGGCGCCACCGGGGCCTCTGGCGTTATGATATCGGCCATGGGCAGGCTGGTTATCTTGGCGGTGGCGTTTATGGGGCTTTTGCTCCTGAGCGCCGATGCGCAGCCGGAACAGCGCGTGGCGCTGGTCATCGGCAACGGCACCTATGCCGAGGCCGGCACACTCACCAATCCGGTCAACGATGCGCTCGACATTGCCGGCAAGCTGCGCTCGATCGGCTTCGACGTCATCGAGGGCAACGATGTCGGCAAGCGTGAACTCGAGCGCAAGATCGGCGAATTTTCCGATGCGCTGCAAGGTGCGGGCGTCGGGCTGTTCTATTATGCCGGCCATGGCCTGCAGGTCGAAGGGCGCAACTACATCGTGCCGGTCGACGCCCGGCTCGACATGCCGGTCAAGCTGCAGCTCGAAGCCGTGCCGATCGACGAAGTCCTCGACATCATGGAACAGCAGACCAAGGTCAGCCTGGTGTTCCTCGATGCCTGCCGTAACAATCCTTTTGCCCGCAGTCTGAGCCGCACCGCCACCACCCGCTCGGCGACGCCGCTTGCCGGCCTGGCGCAGTTCGATTCGACGCGCGGCTCCTTCATCGCCTTTTCGACGGCGCCGGGTGCTGTCGCCATGGACGGAACGGGGCGCAATTCGCCGTTTGCCGCCGCATTGCTGCGGCACATGGCCGAACCCGGCCAGAGCATCAACGACATGATGATCGCGGTGCGCCGCGACGTGGTTTCCGAAACCCGCGAGGGGCAGCGCCCCTGGGAACAGGGTTCGCTGCTCGAGCGGTTTGAGTTCGTGCCTGGCGGTGAAACGGTCGCGCAGCCGCAGCCCGCCGCCGCTCCGGCGCCCGAGACAAAGGTCGCGGCACTCGAACGCTCCGTCGGCGACTACAAGACCGCCATCGAGAAATTCCTGCGCGATGACTATCTCGCCCCCGATGCCGCAGCGATCGGCGAGACTGTCAAGCGGCTCTACGCCCCTTCCGCAACCATCTTTGGCACGCGCTACGACAGCGGTGCCGTCGTCAAGCTCAAGACCGACTGGTTCGCGCAATTTGCCTCCTGGTCGTTCGGTCTCGAGCCCGGCAGCCTCGAAGTGACACCGCAGGGCGAGGACCGCGCCGAAGCCGTGTTCGCGATGAGCTATGACTATGTGTCGAAAGACAGATCGGCGGCACGCTTGACCGGCAAGGCACGAGTCACGCTTGGGCTGGTGAAGAGCGACGGCCAATGGCGGATCGCCTCGGAAACCTCGCAAGCGATGAACTGATCGCTGCCGAGGGCGAGCCTCAGGTATGCGCCGCCCTGCCCCCAAAGCATATCTGCTGCGATTCCCGACTTCCACAATATCGCTTGAAACGGACCGTTTCGTTTGACTGTCGGCTCACCTATATTGCCGGCGAAAGTGTTGGCGAGGACAGACATGGGCGAGGATCCGGCGCGCAGATCGATCGGGGCGCGGCGCAATCCCGACAGCGCCGAGGCCATTCTCGAGGCCGCGGAGGCAGTGCTGGTCGAGGCCGGCTATGCCGGCTTTTCCATCGAAGCCGTGGCGCGGCGTGCGCGCGCCGGCAAGCCCACGATCTATCGCTGGTGGCCAAGCAAGGCGGCCTTGCTGCTGGAGGTCTACAAGCGGCAAAAGCGCGTCGCCGTCCCCGATACCGGCAATCTCGAGGACGATCTCGTCGGCTTCCTTCAAAATCTCTTCGCGCACTGGCGCGACACTTCCTCGGGCAGCGTGTTCCGCTCGCTCATCGCCGAAGCCCAATCGGATGAAGCGGCGGCCGTGGCCCTGACTGGCTATGCCGATGGACGTCGGTCCCACACCGCCCGGGTCATCGAGCGCGCCAAGGCGCGAGGCGACGTTGCCGCCGATATCGATGCGGCGCTGGTCGCCGACCTCGTGGCTTCCTATGCCTGGAAACACCTTTTGACCAACCGTCTCGACGAAGATGAGGTTACAATCCGCGCCACCGTCCGCTATGTGATATCAGGCATCTCTCGCTGATTGCCGACAACCGCCGGGGGGCGACTTGACCAAAAACGCCTTACCGGTTCTGCCCGTCAGCCTGATCGTCGTTTCCGACTATCTGACGCCGGATGGCGACGAGGAATTGCGACGGGCAATGCGCGCCTATGCGCAGGATCCGCGGGGCGTGCCCGATGAAATCATCTTCATGCTGCCCGAGGGCCATACCGCCGAGATTGCAGCCGAGTTTGACCGGAAACCGGCCTTTTCCTGCCCTTCGGTGATCGTCGCGACGCATGACAGCGACGAGTCCTCGCAACTGAAGGACGCAGCACTCGCCTATTGCCGCCATGACCTCGTCGCCGTGGTCGAGGCCGATTGCCTGACGCGGCCCGGATGGCTGGCGATCCTTTACGAAGCTGTGGTGAAAAACCCGAAGATCGATGCGATTTCCGGCCGCACCACTTACGGCAAGGACACCATGATGATGCGGGTGATGTCGCTGCTCGACCGCGGCTTCATTGAGCGCCGCAACCGCAACGGCCAGATCATCCATGTCAGCAACAATGGCGCTCTGTACCGACGGCCGGTTCTCGAACGCTATCGCTTCGAAGCCGACCACGGACCTTTCGTCTCCTCGCATCTGCGGCAGCACGCGATGCTGAGGGATGGCGTGGCCATGGAGGTAGCCACGGAGGCAGTCTCGATCCACGCCTATGAGGGCCTGGGCTTCATCTGGGATGTCAGGCGCAACAAGGGATACCAGTACGCGCGCATGGATCTGCTGACGAAGGGCCGACGTTCGAGGCTGGGTCTCGCCTGGCGGGCGGTAAAAACGTCCTTCAAGGAAAACCGCCAGACGGCGCAGGCCGTCGGCACGGCGTTTTGCCGCTGGACGGACTGGCCGCTGTTCTGGGCGATGATGCTTCTGGTGCGCATCCCCGAATTCAGCGGTGCCCTTGCCGCCGGCGATCCGGCGGCGTTCAAGGCTTCCACGCACTATCGTTGAATTTTCCGCCAGCCAACCTCGAAACGAAAAGGGCGCCAAACGGCGCCCTTTTGCATGCTTTTCGAGGCGCCGCCTTACTTGCCGGCTTCCATCGTGTCGACGGCCTTCTTCAGGTTCGCGTCGGGGATCTCGACCTTGGCGGCGCCGCGCAGCTGCTTGACCAGCGCGAAATACTTGTCGCGGATGACCGCCTGCTTGGCCTGGTCCTTGACGTCGTCGAACGCCGGCGGCTGCTTGACGCGCTTGTCCTCGAGCTTGATGACGTGCCAGCCGAACTGCGACTGCACCGGCTCCTTGGTGTATTTGCCGACGTCGAGCGCGAATGCCGCCTTGTCGAATTCGGGCACCATCTGGCCCGGGCCGAACCAGCCGAGATCGCCGCCATTGGTCTTGCCCGAGGGATCGCTGGTGTGCTCGTTGGCGAGCTTCTGGAAATCGGCGCCGCCGTCGAGCTGTTTGATGATCGCCTCGGCCTCTTCCTTCGTCTTCACGAGGATGTGACGGGCATGAACCTCATTGACCGGCGGCGCGCTGGCGATTTCCTGGTCGTAGCGCGCACGCACCTCGGCGTCGGTAACCTTATTGACGACGCCCTTTTCGACCATTTCGCCATGCAGCGCGCGCTGCTGCAGGAACGCCATGCGGCGCTGGAAATCGGGATCCTTGTCGAGGCCGGTGGCGACCGCCTGGGCGGCCATGACGCGGATCTCGATGGCCGCGGAAAGGGCGGCCGCGCGGCGCTGCTCGGGCGGCAACTGCGCGAACTGCTGCGACAGCTCGCCCTCGGCAAGCCCAAGGTCCGCCTCGGTCAGCTTCTCGCCATTGACGGTGGCGACGACCGCGTTGGGATCGACGGGTGCGGCGGCTGGCGCTGCTGCAGCATCGGCCGGTGCGGGAGCGGCTTCCTGGGCCATGACAGGAGACAGCGACAGAGCCGACAGGCCGAGGGCCAGGCCAAGGCTGGCGAGCGACGCACGGCGAAACAGTAAGGACATCAAGATTAACTCCAAGGGGGATTGGTCGGGCTTGCAGATCAGCCGGATTGTGGCGGAATTTGGCGCTGGCCATAGGGCTAACGCGGCGTTGACATCAGTTGAGCCCCCTCTTATCTGTCCAACGACTTTGCGTCCAGAACCGTTTTCCGGGCGCTTTTTGCGTTTGTCCGCGTTTCACGCGGAATTGATGGGGCCGGCCGGCGCTCATCTCAAGATTGAGAATTCTATCGAAAGGACCATTGGATGGTCAGTCTCGGCGGTCTCGCCCGTAAGGTTTTCGGCTCCTCAAATGATCGCCGCGTCAAGGCGACCCGGCCGCGTGTCGAGGCGATCAACGCCATGGAAAACGAGATGCGGGCGTTGTCTGACGCCGAACTTCAGGCGCGCACGGAAAAATTCCGCCAGGATATCGCCAACGGCGCCACCCTGGATGACCTGCTGATACCGGCCTTCGCCACCGCCCGCGAGGCGGCGCGCCGCGTGCTCGGCATGCGCCCCTTCGATGTGCAGCTGATCGGCGGCATGGTGCTGCACAATGGCGGCATCGCCGAAATGCGCACCGGCGAGGGCAAGACGCTGGTCGCCACCCTGCCCGTCTATCTCAACGCGCTGGCCGGCAAGGGCGTCCACGTCGTCACCGTCAACGACTACCTCGCCACGCGCGACTCCGAATGGATGGGCCGCGTCTATAAATTCCTCGGCCTTTCGGTCGGCGTCATCGTCCACGGTCTCTCCGACGAGGAGCGCCGCGTCGCCTACGCCGCCGACGTCACCTATGCCACCAACAACGAGCTTGGCTTCGACTATCTGCGCGACAACATGAAATATGAGCGCGCCCAGATGGTGCAGCGTGGCCACAATTACGCGATCGTCGACGAAGTCGATTCCATCCTGGTCGACGAGGCGCGCACGCCGCTGATCATTTCCGGTCCGCTCGAGGACCGTTCGGAAATGTACAACACCATCGACGCCTTCATGCTGCAGCTCGGCCCGGCAGACTACGAGATCGACGAGAAGCAGAAGACCTCGATCTTCACCGAGGAAGGCACCGAGAAGCTGGAAAACCTGCTGCGCGCGGCCGGCCTGCTCAAGGGCGAGTCGCTCTATGACGTCGAGAACGTCGCCATCGTTCATCACGTCAACAACGCGCTGAAGGCGCACCGGCTGTTCCAGAAGGACAAGGACTACATCGTCCGCAATGACGAGATCGTCATCATCGACGAGTTCACCGGCCGCATGATGCCGGGACGCCGCTATTCGGAGGGCCTGCACCAGGCGCTCGAAGCCAAGGAGCATGTGGCGATCCAGCCGGAAAACCAGACGCTGGCCTCCGTCACCTTCCAGAACTATTTCCGCCTCTACAAGAAGCTGTCCGGCATGACCGGCACGGCGCTGACCGAGGCCGAGGAGTTCGGCAACATTTACGGCCTCGAAGTCACCGAAATCCCGACCAATCTGCCGGTTATCCGCAAGGATGAGGACGACGAGGTCTACCGGACGGTCGAGGAGAAGTACAAGGCGATCGTCAAGGAGATCAAGGAAGCGCGCGCCAAGGGCCAGCCGACGCTGGTCGGCACGACCTCCATTGAAAAATCCGAGCAGCTGGCCGAGCGCCTGCGCAAGGAAGGATTCAAGGATTTCGAGGTGCTGAACGCCCGCCATCACGAGCGCGAGGCGGCCATCGTCGCCCAGGCCGGCAAGCCCGGCGCCATCACCATCGCCACCAACATGGCGGGACGCGGCACCGACATCAAGCTCGGCGGCAACGCCGAGATGCGCATCGAGGACGAACTGGGCGACATGCCTGCAGGCCCCGAGCGCGAGGCGCGCGAAAAGGAAATCATTGCCGATGTCGAGCGCCTGAAGGACAAGGCGCTGGCCGCCGGCGGCCTCTACGTGCTCGCCACCGAGCGCCATGAGTCGCGCCGCATCGACAACCAGCTCCGCGGCCGTTCCGGCCGCCAGGGCGACCCCGGCCGTTCGAAATTCTTCCTGTCGTTGCAGGACGATCTGATGCGCATCTTCGGTTCCGAGCGCATGGATGGCATGCTGCAGAAGCTCGGCCTCAAGGAAGACGAGGCGATCATCCATCCGTGGATCAACAAGGCGCTGGAAAAGGCGCAGAAGAAGGTCGAGGCGCGCAACTTCGACATCCGCAAGAACCTGTTGAAATACGATGACGTCTCGAACGACCAGCGCAAGGTGGTGTTCGAGCAGCGTATCGAATTGATGGACGGCGAAGGCCTGTCCGAAACGATTGCCGAAATGCGTGAAGGCGTCATCGAGGAGATCGTCACCAAGAACATCCCCGAAAATGCCTATGCCGAGCAGTGGAACGTTGCCGGCCTCAAGGCCGAAGTCGCCGAATTCCTCAATCTCGACCTGCCGGTCGAGGACTGGGTCAAGGAAGAAGGCATTGCCGAGGATGATATCCGCGAGCGCCTGACCGAGGCCGCCGACGCAGCCGCCAGGGAGCGCGCCGAGCGGTTCGGCCCCGACGTGATGAGCTATGTCGAACGTTCGGTGGTGCTGCAGACGCTCGACCATCTGTGGCGCGAGCACATCGTCAACCTCGACCATCTGCGTTCGGTCGTCGGCTTCCGCGGCTATGCCCAGCGCGATCCGCTGCAGGAGTACAAGGGCGAGGCGTTCGAGCTGTTCCAGGCGCTGCTCGGCAATCTGCGCCAGGCCGTCACCGCGCAATTGATGCGCGTCGAACTGGTCCGCCAAGCCGCCGAAGCGCCGCCGCCCGAAGCGCCCAACATGTTCGGGAGCCACATTGACGGCACCACCGGCGAGGACGACTTCCAAGGCGGCGAGACCGCACTTCTGGTCCGCCAGGAGAGCAACGCCATCGTCGCTCCCGAAGACCGCGACCCGAACAACCAGGCGACCTGGGGCAAGGTCGGCCGCAACGAAGCCTGCCCCTGCGGCTCCGGCAAGAAATACAAGCACTGCCACGGCGCGTTTGCTTGAAGGGCGTGACCTTCGACTAAAAGGCCGGAGGGACAGCGCCCCCCTCTGTCCTGCCGGACATCTCCCCCACATGGGGGGAGATCAGCAGCTCAATTGATAGCGCCTTTTCTTCAACCTTTGTGATTGGCGAAAGTCGAAAGGACATCCAATCTCCCCCCTCGTGGGGGAGATGTCCGGCAGGACAGAGGGGGGCGCGAAGGGTCGCTTGCCTCAAAGTCTGTCACTCCGAAGGTACTTTTTCACAACAACCCCGAATCGCGCGCCGCCGCAGTCGCCTCGCCGCGCGACACCGCGTCCAGCTTGCCCAGCACCGCCGAGACATGATGATCGACGGTCTTGGGCGAAATCGTCAATTGCTCGGCGATCCGCTTGTTGGACAGACCGCGTTCGATCAGCTGCAGCACCTGCATCTGGCGCAGGGTGAGGCCGGCCTGGTTAGCGCGCGTCGAACGGCGCGGTCCTCTTGCAATGTGAATGACGCCATTGCGCCGCATGGTTTCGCGCACATGCTGGGCCACTGGCCTGGCGCCGAGGCTCTCGAAAATCTCCAGCGCCGAACGCTGTGCCTCGTCATCGCCCTGAACGAGCGCCAGTGCGCGTTCATAGGGCGCGTTCAGCTCACCCCAAAGCGCTGCCGCCGCCCGCCATTCACCGGTAAGAAGCAGCCGATAGGGCTCGGCCATACCAGCCGTGTCGCCGGCATCCCGCTCCGGCGCCAGCAAACGCCGCCAGCCGGCCAGCTCCGCGAAAGCCGATCGTGTCGGCGCCAGGGTCTCGGCATGATCGATCAGCAGCAAGGCCTCGTCCCGGTCGCCAAGGCCAAGCCAGGCCTGCTCGGCCATCAGCGCCGCATAGGGCGTCAGCCGCTGCAGCTCGGTTCCTTTCTCCAGGAACTGCGCCATCTCGGCCAGAAGCGGCTCGGCTGACGGATCGCCGCGCCGGATCCGCAGTTTCACCAGCGCCACCAGGGAGGGAAAGCGCACCAGCTGCGCCGTCTGGCCGCTGGACAGCACGTCGAGCGCCTCGCTGGCGGCGTCCTCCCAATGTCCCTGGCGCAGCAAAAGCTGCGCCAGCACCCCGCGCATATAATCGCGCCAGGTCACCAGATCGTTTTCAACGCAGTAGTTGATGCCGCGGTCGAGCATGGTCCGCGCTTCGTCGAAGCCCAGCTGGTTCATCTCGGTGCAAGCGCTGTTGGTGAAGGCCCGCGCCGCGTGCTCCTGGAAATTCTGATCCAGCGCGATTTCCAGGCTGCGGGCAAGGTTCGCACGCCCCTTGGCAAAATCCAGCCATTGCCCGGCGGCGCCAACATTGTTGAGCGCATGGCAGACGATGTCGGGACTGTTCATGCGCTCGGCAAGGTTGACCGCTCTCTCGCCGAGCAACAGCGCCTCGTCCACCCTCTCGGCCAGCATCGCCAGTTGCGACAGGTTGGAATAGGCCATGGCGAGTTCAGGCCCTTCCGGCACGGTTTCCAGGAGCGCCACCGCCTGCTTGCCGAACACTTCGGCAGCCCTGCGGTCTCCGGCGAGATAGGCCAGCCGCGACAGCCATCTCAGGCTGTCGCCTTCCTTCGCCTCGTTTCCCTGCTCCTCATGCAGCCAGCGCGCCTGGCCCTGCGCTTCGATCGCTTCCTCGATCCGGCCGATGAGGTGGCACTCGAAGGCATATTGTTCGTAAAGCACCGCGCGGGTTTCCACCGGCAGGCTATCGGCGTGGCGCAGGACGACTTCGTAGTAGCCGGCGGCATCGCGATGGGCGCCGACCCGCGATGCCTCGCGCGCGGCAATCGGCGCAAGTTCGCGCACCGCCGCCAGATTGTGCGCCTCGACCGCATGGTGCACCAGGCGGCCTGTGGAGACTTCCCCATTTTCGAGCAGTGCCGCCAGCGCACGCTGGTTGAATTGCCGCCTGTGCGACGTCGTCAGCATCATTTCGATGGCGCGCCGCGCAATGTCGTGACGAAAGGCGTAGCCGTCGCCCAGATCGTCGAGCAGGCCATTGGCGACGCATTCGGCAAGCTGGCCGGCGCTGGCGACGCCACACAGACCCTGCAGGGCCCAGGCGTCAGCCCGCCGCGGAAACACCGACACCGCGTCGAGCATTGCACGGGCCCCGGACGACAGCCGCTCGGCACGCGCCAGCACGGCGTCGCGCACGCTTGCCGGCAACGCCGTTTCGTTTTCGGCGGACAGCAATTCGGTGACGAAGAAGGCATTGCCGGCGGTCGCCCGGTAGATGGCATCGCCGTCGCGGCCGGCCGCATCGGCAAGCGACAGCACGGCCGCTTCGCTGAGCAGCGGCACCTCGATGCGCGCCACGCTGCCGGCCGGGATTTCGCCCAGTGCGCGGCGCACGCGCATCTGTCCTTCGCTGCGGTCGGTGCGCGCCGTGAGCAACAGCAGGATGTGGGTGTTGGAAATACGCCGGCCGAGGAAGCGCACGAAATCGAGCGTCGCATCGTCGGCCCAGTGCAGGTCTTCGATCACCAGCAGGCTCGGTCCCTTCGCAGCAAATGCGTCGAGCGCGTCAGAAAACAGCGGCAGCCTCTGCCCATGCCGGGCGTCGATCGCGCGCGGCAGCGCCCATTGCGCCTCACGGGCCAGATCGTAGAGCGGCCCCAGCGGATCGGGAATCGACAGGTCCTCGCAGGCGCTGCGCAACATGGCCGCGCTCTGCCCGACACGGGCCGCGAACGCCTCGACGAGCGCCGTCTTGCCGGCGCCGGCCTCCCCCGCCAGCACCGCGACACGGCCATGGCCGCCGATTGCATCGCCGAGCAGGCTCTCCAACTGCTGCAGCTGCGTCTGCCGTTCCAGAAGCATCATCATCGTCTCGTATGATCGGAGTTTTCCACCATGGCGGGCCGCTCACGATAGCCCGTGAAGAGAGCGCCGCAATGTGACTTTGCACACATTGCCGTGCCTCTTTCCACAAAGAACGACGCCAACATAGGGAATCGTCCCGCCAAATATGGGGAATCGTTCCGATGCGCAGGCCGGCACGGCGTGGTCAACGTCCAGCCGCGCTCCGATCGAGCGTGAATCAATAGAAAAGGAAGCCTTCCATGCCTCGCTATCTGATTGAACGCACGTTTCCGGACGGCCTCAATATACCGATGACCGACATTGGCGCCACAGCGGTGGGCGGCGTCGTCATGCGCAATGCCGAAAAGGGCGTCACCTGGATCCAGTCCTTCGTCACGCCCGACAAGAAGCGCAGCTTCTGCATTTACGAAGCGCCCTCGCCCGAAGCGATCCGCAGCACCGCCCAGAAAAATTCGCTGCCGGTCGACAAGATCACGGAGGTGCGGGTTCTTGACCCTTACTTTTACCTCTGATCCTGCGTTCGGTCGTTACAATGATGAGCATCAAACTACCCTTCGCGGCCATGGCGAATTGCCTGATGGCTTGCCGGTCGGTGGAACCGAGCCTGTCCTGGGAAAGACCGGCCGGCCAACCTCTCTGCTCGGCCGTCTATGGCGGTTCGCGACGAAGCTGCCTGCGTATCTGTCTGAAAGGCGGCGCCTGCCCCCGGAAGGCGACTATCTGAGGCGCGACATCGGGCTCTCGGAACAGGAAGTTCCGCAGGAGTATTGGCAATATTACTTTTGGGATCGTTGATTTTGCTCAATTTTTAGCGGCGCCGGCCAGAAGCTCGGCAACCGGAGCCGCACACCCATCGCATAACCGGGACGGGCAAAACCGTTTCCTCAATCCTCAACCAACGCCGCCGGCGTTTCGGCAGGCCAGATCGGCCGCCGTCGCCTCAAGCGTCAACAAACGGACGGAAAAACATGACCATAACTCTTTGGACGACACGCTTCGCCGCCTTGGCCGCCATCTCGATCGCGACCGGCGCCGCCGCCCAGGCACATGACGCCAATCCGTTGGCCGAAAAGGTGCGCGCCGCCAACAGCCGCTTCGAGAATGTGGCAGCCGCCACAGCCGAAGGCTACGCCCCGATCCCTTGCGCCAGCGGCATCACCGGCGGCGCCATGGGCATCCACTATGTCAACGGCGCCTATCTCAAGGACGATGCCGTCGATGTCGCCAAGCCCGAAGCGGTGATGTACGAGCCGATGGCCGACGGCAGCCTGAAGCTGATTGCGGTCGAATACATCACCTCGAAGGGTCCGGCCTCGCTCGAAGGCCAGCTGTTCAATTTCAACAGCGCCCCCAACCGCTACGGCCTTGGCCCGTTCTACGAACTGCATGTCTGGGCCTGGAAACAGAACCCGACGGGCGCCTTCGCCGACATGAACCCGCACGTGTCGTGCGACGCAATGAAGGGAATGTAACCCTCCCCATGTGACACCTCGGGCACCGGACACACCCCGGTGCCTGGCCTTCCCCCTTGGCGGGGGAGGGGCGAGCGCAACGCCGACCCGGCTCCCCAGCTTCCCCGGCGTTCGCTCGCCTTTTCGTTCTGCCACCGGCTTGACGATTGACGTACCTTGCACACGCGACTGTTTTGGCCGCTCGACGTACCGCACCTGCCCACCCTTTCTTAAGGTGTTTCGGATACATCGAAAACCTTGGAAAGAGGCGGAAAACGGAGAGACATCGGGGTGCGCTTTTCCGCGGCGACGACGGCCGGGCGGTTCTTGCCGCAGCGCTTGGCGCTGCGCATAGGGCCGCTGCTTGGCCGCATCGATGCGGTGCTGTTCACTGCCGACGAGCGCGGCGAAGCCGGGCGCATGTCGCTGATCGCCTTTGCCATCCGCATCGTCAGCGCCGTCATCGCCTTCATCAGCCAGGTGCTCATGGCGCGCTGGATGGGCTCGTTCGAATACGGCATTTTCGTCCTCGTCTGGGTGACGATGGTCATCGTCGGCAACCTTGCCTGCCTCGGCTTCCACACCTCGGTTATCCGATTCATCCCCGAATACCGCGAACGCAACATGCTGGCCGAGCTGCGCGGCATCGTGGTCGCCAGCCGCCTGTTCGTGCTGATTGCCTCAACCGCAATCGCCGGACTTGGCGCACTGGGTGTCTGGCTGTGCGCGGACTGGATCGAAAGCTACTATGTGATCCCCTTTATCCTCGGCCTGTTCTGCCTGCCGATGATTGCCATGGGCGACCTGCTGCAGGGCCAGTCGCGCGCCAATTCCTGGGCGCTGTTTGCGCTGTCGCCGACCTATCTGGTGCGGCCGGTGCTGATCCTGGCGCTGATGGCGCTGATGCTGGCGCTGGGTTACGCGCCTGACGCCCGCACCGCGATCTTCGCCTCGATCGCCGCCACCTACGCCACCACGCTCGCCCAACTCATCGGCGTTACCTCGCGCATGGGCAAGAATATCCCGGCCGGGCCGATGAAGGTGCATTTTTCCGAGTGGTTCATCGTGTCGCTACCGATCTTCCTGGTCGAAAGCTTCTTCTTCCTGCTCACCAACGCCGATGTGCTGATGGTCGGCGCCTATCTCCAGCCCAACGACGTCGCCGTCTATTTCGCCACCGTCAAGACGCTGGCGCTGGTGCATTTCGTCTATTTCTCCGTCAAGGCCGGCGTTGCCCAGCGCTATGCGCAGTTCACCCATGGCGAGCCGGAAAAGCTCGCCGCCTTTGCCCGCGAGACGGTGTCGTGGACGTTCTGGCCGTCGCTGTTGATGGCGCTGCTGGTGCTGCTGCTCGGCGAACCCATGCTGGTGCTGTTCGGTCCCGAATTCACCGCCGGCTATCCGCTGCTGTTCCTGCTGGTGTTCGGCGTCGTGGCGCGCGCTGCGGTCGGCCCTTGCGAAAGCCTTTTGACGATGAGCGGCAACCAGAACATCTGCGCCGCAGTCTATGCCATGACGCTGGCCTTCAACATCGGCCTCAACATAGTGCTGATCCCGCTCTTCGGCCTGTGGGGGGCCGCCATCGCCACCAGCCTTGCCATGGTCTTCGAGGCGAGCGCGCTGTCCTTCACCGTCTGGCGCAAGCTTGGTATCGTCATGCTGATCTTCATGCCCGCAACCAGGGGAGCCGCCTGATGGCCGCCACCCCGTTGATCGAGGAAACCAGTGGCGGTCCGGCCGGCGCCATGGTGTCGGGCCTTGCCGGCCTGGCGCGCGACGCCGATCCGGCGCATCTCGAGATCCTCGCCAACAACCGGCCGCAGCGCAAGCTCGCGATCTATCCGGCCTCGGCCGGCTTCGAGCTGGTCGAGGAACTCGACTATCTGTGCACCCGCACGATCGAGCCCAACGTCTTCTTCAATCCACGCTTCCTGGCGCCGGCCATGCCCCGGCTGGAGGATCGCGAGGTCAAGCTGGCGGTGATCCGCGACGGTGACGAATATCGCAACCGCCTGCGCCTGCTGGTGCCGTTCTCGGTCGAGCGGCCGGCCGTGCCGCTCGGCGTTCCGGTGATGCGTACATGGTCGAGCCCGTTCGGCCCGATCGGCACGCCGCTGGTCGACCACGACGACCCCATCGGCGTCGTCGAGGATTTCTTCGGCATGCTGTCGCGGCCGCACCTGAAGCTGCCGAAGGTCTTCGTGCTGCCCGACATGCGGCTCGACGGCTCGTTGGCCAGCGTGCTTGCCACCGTTGCCGAGACGCGCGGCCTGACAATGGTCACCACCGGCAAGGCGGACCGGCCGGTGCTCGAAAGTACGCTCGACGGCGAGGCCTATCTGAAGACATCGCTGCGCGCGCATCACCATCGCGAATTCCGCCGCCTGAAGCGGCGCCTGGGCGATCTGGGCAAACTGGAACACATCGTGGCGCGCGGCCCGGACGAAATCCGCCATGCCATCGAAAGTTTTCTGACGCTGGAAGCCGCCGGCTGGAAGGGCCGCGAGCGCACCGCCATGGCCATCGATCGTTATCGCGCCGCCTTCGCCCGCGAGGCCGTGCACCGGCTGGCCGAACACGATATGTGCCGCATCCATTCGCTGACGCTGGACGGCCGCACCATCGCTTGCCTGGTCGTCTTCGTCGAGGCCGGCGTCGCCTACACCTGGAAGACCGCCTATGACGAGACGCTGGCGACCTATTCGCCGGGCACGCTGTTGATGATCGAGGTGACCAAGCAGCATCTCGACGACCCCAACGTCATGATGACCGATTCCTGCGCCGTGCCCGACCATCCGGTGATGAGCCGGCTGTGGAGCGAGCGCAAGCCGATGGGCTCGCTGGTGATCGGGCTGACGCCGGATGCCGACCGCCTCGCCCGCCAGGCCGCCTCGCAGCTGCACCTCTACCGCGAAACCCGCAACATGGCCCGCCTGCTGCGCAACCGCATGAAGAGTTTGTTGGGGCGGCGCTGAGCCGTGTACCCCGCGGGAGCCTTGAGAAAAGCCACTGGATCAACGGCAAAACCCAAGCTATGGGTCGCGGCGGCAATTTCGGCCGGCCTTCACGACAAGCCATCCTGATGATCAGAACCTTTTTGCGTCACGCCAGTACCCGTGCGGCCTTGCTGCTGCTTGCGCTGCTGCCTGTCCGGGCCTGGGCCGATAGCTGTCCCGAGGATTGCAGCGAGCCCGCGCCGCCCGTCAGCATCTATCGCCACACCGGTGCCGGCCACCTCAGCCCGGCCACGCTGGGTGCACTGCCGCGAGTCTATGTGCCGAACCGCTCCTCCAATAGCGTCACGGTGATCGACACCATGACGCTGAAGGAAGTCGACAGGTTCTCCGTCGGCAGCAAACCGCAGCACGTCGTGCCGTCCTGGGACCTGAAGACGCTCTGGGTCGCCAACAACGGCACCGGCAAGAATGGCAGCCTGACGCCGATTGACCCGATGACCGGCAAGCCCGGCCCGCAGATCGCCGTGGATGATCCCTACAATTTGTATTTCATGCCCGATGGCAGCGCGGCCATCGTCGTGGACGAAGCCCTGGAGCGGCTCGATTTCCGCGATCCCCACACCATGGCGCTGAAATCGAGCCTGCCCACACCCACTTGCGCCGGCATCAACCACGCCGATTTCTCGGTCGACGGCTCCTACGCGATCTTCACCTGCGAATACGGCAATGGCGGACTGGCCAAGATCGACCTGAAGAACCAGAAGGTGCTTGGCCATCTCGACTTCTCGAAAATGGGCATGCCGCAGGACATCCGCCTCTCGCCCGACGGCAAGGTCTTCTACATCGCCGACATGATGAATGACGGTGTCTTCCTGGTCGATGGCGACGGTTTCAAGGAAATCGGCTTTATCCCGACCGGCATCGGCGCCCATGGCTTCGTCGTCAGCCGCGACGGCAAGCGGCTCTATGTCTCGAATCGCGGCTCGCACAAGATGGAGCAGGGCACGGCAAAGGGGCCGGGCAACGTGACGGTGATCGACTTCGCCACCCGCGCGGTCGTCGCGCAATGGCCGATCCCCGGCGGCGGCAGTCCCGACATGGGCAATGTCAGCGCCGACGGCAAACAACTATGGCTGTCCGGCCGCTTCGACAGTGCCGCCTACATGATCGACACGACATCAGGCGCGGTCACCAAATTCCGCGTCGGCGCCGAGCCGCACGGCCTGACGGTCTGGCCGCAGCCGGGACGGTATTCGCAGGGCCATACCGGGAATATGCGATAAGGGTGCGTCTACGGGAAAAATAATGCTCTTAGCCAGACCAGAAACACATGAAATCGAGCACCTACAAAAAGTGGAACAAGTAGGATAGCAACCGCGACGATCACTCCGGCACGCCGGAGATGCCCAGCGCCTCGACGTAACGCTCGGCGAACACCTTGTCCCGCCATGGGTTGATCTGTCTCTGCAGGGTGAGCGTGTAGGTCGGGAACGCCTCCATCAGCCGCCGCGCCGCCGCCTGCGCCTCGTCCAGCCGGTTGAGTTTGACCAGCGCCATGATCACCACCCGGTGTGAGGTGCCGTAGTTCGGCATCTCCTGCAGCGCGCGTGCTCCCCATGCCAGCGCTTCCTCATAGCGCTCGAGCATCAGGTAGCTCATCCCGATGCCGGAGAGCGCGATGCCCTTCTCTGGGTCGACCGGGCTCAGCCGCATTGCCCTGTGAAAGTGCTCGATCGCGACGAGCGGGCGGCTGGAATGTGCGTTCACCCAGCCGCTGCTCGTATGGCCCTGCGCCGAATTGGGGTTGAGCAGCAGGGATCGTTCTATCGTGCCCAGGGCCATCTCGTAGTCCCTCGCGCTGTAGGCGAGCACCTGCGCGGCGAAGCGTAGGCTCGTGGGGTCGTCGCGCGCTTCCGCCAGCACCTCGCGCGCCATGCGCACTGCGACCCGGACATCGTCGGGCTCATGCCAGCACTGGCTCACGGATACGCTGCGGATATAGGCGCCAAGCCCCTTTGCCAGGTTGAAGCCGGGGTCGATGCTGAGCGCCTCGTTGGTGAGCCGGCGCACGTCGGCAAAGCCTTCGCGCGTCATGCTGTAGAAGCGCGGCAGCGCGCGAAGATAGAGGTCGTAGGCGCTGATGTAGTCAGTAGGCTTCATGCGCGCCTGCTTGATCTGCTCCAGCCGGATGCTCGGCTCGACAGCGCCGACGACGCTCTCGGTCACCTTGTCCTGCAGGTCGAAGATGTCGCTCACGTCGCCCTCGAAGCGGTCGGCCCAGACATGGTGTCCGCTGATCGCATCCACCAGCTGCCCACTGATGCGCACCCGCGATCCTGCTCTGCGGATGCTGCCTTCGAGCACGTAGCGGACGCCCAGCTCGCGCCCAACCTGGCGCAGGTCCACCGCCCGGCCCTTGTAGGTGAAGGACGAGTTGCGGGCGATCACGAAGAAGGAGTTCACACGGCTCAATCCCGTGATGATGTCCTCTACCAGCCCATCGGCAAAGTATTCCTGGTCGGGGTCTCCGCTCATGTTGGTGAAAGGCAGAACAGCGATCGAGGGTTTCTCGGGCAGGGGAGGCGGCGCAGCCACCGAGGCGCTGGCGTCGGTCTCGACGCGATAGGCGCGCACAGGCCGCTCGATGTTCTTGAGGCGCAGTTCGCCGAGCGGTGTGAAGCCGAAGTCGAGCTTGCCCTGAAGGTGGTCGTAGGCCGTGCCCGAGACGATCACGGTGCCGGGATCGGCGATGCTTTCGAGTCGGGCGGCGATGTTGACCCCGTCGCCGTAAAGGTCGCCGTCCTCCTCGCAAACCACGTCGCCGAGATTGACGCCGATGCGGAAGCGAATCCGCTCGTCGTTGGGCGTCTCCGCCTCATGTTCTGCCAGAGCCTGCTGGATCGCCATCGCCGAGGTCACCGCGTTAACGACACTCGCGAACTCGCACAGCATGCCATCGCCGGTGAGCTTGACGATCCGACCATGGTGCCCGGAGACCAGCGGTTCGAGGAGGTCCTTGCGGTAGATTTTCAATCGCTCGAGCGTGCCGCGCTCGTCGCGCTCTGTCAGGCGCGAATAGCCGACCACGTCGCAAGCCATGATCGCTGCGAGGTGACGCTGCGTGGTCATCGCACCGCTCGGCAAAGCGCCTGCACGCGGGCCGCCCCGCGTCCATGTCCGGCCGACTTCCAGACGCCTCACGTGCATGGTATCCATCTCTCCCAGTCTCCGCCGGTCGCCGATACAGAACGGAGAACGCAGCTTGACGTTGCCTTCACGAGATTTCGCTATGCGCTTGCCAGGCGTGGAGCGTTCCAGTCGAGGCGCTAACAGCCAACCGACGACACGCTCACGCAGCCTCTGGGGACGCTGACACGCCACTCCCAGAAGGCTGGAGATATTTCCTGTTTTTTGTAACCGGCTGACGTCACCGTGGCGGTGCTTTTGTATCGGACATCACACCAGACGTTCGCGCTTAGAGGCGATGAGGTCGGCGAGTGGGGTGAGCGGGATTGGTCAATCTGATGACTGATGCCTTCGCCTTGTCGGCCAAGGTACAGGCTGGACGCGACCCCTCATAGAGGGTGCCAACGAGGCATTCCAAGGTGGATTTCGGGTGGATCAAAATCCACCAGGAGAGATTTGGTGCCCCTAGCCGGAATCGAACCAGCACTCCTTGCGGAACTCGATTTTGAGTCGAGCGCGTCTACCAATTCCGCCATAGGGGCTCAGGCCAATGGCCTGGATGGCGCGGACTATACGGTTGGAGGCCTGTTCGTCAACTGGCCAAATGCGCCGCCCTGCCCTGCTTGCGGCAAAAGCCCGCCTTTCGGTTTCGTGTAGCTCCTGCCATTGTGCGGCGCAGAAAATCTTTCTAGACAGGCCGCGAGTGAAAGCGCGCCCCGGCCTGAGAGATCGACGTGGCGCGCTTCGATCATTGTTTGTGCATGCCCGTTGTCCCGAAGCCGCTGCGCAGTTTGGGCGACCTGCATCAGGAGAGCCGATGCTTCGCGGACTTTACGACTGGACCTTGTCGCTGGCGGCCCGCAAATCCGCCGAATGGTGGCTGGCCTTTATCGCCTTCGTCGAAAGCTCGGTGTTTTTCATACCTGCCGACGTCTTGTACCTGCCCATGGCGTTGGCGCGGCCCGAACGCGCCTATCGCTACGCGCTGACCGCCACCGTTGCGTCCGTGCTGGGCGGCATTGCCGGCTGGCTCATCGGCTACTATGCCTACGACACGATAGCGCGGCCGATGTTGGAGCATTTCGGCGGCCTCGACACGTTCGAGAGGTGGCAGTCGTCCGGCACCGGGTTGATGCTGGTGCTGCTCGTCACATCGGGCGCCGCCCACTTGCCGCCGATGAAGGTGGTTACCATTCTGGCCGGGGCGCTTCACGTCAATCTCGTCGTCTTCATCATCTCGGCCATCCTGGCGCGCGGCGCTCGCTTCTTGCTTCTCGCCTGGCTGCTGCGCCGCTACGGCGAGGAGATCAAGGAATTCATCGAGAAGCGTTTGGGATTGATCTTCGGCGCCGGCGCCGCCGCCCTGATTTCGCTCTATATCGTGGTCAAATACGCCTTCTGACCGCCCAAGGCGGGCGGTGTTTTCAGGATTGTGCCGGCGGACGGCGAATTCAACGGACGAGACATGACAGCTACGATGACTGCCGACACCGGACGCCAGAGGACGCGCACCGCTTTGTTTCTCGCCGTCGCCATGGCCGCCACGGTCGGCTCGGCACTCGCCTTCCAGCACATAGGCGGCTACATCCCCTGCCATCTCTGCCTGGAGCAGCGCACGCCTTATTACATCGGCGCGCCGCTGATGCTGCTGGCGGTGATCACCTCGATGCTCAGCGCGCCGGCCTGGCTGACGCGCGGCCTGCTCGCCATTGGCGGCCTGCTGATGCTCTACGGCCTCTATCTCGGCGTCTATCACTCGGGCGTGGAATGGGCCTGGTGGCAAGGGCCGGCCGACTGCACGGCCGGCGCTGGCCCGGTCGACACCGGCGGCAAGGGCGTGCTCGACGCGCTCGACAAATTCGTGCCGCCGTCCTGCGACAAGGCCGCACTGCGCATCCTCGGCCTGTCGCTGGCCGGCTGGAACGCCATCGCCAGCTTCATCCTTGCCGCCGTCGCCTTCCGCGGCGCGCTGGCGCGGGATTGAGCGAGATTGATTGAGTGGCACGCCGCAGAGTTCGTCCAGAAATTCGCCAGCCCGGATTGGCTGGCGCGGCTTTCGAGAACCGGAGCGGAGCGTACTTAAGTACGTGAGCACCGGAAGCGCAGAAAGCTGCGGCAGACGGCCGGGCTCGCGGATTTCTGCCGAACTCTATGGCTCCAGTTCGACATCCCAGTACAGATAATCCATCCAGCTTTCATGCAGATGGTTGGGCGGGAACAGCCGGCCATTGTTGTGCAGATCGTGCACAGTCGGCTGATAGGGCTTTTGCAGCGGCCACATCTTGGCGTGCGCCGGCATCATGCCGCCCTTCCTGAGATTGCAGGGCGAGCAGGCGGCCACGACATTCTCCCACGTCGTCGCCCCGCCGCGATGGCGCGGGATGACGTGATCGAAGGTCAGATCCTCGGGCGTGCCGCAATACTGGCACTGGAAGCGATCGCGCAGGAAGACGTTGAAGCGGGTGAACGCCGGGTGCCTCGACGGCTTCACATAGGCCTTCAGGCTGACGACGCTGGGCAGCTTCATCGAGAAGGTCGGCGAAGACACCGCATGCTCGTATTCGGCGACGATGTTGACCCGGTCGAGGAACACTGCCTTGATGGCGTCCTGCCAGGACCAGAGTGACAAGGGGTAATAGCTGAGCGGACGGTAATCCGCATTCAGCACCAGCGCGGGAAGCCCATCCGGAGATACGGCAACCGTCACCTTGTTGACCTCCTTGGCTCTAGAACCGTTCGGCGCGGATACTGTAAGCCCGACATGACAGGGATGTGAAGCGGATTGTCGTCAGCTGAAAGCGGCAAAAATGCAGGATTTTCATGCTTTTTTGCGGATTCAGGCCGGAGGCGCTGCGTCCCTGCCCCTGGTTTCGCGATAATAGGACCAGAAAAGCCGCGATGCGACACCTCGCCACGGGCTCCATGATTCGGCCAGAGCGATGAGTGTTTTCTCCGGCGGACGCGGCTCGATGCCCAGCGCATGGCCGACCGCGCTCTGAAGCGCAACATCGCGCGCGGGGAAAATATCGGGGTGGCCGGCGGCGAACAGAAGATAGACTTCCGCCGTCCACGGACCGATGCCCGGCACCGCTGTCATGGCAGCGATCGCCTCTTCGGCGTCGAGCGAGCAGAGGTGATGCAGGTCGAGCCCGTCGGCCACGGCCTGGGCCACCGCGATCAGGCCGCGCTGCTTCGGCCGCGACAGCCCAGCCTCGCGAAACATGTCCTCGCCGGAAGCGAGGATCGCCTGCGGCGTCAGCGGATCGACCAGTTTGACCAGTCGGCCGAAAATGGCATCGGCGCTCGCACGTGAGACCTGCTGCGAGACGATGATCGAGGCGAGGCTACGAAACCCCGGCTCCGACAGCCGCAGCGGCACCTCGCCGGCCATGCCGCGCACCTTTTCCAGCCGCGGATCGATTGTGCAAAGCGCATCCAGCCCCCGCGCAATGTCGTCCAGTGTCGCGATGCGTTGCATGGTATCCTTGTCCGCCGATGAGCAGCAAAGTAGCAATTGGCAAAACCGCTGCACAACCGGATTGCCGCCTCTGAGATGACGCTCCTGACATTTCGCTTCGCGCCGAGCCCGAATGGCGAGCTGCATCTCGGCCATGCCTATTCGGCGCTGCTCAACCAGCAAATGGCAAATGCGGTGGGTGGGCGCCTGCTGCTGCGCATCGAGGACATCGACACTACGCGTTGTACGCCGGAGTTCGAGGCCGGCATTTTTCGCGACCTCGAATGGCTCGGGCTCGAATGGGAACAACCGGTGCGGCGCCAGGCCGGGCATTTTGCCGACTATCAGGCAGTGCTCGACCGGCTGATCCGCGAAGAGCTCGTCTACCCTGCCTTTATGAGCCGTGGCGAGATCAGGGCTTTTATCGCCGACAGCGAAAAGCGCGGCCGCGACTGGCCGCGCGATCCCGACGGCGTGCCGCTCTATCCCGCCGCCGACAAGGCGCTGCCGATCCGCGAACGCAACCGCCGGATCGCCGACAAAGCACCATTCGCCTGGCGCCTCGACGTCGATGCCGCACGGGCGCGCGTCGGCACGGATCTGTCCTGGCGCGAATTCACCGACGAGGCGCTGTCGGCGACGCAGCATGTCGAGGCGCGTCCGCAGGATTGGGGCGACGTCATCCTGGCGCGCCGCGACATCCCGACCAGCTATCACCTGGCCGTCGTCGTCGACGACGCCCTGCAAGGCGTCAGCCATGTCGTGCGTGGCCGCGACCTCTATTCCGCGACCGGCATCCAGCGCCTGCTGCAGGAACTGCTCGGGCTGGCCCAGCCGTACTATTTCCACCACCGTCTCGTGCTTGGACCGGACGGGCGCAAATTGTCGAAGAGCTTTGGCGATACCGGCCTTGCCGCGCTCAGGCAGGCAGGCGCTTCGCCGGACGATGTCAGGCGGCTTGTCGGACTCTAGCTAAAGGCGGGCCAGCCCCGCCTTGAGCAGCGCCAACGCGGCGATAAACGCGAAGGCGCCGCCCAGTCCCCAGGCAACCGCGAGCTTCAGATCTCTAAGGACGATGCCATGCTCGTTCGCGACCATGATCGCGACGAAAAAACCAAGTGTGAACAGCAGCGTGTTGCCGGTCGACCCAAAACCGTCCTCCTGCATGATGGCGTCGAGCGCTGAGCCGAAGAAGAAGCCGAACACGGCCACGCTCGCAACCGTCATCAACAGCCAGCTTGTGTCCAGATGCAACAGCATGTGCGCTCCAGTAAATGCCGAAACGGCGTGTCGCCGGATCGATCGACAGAAGCCGATTGCCCTGACGCCGCCCTTTGAATTCGGTCACCCCTTACATTCCCATGAGCTTATGTATCAATTGTTTCGCTTTGCTTGCCGGATTGAAGCGCATTAGAGCAATTGCCGTAGTTTACTCTTCACCCAATCGGCCCCCACCGCACACGAACGGCTTCCCCAAAAATGCACAGTCTCAAGCGGTTCATCCCCGCCTCCTTCGTCGTCCTGTGGGCGACCGGCTTCATCGGTGCGCGTTATGCCATGCCATGGGCGGAACCCTTCACTTTCCTGGCGGCCCGCTTTGTCATTGCCGCCTTGCTGCTCGCCGGCCTGATGCTCGTGCTTGACTCGAAGCGCGCCACAAGGGCCGAAGCGCTTCACGCCACCGTCGCCGGCATTCTCATGCATGGCGTCTATCTCGGCGCGGTGTTCTGGGCGATCCACCGAGGCATGCCGGCCGGGCTTTCGGCGCTGATCGTCGGCCTGCAGCCGCTGATCACGGCGGTGCTTGCCGGCAAGTTCCTCGGCGAGGCCATCCTGCCGCGGCACTGGGCCGGCCTCGCCGTTGGCCTCATAGGTGTCGTCATCGTGCTGTGGCCGAAGCTCGGCGCGCTTGGCGGCGGCGTCACGCCGGAAACGCTGGTCGCTTCGTTCGTCTCGGTGCTGGGCATGAGCGCCGGCACCATCTGGCAGAAGCGCTATGCGTCGGGCGGCGACCTGGTGGCGGCGACGATGTGGCAATACATCGGCGGCGGCGCGCTGATGATCCTGGCCTCGCTTGCCTTCGAGACGCACACGGTCATCATCAACGGCGAACTGATCTTTGCCATGGCCTGGCTGGTGCTGGTGCTGTCGATCGGCGCCATCTTCCTGTTGATGGTGATGATCCGCGACGGCGAGATGTCGAAGGTCGCGTCGCTGTTCTACCTGGTGCCGGCCGTCACCGCTGTAATCGCCTGGGCGCTGTTCGGCGAACAGCTCAGCCTCGTGCAGATCGTCGGCATGGCCATCGCGACACTAGGCGTCGGACTGGCAACGGCCCGGCCGGTCAGGGGAAAAACTAGGGAATTGAGGATCTGAAGAATTGGAGAATTGGAGAAAAAGCACACAGCGTCAGATATGGCCCTTTTTTTCCTCAATTCCTCAATTCCTCTCATCCGACCCTGGCGCGCGCTTCGAGATAGCGACTGATCGCGGCGTTGAGTTCGCCGCCGAGGATGAAGATCGCCGACAACATATAGAGGAAAACCACTGCGATCATGATTGAGGCCAGCCCCGCATAGGTCGTCACATAGGACGAGAAATGGTCGAGGTAGGTTGCAAACATCGTCGAGCCGATAAGCCATGCGGCCAAGGTGAAAACGATACCAGGCACCAGTGAGACGAAGCGGCGCTTGCCGGCCGGCAGCCAGTAATGCACAGCAAACAGCCCGCCGATGATGACCACTGAGGCGATGACGTAGCGCCACAGCGTGATCGTGCCGGTATAGGGCTTGATCCACTCGAAATGGGCTTCAGCCAGCCGCGCCAGCAAGGGCGCAAAGACCAGCAGCAGGCTGATCGCCAGGAACCCGGCCGTGGCGATCAACACGAAGAAAATGCTCTGCACCCGCCGGTAGATGATGCCGCGCGTCTCGGCGACCCGGTAGGCGCGGTTGAGCGAGGTGCGCAGCGCCTCGATGCCGTTGGAGGCAAAATAGGCGGCAAGGAGCACGCCATAGGTCAAAAGATCGGTGCGCCGCACGGTCAGCACGTTGAGCACCTCGCGCGCGATCGGCTTGGCGATCTGTTCGGGCCAGGTGTCGAATACCAGGTGCACGGCGGTATCGGCGAAGGCCTGCGCGCCGAGGAAGCTCGCCAGCGTTGTGGCAAAGATCAGGAACGGAAACAGCGCCATCAGCGACGTGATCGCCAGATGGCTGGCCATCGCCCAACCGTCGTCGGTGTTGAAATGGCCAAGCGCATCGTAGAGCACGCGGCGCAGCACGACGATATTCCGCATCAAGAGCCGCGTTCCCTTCGATTGTCTCGACGCCGCGAATATGGGAAGGGATTGTGGCAAATGGCAACCCTTGCTCAAACCACGATCCCTCCGGCGAAAGAATTGCGCACCATCATTGTCACCGGTGCCTCATCCGGAATCGGCGCCCATTGCGCCCGGGCGCTGAAGGCGGATGGCTGGCGCGTGCTTGCAACGGCGCGCAAGCCTGAAGATATCGCCGCTCTAGAGGCCGATGGCATCGAGGCCTTTTACCTCGACTATCGCGAGCCGGACTCCATCGCAGCCCTTGCGGCATCGGTTCTGGAGCGAACGGGCGGACGCCTCGACGCGCTGTTCAACAATGGCGCCCATGCACAGCCCGGCGCGGTCGAAGACCTGCCGGTTGCGGCATTGCGGGAGCAGTTCGAGGCCAATTTCTTCGGCTGGCATGACCTGACCCAACGCATCGTGCCGGTGATGCGCCGCCAGGGCCATGGTCGCCTGGTCCATTGCTCCTCGATCCTCGGCCTGGCGCCTGTGCCCTTTCGCGGCGCCTATGCGGCCTCCAAGCACGCGCTCGAAGGCCTGATGCTGTGCATGCAGCAGGAACTCAGCGGCAGCGGTGTCCATGTTTCGCTGATCGAACCGGGGCCGGTGACGTCGAAGATCGCCAGCAACGGGCTGTTCTGGTTCCTGAAAAACATCGACCACGAGAACTCGGTCCATCACGTTGCCTATGCGGCGCAACTGGCGCGGCTGAGGGCCGGCGGCAGCTCATCGCGGCTGAAACCGGGGCCAGAGGTGGTCTACACGGCCTTGCGCCACGCGCTTCTGTCACAGCGCCCGCGCCCGCACTATGTGGTAACGGTGCCGGCTAAGATCGGCGTGATGCTGAAACGCATCCTGCCGGCGTCCCTGCTCTATCGCGTGCTTGCCAGGCGCGCCTGAGCGACACGAACTGGAGCCGCCAGATGGTCACCGTCTTCAAAATCCTCGCCGTTGTGGCCATGGCCGCAGTCTTGATCGTGCTGGTCCGCGGCCTCATCAACATGATGCGCGGCGGCGACGGCGTCACCTCGAACAAGCTGATGCAAGCGCGCGTGATGCTGCAGGCCGTAGCACTGGTGCTGCTTCTGCTCGTCGTCTATTTCACCCGCAAATGACGTTTATCCGATCAGTAACGGGCCTTGGCAATTCCAGGAAAAGTATGACACGGTTTTCCGTCCGGAATTGTGTCCAAAACCGCTTAAGAGGGACGGCGTGGTCAAGCTCAACAAGATCTACACCCGCACCGGCGACGACGGCACCACCGGCCTCGGCACCGGTGAACGCAGGCTGAAATCCGACCTGCGCGTCGATGCCTATGGTACCGTCGACGAAGCCAATGCCTGCATCGGCATCGCCCGCCTGCACACCGCGCCAACCCATCCCGCGATCGATGCGATGCTCAACCGCATCCAGAACGACCTGTTCGACCTCGGCGCCGATCTCGCCGTGCCCGATGACGGCAAGCCGCTGGACTACGAGCCGCTGCGCATCATCGCCTCGCAGACCGACCGCGTCGAAAAAGACATCGACCTCCTCAACAAGGAGCTTAAGCCGCTGAAATCCTTCGTGCTCAATGGTGGCACGCCGGCGGCAGCGGCCCTTCATCTTGCCCGAACCGTGGCGCGGCGGGCAGAGCGCATCATGGTGGCGCTAGCGCAGGACCCGGCCGAGCACGTCAACCGCGAGGGGCTGAAATACATAAACCGCGTCTCGGACTTTCTGTTCGTCGCCGCCCGTGCGGTCAATGACAACGGAAATGCCGACGTGTTATGGGTGCCCGGCAAGAACCGCTGAATTTGGTCGAAAGCGGACGAGGGACCGGGGCATGTTTATCCCGCTTTACGACACCAACAGGTTGCGCCACATCCGTCTGCAATATGTGACGATCGGCCTGATCGCGGCCAACGCGCTGGTCTTTCTCGTCACCACGATCGGCGGCGAAAATTTCAACAACGCAGCCGTGCTCGGCCTCGGCTTCATTCCTTCGGTTGTCCACAATACGGCAGAGCTCTCGCCTGAATTCGTCGTCATTCCGGAGAGCCTGAGCTACATCACCTATGCCTTCCTGCATGCCGATATCTTCCATCTCGGCGGCAACATGCTGTTCCTGTGGGTGTTCGGCGACAATGTCGAGGACGCGCTCGGCCACATCCGCTACCTCATCTTCTACCTGCTGTGCGCCATCGCCGGAGCCGCTTTCCAGGGGCTCGTCGCCTGGGATTCGCAAGTGCCGCTGATCGGGGCCTCCGGCGCCATCGCCGGCGTCGTCGCCGCCTATCTGGTCCTCTATCCCCGGGTGAAAGTGTGGGTGCTGGTCTTCGCCCGCATTCCGCTGCGCATCCCGGCCTTCATCCCGCTGATCCTGTGGATCGGCTTCCAGGTGGTGATGTTTGCCGCCGGCGGCGAAAACCAGATATCCTGGGCCTGCCACATTGGCGGCATCATTGCCGGTGGCGTGCTGGTGCTCATTATGCGCAGCCGCGGCGTACCGTTGCTCGCCGGCGATGACGGCGAACCGGAGCCCGCCGATCAGCCGGCCGTTTCCACCGGGCCGGCGCCAGCCGATCCCGCGCCCACACAACCGGCGACGCACTGGGGCCGCAGTGGCGCTTCCGGCCAGGACTGAACCGATTTGAGTGGTGCACACGTATTGACGTGCAAGGTCACCGCAACTACGGAGGGCGCCACCGTTAGGCGGTAGAAGACCAGAATACCGTCCGGCCAGAATTCCGTTTGGCCGGAATTCAGTCAGGAATGTCGGCTTTCGACAACTCTGCAGTGGCGCACGCTGCTATAGCGCGCCCGAATATCTCAGGAGAGGTGACAGGCAAATGAAGATCCTTGTGCCCGTGAAGCGGGTTGTGGATGCGAACGTCAAGGTTCGCGTGAAGGCTGATGGTTCGGCGGTGGAACTCGCCAACGTCAAGATGGCGATGAACCCGTTCGACGAGATCGCGGTGGAAGAGGCGATCCGGCTGAAGGAAGCTGGCAAGGCCGAAGAGATCATCGTCGTTTCGATCGGCCCGCAGCAGGCGCAGGAAACCTTGCGCACCGCACTCGCCATGGGCGCCGACCGCGCCATCCTGGTCAAGACCGACGAACAGACCGAGCCCCTCGGCGTCGCCAAGGTGCTGAAGGGCGTCGTCGACGCAGAGCAGCCCGGCCTCGTCATCCTCGGCAAACAGGCGATCGACGACGATTCCAACCAGACCGGTCAGATGCTGGCCGCTTTGCTCGGCTGGGCACAGGGCACTTTCGCCTCCAAGGTGGTGCTCGACGGCGACAAGGCCAAGGTAACGCGCGAAGTCGATGGCGGCCTGCAGACGGTGGAACTGAAGATGCCGGCGATCGTCACCGCCGACCTTCGCCTCAACCAGCCACGCTACGCCTCGCTGCCCAACATCATGAAGGCCAAGAAGAAGCCGCTCGACGAAAGGAGCCCGGCCGATTACGGCGCCGACGTCAAGCCGCGCCTCAAGGTGATCAAGACCGAGGAGCCGAGCGGCCGCAAGGCGGGTGTCAAGGTCAAGAGCGTCGCCGAACTGGTCGACAAGCTCAAGAACGAAGCCGGCGTTTTGTAAGCGATCGGGAAAGGAACAGAAAAATGACCATTCTCCTCATCGCAGAACATGACAATGCAAGCCTTTCCGACCAGACCGCCAAGGCGCTCTCGGCTGCCCTGCAGGTCGGTTCGGACGTGCATGTGCTGGTTGCCGGCAAGGGCGCCAAGGGCGCGGCCGACGCTGCCGCAAAGCTGAAAGGTGTCGGCAAGGTACTGCTGGCCGAAGCCGATGAGCTGGCCGAGCGTCTCGCCGAACCGACGGCCGCTCTGGTGGTCTCGCTGGCGGGCGCCTACGACACCATCATCGCGCCGGCGACCTCGTCGGGCAAAAACGTCGCGCCGCGCGTGGCGGCCCTGCTCGATGTCGCGCAGGTGTCGGAAATCATCGAGGTGGTTTCGCCCGACACCTTCAAGCGTCCGATCTATGCCGGCAACGCCATTCAGACGGTGCAGTCGAGCGATGCCAAGAAGGTGATCACCGTGCGCACGGCTTCCTTCCAGGCGGCGCCCGAAGGCGGTTCGGCCGCGGTCGAGACCGTCAAGGCAGCGGCCAACCCAGGCCTGTCCACCTTCGTCGAGAACAAGCTGTCGGAGACCGACCGTCCGGAGCTCACCTCGGCCAAGATCATCATCTCGGGCGGCCGCGCGCTCGGCTCGGCGGAGAAGTTCCAGGAAGTCATCCTGCCGGTCGCCGACAAGCTCGGTGCCGCCGTCGGCGCCTCACGCGCTGCCGTCGATGCCGGCTACGCGCCGAACGACTGGCAGGTCGGCCAGACCGGCAAGGTGGTCGCCCCCGACCTCTACATCGCCGTGGGCATCTCCGGCGCCATCCAGCACCTTGCCGGCATGAAGGATTCGAAGGTCATCGTCGCCATCAACAAGGACGAGGAGGCCCCGATCTTCCAGGTTGCCGACTATGGCCTCGTCGGCGACCTGTTCGTCATCCTGCCGGAGCTGCAAAAGGCGCTTTGACGCTCTCTGCCAAAGCGTATTAAATTGTGAAGGGTGGGGTAGACGAAGCTGCCCCACCCTTTTAGTTTGCACTGCACAAAAAGCAGGCCGCTAAGGCCTTTTCGACGGGATCGCTGCAAATGGCCAAGATCGAGACGATCGGCATTATTGGCGCCGGCCAGATGGGCGGCGGCATCGCGCATGTGTCCGCGCTTTCGGGCTACAAGGTGCTGATCTACGATATCTCGCCCGACCGTATCGAGAAGGGCATCGCCACAGTCAGCGGCAACATGGCCCGCCAGGTCGGCTCCGGCAAGCTTGACGAAAAGCTGCGCAACGATGCGATGGCGCGCATTTCGGCGGCTCCCGCCATGGCCGATCTCGCCGGTGCCGATCTGGTGATCGAAGCGGCGACCGAGGACGAGACGGTCAAGCGCAAGATTTATGCCCAGCTCTGTCCGCAGCTCAACCCGGAAGCCATTCTGGCGACCAACACGTCGTCGATTTCGATCACCCGCCTGGCCGCGCAGACCGACCGTCCCGAGCGCTTTATCGGCATACATTTCATGAACCCGGTGCCGCTGATGAAGCTGGTTGAACTGGTGCGCGGCATCGCCACCGAGGACCAGACCTTCGAGGCAGCCAAGAATTATGTGAAGCAGCTCGACAAGACGATCACCGTCTCCGAGGATTTCCCGGCCTTCATTGTCAATCGCATCCTGCTGCCGATGATCAACGAGGCGATCTACACGCTCTACGAGGGCGTCGGCTCGGTCGACGCCATCGACACCGCCATGAAGCTTGGCGCCAACCATCCGATGGGACCGTTGCAGCTCGCCGACTTCATCGGCCTCGACACCTGCCTGTCGATCATGCAGGTGCTGCATGACGGCCTGTCGGATTCGAAATATCGCCCCTGCCCGCTGCTGGTGAAATATGTCGAGGCCGGCTGGCTTGGCCGCAAGACCGGACGCGGCTTCTACGACTATCGCGGCGAACACCCGGTTCCCACGCGCTAACCCATCAGAACGCTAGAGCAATTCCAGGAAAAGTGTGTAACGGTTTTCCGTCCGGAATTGCGTAAAAACAAATGCTTAGAGCGGTTCAGCGATTCTGTGAAACGCTGAACCGCTCTAGTCCGTTCCGCCGTCAGGACGCCGCCGCGAGCGGCAGCTCGGCTTGGCCCTTTGACCCGTTATCGTCAGGCGCCACGGAAACACAGCCGCGGCCGGCGGCCTTGGCCGCATAGCAGGCGGCATCGGCGCGGGCGATGATCTCGTCGACTTCGCCGGTGCGGATCGGCGCCACCCCGATGCTGGCGTCGATCGCATGCGGCCGGCCGTCCCAGGTGAACTGCAGGCCGCGTATGGCGTCGATGATCTTGCGGGCGGCAATCTTGGCGCCGGCGCTCGACCCCGATTTCAGGATGACCGCGAATTCGTCGCCGCCGAGCCGGGCGACGATATCCTTCGGCCCAAGCGCGCCGCGAATAGCCTCGGCAACCCGCTTCAGCAGGGCGTCGCCGGCGGCGTGGCCGCCAGTGTCGTTGACCAGCTTGAAATGGTCGAGGTCGATGAACATGAAATGATGCTCGCCGACCGGTCTTGCCGCGCCGGCCTTGCGGCTCTGGTCGACCAGCTCTTCCATGGTGCGGATGAAGCTTGAGCGGTTGGCAAGGCCGGTCAGCGCGTCATGCGCGGCGGCGTAGGCGAGCTGGCGCTGCAAGGCGCGCGCATCGGTGAAATCCTGGAAGACGATGACCAGGCCGCAGAATTCCTGGCGCTCGTTCATGATAGGCGACACCACCTGGCGGATGCTGCAGCGCGTGTCGTCACGGCGGATCAGCACCGCGCGGCTGTTGTGGTCGGCGGGGTTGGAGCCGCCGAGCGCCGGCCGCGTCATGCCGATCCTTTGCCCGGTCTCCTCATCCACCGCCCAGTAGACATGGCCAAGCGTCTTGCCGAGCGCCTCTGCGCCGGCAACGCCAGTCAGCTTTTCGGCGACCGGGTTCATGAAGGTGATGCGGTTGGCGGCATCGGCGCAGATGACAGCGTCGCCGATCGACTGCAGCGTCACCCTCAACCGCTCCTTCTCGTCCGCCAGCGCCGCCGCCGACACAATCAGGCTTTCCTCGGTCTGCTTGCGCTGGGTGATGTCGGTCAGGCTGCCTATGGCCCGGATGAGCCGGCCTTCGCTGTCGCGCTCGAGTGTCTTGCCGCGATCGAGGATCCACACCCAGTGGCCGTCCTTGTGACGCATCCTGAACTCGGCTTCGAAAAACGGCGTCTTGCCCTCCAGATGGGCGCGATCGGCCTCGGCCACATTCTCGCGGTCGTCGGGGTGGATCATTGTCAGCCAGAGGTCGGGGTCGCCGTCCAGTTCGCCATCGGCATAGCCCAGCATCTTTACCCAGGTTGCGGAGTAGGTGGTGCCGCCCTTGCGCATATCGAGATCCCATACGCCTTGTCCGGCGCTGGCCAGTGCAAAATTCCAACGCGTTTCGGCTTCGGCTATGCGTGCCTCGGATTGCTTGCGTGCGTCGATATTCTCGATCTGCGAGACAAGGTAGAGCGGGCGGCCGCTCTTCTCGTCGCGAATGACGGAACCGGCAAGATGAGCCCACACCGGTGTGCCGTCCTTCTTGAGGTAGCGCTTTTCGAAGTGGAAGGCGTTGACGGTGCCCGCCCGTATGCCGTCCATCGTCTCGCGCCCGATCTGCACATCGTCGGGATGCGTAATCTGGAAGAAGGTCAGCGCCTCGATCTCTTCCTTGCTGTAGCCGAGCATGGCGGCGAAGGCCGGATTGGTTTCCTGGATGCGGCCGTCGATACCGACAATGGCGATGCCGATCGCCGAATCCTCCATGGCGCGACGGAAGCGCTGCTCGCTCTCGGCGATCTGCCGGCGGTCGTCCAGTATCCGGTAAATAAACAGGGCGGCGAGGATCGGCGCCACGGCGGCGACCGGAACCGATATCAGCAGGCAGAGCTTCAGCACGTCAGCGCTGACGTTGAGCCGCGACAGCAGCATCGCCACGACGGCGGCGCAAAACCCGCCGGCCGCAAGCACTAAAGCCAGGTGACTGTCAGCCCGCAGGCTTTTTCGTTTCCATCGCATCACCGTGCATGCCACCCCATGCGCAACACATTTCTGCGAGAACCCTGGATGATCGCTTTTAAGGAAAGGTTGCGCCTGAGCCACCGGCGATACGGTTAACCCGCAAACAATTGCCGGCATGATTAAGGATCGGTGATTATTGCGGGCGATCTCAGGCGGCCCGGTTACCAGCGCACGAAGAACCGTCCCCCGAGCGCGCCGAGCCCTGCGAGGACGGCAATGGCGAGCGTATACCAGGTGGCGACGAAAAGCGGCGAATCGTCGAAGCAGTGGGCGGCGTAGAAGGTCGCCGCCAAGCCGCCAGCGAGCAGGCCCGCGACCGCACCGGCAAGCACCGGTCGCGTCGGCGCGCCATAGCGCAGCATCCACAGGAAAACGGCAAGCGGCCCGATTCCGATCAGCGGGATGAAGCCCATGCAGATCATCATGTTGGAGCCGACCATGCGGGTGCTCCACATTGGCTCCGGCACCATGAACAGTTCGAGGGCTACGGCCACAGCCACAAGCAGCGGCGCAGCCGCCATCCAGGCTGCGGCTCTCGCCGTCGAAGCGCCCGGTGTCGACAGTGCCCGGATCAGGCCAAACGCGGTGATGGCAAGCACGATGGTGAAGACGAATTTCGCCAGGAACCGCATCGTGTGCATGGCGATCATGATGTCGGGACGTGGGCCGATAGTGAGGAAGAACACCACCGCCGCGATCACCGCGGCCCCAGCCGCAGCTATCCACCAGGCCGAGCGCAGCGGCATCGCCTTGCTGCTGATATCAGCGTCGAGTGCCTTGATGAGATCTTCGGTTCTCATATCACTGCCGCCCGAACCGTTTGGCGATCGCGGCAAGCCCGCGATGCAGCGATACCCTGACCGCCGTCTCGCTGACGCCGAGCTTGGCCGCCGTCTCGCCGATCGAGCGGCCATCGACGGATATGGCCGAGACCACTGAACGCTGCGCCGGCGGCAAGCCGTCCAGCGCCCGGTTGATGTCACGTTCGCTGACGGTCTCGGCTTCCGGCTCGGCAAAAGTTTCGGCGATCTCGTCGATCTCGATCTCGATACGCCGTCCGCGCCGCCGAAAGGCATCGATCAGCTTGAAGCGGGCAATCGCATAGATCCACGGCAGCACCGGCGCGTCCTGGCGCCAGGTATGCCGTTTCACATGAATGGCCAGCAAGGTTTCCTGCACGACATCCTCGGGATCGACCCCGCCCTGTACGATCTTGCGCCTGACAAAGCCGCGAACCAGCGCGGCAATCCGGTGCAGAAAGTCGGCGTAAGCCCTTTCGTCTCCCGCGATTGCGGCCCGCATCAGCCGGGAAAGCTCGGCCTCATCCTTGCCGCTCACAAGAGTTCACTCCCCGATCTTCGCGCTTCGGCGCTGATTTGTTACGTGGCCAATGAAATAATGTCCAAGCCAAAGTGCCGCAAAATCACGAAAGTTTGCGGGCGAGCGACGGATTGAAGCAGCCCACCAATGTTGACTATGGTAATCAGGTATTGGTAGGTGCAGCCGTGCAAACCAGAACCACCGACATTGAGGATGACGCCATGAAATACACCCTTCCCACCCTGGTCGGCGCCACCGCGCTGGCAATCGGCATGATCGCCGGTCCCGCAATGGCCATGGATGCCGGCATCATCGTCTACAATGCCCAGCATGAGAGCCTGGCCAAGGAATGGGTCAAAGGTTTCACCAAGGAAACCGGCATCAAGGTCACGCTGCGCAATGGCGGCGATAGCGATTTCTCCAACCAGATCGTCGCCGAGGGCGCTTCTTCGCCAGCCGACGTGTTCCTGACCGAGAACTCCCCGGCCATGACCCTGGTCGAAGCGGCTGGCCTTTTCGCGCCGGTCGACGCCGATACGCTGGCCCAGGTTCCGGGCGAACTCCAGCCGAGCAGCGGCAAATGGGTCGGCGTGGCTGCACGCAGCACTGTCTTTGCCTATAACAAGACCAAGCTTACCGCCGATCAATTGCCGAAATCGATGCTCGATCTTGCCGATCCGAGCTGGAAGGGCCGCTGGGCCGCCTCGCCGTCGGGCGCGGATTTCCAGGCCATCGTCAGCGCGCTACTTGAGCTCAAGGGCGAAGCCGCAACCGCCGACTGGCTGAAGGCGATGAAGGCGAACTTCACCGCCTACAAGGGCAACAGCACGGTGATGAAGGCAGTCAACGCCGGCGAGATCGATGGCGGCGTCATCTACCACTATTATTATTTCGGCGATCAGGCCAAGACCGGCGAAAACAGCAAGAACGTCGAACTCCACTATTTCAAGAACCAGGATCCAGGCGCCTTTGTCTCGATTTCGGGCGGCGGCGTGCTCGCCTCCAGCAAGCATCAGAAGGAAGCCCAGGCATTCCTGAAATGGGTGACCGGCAAGGGCGGCCAGGAGGTGCTGAAATCAGGCACATCCTTCGAATATGCAGTCGGCAAGGACGCCCAGTCCAACCCGAAGCTGGTGCCGCTCAACGATCTGCAGGCGCCGAAGGTCGACCCGGCGACGCTGAACTCCAGGAAGGTGACCGATCTGATGACGGCAGCCGGCTTGCTTTAGCCTGCGTTCGTCCTAAAAGGGCAACGATTGCGCTCCTGCGGGCTTTCCGCAGGAGCGCTCTGTTTTCGAGATGGCATTTGTCCATGACGACACATTGCGCTTCCAGTCGCGCCCTTGATGTTACGGCTGGCCTCGCCCCGGCGGCAGTGGCGCTGACCTGATGCAGTCTGCGGTCGATCTCGCACGTTCAGGCCAGCCCGCCAGGCGATCGGCCCGCCGGCAGCCCATGTCCTGGATCCTGGTTGCCGCCATCATCGTCTCGCTGCTGTCGCTTGTGCCGCTCGCCTTTATCGTCTGGATCGCGGTGCAGACTGGCTGGGGCACCGTCTCGGCCCTGGTCTTCCGGCCGCGCGTCGGCGAACTTCTGATCAACACCGTGCTGCTGGTGGCGCTCACCGTGCCGATCGCGATTATGTTGTCGATAGCGCTGGCCTGGCTGACCGAGCGCAGCGACCTGCCCGGCGCTCGGCTGTGGGCCTGGCTTGCGGTGGCGCCGCTCGCCATCCCCGCTTTTGTGCACTCCTATGCCTGGATTACCTTGGTGCCGGGACTGCACGGCCTGTGGGCCGGCGTGCTGGTGTCGGTGCTTGCCTATTTTCCGTTCCTCTATCTGCCAATCGCGGCGTCGCTACGCCGGCTCGATCCTGCTTTGGAAGACGCAGCCGCAGCGCTCGGCCTCGGACCGTGGCGCGTGTTCGCACGCGTCGTGCTGCCGCAGTTGAGACTCGCCATTTGCGGCGGCGCGCTGCTGGTTGGCCTGCATCTGCTGGCCGAATATGGCCTCTATGTCTTCATCCGCTTCGACACCTTCACCACAGCCATCGTCGACCAGTTCCAGTCGACCTTCAATGGCCCCGCCGCCAACATGCTGGCCGGCGTTCTGGTGACCTGCTGCTTCGTGCTGCTCGCTCTCGAGGTGCTGGTGCGCGGCGAAGAGCGCTATGCCCGCGTCGGCTCAGGTGCGGCTCGCCGCCGGCAGCGCAGCAGGCTCGGACGCGCCACGCTGCCCTGCCTGGCTCTGCCTGCCATCACCACGCTGCTCGCCATCGGCGTGCCCTTCGTCACCATCGGCCGCTGGCTGGTCGCCGGCGGCGCCGATGTCTGGCGTTTCGATGAGATCGGCCTGGCGCTGGGCCAGACGCTGTTCCTGGCGCTCGCCGGCGCCCTGCTTGCGACCATCGCCGCCATGCCGATGGCATGGATCTCGATCCGTGCGCCGGGGCCGCTGCAGCGGCTGCTAGAGGGCTGCAACTACATTGTCGGCTCGCTGCCCGGTGTCGTCATCGCGCTGGCGCTGGTCACCATCACCGTGCGCATCGCCATGCCGCTCTACCAGACGCTGTTCACCATCCTGGTCGCCTATGCGCTGATGTTCCTGCCGCGCGCCCTGATCAGCCTCCGCGCGTCGATCGCACAGGCGCCGGTCGAGCTTGAACGCGCCGCCGCCAGCCTTGGCCGGCCGCCCCTGAAGGCGCTGTGGTCGACGACGATCCGCCTTTCGGCGCCAGGCGCCGCGGCCGGCATGGCGCTGGTGGCGCTTGGCATCATGAACGAACTGACCGCCACCCAGATGCTGGCCCCCAACGGCACGCGCACGCTGGCCATGGCGTTCTGGTCCTATAGCGGCGAGATCGACTATGCCTCGGCCGCCCCATACGCCTTCATCATGGTGGCGATGTCGCTGCCACTGACCTGGCTGCTCTATATCCAGTCGAAACGGATGGCCGGACGATGAGCTTTCTCGAAATCAGCGGCCTCACCAAGCATTACGGCCCGGTCGCCGCCCTTGCCGGCGTCGACCTCAGCGTCGCCAGCGGCAGCCGCACCGCGATTGTCGGTCCGTCCGGCTGCGGCAAGACGACGTTGCTGCGGCTGATCGCCGGCTTCGAGGCGCCCGACCAGGGCCGCGTCGTGCTCGACGGCGAGGTGCTTGCCAATGGCGGCCATGCGGTGCCGGCGCATCGCCGCGGCATCGGCCTGGTGGCGCAGGACGGCGCGCTGTTTCCGCATCTCAGCATCGCCGACAATATCGGCTTCGGCATGGCCCGCGGCGAGGACCAGCGCGCCGAGCGCATCGCCGAGCTTGCCTATACCGTCGGGTTAGACAAGGCGATCCTCAAACGCCGACCGCACCAGCTCTCCGGCGGCCAGCAGCAACGCGTGGCGCTGGCCCGCGCCATGGCGATGAAACCCAGGCTGATGCTGCTCGACGAGCCGTTCTCGGCGCTCGACACCGGCCTGCGCGCCTCGATGCGAAAGGCGGTTGCCGAATTGCTCGAAGCTGCCGGGATCACCACCATCCTGGTCACCCACGACCAGGCCGAGGCGCTGTCCTTCGCCAGCCAGGTCGCGGTGATGCGTGACGGGAAGTTCTCGCAGGTCGGCACGCCGCGCGAACTCTATCTGCAGCCGAAGGACCGGATGGTCGCCGAGTTCCTTGGCGACGCCATCATCCTGCCGGCAAAGGTTTCAGGCGGCTTCGCCACCTCCTCGCTCGGCCGCATCGCCGTCGACTCGAAGGAGCGCCGCGACATCGCCCGCATCATGCTCCGACCGGAGCAGGTGCAGGTGAACCGCACGTCGCGCGAAGGCATGTCGGGCCCGCCGGGCACGATCTTCGCCGAGGTGACGGACTCGGAGTTCGCCGGCTCGATGTGCACGATTGCGGTGCGGCTGTTGAACAACCCCGATCCGCCTGACGCAGCCGCGATCGGCAACACGCCGCTGATCCTGCGCAAGCCTGGCATCGACGCGCCCGCCGTCGGCGAGATCGTGCGCCTGACCGTCTCCGGCAAGGCGCACGTCTTCGCCTAGCGAGATCAGCTCCTAGCCAACCCTCTGGCCCGTCGCCGGTGACCACAGCGGCCAGGTCTCGAGAAAATCGTTGTTGTGCACGACCAGGTGTCGGGCAGCAGCGTCGATGAGAATGATGCCGTAGGTCGGCGGCGCCTGCTCGACCATCTCGTCGCCGACGAGGTCGAGCATGAAGCGGGCATGCAGCCCGCGTTGCGCGGTGAACGGAATGCCGGCGACCGTGCCGGCAATGTCGCGATGGACATGGCCGAAGAATATATGGCCGACATTGCCATGGCGCGTCAGCACCTCGAGGAAACGTTGCGGTTGTTCGAGCCCGAGCGGGTCGAGCAGCGGCAGGCCGAGCTCGACCGGAGGATGATGCAGGAAGATGTAGGCCTGCCGTCCCGTCGCATCGGCGAGCCGCGCGTCGAGCCAGGCAAGCCGCTTGTCGCAGAGTTCGCCGGTGACGCGACCTTCGGCCAGGCTGTCCAGGAAGAGCAGCGATGCCTCGGGCGTGTCGAAGACCGACTGCACGAAACCGTTCTCATCGGTCGGATTTTCAGGGAATGCCGCCTTGAGATTGCCCCGACTGTCGTGATTTCCCGGCAGCAGCCGGTAAGGGAGCGAAAGCCGACTCAAAGCCGATTTGAGATCGGCATAGCCTTCATCAGCACCGGTCTCTGTCAGGTCGCCGCTGAACACGCAAAGCGCGGCATCGCCGTGGCGGGCATTGATGTGGTCGATGCAGCGGTCGAGCCGCTCATGCAGGTCCGCGCCAAAGCGGATTTCGCCGCGCCGCCCGAGATGGATATCGGTGACCTGGATGATTTTCATGATGCGACTTGTCCTCAATGCTGGTCATCCGCTGCGGGCGGACGGAACGCGCTGGCCGATGGCGACAAAATCAGAGTGCCGGTTCCCGCACCGACGCCTTGAACACGTCGAGCCGGCTCCCCGTCTCCGACGAGAAGAAATGCAAATCGGTTTCCGCAAACTGCAGGCCGACCGTGCTGCCTGGCACCGGATGGACGGTCTCCGACGTCACCACCGAGAATGGCGCGCCGTCGAGATCGACATAGATCACCCGCCCGGCGCCGAGCTCCTCGACGAGATCGACGGTCGCTTCGAGCGCGCCCGGCGTGCCCGCCGCGACCAGACGTACCGACTCCGGCCGGATGCCGACCGCGACCTTGGTGCCGACCGGCAGGCCGGCGCGTGAAACGTTGAGCTTGCGGCTGTCGCCAAGCAGCGACAGGCCGTCGAGCGTCACTGTGCCCTCAAGCATGTTCATTGCCGGTGCGCCAACGAAGGTGGCGACGAAGCGGCTTGCCGGACGGCTATAGACTTCGGCTGGCGTGCCGACCTGTTCGACGCGGCCGCCATTCATCACCACCAGCCGGTCGGCTAGCGTCATCGCCTCGACCTGGTCGTGGGTGACGAACACCGAGGTGGCGGCGAGCCGGCGGTGCAGCTTGCGGATTTCGGAGCGCATCTGCACCCGCAGCTTGGCGTCGAGGTTGGACAGCGGCTCGTCGAACAGAAACACCTTCGGCTCGCGGATCATGGCGCGTCCCATGGCGACGCGCTGACGCTGGCCACCGGACAGCGCCATCGGCTTGCGGTCGAGCAGATGTTCCAGTTCAAGGGTGCGGGCGACAGCTTGGATGCGCTGTTTGCGCTCGGCGGCGGGAACACCCGATACTTTCAGCGAATAGCCGATGTTTTGCGACACGCTCATATGCGGATAGAGCGCGTAGTTCTGGAACACCATGGCGCAGCCGCGCTCGCGCGGTTCGAGCTTGTTGACCACCGTGCCGTCGATGGCGATCGTGCCGCCGGAAATATCCTCCAGTCCGGCGATCATGCGCAGCAGCGTGGACTTGCCGCAACCGGATGGCCCCAAGATGACGACGAACTCGCCGGACGCGAAGTCGAGGCTGACGCCGTGCACGACCTGCATCTTGGCGTAGCTCTTGGTGACGTCGCGAATGGTGATGGAGGCCATTGTCTGCTCCTCATTTTTCGGTGGCGATCAGGCCGCGCACGAACCAGCGTTGCATGAGCACCACGACGACCAGCGGCGGCAGCATGATGATAAGCGTGCCGGCCATGGCAATGTGCCATTCGGGCGCGCCGCCGACATTGGGGATGAGCTGCTTGAGCTCGGTCACCGCCGTCGCATGCGACTGGTCGGTGGTGATGAGCAGTGGCCACAGATACTGGTTCCACGCCCACAGGAACATGATGGTGCCGAGCGCGGCCATGTTGTTGCGCGACAACGGCAAAAGGATATCGATGAAGAAGCGCAGTGGGCCGGCGCCGTCCATGCGCGCCGCCTCGGTCAACTCGTCGGGAACGGTCAGGAAGAACTGCCGGTAGAGGAAGGTACCGGTGGCTGTGGCGATCAGCGGCAGGATCAGGCCGGGATAGGAATTGAGCATCCCCAGGTTGAGCGCGACATGCACGCCCGAAACCTTCTCGACCAGCCAGGATAGACCGGTCAGATCCATGATCGTCTGGAAGGGTTCGAGCACGTTGGCGACGACCGCATAGGTCGGCACGATGCGCACTTCCAGCGGCAGCATCAGGGTGACGAAGATCAGCCAGAAGATGAAGGTGCGGCCGGGGTATCGGAAATACACGATCGAAAAGGCGGTGAGCGCCGAGATGATCACTTTGCCGGCGGCGACACCGGTCGCCATGATGAAGCTGTTGAGCAGCTTCGGCCCGAGGTTGGCCGTTACCCACGCCGTCTTGATGTTGACCCAGAAGTCGTTGCCCGGCAGCAGCGACATCGGCACGTCGTTGACGTCCTTGAGGTTGTGCGATGCCGCGATGGTCACGATGACGAACGGCGCGATGCAAAACACGAAGCCGGCGAACAGGATCACATGCGTGAAGAAATTCAGGAACGGGGTGCGCTCTACCATGATCATCTCACCTGTAGTGCACGCGCCGCTCGATGAAGCGGAACTGGAAAATGGTCAGCACGATGATGAGCAGCATCAGGATGATGCTCTGCGCGGCGGCGCCGGAATAATCGAGCCCTTTGAAGCCGTCCGAATAGATCTTGTAGACCATCAGATTGGTGGCGTTGGCAGGGCCGCCCGAGGTCATGATGTCGACGATGCCGAAGGAATCCTGGAAGCTCTCGGTGATGTTGATGACCAGCAGGAAGAAGATCGTCGGCGTGATCAACGGGAACTGGATATCCCAGAAGCGCCTGATGACGCCGGACCCGTCCATCGCCGCCGCCTCGATCAGCGAGCGCGGTATGGCCTGGAAGGCGGCAAGGAAGAAGATGAAGTTATAGCCGACATATTTCCACGAAAAGGCAACGATGATCGAAGCCATGGCATCAGCGCCGTCGAGGCCGGGATCCCAGAAGCCGGGCCAGACCTGGTTGACGACGGCCATGAAGCCGGCTTCCGGCGCCAGGATGAAGCGGAACGCCAGCGCCAGCGCGGGCGCGGCGATGCCGTAGGGCCATATCAGCACCACGCGATAAAAGCGCGAGCCGGCAAGCTGGCGATCGGTGAGCGCGGCAAGAACGAGCGCGATGAACATCGCCAGGCCGGTGCTGATGCCGGCGAAGATGAGGCTGGCGCTGATCGAGTTCCAGTAGTCGGCGTTGGACAGGATCGAGCGGAAATTGTCGAGCCCGACCCAGATGTTGCCGCCGCCCCAGGGCTGCTGCAGCGTCAGCGACCAGTATACCGCCTGGCCGGCCGGCCAGTAGAAGAAGGTGAAGATCAAAAGCAGCTGCGGCACCGCGAAGAGGATGCCGATAGTCCACCTGCTGAAGGTAACGCGTTTTTCCATCGGTCCGCCCAGGCCGTTGAACCGCCGGCCCGTTTTCCTGCATGAACTAGAGCATGGTCCCAAAAAGTGGGTACCGGTTTTTGGAAAAGATCATGCTCCAAAAAGGGCTAGATACGAAATGGCCGCCCGTCGATTCTTGGCGGGCGGCCATACCGGTATCCGGGGGTTAGGGCAGGGTCTTGCCCGGATAGGTCTGCTGGAAACGCTCAAGGATGGCGTCGCCGTTCTTGACCAGCGTGTCGAGGCCTTCCTGGACGCTGACTTTGTTGGCGAAGATCGCCTGCATCTGGGTGCCGAACTCGGCGCGGATCTGGGTGAAGTTGCCCAGACGGATGCCGCGGGTGATTTCGGTCGGCTCGGACGCGGTCAGGCTGGCGATCGCGGTTTCACGGCCCTTGTAGGGCGCCTTGTCGTAGAAGCCGGTGGACTTCATGTACTCGAAGCCCGACTTGGTCACCGGGATGTAGCCGGTGTTGGTCGACCAGAACAAGGCCGTCTTGGGGTCGTGGATGAAGTTCAGGAACGCGGCAGCGCCCTTGTATTCGGCATCCGACTTGCCCGACAGCACCCACAGCGAGGCGCCGCCGACGAGCGAATTCTTGCGTTCGGTGCCGGCATAGACCGGCAGTTCGGCGACATCCCAGTTCATGCCTTCTTTCTGCGTCTTGCCGACGGTGCCGTGGTCGCCGACCGAGGTCATGATGACCTGGCAGGTACCGGTGGCGAAGGACTGGACCATATCCTGGCCGAGGTCCTTGGACTTGATCTTGATCAGGCCGGCGTCATACCACTTCTTCAGATCGGTGACGTACTGCACGAACTTGGTCTTGTTGACTTCCAGACGGGCGTCGAGGCCGTCATAGCCGTTGTTCTTGGTCGCGATCGGCTGGTTGTGGAGCGCCGAGAACTGCTCCATCAGCTGCCAGCTTTCGTTGGCCGAGATGTTGATCGCCATCGGGCATTCATAGCCGGCGTCCTTCAGGGCCTTGAGGTCGGCGCCGACATCTTCCCAGGTCTTCGGCGCCTCGGTCTTGCCGATCTTGGCGAAGGCGTCCTTGTTCCAGTACATCAGCGGGGTCGAGGAATTGAACGGGAACGAGAGCATCTCGCCCTTCGACGTCGCATAGTAGCGGGCGATGCCGGGGAAATAGTCGGCGTAGTCGATCTTGTAGCCGTTTTCTTCCATCAGCTTGTCGGCTGGCTTGTAGGCGCCCGACAGCATCATGGTGGCGGTGCCGACGTCATAGACCTGCACGACGGCGGGCTGCTTGCCGGCACGGAAGGCGGCAATGGTGTTCTGCAGCGTGGCGTCGTAATTGCCCTGGCTGGTGCAGACGACTTCATAGTCGGCTTGCGAAGCGTTGAAGTTCTTGCACAGCGTATCGACGACGCGAGCGAGGTCGCCCGACAGGCCGAACCAGAAATCGAATTTGACCGGCTCCGCGGCAGCCGGCTGCGCCAGCGCGATGCTGAAGGCGCCGGCGGCAAGGGCCGCAAGGCCCTGCTTGAAGATCGACATGGATTTTATCCCTCTTGAGTGGCTGATGACATCAGGCTTTGCGCAAGTCCCTTGCCGCTCTCATAGAGAAGGTATGTGACAGTTCTGTTGTGCCCTTTCAGGCCCGTGGACAGCCGGTCTCTCCTCCTCGACGGCCACGCCGGCATGAAACCGTCACATCGGCGCTCTAGGTAGCTAGGGCGCCTCGGAAAGGCGTAAAGACCCGGCCCCAAGAATGATTATCCGGCTAATGTGTCTTGCCAGGTGACGGGCCAGATGACGGGCTTGAGTGGAGAGACGAATGCTGGTCCCGCAATTGAGGCATGTGCCTGCAGCCAACCGCCAGGCGATGCGCGAAGGCCCGCGCGACAGCGCCACCCGTCTGCGTGATGCGGCCGCCATTCCCACGCTCGGTCAGATCGAGATTGGCGGCACGGCGTCTCGGCAAGGGCCGGCAAGAGCCTGACCGTTGTGGCTTGGAACGTCGAGCGGAGGGTCGCAGCAAGGTACAACCCGGAAAACCCGCTGTAGTTGTGGTGCGCATAACTGATTCTTCAAGCGCCTCGTACTACTCAAGTCGATGGCTTGATTGCTGCGGGAGAGCAGGTGGGGCGAGATGCTGACGGTCTATAATTGCATCGTGCACGAGCACGATCTGAGACTGGTCGCACTGGCAGCCCTCATTTGCGGTATTTCTTCCTTCTCGGCGGTCAATCTGCTTCGCCATGTCGACCGCTCAAGCGAACGCAACCGCTATACCTGGCTGATGATATCAGCCACTTCCACCGGCTTCGGTATCTGGGCGACGCATTTCATCGCCATGCTTGCCTTTTCTCCGGGAATACCCAACGCCTACAATGCGGAACTGTCGGCGCTTTCGCTCGCCGCTTCCGTCGCCCTGACAGCTGCCGGCATGTGGATTGCCACCTTGCGCCGGGGCATCGACTACGCCTTGGTCGGCGGCGCGATCCTCGGTGCCGGCATCGCCGCCATGCACTATATCGGTATGGCCGCTTTCGAGGTCGAAGGACGGATCGTCTGGAACACGCTTTTGGTCGCCGTCTCGCTGCTGGCAGGCGTCACCCTCGCCGCACTGGCGCTGCTGGTCGTGCTGCGGCGCCCGTCCATGCAGGCGACCATCGGCGCCGCCGTCCTGTTGACGCTGGCGATCTGCACCCTGCACTTCATCGCCATGGGCGCGGTGTCGATCTTCCCGGACTCCTCCATCGAGATATCGCAGTTCACGGTCGAGCCGGTATCGCAGGCCTTCGCCGCCGCCGCAGTCAGCCTGGTGATCCTGGTGCTTTCAGCCGCGGCACTGTGGATCGACCTGCGCTTCCGTCATCACAAGCTCGAGGCTGAGCGGATGCACGGCCTCGCAAACGCCGCCGTCGAGGGCCTGATCGTCTGCGACGGCACCCGCATCGTCAGCGCCAATGACAGCATCGCCGCGCTCACCGGCATGGCGCCGGAAGCGCTGAACGCGATGCTGCTCGGCGACCTTTTCGGCGAACGCACAGCGGCCAGCATGTCCGACTGCAGCGGACAGGCACTGGAAGCCGAGTTGAGAAGCCATGACGGCACCGCCATCCCCGTCGAATTGATCGCCAGGAGCATCGACTATTGCGGCAAGCGGCACAGCGTCGTTGCAGTACGCGACATCCGCGAACGCAAGAAGGCCGAGCAGGAGATCCTGCGCCTCGCCCACTTCGACCCGCTGACCGGGCTCCCCAACCGCCGCAGTTTCTCCGGCCGGCTCGAGGCCGAAATTGCCGCAATGCACCGAGGCGGCAAGGGCGGGCATCTTGCGCTGCTGCTGCTCGATCTCGACCGCTTCAAGGAAGTGAACGACCTGTTCGGGCACGGCGCCGGCGATGCCATGCTGCAGAAGGTGGCGCTATGCGCCTCCGGCGTGCTCCGCCAAGGGCAGATGCTGGCGCGTCTCGGCGGCGACGAGTTCGCCATCATCGCCCCGAACCTTTCTGATCCGCAGGCAGCGGGCCGCATTGCCGAGGCGGTGCTGGCGTCGATGCGCGAGGAAAACCGGCAGTCGGTCGGTGGCGGCCTGGTGTCTGCCAGCATCGGCATTGCGCTTTATCCGCTCGACGCCGACGAGCCGACAGCCCTGGTCAGCCATGCCGATACGGCACTCTATCGCGCCAAGGCCGAAGGCAAGGACACCTACCGCTATTTCGAGGCCTCGATGGGCGCCGAGGCGCGCGACCGGCGCGTGATGGAGCACGAGCTTCGGCAGGCCATAGCGCGCAATGAGTTTCGCCTCGTCTACCAGCCGCAAAAGGAGATCAGCAGCGGACGGATGGTCGGGTTCGAGGCGCTGATCCGCTGGCGCCATCCGCAACGCGGTGACGTGTCGCCGGTGACCTTCATCCCGGTGGCCGAAGACAGCGGCGTCATCATTCAGATCGGCGAATGGGTGCTGGCGACAGCCTGCGCCGAGGCTGCCCGCTGGAAGGGCCCTCTCACCGTCGCGGTCAATGTCTCGGCGGTGCAACTCCACAACCCGAATTTCAGCCGCAAGGTCCACGAGGTCCTCCTTGCCTCCGGGCTAGCGCCCGGCAGGCTCGAACTCGAGATCACCGAAACGGCGCTGGTCAAGGATATGCCGCGCGCGCTCGCCACCTTGCGACAGGTCAAGGCGCTGGGCGTGCGTGTGGCGATGGACGATTTCGGCACCGGCTACTCCTCGCTGTCCAACCTTCGCGCTTTCCCCTTCGACAAGATCAAAATCGACGGTTCGTTCATCAAATCGGTCGACAGCAACGGCCAGGTGGCGGCCATCGTGCGTGCCGTGCTGGGGCTTGGCCGAGGTCTCGGCCTGCCGGTTCTGGCCGAGGGCGTCGAAACACTGGGCGAACTGAAATTCCTCGACGCCGAAGCCTGCGAGATTGGCCAGGGCTATTATCTTGGCCGACCGAGCCCGATCGAGGCGTTCAGCGACCTGACCGGCGTCACTGCGCCAGCTGACGACGACGCCCCGATCAAACCGCGCGGCGGCAGCATCCTGATGCTCGAACCGGCGGCGGCGCTTCGCTCAGCCTAAGGCGCGAGTGCCGCCTCTATGAGCCGCTTGGCATCCGGTCCCGACCATTCGGCCGGGCCATTCATATGCGCGACCAGGCAGCCTTCGCCGTCGATCAGCATGGTGACGGGAAGGCCTAGCGCCAGGCCGCGTGTCTTGACGTCGTTGAACAACGCCAGCGTCGAATCGCGGTAGTAACCGAGCTTCTCGATACCGATGTCGCCAAGGAATTTCTTCGGTTTCACATCGTCGCCGGCGTCGACATTGACCGCGATCACCTCGAAGGCGTCGCTGCCCTTTTCCTTCTGCAGCGCATCGAGAGCCGGCATTTCGGCACGGCAGGGCGCGCACCATGTCGCCCACAGATTGAGCAGCACCGTCTTGCCGGCATGGTCGGCGATCGTCATCGGCTTGCCGTCCGGCCCGTTGAAGGCCAGGCTTTTCAGCGATTGCGGCGGATCGGCGGGCAACAATGCGGCAACCTGGCCCGTGGCCGCGGCGGCGACCTTCTTGGCACGGTCGCTCTTGGCGGCACAGGCGACGTCGTCCTTGCCGCCGCCGGCGGCAGCTTGCGCTGGCGCGCTGCCGGAGGTTGCGTTGTTGCCAGAACCGCTCTCGCTGACATATACCGCGACCGCGCCCGCCAGCACGCCGGCCACCAAAGCGGCAAGGATCAGGCACGGGGCCGGGAAGTATCTATTGCCGTTAGCCATTATTCTAAAACTGCTCCGGAGCACGGGTTATAGCGATGAGCGACAAGAAGGCCAGCAACCAGATGTGGGGCGGACGTTTTGCCTCGGGTCCGGCCGCCATAATGGAAGCGATCAACGCGTCGATCTCGTTCGACCGCAAACTCTATGCGCAGGACATAAGAGGTTCGATCGCTCATAGCGAGATGTTGGCGCAAACGGGCATTATTTCGGCGGCCGATCAAGAAAAAATCGCTCACGGCCTGAACACGATCCTGAAAGAGATCGAGGCCGGCACGTTCGAATTCTCGACCCGGCTGGAAGACATCCACATGAATGTCGAGGCCCGCCTCGCCGATCTGATCGGCTCGGCCGCCGGCCGCCTGCACACCGCCCGCTCGCGCAACGACCAGGTCGCGGTCGATCTCCGGCTTTGGGTCAAGGACGAGTGTTTCCGTGTCGCCGAGGCGCTGAAGGGTCTGATATCAGCCTTCCTCGAGCGGGCCGAGGAGCATGCGGCAACCGTCATGCCGGGCTTCACCCACATGCAGGCAGCGCAGCCGGTGACTTTCGGCCACCACTGCATGGCCTATGTCGAGATGTTCTCGCGCGACCTTTCGCGCGTCCGCGACGCCATCGAGCGGATGGATGAAAGCCCGTTGGGCGCGGCAGCCCTTGCCGGCACCAGCTTCCCGATCGACCGCCACCAGACCGCAAAGGCGCTCGGCTTCCGCGAACCGATGCGCAATTCGCTGGACAGCGTTTCCGACCGCGATTTCGCGCTGGAGTTCTTAGGTCTGGCAGCGATCTGCGCTACGCATCTGTCGCGGCTCGCCGAAGAGATCATCATCTGGTCAACGCCGCAGTTCGGCTTCGTCAGGCTATCGGATTCCTTCTCCACCGGCTCCTCGATCATGCCGCAGAAGAAGAACCCGGACGCCGCCGAACTCGTGCGCGGCAAGACCGGCCGCGTCACCGGCCATCTGGTCGGCCTGCTGACGGTGATGAAGGGCATGCCGCTGACCTATGGCAAGGACATGCAGGAGGACAAGGAATCGGTCTTCGACGCCGCCGAAACGCTCGATCTGATGCTGGCCGCGATGACCGGCATGGTGCGCGACATGACGGTGAACGCCGCTGCCATGAAGAAGGCCGCCGGCTCCGGCCACGCGACCGCGACCGACCTCGCCGACTGGCTGGTGCGCACGCTGGGCCTGCCCTTCCGCGAGGCGCATCATGTCACCGGCCGCGCGGTGGCGCTGGCTGAAGAGAAGAAGGTCAGCCTGGAGAAGCTTTCGCTGGAGGACCTGCAGTCGATCAACCCGGGCATCACCGAGGACATCTTTTCGGTGCTTGCGGTGCAGAATTCGGTCAAGAGCCGCACAAGCTTCGGTGGCACCGCGCCGTCGGAAGTCCGGAAGCAGATCCGCACCTGGAAAAAGCGCATCGCCAAGGCATGATCCCCGGGCATTGCGACAGCAATGTCCCGCCATTGCGACAGCAATGTCCCGAGGTATTGCGACCAGCAATATCCGGGGTGCAATGCGCCGAAAACTCGGTTAAAAGCGGCAGCACATAGAAGTTTCGGACGGATGGATCGATGACCGCACGCAGGATTTTGGTGACGCTGACGCTGCTGACGGCGATGGTCGCCGTAACCGCCTGCGGCCGCAAGGCCGGTCTTGACACGCCCTATGAAGCAGCCGTCCAGGCCCGCAAGGACGCCGAGCGCGCCAAACAGCCCGTGCCGCCGGAGCCGGAAAAACCGGTCGTGGACAAGAAGTTCATCCTCGACCCGCTGCTCTAGAGCCGACGAGACCGGCTTAGTTTATCTGGGACCAGGTCTCTTGCTCCAACTTCCGGAAACACTCTCGTGAACCATTTCGACTACCGCGACGGCGTGCTCCATGCCGAGGACGTGGCGATACCAGGCATCGCCGCAAGCGTCGGCACGCCGTTCTATTGTTATTCGACGGCAACCCTGACCCGGCATTTCCGCGTCTTCGCCGGTGCCTTCGCCGGGCTCGACACGCTGGTCTGCTATGCCTTGAAGGCGAATTCCAACCAGGCGGTGCTGCGCACGCTGGCAAGGCTGGGAGCCGGCGCCGATACCGTCTCGGAAGGCGAGATGCGCCGCGCGCTCGCCGCGGGCATCCCGGCCAACAAGATCGTGTTTTCCGGTGTCGGCAAGACCGCGCGCGAAATGGATTTCGCGCTCGAGGCCGGCATTCTCTGCTTCAACGTCGAATCCGAGCCGGAGCTGGAATTGCTGTCGGCCCGCGCCACGGCACTCGGCAAGGTGGCGCCGGTCTCGCTGCGCATCAACCCGGATGTCGATGCCAGGACGCACAGGAAGATTTCCACCGGCAAGGCCGAGAACAAATTCGGCATACCCTGGCAAAGGGCGCGCCAGGTCTATGCCCGTGCCGCCGGGCTGCCGGGCATCAAGCCCATCGGCATCGACACCCATATCGGCAGCCAGATCACCGAGTTGCAGCCCTTTGACGACGCCTTCGCGCTTCTGGCGGAACTGGTCGGCGCGCTGCGCACCGATGGCCACGCCGTCGAGCACGTCGATGTCGGCGGTGGCCTGGGCATTCCCTACCGCACCGACAACAGCCCGCCGCCTCTACCCGATGCCTATGCCGAGATCGTCAGGAAGCATCTGACAAAGCTTGGGGTGAAGGTGATGTTCGAGCCGGGCCGGCTGATCGTCGGCAATGCCGGCATCCTGGTCTCGGAAGTGATCTTCGTGAAGGAAGGCGACGCCAAGAACTTCCTCGTCGTCGACGCCGCCATGAACGACCTGATCCGGCCGACGCTCTACGATGCCTTCCACGACATCAAGCCGGTGGTGCAGCCGCCGGCCGACACGCCACGCATGGCGGTCGACATTGTCGGCCCGGTCTGCGAGACCGGCGACTATCTCGGCCTCGACCGTGACCTGCCCCGGCTGAAGTCTGGTGACCTGATTGCCGTCTCGACGGCCGGCGCCTATGGCGCGGTGCAGTCCGGCACCTACAACACAAGGCTTCTGGTGCCCGAGGTTCTGGTCGACGGCGACCGCTTTCATGTCGTGCGCCAGCGCCAGACCTATGACGAGCTGATCGGCCTGGATTCAGTGCCCGACTGGCTCGCATAGAAGCCGCCGCGCCGGCTGCGCTAGAGCCGGTTCTGGATGAGCATCCTTGTGTCGGCGATCTTGTCCTCGTCGCGGCGGTAGAACGTCCATTGCTTGATGCGCTTGGGGCGCAGCAGGCCGGCCTGGATAAGCACGCGCATATGCTCGGAGAGCGTCGCCTGCGTAATGCCGAGCTTCTCTGCGATCAGCAGCGCGCAAACGCCGTCCTCGACCAGATCGCCGTCTGCCTGGGCCGGGAAATGCGCCCGCGGATCCTTCAGCCAGTCGAGGATCTGCAGTCTGCGTTCGTTGGCGATCGCCTTGAAGACATCAACCTCTTGCATTTAGCCATTTTGCCAAGTTACTAATTGCTGTCAATCCCAAGGAGATGGTCATGACCAACGGCAGCAGCATCACGCGCGAACGCATTGCCGCGATGGAGCCGCGCATCCGCCCCTATGTCAGACACACGCCGGTGTTGCGCGTCGACATGGCCGATTTCGACCGGCCGCCGCTGGCGGTCGACCTCAAGCTCGAATGCCTGCAGCATTCCGGCTCGTTCAAGGCGCGCGGCGCCTTCACTAATCTGCTGGAACGGCCGGTGCCCGCGGTCGGCGTCGTCGCGGCGTCGGGCGGCAATCATGGCGCCGCTGTCGCCTATGCCGCCATGCGGCTTGGCCACAAGGCGACGATCTTCGTTCCCGAAGTCAGTCCGCCGGCTAAGCTTCAGCGCATCCGCGGCTACGGCGCCGAACTGATCGTCGGCGGGGCCCGCTATGCCGAGGCGCTTGCTGCCAGCGAGGGTTTTGCCGAAAAGACCGGCGCCTTGCAGATCCACGCCTTCAACCAGGAAGAAACACTCGTCGGCCAAGGCACGCTCGGCCTCGAAATCGAGCAAGACTTGCCTGAGATCGACACGCTGCTGGTCGCCGTCGGCGGCGGCGGCCTGATCGGCGGCATCGCGGCCTGGTTTGCCGGTCGCATCAGGATCATCGCCATCGAACCTGAAGGCGCGCCGACGCTCCATCGCGCCTTCGAGGCCGGCCACCCGGTCGATGCGCCCGCCGAAGGCGTCGCCGCCGATTCGCTGGCGCCCAAGCGCGTCGGCGAAATGATGTTCCCGATCGCCGAGGCCTTTGTCGAGCGCTCCATCCTGGTCACCGACGACGCCATCATCGCCGCGCAGAAGGCACTGTGGGAGCGGGTGCGGATCATCGCCGAGCCGGGCGGCGCCGCAGCCTTCGCAGCGCTGTTGTCCGGCCGCTACACGCCGGCACCGGGCGAACGGATCGCGGTCCTGGTCTGCGGCTCAAACACCGATCCGGCCAAATTCTGATTCTTGCCGAAATTCTGATTCTTGCTTTGACTGAATTGCGGGTGGAAACCCGCCAAAGCTCTTCAAGTTTTCCGGAACCGCCTCGCCTTTGCCGTGTTTGCTGGTAAACTTGCATTGGTTGAGTCCGGGCTATCCCGCCCGGGCAGGAAGGGCCGATGACGGAAAGCCCCATTTCCAGCGGCGATCGCAGCCTGGCCGGGCGGCTTGCCCTAAGCCGGCTGGCGACACGCCTCTCGATGTCGGTCGAGCGCGGCTGGCCGCTGATTCTACCGCTGCTCATCGTCGCCAGCCTGTTCCTCAGCCTCTCCTGGCTCGGCCTTTTCCCACGCCTGCCTGACGTTGCGCGCATTGCCCTGGTCGTGGCGTTCGGCATTGCCGCGGTTGCAGCGCTCTATCCGCTGCGTTTCTTCAAGCTTCCCTCCGCCGCCGAGGTCGACCGCCGCATCGAGGCGGCCAACCAGTTGCAGCACAGCCCGGTGCTGGTGCAGACCGACCGTCCGAGCGGCAAGGAAAGCATCTTTTCCCAGGCGCTGTGGCGCGAGCACCAAAAGCGCATGGCCGAAAAGCTTGGCAGCCTCGGCGCCGATCTGCCGCGTACCCGCGTGCCGGAACGCGACCCGTGGGGGCTGCGCGCCGTGGCGGCGCTGCTGTTGGTTACTGCTTTTGCCTTTTCCTTCGGCCCGTCGGGCGGCAGGCTCTCCGATGGTTTCCGCGCCCATGCGGCGCGCGACATCGTGCCGCCGCGCATCGATGCCTGGGTGACCCCGCCGGCCTATACCGGCAAGCCGCCCATCTTCCTGACCACCCCAGTCATCGACAACAATGCCAAGCAGGCAACCGCCACCTTCACCGTGCCGCAAGGCAGCGACGTCTCGCTGCGCGTCACCGGCGGCTCCGGCGAGGAAACGCTCAGCTTCGCCGACAAGAGCGGCAATGCCCGCGCCATCGACCCGACGGGACCGCAGGCGGCAGCGATCAAGGCAGCGGCGGCCAACCCGGCGACACCCAAGCTGCGCCAGTTCACCGGCAAGCTGACGGCTGACGGGACGCTGACGCTGAAATCGGGCGAAGCCGATCTCGGCCAATGGGCATTCGCGGTGATCCCCGACAAGCCGCCGACGATCCGCTTCGTCGGCGAGCCCAAGCGCGCCGTCAACGGCGCCTTCGAGCTCAATTACCAGATCGACGACGACTATGGCGCGGCCACCGCCAAGGCGGTTTTCGCGCTGGTCGATCCGGCGGCGCCCGGTGCGCATCCGCTCTACGGATCGCCTGAAATGCCATTGGCGCTACCGCGCCGCGGCGGCAAGGCGAACGCCGCCAAGACCACCAAGGACCTCACCGAACACGTCTGGGCCGGCGCCAGCATCAAACTGTCGCTTGTCGCCACCGACGACGCCGGGCACACCGCGACCAGCGAAACCAAGACTATTGTGATGCCCGAGCGGCCCTTCGCCAACCCACTGGCGCGGGCAGTGATCGAGCAGCGCCGCCTGCTGGCGCTCGATGCCAACGCCAAGCCGCGCGTGCTCGACCTGATGGACGCCATCACGCTCCGACCCGAAGACACGTTCGACAACATGTCGCATTACCTCGCCGTCATGAGCGCCCGCAGCCGTCTGAAGATGTCCGACAGCGACGACCAACTGCGCAGCGAGGTTGCCTATCTCTGGGAAATCGCGCTCGGCATTGAGGAAGGCAATCTCTCCGCGGCGGAAAAGCGCCTGCGCCAGGCGCAGCAGGCGCTGCAGGACGCCATCAAGCGTGGCGCCAGCGACGAAGAGATCGAAAAGGCGATGAAGGAACTGCGCGAGGCGATGAACGAATTCCTGCAGGAGTTCGCCGAGCGCGCCAAGCAGAACCCGAACGCGCCGCAGATGCAGCAGAACGGCCGTGAGCTGCGCCAGAGCGACATCGACCGCATGATGGACCAGATCGAGAACCTGGCGAAATCAGGCGATCGCGACAAGGCGCAGGAGCTGCTGTCGCAGCTGGAAAACATGATGAACAACCTGCAGGCCGGCCGTCAGCAGCAAGGCGGCGAGCAGGACAGCGAAATGCGCCAGCAGATGGACAAGCTGGGCGAGATCATGCGCCGCCAGCAGGAGATGATGAACGACACCTACCGCATGGACCAGATGCAGCGCGGCCAGGGCCAACGGGATCAAGACCAGCAGCAGGATGGCGACCAGCAGCTCGGCGGCCAGGATCAGGACAAACCCGGCCCCGGTGACGATCGCGATCCGCTTGCCCGTAAAAAGCCGATGACGGCGCAGGAATTCGCCGATGCGATGAAGCAGTTGCAGGAAGGCCAGGGCCAGCTGCAGAGCGAACTCGACAAGCTGAAGAAGGGTCTGGAAGGCATGGGCATGCAGCCCAATGAGGGGTTTGGCGAAGCCGGCAAATCCATGGGCAATGCCGAAAAGTCGCTTGGTGAAGGTGAAGGCGACCAGGCAGTCGGCCACCAGGGTCGCGCGCTGGAAGCGCTGCGCAAGGGCGCCAAGGAGATGATGAAGCAGTTGCAGGCGATGCAGGGCGACCAGGGCGGTAGCCAGGAAGGCGGTCGCCAGCAGGACGCCGACCGCGACCCGCTAGGCCGGCCGCGCGCCAGCCGCGGACCCGATTTCGGCGATTCGGTGAAGGTGCCCGACGAGATCGACGTGCAGCGTGCGCGCCAGATCCTCGAAGCGATCCGCAAGCGGCTCGGCAACGCGCTCAGCCCCGACATCGAGCGCAGCTATCTCGAGCGGTTGCTCGAACTGAAGTAGCGTCGCTCGGGGGAATATCCGATCCAGCCCAATGGTGACGCCATGCCGAAACTTGGGGCTGTAACGCCCATCCTGCGCATCTTCGACATCGCCAAGGCGCGCGAATTCTATCTCGACTTCCTCGGCTTCACGATCGAGTTCGAGCATCGCTTCGACGACAATGCGCCGCTCTACATGGGTGTAATCCGCGACGGCTGCGTCCTGCATCTGAGCGAACATCATGGCGACGGTGCTCCAGGCATAGCCATGCGCATCAAGGTCGAGGACATAGCGGCGCTGCATCGCGAACTGATCGGCAAGAAATACCGCTATGCCCGGCCGGGTCTCGAAACAACGCCCTGGCAGACCCGCGAAGTGGCGGTCGGTGATCCCTTCGGCAATCGCCTGCATTTCTACGAGGATGCGGCAGGCTAAGCAGTTTCCCGGAAGGAGCTGTTCTAATGCATGTCGCCCAGAAGTGTGCTGCGGTTCTGGGACAACGACATGCATCAAAACAAAGACTTAAAGCGCGTCGCTTGAATCCGTTTCAGCGCGACGCGCTTTAATCGGACCTGTTGACGAATGCGTCGCGGATCGCTTCCTGCATGCCGTCGATCGCCTCGCCTGACGCGTTCGGGTTGCGATGCATCACCACATTCGAGGAGTCGATGTGACCGAACCCGTCGGCGGCAGTGAGCTCGCGACAGCCATCGGGAATGTTGCTGTGCGAGATCGGCGCGATCGCCAGGCCAGAGGTGACGGCAAGCTTCAGGCCGCCGGTGGTGTCGCTGGTATAGGCAACACGGTAGGCCAGCCCGCGCTGTTCCAGCGACTTGATGGCGAAGTCCTTGCACCAGCCGGCCCTGTTGTAGAGCGCGATCGGCACCGGCCGCTCCTCATGCATGTGATGCAGGCTCGATGTCACCCACACCGTCGGATCGTGCATCAGCACCTCGCCGCCACCAGGATCCTGCCATTCGAAGACCACGGCGAGGTCGAGCTCGCCGGCGGCAAGTGCGGCCAGCTGCGCGCCTGAATGCGCATAGCGTACCGTAACCTCGACCTTGGTGTGGCGTTTTGAGAAAGCGCCGAGCGCGCGCGACAGGATGGCGTGGCCATATTCCTCGGGAATGCCGATCCGCACCGGCCCGCCGAGCGGTGCCGCCGCCATCGACGCCGCCGTCTCGTCGAGCAGCGAGACGATGCGGCGGGCATTGACGATCAGCTCGCCGCCCCGGCGCGTCAGCGCTACGCCGCGCGAGCCGCGTTCGAACAGGCTGTCGCCGACCAGCTCTTCAAGCTTCTTCATCTGCATCGACACAGCCGACTGGGTGCGGCCGGCCTGCTCGGCCGCCCGGGTGAAATTGCCCGCTTCGGCAATGGCGACGAAGGTGCGCAGGAGATCGCTGTCGAGGGTTGGCCGCATTGTCTCAGTCATAAGCAAATTTGATCGCTGGTATCATTCCAATTCGTTTGCAACATGTCAAACGCCGGACGATAGTCAGCCTACCCCATTGGATATGCGGCCGCGAAATCGGTTGCGGACCAATCGAAGAGTCCTCACTCATACCCGCTGCCCGAAACGGTGGCGGGTTCTTTTTACCCCGCGGCCGGGCGGCTGCGGGCAGGCAAGGGGCCGGCATGCGCAACCGGATCGTTCTCGGCATCATCAGCCTGTGTCTCGGCGTGCTGGTGTTCTCGCTCCAGGATCCGCTGGTCAAGGCGGTGTCGGGCGGTTATCCCGTCACCGAGGTGATGTGGATCCGCTCGATCATCGCCTTGCCGATCCTCATTGTTCTCGTCCGCGCCGATGTCGGCCTGCGGGCCATCGCCTCGAAGCGGTTTGGTCTGCTGACGATCCGTGCCTTCATCCAGTTCAGCTCCTATACCGTCTACTATCTGGCGATCGCCGCCTTGCCGTTGGCCGATGCAGTGGCGCTCTACTTCATGGCGCCGCTGTTCATCATGGCGATGGCTGGGCCCTATCTCGGCGAACGCGTCTCCTGGCAGGCGCTCGCCACCGTGCTGATCGGCATGCTGGGCGTGGTCGTGATGCTGCGCCCGGGCGCCGGCCTGTTCGACTGGGCGGCCTTCTTGTCGCTGGGTTCGGCGCTGCTCTACGGCTTTTCGCAGCTGATGGCGCGCAAGATCGGCGATACAGAATCCTCAACCGTCATGGCCTTCTACCAGAACGGCGCCTATCTCGTCGGCGCGGCCCTGGTTGCCGGCACATTCTGGCTTGCCGGCATTACCCACGCGGCCCATCCCAGCCTCGAATTCCTGGTGCGGCCATGGGTCTGGCCGACGACGCCGGATTTCCTCAAGATGGCGGCGTGCGGCTTCGTCGCTTCGGCTGGCATGATTCTTCTGTCGCAGGCCTACCGGCTGGCGCCGGCCAACCGCGTCGCCACCTTCGAATACACAGGGATCATCTGGTCGCCGCTGTGGGGCTTCCTGTTCTTCAACGAGGTGCCGCGCTCGACCACCGCTATCGGTGCCGCGCTGATCATTGGCGCCGGCTTGCTCGCGCTCAACACCGAACGGCGCCGGAGCACCCTGGTCCTAGCCGCAACTCAGGATGCGGCTTGAACAGTGTCAGGCAAAGCAGGCCAGCGCCTGTTCGACGCGGGAGCGGATTTCGGCCAGCGTGAAAGGTTTCTGCACGACATCGATAATGATGCCGTTCAACTCCTCGGCGCGCTCGCGCTGGTCGGCATAGCCGGTCATCAGCAGGATCTTCATCGCCGGAAAAAGCCTGGCCGCCGCGATCGCCATCTCGATGCCGTCCATCTCCGGCATGCGGATATCGGAGACGACGAGGTCGTAACCGCCGCCCGCCGCGCTGATCATCGCCAGCCCCTGCGCGCCATCGGCGGCAATGTCGATTGAATGCCCGGCGCGTTCGAGCGCGCGGGCGGCGAGGGTGCGGACGGACTCATCGTCCTCGACGATCAGAAGCTTTGCCATGGGCCGGAATTTGGCGGGCAAAAGTTGACTTTTTCTGAAAATTTGAAGCGTCGGAGGCCTTTTCTCAGGCGTCGCCTTTCACGACGCCGACAAACGGCAATTCCCGGAAAGCGTGCGCAACGTCCATACCGTAGCCGACGACGAAATAATCGGGGCAGTCGAAGCCCACATAATCGGCGTTGAGCTCGGTCTGGCGACGCATGCGCTTGTCGAGCAGCACCGCGATGGCGCAGCTTTTGGCGCCGCGCGACAGCATCAGATTGCGGGTGAAGGAGAGTGTCTTGCCTGATTCGAGAATATCATCGATCAGTAGCACGTCACGGCCGGCGACCTCATTGTCGATATCGCGCAGCACCCGCACCTCACCGCTGGTGGTGCCGGCGCCATAGCTGGAAATGAAGATGAATTCGACCTCCGGCGACAGCCCGACATCGTGCATGGCGCGAATGAGATCCGCGGCAAAGATGAAGGAGCCTTTCAGCACTGAAATTACCAAGAGGTCGTGGTAATCGTGCTCGGCGATCTCCTTGGCGAGCTCCAGATTGCGCCGCGCGATCGCGGACGCCGAAAACAGGACTTCGATGTCCTTGCCGCGCACAACTGGCATCAATAACCTTTCCGAGAAATCGTCGCCTAACCGGCGAAAGTGACCGAGACGGCCTTTACACCGTTTCTAGGCACGTCGAGACGGCTGGAAAAGCCGAATCTTTCGCCGGGCGCCAGCGAACGGTTGGATGTCCCCAACGTATAGCGCGTGATGCGGCTGTCATTGCCGGTGACGCGGATTTCCAGCGGCGGCAATGGCCCGGCTTTCACCCCGTCATTGACGGCCTCGCCATCGACGAACAGCACCGGGGTGGCGCCAGACGCGTCGACACGCGAGGTGACGCCGGCAATGCTGAGTACGGCGCCCGCCGGCTGTTCGACTGTCCAGAACGGCGTCTGGCGCACCAGCGCGTGACCGCCCGAGACCCAGAAAGCGGCGAGCGCCGCACCGATGCCGGCGATCCAGAAGATCGGCCCGCCTCGCGACGCCGGCGGCCGCACGGTTGCGGCGTCCGGCTTGCGCAGCATCTCCATGCCTGCGATCGACGGCGTGGCCACATTGCGCGCAGGCGCCTGGATGGCGTCCGCCCTCGAGGCTCCGCGTGACAGCACCTCATAATCGGCATCGACGATGTCGGTCGCCAAAGGACGCAATTCCGGCGCGACACTCTTCCCGGCCATGATTTCGCCGGAAACCGGGCGCGCGGTTCGTTGCTCAGCCATCATGGCCCCGCTGTTCGCTCTTCGTTTCTTTTGCGTAAATGGAAATGGTTAACGCTTCCCCACCGGAACCCTTGTGACGCATTCAAAAACAGCGAAAATTAACCGACGGTTAACCATGGCGGCCGATGGTCGTTGGACAGAAAGGGCTGGCACGCCGCCGCCACACATTTCAGGTCGTCGCACGTGATCCGCTTTGAAAATGTCGGCCTCCGCTATGGCATGGGTCCGGAAATCCTCCGCGACATCTCCCTGCACATTCCGGAGAGCTCCTTCCAGTTCCTCAGCGGGCCCTCCGGCGCCGGCAAGACGACGCTGCTGCGCCTTCTGTTCATGTCGCTGAAGCCGACACGCGGACTGATCACCATCTTCGGCAAGGACCGCTCGCGCATCTCGCGCGCCGAACTGCCGCATCTCAGGCGCCGCATCGGCGTGGTGTTCCAGGATTTCCGCCTGCTCGACCACATGACCACCTATGAGAATGTCGCTCTGCCGCTGCGCGTGCGCGGCCGCGAGGAAGCGAGCTACCGCACCGACGTCACCGAACTTTTGAAATGGGTTGGTCTCGGCGAGCGCATGCATGTGCTGCCGCCGGTCCTCTCGGGCGGCGAAAAGCAGCGCGCCGCCATCGCCCGCGCGCTGATCGAACAGCCCGAAATCCTGCTCGCCGACGAGCCGACCGGCAATGTCGACCCGCCCCTGGCGCGTAGGCTGCTCAGGCTGTTCATCGAGCTCAACCGTCTCGGCACCGCTGTGGTGATCGCCACCCACGACCTCGGCCTGATGGAGCAGGTCGACGCGCGCCGCATGATCCTGGCCGGCGGAAGGCTGGATATCTATGACTGAGCTATTCGCCGAACAGCTGCATGAAGCGGCCGCGGAGCAGGCAGGTACGCCGCAGCGTGTCCAGCGCCGCATGGCGCCGATCGTGCCGGCGCAGAACATTGCCGGCCGCGCTCTGGTGCTGGTCATCGCCATCATGACCTTCCTGTCCTGCCTGACCTTCGGCGCCGTCACCCTGGTGCGCGATACCGCCTCGGTCTGGGAGAACCAGATCTCGCGCGAGGCGACGATCCAGATCAAACCTGTCGACGGCCTCGATATGGAGGCAGCCCTTGCCCAGGCCTCGCAGATCGCCGGTGAATTCCCCGGGGTGAAAGCGACCAGCATCATCGATCGCGATGCGACAGCCCGCCTTTTGGAGCCATGGCTGGGCTCGGGGCTGAACATCGACGAACTGCCGGTGCCGCGGCTGATCATCGTCACCATCGACGAGACCAGCCCGCCCGACTTTGCCGCCATCCGCGCAGCGATCACGCCCAAGCTGCCAAGTGCTTCGCTCGACGATCACCGCACCTGGGTCGACCGGCTGGTCGCCATGGCCCGCACCACGGTCACCATCGGCATCGCCGTCTTGGTGCTGATGTTGTCGGCGACAGTTCTGACGGTGGTATTCGCCACCCGCGGCGCCATGGCCGGCAACGGCCATATCATCGAAGTGCTGCATTTCGTCGGCGCCGAGGCGCGCTTCATCGCGCGTGAATTCCGCTGGCATTTCCTGGTCACCGGGATGAAGGGGGCTGCCGCCGGCGGCGCCGCAGCGATCCTCGTTTTCATCGTCTTTTCCTGGTGGTCGTCGCGCAACATGGCAACGCCGCAGGCCGACCAGGCGACCGCTTTGTTCGGCAATTTCGCCATCGGATCGGCCGGTTATCTCGGCGTCGGCCTGATGGTGCTGGTGATCGGCGGGCTGACGGCGGCGACATCGCACGCCACCGTCGTCGCCTATCTCAGCGACATCGATGTCCGCCAGCCGGATGCGGGCTGAGCAATGACGGCAGAAGCGAAAAACAGTTCGGGGGCCAGGGACAAGAATAGCGGAGCGATCACGGATCGAAAAACGACGTAACGCAATGTGCGCTTTTTTTCTTATCAAAGCGGCATTTCAGGATTAACCATAGGATGATGGACGCGCGGAACTCAACCGGGACGGTTGGACAGATGCCAGTGGTGGGTGCGCTTTCACGTGTGCGCACCGGCCCGGGTCGTTTGCGGACGGTGTTGCGTCTCGGCTCCCTCTGTCTACTGCTGCTGGTGGCGCTGTTTGCCGGCGGCTTCGGCTGGTTCGCCAGCAAGGTCAGCCACATGACAACCCCGGCCGATCCGGCCAAGGCCGATGCTATCATCGTCCTGACCGGCGGTCAGGCGCGCCTCGACGCCGCACTCGATCTGCTTGCCTCCGGCAAGGGCGAGCGGCTGCTGATCTCAGGCGTCCATCCCTCCGCCAGCCGCCGCCAATTGCAAGCCGCGACCGGCGGCGACAAGGCGCTGTTTTCCTGCTGCGTCGACATCGACCGCGCCGCACTCGACACGATCGGCAATGCTCAGGAGAGCGCCAAATGGGTGGAGAGCCACGCCTACGGCAGCGTCATCCTCGTCACCAACAATTATCATATGCCGCGCAGCCTGCTGGAGATGGGCCGTCTGCTGCACGGCGCCAGGCTTGAGCCCTATCCGGTGGTCAACACCAATCTCGACAATGGCGACTGGCTGACCAAGCCGGAAGCGCTGCGCGTGCTTCTGACCGAATACAGCAAATATCTGCTGGCGCTGGCGCGCGGCATCGTCCCGGTCCGCCAGACCGCCGACAGCGTCGCGCTGGCCGAGGTTTCGACCGCAAAGGACTGACTCGATTACCCCTTAGCCGAGGCGCCGCGCAGCCGCGCAATCTCCTGTTCGAGCCGCTCAATCCTTTTGTCGCGTTCGGCAAGTGCAGCCGCCACGTCGGCCGCTTCGAAGCGCTGCGGAATGTGTTGCGGGCAATTGGCGTCCCAGGCCGAGACGGTGAACAGGATGACCTGCTCGGGACGTGCTTTGTAGTCCTGCGGCATCAGCTTTGCCAAAAGCTCGGCATCGTCCTCGACGACGCGCGCCATACCCCAGATCTTGACGCGCTGCCGATGCGCATAATCGATCAGGAACAGGAATGCCTGGTTGTTGTCGGCAAGGTTGCCTTGGGTGATGAACTGCCTATTCCCGGAGAAATCGGCAAAGCCGATGGTCTTCTCGTCTAGCACCTTGAGGAAGCCGGCAGGACCTCCGCGATGCTGGATATAGGGCTGGCCCTCGCCATTGGCCGTCGACAGGAAGACGCTGGTCTGCGCCGCGATGAAGTCGGCGAGGTCCGACGTGATATGGGCGCGCCATCCGCCGCGCTCCTCGGCGCTGGCATAACCCTTGCGCGACCCCTTGCGGGTCTGGATCGCCTTGACCGTCGGCGTGAAGGCGACATCGCTGATGAAGGTATGAGCGTTCATGGAAGACTCCGCGAGGCCAAATCTCTGGCCATTGTGTGCTCCGATATAGAGGCTTCCATCTTCCGGATGTAGATGGCATGTTCGCAACATCTCCTTCCATTTTGTGGAAGCAACGATGGATCGCTTCGAGGCCATGTCGCTGTTTGTCGCCGCAGTGGAGGCTGGCAGCCTTTCCGCCGCCGGCCGCCGCTTCGGAATTCCGCTGGCGACGGTCAGCCGCAAGGTTTCCGACCTCGAAAAGCATCTGCAGACGCGACTGCTGAACCGTTCGACCCGGCAGTTGACGCTGACCGATGCCGGCCAGGCCTATCTCGCCGCCTGCCGCCGTATCCTGGGCGAGGTCGGCGAGGCCGAGCGCACCGCCGCCGGCGAATACAGCACGCCGACCGGCGACCTGTTCATCACCGCCCCGATCGTCTTTGGCCGCCTGCACGTGCTGCCCGTCGTCACCGAGTTCCTCGCGGCCTACAGCCAAGTCAACATCCGCCTGACGCTGGCCGACCGGATAACCCAGCTGGTGGAGGAACATCTCGACCTTGCCATCCGCATCGGCGAGCTTGCACCTTCGAGCCTGGTCGCCATCCGCGTCGGCGCGATCCGCCGCGTGGTGTGCGCCAGTCCCGCCTATATCGCCGCGCACGGCATGCCGCAGACCCCGGAAGATCTGGCCGCGCATGAGTGCATCAGTTTCGAGGGGCCCTCCGCTCTCGCCAGCTGGAGCTTTGCCGGCGGCAAGGGTGAACTGATTGTGCCGATCCGCTCGCGGCTGCGCGTCAACACCGCCGAAGCGGCGATCGATGCCGCGATTGCCGGCGCCGGGATGACGCGCGTGCTGTCCTACCAGATCGCCGACGCGGTACGCTCTGGCGTGCTCGTCCCGGTCTTGCGGCCCTTCGAGCCACAGCCATGGCCGGTGAGCCTCGTCCATGCCGGCCACGGCCTGCTGCCGGTCAAACTCAGGGCATTCCTTGATTTCGCCGCTCCGCGGCTGAAACAGCGGCTGCTGCAGGCGGCGTGGTGAACTGAGGGCCGGCTGCGGCCATTGCGGCGTTTCCTTTTTGCCCGCGCTTGGTGTAACCAACGCACACCTCCTCAACGGGCCCTTCCCCGCATGCTCTACATCCGCTCGCTGGCGTTCAACCTCGTCTTCTACGTCAACCTGGTCGTCCAGATGATCCTCTGGACCCCATACTATTTCCTGTCGCCGCGCCACCGTGCCTGGTTCGTGCCGAAATTCTGGTCGCGCACCAGCCTGTGGCTCTACGACAAGATCGCCGGCACCAGGAGCGACATCACCGGTTTGGAAAACCTGCCCGAAGGTTCCTTCATCCTGGCGCCGAAACACCAGTCATTCTGGGACGCGATCGCTTTCTTTCCGCTTCTCCAGGACCCGCTTTACATCCTCAAGCGCGAACTGACCTGGATCCCCTTCTTCGGCTGGTACATCATGAAGATGCGGATGATCCCGGTCGACCGCGGCAGCCGCTCCAAGGCGCTGAAGCAGGTCGTTGCCTCGACCAGGCAGGAAATGGCACGCAATCCGCGCCAGCTGATCATCTATCCCGAAGGCACGCGCCGCGCACCTGGCGACGAGCCGGCCTATAAATACGGCATTGTCGAACTTTACACGCAGCTTGGCGTCCCGGTGGTGCCGGTTGCCCATGTCGCCGGCCTCTACTGGCCGCGCCGCAAATTCATGCGCTTTCCCGGCACCATCAAGGCCCGCTTCCTGCCGCCGATCCCGCCCGGGCTCGGCAAGGACGAATTCATGGACCGGCTGATCGGCGAGACCGAAGTCGCCTGCGACCAGCTGCTGATCGAGGCGTCGCGTTCGCCGAACCCGCCGCCAATGCCGCCGACCGCGGTGAAGCGGTTGGCCGAACTCGCTGCCGCGAAGGCGAAGGCCTGATCTCATCAGATCTACCGTTCGGGCTCACGGCCACGCCGCCAAAGCCGTGGTCAGCACCAGCGTTGCGGCGAACACCAGGTTGATGATCCGCGACGCCAGCGGCTGGCGCAGGGTGCTGGCGAAGGCCGCGCCGGCCAGAAGCCACAGCACATGAATGGCGACGATCATCAAGGTGAGAACCGCGAGCCTCGCCGGAACGCCGAGAGCATCGGCGCCGGCCGCCGTCGCGGAGCCGGCAAGGACCGCGGCAATCGCGACATAGGCCTTCGGATTGGCGACGGCGAGCAGGAAGCCGCCGAGGAAGGTTGGCAGCACAGCCCCGCTGTCGCGTGCCGCCAGCGGCGGCGCCGTCGCTATCCTGAAGGCGAGATAGAGGATGTAGGCGGCGGAAGCGACCGCCAGCACCGGCGCCACCCCCGGCATCGAGGTGAGGACAGCCGTGATGCCGGTGGCCACCACCAACAGCACCGCAACCGTGCCGAGAATGATCCCCCAGGCATAGCGGAGCGAATTGCGCAGGCCTAAGGCTGCGCCTATCGCCGTGACGCTGATCGTCGCCGGGCCCGGACTGCCCATGACGACGGTTGCCGCCAGCACCAGCGCCAGCAATTGCTGCCAGGGCTGTGTCTGCGAAAGGATCTCTATGGCCACGCTGCTCCCGCCTCTGCCACGATACTGGGAAGCAGTGTGGCAAGGCGGACTTGCGTCGTCTTGAACGATCGTGCCGAACCTGATCGGCAGCCTTCGCTATGCGCTGGCCTTGTCCAACGCCGCGAGATCCTCCGCGCTGAGCCTCAGCGAGACCGCGCGCACCAGGCTGTCGACCTGGTCGAGCGTCGTGGCGCTGGCGATCGGTGCGGTGATGCCGGGCTGTGCCATCACCCAGGCAAGCGCGACTTCGGCCTGGCTGGCCGAATGCCGCGCCGAGACAGTGTCGAGCGCCGCCAGAATGCGCATGCCGCGCGCATTGAGATAGCCCTTCACGCCACCGCCGCGATCACTTTTGCCAAGATCGGCCTCGCTGCGGTATTTGCCGCTCAAAAACCCTTTGGCGAGAGCGAAATAGGTGATGGCGCCGATATCCTCCGCCGCGCACAGATCATTCAGCGGCCCGTCGAAAGACGAGCGATCGTAGAGATTGTATTCCGGCTGCAGCACGGCATAGCGCGGCAGCCCGCGCAGGCTGGCCACATCGAGCGCCGCCCGCAACTGGCCAGCGTCGAGGTTGGAGGCGCCGATATGGCGGACCTTGCCCGCGGCGAGCAGCTTCGCGTAGGCGCCGAGCGTCTCCTCGTAAGGCGTGGTCGGGTCCGGCCAGTGCGACAGATAAAGGTCGATGACGTCGGTCTGCAGTCGCTTGAGCGATGCCTCGACCGCCCTCTCGATATGGGCGGCCGACAAATCCTTCTTGCCTTGCCCCATATCCGAGCCGACCTTGGTGATGACGACGATCTTGTCGCGGTTGCCGCGGCTTTTCATCCATTTGCCGATGATCGTCTCGGATTCGCCGCCCTTGTTGCCGGGTGCCCAGCGCGAATAGGCGTCGGCCGTGTCGATGGCGTTGAGGCCGGCGCCGGCGAACCGGTCGAGCAGGTGGAAGGAGGTCTTCTCGTCGGCGGTCCAGCCGAAGACATTGCCGCCCAGAACCAGCGGCGCGATGGAAAGGTCGGTTTGACCAAGACGGCGTTTCTGCAAGATGGGCTCCGTGATGCTGGCACCGGCGGGCGAACCCGAATGCTTCGGGCCGCAGCTAAGCTAGGTCTCGCCGCGCCGAGGTCAAAGGCCTCAGCCAATTTTCCAGCGGACCAGCGCTTCACAAAGGCGCGACCTGCCCGCATATAACCTGGCCATTGTCTACTGGCTTTGACGCCGGTATTCGCCGGGTGGCAGCCCGACGGTGCGATTGAAAAGCCGGCTGAACGAGGCCGCATCCTGATAGCCGACCTGATAGCATACCTCCGCAACACCAAGCCTGGTGCTTTCGAGAAGCGTCTTGGCGGCCTCGAGCCGTCGATCCTGAATCCATCGGCCGGGCGTTGTGTGTAACTCCTCGGCAAACCGGCGCGCCAGTGTTCGCGGCGACAGGCCGAGTTGCGCGCCAAGCAAGGCAAGGTCGAGCGTTCTGAGCTGGTTTCTTGCCAGGGCTTCGAGGCGGTCGCGCAACGGCTCATGCAGGGGCAGCAGATCGGTGAGCGGGAATTCATATGGCGCCTGGCTCTGCCGCGACGGCGGCAGCACCAAGAGTTTGCGAACCAGACGCTCCTCCTTGGCGAAGCCAAGATCCTTGAGAAGAGCCTTGCCGAGTTCGAGGCCTGAAAAGCCCCCGCCGCAAGTATAGATCCGCCCGTCCCCGACCAGGACACGGGAAGCGTCCCAGCGCACATTCGGAAAACGGCGCTGGGCATCAGCCTTCAGCCACCAGGAGATCGTCGCGCGTTTTCGATCGAGAAGGCCGGCATCGGCGAGGAAATAACCAGCGCCGCAATGCGCGGCGACGATGGCGCCATCGCGCTGCGCCCTGGCGATGAGCGGCGCGGCATGACGGCTCTCTTCCTCCAGTGCGGCAACAAGCTCCGGCACCTGCATGCCGGGCATGGCAAGCAGGATCAGCAGGTCCATCCGCTGCGAGGGTTCGCGTCTGGTATGAAAGGAAATTCCCGGCGTCGTCGTGGCGTCGGCCTGCCGCGCCACGAATTCGAAGGAAATCGCCGGTGCGCCGCGAAGAGTGTTCACCAGGTCGAACATTTCGACGAGCGTGGCGGCAACTGCCGAATAGAAAGTCGACGGCAGCCAGATCACGGCGTGGACGGGGCGTTTTTCCAAGATGTGTCCTCGAATTAGCAGTATGGCAAGTTTAGCACATAGATTGTCAATTCTGCCAATTCTGGTTTTCGCCAGCCGAACCTAGATTCCGCAACGCCGATGCAAGTGTCGGCGCTCGCGGTCTGGTCGCCTCCAAGCCGCTGCCATTTGGAGACCGACATGAAGGCAATCGTATTCGACGAGATCGGCTCGCCGCGGGACGTGCTTTATCTGGATGATGTGCCGATTCCGCGGATCGGCGACGGCGAGGCGCTGGTCAGGATGGTCTCGGCTTCGGTCAACCCGGGCGACTTTCTGTTCATCCAGAACCTCTATCCCGAACCGAAGAAGCCGCATTTTCCCCGGCAGATCGCCGGGAATCATGGTGCAGGCATCGTCGAAGCGGCAGGGGCAGGTGTCGCCCTGAAACCCGGCACGCTTGTCGCCTTCAGTCACTACAACACATGGGCCGAGTACGCGGCCATTCCCGCTGAATGGCTGATCCCCTTGCCCGCCGACTACCCTGCCGAACGCGCCGGGCAGATGGTGAACCCCATCACGGCCTGGGACCTGTTGGTGGATTCCAGGGTGCAGCCTGGCCAGTGGCTGGCGGTCACGGCCGGCTATTCTTCGATTTCAACCATGGTGATGCAGTTCGCCCAACGGCGCGGCATCAACGTCATCGCGGTGGTGCGACGGCAGCATCAAAGGCTGAACCTGAAGGAGCTTGGCGCCAGCGCCATCCTCGACCTGTCGGACGTGAATGGCGACATAAAGGAAGCCATCATGGACATGACCGGCGGCGCGAGACTGAACGGCATCATCGACAATGTCGGCGGGCCTGCCAGCGGCGAGTTGATCCGCACCCTTGCTCTTGGCGGGCAAATGGTCATCAACGGCGGCATGAGCGCCGAGCGTTTCGAACTGCACAATTTCGACGTGCTGCTAAGCGGCGCCGAAATCAGGGCAAACATCTATCGCTACTTCTTTTCGCCGCCCGTCGAAGCCGACCGGCCGATGCTGCGCGAGATTGTCGACATCTTCGGCCAGCCTGGCTTCCATATCCCTGTCGGCGGTATCCACCCGTTGAGCGAGTTCAAGCTTGCCGTCGAAAACAGCCTGGATCGCGCCGATCTCGGAAAACAGATTTTCACAATGTAGCGTTGGGCGCGACCCGTTTCGCCACCTCTTCCAGCCAGTGATCGCTGATACCGAGCGCTTCGAGGTGCTCGACCGCGCTCAGCACATAGTCCTCATTGTTTCCGGACTGGCCGATGGCGCCGCGGATGACGCTTGCCGCATGCGCCGCGTCGAGGCCGCCGGCATACTGGTCGTGCTGGCGGTCGACGATATAGGCAACCGCCGGGACCGTTTCGCCGCCGTCGAGGCGGATATCGAGTGTCCGCTCAAGGTAGACGCTGGTCACCAGTTCGCGCTCGCGCAGATAGGCAAGCACCTCATCGCGCAACTCACCGGGCACGCGAAACGCCAGCCCGATGCAGGAGCCGCCGCGGTCGAGGCCGAGCACCAGGCCCGGCCGTTCGCGCGTGCCGCGATGCACGAAGGAGTAGACGCAGAGCGACCGGCGGTAGCCGTAAAGGCGGGCGCGGCGGGTCTCGACATGCGCAAATCCCGGCCGCCAGATCAGCGAGCCGTAGCCAAAAACCCAAAAATCGCCCATATCGCCAAGCCTGATTGCACGAGAGTGACGCCGCCGCATCGGAATCGGTGCTCTTCTGTCTTTTTGCTTGTTGCGTAAATCACAGTCCACCCGCAACACGCCCGCGTTAATGAAAGCCGCAGCATGACGTCAAGTGACGAGCGTCCGTCAAAATTTCGCCGCCGGCTGTTCTGGCTTGCCGCTTTCGTCGTGATGCTGTTCGGCGCCTACAGCGCGGTCTGGTTCTATGTTGCCGGCCGCGTCAGAAGCGAAGCCGACAAGGCGGTGGCGCAGCTGAACACCAAAGGCATCGAGGCCGGCTGCGCCAATCTTACGGTCAGTGGCTATCCCCTGAGCTTTTCCGTATCCTGTGACACGCTGGCCTACGAGGACGACACCAGGAACGTCGCCGCCTCGACCGGCAGCTTCAACTTCGTGGCCGAACTCATCCGCCCGCTATCGCCCGCCGCCGAGTTGCGCGGACCGCTGCGCACATCGGTGCCGGGAATGATGCCTTTATGGATCGACTGGGACAATCTGCAGGCCAACGCCAAGCTCTCCTGGCCCTTGCCCCGCAGCATTTCGTTGCAGGCCGAGGCCCTGTCCGGCCAGACCGATCCGGCCGATGATACCGGCCCGGTTTCGCTGTTCAGCGCCGGGACCGCAGCGTCCGAGCTGCGGCCCGACGGCCTGGACGTCGGCTATGCCGGCAGCTTCACCGATCTTGAGATCGATGCCGACGCGATCGGCGGGCGCGTGCTGCCGCCGCTCGACGGCAGCGGCGACGCGACGCTGAAGAACGGCGTGGCGCTGATGCAGACCAAGGCCAGGAGCCTGCGCGGCCAGGCCGCCGACATCCACAAGCTCGATCTGTCGTCGGGAACCGCGCGCATCACGGTGTCAGGCCCGGTGTCGGTCGACGCCAATGGCCTGGTCAATGCCGACCTGACGATCAAGCTCAAGGATCCCAAAGCCGTGGCGGCAATCCTCGCCACCGCCATTCCCGAGCAGAAGAGCCAGATCGAACAGGGCTTTGCCGGCCTGGCGCTGCTCGGCAACGAACCGTCGATGCCGCTCAAGGTGGTGAAGGGCAAGGCCTCGCTCGGCTTCATTCCACTGGGCAAGATCAAGCCGCTCGACTAGACCATGATCCCAAAGCGGGAACCGCTTTGGGGAGAGATCCATGCTCAAGCAAGCCAACACATGAGCCGGCCGGTGAAACTGCTCAGCGTTGGCGCGCTGACGCTGGATACGATCCTGCGTGTCGAAACCTTGCCCACGCATCAGGGCAAGTTCATCGCCTCGGACGGCGTCCAGATCGCTGCCGGCATGGCGACAAGTGCGGCCTGCGCCGCAGGCCGTCTCGGCGCTGAGGTGTTTCTGTGGGCAAGTGCGGGTGACGATACCATCGGCGACCAGCTGCTGGCCGGCGTCGAGGCCGAGGGCGTCGATTGCAGCTTTGTGCGCCGCGTCGAAGGCGCGCGTTCTGCGCTGGCTTCGATCCTGATCGACGCCCATGGCGAGCGCATCATTGTGCCCTTCTACGACCCGAAGGCGCAGACCGACCCCGAGGCGCTGCCTGTCGCCGATCTTTCCGGCTTCGACGCCGTTCTGGTCGATGTCCGCTGGCCGGGCGCTGCCGCCCTAGCCCTGACCGCCGCGCGCGACGCCGGCCGCCCGGCGATACTCGACGCCGACACGGCGCCGCTCGAAGTGCTGGAGCGTCTGTTGCCCCTGGCGTCGCACATCGTCGCTTCGGAGACGGCGGCGCGCATTGTCTGCGGCTATGCGCTCGATCCCGAAACCGCCTGCGCCGACCTCGCCAGCCGTACCGATGCCTTCGTCGCGGTGACCGGCGGCGCGGCGGGAAGCTGGTGGCATGACGGGTCCGCCGGCTGCGTTCGCCACATCGCAGCACCCAAGGTCAAGGCAGTCGACACGCTCGCCGCCGGCGACGTGTTTCACGGCGCCTTTGCCGTCGGCCTCGCCGAAGCCATGCCCATCGAGCAGGCGTTGCGCTTCGCCAGTGCCGCCGCCGCGCTCAAATGCCAACGCTTCGGTGGCCGGCTGGGTGCGCCAAACCGGGCCGAGACAATGGCCATGGTCATAGCAACCTGGCCTGCCTGAAGCAGTTTAGCTTTTGGCCGGATGCTCCACTGCCTGACGGCCGAAATCGGGGACATCAATATCCTGACCGGCCTCGATGATCGAGCGGCGCACGGCGCGGGTGCGGGTGAACAGATCGAACAGCTTGTCGCCGTCGCCCCAGCGGATCGCCCGCTGCAGCGAGGAGAGGTCCTCCGAAAAGCGCGCCAGCATTTCCAGGATGGCGTCCTTGTTGTGCAGGCACACATCGCGCCACATGGTCGGGTCGGAAGCGGCGAGACGGGTGAAGTCGCGGAAACCCGAGGCCGAATACTTGATCACTTCAGACTTGGTCACCGACTGCAGATCGTCGGCGGTGCCTACAATGTTGTAGGCGATGATGTGCGGCAGATGCGAAACGATGGCCAGCGTCATGTCGTGATGCTGCGGGTCCATCGTGTCGATGTTGGAGCCGCAGCGCCGCCACAACTCCGAGAGCTTCTCCAGCGCGGCCGGATCGGTATCGGGCAGCGGCGTGAAGATGCACCAGCGGTTTTCGAACAGCTCGGCGAAACCGGCATCGGGGCCTGACTTCTCCGTGCCCGCCAGCGGATGGCCCGGGATGAAATGCACACCTTCCGGCACATAGGGCTGCATCTGCGCAATCACGGACGCCTTGGTCGAACCGACATCGGTCAGGATGGCGCCCTTTTTCAGCGCCGGCGCGATCTCTTCCGCCACCTCGCCTGACGATCCCACAGGCACGGAGACGATGATGAGGTCGGCATCGCGAACCGCTTCTTTTGCGTCCGTGGTGTAGGACTCACCGAGACCGAGCTCCTTCGCACGCGCCAGCGTGGCCGGGCTGCGCGTCGCGATGGCGACATGGGCGGCCAGGCCTTCGCGGCGGATGACGCGGGCCAGCGACGAGCCGATAAGGCCGATGCCGACCAGCGCGATCTTTTCAAACATCGGTGACGTCATGTGCTTCAGCTTTTCAGGAAAGTCGTGAGCGCTGCAATTACACCGCGATTGGCTTCTTCAGTGCCGACGCTCATGCGCAGCGCGTTGGGGAAGCCATAGCCGGTAACGCGTCGCAAGATATAGCCGCGCTGGGTGAGGTAGTCGTCCGCCGCCTCTGCCGAATGCTTCTTGTCATTGGGGAAGTGGATGAGAACGAAATTGCCGACACTCGGCGTCACCCTTAGCCCTAGCTTGGTCAGCTCTTCATTCAGCCAGGTAAGCCAGGTCTCGTTGTGCAACGAACTGCGCTCGACATGGGCGCGGTCGCGGATGGCGGCAATGCCCGCCTCGATCGCCGTTGCGTTGACATTGAAAGGGCCGCGGATGCGGTTGAGGGCATCGACAATGTGCAGGGGACCGTACATCCATCCGATGCGCGCGCCGCCAAGGCCAAGCTTGGAGAAGGTGCGGGTCATGACCACATTCTGCGCGCTGCCCGCCAGCTCGATGCCGGCCTCATAATCGTTGCGTCGCACATATTCGGCATACGCCGCGTCAAGCACCAGAAGCACATTGCCCGGCAGGGCGGCATGCAGCCGGCGCACTTCCTGGAACGGTAGGTAGGTGCCGGTCGGATTGTTGGGATTGGCGAGGAACACGATCTTGGTGGCCGGCGTAACCGCAGCCAGGATCGCGTCGACATCGGCGCGCTCCTCGGTCTCTTTCACGGCGACCGGCCTGGCGCCCGCCGCCTGGATGTAGATCTTGTAGACCATGAAGGCGTGTTCGGTAAAAATCGCCTCGTCGCCCGGTGCCAGATAGGTCTGCGCCAGCAGGCCCAAAATCTCGTCCGAGCCGTTGGAGCAGATTATGTTCGCCGGGTTCAGGCCATGCACTTCGGCGATCGCCTCGCGCAGCCGGCGGGCCGTGCCGTCGGGATAGACGTCGAGCCTGGCGGCAACTTCACGCGCCGCCTCGATTGCCTTCGGCGACGGGCCGAGCGGGTTCTCGTTCGCCGACAATTTATGGACCTTGGCCACGCCGGCAGGCGCCGTGCTCTTGCCCGGCACATAGGCTTCGATGTCCATGATGCCCGCGCGGGGCGTTGGCCGTGCCTTGTCCGCTGTCTTGTCCATGTCGCAAATCCGTCGAGAATGCCTCCGTCCGGAGGCCGCAGCGGAAATACAAGCCGTGGCTCCGAATGTCGAGAGGCCCGGGCAACAGCTTGCCGTTGACGCCGGGCCACGCGAGTTCTAGAAGAACGGGAACAGTTCCGTGGTGATTTGGCCGGTCGGCTTGCAGCCACGTTAAACAACTCGCTAAAGGGCCGTTTGCGTGACGTAACCGGCTTTGCAATCGCATTGCCGGTTTTTTATTGCCTGACGGCGGGCAAGGAGAGTCACATGACCGCGCTCCGTGCTGCAAAAACCAACAACGAGGCCGACAACCCGTCGAGCCCGGTGTTGCGTTTCGGCGCCGACAAGCCGCTGAAGCTCGACGCCGGCACGCTTTTGTCGCCGTTCCAGATCGCCTACCAGACCTACGGCACTCTGAACGACGCCCGCTCCAACGCCATCCTGGTCTGCCACGCGCTGACCGGCGACCAGCATGTCGCCAGCACCAATCCGGTGACCGGCAAGCCGGGCTGGTGGGAAGTGCTGATCGGCCCCGGCAGGATCATCGACACCAACCGTTTCTTCGTCATCTGCTCCAACGTCATCGGCGGCTGCCTCGGCTCGACCGGTCCGGCATCGACCAATCCGGCCACCGGCAAGCCCTATGGGCTCGACCTGCCAATCATCACCATCCGCGACATGGTGCGGGCGCAGCTGATGCTGGTCGACCATTTTGGCATCGAAAAGCTGTTTTGTGTGCTCGGCGGCTCGATGGGCGGCATGCAGGTGCTGGAATGGGCATCGTGCTATTCCGAGCGCGTTTTCTCGGCGCTGCCGATCGCCACCGGCGCGCGCCATTCCTCGCAGAACATCGCCTTCCACGAGGTCGGCCGCCAGGCCGTCATGGCCGACCCGGACTGGCATGGCGGCAAGTATTTCGAGCACGGCAAGCGCCCGGAAAAGGGGCTGGCGGTGGCGCGCATGGCTGCCCACATCACCTATCTGTCGGAAGCCGCTTTGCACCGCAAGTTCGGCCGCAATCTGCAGGACCGCGAAGCGTTGACCTTCGGTTTCGATGCCGATTTCCAGATCGAGAGCTATCTGCGCCACCAAGGCATGACCTTCGTCGACCGCTTCGACGCCAACTCCTACCTCTACATGACCCGTTCGATGGACTATTTCGACCTTGCCGCCGACCATGGCGGCCGGCTGGCCGACGCCTTCGCCGGCACAAAGACCCGCTTTTGCCTGGTTTCCTTCACCTCGGACTGGCTGTTCCCGACAGAGGAGAGTCGCTCGATCGTGCATGCACTGAACGCCGCCGGCGCTTCCGTCTCCTTCGTCGAGATCGACACCGACCGCGGCCATGACGCCTTCCTGCTCGACGAGCCCGAACTGTTTGCCGCCATCAACGGCTTCATCGGCTCCGCTGCAAGGGCGAGAGGGCTCAGCGCATGACCCCGAAAAGTTGCAGACTTTTCGGCCGGGGATCATGCGCCACGCAAGGGGCGAAGCCATGAGCGTCAACCGCGCCCAGCGCGTCGACCTCGAAGTCGTCGCCGGCCTCATCCCGCCGCTCTCGCGGGTGCTCGACGTCGGCTCCGGCGACGGCCTGCTGCTCGAATTGCTGCAAGAAACCAAGCAGGTCGACGGTCGCGGGCTGGAGCTGTCGCAGCGCGGCGTCAACGAATGCGTGGCGCGCGGCCTCTCGGTCATCCAGGGCGACGCCGACACCGACCTCGAATTCTATCCTGACAAGGGTTTTGACTTCGTCGTCCTGTCGCAGACGCTGCAGGCGACCCGCAACCCGAAGCTGGTGCTCGACGAGCTCTTGAGGATCGGCAACCGCGCCATCGTCTCCTTCCCCAATTTCGGCCATTGGCGGGTGCGGCTGTCGCTGTTCTTCAAGGGACGGATGCCGGTGACCGAGGATCTGCCCTATTCCTGGTACGACACGCCCAACATCCATTTCTGCACCATCCGCGACTTCGTCAATCTGGTCGAGGAGCTCGGCGCCTCGGTCGAAAAGGCGACCGCGCTTGATGGCAACGGCCAGAAGATCGGCCTGTCGATGCCATGGTGGTTCTGGAATTTCTTCGGCCAGCAGGCGGTGTTCTTGCTGAAGCGTTAGAAGGTGTCCTCGACTCGGCCTTTTTGCTATTCATCCTTCCGGTCGGGGCGAAAAATGATTCCAGAGCAATATTCAATTGTACTAGAGATGGAGAATGCCAAATCCATCGACTGGGATGAAATCGGTGTCGGACTAAAAGCGCTGGCGCGCGAGATCGTTGTCGTTTCCTCAACCGGCTTGGCGAGGCCAAAGGTCATTGTCTCGCATGGCGGGCAGGAATCGGACGCCGGTGCGCTGAGAACTAGTTTCGCAGCCGAAGCGCCGGAGTTGCAGCAGGCAGCTGACCTGGTCTTTGCGGCCTGCCCCGGCGGCCGCTATTACGACCTCAAGAACCATGCCATTCCTCGGGCCGAAGGGAATATCGTCGTCTTCATGGATTCCGACACGGTTCCCGAGACGGGTTGGCTCTCGAATCTTCTTGGCCCCTTTCAACATTCCGAAACCGTCTGCGTGAATGGCCACACCCACCTCCTTTACGATGATTTCCTCTCGAGAACCTTCGCTTTGATCTGGTTCTTTCCGATGGCGCGGGGGGACGAAAGATTCGCCTCGAAACGTGCAATCAATGCCAACAACGTCGCTTTCCGGCGCGACTGGATTGCCGTTCATCCCTTCCCGAGGCACAACGGCTTCAAGGTTTCCTGCACCTTGCTCATGCATCAGCTCTGGCGGGAGCGTCATAAGATCGTGAATGTCGACGCTCGCGTCTATCACTACCCGCCGCGAGGTTGGCGCTTCTTCTACTGGCGTGCATTGGTGACCGGCCGTGACGCCGACAGGAAATTTGTCGAACTGTATGCTCCCAATCGCATCCGGCGCATCCTCAAGTCCTTTAGCCGCTGGGGCACCATGTCGTGGCGCACGACGCGGCGCGTGATAGGCCATGCGCCACAGACGGGCATGCCGCTCTGGCAAATTCCCTTTTCGCTTCTGGTCGGCCTTGGATTCTACACGTTGGCTTTTTTTGGCCATTTCAGCCTGGCGGCAGGCCTTGTTCCCGACGTGATCGAAACCGTCCCCGACTATGTCGGGCATAGCTAACCCCTGTCTAGCACGTCGCCTTATGCGGATGCCGAACACCGTTGGCAATGACTATATCGGCTTTTGAGTTATCGGTGCGCAAGGCCAGAATCTGCCGATAGGCTGATGAATTGTACCAGCCGCGCGCGTTCTTCCTGTCCGGAAACTCGATAACGATCAGATGCCCAGGCCATTCGTTCTCGATCTCGTCTAAGTCGCCGCCATGGACAAGAAAGCGCCCTCCGAACGGCTCCAACGTGGCGTCGATCCTCTGCAGATACTCGACAATCCGCGGGCCCATCGTGACTTGGCGCATATGGGCGACGGCGTAGGCAGTCATGGCTGAACTCCCTGTTCGATCGAAGCGCAATAACCGGCTCCGTTGGCGCAATCTGCGGAAATGACGGCCATCGGTCGATTACGTCAGGGGTAATCGGCCAGCCTACCGGCGTCCTGGCTCAACAGTTTGTGATGACATTGCCGCCGGTTTTTTGTAGCGTCGAATCGAATGCCATCCCGAGGTAAGGTTTGGACGGCGACCCATCAAAGCATCCGGCCTCCAGGGAATTCGGGGCATAATCGAAGCAGCATGTCCAAGACAACCGACCTCGCGCCGCTGATCTCGGTGATCACGCCGACGCACAATCGCCGCAGCAAGGTGGTGCGCGCCGTCGAGAGCGTGCTGGCGCAGAATTTTGCCCGGTTCGAGCATATCGTCGTCGATGACGGCTCGACCGACGGCACGGCCGCCGCACTCGCCGAAATCCGCGATCCACGGCTGATCTATGTTGGCTCGAAATGGCGTGGCGCCAATGCCGCCCGCAATGCCGGCATCGAGCGGGCGCGGGCGCCCGTGGTGACATTCCTCGATTCCGACGACGTTTATTTGCCGGACCGGCTGGTGCGGACGCTGGAGCAGTTCGACAACAATCCCTCACTCGAAGTGCTGATCAGTTCCTTCGTCTCGCTGAAGGGCAATCGCCGCACCAATTGCGTCAACCGCGAGGCGCTGCTGAGCCGCGACTCGCTGGAACGGGCCCTTGTCGCGCAGACCATCTTCATTGCAGGCTCCGCAATCACCGCCCGGCGCGAGTCGCTGCTGGCCATCGGCGGTTACGACAGCGACGTCACGCGCATGCAGGATCGCGAATTGTTGCTGCGCTTTGCCCGGCGCAGCGGCGCGCAACTGTCCGAAGTGATCGACTGGAAAAAGTACAATTCTGAGAATTCGATCTCCGGTCGCCGCGACGGCTATGTCGAAGCCTATGCCAGTTTGATCGACAAGCACCCCTATATCGCCGACCGCTACCCCCACATTCCGCCTTACATGATTGCCCGGCAGCTCATCGCCGACGCGCTCAAGGGCAGGGTTTCGCAGGCGTTCTCCGGCTATCTGGCCAACCGGTCGTCGAAGGCGCTTGGCTATTCGCTGCCGCAACTGTTTCGCGGCTATGTCGGCGGCCGGCGCTGGCGCCGCGATCTCTACGCCGAATTCCGCGACAAATACGGCGTGCGGCCGGCCTAGAGCCGGTTGCATCACCCGAAGACAGATCTCACTTGTCGAGTTCCGGGAAATACGGATCGGAATAAAGCCGTCGGTCGCGTTCACCCTGCAGGCAGTCCATGGGCGCTGCCGCGTCGATCGTGACCACGGTCGCATCGGCAATGCCGCTCACCTCCAGGATAAGCTTGCGGCGTATGGCGGTAGCGAATTCGGAGGCCGCGTAGATCGGCAGCACGAAGGAGCCGGGCCCACCGGTGACGCAGTCGTCATAATACTGGTCGAGATGGCTGAAGGTTGGTGACGGGCTGATCAGGATCGGCAGACCGTTGATGACGATGCCCTTGGCCACCGCGGCGTCGCGTGTGGTCGCGACCGGCAGCCCGGTGTTGTTGGGACCGTCGCCGGAGATGTCGATCACACTGCGTGGCGCATCGAACCCGGTGCCGTCGAAAAGCCCCGCGCCGAAGGCAAGCGCGCCGGAAATCGAGGTGCCTCGGAAGCTGCGGAACGGCCGCGCGGCTATTTTGTCGGCGAAGGCGTCGGCGCTCTCTGCGCTGTCGATCACCTGCCAGGCGATGACGCCATCCTCGCGCACGACGCCCGCCCATTCGAAATAGGCAAGAGCGATGCGGCCGGTCGTGCCCGAGCGCACGGCCTTGATGAAATCGCGATGCCTGAGCGCCTCGACATAGCCGGCGCGCTGCAGCGCGAACTCCCTCTCGTCCATCGACTGCGAGATGTCGACGGCCAGTACCAGTTCGACATCGACGGCAACGCTGTTTGCCGGGGCAGCCACGGGCGTGACCGGAGTGCAAGCAAGGCAGGCGAGCAGGCTGAGCGCATCGAGCATGGCCGCACCACGGATGTTTCGATCCGCGAATCTTGGCCGCGATCGCGGCGAAATAAAGCCCTTCTACTTCTTTCGCCGGTTGGTCGCCTTCGGTGGCGGGTCGATGGCGCCGGCCCTGACGCGGGCAGGTTTCAGCGCCGCCGCTTCCGTATCCTTCCCGATGCTCAACGCGCGGGGAAAGAAACCATTGTGCAGTCCGCGGCCGATGTTGAGGATTGCGGTGTCGGGGAGACGTTTCTCCAGCATCGACAGCACGCGCCGTAGCGACGGACCGTCGAACGCATCCATCGCCTCGTCGATGATTACCCATCTCGGCCGCCGCAAAGCAAGCCTGGCGAAGGCGAGCGAGCGCTGTTCGTCATCGCTGAGCTCATGCTCCCAGCGTGCGGAACGGTCGAGCGAGGACGACAGCCGCTGAAGGCCGACGTCGGCAAGCACCGCCGAGAAATCGGCATCATCAGCCGGTGCGGATCCGTTCGGATGCAGCACCTCGCGCAACGTGCCGGCCGGGAAATACGGGACGCGCGGCACAAAGATCGGGACTTCTCCCGCCGGCAGGCCGATCCGCCCGCTGCCCCACGGCCAGAGGCCGGCGATGGCACGGAAGAACAGCGTCTTGCCGGCGCCCGGCTCGCCGGTAATCATGACGCGCTCGCCGGGATGGATTTCGACATGGCTGTCGGAAAGTTTGGTGCAGCCTTCCGGCGAGGCCACTTCGAGCCTCTCGAAGGTCAGACTGCCATTGGCATTGTCGCCGAACTCGATGCGCCTTTCCTTGTCGTGCAGCACATCGGTTTCGTCGAGCGCGATACGGAAGTCGGCGACACGCATCAGCGTGGCGCGCCAGTCGGCGATGCCGCCGATGTTGTTGATGAACCAGCGCAGCGACGAGTGCACCTGGTTGAAGGCGCCGACCGCCATCATCAGCCCGCCGAAGCTGATGTCGCCCGAGAAATAGACCGGCGAGGCCACCAGGATGGGCGCCACGACGGTGATCCAGCCATAGGTGTCGGTCACCCAGGCCAGATTGATCTGCGCTTTGTAGATATTGCGCATGGCGCCCAGCACTGTGCCGAGGTCGATTTCGAGCCGTGTCTTGGCATCGGCTTCACCATGGTAGAGTGCGATGGCGTCGACGTTCTCGTTGACCCGCACCATCGAGGAGCGCAGCTCGGCTTCACGCGTGTAGCGATCGCTGTTAAGGCGGATCAGCGGCCGCCCGACCAGCCAGCTCAGCCAGGAAGCGATGCCGGCATAGAGGAACGCCGCCCAGACCATGTAGCCCGGTATCGCCAGCGACCAGTCATTGATGTGGAAGACGAAGCCCGACGAGAGTTGCCACAACACGCCGACGAAGGACACGAGCAGGATGAAGGATTGCAGCAGGCCGACGCCGAGGTCCGTCGTCAGATCGGACAGGTGCGCGGCATCCTGCTGCATGCGCTGGTCGGGATTGACGCCGATGGCGCCGGCATTGGCCAGCCGGAAGGCCCGTGCCGGCCGCATCCACTGGTCGATCAGGTCGAGCGTCAGCGCTTCGCGCAGCTTCAGCCGGATCATCTGGTTGAGCCAGGTCTGAGCGATGTTGAGCACCAGCAGCGTGCCGGCGATCATTGCAAAGATCATGAGCTGATGCAGGAAGGCCGCCATGTCGCGGCGCGCCAGCGCATCGTAAAAGGGCTGGTTCCAGCGGTTGAGCAGAACCTGGCCGATCGACGTCGCGACGATGACGGCCATGATGCCGACCGACGTCCACAGCAGCCATTTGCGCACCGGCGAGCTTACCAGCGCCCGTTTGATCGTCGCTACCTGGTCGCGCAGGCTGCTGGCTTCGACGATTACCGGCTGAGCGGCAGCGTTCGTGTCCGGGTGATCAGCCATGGCCTGGGTCCTTGCGTTCAACAGCGGTGCTGAAACCGGATGGAGAGACTTGGAGGCATCCGCCACTCAAACGGCCTGCGACTGCATCTGCGACAGATAGGTGGGAAAACCCCGCGCAACACCTCATGATCACGAATGTGTCACCTGGCGCGTGGTCGATGTCACCCCTTCGGCCTGGCGGCCAAGCCTTGTCGCGCCGTGCGGCGCCAGCACCGGCACGAAGACACGGCGCGAAGCGCGCTGGGCGACCGGCACGCCCTGATAGAGCCGCTTCTGCGCCTCGACCACGATGACGCCGGAAAAGATCGGCCAGAACCGCCGGCCGGCGCGCTCCAGCACATTGTGGAACCGCATCATGAAGCGCCGCGGCGATGGCGGGAAGAACAGCGCGTCGGACCAGGAAGCCGGCGTGAAGTTCGCCTCGCGCAGTAATTCGGTGAGCTGGCCGCGCGAGAACGGCCGGCCATTCCCGAACGGCGTGTGCTCGAACCGAGCCCAGACGCCGCGGCGGTTGGGCACGACGATGACGACACGCCCCGCCGGCGACAACACCCGCCAGATCTCGTTCAGCGTCTCGCGCGGGTTTTCGACATGCTCCAGCGAATGCACCAGCAGCATGCGGTCGATGCAGGAATCGACCAGCGGCAGTTCCTCGTCGAAGACCAGCGCCGTCGACGTCGGTCCACTCGCCGGCCAGACCACCGCACCTTGGGTTGCCGGCATGAACGCAAAGACCCGCTCGGCATCGGTGCCGAACCGCTCCAGCCACGGCAAGGTATAGCCGAGCCCGACCAGCCGCTCATTGGGCACGGCAGCCCATATCGAGGACAGCGCCATGGTGATCGAGCGTTCGGCCAGGCGGCCGAGCGTGGTCGAATAGAAGGAACGGAGATCGACGATATCGGAATGCATGCCCGGGACGGTAGCTGCGATGCCGCTGAAGTTCAACAAAGGTGCCAAGTTCCGGATGACATCGGCGGGCAAGCGCCCTATGTCTGCGGCGACAGATGGAGAGATCAGAAATGCCGGTCGAAATAGAACAGTTCATGTGCCGCAGCGACAATTTCGGCGTGCTGGTGCATGACCCCAAGAGCGGCGAGACCGCCATCATCGACGCGCCAGAAGAAGCGCCGATCCTGGCCGCGATCGCGCGAACCGGCTGGAAGCCGACGATGATCCTGACCACCCACCACCATGTCGACCATGTCGAGGCCAATCTGGCGCTGAAGGAGCGCTTCAAGCTGCGCATCGTCGGCCCGGAGGCGGAAAAGGAAAAGATCCCCGGCATCGACGAGACCGTCGGCCAAGGCTCGGTCGTCCATCTCGGCGGTGAGCGGATCGATGTCATCGCCACGCCCGGCCACACGGCGGGCCACGTCTCCTATCACCTGCCGGCCTCAAAAGTGGCGTTCACCGCCGACACGCTGTTCGCGCTCGGCTGCGGCCGGCTGTTCGAATGCAAGCCGCCGGTGATGTATGAATCGCTGAAGAAGCTGGCCGCACTGCCGGCCGACACGGTCATCTATTGCGGCCATGAATACACGCTTTCCAATGCCCGCTTCGCGCTGACTGTGGACCCGACCAATTCGGCGCTGAAGGAGCGCGCCGCCAAGATCGAGACCCTGCGCGCCGACAACAAGGCGACGCTGCCGACCACGATCGGCGAGGAATTGTCGACAAATCCGTTCCTGCGCTGGCACGACCCGGCGATCCGTAAGCATCTCGGCATGGAAAAGGCCAGCGATGCCGACGTGTTTGCCGAGATCCGCAAGCGCAAGGACAATTTCTGACCATCGTGACGTTCCGGGAGCAGCCATGACCAGCGCCGCTGAAATCATCGCCACGCTTGGCCTGAAGGCGCATCCGGAAGGCGGCTGGTATGCCGAGACCTTTCGCGACGGCGCTGGCGGCGCACGAGGCCATTCGACGGCGATTTATTTCCTCCTGGAACAGGACCAGATTTCGGCCTGGCACCGGGTCAAGGACGCAGCCGAGGTCTGGCATTTCCATGCCGGCGCGCCGCTGGCGCTGTCGATGTGCGAGGAAGGCGGTGCCGTGATCGAGCAGGTGCTCGGCATTGAACTTGCAGCGGGCGAGCGGCCGCAGATCGTGGTGCCGGCCGGCTGGTGGCAATCGGCGCGCAGCCTCGGTGAATGGACCCTGGTCGGCTGCACCGTGGCGCCGGGCTTCGACTTCGCCGCCTTCGAAATGGCCGAACCCGGCTGGGAACCTAGCTCAGCAAAAAGCCCAGCGTGATCGCCAGCTGGGCTGCGTAATACAGCACCCAGACGGCATAGCGGATGCCGGCGCGATAGGGCGCGATGGCAGGCACCAGGAATTTTTCCGTGGCAAGCAGCCCGTCCGACGCCATGAACATAACGGCGCCGATGATGACCCATGGATTGTCGAGCGTCAGCGCCGAAATGCCCATCGCCAAGATGGCGGCGATATAGACGGCAATCGGCGTGCGCAGGCCGGGGCCGACACGGCGCCAGAGCGCCGCCAGCATGATGACCACGAAGGCCGCCATGGCGAGCGCGATCGCACCGCGCCATGTCTCGGCGCCGAGCATATCCAGCCCACCGCCGCTGCGCAGAAACAGCGGCACATAGAGGATATGCGCGGCGAGGAAGCTGGCCAGTCCACCGAGGAAGGCCTTCTCGCCGTCGCGCGACAGGAAGGCGTCCCCGACGGCGCTGAGCACCAGTGCAGCGACAAGCAGCAACGGCCCACCTTGCATGAAGGCCAGCGCCGCCAGCATGGCCACGGACAACGTTTTTGCCGCCGAGCGGGCCAGCGTCGGCCGCCTGTCGAGGGTGAAGGCGTAGATCACCGCCGCCACCAGCGAAAAAATCAATGTCGCATTGGCATTGGCGTCGATGCTGCCGGCAAACGGCATCGTCATGCCTTGGCTCCGATCTCAGCCGGCTTGCGCAGGAACAGCGACTTCGCCGCCAGGGCTGCGCCGCCGGTGATCAGCACGCAGGCGGCGAGGATACGCAGCGACGGTTCGGCAACGCCGGCCGCGATCAGCACCAGGGTCGACAGAAGCGGCGCCGCATAGCTTGCCGCACCCAGCACCTGGATGTTGCCGCGCTTGACGCCGATGTCCCACGCGTAGAAAGCGGCGCCCACCGGCATCAGCCCCAGACCGAGCACAGCCAGCCACTGGCCGGGGCCGTCGGGCAGCACCGTCTGTTCCAGCAGGAGATGACAGACCAGCGAAAGGGCTGCCGTGGCGGCGCAGAACCAGGTGACGATCGAGGTCGGCACCGCCGGGAAGCGCCGCGACAGCAGCGAATAGGACGACCACAGCAGCGCGCAGACGCCGGCCATCGCATAGCCGAAGGCGTAGCGCGCATCGAAGGCAAGCCCCCCGCCCTTGGTGACGATGAGCACCGTTCCGGCGAGCCCAAGCAGTGCGCCGACGACGTGGTTCCAGGCCAGCTTCTCGCCCGGCATCAGCGCCGAGCCGAGCACGATCAGCAGCGGCCACAGATAGGCGATAAGGCTTGCCTCCACCGCCGGCGCGTTGCGCAGCGCGGTGAAGTAGAAGAAATGGTAGCCGAACAGGCCGGCAATCCCGATCACCCAAACCTGGCGAGGGATCTTCTGGCTTTTGTCGGATGCCGGCATGAACAGCCGGGCGACCAGCCCGACCGCGGTGCCGATGGTGAAGGTGATGGCCGAAAGCAAAAACGGCGGCACCGCGCCCGAGGCGTCGGTGAGCAACGCCAGCAGCGCCCACATGGCGACCGCCGAGAAACCGATCAGTGTTGCGCGCGCCATGCCCGTCTCCGGCGGCGCGCCAGGCGCCTATTCTGTTGCTTCGAACCGCCCCGCGCTGACGGTCAAGGTGCCGATCTGGGTCCCGACCGTAGCACGGATCGGTGCATATATGCCGGTTTGGCCGAGCGGTGCAAACGTCACCATCATCTGGCTTTTGTTCTTCAGGTAATTCAGCGCCTTGCGGCCCTTGCGGTAGCCTGCCACCGGCTCGAACCCCATCTTGCAGGTGACGGTATCGCCCTTGTAGCCCTTGACCGAGATCGAGCCTTTCGAGGCATAGGTCAGCGTCAGGTCGGCGCGCATCTCGCCGTCATAGAACTTCACCTTGCGCCCGCAGACCTTGTCGAGGCTGTCGGCATGGATGACGGTGGCAGCCATCGGGTCGAGCACCGCCGTCAAATCGTTGCCGCCCAGCGGTATCCAGGTCTTGGGGTTGCGCTTTTTCGGCTCAGGAATGACCCGGGTGGCGGTCACCGCGCCGTTGGCAAAGCGGATATCGACCACGGACGCCTTCTTGCCGGACTTGTAGTCGGCGCGGAACGCCTGCGGCTGCATCTGCTTGCCCAGGATCTTGCCCTTTGACGAGATCGTGCCACTGGTGTCGTCGAACAGAGTAGCAAGACCGGCGGCGGCGACGGTGCCGTCGATGGAATAGCTATCGCCTTGATACCGGCTGGAGAATTTCGCTTTGGCCACCGAAAGACCGAGGAAAGACACCGTGTATTCGCCCTTGAAAGACTGCGGAGTGGCTGACGGGGCGGCGGCAAGAGTTGAGGTCGGCAGAGCGATGGCAAGCATGGCCGCAACGGCATGTGACAGTCGAAGCATGGCGGGGTCGTTCCCTAAATTTCCAGGCCGGAGACGGGCACCTCCGGCTTGGCATGTCCCTATGCGACGGCTTATAGGCTGAATTCCGGCCTTTATATGAAAGGGCAACAGCATCCCTCGGGAATGCTGGAGCTTGACGCCCCGGCTAAATGCAACTATGGAACGCCAACTTTTTCCATAAGGCCGCCTGACTGAAACCGCGCGCCGCCCGGCGCGGGCGAAAATGGTTTGGCAGGCTTAGACAGAACTGAAGGTTAGAACCATGTCCCGCACCTGCGAACTCACTGCCAAGGCAGTCCAGACCGGCAACAATGTGAGCCACGCCAACAACAAGACCAAGCGTCGCTTCCTGCCGAACCTCGTCAATGTGACGCTGATTTCGGAAGCGCTGAACCAGAATGTGCGCCTGCGCATTTCAGCCAACGCGCTGCGTTCGGTCGAGCATCGCGGTGGCCTCGATGCCTTCCTGGCCAAGGCCGATGCCAAGGAGCTGTCGCAGCGCGCGCGCCTGTTGAAGAAGCAGATCGCCAAGAAGCTGGCCGACCAGCCCGCCGCTTAAAGATATTAAGGCGGGGGACGACCGCCTTGAGCATCGGAGCGATCCGATGCTCAAAACTTGCAAGGCAGCGCGATCCGCATTTCGGATAGCGCCTGGCTGGTTCCATTACCCAGGATAAAAAAATGACTTCCTTCTCGCGATATCTGCCCTTTGTGGCCGCCATGGCGCTTGTCGTCGTGGCATCGAACATCCTCGTGCAGTTCCCGATGCAGGGCCAGGTCGGCGGCCTGTCGCTGGCCGACATCCTGACCTGGGGCGCCTTCACCTACCCGTTCTCCTTTCTGGTCACCGACCTTGCCAACCGCCGCTACGGGCCGACCGTCGCGCGCCGCATCGTCTTTGTCGGCTTCATGACCGCGGTGGTCTGCTCGATCCTCGTCCCGCCCTTCCTGTTTCGCCTCGGCCTGATCGAATTCGAGACCGCAGCCGACCGGCTGGTGCGCATTGCGGCGGCTTCGGGCGCGGCGTTCCTGTGCGCGCAATTGCTTGATGTGACCGTGTTCAACCGGCTGCGCCGGCAGAGCTGGTGGCGCGCGCCGATCGTCGGCACGCTGGCCGGCTCGGTGTTCGACACCCTGGTGTTCTTCAGCGTCGCCTTTTCCGCCCTTTTCGCCTTTGCCGGCCCGAACGACAGCTTTGCGCTGGAGACGGCGCCGCTGATGGGCGTGCTGCCGGTCGAGACCATGCGCTGGGTATCCTGGGCGCTCGGCGACCTCTCGGTGAAGCTGATCATCGCCGTGGTGGCGCTGATCCCCTATCGGCTTCTCGCCGCCCGCTGGAGCCAGCCGGCCATGGCTGTCTAGGCCGTGATCCCCTGGGTCCAGCTCGACTCGGCCAAAACGCCTGACGGTGGACAGGAACTACGGTTAAAGCAGCGTGGCACCGAATTCTCGATCATGCTCGGCACCAACGAGCTGATGAACAGCCGCCTCAGCGGCTCCGAGGAAGCGCTGGCAAAACTCTCCTGCGACAGGATCGCCGGCCGCGGCCGGGCGAAAATCCTGATCGGCGGCCTCGGCATGGGCTTTACGTTGCGCGCCGCACTTGCCGCACTGGGCGCCGACGCAGGCATCACCGTTGCTGAACTCGTCCCGGCGGTCGTCGCCTGGGCACGCGGCCCGATGGAAGCGGTTTTCGCTGGCTGTCTCGACGATCCCCGTGTGAGCGTCCGCGAGGCCGATGTCGGACACATCATAAGATCCGACAAGGCGGCCTGGGACGCCATCCTGCTCGACGTCGACAATGGCCCCGAAGGCATCGTCTACAGGGCAAACGATGCCCTCTATGGCGCTGCGGGCCTCGGCGCGGCGCGTGCCGCATTGAAGCCGGGCGGTGTGCTGGCGGTGTGGTCGCAAGGCCCGGACAGCGGCTTTACGCGCCGGCTCAAGCAAGCGGGTTTTGTCGTGGACGAGGTGAAGACGCGCGCCAACGGCAAGCGCGGCGCCCGCCACGTCATCTGGATCGCAACCAACCGGCTCTAGCGGCCGCCTGTGAGAACAGGCGGGGGGATCGCTTGGATCCCGCACGCCGTGGATGGAAGCTATCTCGACAGTTCGGCGGCAAGAGCTTCCAAAAGCCCGCGCGTGCCCTCTTCGCGGCCTTGCGCCGAATCGACACCATCGAAGAACACGCCCTGTTCGGTGAAAGTCAGGCGAGTGCCCTCGCCGGAGGGCGACAGCTCGATGGTGGTCAGCGACGCAGACATTGGCTGCGGCCCGATTGCCATCCGGTAGGAGAACACAATGCGCCGGTCCGGAACGATGTCCTGAAACTGCGCGTCGAGCCTGATCTCCGGGCCGCCCTGGTAGCTGAACCGAGACACCTCGGCGCCGCCGACACGGAAGTCGAAGCTGAATTCAGCGATGGTGAAGCCGTGGCCTTCGACGCGCCAGCGCCGCACCGTCGCCTTGTCGGCAAAAGCATGGAAGACCTTGGCAGGCGACTGCGGATAGGTGCGCTCGATGGTGAAGGTGGAGTGGATGACGGAGTGGTCGTCTACGGGGGCGATCTGGTTCATTGCTTCTGGTCCTTGTCCTGGTTCTTCTTGGGGGACTGGTCTTTGGGGTCTGTCTCGGCCAGGATCTGGCCAAGGCGGTCAAGGTGGCGTTCCGCCGGTATGCGGCGTTCCGCGATCCAGTCGGCGAGCGGAGCGAGCCCGCCCGGTTCGATCCGGCAGGTGCGCACCCGCCCGATCTTTTCACTGCGGATCAGCCCGCAGGCTTCCAGCGCCTGCAGATGCTGCAGCACGGCGGCAAAGGTCATGCCGAACGGCTCCGCCAGCTGGCTGACGGTCGCCGGTCCGCGGCTCAGCCTTTCCAGGATCTGGCGGCGGGTGGGCTCGACAAGAGCCCGCAGGATGCTGTCGATCTCGAAATGGTTAAGCATGGACTTGAGTATCCTCCGTGCCACTCTAACAGTCAAGCCATGGCTTAAGTATTTTCATTCTGAGAGACCGGCGGCAAGCTGCCGCTCGATTCAGAGTGACGGAGAAATGCTGGGGAGAATGACGACCGTCGAGCAGAAGCGCCGCTCAATCCTTGTGCAGGATGAATTCCAGATAGAGGTTGCGCTGCAGGATCGAATGGTTGTCGTCAGAGATCAGCGACACCATCACCGCGCCGTCGTCGCGGGTCCAGACGTCGAGCCCTTCCATATTGTCGATCTGGTAGCCCATGTCGGCTTCCATCAGCACCGGTCCGTCGGCAACCGCGCCCTTCTCGATGCTTTCGCCATAGATGCGCCTGAGCCGCATCTTCACCCCGCCGGCCATCGAAAAACTGCGCTCCAAGAGCAGCAGGTCGCCATCCGGCAGGAAGGCGCCGTCGGTGATGTCGAAATCGCCATTGCGCTTGACGGTCAAGACGCCCTTGTGCGGCCCTTCGATAATAGCGGCATAGATGTTGCCGGCCTTGTCCAGGCTCTTTTCGGAGACCACGACCAGCCCGCCCTCGTGCTGGCCATAGGGATTGGCGTGGGTGACAGTCTCGAAGCCGCGATTCTGCCTGAGTTCCCGGGCCGGAACCAGGAAGTTCAGTTGCTTGAACGGCGCGCTCATACTGTCCGGATTGATCTTGAACTGGGCGACGCGATGGTTGCGCTCGAAGCCGACGGTGGCGATGCCGTCCTTGACGGCCAGCCCCTCCGCGTCGACCTGCCATTTCTTGTCGATCGGCCGGCCCTGCTCATCGACCATCTGCTGCATGCGGAAATTCTGGATACCCGACGGACGCCGCTCGGCATCGTGGGTCAGCGTGCCGAAGAACCAGAAGCCGGCATCGGCAACGCCGATGAAATCACTGCCGGGCTTGAGGAAACGAAACGCCGACAGAGCGCCGAAATCGCGCGTCGGCGAGGTCATCTCCAGACCGCCGACGAATTCCAGCGGCCCGAAATTCTTCTCGTCATGCCCGATATGGAAGGCGCTGATCGGCCGTGCCGAGACTTCGACCGGCTCCACCGCGCTTGGCCCGGCGGCGATGGCTGGCAAGGCCATGCCGAACAAGGCAATGGCGGCGAAAAGCGTCTGCCGGAAGCAGCCTCGCAAGGAAATCATCCGGCGCGCCGATAGCCGCCGCGCCGTGTGTCCTTCGCGCTCTCCTCGGCAAACAGCGAGGCCAGCTGCTCGGTCATGGCGCCGGCCAGTTCCTCGGCATCGACAATGGTGACGGCGCGGCGGTAATAGCGGGTGACGTCGTGGCCGATGCCGATGGCCAGAAGCTCCACCGGCGAGCGCGTCTCGATCAGTTCGATGACGGCGCGCAGATGGCGCTCGAGATAATTGCCCGGATTGACTGACAGCGTCGAATCGTCGACCGGCGCGCCGTCCGAGATCATCATCAGGATCTTGCGCTGCTCGGGCCGGGCGATCAGCCGGTTGTGCGCCCACAGCAGCGCCTCGCCGTCGATGTTTTCCTTGAGCAGGCCTTCGCGCATCATCAGGCCGAGATTGCGCCTGGCTCGGCGCCACGGATGGTCGGCGGATTTGTAGATGATGTGGCGCAGGTCGTTGAGCCGGCCAGGGTTCGGCGGCTTGCCGTCCTTCAGCCACTTCTCGCGCGCTTGGCCACCCTTCCACGCCCGCGTGGTGAAGCCGAGAATTTCGACCGAGACGCCGCAGCGCTCCAGCGTGCGCGCCAATATGTCGGCGCAGGTGGCGGCCACCGTGATCGGCCGGCCGCGCATCGAGCCCGAATTGTCGAGCACCAGCGTCACCACCGTGTCGCGGAATTTGGTGTCGCGCTCCTGCTTGAACGACAGCGGCTGCATCGGATCGATGACGACACGCACCAGTCGTGCCGGATCGAGATAGCCTTCCTCGAGATCGAAATCCCAGGAGCGGTTCTGCTGCGCCATCAAGCGACGCTGCAAGCGGTTGGCGAGCCGGCCGACGACGCCGGAAAGATCGGCCAGCTGTTTGTCGAGGAAGGCGCGCAGCCGGTCGAGTTCTTCCTCTTCGCACAGCTCTTCCGCACCGACCGTCTCGTCGAAGGCAGTGGTAAATATCTTGTAGTCGATCTCTTTCGGCAGATTGGTGAAGGGGTTGTCGTTGCGGCGGGCTTCGCCCGGCGTTTCGGCGTCCGCGTCGTCATCGTCGGACAAATCGTCGGCGGTGGCGTCGGAGGCCTCCGTCTCGGACGACTGCTCGTCGTCAGCCGACGCTTCGGCATCCTCGGACTGCGACTGCTCGGAGCCGGAATCGTCTTCGCCGCCCTCCTCGCTCTGCTCCTCGCCCTGCGGCTGGTTCTCGTCATTGTCTTCGGAGTCTTCGGTCTCCTGGTCGTCGCCGAGTTCCTCGGCCATCTCCATGGACGCCAGCATGTCGCGCACGACGCGGGCGAAGGCCTGCTGGTCGCCGAGCTTGGCCGAGAGACCATCGAGGTCGGCTTTGGCCTTCTCCTCGACCCAAGGGCGCCAGAGTTCGACCAGCCGCTCGCCGCTCCTAGGGATCGGCCGTCCCGTCAGCTTCTCGCGCACCATCAGCGCAAGCGCTTCCTCGATCGGCGCGTCGGCCTTGTCCTTGACGTCGACAAGGTTGGCCTTGGCGTATTTGTCTTCCAGCATCGAGCCGATATTGTCGGCAACGCCTTGCATGGCGCGGCTGCCGATCGCCTCTACGCGGGCCTGTTCGACCGCATCATAGATCGAACGCGCCAGCTTGCCTTCCGGCGCCAGCTTGGTGTGGATGCGCTGATCGTGGCAGGCCCTCTTCAGCGCCATGGAATCGCCGAGCCCGCGGGTAATCGCGATATCCTCTTTCGAGGCTTTCTTCGGCAATTCAGGCAAGCGGGCACGACTGCCGGCAAGTGCGGGCCTGTCCTTGGCGAAACCGACTTCGAGTTCCTTGTCGCCGGCGATGGCGCGCATGCAGACGGTGACGGCGCGCTTGAAGCTGTCTGCTTCAGACCCCGTCTTCGACTTGTTGCGCGTGTTGTCGCCCGGACCCGCCATCGAGGCTCTGCTTAGCCCAGCACCACGTTGGCCGCGCTTTCAGGCAGATCCTCGCCAAAGGCGCGCTGGTAGAACTCGGCCACCACCGAACGTTCGAGCTCATCGCACTTGTTGAGGAAGGTCAGCCGGAACGCCATGCCGATATTGCCGAAGATCTCGGCATTTTCGGCCCAGGTGATGACGGTCCGCGGGCTCATCACGGTCGACAGGTCGCCATTGATGAAGGCCGAACGCGTCATGTCTGCGACGCGGACCATCTTGTTGACGATGTCCTTGCCCTTGCCGTCGCGATAGTGCTTGGCCTTGGCCAGAACGATGTTCACCTCATTGTCGTGCGGCAGGTAGTTCAGCGTGGTGACGATCGACCAGCGATCCATCTGCGCCTGGTTGATCTGCTGCGTGCCGTGATAGAGGCCCGTGGTGTCGCCGAGACCGACCGTATTGGCGGTCGAAAACAGCCGGAACGCCGGATGCGGACGGATGACGCGGCTCTGGTCGAGCAGCGTCAGGCGGCCCGACGATTCCAGCACGCGCTGGATGACGAACATCACGTCCGGACGACCGGCGTCATACTCGTCGAAGCAGAGCGCGACATTGTGCTGGTAGGCCCAGGGCAGGATACCGTCGCGGAATTCGGTGATTTGCAGCCCGTCCTTGACGACGATGGCATCCTTGCCGACGAGGTCGATACGGCTGACATGGCTGTCGAGATTGACGCGCACGCAAGGCCAGTTGAGGCGGGCGGCGACCTGTTCGATATGGGTCGACTTGCCGGTGCCGTGATAGCCAGACACCATGACGCGGCGGTTGTAGGCAAAGCCGGCAAGGATCGCCAGCGTCGTCGCCTTGTCGAACAGATAGTCCGGATCGATGTCCGGCACATGCTCCGATGTCACCGAATAGGCCGGCACCACCATCTTGGACTCGAAGCCGAATTTGTCCTTCACGGAGACCGTCGTGTCGGGCAAATTGGCGATGTCGCGATCGACCTTGTTCATCTCTATCCACGTCTCCACGGGCGAAAAGCCTGATTTCGCCGGCAATCGATTTTGTCCGGGGGCGGTCTTAGAGCCTTTTCCACCCTTATGAAAGTTGGAAAACGACACGAATCGTTGGGTCGCTCAGCACAAACCCGCCTGCTTGAGCACGCGATAGGCCTGAAGCACATCGCGGAACCGGTCTTCCGAACCTCTGTCGCCGCCATTCGCATCCGGATGGTGACGCTTCACAAGTTCCTTATAGCGCGCCTTGATGTCCTTGCCAGTCGCCTTTGTATCAAGGCCAAGCGTTTCCAGCGCCTTGGCCTCAAGCGGCTTGGCCTTGCGTTCGCGCGCCTCGCGCGGGTCCTTCGGCCCTTTGAACAGGTCGAAAGGGTCGCGCATGCGGTTGTAGTAACCGGCGCGGCCGGATCGCATCTGCGCCATATCGGGGGAGGAGCGCGTCGAGGCGCCGGCGAGGCCCATCTTCCATGTCGGCCGGTGGCCGGTCATCGCTTCCTTCTGGAAGCGAGCGATCTCGGTGTCCGGCACACCGGAGAAGTAGTTGAAACCCTTGTTGTATTCACGCACATGATCGAAGCAGAACTGGAAATACTCGCCTTCCTTCATGCGACCGACCGGCGCGCGATGGGTGCCGGCCTCCTTGCAGCCGTCCCACTGGCAGATTGGCGAGCGCGACTTCAGCTCCGCGTCCTTTTCGGGACGGATCCGAATCTTCTCGAAATATTTGGGGTACGGTTTCATCTCACCCATTTATGGGCTGTTCGCACGTGCGAAACAAGAATTGACATTTTCGCGATGATCGCCCTAACCGCTGAATCGCGGCATAAAGCAGGGCGAATGGTGATTTTTGAGGCGGCCCGGCGAGATCGATCCCGATTTCCCGATCACGCCTTGCAGATATGGTGAAGGGAAACGGCGATGTCCATACAGGCGACCATGGAAGACAAGCTGAACAAGGCGTTTTCGCCGGAGCGGCTGGTCGTCGTCAACGAAAGCCATCTCCATGCCGGCCATCACCACCACGGCTCCGACCATCACGGCGCCTATGACGGCACCGGCGAGACGCATTTTCGCGTCCGCATTGTCTCGCCCGTCTTTGCCGGCATGAGCCGCATCGACCGCCACCGCGCCGTCAACGAATTGCTGGCGGCGGAGCTGAAGGCCGGCGTTCATGCACTGGCCATCGAACCGGCAGCACCCGGCGAAAAGACCCGCTGGTAAGCGTTGGATCAGGATGGCGTTTGATCGAATCCTGATCCAACTCTCTGTCGGAGCATGATCTCTTCCGAAAAACCGGTTCCCACTTTTCGGGATCATGCTCTAGATCATCGCTTCGATCAGAAACGGTCCGGGTCGCGACAGCGCGCTGTCGAGCAGCGCGTCGAAGCGCTCACACGTATCGGCACGGGCCGCTTCGACGCCCATGCCGTTGGCCAGCGCAACCCAGTCCAGCGCGGGATGGTCGAGATCGAGCATACGCCTGGCGTTCTCACCGATCGAATTCACACCGACATTTGTCATTTCACCATGCAGGATGGCGTAGGTCCGGTTGGAAAACACGATCGTGACCACGTCGAGCTTTTCCCTGGCCTGCGTCCACAGGCCCTGCACCGTGTACATGCCGCTGCCGTCGGCTTCGAGATTGATCACCTTGCGGTCCGGACAAGCGATCGCCGCCCCGGTTGCCATCGGAATGCCGCCGCCGATCGATCCGCCCGTGCCCATCATGTAATCGTGCGGGGCCGCATATGCCGACAGCGCAAAGAATCGCCTGGCCGAGGTGACCGCTTCGTCACAGACGATGGCATTGGCGGGGAGCTTGCGCGCAACCGACAGTGCGATTGCATCGTCCGTCAGTCTGCCGCTTGGTGTCGGTTCGTCTGGAAAGGCCGTTGCGATGGTGAGTTGCTTCGTCGACTTGATGCCGAGTTCGTCGGCCAACGCCTCCAGCGCCGCTTTCAGATCCTCGCCATGCGCCGCCAGCGAAATTACCTGGCAATCGTCTCGGACCAGCCGTCCCGGCTTGCCCGGATAGGCGAAGAAGGCCACCGGCTCCTTCGCGCCGACCAGCACCAGCACATCGACATCCCGGAGCGTAGCTGTCGCCGCATCGACCGGATAGGGAATGCGCGTCGGCGCGAACCGCCCGCGCCCGCGCTGCATGCGCGCGATCAGAACCTCGCTGAACAGGCGGACATCACCGGCCGCCGAGATTCGACCTGCGATTTCAAGCGCATCGGCCCGCGCTGCCCGCCCGCGCACCACCATGCCAATACGGCTCGGACGGGCGCGGATCGCTTCGGCGACCGTGCGCACGGCTTCCATGTCAACGGCGGGCAACGGCGCCAGCTTCACCTTAGCAGGTGAAATTGCGTCGACCTCGCCCCAGGCGGCATCCGCCGGCAGGATCAGGGTCGCGACACCAGGTGGGGTCAACGAGGCGCGGAAAGCGGCCTCTGCGGCAGGCGCGATATCGGCCGGGCCTTTGACGCGGCCGACCCAATTCGACATCGGCGCCGCCAGGCCCACTATGTCGCTGGTCAGCGGTGCGTCGAGCGGCAGATGGTAGGAGGCGTGATCGCCGACAATGTTGATCATCGCGCTCCGCGCACGCCTTGCGTTGTGCATGTTGGCAAGGCCGTTGGCCAGGCCCGGGCCGGTATGCAGCAGCGTCGCGGCCGGGCGATCGGTCATGCGCGCATAGCCGTCGGCGGCACCCGTTACGACGCCCTCGAACAGGCCGAGCACGCACCGCATCTGGGGCTTGCGGTCCAGTGCGGCCACGAAATGCATTTCCGACGTGCCGGGGTTGGCAAAGCAGACCGTGACGTCATTGGCCAGCAGCACGTCGCACAGCAGATCGGCGCCATTCATGAAATTCTCTCCGGTTGGCGTCACAAAGCAGACGGTCGAAGGGTGCAATAGCACCTGCAAACGCCGGCACGGCAATATCCCGCCGGCGCTTTTGGTCTGATCCAGGACGCCTCGGGGGTTGGGCGATCAGGCGACCGTCGATTTCAGGAATGCCAGCGTGGCGGCCGTCAACGCATCGCCGTCCTCGCCAAAGTCATGGTTGATCGACATATGCGTGTAGGCGCTGCCGTCGAACAGTGTCACCGCAGTGCCTGTGGCGCGCAGGCGCTCGGCAAAGGCCGTCGATTGCTCGTCGCGGCCATCGGCGCGCGAATAGGCGATGAAGGTCGGCGGATGCTTGCGCCCGTCGATATGGCTCGCCGGCGACAGGGCCGCCCATTGCGAAGGATCTGAAAAGACGCGGGCATAAGCGCGGACCATGCCGCCACTTTTTTCAAGCGCCGCAAGATCATAGGCCCGGGTATCGTCGAGGATCAGCCCGGCCACACCGGGCAGCCCGCCGCGCATGCCAGTAAGCGCGATCAAATGGCAGCCGGCCGAATGGCCCATGCCGACGATGCGGTCGGGATCGCCGCCATGTTTGGCGATGTTGGCCCTGACATAGGCATAGGCCTTCTCAACATCGCCGGCCTGGGTGGCGACATCGGCCTCGGGCAGCATGCGATAGTCGATGGAAACGAAGCAGAAGCCGTTGGCCAGCAGGAAGGCCGGCTTGGCGCCGACCTGGCTGCGTTTCCCGAACTGCCAGGTACCGCCATGGACAAACAAGACCACCGGCAGGCCCCTGGCGCCATCGGGCGCATAGATGTCGAGCTTGGCGGGTCCATAATCGACGGTATGCGGCGCCGGCTGGCGCATCCGCCAGGCTGCTGGCACAGCGGTTGGCAACAATGCCGCCATGGACATCAGGACAAGACTTCGTCGATCTATCATCGCCGCCCTCCGGCCGCTTCGCGGGGAGAGAATGCCCGTGGGCGCCGCACGCGTCCAGTCAAGGATCGACAACACATTGCCGGCCTGCATCAGGTGGCTGCGGCATGACGGCCAGGGCCGCTTGATCAGCCGGCTCGCGATGCGGTTACCGCACAGATCAGCGCGCCGGAACGACACCCTGGCACGGCCCTGTGTGACCGCTACAACTTCTGCTTAAGATCAAGGGAACAAACAACGCATCCCGATAGTTGAATATGCGACGAGCCGATGGGCAACAGATTGGCTCTGAGGGCAAAGCATCATGCGTGAGAACCAATCCGACGTCTTCGACCTGTTTTCGGAGATTTATTCCAACGCGGTTAAGGAAGAGACCAGCCTTCAGCAATATCTTCTTGCCTGTCGAGAGGACAAATCGTTGTACGCCTCGGCGCCCGAACGGATGGTCGAGGCAATCGGCGAGCCGAATCTGGTCGACACCAGCCAGGACGAGCGGCTCGGCCGCATTTTTTCGAACCGCACGGTCAAGGTGTATCCCTCTTTCTCCGACTTCTATGGGATGGAGGACACGATCGAGCGCATCGCCGGGTATTTCCGCTATGCCTCGCAAGGGCTCGAGGAGCGCAAGCAGATCCTGTATTTGCTCGGCCCGGTTGGGGGCGGAAAATCATCTCTCGCCGAACGGCTGAAGAGATTGATGGAGCAGCGTCCGATCTACACGCTGAAGGTCGGCAACCAGATCAGCCCTATTTTTGAATCGCCGCTCGGCCTTTTCCATCCCGATCGCATGGGCGATTTGCTGGAAGAGAAATACGGCATAGCCCGCCGCCGGCTGAACGGGCTCATCTCGCCCTGGGCAGCCAAACGCCTCGATGAATTGTCTGGCGACATTTCCAAATTCAGCGTGGTCAAGCTGATGCCTTCGCGGCTGCGTCAGATAGGCATTGCCAAGACCGAGCCAGGCGATGAGAACAATCAGGACGTTTCGGCCCTGGTCGGCAAGGTCGACATCAGGCAATTGGAGAATTTCAGCCAATCCGATCCGGACGCCTATTCATACAGCGGCGGATTGAACCGGACCACGCAAGGCCTGCTCGAGTTCGTGGAGATGTTCAAGGCGCCCATTAAGGTGCTGCATCCGTTGCTGACGGCGACGCAGGAAGGCAGCTACAACGGTACCGAAAATTTTGGCGCCTTTCCCTACCAGGGCATCATCGTCGCCCATTCCAACGAATCGGAATGGCAGCAATTCAAGAACAACAAGAACAACGAGGCCTTTCTCGACCGTATCCTGGTGGTCAAGGTTCCGTATTGCCTGCGCATCACCGAGGAAAGGCAGATCTACGAGAAACTGCTGCGCGAGAGCGAACTGGCCGGCAGCCCCTGTGCTCCGGAAGTGCTGGATATTCTCAGCCGATTCACCGTCTCGACCCGCCTTGCCGAGCACGACAATTCGCCGACCTACACCAAGATGCGCGCCTACGATGGCGAGAACCTCAGGGAAATCGATCCCAAGGCGAAGTCAGTCCAGGAATATCGCGACGCAGCCGGCGTCGATGAAGGCATGACTGGGGTAAGCACCCGCTTTGCCTTCAAGATCCTGTCGCAGACATTCAACTACGACACCAAGGAGGTCGCTGCCGATCCAGTGCACCTGATGTACATCGTGGAAGAGGCGATCAAGCGCGAGCAGTTTCCAAAGGAAACGGAAGCCGCCTATCTCGAATTCATCAAATCAGAGCTCTCAACGCGCTACGCCGAATTCATCGGTCACGAAATCCAGAAGGCCTATCTGGAATCATACAGCGAGTATGGCCAGAATCTCTTCGACCGCTATATCGCCTACGCCGATGCCTGGATCGAGGACCAGGACTACAAGGATCCCGATACCGGTCAGATTCTCAATCGCGAGGTATTGGACAACGAACTGTCGCAGGTCGAAAAACCCGCCGGGATCGCCAATCCCAAGGACTTCCGCAACGAGGTGGTCAAATTCACGCTACGCGCCCGGGCGAGAAATCATGGCCGCAACCCGTCCTGGACCAGCTACGAAAAGCTTCGCGAGGTCATCGAGAAGCGCATGTTCGGCCAGGTCGAGGATCTTCTGCCGGTGATCAGTTTCGGCTCCAAGCAGGACAGCGTCACGGAAAAGCGGCACAATGAGTTCGTGCAGCGCATGGTGGAACGTGGCTACACCGAACGGCAGGTACGCCGGTTGGTTGACTGGTACATGCGCGTGAACAAGGCGGGTTGAGGCAGCCCGAATGGTTCCATGCCGATCTTTATCGACCGCCGTTTGAATCCAAAGGACAAGAGCCTGGGTAATCGCCAGCGCTTCCTCAGGCGCGCGCGCGAAGAACTCAAGCGGAGCATCCGCGACCAGATCAGCACCGGCCGCATCGCCGATGCGGATCGGGAGCATGCGGTGCCGATGCCTGAAAAAGGCACCAGCGAGCCGGCCTTCAACGACGCCAGGGACAGCGGTCGACGGAACCATATCCTGCCCGGCAACAGGACGTTCAACTCCGGTGACCTGATCCCCAAGCCTGCTGATGGCGGAGGGGGGCTCTCGTCTCCGGGAAAGACCGACTCCGAAGACGATTTTCGCTTTGTGCTGTCACGCGAGGAGGTGCTCGATCTCTTCTTCGAGGATCTCGAACTGCCCGACCTTATCAAGCTCAACCTTAAGCAGATACTCACATTCAAGCCGAAGCGGGCAGGCTTTGCGACAAGCGGATCGCCCACCAACATCAGTGTCGTGCGCACCATGCGAAACAGCCACGGTCGCCGTATCGCGCTCAGGCGCCCCAAGCAGACAGAGCTGGATGCGATTGCCCAGCAGCTCGCCATGCTGGAATCGCAGCCGCCAAACGCGGAAACGCTCAAGCGCATTGCGGCGTTGCGCGAGGATTTCGAACAGCTGGAACGGAGGAGGAGGCGGATCGCCTTTGTCGATCCGGTCGACATCCGCTTCAACCGCTTTGACCCCCGGCCGGTGCCGAATGCCAGCGCCGTCATGTTCTGCCTGATGGACGTCTCCGGCTCGATGGGAGAGCGCGAGAAGGATTTGGCCAAACGCTTTTTCGTGTTGCTTCACCTGTTCCTCACGCGGCGTTATGAGCGAACGGAGCTCGTTTTCATTCGCCATACCCATGAAGCCCAGGAAGTGGACGAGCACACCTTCTTTTACCACACCCAGAGCGGCGGAACGGTCGTTTCCACCGCGCTTGAGGAAATGCACCGTGTCATCGAACAACGCTATCCGCCCACTGAATGGAACATCTATGCCGCTCAGGCCTCCGACGGCGACAATTCCTCTGCCGACTCCGAGCGCTGCATAGAACTGCTCGACGGCAAGCTCATGCGCCTGTGCCAATATTTCGCCTATGTGGAGATCATCGACGAACGGGAAAGCCATATTTTCGGCGCGACAGAAAACGGCACATCGCTCTGGCGAGCCTACAGCGTGATCGAGCAGAAATGGCCAAACTTCCAAACAAGGCGCATCGCCGCGCCGGCCGATATCTACCCGGTCTTTCGCCAGCTGTTTGCCAGGCAGCCGGCTACGCGACAGAGCGCGTGAGGATAAGGTCGATGGACAGGCAAGCCGGCGCATCCAGGCTGCTTTTTTCCGGGTCGGACTGGGATTTCAAGAAACTGTCGCGCGTCTATGACGAGATCGAAGCGATCGGCGTCGAGGAGCTTCATCTCGATATCTATCCAGTGCAGATGGAGATCATCTCCTCGGAGCAGATGCTCGATGCCTATTCGTCGGTCGGCATGCCGCTGATGTATCGGCATTGGTCATTCGGCAAGCATTTCCTCTACAACGAATTTCTCTACCGCAAAGGCGGGCGCGGCCTGGCCTATGAACTGGTCATCAACTCCAACCCCTGCATCGTCTACCTGATGGAGGAAAATACCATGGCCTTGCAGGCCTTGGTGACCGCCCATGCAGCGCTGGGACACAATCATTTCTTCAAGAACAATCAACTCTTCCGGCAATGGACGGACGCCGACGGAATCCTGAGCTATCTGAACTTCGCAAAGGGCTATATCGCCCACTGCGAGGAGCGCCACGGCATGGCCGCCGTGGAGGCCGTGCTCGATTCCGCCCACGCACTGATGGAGCATGGAGTCTTCCGATATCACCGGCCGCCGAAACTGTCGTCGGAGCAGCAGCGCGAAGGACTTCGCGAGCGCCTCGAATATGAAGAGCGCTCCTATAGTGATCTGTGGCGCACCCTGCCGCCTTCGCAAAGGGTCGGCAAGGCCGAAGTGCGGGATGAAGGCGAGGTGGAGCGCAAGAAATCGCTCCACCTGCCGGAGGAAAACCTACTGTATTTTCTGGAGAAAAACAGCGTTGTACTTGAGCCTTGGCAGCGCGAGGTCATCAGGATCGTGCGTGTTGTCGCGCAGTATTTTTATCCGCAGCGGCAAACCCAGGTGATGAACGAAGGCTGCGCCACCTTCGTGCACTACACGCTCATGAACATGCTGTTCGAGCGTGGCAGGATCAGCGAAGGCGCCATGCTCGAAATCCTGCGCAACCATTCGAATGTGATCTCTCAGCCGGCCTTCGACGATCCCCGGTTTTCCGGCATCAATCCTTATGCCCTCGGCCTCGACATGATGCAGGACATCCAGCGCATCTCGACAGAGCCGACCGCGGAAGACCGCGACTGGTTTCCGGACATCGCCGGCCGTGGCGACTGGCGTGATACCCTGCTCGAAGCTTGGGCCAACCACCGCGATGAATCCTTCATTCGCCAATATCTAAGTCCCGCTCTGATCCGGAAATGGCGGCTCTTCGTGCTGGCCGACGGCGCCGACCAGCCGCACTATGAAGTCGCATCGATCCACAACGAGCGTGGATACAAAAAGATACGCGCCGCTCTGGCCCAAAGCTACGATATCGGTTCGAAACGACCCGACATCCAGGTGGTAGACGTGGATCTGCTTGGCGATCGGTATTTGCGGCTGCAGCACCAAGTGAAAGATGGCATCATGCTCGACGGCAAGAGCCGCGACGCGACGCTCCGTCATATCCGAAGGCTCTGGGGTTATGATGTCAACCTGGCTGCGATCGATGCTGAAACCGGCGCGACGCTAAGCCAGCGTTCAACAAGGGATTTGTGATATCCACGGCCGAAATCGGCTAGAGCGGTTCACCGTTTCACAGAAACGGCGAACCGCTCTATGTCTTTGTTTTTACGCAATTCCGGACGGAAAAACCGCTCACACTTTTCCTGGAATTGCTCTAACCTTCCCCCGCCGGCCTGATCCTGATCCTGGCGATCCGGTTCTTGTCGCGCTTCATCACCACGAAGCGCTTGCCGTGGAAGGTAAAGGCCTGCTTTTCCTCGGGGATCGACTGCGTCTCGTGGATGACCAGGCCGGCGATGGTGGTGGCTTCTTCGTCCGGCAGGTTCCAGTCGAGCGCCCGGTTGAGATCCCGGATCGGCACGGTGCCGTCGACGACGACGGAGCCATCGGCTTCCTGCTTGACACCCTGGATATCGACATCGTGTTCATCGGCGATCTCGCCGACGATCTCCTCGATGATGTCCTCCAGCGTCACCAGCCCTTCGACCTCGCCATATTCGTCGACGACGATGGCAAAATGCGCCTTGGCGCGCAGGAAGGCGTTGAGCTGTTCCTGCAAGGTTGTGGTGTCGGGCACGAACCACGGCTTCGACGCGATCTTCATCACGTCGATTTTTGTAAAGTCGTTGCCGACCTCGTTCAGCGCCCGGAGCAGGTCCTTGGCGTGCAGCACGCCGACAATGTTGTCGAGCGAGCCCTTCCACAGCGGCATGCGGGTGTGCGGACTCTGCACGATCTCGCGCACCACGGCTTCCGGCGCATTGTCGGCATTGACCGAGCGCATATTGGTGCGGTGGACCATGATGTCGGAGACTTCGAGCTCGGCGAGATCGAACAGGCCGCCGACGCGGTCGCGTTCCTCGCGCACCATCTGGCCGTCGCGGCGGAAATCGTCGACCGCGCCGCGCAACTCGTCCTGGGTCGACCGGTGCGGCTCGATGCGAGACAGTTCGTAGCCGAACATGGCAAGCAGGCGCGTGCGCACGGCAATGAAAAACAGGATGAGGATGGCGAGGACGGCGACGACGATCCAGCCAATGTCCATCTCAGCCGGCTTTCCCGTTGTCCGGATGATTTTCCCTGAGGAATGACAGAACTTCCGACGCCGGCACATCCTTGGCAATAAAAGCCTGGCCGATACCGCGCGTCAGGATGAAGGTCAGCGCGCCGCGCGACACTTTCTTGTCCTGGGTGATGAAGCCAAGCAGCGCCTCGGCGTCGGGCAATTCGCCGGGGATGTCGGCCATCCGCCAGGGCAGGCCGACGGCGCGCAGATGTGTCTCGACGCGCGCTGCGTCATCGGGGCTCGCCAGATTGAGCCGTGCGGAAAAGCGGTGCGCCAGTGCCATGCCGATGGCGACGCCTTCGCCATGGACAAGACGAGCGCCGTCATACTGTGTGGCTCCCTCCAGCGCATGGCCGAATGTATGGCCGAGATTGAGCAGCGCGCGGTCGCCAGTCTCGAACTCGTCGCGGGCAACGACATCGGCCTTGGCGCGGCAGGCTTCGGCAATGGCCTCGGCCCGCTCCGCACCGCCGGCGAATACTTTTGTCCAGTTCTCTTCCAGCCAGGCGAAAAACACCGGCCGGTCGATCAGCCCGTATTTGGCGAGTTCGGCATAGCCGGCGCGAAATTCGCGGATCGGCAGCGTGTCGAGCACCTCGGTGTCGGCCAGCACCAGCTTCGGCTGGTGGAAGACGCCAACCAGATTCTTGCCGCGCGGACTGTTGATGCCGGTCTTGCCGCCGACGGAGGAATCGACCTGCGCCAGGAGCGACGTCGGGATCTGGACGAAATTCATGCCGCGCCGAACGATCCCGGCGGCAAAGCCGGTGAGGTCGCCGATGACACCGCCGCCGAGCGCGATGACGACGTCGCCACGCTCCAGCTTGGCGGCCAGCACGCCGTCGACCACCTCTTCGAGATGGGAAAAGCTCTTGGTCTTTTCGCCGGCCGGCAGAGTGATGACAGCAGGGTGGATGCCGCCTGTTTCCAGACCGGCCTTCAGCGCGTCGAGATGTGCCGCTGCGACATTGTCATCGGTGACCACCGCCGCCCTCGTGCCAGGCAGTCGGCGCGATATCTCGGCGCCGGCACGCGTCAAAAGGCCAGGCCCGATCAGGATGTCATAGGCGCGCTCGCCAAGGCCGACCTCGACAATGACAGGCTCACTCATGGCCGTACCTCGCCCGGCGCCATGGTGGCCGGAATGCCGAAATGCCCGCACAATGCGCCGACGACCTCGGTCGCAATGACTTCCTTGCGGTCGTCGCGGGTTGGCACGGTGACGTTTGACGTGGCATAGACCGGATAGCGTTCGCCCATCAGCCGCTCCAGCACGGCGCGCGGATCGGGGTTTTTGAGCAAGGGCCGGTTCTGCTTCTTGGAGACGCGCTCCATCAACAGATCGAGCTCGGCCTTCAGCCACACCGAGACGCCATGCGACGCGATCGCGTCGCGCGTCTGCGCATTCATGAAGGCGCCGCCGCCGGTCGACAGCACCTGCGGCCCGTTTTCCAGGAGGCGCAGGATGACGCGCTGCTCGAGCGCCCGGAATTCGGTCTCGCCATAGCGCTCGAACAGTTCCGGCACGGTCATGCGCGACACGCTTTCAATCTCCTGGTCGCTGTCGATGAAGGGTAGCGACAGCATGGCCGCCACCTTGCGGCCGATCGCTGTCTTGCCGGCGCCCATCAGGCCGACAAAGACAATCGAACGACTGCCCAGCCTGTCGAGCAGCACGGCATGGCTCTCGCCAGGAGGATTTGCTGGTAACGCGTTCATGAGACCATGCTGTTTCTAAGCCGTCTTTGCCGGCGTATCGACATCAAAAGCCCGTTTGCGTCAAGCATGGCGCCCCTCGCGCACAGAGCCCTTCGTCCTTGAATTGACGGAATTAGCGTCCCATAAGGGCACAGGGTTTGGAATCGCAAGCAAGAAGACGGGCGAAGATTGATGCCGACACTGTTCCGCTTTGTCGTGACACTGATGATTCTCGCCGGCATTGCCTATGGTACGATGGTGGCGCTGGCGATGTTCGTCGAGCCGAAAAAGGCGGAAATCACCGTGCGCATTCCGCCCGAAAAGCTGAACCCGAAGAAAAACTGATCCAAAGCAGACTGACTTCAGGAAAAATGAACAGCGCGGCTCGCATCGAAGCCTTCCTCGAAATGATGAGCGCCGAACGCGGTGCCGCCGAAAACACGCTGTCCTCCTATCGCCGCGATCTCGAAGACGCCTCGCAGCAGATTGGCGGCGGGCTTGCCGCCGCCGCCGCGGCCGACATCCGCGCCTATCTCGACGACATCGCCGCACGCGGCTTTGCGCCGACCTCGCAGGCGCGCAAACTGTCTGCGATCCGCCAGTTCTTCAAATTTCTCTATACCGAGGGCCTGCGCGGCGATGACCCGACCGGCACGCTCGACAGCCCGAAAAAGGGCCGACCGCTGCCCAAGACGATGAGCGAGGCCGATACCGGCCGGCTGCTCGACCGCGCGGCGCTCGAGGCCGCCGATGAGGGCCACGGAGAGCGGTTGGCGGCGCTGCGTCTGCACGCGCTGGTCGAAGTGCTCTACGCCACCGGCCTGCGCGTCTCCGAATTGGTCGGCCTGCCGGTGACCGTTGCCCAGCGCGACGACCGCTTCTTCATGGTGCGCGGCAAGGGTGACAAGGAGCGCATGGTGCCGCTGTCGGGCAAGGCGCGCACGGCGATGCGGGCCTGGCTCGCGGCCCGCAAAACGGGGCCGGCTTTCGCCGACAGCCCGTTTCTGTTTCCGGCCGCCGGCGGCAGCGGCTATCTCTCCCGGCAGGTCTTTGCCAGGGACCTCAAAGGCCTTGCGGCACGGGCCGGCATATCGGCGGCGAAAATATCGCCGCATGTGCTGCGCCATGCTTTCGCCAGCCATCTCCTCCAGAACGGCGCCGATCTCAGGGCGGTGCAGCAGCTGCTCGGCCATGCCGATATCTCGACCACGCAGATTTACACGCATGTGCTGGAGGAGCGGCTGGTGCGGCTGGTCAACGATCATCATCCGCTTGCCGACTAGGCCTCATATCGCTATGTGAAGGCACGTTCCACCGCGCGGAGCCGCCATTTCCCGGGTCCCGCCTCTTTGCCTTCCGACGCATCGGTCCGCTCAAGAATGTACAATTACCTCGATTTCGAAAAGCCGGTGCAGGACCTTGAACTCAAGATCCTTGAGCTGAAGAAGCTTGCCGAGAATGGCGAGGCGGTCGATGTCGGCGACGAAATCAGCCGGCTTGAGAAGCGCGTGCGCGACGCGTTGCGCGACATCTACAAGGCACTGACGCCGTGGCAGAAGGTGCAGGTGGCGCGCCACACCGACAGGCCGCATTGCCTCGACTACATCAAGGGCCTGCTCAGCGATTTCACGCCGCTCGCCGGCGACCGCAATTTCGGCGAGGACCAGGCGATCATCGGCGGCTTTGCCCGCTTCCGCGGCGAACCGGTGGCCGTCATCGGCCAGGAAAAGGGCTCGGACACGGCGAGCCGGCTCAAGCACAATTTCGGTTCGGTGCGCCCTGAAGGCTACCGCAAGGCGGTGCGGCTGATGGAGCTTGCCGACCGCTTTAATATCCCGCTACTGACGCTGGTCGACACCGCCGGCGCCTATCCCGGCGTCGGTGCCGAGGAGCGCGGCCAGGCCGAAGCCATCGCCCAGTCGACCTCGGCTTGTCTTGGCCTCAAAGTGCCGTCGATCTCGGTTGTCATCGGCGAAGGCGGCTCGGGCGGCGCCATTGCCATCGCCACCGCCAACCGCGTCTACATGCTGGAACACGCCATCTATTCGGTGATCTCACCGGAGGGTGCGGCCTCAATCCTGTGGCGCGACACCACGCGTTCGAAGGATGCGGCGACCAACATGAAGATCACCGCCCAGGATCTTCTGGAAATGAAGATCATCGACGCCATCATTCCCGAGCCGCTCGGCGGCGCCCAGCGTGCGCCTGAAACGGTGATCGCCGCCACCGGCGATCTCATCGCAAAGACGATGAAGGATTTTGCCGGCGCCAACACCGATTTTCGCGAGCAGCGCCGGGAAAAATACCTGGCGATGGGCCGCAGCCTCTGATTTCAGGCCGGCCGGGCGCCGTAATGTGGCGTCAGCGAGCAATTTCGCCACAAAAATGCCGCCGCATTCGGTTCAATGAAAAGTCCGTGACATCGAGCGAATTGCCGTGGGGGCAGCCATCCGGAGCTTGCGGTAAGGAATTTTCAAGGTTAACGGGCTTAGGGTCCGTGAAGGTTTAGTGTGTTGGCCTGCGGCTGCGAAGCCCACGCCCCGGGAAAAAGACATAGCCGTAACCATGTTTGCCAAGCTTGCCCGCACCGGAATCCTGATCGCCGCCCTCGGCGTTGCCGGCTGCAACGATTCCTCGATGAAGAATTTCGCGCCGGAGGCCAACAAGCCGCTGCCGGACAAGATCCTCGCCGACATGAAGGCCAAGGGCATGGTCCGCACCTCGTCGGTGATGGCCCGCATCTTCAAGGAAGAAGGCAAGCTCGAGATCTGGAAGGCCAAGACCACCGGCCGCTACGAGATGGTCGCCAGCTACGACATCTGCAAATGGTCGGGCAAGCTTGGCCCGAAATACACCGAGGGCGACCGTCAGGCGCCGGAAGGCTTCTACACGGTTCGCCCCTCGCAGATGAATCCGCGCTCGAACTATCACCTGTCCTTCAACATCGGCTATCCCAACGCCTATGACCGTGCCAATGGCCGCACCGGCGCCAATCTGATGGTGCACGGCGCCTGCTCGTCGTCGGGCTGCTATTCGATGACCGATCCGCAGATCGAGCAGATCTACGCTTTCGGCCGCGACGCCTTCCAGGGCGGCCAGACCGAGTTCCAGATCCAGGCCTTTCCGTTCCGCATGACCGCCGCCAACATGGCGCGCTATCGCAACGACCCGAACTACGAGTTCTGGAAGATGCTGAAAGTCGGCTACGACAATTTCGAGATCACCAAGGTGCCGCCGAAGGTCGATGTCTGCGAGAAGCGCTATGTCTTCAACCAGGTGGCGCCTGAAGGGACGACCTTCGATCCGACCGGCGCCTGCCCTGCGACCACGCAGCCAGATTCGCTGAAGAGCGCCTACAACGCCTATCAAAGCAGCTATGACGCGGCCTTCACCGGCGCGGTCAAGACCAGCGTGCCGGCGCCCAAGCCGACCATTGCCGGCATCAAGGAAGCCAGCATCGTTTCCGACTGGTCGAAGCGCCGCGCCCGCGGCGAGCGAGTGCCGATCGACCCACCGTCTCTCAATTCCGACGGCACGGTGACCGAGACGGCGCGCATGGGCCGCATCGATTCGCCGGCCGGCCGCAAGATGGCGGCGCTCGACGCCGAGAAGGAAGCCAAGCGCAAGGCCGAGGAACAGCGGGTTGCGGCCATCGAGGCCGCGAAAGCCGCCAAGGCCCAGGCACTGGCTGAAAAGGAAGCGGCCAAGGCCCAGGCGATAGCCGAAAAGGAAGCAGCCAAGCAGGCGGCCCAGCAGCCGGTCGCTACCGCCAGCGTCGAGGCAGCCCCGGCCGAGCCGCAGGCCGACGAAAGCCGGCTGTCAAAGATCAAGAACAAGCTGCTCGGCATGTTCGGCGGCTGAGGTTTCTCCTTGGCCGCGATCTATGATCTCAAGGGGCTGAACTGCCCCTTGCCCGTTCTCAAGGCGAAAAAGCGCCTGGCGGCGATGCAGCCGGGCAGCCGGCTGTGGCTGGAGACCACCGACCCGCTGGCCGTCATCGATATTCCCGCCTTTTGCGCCGACGCTGGCCACCAGCTGGTTGAAACAGCGGCCGTCGCCGGCGGTCATCGCTTTCTGGTCGAGCGCGGCGCTTAGCGCCCTAGAAATGCTCTAGCCCCCGGCAATCGCCAGCGGATTGCTCTCCAGCGCCGCACGATCCGGCGTGTCGATCGACGGCCGGTTGGTGAAGGCGGCAAACAGCCGCCGCACATAGTCTTCCGGCATGTCGAGCGTGATCAGCACCAGCCTGGTGCCACGCTGGCCGTCCGGCCAGGACGGCAGCCGCGCCGGCGGATGCAGGATCTTCTGCACGCCGTGGACGACCAGCGGCCGTGACGGGTCTTCCGCGAGTTCGATGACGCCCTTCATGCGCAAAAGCTTGTCGCCATGCGCCGAGCGCAGCAGGTCGAGGAACATCTCGATCGCCGAAAACGGCACCGGCCCGTCATGGACCAGCGAATAGGAGCGCACACGGGAATCGTGGCGGTGCTCGGCGTGATCATGATCGCCGTGGCCATGGTGATGGTGACCGCCATGGTCATGGTGATGTTCATGCGTGGCTTCTTCGCCGAGCCAGCGCTGGACATCGGCGGATTTGGTCGCCGGGTTGTAGAGACCGCAATCGAACAGCGACGCGACGCCGGTTTGGCTGGCGCCTGCTTCCAGCACAACAGCGCCTGGATTGAGCTGACGGAGCCGCGCCCGCAAAGCCTCGAGATCGCCAGTGTCGCCGGCCAGATCGACCTTGGTCAGCACGATACGGTCGGCCACCGCCACCTGTTTGACCGCCTCGACATGACCATCGAGCGTGGCATTGCCGTTGACCGCGTCGACCAGCGTGATGACGCCGTCGAGCCTGAACGCCTGGACAAGGGCCGGATGCGCCATGATCGACTGCAGCACCGGGGCCGGATCGGCGAGCCCGGTGGTTTCGACGACGACGCGCGCAAGGCGGGCTATACGACCGGTCTGCAGCCTGTCGACGAGGTCGGCCAGCGTGTCGACCAGTTCGCCACGCACGGTGCAGCACAGGCAGCCATCGGACAGCTGGATGATGCCGTCCGAGGCCTGCTCGACCAAGAGATGGTCGATCGCCACCTCGCCGAATTCGTTGATGATGACGGCGGTATCGACGAGCGCCGGCTCCTTGAGCAGCCGGTTGAGCAATGTCGTCTTGCCGGCGCCGAGGAAGCCGGTGAGCACAGTGACGGGTATCGGAAAACTGGCCATCGGCCTAGTTCGCGGCCTTGACCGGCTGGTCGCCTTGCACCGCGGTTGCCGAACCCACCACGACCGGTTCCGAGCCCTTTGGCGCCGGGATGTCGGGCCGCCAGCTCGGCAGCGGCACATCGGCGAATTCCTGGTCGCCCTGGTCGAGCATTGCCTTCGGCGCCGGCCCGGTGGCGCCGCCGAGGCCGACGGCAACCAGCGTCGGCACATGGTCCAGCTTTTCCCGATAGGGCGATTTCGGCGCGGCCGCAGCGTTTTTTACGGCGACCGGCGGTGCTGCCTCGGACTGTTCTTCGGGGGCCTTCTTCTTGCAGATCTCGTCATGCATGTCGTTGGGCGACATGGTGTCGCCATAGGAAGGCATGGCAGCGACCGTGAGCCAGTTCGGCTCGGACATGGCAAAGCCCTGGTCGAGCAGTCTGGCGGTGGTCTCGGCGCGGCTGATCGCCGATTTTTCGCCAAGCACGACAGCGACCAGCGTGCGGCCATTGCGCGTCGCAGAGCCAATCATGTTGAAGCCCGAGGGACAGACGAAGCCGGTTTTCATGCCGTCGGCGCCGGGATAGCGGCCGATCAACAGATTGTAGTTGGGGATCGCCCTCTTGCCGACGGCAAGGCCTTCGATCGAAAACCAGGGCGCGTATTGCGGAAATTCCTTGCGGATCGCCATCACCAGCAAGGCAAGGTCACGCGCCGTCGTATACTGCTCCGGCGAAAACAGCCCGTTCGGGTTGACGAAATGCGTCCCGGTCATGCCGAGCCGCGCGGCTTCAGCGTTCATGCGGATGGCGAAGCCGGCCTGCGAGCCGCCTATATTCTCGCCGACGGCCATGGCGATGTCATTGGCCGATTTGACCAGCATCATCTTCAGCGCATTGTCGAGCCGCATCACCGAACCAGGCTTGAAGCCCATCTTGCTCGGCGGTTCGCCGGCCGAATGCTTGGTCACCTTGATTGGTGAATCGAGCTGGACCTCGCCAGCCGCAATCGCCCGGAAGGTGACATAGGCGGTCATCAGCTTGCTCAGCGAAGCCGGATACCAGCGGCTGAAGGCGTCCCGATGCTGCAGCACCTTGCCGCTGTTCAGGTCGAACAGGACAACCGGATTGGCCGAAGCCGGCCCGGCCAGCATCGGCAGCGCCAAGGCGCCCGTTAGCAGTAATTTGAGGATATGGCTGTGCCGCATCATGGAATCCGAAATCGCCTCTTGCCGTAGTCGCCCCTGGCTCCGTAAGATTTCGTTACGCGATGGCCAGCATGATGAGATCCGGCCCTCAATTTCCGGATCACGTTGTTTGCGGTGCTATTTACCCTATGTGACGCCAAGATGGCAAAGTGCCTGGCAATCACAATTGCAAAGCAGCAGGCCAGACCGTCTGCTCCAACAGCGAGATGGAACCATTATGCCGATTCTCAACCGCGCCGCCGAGATGCAGGATGAAGTTGCCGGCTGGCGCCGCCATTTGCACCAGACGCCAGAACTGAATTTCGATGTCTTCAAGACCGCCGCCTTCGTCACCGAGAAGCTGAAGGAATTCGGCTGCGACGACGTGGTGACGGGCCTCGGCAAGACCGGCGTCGTCGGCATCATCCATGGCCGCAAGGGCGATGGTGCGACCATTGGCTTGCGCGCCGACATGGACGCGCTGCCGATCAACGAGATCACCGGCAAGCCCTATGCCTCGACCGTTCCCGGCAAGATGCACGCCTGCGGCCATGACGGCCACACGGCAATGCTGCTGGGCGCGGCCAAATATCTGACCGAGACGCGCAATTTCGCCGGCTCGGTGGCGGTCATCTTCCAGCCGGCCGAAGAAGGCGGCGGCGGCGGCAACGAGATGGTCAAGGACGGCATGATGGAGCGCTTCGACATTTCGAGGGTGTTCGGCATGCACAACATGCCGGGCTTGCCGGTCGGCCAGTTCGCCATCCGGCCGGGCCCGATCATGGCGGCGACGGCCGAGTTCACCATCACCGTCAAGGGCCGCGGCGGCCACGCGGCGATGCCGCACGGCACGATCGACCCGATCGTCATCGCGAGCCAACTCGTCGGCGCCTTGCAGACCGTTGCCTCGCGCAGCACCGACCCGGTCGAGGCCGTGGTGGTGTCGGTGACCAAATTCCACGCCGGCGACGCCTACAACGTCATTCCCGAGACCGCCGAGATCGCCGGCACGGTGCGCACGCTGAAAAAGGAGATCGCCAAGAAGTCGGAAGAGCGTATCCGCGCCATTTGCGACGGTATTGCCACCGCTTTCGGCGCGACAATCGCTGTCGACTATGACGCCAACTACCCCGTAACCTTCAACGATCCGGAAGAAACGGTCTTTGCCAGCGATGTCGCGGCAAGTGTCGCCGGCGACACCCAGGTTCACCGCGCCATCCAGCCGGTGATGGGCGGCGAGGATTTCTCCTACATGCTGGAAGCCCGGCCCGGCGCCTTCATCTTCATCGGCAATGGCGAGACCGCCGGCCTCCACCACCCGGCCTACGACTTCAACGACGAGGTCATCCCGCACGGCATGAGCTATTGGGTGAAGCTGGCCGAAACCGCACTCGCCGCCTGACCTATGCCGCCGAAAGGCCGGCCGATTTGTCTTCGGCCGGCCTCTTGATTTGCCTTCGGCGAGCCTCTTGGCGAAACGATCCGAAGCGGCTATGTGTCGGGCCGCGTGGTCCCGTAGCTCAGTAGGATAGAGCGGCAGATTCCTAATCTGTAGGTCACAGGTTCGATTCCTGTCGGGATCACCAATATTTTCAATGGCTTAGATGGATCTCTGCCGTACTTTTTTGAGGACTGGTGGAGCAATATTAGTACGGCAAACTCCGCGCAAACTCTCCTAGGAGAAGCAGCCCATGCCAAATTGGGGCGGGAGAAGTTACTTCGAACGGAAGGGACGCCGCGGAAAACCAGGCCTGGGTGCAGGAGCAGCCCGTAACGCAACCCGTGTTTTGTCCACGGCAATCCGGTTTCCGTGTGGGCTCACTCTATGGGGGTAAGCCCACATGGCTTGGCTTGCGCCGATCGGCGATGGCGGAGGACATCGGCAAGGCACGCCGCCGCGGCGAAGCGACCTCGGCGCCATCCGATAGCCAAAGGTGCTCTCAGTCATTCTTCAAGGGCAATCAGCGAACGCATCAGCGTTGCCTTTGCCGAAGCGAGATGCGCTCGACAGGCCTTTGCAATCCGAACGGAGTTTCGGCTTTCGAGCGCCTCGATATAGGTGATGTGCTCAAGCAGCGCTGCCTTGTTGCGCTGCTTTTCATCCTGCTTGTTCCATTGGTAGTGATAGTGAAAAATGAAGCTGATGATGTCATAGAAGTCGTCGATGAAGCGGTTTGGCGATGCCTCGTTTATGAGCCGGTGAAACCGGTTGTCGAGGCCGGAGAAATCGTGAAAGCGGCTTTCGATCCGCTTCAGCAGGTCGACATGCGCAATCTTGAGCGCGGCGAGCTTGGCCCATAGCGGGGAATTCTCAGGCTGCTGTGAAAACAGATGCGCCGAGCGCAATTCAAACATCATCCGGATCTCGAACAGCTCAAGTGCGAAATCCTCGGTGAAACCCTTGAACAGCCAACCGGTATTCGGCCTTTTTTCGATCAGCCCAAACCGGCTGAAGCGGATCAGGAACTCACGGATTCCGTTGGTCGCAACACCGAACTGCCGCGCAAGCTCGAGCTCGTTTATGCTCGTGCCGGGTCTGGTGTCACCCCGCAGCATCCACTCCATGAACTGCTGCTCGACATGCTTGGCACGCGGTGTGGTTTCGGCGTCGGGATAGTAATCATTTTCGTCTACCGTGCGCTCCGCCATCCGGATGCCGTTGCGCTCAGCGATAAGTTTGCGATGAACAAGTTCCTGTAGCACCTTTCGTACGGTCGTGCGGCTGACGCCCAATCGCCGTTTCAACTCGTTCTCGGACGGAAGTTCCCCGACCAGTTCTCCATCGTGGAGCATACTGGCGACGCGGTTGAACGCCTTCTTGTAGACAGTGTCGGTTCTCATAGGACTTCCCCGAAACATTAGCTTGTTCTTTTTAGCATGAACTTTATCCATAAAAAACAACTTGACCCAACCGTGTCAGTTGTTTTTTATCGATAAGAAGAGGAGCTAAGCACGATCTGAGTTTTTGACGACGCGGCGCACCAAGCCTCGGCGGGAGGGGAATTTTGCCTGAAACGGGAAACACCGGCACCACTGCCGGCGAGACCGCATTGCCAGCAACCAAGAAGCAAGAAGCCGTTCCCGGCCTTGCACTTGGCCTGGCCCTGCTGAGCGCCGGTCCGGTCATCATCCTGGCGTTGCTGATCGTCGTCCTCAGTTTTCTGTCACCTTATTTCCTGACAGGGCGCAACCTGAGCAACATCCTCGCCCAGACCGCCGTCATCTCGGTTGTGGCGATGGGTCAGCATCTGGTCATCCTGACACGCGGGATCGATCTATCCGTCGGCTCGAACGTTGCCCTTGCTTCCGTCGTCGGCGCCCTCACCTTTCATGCCGGCGCGCCCGCCATCGTGGTGATCGCGGTGATAGTTGGCTGTGGCGCGGCGGTCGGCGCTATCAACGGGCTCTTCTATGTCTTTGGCCGGCTGCCGCATCCCTTCATCATCACGCTGGCGACACTGAGCATCGCCAAAGGATTGGCCCTCCAGCTGGCCGATGGGCGCGCCATCCCTGGAATGCCGGATACCATCGATGCGCTTGGCCGCGAAGCTGTCTGGGGTCTGCCTGGATCGGTCTTTGTGGTTGCGGGCGTTGCCGCGCTGCTCTTCGTCATGGCTAAAACCATGGTCTGGGGGCGCTGGATCTATGCCGTCGGCGGCCGGCCCGACGCCGCCGTGCGCATGGGCATTCCCGTGTCCTGGGTTCTGGTTTCGGTCTATGTGATCTCGGGGCTGTGCGCCGGCATCGGCGCGGTCCTACTCGCCGGCCGCACCGACGCCGGATCGCCCTTGTTCGGCAATCTGCTTGAGCTGGATACGATTGCCGCGGTGATCATCGGCGGCGCCAGTTTCCTCGGTGGCCGTGGCCATCTCGGGCATGCCTTGATCGGCGCGATCATGATCGGCGTCATCCGCAACGCGCTCAACCTGCTCAACGTCAATGTCTTTTTCCAGCTCATCGTCATCGGCGTGGTCATCGTCATAGCGGTCGAGTCCGACGTGCTGCGCAACTATCTCGAAGGGCGTGTGCGTGTCATGCAGGCCGGGAGGCAGTCATGAGCGCCGTTGCGGCCAACGTCGACCAGGCCGCCGCCGCCGACCATCCCGTGCTGGCGGTACGCGGCGCAACCAAGCGTTTCGGCTCGGTTCTGGCGCTGGACGATGTCAGCATCGAGGTGCGGCGCGGCGAGATCCTGGGGCTTCTCGGCGACAACGGCGCTGGCAAGTCGACGCTGACCAAATGCATCAGTGGCGTGCACCAACTCGATGCCGGCGCGATCATTCTGGACGGTGCGCCAACGCAGATACGCTCCCCTGCGGATGCGCGCTTTGCCGGCATCGAAACCGTCTACCAAGACCTGGCGCTGTTCGACAATCTGACGCCCGGACAGAATTTCTTCGCAGGTCGCGAGTTGGCCGGGCCGCAATGGCTTCCTCGCGGCATGCGATTTCTTCAACAGCGCAGGATGGATGCCGAAACGCGCATTCTGCTCGCCAATTTGAAAGTCACGTTGCCAAGGCTGGATGCCGTCGTCGCCATGATGTCCGGCGGCCAAAGGCAAGCCATCGCCGTGGCCCGGTCGACCGTTTTTGCCCGCAAGGTCGTGATCCTGGACGAGCCGACGGCCGCACTTGGCCTGCGTGAATCGCGCCAGGTGCTCAACCTGATCGCTGCCCTGCGCGACCAGGGTAACGCCGTCATCCTGATCACCCACAATATGGAGCATGTCGTCGAGCTTGCCGATCGCGCCGTGGTGCTGCGCCAGGGCCGCAAGGTCGGCGAACTGGTGCCGACCAAGGACAACACGCAGGAGCTGGTTTCAATGATTGTTGGAGCCTGAGCCATTCGAGATTTGGGGGCCGTTCCGGTCCGCAAATGCCTGAAGCGACTTCCGCCGGAAGACGCCTCAATTCCAAGGGAGGAATGGAATGCCAATGAACCTGAAACTGTTAGCTGGGCTGGCGATCGCCGTTACGTTTGCGATACCGGCTTCGGCCGCCGACAAGATCAAGGTCGGCCTGATTACGAAATTCCCGGTGCCGTTTTATTCGACCATGGAGGATGCCGCCAAGAAATACGCAGCCGCTCATCCCGAGATTGAACTGGTCACCGGCCAGGGCCAGGCGGCTACCGACATCGAAGGCCAGATCGCGCTGATCGAGTCCATGATCACCCAAGGTGTCAAGGGTCTGGCGATCACTCCTGTCGATCCGACCGTTGCGCCGGCGCTCGACAAGGCGGTCGCTGCCGGCATCAAGGTGGTTCTCGTCGACAACAGCATCCCGAACTGGAAAGGCGCAACAGCGCTGGTTTCGACCAACAATCTCAACGGCGGCAAGATCGCCGGAGAATACCTGAAGACCGTGCTCAAGAGCGGCGACAAGATCGGCATCCTGCAAGGTGTTCCCGGAGTGCCTGCGCTGGACGACCGGGTCACCGGCATGATGGAAGGCCTCGGCGACGTCAAGGTCGACGTCGTCGGCAAGGGTGCAACCAATTGCACGCTCGAGCTTGGCACGTCAGTAACTGAAGACATCCTGACCGCCAATCCAGATCTCAAGGCAATTTATTCGGCCTGTGGCCCGCCGATCCCGGGAGCGGTCAAGTCGATCAGCAATGCGGGCATCGCCAACGACAAGATCATTCTGGTCGGCTTCGACGCCTGCTGCGGTGAGGTTGAAGCGATCAAGTCGGGCGCGGAAGATGCCAGCGTTGCACAATTTCCGGCAAAAATGGGCGAACTTGGTATCGACACTGTCGTCAAGGCGATCCGCGGCGAAACCGTCGAAGCCAATGTGGACACCGGGGCTGGCCTTGTGACGCTCAAGAACGTCAAAGACTTCGAGTAGTCTCCCCAACTTGGCCCGGCGGTCACCCGGCCGCCGGGCTCTTTTGGAACATTTCAGGATGGTGCGCATGAAAGCGCTCGTTTGCCGAAAGCCCGGCGAATTGATCTTCGAAGATCGCCCGGCGCCCGGCCGGCCAGGCGCCGGTTGGGCGCTCATCAGCATCAGCCACGTTGGTATTTGTGGCACCGATTACCACATTTTTGAAGGCAAGCATCCCTACCTGGCCTATCCGCGTATCATGGGGCATGAACTCTCTGGCACCGTGACGGCTGTCGGCGAAGGCGTCGCCATCGGGCTCGGTGAGCGGGTCGTGGTAAACCCCTATTTTGCCTGCAGCGAATGCATTGCGTGCCGTCACGACAAGCCGAATTGCTGCGTATCGATCGAAGTGTTGGGCGTCCATCGCGACGGCGGCATGTGTGAAGAATTGCTGGTGCCTGCTGCCAATCTCTACCCGGTTGCAGGATTGTCGCTCGTTGAGGCGTCAGCTGTCGAATTTCTGGCGATCGGCGCTCACGCTGTGAGGCGCTCCAGGCTTGCCGCAGGCGTGCGCACATTGGTCATTGGCGCCGGACCTATCGGACTGGGTACGGCATTGTTTGCGCGTATCGCAGGCCAGGCGGTGACGATCATGGACATGAGCAGGGAACGGCTCGACTTCGCCGAAGGTAAACTCGGATTTCCCGCCATCGATGGTGCGTTGCTGTCACCCGTCGACCTGGTGCGAGAGCGAACCGACGGCGATTGTTTCGACCTCGTCTTCGACGCGACCGGCAGCAAGACCTCGATCCTGGCCGCGTTCAGCTACGTGGCCCATGGCGGCGCCATGATATTGGTCAGCGTCATCAAGGACGAGGTAAGCTTCTCCGACCCCGAATTCCACAAGCGGGAAATGATGCTGATCGGCAGTCGCAATGCGACGCACGCCGACTTCCAGCACGTCATGGCCTCGATCCGTGCTGGAAAGATACCAATTGACCAACTCGTCACCCACCGCACGACCCTGAGTGACAGCTCACGCGACATAGCGAACTGGGCGCAGCAGAAGTCCGGGCTGATCAAGGCCGTCATCGACGTGGCGGGATCTGGCTGACTTCCGCAAACATGATCAGACATCAGCAGGCGGATCATATTTTGGCAGGCGGGCGAATGCGCAGCAACTCAACCTTCACGAACTGACAAAGGACGATCGTTGACCGAGGAAATCATAACGCCCATTTTCCAGTTCGGTACGAGCCGATTTCTGCAGGCGCATGCAGCTCTCTTCTTGCACGAGGCGATGTCGGCAGGCGACGAGGTCGGCCCGATCACGGTGGTCGCTATCAGCGGATCGCTGGCCGGCCGAGCCCGGCTGCAAGCGCTTGCCCGCGTCCAACGCCGTATCGGCGGCTTTCTCCGCTGGGTGCCGGAGGAGCGTCGTGAACAGTCGCCGTCTCTCGCAAACATTCTCTCGGCTGTTGATCAGAATGCGGATCGCCAAAACGTCGTTCAGTAGTTGCATCGTTGCTGTCGTATTGGCTCACCTGCTTGTGCGATCAAGGAAATCGGAAGGAACACCCTAATGGACCTGTTCAAACTGGATGGCGAGGTCGCACTGGTCACCGGCGCCGGCAGTGGCATCGGTCAGGCCATAGCGGTCGGCCTTGCCGAGGCCGGTGCCAACGTCGCGTGTTTCGGTCACGCCTCAAAGGGAGGGCTAGAGACGACGGCGCAAAGGATCACCGAGCTCGGCCGCAAGGCGCTGGCGATAACCGGCTCGGTGACGTCGGAAGCCGATCTCGCCGCCGCCGTCGAGCGTATCGAAAAGGAACTCGGCGCGCTTACGGTTGCTGTCAACAATGCGGGTATAGGTGGCGCGCATGCGGCCGAGACCTTGCCGCTGGCAACCTGGGAAGAACTCTACCGCATCAACGTTGGCGGTGTGTTCTTGTCTTGTCAGGCCGAGGCTCGGGTAATGCTGCCGCGCCGCAAGGGATCGATCATCAACGTGGCCTCCATGTCCGGCTCGATCGTCAACCGTGGTCTCCTCCAGACGCACTACAACTCATCGAAGGCAGCGGTCATTCACATGACCAAGAGCCTGGCGATGGAGTGGTCGGACCGCGGGCTGCGGCTCAACGTGCTCAGCCCCGGCTACACGCTGACCCCGATGAACCGGAGGCCCGAAGTGGCCGAGCAAGTGAAGAACTTCGAGCGCGATACGCCGATGGGGCGCCTCGCGACGCCCGAAGAGATGGTAGGCCCGGCAGTATTCCTGGCCAGCCGCGCTGCATCTTTCGTTACGGGCATCGATCTCATCGTGGATGGCGGTTTCGTGTGCTGGTAGCAGAAGCGAAGCACGGCCCTTCGTACTCCAATCGAAAGGACGTCGCGGCCCGTCGCAAAGTCGCGAGAAACTCGCCTCGGCCCGACAAGAGACCGGGACCCCCGCTGCATTTGTGCCGAGCGTCGTATTCGACACCTCCTTTACAGGCAGGGGTTCCGGTCGTCTCGAGCGCAATGGCTAGTTGTGGCGGATTTCCGTCCCCAGCACCTTCAGACACTCGCGAATGAAGGCGGCAAGTGCGGTCCATCCTTTGGCCGAAACCATGGTGCCGTCCACATAGGCGTCGGTGGGCGACAGGTCGATATAGGTGCCGCCCGCCAGCGTGACTTCCGGCTCGCAGGCTGCCAGTGCGCCGACCTTCTTGCCACGCACGACACCATCCACCGCAATCAGGATCTGCACGCCGTGGCAGATCGTGAAGATCGGCTTCCCGGCCTCGTGGAAGTGGCGCACCATTGCCTGGACGCGCTTGTCGGTGCGGATGTATTCCGGCCCGCGGCCGCCGGCGCAATAGACCGCATCATACTGGGCAATCTGCCTTTCCGCTTCGGAAAACGTTTTGTTGATCAGCGCGTAGTGGCCAGGCTTCTCGGTGTAAGTCTGGTCGCCCTCAAAGTCGTGCAGCGAGGTCTTGATCCGGTCCCCGGCGTTCTTGTCGGGACACACGACATGGATGGTATGGCCTACGGCCTCCATCGCCTGCTGATAGACGAAGATTTCGTATTCCTCGGTGAACTCTCCCGTCAGCATCAGGATCTTTTTGGCAGGCATGATTCTTCCTCTTGGTTGTTTGTCAGGCAAGGCACGCCGTCGCGCCTTAAGTTTCGGGCTCGCTGTCGCGTACTGCCGGCGACATCCGACTGGCTACTCGAATGCAGGCAGGAGCCTGTCCCTGGAGTTCTCGATGTGCGCCTTCATCGCCTTTCGCGCGGCAGTTCCATCGCCGGCAGCGAAAGCCGAGAGGATGGCTTCGTGCTCGTCGAGCGCCTCCTCGGTAACGCGCGAGTGGTACATCAGCCGGAAAATGTGAAAATGCGTGTGCTGGTGGTTCAGCGTCTCGCGGATGAGTTCGTTCTGCGCGAACTCCATGATCTTGTCGTGGAAGATCGCATCCTGGCGGGCGAAGTTCGAATAGCGGAGACGTTCGTCCCTGCCCTCGCGGCGCGTCATGACCCCCGCAGCCTCCCGCAGAACAGCCAACCGGGTATCGTCCAGGCTTGCAACTGCCTTGGCTGCGGCGGCAGGCTCAAGCAACAGCCGCAATTCGTAAAGTTCATCAAAACGCCGCCGTGTGATCTGCGGCGCGGCGCGATAGCCGATCAGATGGGTCTTGATCACCAGGCCCTCGCCCTCCAGGCGCCCAAGAGCCTCGCGAATCGGCGTATGCGAGACATCAAGCTCCCTGACGAGATTGTCGACCGTTATCCGGGATCCCGGCGCAATCCTGAGCGACATCAGTTGCTGGAAGATCGCCTCGTAGACGTCCCCGGCCAGGCTGTTGGCGCGCTGAATGCGCCCTGTCGGCCGCGCTTCGTCATCAACTGTCACGATGGGAGTCTGCATTTTTTGCCTCTTGACAGGAAGGACCACTAACACGATGCTCCGGCCAATTCAATCCTATATCCTATACGATTTTATAGCGGATACTTCCTGATGGGGACCATGGATCGCCGATCCATATTGAAGGGCTCAGTCGATGACATTGTTCGCCGCAGCGCGATTGCCGCGTGAGATCTTGTTCGGCAAGGGCCAGCGCCAGGTGCTGCCGCACGTCGCATCCAGGCATGGCAAGCGCGCATTCGTCTGCACCGACGAGCGCTTCGCGGCAACGGCGGCATTTGCCGAGATGATGGCGGCGCTGAGAAAAGCCTCGCTTGAAATCCTTGTCTACGACCGCACCCTGCCGGATGTGCCGCGGGACAGCGTCGCGGTCTGCGTAGCCGAGGCGGAGGATTTTAGACCTGACATGGTCATCGGGATCGGTGGCGGAAGCTGCCTCGACATGGCCAAATGCGCTGCGCTGCTGATCAGTCATGGCGGCAGGCTTCAGGACTACTACGGTGAGTTCAAGGTGCCCGGGCCGACGCTTCCGTTGATTGCCGTGCCGACCACCGCCGGCACCGGCTCGGAAGTGACCCCCGTAGCCGTCATTTCCGATCCGGAGCGCCTGCTGAAGGTCGGCATTTCAAGTCCCCACCTCATCGCCGCCGTCGCGCTGTGCGACCCGGAGCTGACCGCGACCTGCCCGCCCGCGCTCACGGCAATCGCCGGCGCCGATGCCCTGACGCACGCCATCGAAGCCTTTACGGCAGCAAAGCGGGGCAGCGACCCCAGCTTGCCGCAGCAGCATGTCTTTGTAGGAAAGAGCGCTCTTACCGACCACTTCGCGCTGCTGGCCATCAAGCTCCTTGGCCGCAGCCTGGAAAGGGCCTACCGCAACGGTTCGGACGAGGATGCGCGCGCCGATGTGATGATGGGGGCCCTGGCGGCCGGCTGCGCCTTCGGTACGGCCGGAACAGCGGCCGCCCATGCCGTGCAATATCCGGTTGGCGCGCTCACCCACACGCCGCATGGATTGGGAGTGGCGACCATGCTTCCCTACGTGATGAACTACAATTTGCCCGCTGCCGTCAGCGAATTCGCAGAGGTTGGGACCGCGCTCGGTCTCCCCCAGGCGGGCAATGACCTCGAGCAAAGGGCTTACGCGACCATTGCGGAGGTTTCGCGGCTGTTCGGCGCGATCGGCATCACACGAACGCTGGCCGAGTTGGACTTGCCTGCCGGCAAGATCGAGTGGACCGCCGAGCAGGCGCTCGGCATCGATCGCTTGATCAAGAACAACCCCCGCCCTTTCGATGCCGCTTCGATGCGACGGTTGGTGCATGCCGCTTATGACGGCGACATGTCCGCCAGTCTGATGTGAAGGAGGGAGACACATCTCATGAATATTTCTCCGGTGGTTTTTGACGAGGAGGCCGACATCTCCGAATATGCCACGTTCTCACACGGGCTCTATATCGGCGGGCAATGGCGGCCCTCGTCCGACGGGCGCGTTATCGAAGTGTTCGATCCATCGACGGAAGCCGTCATCGCGGCCGTTCCCGATGCTACGCCCGCTGACGCGGCCGCCGCCGTCAACGCGGCCGCCAAGGCGGCGGCCGGGTGGCGCGAGACCGCCCCACGCAAGCGGTCGGAAATCCTGAGACGGTGCTTCGAACTGATGACCGAACGGGCGGAAACGTTGGCCGCGCTGATTTCGCTGGAGAACGGCAAGGCACTGCGCGACGCGCGCGGCGAAGTTGCTTATGCGGCCGAGTTCTTCCGTTGGAACGCCGAGGAAGCGGTCCGCATCAGCGGCGAGTTCGGCCTCGCACCTTCGGGCGCAAACCGTATCGTCGTCGACTACCAGCCTATCGGCATATGCGTGCTCGTCACACCGTGGAACTTTCCTGCCGCCATGGCCACACGCAAGATCGCGCCGGCACTCGCGGCCGGCTGCACCGTCATCCTCAAGCCCGCCAGCGAAACGCCGTTGACCGCCTACGCCCTTGCCGCGCTTTACGAGGACGCTGGCGTCCCGCCTGGCGTCATTAACGTTCTCACGACTTCCAACCCCGGCCCGCTGACCGCCGCGATGCTGGCTGATCCGCGGGTCCGCAAACTTTCGTTCACCGGCTCAACCGGCGTCGGGCGCGTTCTTCTGGCCGAAGCCGCCAGGCACGTCATCTCTTGTTCGATGGAGCTTGGCGGCAACGCTCCCTTTATCGTCTTCGATGACGCCGACCTGGAGGCTGCTCTCGACGGGGCAATGATCGCCAAGATGCGCAACGCTGGCGAGGCATGCACGGCCGCCAACCGGCTTTATGTCCAGGCGGGTATTCATGACGCGTTCGCGGAGGGACTGCGCAAACGCATGGCCGCACTCCAGATAGGCCCCGGCATCGACGCCGAGACCGAATGCGGCCCGATGATCACTCGCAAGGCCGTCGAGAAGATCGACCGGCTCGTCAAGGATGCGGTTCATCGCGGCGCGAGGATCCTGTGCGGAGGCGCTGTCGCGGATGCCAAGGGCTATTTCTACCCGCCAACGGTTCTTTGCGATGTGCCCCCAACTGCCGAGATGGCGCATCAGGAAATATTCGGGCCGGTCGCTCCAATCATGCGCTTCGACGATGAGGCCGAAGTCATCGCACGCGCCAACGACACCGAATACGGCCTGGCGGCCTACATCTACACCCGCGACCTGGCCAAGGGCATGCGCGTGGCATCGAGGATCGAGTCCGGTATGATTGCGCTGAACCGGGGCCTCATGTCCGACCCCGCAGCTCCCTTCGGAGGCGTCAAGCAGAGTGGGCTGGGGCGCGAAGGCGGGCAAAAGCACGGCATCAGCGAGTTCCTGGAAGCCAAGTACATCGCCGTGACGATATGAGGGCGCAGGCGTGATCAAGGATCCTTTTCGCATCCGCGACCACGTTCCCGAATTCGACGATATCGTCGCCGAGATCGTTCGCCGCAGCGCGGAAACCAGGGCGAGAATTCAGACCGTCGCCGATGTTGCCTATGGGCCGGACGACGCCGAAACCGTCGATCTGTTCTTTCCCCCGGGAAAACGCGATCGCCTGCCGGTTCATATGTTCATCCACGGTGGCTACTGGCGGATGTTCTCCAAGCGGGACTATTCCTATGTCGCGGACACCGTGACGCGGGCAGGTGCGATCGCGGTCATCGTCGACTACGCACTGATGCCGTCGGTGAGGATGGCGGCCATCGCCGATCAGGTGCGCCGAGCCAAGCGTTGGGTGCTCGAGCACATCGCCGAGCATGGCGGCGATCCCGACCGACTGACTGTCAGCGGACACTCAGCCGGCGCTCACCTGGCAACGATGCTGTTCAATGATCCCAATCGATCGTCGAACGTCAAAGGCGCGCTGCTGCTCGGCGGCCTGTACGACTTGAAGCCTTTGCAGACCTCGTTCCTTGCCGGCGAGATCGCGATAACGGATGACGAGGTCGCCAGTTTCTCGCCGCTGACACATCGCTTCGATCCGGCGGTAGAGGTTGAGATCGCAGTTGCCGCAGCGGAAACGCCGCCATTCCATCGCCAGGCCGACGCATTTGCAAAGCATCTGCGAAAGCTGGGGCTGCATGTCTCTCAAACCGCCCTCGCCGGCGCCAATCACATGAGCAGCGTTCGCGATCTTGGAGTGAGTGGAACCGAGGGATCGGACCGTATGACGAAGCTTATCGGCTCATAGAGTGGGGTGTCCGAGCCGTGTTCAATGCGGCGATGCCGTTGCGCCGACACGCGGTGGGCAGCGTCGGGTGACGATCCAGTTGCGGCAATCAACAACATCGGTCATCGGATGCGCTCGCCGCCTTCTCCAAAGATCTGTGCCGACGCGGGCGCGAAATGGAGTGTGATCGTGTCGCCTGTCCTGGGCAGAGACGACCGGCGCTCCGCGACTATCGTCTCCCCGGTTGCCAGCGTCGCGTGGAGATAGCAGGTGGATCCCAGTGCCTCCACGAATTCCACGGTCGCCCTCAAGCCGGGGCCCTCCCGCAGGTCGAGGTGCTCGGGCCTGAGCCCTAGCTGCAAGGTCGTCCCGGGTTCGAATCTGGTCGGCACCGGGCTTTGGATTTCGATACCCCCTACCGCAAGCCGCCCGCCGGCTTGCGCGGTCGCCGACAGGAAATTCATTCGTGGAGAGCCGATGAAACCGGCAACGAACGCATTGTCCGGGTCGTGATAGAGACCGAGCGGCGTTCCAATCTGCTCGATGCGTCCGTCCCGCAGCACCACGATCCGATCCGCCATCGTCAGAGCTTCGGTCTGATCGTGCGTGACGTAAATCATCGTGTTGCCAAGCATGGTGTGAAGCTTGGAAATCTCGACCCGCATCTGCACCCGCAACTCGGCGTCGAGATTGCTGAGCGGCTCGTCGAACAGAAACACCTTGGGGTCGCGCACGATGGCGCGACCGATGGCGACACGCTGGCGCTGCCCTCCGGATAGTTGCGCCGGCTTGCGCTGAAGATACTCCTCCAGGCGCAGGATCTTCGCCGCCCTCGCGACCTTCTCGGCAATTTCCTGCTTCGGCCGATGCGTCATGCGCAAACCGAAGCTCATATTGTCCGCCACCGTCATATGCGGATAAAGCGCATAGGACTGGAACACCATCGCAAGGCCGCGGTCGGACGGCTCCGCGTCGGTGACATCGGTCTCGCCGATGAAGATCTCACCGCTGCTCGTCTCCTCGAGACCCGCAATCATCCGCAACAGGGTCGATTTCCCGCAGCCCGACGGACCCACGAACACGGTGAACTCGCCTTCCTCGATCGCCAGCGAAACATCGTGGACGACCTGGCTTGCACCGAAGCTTTTGCTGACGTGTTTGAGTTCAACACGCGCCATGACTAGCCTTTCACTGCGCCGACAGCGATGCCCGACACGATCCGCCGCTGGAAAATGATGTAAAGGATGACGATTGGCGCCGCCGCGATGACAATTCCGGCCGTGAACAGCGGAATCTGGTCGGAATACTGGCCCTTCAGAGCGGAAATTCCCACCATGAGAGTGCGGTTCTTCTGCATCGTCAGCAAGGCTATCAGGACGTCGTTCCAGCAGTTGAGGGTGTTGAGAATGCCGAGCGTTATCATCGCCGGCATCCCGAGGGGCACCATCACGTGCCACCAGACCTGCAGCAGTTTGGCACCGTCGATTCGCGCCGCCTCGATCAACTCGCGGGGCAGGCCGGAATAGAACGCTGTCATCATGTAGACGGAGAACGGCAGAAAGAACGCCGTGTAGGACAGGATGAGTCCGATACGCGTGTCGATCAGGTGCAGGCCAACCATGGTGCGCATGTAAGGCACGAGCACGACCTGCACGGGAATCATCAGCGATGACAGGATCACAACGAATATGAAGCGCCGATAGGGAAAGCGCAGGCAAGCCAGTGCAAAGCCGGCAAGGGACGAGATGACCATCAGCAGGATCACCGCGCCAGCCGTGGTGATCACCGAATTGAAGAAATACTGGTCGAGATGCGACCGCGTCCAGGCCTGCACGAAATTGTCGAATGTCGGCTGCATCGCCAGCCCGAAACGGTCCAGCAGATAGTCGTGCCGGGTCTTGAGCGCGTTGTTGACCGCGAAGAAGATTGGATAAAGACAACTCAGCGCCAGCAATCCCATCGGGATCGCCGCAATCCTGAGGCTCAGCCTCTGCCGTTTTCCTGCCCCAGCCACTGCGGTCCCTCAGAGGTTTGCGTTGCGCGACAGCATGCGGATCTGCAGCCAGGCCAAAATACCCGTCACTGCAAACAAGATCATCGAAAGCGCCGCTGCGTAGGCAGGCTGGTTGAGCCGGCCCTGCGCGGTCCAGATCAGATATTCGGGGACTGTTGTCGACGTGCCCGGTCCACCGCCGGTCAGCACGTAGATCAGCCCGAACATCGATGTCAGCAGGCCGATCGTGGTGATGACCGTCGAAAACTCTATGATCGGGCGAAGCTCCGGAATGATGATATGCCACCAGATCTGCCACATCTTGGCGCCTTCGAGCCGCGCCGCCTCAACCATCTCCCTGGGCACGGTCGACAGGCCGGCAAGGAAGATGAGAACGCCCATGCCGAAGGTCGACCACGACTGAATGATGAGCGTCACCGGCAATGCCGTACTGGAGCGACCGAGCCAGTCCACGCCCGGGATGCCCAGCATCTTGAGGGCACCGTTGAGGCTTCCATTGAAACCCAGCACGATGCTGAAAATCGAGCCGATGATTACGCTCGAAAGGACGGCGGGAAAGAAATAGACGGAGCGGAAAAACCCGCGTCCCGGAACGCCCTGGTCAATCAGGATCGCCAGTATCATCGGGATCGTCACAAAGAACGGTACTGCAAGCAGGATTGCCCCGGCATTGACCATGGAGGAGCGGAAATTCGGATCGTCAAGTGCCCGCAGGTAGTTGGCCGCGCCGATGAACTCGCCCGGATCGGTCGCGGTGGCGCTCGTCAGCGAGATGCCGAAGCCCCAAAACAGGGGAATGATGCGAAACATCAGCACCAGCAGGAGAGCCGGAACGAGGAACAGCACCGCCACGATGGCCTCGGCTCGGCGGCTGCGGTGCGAACGCTTGCGGGTTCGTGAGGCTACGGCGGTTTCGGTCAACGAACTTCTGGCCATGGGCAAGTCACTAAGCTTAGAGAAACAGGGAGCACCGAGGCGCTCCCCAATTTGTTCCATTATTTCTGAGGCTTGGCCTGCGCCTGGACCTTGTCCAGGGCCGCCGCGGCAGCGTCGACCGTTGTATCGCCGTTGAGCAGCAATTGGCTCTGGCGATGCCATTCGTCGAGTTCTGCTGCCGACGAGTTGGCATGGGTCGTCGGCACGGCGCTGGTTGCCAGCCAGCCCATGATGCGCTTGAGTCCAGGGCTGTCGATACCGGACGTGTTGACCAGGGTGTTTGCTGGAACGATACCCGCGTCGTTCACCAGGTAGGTCAGCACTTCAGGCGATGCCAGCGTCTTCACCGCATCAAGAGCGAGGTCGACGTTCGGCGAGTCCTTGTTCACGCCGTAGCCGACGCCGCCATCGAGCGGCACGCCCGGCGCGCCTTGGTGCTGATCGGCGGCAACGGTCGGCGAAGGCATCGGATAGACGCCGACTTTGTCAACGCCCATGTCCTTCTCGAACACCTTCCAGTGAGCAACGTTTGACAGCAGGCCCCAGACGTTGCCCGCGCTGCCCTGGGAGAACAGCGTGAACTCGTCCATGAACATGGTCTGCGAGTTGCCACCTTCCTGGTACCAGCCATCCTTGGCGGTATCGACCCAGGTCTGCAGGATTGCCTTGATGGGCGCATCCGACCAGTGGAGCTTTCCGGTGAGCCAGTCGACCTGCTGCTGCGCGGTCAGCGACTGGTTCGCCATTTCCGACAGGAAGAATTCGGCCTCGTAGCCTTCCTTATTGGCCATCAGGAAGCAGGCGGTCTTGCCCTGCGCCTTGAAGGCATCGCAGACCTTGGTCATCTCGGCCCAGGTCGTCGGCGGTTTGTCCGGATCGAGACCGGCGGCCTTGTAGAGCGCCTTGTTGTAGTACACGACGTGACCCTGCAGGGTCGTCGGGATGAAGTACAACTTGCCGTCGGGGGCGGTAAATGCCGATTTTCCGACCAGCTTGGAGATGAGGTCGGGCAGCTTGTCATCGAGCGGAACCAAGCCGCCGACCAGATTCTTGGCCTGCGCGCCGCCATTGGCCCATATCACGTCCGGGCCTGTTTTCGAGGCCAGAGCCGTACCCAGCAGCGTGTAGTATTCGGCGTCGGGCTGCGACAGGAAAGTCAGGGTTGCGCCTGGATGGGCGGCTTCGAAAGCCGACTTGGCGTGATCATAGTATGACGCGTTGCTGGGCTCGTCGACATTCACGTCCCATACGGTGATCTCCTGCGCCAACGCAGGTGAGGCCACCATGATGGCAGCGACCGCTGCCATCAGTCCTACTTTATGCATATCGGTCCTCCTGTTACCTGTTACTTTTCACTTCTCCTCCGCTCGTCGCGAGGTCTATTTCCGAACAGCCCGAGGACGGGTTGGTGCGGAGCCAAGTTGGTCGCGCGACAAGATTTCGGGGCGTGCCCATTCGCGACGGGCAGCTTCTGACAGTACGAGGCCATGGCCGGGACGGTCGGGCGCGTAAGCCCAGCCATCGCGGATCTCCACCGGTTCCTCGATCAGGTGCTCGAAGTTCTGGAACGAGTATTCGAGCCATTCGACCTCGGGCAGCGCGCAGGCCATATGCACGCCGACCTCCAGAAAGGTATTTCCCAGCGACACCGGAATGCCGAGTTCAGCCGCCAGCCAACCGATGCGCATGACGTCGGTGACCTGGCCGTGTACGTTGAGTATGTCGGTTCCGCCAGCCAGCATGAGTTGGCGTTTGCCGGCGGCGTCGAGATATTCGCCTGAGTTGATCAGGGTCCAGGGAACGCACTGCCGAAGGAGGCGCAGGCCATCGAAATCGTTGCGCAGGATTGGGTCCTCGACCCACAGCAACTCGAAGCCCGCCCGGTGAATGGAGTCGAGCTTGACGACGGCTTCCTTGGCACCCCAGGCTTCGTTGGCGTCGATCATGAACTGCGCGCCCGGTCGAACCGCCTTGGTGACCAGGGTCAGTCGGTGCAGATCGCGATCGAAATCCGGGTGCCCGACCTTGATCTTGAACGCCCGGTAACCCAGGGCATCGGCGTTCTCAAAGAACGCCACGAACTTGTCGTCGCTGAGATGGAAGTCCAGGCCCGAAGCATAGGCGCGCACCTTGTCCCGCCGCGAGCCCAGCAGCCTGTGCAGCGGCATTGTGAGCTGCTTGGCCGCGAGATCCCAGACCGCTACCTGCACGGCCTCTTGAAACGGCAGCGTGAACGAACGCTGGTTGCCCCCACGGGGCCGGCCGACCCGGTGGGCAATCGAGAGTGGGGACTGGCCTTCAAGGCCCGGCCAGACCTCAGCCTCGAAAATCCTGGTGATTTCACTTATTGCCGGCAAAGCGTCGAAAAGGACCTGGACGAAGCCGAGACCGCGATTTCCGTTCTCGTCAATCAGTTCAAGCGCGGCGATATTGGCCTCGTCGGCGCTGACCTGGCTGTCGCCGATGACACGGTCACGGGCAAACTGAAAGCGGGTGAGTTCGAACGACGAAATACGCATCTTGATCTATTAGTTCATCACACTGATATATGACTTTGATCAGCTAATAGACTAATACCTTGGAAAGGAAAAGAGGGTGTCAGCCAAGAATCCGCGCAAAGCGGCCGTTGCGTTTGGAGAAGGGACGCGTCTCAGCGACGTGGCATACGGGCGCATCTTCGATATCTTGTACGATCGCAGATTGGCTGCCGGCGCCTTTGTATCGCAGGCCCAGTTGGTGGAATTAACCGGCGTGCCTGTCGGACCCTTGCGCGACGCATTGCGAGCGCTCCAGGCCGAAGGGGTCGTCACCATCCATCCGCATGCCGGCATCCAGTTCGTGAAGCCGGGAATGGAGTTGACGCGGTCGACCTATCAGTTCCGCGGCATCATAGAAGCCGCCGCGGTCGCCGTCTTCGCCGAGACCGCACGCGACGTTGAAATTGCCGCGCTGGCGTTGCGGCACAGCGATGTGGCCGCCGCGCTGGAGGGCGAGGGACTTACGCTTACAAACATGAGCGAACTCGAGAAACTTGAAGAGCTGCTGCACGGCTCCATCGTCGCGAGCCTGAACAACCCCCTCATCGACACGAGTTACCGACGGATCAGGAATTATCTGAGGCTGCTGCGCCTTGATCGGAAGATGTCCGTTCCGCTCGCCTTGCGCTCGTTGCGTGAACACCAGGAGATCATCGAAGCGTGCCGGAAGCGTGATGCACCCGGAGCGGTCGAGGCCATCAAGACCCATTTCGCCGCGGCGCTGCAGCGGAACCTGGGATTGTACTGACATTGCAGAGGGTGCGCCTTATACGCGGGCGATGGCTCGCGGAACGTCCGACCTCGGCATGGAGGCTCTGCGACATCGTCAGCAGATAGGACTTCGTTGCCGCATAGATGCCGTGCGAATACTCCGGCAAATGAGCGAGAACCGAGGCGATGTTGATGATCGAGCCGTTGCCGTGGTTGAGCACGCCCGGGAGCACAGCCGCTGTAAGCACCGTAGGCGCAAGCGAATTAAGGCGAAGCAGGTTCTCCAGCGCAACCGGGATCGGCATGGGAGAAGCCGCCACTCACGCTGGCGCCGGCATTGTTTACCAGGATATCGATCGATGGCTTGCCGCGCAGTCGCTGCGTCACCGACCCCAGTTGTGCGGAATCCGTCAGGTCCGCCGTGATCACCTCGATTGCGACGCCGTGGGCTCTTCGAAGCTCGTCGGCAAGCTTGTTCAGCCGGTCCGTTGCCCTGGCAACCAGAACGAGATCATGGCCGCTGCCTGCGAAGCGACGAGCGTAGACTGTGCCGATGCCACTGGAGGCGCCGGTGATAAGGGCGGATGGAACGTGCGATGCTTTCAGCAGTCGAGTGCATTTCGACTGCGTCTTACCGGCGCATTGGCCATCCTGGCGTCAGTCGCGGGCCTTCAGGTGCAGCATCGGATGGTGCTCGTAATGGCCGGCACCGTTTTTAGCGACTGGGTCCTGAGCGGTAATGGACGCGATGTCTTGATCATCGGCGATCCTGTATAGCGAGACGCCATAGCCGCCTGCCGGATCCATGACAGGACCGTGCGCCACAATCATCCCCTTTTCGAGCAGATCGTCGAGGAAAGCGCCGTGCTGCGTCATCCATGTCTTCTCGTCAGCACTCATCGTCGCCAGGAAATCATCGCGCGGCGGAATATATTTGCAGAGATAGTATTTCATCGAAGTCGCTCGCTATCTTAGGTTTCTTTTCATATCGGCGAATGTTCGCAGAGGCTGACGCGCCTTCTCAGGCCTTGCGCGTATTCCTGATGAAGGCAGCAATCTGAGATGCAGCCAGATCCGGATACTGAAAATGGGCTCCGTGTGGCCGGTTCGCGGGTAGGTAATCAGATCAAGCGTAGGGAAGATGCCGTTCAGCGCGTACCAGTTCTCGACCGGAAACGAGATGTCATGATCGCCGTTCAAATGCAGGATCGGCACGTTGGTTTGTTTTAGTGCGTTCATGACGTCGTCATAGGGCATCACCGGGTTTGGCGGCGAAGCCGGAACCTGCGCCATCGCCCACTCCGCAGGCACGTCGGGGCTGTGGATGTTCCCCGGCGAGAAAATGCGCTCGAACGATTGCTTCGATGCTGCGCGGCTTCCCGCATCATTCGGCTCGAAGAACAGACCGGTGTACTGTTCAAGGGTCGCGGGACCTTGGCTGCCAAGGTCAAGGAAGCGCTGTTCACCCGACTTGACGAGCTTGCCTGGTGGAACGCCGGCGATCAGAACCGCATGACTTATCGAGGCGCCGTACATGGCGACATAGATCTCCGCGGCAATCGCGCCGAAAGACCAGCCGCCAATAGTCCGTCGATGAGGTCCTTCATGTCCTTCACGAGTACCGTGGGGTTATATGACCTCTCGCCGGTCGAACGACCCATGCCCGAATAGTCGAACGTCACGACTTGATAGCCGTGCGATGCCAACGCATTGATGAAAGCCGGATCCCACAGGCCAAGTACGCCGCGGAAGCGATGAGCAAGGACGATAGGCTTGCCCTTACCAACGGATTGGTAAGCGAGCTTGCGCCCACCCGCTTCGACAAAACGGGTCGCCGGAGTAGAGGCCGCCTTCGCTCTCGCCAACGCGAGCGTCGGCAGCGCAAGTCCCGATAGAGCGCGGTCAGCGCCGCTGCTCCCACTGCCAAGGCTTGTCGACGTGAGGGGCCTTTGGTGTCTTCGGGACTTTCAGAGGATCGATCCGTTTTCATCGCATGCGTCCTGATTGGTTGCTGCCGGTAGAAAGGGTCGCTTCAGGCCGCCGTTGAAACGCTCTTCAGAATCGAGCCTTCGAAGATTTTTGGCGCGTAACTTTGCAGGAAAAGGAACATGCCGGTCATCCTCCCTACCGGGTTGCTGAACTTCGGATCCTTGGCGGTGATCAGATCGGAGATCTTCTTGACGACGGCGTCCGGCTTTTCAGCATCGTCGATGCCCTTTTGCGTCGCGGCATTGGCCTTCCTGCGATAGACACCGTAGTCGGAGATTGTCCCGACCGTTTGCTTGACCGCGTGGTTACCCAGGTTCGTCTTGAACCAGACCGGCTCAACCATGCTCACCTTGATGTTGAAGGGGTCCAACTCGAAACGCAGCGACTTGAAATAGCCTTCAACGGCATGCTTGGACGCCGCGTAGAACGAAAGGTTGGGCGGGCCGATCAGAGCAACGATCGAGCTGACGGTGATGATCTTTCCAAAACGCTGCTTGCGGAAATACGGCAGGATGGCGTTGGTTACCTTCACGGTCCCCCAGAAGTTTGTTTCGAACTGCTGCCGGGCCACATCGAGCGGGGTCTCCTCGGCGAGGCCGGTCAGCATGTAGCCGGCATTGTTGACCAGGACGTCCAATTTCTTCGCATGTTGAAACAACTCGCCGGGAAAAACCTGGATGGACGCGTCATCATCGATGTCGAGACGCAGCAGCTTGAAGGGGACTTTTCCGGCATATTTTCCGGGCTCACGACTTGTTCCGATTACGTCGAAACCCTGAGCGTGGAGCTTGCCTGCGAGCATCAAGCCGAAGCCCGATGAGGCACCGGTGATTAGAACGGTTTTTGTCATGTCTTTGCTCCCGTCGCATGGCTGCGTCGATTAATTGGTGAGACGATATATGCCTCACGACACCCACCTCTTCACTAGCGAAACATGCCAAAGAAAATACGGATTGCGCCAAACTAGAGAAGCGCGATGGACGGTTGACCGAGACCTGTTTGCTGCCTCTGGAGCTCAGATTGGCGTCATCCGCGATTGTTATGGCGTGATCTGCAGACTAAAATCGCCATATGACGAAACTGGATTTACCTGCCGCCGGCCGATCGCTTTCGACCTTGGACTATGCGGTCTGGCCGGGCTGGCGATTGCTTATGCAGGATGCGGGTTTGGGTGCGCCTCCCATCCTGCGCCGTGCCGACCTGCCAGGTGACTTGTTTGCACGTGACCAGGTACGCCTGACGTCCACGGCGTTCTTCGACCTCTGGACGGCGATCGAGGATGAGGCGCGATTTTTGGACCCCTCGTTACCGGCGCCTTTGCGGATTGCTCAGGTAATGACCAGCGACTGGTTTGACCCGGAGCTGTTTGCCGCCCTGTGCAGCGCTAACCTGGGCTGTGCACTTGAGCGTATCGCCAAGTATGTACGTCTAATCGCCCCGATGACGATTAAGGTCGAGCGAACATCTGCGGAGGCAACTGTCACCATTGATTTCCTGGACCAGACGAAGCCGCCGCCTGGGGTCTTCCTGGCCTTCAAGCTCGTTTTCTTTGTCCAACTCGCACGCCTTGCCACGCGCACCCACGTCAAGCCGCAGAAAATTGCCTGGCCGTCTGCCCCCGATGCGGCCGATAACGATGCTGCTTTATATAAGGATTTCTTTGGCATCCCCCTTGAGGAGGCGCCCTTGGCGACACTCATCTTTGGCGCCGATGACTTTGATCGTCCGTTCCTGACCCAGAACCACAAGATCTGGATGTTTTTCGAGCCATCTTTGCGCCAAAGGTTGGCGGATCTCGATCGGACCGCCAGCATGGTCGAACGCGTGAGGAGCGCTTTGCTTGAAGCGCTACCGGCTGGCGACGTATCCATGCGGTCGGTGGGTAAACGGTTAGGAGTCGGGACGCGCACGCTTCAGCGTAGGCTTCAGGAGGAGGGGACGTCATTCCAGCTTACCCTCGATGCTGTACGCTCGTCGCTTGCTGAGCATTATTTGGGCAAAACAATGATGTCGAGCGCTGAGATTGCTTTATTGCTTGGATTCGAGGACGCGAATTCGTTTATTCGGGCGTTCCGTGGGTGGACAGGAACAACACCGCTGGCTGTTCGACGCAGCGCATCGCAATAGGGCCGGCCATGATCGATATCAGATTTTGATCACGCTATGTCGTATTGGAAGTAGAGGGCAGATCCGTCTGCGACTTGCCCTGATGAAAGGCCTTTCCCGCAAAAACATCCCGATGAACACCCAAGATCTTCCTCTCGGAGGAAACGCTACCTTAGAATCGGCCAGCGCGTTCTTCTGGTTGAGGCGACTTCAAACCGTGGCAGGAGCATTCCGGATTGACCGGAAGACGTGCCGCGGTCTCCAGCGCGACCCGCGAGGCTGTCATGGAGAGGCTCGGCAACACGTCCTCCTGCAGCAATGCCTGGCGATTGCGGTCCATATAGTCGTTGAAGCCGGCCGTGACGAACGCAAGAGGCACGAAACACGCGCCGATCTCGCGCGACAAGGTTGCCTCAGGCGCGATCGAGTGGTTGAGCACATCCGCCCCCATACTGCGAAACGCCAGCGCTTCGGCCGGGGTCGTCAGCCGCGGCCCGTAACAATGGGCTGCGACCAGCTGCTGTTCGATACCATGAACGCGACATTCGGCTGGCCAATGACGGCGGGCCGTTTCGACCAGAACCGCCGCACATCTTGGACATACGATCTGCTTGCCCGAGCAGTCGAAGCTCTGCCGGCCGGGAAGCAGCGAAAACGGGGTCTGCGTCAGTTCGATGATATCGGCGTTCACCACCATGTCGCCGGGCTTGATCGCCTTGTTGACGGCGCCAATGGTCGAACAGGACAGGACTTGCCTTACACCCGCGCTCATCAACACCCAGAACGCGCGGCGATGGCAGGCATGGTCGATGTGGTCGCGGGGATTGCCGTGCGAATACATACACAAGGCACGTTTCGGTTTGCCTTCGACGGTGATCGACGCATCGAACTCGAGCAGCTTCCAGTTGTCGGAACGACCGAAAGGCGTTTCAAAACTCATGTCGCGCCGCAAGGTGCGCACACCCTCGAATTCAACATCTTCCGGGAAGGCAAGCCCCCAGTTTGCCGAGCCGGTGATGATGGCCAACCCCACCTGAGGGATTTCCGTTGATTGATCCGCGGCAGCACCGGCTGCTTGACGATCTGTAGGCATGTTTCCAGTCTCTGTCAGGATTTTTGGCGAAAGCTCACGATCAGGACGGCGACCAGGACGATGACGGTCCACAAGGTCGAGATCGCCGCAATGGTCGGATCGATTTGGTCGCGCAGCGACAGGAACATGAGCTTCGGCAGCGTGCTGTTTTGACCGCTGGCGACGAAGATCGAAATGACGGACTCGTCGAGTGACGTCAGGAAGGCCATCAACGTTGCCGACAACAGACTGATCTGAAGTTGCGGGACGATTATCCCGCCAATAGCTCTCGCCCAGTTTGCGCCGAGGCTGCGCGCCGCCTGAACCTGGTTCCAGTCAAAGCGGGCCAGAGCGGGCAACAACACAATGCAGGCGACTGGAATGGCCAGCACCACATGCCCGACCAGCACGCCGAACAGCGTTCCGACCAAACGTTGCGCCGCCAGCACAAAGAAGAGACCGATCGCAAGCAGGATGCCCGGCACGATGGACGGGGTGAGCAGAGCGCCCTGAATGGCCAAGGCGGTCCTTCCTCCGAGCCGGTTGATCGAGATGCAGGCCAGCAGCGCCAGGGGCACTGCGAGCGTCGCCGTCAATGTCCCAAGGATCAGGCTCGTCCTGAGCCCGGCCATCCATGTCGCCGAACCGAAGAAATTCTCGTACCAGCGCAACGAGTATGCGCGCGGCGGAAACTCGAGAAGATCGGACGCTGAAAAGGAGAGCGGCACGACCACCAGCGTCGGCAGCATCAGGAACGCCAATACGAGCGCGCAAAAGCTCCACAGGAGGACGCGGGCCAGCCTGTTGTCGGGATAGGCTTCAAGCATGGGCCGTACCGAATTTGTTGCGCGCCATCAGTCGGCGCGCCGCCAGGAACATCACGCCGATCAGCGCCATGAGAACGAGGAGCAGAATGCCCAGGACGCTCGCCGACCCCCAGTCCTGAAAGGTCGACAGCGTGCGCTCGATGCGGATGGAGAGAGGATTTACCTTGCCGCCGCCCAGCACCGCCGGCGTGATGAAGAAGCCTATGGTGTAGATGAAGACGATCAATGAGCCCGAGAAGATGCCGCCGGTCGAAAGCGGTAGGATGACGGTGCGGATCGTTTGCCCAAGTGTGGCTCCCATGCTCGCCGAGGCGCGAACAAGGTTGGCGTCGATATCGCGCATCGCCGCATAAACGGGCAGCAGAAAGAGCGGCAGCATATAGTGAACCATGCCGATGAGCGTTCCGGTGAAATTGTAGACCAGCGGCAATGGCTCCGCTGTCAGGCCCGAACCTGTCAAAGCCGCGTTGATCAGGCCTTCGCGCCGCAAGAGCACGAGCCAGCCATAAGTGCGGACCAGAATGGAGGTCCACAACGGCAGCATGACGAAGGCCATCAGCAAATTGGCGACCCTTGGTCTGGCGCTGGCCAGAGCGAGCGCCAGGGGGGTGCCGAGAAGAATGCAGAACGCCAGCGTTCCAAAGGACAGCTCAACGGTTGTCACGAGTGCCGACCAGGTCAGTCCGCTCGAAAGCACCTTCTCGTAATTGCCGACGGTGTATTCGCCCCCTGTGGTCAGGAAGGATTGCCGGATGATCCATAGGATAGGCAGGATCGCCGCCAGTCCGACGATGAAAAGCGCAGGCAGTGAAAGCGAGAGGAAGAACCGCCGCTCGCGTCGAGCGTCTGCCGCCAGCGCAGGATCGGCAAGGACGGTCACGCTACCGCTCCCGGTATCGCGTGAACTTTCGCTGCTGGCGCATAGGCGGTCACCCGCTGACCGGTGGCGAGTTCGGCGCAGCCGCTGGCCAGAGCTGCCGGAATGCAGACAAGAATCTCTTGCCCGGCGTCAAGCGCCAGCGTCAAAAGCCAGTTCTCGCCGCGAAACGCCTTGGCGCGCAGCGTTCCCTCAAGCGCCACCCCGTCTCGTCCGACGATTTTCGCATCAAGATGGAAGCTTTCCGCGCGGATCATCAGGGTCTCGCGTGACGCATCGGCGCCGTCGATTCTGCGTGCTGCTCCTGGGGCCACAATGTTGGCCTCGCCCATGAACTCCGCGACGAAGCGGGTCGATGGACGATCATAAATCTGCTGTGGCGTATCGATCTGCTGAATGCGGCCGGAGTTCATCACCGCAACCCGGTCTGACATGATCAGTGCTTCGCGCTGATCATGCGTCACATAAATGGTGGTAATCCCGAGATCATCGTGCAGACGCCTGATTTCGTACTGCATGGTTTCGCGCAGATTCTTGTCGAGCGCCGACAGCGGCTCGTCCATCAGCATCACGCGTGGCTCAAAGACGATCGCCCGCGCCAACGCTACCCGCTGGCGCTGTCCGCCGGACAATGCGGCAATGTCGCGCTCCGCCAGACCGTCCAGCTTCACGCGGGCCAAGGCGTCAAGCGCCCGCCGACGCGCCTCCGCTTTCGGTGTCTTGCGCAGTGCCAACGGATACTCGACGTTCGCCAGGACGTTCATGTGTGGAAACAGGGCATAGTTCTGAAAGACTATGCCGATGTCCCGCTTGTTGGGGGCCAGGCGAGTGATGTCGCGATCCCCCAACAAGAGTTTACCGCGATCGGGTCGGACAAAGCCGGCCAAAGCCATGAGCAGCGTGGTCTTGCCCGACCCGGATGGCCCCAGCAATGTGAGGAATTCGCCAGCCTGAATGTCGAGTGAGACATCATCCAGCGCGACGTAAGACCCATAGGCCTTGCGCACGCTGTCGATGGTGATCGGGAGCGACTTCATCATGTGCTGCAACCCTGGAGTTGACGAATTCGAGGCTCAGCGGTTCATCATTTCATCGAAGGCTTTTTGGGCGGCCTCGCCGTTCTTGACCCACCAATCCGCGTTCGAGAACACCGAAGTGCCGGCATTTTCAGGCGCGGTCGCCAGGGTCTTCAGACGGTCTTCGGGGATAAGGCCACCCTCATAGCCGGCAGGATTGACCGGGCCATAGGCGATGAAGTCGGTCAGCTTCGCCACGCGCGCGGGCTGTGTCATCGCCGCGATGAGCTTCATGGCCGCTTCCTTGTTCGGCGCTCCCTTCGGTACCGCCAGGCAGTCCGTGCCGATGACGGAACCCTTGAACGTATAGTCGACCGTGCCGCCATCGGCTTTCACGGTCTGCGCCCGACCATTCCAGGTAACGACCAGATCCGCCTCGCCGTCCTTCAGCAATTGCGCTGACTGGGCTCCTGAAGTCCACCACACCGAGACATTCGGTTTGATCGCCTCAAGCCGCTTGATGGCGCGCGTCAGGCCCTCTGGCGTGCTTAGCGTGGGATAGACGTCCGCCGGCGCCACGCCATCGGAGAGCAGTGCGATTTCGATCAAATCCTGAGCATTGGCACGCAGGGCTCGACGGCCCGGGAATTTGGCAACGTCCCAGAACTCAGCCCAGGTCTTCGGTGGATTCTGGCCGTAGGTCTTGGTGCTCCACGACATGACGGTGCCATAGGAGTCGAACGGATAGCAGTAGTCGGACTTCGCGCCGGCCGGCACGGAGTTGGGATCGATGATCTTGTAATCAAGCGGCTCCAGCAGCGACTGCGCGGCCGCCTGCGCGCCTTCCGGCGAGCCGAGGTGGATGATGTCGGTGGTGACAGCGCCGGCGGTGACCTGCATCTTCAGGGCAGCCAGGCCGTCGCTCTGCGTCTCCTCGCGGACGTCATAGCCAAGCTCTTTTGCAGCGGGGCCCCACATGGCCTCCTTTATGGCGTTGCCATAATCGCCGCCCGCGGTCGTGATGGTGACTGTTTGGGCATGGACGGGCAAGGCAGCCGAAATTGCGAATGCCGTTAAGGAAATGCGTAGCCAGGACATAGGTTCTCCTCCCTAGGATTTGTCAAAATGCCGCTCAAAAGAGCCATTTCTTTGCAATCGTAACGTTACGATTGCAAAGAAATGCACGAGAGTCAAGCTGCTTTAGCGAGAGCTTGGATTGACCGTGAGGTGGAATCCGGTAACGTAATGAGGGTCAGCAAATCAGCCGGCGCTTTCGCAAATGAGGTCGGGCGACATGGCCAACCTAAAACAGATCGCGGCGGAACTTTCCCTTTCGGTAACCACGGTATCCCGCGCACTGAAGGATGGGCCGGAAGTGCTGCCCTCGACCATTGCCAGGGTCAAGGAGGCGGCGAAGCGGCTCGGCTATGTCCCAAATCATTATGGTCGCGCGCTGAAAACCGGACGAACCCTGACGCTGACGGCAGTGCTGCCGATGGAGACACGCGACTACCTTTCCGATCTGTTGAAGCTTCCCTTGATCGAAGGCATGACGCTGGCAGCGCGGCAGGCGGGTTATAGTCTGTCCATCTATTCCACCACGCCCGACGACGATCCCGTCGAGAGTGTGCAGCGGCAGCTTCAGGCGCGCAGCACAGACGGACTGATCATCACCCGCATGGTGTCGCGTGATCCGCGCGTCAAGCTGTTGCTGGATGAACGCATGCCGTTCGTCGCGTTTGGAAGAACCGACCTGGATACCGCGTACCCTTATGTCGATGTCGACAATGAACAGATTGCCTACGAGGCGACCCGACGGCTCATGGACAAGGGCTCTCGACGCATTGCGCTGCAACTTCTCGTTCCGGAGGATCAGGCGAGCGCCATGCGTCTTGCAGGCTATGGAAGGGCAATGGCGGAGGCCGGACTTCCGATCGACCAATCGCTGATCGGTCATGGCATGTTCACCATGGAATCGAGCGCGGCCTGGTTCGATCGCCTGCTGGCATCGTTGGATCCGCCGACGGGCCTGGCATGCGCCAACGAACTGGGGCTTCTGGGAGCGTTACACGCTCTCGGCAAGCGGGGTCTTGAGCCTGGCCGTGACGTCCACATCGTCACTCGTGACAGCACGCGGCTTGCACACTTCCTGCCGGCGAAGATTGGAGTTCATTTCGTGGACATGGCGGCGGTTGGGCGCAAACTTATCGAAGTCCTGGAGGGACAAATAGTCAATCCAGCGACAGCCGTTGAGACGGTCCTGTTGCAAGGTGAATTCGACCCTGGCGAATAACCCGATTGCGTAGAGGCTGGCGGTCGTAAAACGGTGGCTGCAAACCAATCGCGAGAGCGACTTGACGACCGGGGCGGGTGCCGAAGTGGTTCTTGCCGACCCTCCGAGCGAAGCCGTAGCAGCTGCGCCACCCCGACTTTGTGCCCTGACGTGACATGGCCGCTCAGCTCGGCGTCTCGCGCGGCACCGTACGCGTCGCGTACCAGCGCCTTATCGATGAGCAGTTCGCGGTCGGCGCCGGCGCTGCGGGCACCCGCGTCGCCAAGTGCCCATCGCCTTCGTCGTCGCCCTTGTGGTCGCCAGACGTGCCGCCTCTGCCGGAGCTGTTCCATACCTATGGAACGCCGCCTCTGCCGTTCCAGATGGGCGTGCCGTCGCAAGACGCCTTTCCGTTCAAGCTGTGGTCGCGCGTCGTCGCGCGAGCGGCGCGGCGGGCAGCGGCTGCGCCGGTCGGCTATCCCGATCCCCGTGGTGATCCGCAGTTGCGAAAGGAGATCGCGGCCTATGTCGGGATCGCACGGGGTCTTCGGTGCAGTCCCGCCCAGGTGTTCGTCGCCGCAGGCTATTCCGGGGCGCTTGGTCTGGCGGTGCGCGCTCTGCAGGTCGTGGGATCGCGAGCCTTGATCGAGGATCCGAGCTTCCCGATCACACGCAAAGCGCTCGACCTGTCCGGCATCACCGTGACGGCCGTTCCGGTCGACGCCGAAGGTCTGGATGTCGCTTCCGGCGTCCAAAGCGCCCGGGGCGCAGCGCTGGCGATCGTCACGCCAGGGCAACATGCGCCGCTCGGGATGACGATGTCGCTGACCCGCAGACTTGCGTTGCTCGCTTGGGCTCGGCGGAGCGACGCCTGGATCATCGAAGACGATTATCTGAGCGAGCTGCAACTGACCGGCCGGGCCTAGGCACGTCAGCCATTGCTCAACCAAGACTGAGGTCCCCGGTCTTCCGTGGGTTCTGTCCCTGCAGGCTCGCCGGGAACACCTCACCCCGAATTCTCAGCGAGCCAGCCATCCCGGCATGAGGCTACAACGGAGCGACCTCCAACCTGTAGGGTTCGACGTGCGGAAGTTGCGAAGCATCTCCCAGAGACTTCGGGCCACTTGACCTAAGACTGGGTAGCATCATCCAGACCAACGAAAACGTATGAGGATTCACTAAAAAGTTCGGAACATCAAATGGACAGGAACAGAACCAAAGCGGTTACATCAGACCTTCGAAAGCAAGTCGCAAGACTTTAGTCCGATAGCAAAAGCCAACCACTGAGGTCCCAGCGGCGGGCTTTCAACGGCTACATCCACAAGGGGAATCGACCGCCTCGCAAGTGCAACTGGGATAGGGAGGCTATGGTTCCCGGGGATCCGTTGCGGTCTGACTTGGGCCAACTCAACGAAAGCCGGTCGTAACCTAGCTGGCAACCAGCGGAACGGTGACGGTCGTAGCGTAATTTATCGGATACTGGTCGAAATACGGGAAGGCGATGACGAAGGCATAGCTGGCGGTCAGATGCGCCATCTTGAAGCCGCCGCTGGCAGGGTCGATCGAGATCGTCACAACGACGTTCTGCAGACCCAGGTTCGCCAATTTCTCCGTAGCGATGGCCTGGATGTCGCTCTGGGAAAGCGTGTTGTTCAGTTGCAGCGCCCGAGAAGAGGTCTCCAGCGTATAGCGGACGGTCGACACGGCGTTCATGGCCCAGCCGAACGCGAAGATTCCGAACAAAAGCATCACCAGGACGGGCGCGATCAAGGCGAATTCCAGCCCTGTTCCGCCGGAGCAGTCACGGCGCCATCTGGACCCGATCCTTTCAGCGGACACGGATCACCTGCTGATGACTGATCGCGCGCGGGTCCGGGAAGACACCGAAATTGAACGGGGGCACCCAGGTGCCCGTCGCCGTTATCTGGACGAAGACGGTCGGCAGCTTCGTTCCGCCGCAGATGGTGGTCGCATCCACGACCGTGGTGCCGCACAAATAGGAGCGAACCAGCACGACCGCGGCATCATCGGGCTTGTCGTTCCAGCTCGAAAGCGCGACCGCCTGCGTTCCCGTGTCATTGGACGCGCCGGCCATCACGAGATTGGCCGCGGTTTTGACGCCGGCGCGCATTTGCAGGTAACTCGTCACGTAGGACCAGCCGTCGGCGATGCCGAAGCAGACGAGGCACAGGATGGGCAGCAACATGGCAAATTCTACGGCAGCTATCCCGGATTTGTCCCGGACAATGTGCAAGGTCCGCCCACCCATCCCGCTACTCGACAAGTTGAACGGACTGCGTCGCCGGAATGTCCTTCATCCCGAGACTGGTGCAGTCCTGCTTGATGGTCGTGCTGCCGGACCACTGGATGGTGTCGGCGACGACCTGAGTGCAGCCGCCGTTCCCCGAGAAGTTGCCAAGGTAGTTGACCTGCTGCCTGGGGAAATAGATGGCGCCGGTCAAAAGCGAGTCCGCGGTGCCATTGAAAGTGCTCTGCGCCGCAGTCCCGGTCCTGTCGCCGTAGAACAGCACGCCGGAATAGGTTCCGGATGTCGGCGCGCTCAGCGTCACCTTGGCGTTGCCGTTCATGCTGACGGTGTTGCTGCCTGCCATGAAGATGGTTACCCCGCTGCCCGCGACGACCGCGTTGGCGTTGACCTTCATGCTGCCCTGCACGACATAGACGCCGGGCTGCAGGGTGACGTTGCCGCTAAGGCTCATGCCGCTGCAGTAGGTGCCAGGCTGGAGTGTTTGCGCCGTCTTGTTGCCGTTGACATTCTTGCACGGGTTGCTGGCTGTCGGGGTCGCCAGGCTGGAGAAAGGATCGGACGCCGGCAAGGCCTGGGTGATGTTTGACTTGCAGTCCGTGGTTGGTGGAACGTTCAGCACCATGCCGCCGACCGTGATCAGACAGTCGGCCTTTATCGTCGCCGAGCCCTGCGTCTTTATGGCGTCCGCGGCAATCGAGTCCGACATGACCGAGCAGCCGGTGAGATTGACGGCGGTGTTGCCGGAAAAGAGCGCAGCCTGGGCGGCCGACGGGCTGAGCGCCAGCACGCAGGCTTTCGAGGCGTCGGTGATGAGCGCCACGGCCCTCGCCTGTTCCGGAACCGGCGTGCTGTTGAAGATCGCCGTGAAGTAGCGATCGAGGTTCTGCTTGACGATGACCTCCACCGCCTTCTTCGCGGTGTTCGGGCCGGACAACGGCGGCGTGTTGACCTGGATCGTGCCCGGCGTGGCAAAATTGTTCGAGGTCGCCGACTGCGTGGCGGCGGCGATGATGGTCGGGTTGTCGGAACCCGCGACTTTCTCGAGCGCACCGGCATAGGCCGCGGCATCGGCGACGGCCTGTAGCTTAAGGCTGCTGTAGTACCAGAAGGACGTCTCCACACCGAGGCCGGCGCCGCCGACCACGATCGGCAAGGTGAAGGCAAAGGTGACGGCAACGTTACCGTTCGCGGCGCGTCTTAGGCGGCCGAAAACAAACCACATCCAGGTGAACGCATTGAATGCCATATGTTATTAGAAACCACGAATAGATAAACGAATGTCTAAAAACTCCATTCCGATTCGACGTAGTCCGACGGGCCAGGCGCAATTGTTGCGATCGCGCCTCGTGCCGCCGCTTGACTGTCGGAGGTATCGCCCCAGAAACGATGAATGCGAAAGATCGTTTTCATGGAGAGGTCACATGCCGCTATCGCGAACTTTGTTGCCGACCAAAATGACATTTTACCCGTCTGAGACGAAGCTATCGAGAAGACAGGGGGATGGTTTCAAGGCGCAAAATTGTTCAAATGTGCGGCGGGGCCGGAACGACAATCACGGGTACACTGAAGGAGCGCCTGTCAGGAATGGATTTTGATTGGCAGAGCATCAACGGCTCAGCTTCGTTTGCCGAGCGCGACTACGTGACGAACAAGCTGTCGACGTGGATGCCCATTCTTGAACCGCTGCGGGATACGCCGCTTTCGATTCTGGAAATCGGCTCCATGGAGGGCCGCTCCGCCCTCTTCTTTGCCAGCTATTTGCGAAAGGCTGTCATCACCTGCGTCGATCCCTTCCACAAACGGGGGAAACGCTTCGACAGGAATTTGAAGCGTTACGCCGATCGGGTGACGAAGATTCGCGACTTCTCACTGCCGGCGCTGATCAGACTACGCCAGGCAGGGGCGGAATTTGACCTGGTTTATATCGATGGTTGTCATGAGCGCGAAAGCGTCATGATGGATAGCGTCCTGGCATGGGGGATGCTCAAGCTTGGCGGCATGCTCATTTGGGACGACTACACCGACTATAAGGACGACAAGGCAAATTGGGAGCGTCCCACGTCCGCCGTCGATGGCTTCCTGGTCGCCTACGCGCAAGAGTTTCAAGAGATCTCGCGCACCAAACAGCTCATCGTAAAGAAGACTGCCGATACCCCGCGCTGCCCGGTGAGGGGAAAGATCGGTTCACGCCGCCTCAGGACCTTTGTGCAATCCATTCAGGGCTGGCTCTGAGAGCCACGGCGACGGGGGCGCCTCAGACAGACTTTCCGTCCGAAACCAGCCATTCCGTCACGATCAGCCCGCGAGGCGCGCACGAAATAACGTGCAGCCGTCCGGGAGGCGCGACCTGGAGATACTTCTGAATCCAGCCTCGGTCATCCACGCGCGATACTGACCTTCCGTGTAGGATTCGCCTGCGCGATAGAGATTCAGGAAGGTGAGATTGAGAAAGACACCCTCGGGCGGGCCGAGGCGATCGTCATCGACGACACCCCACCCCGCAATGGCGATCTCGCCTCCTTGCGTGAGGCAACGCGCGGCGTTCAGGATCGAACTGCGCGCCTGGTTTGGCGGAAGGATCTGGACGACGGCCTTCAGGATCGCCAGATCGTGCCGGCCGATCGATGGCGCAACAGTTATGTCGCCTTCTTCGACAACCACGTCGTCGGCACCGTATTCTGACAGGATGGCTGGCGCGACCGCTGCGACTGTTGGGAGTTCCATCAGCGTCGCCGCAATGTGCGGCCACCGCTCGCGAAGTCCGACGAGAATGGTCCCGGCGCCGCCGCCAATGTCGATCACCGAACCGATCGCCGAGAGGTCCAACTCACGGGCCAGATTTCGGCCGAAAATCACCCCGCCAGGGGCAAGGATGCGGCTGAAGGCCGCCGCGGACTCAGGCCCCGCTTCGGAAAAGTCGTGCAGCGCAGCCGGCCGGTTCTGCCGCAGCGATTCTGCGGTCAAAAGGTCGGCTCCCCAGAGCTCGCGCAGGAGCGCGTGGTCGCCACCGCGATAGGTCGGCTTGGACGCGTCTAGGAACTCCGACGCTTCGGCTCCGTTGCGGAATTGACCATCATCGACGTCGAGGAGAGCGATGCTGGCGAGCGCGTAGAGGAGCCGCGACAGACGATCGGGCTCGACCTTGAGCGCGATCCCAAGGCTGTCGGCAGTCATCGCGTTGCCGCCGAGCCGGGTGAAGATGCCAAGATCCAGCCCGGCGCGAAGCGCCAAGGCCGGGGGCACCCCTGCGATCAGCTTGTCGATCCGATCAGAATCCACCATGTCACATCCCGTTGCGCGATCCGGGACCGACTTTGAAACAGCTCGGCCGACCTCGTCAAATCAGCTTGACCGTGGTCGCGCATCATTGCTGGTTGAGCTTTGCTTGCGTCGAGCGCTACGCAGGCAGAGCCAGCAGGACCATCCCCGCCAGCGCCGAACCGGCTAATGTCGGCAGCATGCCGACCTTCAGTTTCAGCATGGCGACCATCGCGGCTGCCGCCAGCAGTGCGGCGCGCCAGTCCAGCGACGACAGCACCGGCACCTCCATCCCGAGGCCGACATGGTGCACCGCGCCGAAAACGACGTGCAGCGCAAACCACAGAGCAAGGTTCATCACCACGCCGACGACAGCCGCCGTGATCGCGGTCAGGGCTGCCGACAGCGCCTTGTTGCCGCGCAGCGCCTCGATATACGGGGCGCCGAGAAAAATCCAGAAGAAGCAGGGCACGAACGTCACCCAGAGCGTCAGCAATGCGCCGAGCGATCCGGCGACGAGCGGGCTCAGCGCACCAGCATGCCGTGAGGCGGCGACGAAGCCGACGAACTGGAGCACCAGGATCAGAGGGCCCGGCGTGGTCTCGGCAAGGCCAAGACCGTCGACCATTTCACCGGGGGCGAGCCAGCCGAATGACGTCACGGCCGCCTGTGCGACATAGGAGAGCGCGGCATAGGCGCCGCCGAAGGTGACCACCGCCATCAGGCTGAAGAAGCCGCCGAGCTGTGTCCACACACTGGCTGGGCCGGTCAGCGCCAGGATCAGCACGACCGGTCCGAGCCAGACCGGTAGCCAGATCGCGGCGGTGCGCGGCGCATGCCATTTCGTCGGCCTGGTATGGGCGAGTTCGCCGCGCTCGAACATCAGGTCGACCGCGCCTCTGACATCGGGCAAATTATCCTTGCCATGTGCGGTTCCGGAAAACCGCGCCGGCGCCAGGCGATTGCCGATCCAGCCGGCCAGCCCGGCAAACAGGATGATCAGCGGAAACGGCAGCCTGACGACATAGATGGCAAGGAAGGCTACCACCGCGATCGCCACCATCACCCGGTTCTTGAGCGCCCGTTTGCCGATGCGGATAACCGCCTCGACGACGACGGCCAGCACCGCTGCCTTGATGCCGAAGAACAGCGCCTCGATGACAGGCGCATCATTGTAGAGCACGTAGAAGATGCTGAGACCCAGCATGACCAGGGCGCCGGGCAGCACGAACAGGATGCCGGCAACGAGGCCGCCGGCGGTCCGGTGCAGCAGCCAGCCGATATAGATCGCCAGCTGCTGCGCCTCGGGTCCGGGCAACAGCATGCAATAATTGAGCGCATGCAAAAACCGCTGCTCGCCGATCCAGCGCCGCTCCTCGACCAGTTCCTTGTGCATCAGCGCGATCTGTCCGGCCGGCCCGCCGAAGGAAAGCAAACCGATCTTCGCCCACAGTTTTGTGGCCTGCCCGAAGGTCGGTGCTGAGGGCGCCTCGACACCATGAGCCTTTTCGCCAGCGGCAACGGCGCTCATGTTTTGACCCCGCTCGGCCAGTTGTGGGTTTCGTCGGTGGCGTCGCGGCACCACCTGAAAAACGCGTCATAGAGCAGCATGCCGGCCTCGAGCTGCTCGAGATCGTCGCGGAACATCCGCGAGAGGCCGAGCGATGCCGCGAGGAACCCTGCCGCCTGCGGTATGAGATCAAGGCGCGCCGTGTCGGCCGCGCGCACGATCAAAGCAAGACGGTCGAGCGCTTCGGAGCGCAGCCCGAATTCCTCGATCATGGTGTCGAAGGTACAGCGCTCGCCGCGATGGCTCCAGAACACATCGTCGATGTCGAAGGGAATCGCCGCGAAACGGTCGGCGGCAGCCAGCACTTCGGCCGGTTCGACGAACAGGAACACTGCAGAGGGATCGACGAAGCGGCGGATCAGCCATGGGCAAGCAATGCGGTCGACCTTGGGGCGGGCGCGCGTCACCCAGACCGTGCGGCCCCTGTCGTCGCGGCGCGGTATCTTGTCGGTCTTGATCACAAGACCCTTGGCCGCCAACCAGGCCTCGAAGCCGCCTTCCAGGGATTCAGCAGTGATGCCCTCATGGCGCAGCCAGGCAGCGACGCCTTGCGAGAGTTTTTGCCCACTTTGACAGATGACGACGACGTGGCGTCCGGCGAACTCGGCCGCCCAGGTGGAAACGGTCTTGAAGTCGCGCCGGGATGAAGCCGGAAGCAAGCGCGGATCGGCGTCATAGTCCTCGTCGATGCGGACATCGACAAGAACAGGCGCGTCCGGCAGGCCGATGAGACGAGAGAGCTGCGCTACGGTGATTGCGGTTGTTGACGGCATGGCGTCCACCTCCAGAGTAAGAGTTTGGACGCGATCGTTGGGCTGACGCCTCACGGGGTCGTCGCGAAGGAACCCCTTGTCACTATGCTGGAATGATCCTTCGTGCTTGTCAATCCATAACCCGGCTGTTCGTTTCAACGTCTTCAGCGCGAAGAAATTTGCCAAACCGCCACGCCAGCAAGAACGAGGCCGGCGAAACCTTCGATGCTTCTGGATACTATGTCGAACAAGCGTGGCCGGCTGTCGAAAAAATGCACCAGCCGTTCCCGAAACAGGATCGACAACACCGCCACGCAGGACAGGGTCAGCGCCACGCCGGCCATCATGGTGACCGCAAACAGAATACCGGCAAGCGGAACGCCTCTGGATATCGCGAAGGTCATCACGAACAGGGTCAGCGGGCATGGAATCAGGCCGGCCATGACCCCAACGGCTTCGCCCTCATGCTTGTGATGGTGGCCGTGGCTCAATGCGCGCCACAACATCCAGACGCCGATCAGGCCAAGCAACCCACGGCTGACGTCTTCCAGCAGCGGCGCTCGGCCAACGCTTCCCAAGGCAATCGATACCAGCGGTAACGAGAATGCCGCGATTAGCACCGCGATCGTCACATGCGTGAAGGAGAGCGTCAGTGACACCAGAAGGCCGCGTGAAACCTTCGCGTCCGAACCGGCCAGATACGTGGCCAGGACGGCCTTGCTATGTCCTGGCGTCAGGGCATGCGCCGCACCAAAAAGCACGCCCATCGGCAGAAAAGCAAGGAACGCAAGCCAGCCACCGCCAGCCGAGAGCAGCTTTATCTGATCGGCGAGCGCCAGGTAGATCGTGCGCTGGAATTCGACAAGCGTCTGGAGCATCAGCTTGGACCGGCAGAAGCGGGTGGTTTTCTGCGCACGTCAGTGTTGGTGGTCGCTGTGTTCGCCATGATTGTGGTCGTGAGGATGTGGATGCTCGTGCGCGCCATGTTCGCTCGAAAACCGGATGTTGGCAGTCGCGAGTGCAGGCATGTGTTCGAACAGTTCATTCTCCAGCGCTGTCGTGATCTTGTTTGCTTCCGCGAGCGGCAACGTTTCGTCCGCAGCGATGGCGATGTCGGCGTGCAGCTTGTGGCCAATCCAGCGGGCCTTGGCATCGACGATGTAAGCACCTGGCACATGCTCGCCAGCATGATGAATTTCGGCCATCACACCTGGCTCGACGCCGTCGAGCATACGGGTGAGCACCGAACGCGCCGATTGCCAGACGATACCGAAAATGGCGACCGTGATGAGGAGCCCGATAATCGGGTCGGCCAGCGGAAATCCGAGCCAGACGCCGATAGCGCCAATGACCACCGCAAGGCTGGTGAGCCCGTCGGTGCGGGCATGGTAGCCGTCAGCGACGAGCGCCGCACTGTTGATTTCCCTGCCGATGCGGATGCGAAACACCGCGACGGCCTCATTGCCGAGGAAGCCGACGATACCCGCCGCCGTCAGCCAGCCAAGATGCGTCACTGCCTGCGGATGGATCAAACGCTCGATAGCCTGGTACCCGGCGACGATGGCGCTGAACAGAATAACCAGCACGATGACGATACCGGCGAGGTCTTCGACCCGACCCAGTCCATAGGTGAAGGTTGATGACGGCTTGCGCCTCGCCAGCATGAAGGCGACCCACAAGGGGATGGCAGTGGTTGCGTCACCAATATTGTGAATGGTGTCGGCAAGAAGCGCCACACTGCCCGAGACAACCACCACGGCCATCTGCATTGCTGCCGTGACCGCCAGGATGACAAAAGACCATTTTATGGCCCAGATGCCCCGAACGGTCGTCGCGATGGTTGCATCGATGACGCCGTGTGTATGACCATGCGGACCGTGGTGGTCGTGATCGTGGCCGGCATGACCGTGCGAACCGAAGCCTAACCAGTCGAGGGTGCGCCTGCCGATATCGCTCATAGATACTTGGCCAACTGCTTGAGCTCCGCCAGCGAGTCGTGCGCTCCGCCCGCGGCGGTGTCGGTCAGGCAATGTTCGATATGGTCGTGGATCAGTTCTCGCTTGGCGCTGCTTATGGCGCTTTCCACGGCATGGAGTTGCTGTGCGAGGTCAACACAGGAACGATGAGCTTCGAACATGGAGAGCACTGCCGCAAGGTGGCCTTGCGCGCGCTTTAGACGCTTCACGATAGCGGGATGCGACTGGTGGGTATTGTCTGCCATGCCAGTCGACTATCCTCCCCGGGAGGATGAGTCAATCTGCAGTCTGTGATGGCGAGTTGATCTCGGGGACAGCCCTATTGCGCCGTCCAGCCGCCATCCATCGGCAAGGTCGTGCCGGTGATCTGCCTGGCCGCGTCAGAGCACAGGAAAAGCGTCAGCGCGGCAAGCTCCTCGACGGTAACGAATTCCTTGGTCGGCTGCGCCGCCAACAGCACGTCGTGCTTGACCTGCTCCTCGGTCATGCCGCGCGCCTTCATCGTGTCGGGGATCTGCTTTTCGACCAGCGGTGTCCAGACATAGCCAGGCGCGATGGCGTTGACGGTGATGCCGTCCTGCGCGACTTCGAGCGCCACAGTCTTGGTCAGGCCGGCAATGCCGTGTTTGGCCGAGACATAAGCCGACTTGAACGGCGAGGCGACCAGCGCATGCGCCGACGCGGTGTTGATGATGCGCCCCCATTTGCGCGCCTTCATGCCCGGCACCACAGCCTTGATCGCATAGAAGGCAGCGAGCAGATTGATGCGGATGATGGCCTCCCACTTGTCGTCGGGGAATTCCTCGATCGGCGCGACATGCTGTATCCCGGCATTGTTGACCAGAATGTCGAGGCTGCCGAATGCAGCTTCGGCCTCGTGCACCATGGCGGTCACCGCGGCGCCGTCCATCATGTTGGCGCCGGAATAGCGGCACTTGACGCCGAAATCCTTCTCGATGCCGGCGCGCTCCTGCTCGATCGCGGCGGCGTCGCCGAGCCCGTTGATGGTGACGTTGGCGCCTTCGGCGGCAAAGGCGCGGGCAATGGCCAGGCCGATGCCGCTGGTCGACCCGGTGACGAGCGCATTCTTCGAAGACAGGGAACCCATGGGAGATCTCGCGACTGGTGGGAGGGACTTATGAAAGGCACATAGTTTGTGCGCCGCAACATGACAATGCCAGAGCCATATGTCGGCGCTATTACAGCGCTGCGGGCGCGCTTTGCCGACCCGGCGGACACCGTCTTGAGGCTGACACGGCAGTGTCATGGTGCCGTGCAACATAATCGGTCGCGCATTCGCGCGGGGTTTTCTGATCCAAACGGGGCAACACCATGGAAATCGCCGACGTTGTGAAGCGCGCCTATGCCATGCCGCTGACCAACCCTTCCTTCCCGCCCGGCCCGTACCGTTTCTTCGATCGCGAATACGTCATCATCACCTACCGCACGACGCGCGAGGCGCTCGAAGCCGTGGTGCCGGCACCGCTGGAGATCGACGAGCCGCTGGTCAAATACGAATTCATCCGCATGCCTGACTCAACCGGCTTCGGCGACTACACCGAGACCGGCCCAGGTCATCCCCGTCCGCTACAAGGGCCAAGCATGGCGGCTACGTCCATTCCATGTATCTCGACGACGACGCGCCGATCGCCGGCGGCCGTGAACTCTGGGGGTTTCCGAAGAAGCTCGCCAACCCGAAGATTGTGCATGAGGGCGAAGTGGTGGTCGGCACGCTGCACTATGGCAGCGTTCTCTGCGCCACCGGCACGATGGGCTACAAGCACCGTGAGGCCGACCACGATCAGGTGCTGGCCTCGCTTGCCGCACCCAACTTCCTGATCAAGATCATCCCGCATGTCGACGGCACGCCCCGCATTTGCGAGCTGGTGCGCTACTACCTCACCGACATCACGCTGAAGGAAGCCTGGACGGCGCCGGCCGCGCTCGATCTTCGCCCGCACGTCATGGCCGACGTGGCGAAATTGCCGGTGCTCGACATCGTCTCGGCCGTTCACTTCAAAGCCGATCTGACGCTTGGCCTCGGCGAAGTCATGCATGATTACCTCGCCGACCAGTCTGCTGCCGGCACGACCAGACTGGAGAAAGTCAGTGCTTGAGCGTAACCGCAGCAAGGCAGCTGCCGCCACGATCGCGGAAATCACCGCGCAATACGATCGCATCGCCCTGGTGTTCCAGGGCGGCGGCGCGCTCGGCGCCTATCAGGCCGGCGTCTATCAGGCGCTGGCCGACGCCGGCTGCGAGCCGACCTGGCTGTCCGGCGTCTCGATCGGCGCCATCAATGCCGCCATCATTGCCGGCAACGAGCCGAGCCGCCGGTTGCAGCGGCTGGAACAGTTCTGGCAGACGGTCTCGGGCCGCAAGATCTGGCCCTACACGCCGGAAGGCGACATCTACCGCGACATCCGCAACCAGACCTCGTCATTCATGACGATGGCGATGGGCCAGCCCGGCTTCTTCAAGCCGCGCTCGCCCAATCCCTGGCTCCAGTTGTCGGGCGCCGAAGGCGCTACCTCCTTCTATGACACCGCCGAGCTCAAGGACACGCTGGAGAGCCTGATCGACTTCGATGTGCTGAACGACGGCAAGAAGCGGCTGAGCGTCGGCGCGGTCAATGTCAGGACCGGCAATTTCGTCTATTTCGACACCGAGAAGGTGCGCATCGAGCCGGAGCACATCATGGCCAGCGGCGCGCTGCCGCCGGCCTTCCCGTCGATTCGCATCGAGGGCGAATATTACTGGGATGGCGGCATCGTCTCCAACACGCCGCTTCAATATCTGCTCGACCAGGAAGAGGACCGCTCCTCGCTGGTGTTCCAGGTCGACCTGTTCAGCGCCCGCGGCGTGCTGCCGCGCGGTATGGCTGACGTTCTGTCGCGCCACAAGGACATCATGTATTCCAGCCGCACACGCCAGAACACCGACAATTTCCAGCGCATCCATGCGCTGAAGATGAAGTTGCTCGATGCGCTGAAGCGCGTGCCGCCGGAGCAGCTTACGGACGGCGAGAAGGAATTGATCGCCGATTATTCGGATGCCGGCGTGGTCAACATCGTCCACCTGATCTATCAGCACAAAGGCTACGAGGGCCACGCCAAGGACTACGAATTCTCCGGTACGTCGATGCGCGAGCATTGGGAGATGGGCCTGGAGGATACGGAACGCACGCTGCGCCACAAGAAGTGGCTGATGCTGCCGACCAATGCCGACGGCGTCACCATCCACGATCTGCACCGCGAGGATCCCACGTAGGGTCTGGTGAGGTAAGATACGGCGATCGCTCCGGCACAGAGCAACTTACCGTCGAGTTCCGTCACTCCCCCCCTCTGTCCTGCCGGACATCTCCCTCGCGAGGAGGGAGATTGGACGTCACGCCGGCCTTCGCCAACTTTCAACGATGCAAGAACAGGCGGTGCACCAAGGCTGCTGATCTCCCCCCTTGCGGGGGAGATGGCCGGCAGGCCAGAGGGGGGTGCGGTCCCGCCAGCGCTTCGGAATAGCCCAAAGAAAAAAGCAGCGCAGGCGACCGGCGCTGCCTTTTGTTGAGAACCTTGCAGCCCCGCTCAGAACACCTGGCGGAAGATGATGAACAGCACGAAGGCGAGCGTGATCGAGCACGGCAGCGTCAGCACCCAGGCCAGCAAGAGATTGCGCACCGTCGACCATTGCAGGCCCGACCCGTTGGCTGCCATGGTGCCGGCAACGCCCGAGGACAGCACATGCGTGGTCGACACCGGCAGGCCGAAACGGTCGGCCATGCCGATGGTGATCATGGCAACGAGTTCGGCGGCGGCACCCTGGCCATAGGTCAGGTGGCTCTTGCCGATCTTCTCGCCGACCGTGACGACGATGCGTTTCCAGCCGACCATGGTGCCAAGACCGAGCGCCAGCGCGACCGCGATCTTGACCCATAGCGGGATGAACTTCGTCGCGTTGTCGACCGCCTTGTGATAGTCGGTGACCGCCTTCAGGTCGGCGGCTTCCATCGGCAGCAGCTTCTTCTTGTCGATCAGCTTCAGCGCCTCGCCGATCAGATAGATGTCGTTGCGCGCATTGCTGACGAGGTCAGTCGGCACATTGTCGACCGAAGCGTAAGGCTGCAACGAAGCCGTGGTGTCGTGGATGTAGGTCTGCAGCGCAAAGGTCGTCTGGTCGCTCCAGGTCCGGGTGCGTACGGCATCCTGGACGGCCGCCTTGGCGTCGGTGACGGTGACGCCCGGCTTGACATAGTTGCCGAGCGCCGTCTCGACGCCGACCGAGGCCGCCTTGTAGGCCTCGAGATAGTTGATGTCGGGCGTGCGGTTGAGCGCATAGGCCGTCGGCACGACGCCGATCAGGATCAGCATGATCAGGCCCATGCCTTTCTGGCCGTCATTGGAGCCGTGCGCGAAGCTGACGCCGGTGCAGGTGAAGATCAGCAGGCCGCGGATCCACCATGGCGGCGGCGTGTTGCCCTTCGGCGCCTCGTAGAGAGCCGGATTACGAACCAGCAGCTTCATCACATAGAGTAAGACAAAGGCGGCGAAGAAGCCGACGATCGGCGACACCAGAAGCGTGATGCCGACATTGGTCGCCTGGCCCCAGTCGACGCCGCTGGTGGCGCTGCCGGCCGGCGCCATGAACTGATTGGCGAGGCCGACGCCGATGATCGAACCAACCATCGTGTGCGAGCTGGAAGCCGGCAGGCCGAGGAACCAAGTGCCGAGGTTCCACAGGATCGCCGCGACGAGCAGCGCGAACACCATCGCGAAACCCGAGGAAGAACCGACCTGAAGGATGAGCTCGACCGGCAGCAGCGACAGGATGCCGAACGCAACCGCGCCGCTCGAGGTCAAAACGCCAAGGAAGTTGAAGACACCCGACCACATGACGGCAAATTCGGCTGGCATGGAGCGCGTGTAGATGACGGTTGCCACCGCATTGGCGGTGTCGTGGAAGCCATTGACGAACTCGAAGCCCAGCGCAATCAGCAAGGCAATGCCAAGCAGGATCCACGGCACGGTCTTGGCCACCGCCAGGTCCTGGCTGAGCGCGTAACCGACATAGATGACACCGACGAGCACCAGCACGCCAAAGGCCGGCAGGAACCACTTCGCACCGCCCGATTGATTGAGCGGATGGTCCGGTCTCGGAATCCCCGCTTCGCTAGAAACAACGTCCACCATCGTCCCACTCCGTTTGCACTGCAGCAAAGAACTGGGAATGACGCTATGGCTGGTCGATGAAGCTGGTGTGACGGCTATGGTCTTTTCGATCGCGCATGGAGCGCTGCAGCGCCGGAATTTGGCCCGCCCGCTTGCATCGCGCTGATGGAACTATCCCGCAATCTCAAGCAGCGCCGATACGAGCAAGCGGCGTTCGTCGGCGGAAAGCACGTCGGAATCGAACAGGTTCATGCTGCGCAACCCTTCGATGGCCAGAAAGCAGACCAGCAGCGCCTTGAGATCCGGCGTCTCGCTCTTCAGCCGCTGCAGCAACTGCGACTTGAAGGCTTTTATCGGCGTCAGGAAATCCGGATCCTCGGCGATTGCCGAGAAGATCCACGAGGCCGTCGGCTTCGGCTCCTCGCAATCAGCCGCCGAGAGCCGGATATAGGTGGCAAGCAGGTTCTCGCCGCTGGCGCCGGCGACGCGGCCCGATTCCAGCGCCAGCTCGAAAGCGCGCAGGTAATTCTCCACCAGGCCCTGCATCAATTTGGCCTTGGTCGGAAAGTTGTAGAGCAGGCCGCCTTTCGACACGCCGGCGCGGCTGGCGACGGCATCCAGCGACAGGCTGCCGGGGCCAGCCTCGCGTGCTACGTCAGCAGCTGCGGCGAGTATCTTGTCGCGTGAATTTGCCCTTCGGGTTTTCATCGATCCCTTCCCCGGCAAGAGCCTAGGCGGAATTGACAAGACCGTCCAGACGGTACAGTAAGTTCGCCGTCATTTGTAATCGGGACTTGCCCGTGGATAGGTGTCCCGAAATTCGGCTATTTTGCCGGACACCGGCCGAGGGGACAGTTCGTGAAGCGCTTCATCTCTATCACAGCAATTCTGCTTCTGCTCGCTCTGGTGTGCGTCGGCGTCGTCGGCTTCAACCTGTTCCGTGACAGCGCCATCAAACAGTATTTTGCCACCATGAAGCCGCCGGCGACGACCGTGTCGACGGTTGTCGTCAAGCCTTCCGACTGGACGCCGGGCGTCGAGGCGATCGGCACGGTGCGCGCCGTGCGCGGCGTCGACCTGACCGTCGAAACCAGCGGCGTTGTCAAGGAGATCCTGTTTCACGCCAATCAGAAGGTTGCGGACGGCGCAGTCCTGCTGCAACTCGACGACGCCGTCGAGCGCGCCGATCTCGAGGCAACGAAGGCGCAAGTGGCGGTCGTCCAGACGGCGCTGGAGCGCGCCATCGAACTGCAGAAGCGCGGCGTTAATCCGGAGGCTACGCTCGACACGGCACGTGCAACCGCAACAGCCACCGAAGCCCAAGTGGCCAAACTGCAGGCGGTGCTCGACCAGAAGCAGCTGACGGCGCCTTTCAGCGGCACCGTCGGCATCCCCAAGATCGACATCGGCCAATATCTCTCGCCCGGCGGCGCGGTGGTGACCTTGCAGGATCTGGACACTATGCGGGTCGATTTCACGGTGCCCGAACAGCAGCTGCCGCTGCTCAAGATCGGCCAGACCGTGCGGCTCGGCATCGGCGGCAGCGGCGGCGGCGCCGACATGCCATTTGCCGGCGCCATTCGCGGCATCGACCCCAAAATCGACGCTTCTAGCCGCCTGGTGTCCGTCCGGGGCGAAGTCGCCAACCCTGATGGCAAGCTGACGCCCGGCCAGTTCGTCCAGGTTCGCGTTGAGCTGCCGCAGGAAAAAAATATCCTGTCCTTGCCGCAGACGGCATTGACGTCGAGCCTCTATGGCGACTTCGTCTTCGTGGTCGTTCCGGCAAAGCCCGCCGAGGCGGGCGCGGCTCCGCCGGCAAAGGCCGAGGATCAGAAGCCGGCCGCCGACAAACCTGCCGACGATGCCGCAAAGCCGCAGGCCGAAGCAGCCAAGCCCGCCGCCGACGCGGCAAAGTCCCCGGACAAGGCCGCCGACAAGCCCGCCGCTGCCGACGCCGGCAAACCGGCCGCTGAAGAGGAGAAGCCGGCGCTTGTCCTGTCGCAGGTGTTCGTGAAGCCCGGCCGCCGCAACGACGGCATGGTCGAGATCGTGGAAGGCATCAAGGCCGGCGACGAGGTCGTCACCGCCGGTCAGAACCGTCTCTTCAACGGCATGTCCGTTGCTGTCGACAACACCATTGATCCCAGCAAGTCGGCGAACCAGCAGGCTCAGCAATGAACGTTTCCGACATCTTCATTCGCCGGCCGGTGCTCTCCACCGTGCTGGCCTGCATGATCCTGCTCCTGGGTTTCCAGGGCATTTTCAACCTGTCGATCCGGCAATATCCCAAGGTCGACGAGACGGCGATCACCATCACGACCGCCTATCCCGGCGCCAGCGCCGATCTGATCCAGGGCTTCATCTCCGCCCCGATCGCGCGTGCCGTCGCCTCGACCGAGAACATCGACTACGTCACCTCGTCGAGCCGGCCCTCTTCCAGCACCGTGGTCGTCCAGATGAAGCTCGGCTCCAACCCGGATGTCGCGCTGACCGAGGTGCTGTCGAAGGTGCAGGGCGTGCGCGGTACCTTGCCTGACGCCTCGAAGGACCCTGTGATCGTCAAGGGTACCGGCCAAGAATTCGCGATGATGTACATCTCGATGCAGAATCCGAACATGACGAAGGAGCAGCTCACCGAATATATCGAGCGGGTGGTGCGGCCGCGTATATCGACCGTGGAAGGCGTCGCCGACGTGCAGATCTTCGGCGCCGAGGAATATTCGATGCGCGTCTGGATCGACCCGGTCAAGCTTGCCGCGCGCGGCGTGACCGCGGCCGAAGTGCTGACCGCAATCAACAACTCCAACTTCCTGTCGGCGCCTGGCAACACCGAGAACGAGTATGTCGTGTCGTCGATCACCGTTCGCTCGACGTTGCAGACGCCGGAAGCCTTTGCCGAACTTCCGCTGCGTTCGACCGACGGCCAGGTGGTGCGGTTGCGCGACGTGGCGCGCGTCGAGCTCGCCGCCGAGAGCACCGACACCAGGGTGAGCTTCAATGGCAAGCCGGGCACCTTCCTCGCCATCTTCCCGACGCCGGCCGCCAACCCGCTGACGACGGCGGAAGCGATCCACAAGATCGTGCCATTGATCCAGGACACGCTGCCGAAAGGCATGACCATCGAGATCGTCTACGATTCCACCGAGCAGATCAGCGCCTCGATCGACGAGGTGTTCAAGACGATCGCCGAGGCCGTCGCCATCGTCATCGTGGTCATCCTGCTGTTCCTCGGCTCGTTCCGTTCGGTGATGATGCCGATCGTGACCATCCCGCTGTCGCTGGTCGGCGTGTGCTTTCTTTTGTTTGCGGTCGGATATTCGATCAACCTTCTGTCGCTGCTGGCCATGGTGCTGGCCATCGGCCTTGTCGTCGACGACGCCATCGTGGTGGTGGAGAATATCCATCGCCACATGGAGGAAGACCACATGTCGCCGATGCAGGCGGCCTTCAACGGCATGCGCGAGATTTTCTCCGCCATCGTGGCCATGACCATTACGCTGGCCGCCGTGTTCGCGCCGCTGGCCTTCACCGGCGGCCTGACCGGTGCGCTGTTCCGCGAGTTCGCGGTGACGCTGGCCGGATCAGTGGTGCTGTCCGGCGTCATTGCCGTCACCATCACGCCGATGATGGCGGCGCGCCTGCTGAAGGCCGGCGCCCCCGGCCGCTTCCAGCGCATCGTCGACGGCACCTTCAGCCGTGTCGAGCATGTCTACGAGCGGGCGGTCACCGCCTCGTTGAGAAATCGGCCGGTGACGCTGCTGATGGTCGTGGCGCTGGTTGCGCTCACCGGCTTCATGTTCACCAAAACTTCAAGCGAACTGGCGCCGGAAGAGGACCAAGGCTTCCTGCTGTCGATCGTGACGGCACCGCGCTATGCGACATCCGACTACACCGAGACCTATGTCAACCAGATCCTCGGCCTGGTGAAGGACATTCCTGAAACCAGGGCGCAATTCTCCGCCGTTGCCTTTGGCGGCGCGACCAACGGCGCCTTTGTCGGCTTCGCCTTCAAGGATTGGGCCGAGCGTCAGCGCAGTTCAAAGGAGCTTCAGGCCGACATCCAGGGACGTCTCGCCAAGGTCGCCGGCGTCGAGGCTTTCGTCTTCGCGCCGCCGACGCTGCCCGGCTCCGGCGGCGGCCTGCCGATCTCCATGGTGGTTCGCTCGACCGGCGGTTCGGCCGAGGTCTACGAGGCGGCCGAGCAGATCAAGAACAAGGCGCAGGCCTCCGGCCGCTTCATCGTCGTGCAGAACTCGATGTCCTTTGACGCGCCGCAGGTGACGGTGACCATCGACCGCGACCGTGCCGCGGCTCTCAACCTGCCGATCGCCGACATCGGCCAGACGCTGACGCTGCTGGTCGGCGGCGCCGAAGTGGCGCAGTTCGACCGCGACTCCAACAGCTACGACATCATCCCGCAGGTGCCGCAGGAATTCCGCGACAATCCCGACAAGCTCGGCGAATATTTCGTGCGCAGCGTGACCGGCGAGATGGTGCCGCTTTCGGCGGTGGTGAAGATTTCGACCAACGCCTCGCCGGCCGCGATCGAGCAGTTCAACCAGCTGAACTCGGCGACGATATCAGCGCTGCCGCTTCCAGGCGTCACCACGGGCGACGGGCTGCAGACCCTGGAGAACCTTGCCAAGGAGAGCTTGCCCGAAAGCTTTTTCATCGACTATTCCGGCCAGTCCCGGCAGGAGAAGGAGCAGGGCAACACGATCCTGATCGCGTTCGCGGCCGCCGTGATCGTCATCTACCTAGTGCTGGCGGCGCAGTTCGAAAGCTTCCGCGATCCGCTGATCATCATGATGGCGGTGCCGCTGTCGATCTTCGGCGCCATCGTGCCGCTCAATCTGGGGCTTGGAACGCTTAACATCTACACGCAGGTCGGCCTGATCACGCTGATCGGCCTGATCACCAAGCACGGCATTCTCCTGGTCGAGTTCGCCAACCAGCAACGCGAGAAGCACAAGATGTCGCGACTGGAGGCCATCATCGCCTCAGCCAAGGTACGCCTGCGGCCGATCCTGATGACGACGGCGGCAATGGCGCTCGGCGTCGTGCCGCTGATCGTGTCCAGCGGCGCGGGTGCGGCGGCGCGTTATTCGATGGGCCTGGTGATCTTCACCGGCATCCTGGTCGGAACCATGTTCACCCTGTTCGTGGTGCCGATGTTCTACACCTTCATCGCCAGCAAGGACCTTCCGCATCACGCCGAGAAGCCGGATCCGAAGCTGATGCCGGTGCCCGTGGACTAAAACTGCCCCACTCGAACCGCGAAACGAACAAACGAAAAGAGGCCGGAAACTTCCGGCCTCTTTTTTGACTGGATTGATTACCGCGAAGCCCTGATGGAGCTTCAGGCGGGAGCTTGCGGTGGGGCACGGCCGTCTGGCCCCCCCCCACGACCGCTCCAACCGCAGTCTGCTACTTGACGATGACGATGCTGGTGTTGGTCGGGCCGAAGGTTTCAACCAGCTGGTAGAAGTCGGCGGCATTGTCGGGATGCAGCCGCACGCAGCCATGCGACGCCGGCTGTCCGAGGCGCTTGATGGCATAGGTCGCATGGACCGCATAGCCACCGCTGAAGAACACTGAATGCGGCATCGGCGCGTTGTCGTATTTCTTCGAGTACCACATCTCATGCATGCGGGTCGGCTTGAACGAGCCGGTCGGCGTGACATGCGCCCTGTCGCCGGTCGAGACCTTCCAGGCGAAGGTCGGCCGGCCGTTGACCAGCACTTCCATGGTCTGCTGCGACAGCGAAACACGCGCAACGATCTGGTTTGCCGCGGCATGGGCGGCGCTGTTGGCGGCGCCAAGCAGGAGCGCGGCGCCGGCAGCGGCGACGGTGACGTTGATGAGTTTGGCGGAAATGGCTCTGTACATGATGGCTCCCCTTTTTGCCGGCCCGGCCGGCGTCAATTCGATGACCGCCTTATCCTTGCGTCATGTTTCAGGCTGACTTCGCTTGATGCTCGTTTGTGTTTCGAATCTGTTTCCTCTGGTTAACAAGCAAGGCGGGCAAGGGAGAAGCCAACGAGGAGAGTCCCGTCCGTCCTGCGCACTCGGGCTGTGGCCAGGCCGCCGAACGAAGGCGCGGATATCCTTATATGAAAGAGGTTTGACTTCGCTCGAAACCCACTTGCAACAAAGTGCGGCCCGGGCGGCATGATCTGGTTACAGGCCAACCGCACAGTCATCCCAACGAGAACAGCCGGCGCCAAACGAAAATGAGCATCAGATCGACCACCCTGTCCTGGCTTTTCAGGATCAGCATTGCCGCATTTGTCGTCGGCGGCATCGGCACAGTAGCCGGCACCCCGATGACGAAACTGGCGGTCATGAATTCGGGTGAGGTTTCGACGCTGCATGCCGCGCTGTTCATAGCCTTGGTCTGGATTGTCTCCAGTCTGCGCATCAACCGCCTCAAAGCCTTCTGGCGGGTCGGCTTTGGGTTGAAGTGGATGCGCGGCCCCTCCGGCAACTTGCTGCCGAGAGGACCGAAGGCCCGCGCCGCAGCGGGGGGCTCCGTGGGCGGCGCGGGCACTTCGGGTTTATCCTGAAGCACCCGCGGTTTTTGATTTTTGGGGATACCGATGAAGACGAAATCTGCTGCCACGGTGCTTTCGGCACTGCTCTACGCACAGGGCTTGCTCGGCTTTGCCGGTCTCGCCACAGTTCTCCTGAAGGACCGCGCGCAGGCTTCCAGCGACATCGTGGTCGCCAGCGAATTGCCGTCGGGGCCATCGCTTCTGGTGGTGCGCTGACGCCTATGCATGCCGCCCAAAATTGCGCAGCGGTTTTGGGCGAGCCGCGAAACAATCCAGCCTTACTGCTCTCAGTCGGAGCGCTGCGTCGGCGGGTCGAACCGGTAACCGGCGCCTCGTATGGTGATGATGGTTTCGGTGTCGAGCTTGCGGCGCAGCCGCACGATGCGCGAATCGATCGAGCGGTCGAAGGCATCGGCGTTTTCAGCCGGCGCCGCCGCGATGATGTCGTCGCGCGTCAGCACCTTGCGCGGGCTGGCCAGAAACAGCCTCAGCAGCGCCACCTGGCCCGGCGACAGCTGCTCTTCCTCACCCGAGCGGTGCATGACGATGGCCGACCGCAAATCGACGGTGGCATTTTCCAGCACGATCAGTTCCTGGGAAGACCTGCCGCGCCGCGTCAGCAGGCCGCCAATGCGCGCGGCAAGCTCCCGGACATTGAGCGGGCTTTCAATGACGTCGGCGGCGCCAAGCTCGAGGGCCAGCACCTTGTCGACCAGATCGGCCGGTCGACAGATAAGGATGAAATCCGGCCCGGCCTTGCCGTCCACGCTCTGGCCGCCGCCATAACGCCTGAGCAGATCCCGCCCCTCCGCCTGGCTGACGCTGTCACCGACGATGACGACGTCGATGCCTCCGGCCGAAAGCAGGGATTCGGCTTCCCAGGGCTGCCGCGCCTCGCGCACGTCATGGCCACGCCGGTCGAGATGGTCGGCGAGATCGCCGGCCACCACATCGGCGACGGAAACCAGCGCGATGACGGATCGTGCAGCCATATTTTCTTCCCCTGCCCCTGCAACCGGATATGAGTGCTGGACATCATGTTTATACCCAATCTACTTTCTGCTGAAAGCGGGAGCGAGGCCATAGTGCGGGCACGAATTGTCATCGTCGAGGACGAGCCCGATCTCAGGGACGCGGTCGCCGAGTATCTCGGCGCCAATGGTTACGATGTGACCCAGGTCGGAAGCGCTGCCGAGGCGCGCGCCTTGCTGGAGACCGAAGCGTTCAACCTGGCCATCCTCGACATCGCCATGCCGGGCGAGGATGGCCTGTCGCTCGGCCGTTGGCTGCGCTCGAAAATGCCGATCGGCATCATCTATGCCACGGCCGCCGGCACCGCGCTCGACCGCATTGTCGGGCTGGAGCTTGGCGCCGACGACTACATCGTCAAGCCCTATGAATTGCGTGAGGTGCTGGCCCGTGTCCGCTCCGTGCTGCGCCGGGTTCCGCAACCGAGCCCGCCTCAGGCGGCGAAGGCGCAAGCCGATGGCGGGCGCCGGCTGAGCTTCGGTCAATTCCAGGCTGACCTCGACGGCAGGCTTGTCACCGGCGCCAATGGCACCGTCATCGACATGGCCAAGAGCGAGTTCGACGTGCTGGAGGTTTTCCTGACCCGTGCCAACCGGCTGTTGACACGGGCGGCGATCTCCGAGGCGATCGGCTTCGTCGAAGACCCGGAATCGTCGCGTGCGGTCGACATCCGCATCATGCGGCTGCGCAAGAAGATCGAAGCCGACCCGGCCAATCCAAAATTTTTGCGCACTGTGCGCGGCGAAGGCTATATCTTCTCGCTGCCGACCGGCGACGGACACTAGCAATTCCAGGAAAAGTGCGTAGCGGTTTTCCCACAGGAATTGCGTCGGAACAAAGAGATGGAACGGGTGCACCGTTCTAGAGCCCTACCACCCACGGCCCTGTATAGATGGCTGACATGACCGCTGACCCAGCACGCATGGACCTGAAGGGCGTTCGCCAGGGCGCCGCAATGGCGGCCGTGCGTGTCGTGCGCCGGCTGCGCGAAGCCGGCGACTGGCAGCGCGAGATGGACACCATCCTGGAGACGCTGTGCGTCGCCATGCATTGCCAGCGCGGCATTCTGTTCAGGCTGCGCGAATTGCCCGGCCAGGGTTTTGCCCAGTCGGTCGCCGCCTACTGGATCGATCCGCGCTTCGGCGGCGAGCTGGCCTCGCCGACAGTGATCATGCAATCGATCGTCGACAACGACCCGCTGCTGGAGCGGGTTGGGGAGGACGAACGGCAAGGCAAGATCTTCGCCGGCCACACGCGCAACCTCGACGGTTTTCTCAGGGCCGATTTCGAAAAGCAGCACATCAAATCGTTCCTGTCGGTGTCGGTGTTCGCCCACGGCCATCTGTGGGGGACGCTTGCGGTCAATGACTGCGTCAATGAGCGTGAGTGGACTGACGAGGAAGAGGCGGCGCTGCACATCATCGCGCTGGCCATCGGTGACGCCATCGAGCGGTCGCCGTCGGATGCCCATGCCAGCGAAGTCATCCGCCGCACCATGCTGCAGGCCTCGCTCGACGCCATCATCGTCATCGACGAGACCGGCTCGATCATTGAATTCAATCCGGCCGCCGAAAAGATGTTCGGCTTCCAGCGCAGCGACATCCTCGGCAAGGATCTGCTCGATACGGTGGTGCCGGAATATTATCGCAAGGGCTACGTGTCGGGGGCCGAATACATGTCTGGCCGCGGCGCGCCGATGGTCGGACAGCGGCTGGAGACGGTGACCCAGAATGCCGCCGGCGAGGTTTTTCCCATCGAGCTGACCGCGACCGAGATGCGGGTTGCCGACCGCCACCTCATCTTCGGCTCGATCCGCGACTTGCGCGACAAACTGCGCGCCGAGGAAGAGATCAACCGCCAACGCGAGAAACTGCACCAGAACGAGAAGATGGCGGCGATGGGTTCGCTGCTGGCCGGCGTTTCGCACGAGCTAAACAACCCGCTCGCCGTGGTCGTCGCGCAGTCGACGCTGCTGCACGAATTCGCCACCGACCCGCAGACCAAGGTACGCGCCGAGAAAGTGCGCGCCGCCGCCGAGCGCTGCGGCCGCATCGTCAAGAGCTTCCTGTCGATGGTGCGCCTGCATCCGGCGGCCCAGGCCGAGACCGATCTAAACCAGGTGATCCGCGCCGCACTCGAAGTGACAGCCTATGGCGCGCGCTCGAGCGGCATCATCATCGACACCGATTTCGCACCAGGCCCGCTGCTGGCGATGGCCGATGCCGACCATGTGACGCAGGTGGCCGCCAATTTCCTGATCAACTCCCAGCACGCTCTGGCCGGCATTGGCGGCGACCGGCTGATCAAGGTGCGGACGTTCCGCAGCGACCGCGGCAATCCCGGCTTTTCGGTCGAGGACAATGGACCGGGCGTGCCGGAGGCGATCCGCAGCCGCATCTTCGAATCCTATTTCACCACCAAGCCGGTCGGCGTCGGCACCGGCATCGGCCTTTCTATCTCGAAGTCGATCATCGAGCGGCACAATGGCAATGTCTGGTTCGAGGAGGTGCTGCCGCGCGGCGCACGTTTCGTCGTCCAACTGCCGGCGATCGCCAGCGGCGCGGCCATGGTCGGCGACAGCCCGGCCCGTTCCAGCGGCTTGCGCCATGCGCTGATCATCGACGACGAACCCGACGTCGCCGGCTCGCTCTCCGACATTCTGGAATTGATGGGCATCAAATCGCGGATCGTGCCGGTCTGGACATCGGCGGCGGAAACACTGAGCGACCACATGCCACCCGACATCGTCTTTTCCGACCTGCGTATGCCCGGCATCAGCGGCATCGCCATCTACCGCGAGCTGCTGGCCGAGAAGTCGGCGCTCGCCAAGCGCTTCGTGCTGGTCACCGGCGACCTGATCGGCGCCAAGGCCGAGATCGAAGCCCTCCCGGCGCAACAGCGGCCGCAGATCCTGGAAAAGCCGTTCTCGACGCTCGACGTCCGCGGTGTCCTCTCGGCCATCGCCGACCAGGTCGCCGCCGCCGGCTAAGTTTCAGAAGCACACCCCAAAGCGCCTGTCGAGATTCGGGTCAGGCCGAGCCGAGAACGGTGGACGCCGAGAACCGGAGCGGAGCGTACTTTAAGTGCGTGAGCACCGGCATACGCCGGCCGTAGCCTTAACTGCCAAAGCCGCTCATGAGTGCTTCGACCGCGAAGGCCGGAAGCGCAGGCGGCCACCGTTCGCAGGCCGGCCTCACCCGAATATCGATAGGAGCTAAAAAAAGAGGCTCCCGACCGGCAGGACGGCGGGAGCCAAGAAAGAGCGCGGGAGGAAGCGCTCGGGAGGTTCAAAAAACGTTGGGTGTCGTGGTCAGCGGCGCGGCGTTGGCGATCATGCGGATGGCACGCGCCTTGTGCACGCCGGACTGGGCGGCGATGACGCGCAGGCACTCCGCACTCTCGGCGCCCCAGGCCTGGCCCTTGCAGGCAAAATCGATTTCCGGCTCTGGCAGCCGGGCGGTCTTGATGGTGGTCGGCGCGCCCTCAACGACATTGGCCGGCGGGTTGAGCGAAGCGAAGGCCGGACCGGAAGCCGGCGTCAAGAACAGGACGGCAAGCGCGCAGGCGCCCAGCATCGAGAACATCGCGACCGGATGGTCGCTGGCGCGCTGGCGCAGTGCCAGTTTGGCGCGCCGTTCATTCCTGGCGATCTCGGCTTTCGTATACATGTTGCTCCCCTTCGATTTCTTATGAAACGAACTTAAACGCGCCTGGTAACGGGCGAATGATGCGCTTGGCTTGCCCGCGTAACAGGTTTGAAACAAGAAATTCGGGCATGTCCGGGCAAATCCGGTCATGTGCCGACGGCAGGGTTCGTTTGCGGTGCTGTTTCATGCGCGCAATCAAAACGTTGACGACAGGCGGGCCGTGAACGCAACAAAGCCTGCTGCCGGCCAGTCGAACTATGAACAAGCTCACACTGCGGATTGAATTTGCGGGCGGCAGGCATTTTTTCGTCTCCGAGCAGGGCCGCCTTTGCACGCCCAGCGGGCCAAATCCACATGCTGGACGACCATTTCAGGACCCCGACTAACGCCCGGATTTTCCGGGATTTTCTTCGATCGAAGCGGCTCCGAGCTGGCTCGATTACACCATTGAGAAACATCCTGATTTCCACAAACCATTGCATTTCAATGCAAAATATGATTTTATTGAATGAGTATTCAACAAAAGAGAGCTTTCTATGAACCCGCACCTCCGTGACGTGGCGATCCCCAATGATTGGGACCGGCGGGGCCTGCCGGGCTGGAGTTATCACTCCGACGCGCTTCTCGAACTCGAGAAGGAATACGTCTTCCGCAACCATTGGCAGATTGCCGGCCATATCTCCGACGTGCCGAACGCCGGCGACTATCTGACCATGGACGTGGTCGGCGAGCGGGCACTGATCGTGCGCGGCAAGGACGGCGTCGTGCGCGCCTTCAACAATATGTGCCGGCATCGCGGCAGCCGCGTCGTCGCCGACAGCCAGGGCACCTGCATGAACGCGCTGGTCTGCCCGTTCCATGGCTGGGTCTACAATCTCGACGGCACGCTGCGCGGCGCCGCCCGCCCGCGCTCCTTCCCCGAACTCGACAAGACCGAATTCGGCCTGATGCCGCTCGACCTCGAAATCTGGATGGGTTTCATCTTCATCCGCTTCCGCAAGGGCGGCCCGCAGACTTCGGTGGCCGAACTGCTGAAGCCTATCGAAGCCGAGATGGCTCACTACAACGTGGCCGAGATGGTGCCGTCCTGGGGTATCTGGACGCAGAAGTCGCCGGTCAACTGGAAGTCGGTGCGCGACGTCGACAACGAAGGCTACCACGTCGCCATGGCGCATCCGGCGCTGCAGGATCTCTACGGCGCGACCTATTTCGACGAGCCGTTCATCAACGGCGTGTCGCGCTCCTTCGCCACCTACAATCCGCATGCGGGACGGCGCTGGAGCGTGCGCGAGTACATCAAGCTCACGCCCGACGCGTCGCATCTGCCGGAGCATCTGCGCAGGGCCTGGATCTATTACGGCATCTTCCCCAACAACGCGCTGTCGATCATGCCGGAATCGGTGCAGTTCTATCAGGAGTTCCCGCTGTCGACCGGGCAGACGCTGCTGCGCGGTGCCATCTACCGCTACCCCGACGAGACCAGGGAACAGGCGGCGGCGCGCTACCTCGCCTACCGCATCGACCGCGACACCATGAACGAGGATGTGCAGCTTTCCGTGTGGTCGAACGAATCCATGCTGTCGGAAGCCTTTGGCGGGTTCTACCTATCCGACCTCGAATACGGCGTGCGCACCCACCACGACCATCTGCGCAAGCAGGTGCCTGTGCTCGGCCTGGAGACGGCGCCGGACGAGAAGGACATGTGGAATTTGAACGACGCGCTGAGGTCGCAAGTGTAAGCGGCGCTGAAGCTGCTTATCTCCCCCCTCGTGGGGGAGATGTCCGGCAGGACAGAGGGGGGCGCGAAGGGACGCGACCTCCCGTTACTTTGCTACCGATCGAAAGAACTTCCAGAGAAACTCTGCCACCAGGACTGAAAGGCAGGTGGGACAGCGCCCCCCTCTGCCCTGCCGGGCATCTCCCCCACGAGGGGGGAGATTGGCCGTCACCCCTGCCACACGCCCTCTTTCCGCAAATCATCCATGGTCCGCGAAATGCCTTCGCGTAGGATCGCCACCATGTCGTCGATCTGCGCGCGCGTAATGATCAGCGGCGGCGACATCACGCACATGTTTATCAGCGGCCGCACCAAAAGGCCGAGTTCATGGCAATGGGCGTCGATGCGCTTGCCGACATCCTTGTCGAGCTGCAGCGGGTCCTTGCTTTCTCGGTCGGCGACACATTCCACGCAGCCCATCAGCCCCATGCCGCGGACTTCGCCGACCAGCGGCAGTTCCTCCAGCGTCTTCAGCTGCGCCTGGAAATAGGGAGCGACATCGCGCGTATGGGCAAGCACGCTGTCTTCGAGGATGTCGAGGTTCTTCAGCGCCACCGCGCAGCCGATCGGATGGCTGGTGTAGGTCAGGCCATGGCCGAACAGCGCGTCGGGATGGTTGGAGCGACGCATGTCCTGAAGCAGCCGCTCCGAGATGATGACGCCGCCGAGCGGGAAATAGCCTGAGGTGACGCCCTTGGCGAAGGTGAGCATGTCGGGGTCGATGCAAAACACGTCGCCGGAGGCAAAGACATGGCCGAGCCGGCCGAAGCCGGTCACCACCTCGTCTGAGACATAGAGGATGTCATTGTCCCGGCAGATCTCGCGGATGCGCTTGAGATAGCCATCCGGCGGCACGACGACGCCGCCCGATGCCTGCACCGGCTCGCCGACGAAAGCCCCGATCTTTTCGGCGCCGACACGGGCGACCGTGTCGCGGAACTGATCGACCAGGAAATCGGTGAAGGCGGCGATGCTCATGCCTTTCGGCCGCCGGAACGGATCGGGCGAGAACAACTTCACGACAAGGTCGTCTGCGTCGTCCATCCAGTCGCGGTCGCGCGGCCGGCCATTGAGCGAGGCCGACAGATAGGTCGAGCCGTGATAGGCGCCGCCGCGGCTGAGGATCAGCTTCTTTTCCGGGCGCCCGCGCACATTGTTGTAGAACTGCATGAAACGCAGCGCCGTCTCGACAGCCGACGAACCGCCGGTGGTGAAGAAGGTATGGCTGAGATCGCCCGGCGCATGATCGGCAATGCGCTTGGCGAGTTCGGCCGAGGGCGCATTCATCGTGTACCAGGGCGTGTTGTAGGACAGCATCATCGCCTGGTCGTACATCACCCTGGCCAGCTCCTCGCGGCGGTGGCCGACATTGATGCACCACATGCCGGCCGGTCCGTCGATCAGCCGTTTGCCTGTCACATCGGTGATGTAGATGCCGTCGCCCTCGCCGATCAGGGCGCGTGCTTCATTGCCGACCGAGCCGGCATAAGGCCAGGGCTGGACCAGATGGCGCTTGGCGAGCTCGACCGCATCGCCGTCACCAGCCATCTCCATCGCTCTTAGGTCTCTTGCAGCCGCCATCATTGCCTCGCAGGTCTGGAGCGTAATTTTCGCCGGACACGAAACGAAGCGCCAAGTGTTGAAAAGCGGGCCTTCTTCACTTCATTTTGAATGTCCGTTCAATCAATATTACAGAAATAGCGCTTGATTTCAATCCACGGATGCGCTCATGATGAAAGAAAGCCGGCAAGCTTGGAGCACGGCCAGCAAGAGCGGTCATAGGCTTTAATTCGATCGCGCTCCGCAATAATTGGGAATAGGCAGCCGGCCCGGTCAATGGGAGTCGCATGGCGGGACAGTTCGAGCCAGCAGCCGAGATCACGCCCGGAGCGCTGCAATGACTGCAGCTGCCGAGGGGACGCCCGCTTTTGGCATGACGCGGGCCAGGCGAAACGCCCTTCTGCAGTCCGAATCCGTCCAGGGTTTTGCCCTGATCAGCCCGACCTTCGTCTACGCTTTGATCCTGCTTGTGCTGCCGATCCTGGTGGTGCTCGCCCATTCGTTCTGGACGCAGCACTACCTCGACATCGACCACACTTTTACACTGGAAAACTACCGCATCGCGCTGACCGAGCCGATCTACCGCGATCTCCTGTGGCGCTCGCTCTACATCTCGCTGACGGTAAGCTTCTTCACCGTCATCCTCGCCTATCCGATCGCCTATTTCATTTCCTTCCACGGCGGCCGCCACAAGAGCCTGTGGCTGTTCCTGATCACCATCCCGTTCTGGACCAGCTATCTCCTGCGCGTGATGTCGTGGAAGGTGATCCTCGGCTATAATGGCGTGCTCAATTCCGGTCTGATGGGCCTCGGTATCATCGACGAACCGTCGACAGCACTGCTCTACAATTCCAGCGCCGTCATCATCACGCTGACCCATGCCTGGGCGGCCTTCGCCATCCTGCCGATCTTCGTCTCGCTGGAGAAGGTCGACCGCACGCTGGTCGAGGCGGCCACCGATCTCGGCGACGGCCCGCTGCGCTCCTTCCTTCGGGTGACGCTGCCGCTGTCGGCTCCGGGCGTCATCTCGGCGGCACTGATCGTCATGATCCCGACTGTCGGCGACTACGTCACCCCGAAGCTTGTCGGCGGCAAGGACGGCGTCATGATCGCCAACGCCATCCAGGCGCAGTTCGGCAAGGCATCGAACTGGCCCTTGGGCGCGGCTCTTTCCGTCACCACCATGCTGGTCGTCTCGCTGATGGCAGGCGCCACGGTGCTGATTATTCGCGCATTGCAGAGGCTGGCGCGATGACGGCGATGCGGCGCCTCTTTGCCGGCGGCTGGCTGACCGCCTACGCCTTCCTCTACATCGTCTTTCTCTATCTGCCCGTGATCTTCCTGCCGATCTTCTCGATCAACACCGCGCCGACGCCAAAATTTCCCCTCACCGGCTATACGCTGAAATGGTACGAAGACCTGCCCAAGACGCCGGCGCTGCTTGATGCCGCCTGGAACAGCCTGATTGTCGGCGTCTCGGCATCGGTGCTGGCGACGCTGCTCGGTATCCTCGCCGCCCGTTCCATCACCCGCTACCGCTATCCCGGCCGCCGCACCATCAACGGCCTGATCATGGCGCCGCTGGTGCTGCCGGAAATCATCCTCGCCATCTCCATGCTGCTGGTCATGCTGCAGCTGGGCCTCAGCCTGTCGCTGTTCACCGTCGTTCTCGGCCATGTCCTGATCTGTATTCCCTATTCGATGACGGTGCTGACCGCGGGTTTCGAAGGTTTCGACCGCAGCCTTGAAGAGGCCTCCGCCGATCTCGGCGAAAGCGCCTTCGGCACCTTCCGGCGGGTAACGCTGCCGATGGTGGCGCCGGCTATCATTTCCAGCCTGCTCGTCTGCTTCACCATCTCGCTCGATGAGTTCGTCATCGCCTTCTTCCTGACTGGAACCGAGACGACGCTGCCGATCTATATCTGGGGCCAGTTGCGCTTCGCCGCCAAGCTGCCGGGCGTGCTGGCGCTGGGCACGCTGCTCTTGGTGGCCTCCTTTGTCCTGATGACCGTTGCCGAAGTCCTGCGTCGCCGTGCGGCGAGGCGCACCCAGAACGAGGGAGGCCTCTATGCCTGAGCCAACCCAGGCCGAACGGCCCCAATCTGATCGACCCCAAACCGACCGAGCGATGATCGAGATCCGCAGCGTCACCCGCAGCTACGGCGCCTTCAAGGCGCTCGACGACGCGACCCTGACCATCAGGGAAGGCGAGTTCTTCTCGCTGCTCGGTCCCTCCGGCTGCGGCAAGACCACGCTGCTGCGCATGATTGCCGGCTTCGACAACCCGACCAGCGGTTCGATCTCGGTCGGTGGCCAATCGATGGAGGGCATTCCGGCCAACCGCCGGCCGACCAACATGGTGTTCCAGAGCTACGCCATCTTCCCGCATCTCAATGTCGAACAGAATGTCGCCTATGGGCTGAAGCGGCTGAAGCTGGGCGTGACGGAAGAAAAGCGCCGCGTCGAAGAGGCGCTGGCGCAGGTGTCGCTGACCGGCCTCGGCAAACGCCTCGCAACCGAGCTTTCCGGCGGCCAGCGCCAGCGCGTGGCGCTCGCTCGCGCGCTGGTGATGCGGCCCAAGGTGCTGCTGCTCGACGAGCCGCTGTCGGCACTGGACAAGAAACTGCGCGAGCAGATGCAGGTCGAGCTGCGCCGCCTGCAGCAGGCGGTCGGCATCACCTTCGTGCTGGTCACCCACGACCAGTATGAGGCGCTGGCAATGTCCGACCGCATCGCGGTGATGTTCGGCGGCAAGATCGCCCAGGTCGCCTCGCCCAAGGAAATCTACCAGCGGCCGGTCAACCGTCAGGTCGCCGACTTCCTCGGCGGGATGAATTTCGTCAAGGCTGAGATCGTCGAGGAGAACGCCGCCTCGCTGGTCGTCGACACACTGGGCTTCGGCCGCGTCCGGACCGACAAGCCGAAGGCTTTCGTGCGCAATGGCGGCGGCGCCACGCTGGGCATCAGGCCGGAGCGCCTGCGGGTGCTGTGGGACAATGCGACGGCCAAATTCGAGGTCGCCGGCAAGGTGGTCGAGCGCCATTATTTCGGCGAGATCACCCATCTCATCGTCGAGATACCGGGTCTCGAAAAACCGCTTTCGGTAACCGAGACCAACGATTTCGGCGCAGACGACATTCCGGTCGGCACCCCGATTCGCCTCGCCTACGATCCCGAGGCTTTGGTGGCCATGGCCGACTGAAGCCCAGATACGATCTCTTTGGCCGCGATGCGTCCCATCACGATCGCACCTTCGACATAGCCCGGGAAAGACGGCGACAGTTCGGATGAAGCGAAATGGATCGGACCCGCGCCGGCGCGGATCGCGTGTTCGGCATCCCGTGCCGTCACATCGACAATCAGGTCGCTATAGGCGCCGCCGCTCCAGCGATCATGTATCCAGTCCCGCGAACTGAAATCGATGATATCGCCCGCATCCGGGCCAAGCGCCCCCACGAGCTTCCCGGTCACTTCCGCTCGAAATGCTGTCTCGCCAAGCGTGCGCCAACGCAGCGCCAAGGGTCCGCCAATGAAGACTATCAGCGCGGCATGCTCGGCGTCCTTGCTGGCATCGCAGGCGAACAACCCAGGCAGGTCGCGCCACATCACCATGCCGCACAGGCCCCGCTCGCGCCAGAACGGTTTTGCGTAGCGGACCAGGATCTTGGTCACCGACCCGCTTTCCCAGACGCTGAGCGCCTTGCCGAGCATCGAAGGCAGAGCGGGTACGAAATCGAGCTTGGCAGCCGTCGCCGGCGGCAGCGCCACCAGCATTTTTCGCACTTCAATGGCGCCGCTTGCCGAGACCACACGAACCCCTTCCGGCCCGTGCTCGATGCGTGTGACCGGCTCATTCAACCGAACCCGGTCGCCGAGTTCGCCGGCGAGGTCCTCGGCCAGCGATTGCATGGTCTCGCGAAGAAAATACTGTAGCTCGAACACCTCGTTGGTGATGCGGCGGTCATTGTCGATCAGATACCAGAGCGGCACCTTGTCCGCCGACAGGCACCACAGCCCTTCGACCAGTGAGCGGAACGCGGCCTTGGCGTCAGCCGGATCATCCTGCCGTTCCAGCCAGGCCGCGACGGTCAGCCCGGCAATCGCGGGATCGTCCGGATCGATCTGGTTCATGCGCTCGCGGATTGCCATCGAGATATAATAGGTGCGCTCGGCCCTCGCCGGCGTCATCGACGGATGGCTGATGAACTCGCCATCGACATAGGTTTCGACGAACGTCTTGCCGTGCGCCTTGGCCAGCGCCATCACTTCAGGCATGTCGACGCACAGGAATTGGCCGCCGCTGTCGATGCGCTCGCCAAGCCCGTTGAAGACAGCCTCCACCCGGCCACCGACTCGGTCGCGCGCCTCAAGCAATACGAAATCGATGCCGGCTCGCTTCAGTTCAAGCGCAGCCGACAGGCCGGTGAAACCGGCGCCGACGATGACGACGTCGGTTCTTTCGGTCTTGTCGCTCAATAGCCGGCCTTGATCTTCTCGAATTCGGTGACCATGCGCTGCTTGAGCTCTGGCGGCACCGGCTGTTGGAACAGCGTCTTGTCGAGGAACTTGTCGAGATTGTCGAAGCCGCGGTCGGTCAGCACCTGATGGTCGATCGCCGCCATGCCGGCGCTGTTGCCGTGACCGTAACCGAAGGTTTTGACCAGATAATCGGACACGGCATGCGCGTTGACCGCACTCAGGAAATCATAGGCCTGGTCGAGCTTGCCCGGCGCATCCTTCATCAGCACATAGCCGCACACCCAGGTCGACATGCCTTCCTTGGTGTCGCGGTTCATGGCGATCGGCATGCCTTGGCCCTTGAGCGTCACGAAGGTCTCGTTCCAGCCCCAGACGAGGTCGACCTCATTGCCCGTAAAGGCCTGGTTGAGATCGGTGTCGTCGGTCCAGTAGAAGCGGACATTCTTGTGGACGTCGCGCAGGAAGGCGGACGCCTCCTGGAACTGCGCGTCGGTCATCTTGGTCCAGTCCTTGAGGCCGACGACCAGGCTTGCCAGCGCATAGGCATCGTCGACATTGTCGCCGATGGTGACGCGGCCCTTGAATTTCGGATCGGCGAAAACCCTCAGCGACTGCGCCTCCTGCGCCGTCACCTTGTCGGTGCGGTAGAGCAGCGAGGTGTTGCCCCAGTCGAACGGCATGAACCAGGCCTTGCCGTCGGCGGTGACGGCAAGATCCTTCATCGCCATGATGCCGGGATTGAGGTCCTTCCAGCCGGCAATCCTGGAGGTGTCGAGCGGCTGCAGAATGCCGGCCGCGCGCCATTTGGTCACGCTTTGCGAGCAGGGGTGGGCGATGTCGGCCTTGAAGCCGGCCCGCATCTTCTCGAAGGCTTCGTCCTCGTCGCCGAAGAAAGCGAAAGTCGGCTCGGCGCCATATTTAGCGGTGTAGTCGGGATGCAGCAGCGGATCCTCATAACCCGACCAGTCGAACACGACGAGGTCGCCACCGCCCTCGGCATAAGCCAGCACGGCGCCGGCGCCCAATGCGAAGGCGCCGGCAAGGGCAAGGCGGCGAAGCATGGAAGTCATGGTGCGAAACTCCTCATCGCTAAAAGCAGCCGGGCGACGTTACGGAATTTCAGCGACCTTGGCGAGGCCGTCCGCCCGCCTCAATCGCGGGCAGACGGATGAGGCCGACAGGGCTTTAGTAGCCCGCTTTGATCTTCTCGAACTCGGCGATCATCTTGAGCTTGAGGTCGGACGGCAGAGGCGACTGGAACAGCGTCTTGTCGACGAATTTCTGCACGTCGTCATAGCCCTTTTCCTTCAGGATCGCCTGGTCGACACCGGCCATGCCTTTGGCGTTCGCCTGTCCATAGCCCCAGTCCTTGACCAGCACCTTGGCCGTCTCCGGATCGTTGACGGCGTTCAGATAGTCATAGGCCTTGTCGATGTTGCCGGGCGCGTCCTTGAACAGCACATAGCCACAGACCCAGGTCGAAATGCCTTCATCCGCGTCCTTCCTGGACTTGATCGGCACGCCGGCCGCCACGGACTGGACCGTCGCGTCGTTCCACGCCCAGGCGAGATCAACCTCGCCGCCGGAGAGGAGCTGCACGATATCGGTGGTGTCGGTCCAATAGGAACGGACATTCTTGTGCACCTGGCGCAGGAAGTCGGAAGCCTGCTTGAACTGGTCATCCGTCATCTTGGTCCAGTCCTTCAGCCCGATGGCAAGGCTGGCCAGCGCATAGGCGTCGTCGACATTGTCGCCGATCGAGACCCGGCCCTTGAACTTGGGATCGGCGAAGGCCTTTAGCGATTGCACATCCTTCTCGTCGATCTTGTCGGAGTTGTAGGTGAGCTGGGTGTTGCCCCAGTCCCAAGGCATGAACCACGCCTTGCCATCCGATGTGGTCGCCAGATCCTTCATCGCCATGATGCCGGGATTGAGGTCTTTCCAGGCAGTGATCTTCGAGGTGTCGAGCGGCTGCAACAGGCCTGCCTCACGCCATTTGGTCACGCTTTGCGAGCAGGGATGGCCAAGATCGGCCTTAAAGCCGGAGCGCACCTTCTCGAAGGCCTCGTCCTCGTCGCCGAAGAAGGCGAAGGTCGGCGAGTCGCCGTTCTTCTCGACATATTTCGGGTGGAAGCTCGGTTCCTCATAGCCGGACCAGTCGAACACGATCAGGTCTTTGTCGGCGGCGACAGCGAGCACTGCGGCCGAAGCCGGCAGCGTTGCAGTCAGCGCCAATGTCAGGGTCAGGCGTCGGGCTAGTCTTTTCATGCTGTTCCATCCTCTTTGTCGTAGCGTCGCCGGCTCGGCTGGCCGGCTTCCGGTTTATCCGTAGTGCTTGGGAAAGGCCGCCGCGAGGAAGGCATTCGCCGCTTGCAGCGCGGTTTCGCGCGTGGTGTCCTCGGTTCCCATCATCAGCCGCAGCCACAAGCCTTCCAGCATGGCCGACAGCGCCAGCGCCATCACCTGTGGCTCATAGCCATACCCCCCGCTCTCTTTGAGCGTTGCACAAAGATCGATGAAGACCTGCTGGTAGTAAGCGTCGCGGGAACTGCTCAGCGCCTGATAGACCGGCCGCGACTTGGCCTCGCCCCAGAAAGCGAGCCAGGCGGCGAGCTTGCGCTTGTTGCAGATCGAGCGGTCGAAATCGGCCCAAACCAGCACCTGCAATTGGCGAGCCGGGTCATCACCGGCTTTCTGCAGGGCAGCACGCCAATGTGCCGAATACTCGTCATACATATACTGCAGCGTGGCGATCAGCAGCTTCTCCTTGCTCTCGAAATGAAAGTTGACGATGCCGCGCGACAGGCCGGCACCATCGGCGACATCGGCCATTGTTGTCTCCGCATAGCCGCGCTTGGCCAGCGAATCGATGGTCGCCTCGATTAGTTGCTGCTGCCTGACCTCCTTCGACGCCTTGCGGCCGCGTTTTTCCGGTTCGTTTTTTCCAGACGTGTCGGAGGATCGCTCTTCGCGCGCTGCAGCTTTCATCGGTGCCGTCATGCTCCACATTGCCGGCTATCCCACCATAGCCGGCTTCCACCCGCGAAGATGAGTGGGACGGTGCTCACCACTGTCAAGCACCTTCTGCATGGCTTCCCAGGTTCGTATATTCTTGTCGACATAGGCAGCGCCGACGACAGCCGCGACGGTCGAATATAACGGGCCTTTCAGCCTCTCCAGCTCGCCGCGCGCGACCTCGCGATACCAGGGATTGCGATCCTTGACCGCGACATCGGCCAAGCCGGCGCGGCGCATCGCCTGCGCATAGTGCGCCGGCGACGCCATGGCGAAGGACAGGCCTTCGGCGGCGACATAGGCCTTCATCTCCGACGACGGCTCGCCGTCATGGCCAATCAACCAATCGGAGGCGGCAAAGACGCCGCCCGGTTTCAGCACGCGAAAAATCTCGGCAAACAGCGCGTCCTTGTCGGGCACGTGCAACAGCGCATCCTTGGAGAAGACGACATCGAACGAAGCGTCGGCAAAAGGCAGCGGCCCCGGCGGCGCCTGGACGAAACTGGCGCGGTCCGAAAGCTCCCGTTGAGCGGCGCGCTTGATGGCCGACTCGATCACCGGCCGCTCGATGTCGAAGCCGGTGACGTGGGCGGCACCATGGCGCTCGACCAGATGCAGCGTGATGCCGCCGGAACCGCAGCCAATGTCGAGGGTGGTCTTGCCCCGGAGCGACAGGCCTTCGACCACCCGGTCGACCTCATCAGGTCCGCCCGGCGACAGATAGCCCTCGCCCCACAGCGCCTCGAGGAAGCGGATGGCGGTGTCGTCATATTCCGGCTCGGCATCTGCCGTTTCGATCATCGAACCTCGGTCCCATCAGCCGAATTCAACACGTTCGATTGCCGGCAAAGCGTAGCGCATGCCGGAGAAAACGCAACCCCATTTGTTGAACATTCATTCAATATGGCTAGACAGAATGCCGGCAGCCATGCCAAATTCTGCGCATTCGGGGACAGGATCACGCAAAAATGAACTGCGGATCGCCTAGGGAAAGCGGACGAGAATGAAAGCTTGGGATGCGATCATCATCGGCGGCGGCCACAATGGCCTGGTCAACGCCTGCTACCTGCAGCGCGCCGGACTCGACGTGCTGGTGGTGGAGAAGAACGACTGGGTCGGCGGCGCCGCTACCAGCCGTGAATTGACGCCGGGTTTCCTCTATTCCAACTGCTCCTATGTCTGCTCGCTGTTTCGCCCCGAGATCATGCGCGACCTCGAACTGCCGCGCTTCGGCCTGCAGGTGATCTCCTATGAGGGCGGCGCGGTGTTCACCCGCGACGGCGACTACCTCGCCAACTACCGCGACCACGATGCACACCGGCGCGAATTCGCCCGCTTCTCCAAGCGCGACGCCGAAGCCTACGACCGCTACTCCCGCGACGTGACGCGGCAGTGCCGCTTCATCCAGCCGCTGCTGATGCGCACCGCGCCCGACCCGACCAGTTTTCGGCCGCGCGACATCGGCGAACTTCTCTATCTCGGCAAGAAATTCGCCGGCCTGTCATCCGAGGAGATGGCGCTGACGCTGCGCTTCTGGACCATGTCGATCTCGGAATTCCTCGACGAATATTTCGAGACTGATGTCATCAAGGCGAACTTCGCTCTGTCCGGCATCATCGGCACCGCGCTCGGGCCGATGTCGCCCGGCACGGCCTATGTGCTGCTGCACCACTATATGGGCGAGGTCGACGGCTCGGTCGGCGCCTGGGGCTATGCGCGCGGCGGCATGGGCGCCGTCACCAAGGCGCTCGCCGCCTCCTTCAAGGCGAGCGGCGGCACCATCCGCACCGGCGCCGAGGTTGACCATGTGCTGGTCGGCAGGGGCAAGGCGAAGGGCGTGGTGCTGGCCGGCGGCGAAGAGATTTACGGCAAGCTTGTCGTCTCCAACGCCGACGTCAAACGCACCTTCCTGAAACTGGTCGAGGAAAAGGAACTGCCCGACATTTTCCTGCGCCGGGTGAAGAACTTCAAGATCCGCGGCTCGTCCGGCAAGGTCAACATCGCGCTGGATTCGCTGCCTGAATTCCCGGCGCTGCCGAAGGATTCGCCGGTCTATCGCGGCGACATGCATTTCACCGATTCGATGGAGCGCATGGAACGCGCCTATGACGACTGGAAGGCCGGGCGCTGGTCGGCCGACCCGTTCCTCGACATGGTCATCCCGACGACGCTCGACCCGACCATGGCGCCGCCCGGCAAGCATTTCATGAGCTGCTTCGTGCAATACGCGCCACCCAAGGTGAACGGCCGCGAGTGGACCGATGCCGATCGCGACGGTTTCGCCGAAAGCGTGATTGCGCAGATATCGGAATACTCGCCGGGCTTCCGCGACCGCATCGTCCATATGGAGGTGCGCACGCCACGCGAGATCGAAGCCGAGGTCGGCCTCACCGAAGGCAATATTTTTCAGGGTGAACTGGCCTTCGACCAGCTGCTGTTCAACCGTCCCGTGCCAGGCTACGCGCAGTACCGCTCGCCGGTCGGCGGGCTCTATATGTGCGGCTCCTCGACCCATCCCGGCGGCGGCGTCATGGGCGCACCCGGCCGCAATGCGGCAGCCGAGATCCTGCGCGACCTTGCCAAATCGACCTCGCATATGAGCCCGGCCCATGACGTCATTTGATGCAATCGTCATCGGCGGCGGCCATAACGGCCTTGTCGCGGCCGCCACGCTGGCGAAGGCCGGCCGCAAGGTGCTTGTGCTGGAAGCCGCGGCCGACGTCGGCGGCGCCGCGCGCACCGAGGAGTTTGCGCCGGGCTTTCGCGTCTCATCGATCGCGCATGTGCTGAACCGCCTACATCCCGATGTCATCAAGACACTGGAGCTGGAAAAGCACGGGCTGCAAGTCGCGCGCACCGACTTCATGCCAACAGTTGCCTTGTCGAAGGATGGCCCGCCGCTGGTCCTCCATGGCGCCTATGGCGAAGTGCTGACCGGTTCCACTCCGTCCGAGCAATCCGCCTGGAAGGAATTGCGTGCGCAGTTGCTCCGCTATGCCGGCATATTGAAACTATTCCTCTCCCGCCGCCCGCCCGATCTCGCCGGCATGTCGCTCAAGGAGACAGCGGCGCTCGGCCAGATCGCTCTGGCGCTGAAAAAACTCGGCAAGGAAGACATGCGCGATTTCCTGCGCGTGCTCCTGATGAACGTCGCCGATCTGCTCGATGAGCAGCTAGCCGATATCAGGCTGAAGGGCCTGCTCGCCTTCGACGCCACGCTGGGCAGCCATCTCGGCCCGCGGTCGCCAACCTCGCTGCTCGGCCTCTACTATCGGCTAGCCGGCGAGACCGGCGGTGCGGCAGGCGCGCAGATGTTGCCAAAAGGCGGCATGGGCGCGGTCATCACCGCCATCAGGTCTGCGGCGGAGAAAGCCGGCGTCACCATCCGCACGGCAGCGCCGGTGGCCAAGATCATCGTCGAGAAAGGCCGCGCTGTCGGCGTCGCGCTGGACAGCGGCGAGATGCTGCGCGCCAGAACAATCGTCTCCGCCATCAACCCGGCGACCACCATGCTCGACCTCGTCGGGCCGCGCGAGATCGACACCGGCTTCGTGCGCAAGGTGAAGAACATCCGCATGAAGGGCGATGCGGCCAAGCTCCATCTGGCCCTCGACCGGCCGCCACAGTTTTCAGGCGTCGACGCCGCTGGCCATAAGGGCCGGCTGGTCATCGCGCCTTCGCCCGACCATGTCGAACGCGCCTTCAACCCGTCGAAATACGGCGAATTCTCTGCCGAACCGGTGATGGAAATCACTCTGCCCTCGCTCTCCGACCCATCGCTCGCACCTGCCGGCGCCTGCGTGCTCTCGGCGGTGGTGCAATATGCGCCCTATGCGCTGAAAGAAGGCTGGGACGCCGGTAAGCCGAAATTCCTGAAGGCGATCATGACGCAGCTTGGGACCTACGCGCCAGGCATCGGGAAATCAGTGCTGCATACAGAGCTTTTGACACCGGCCGACATCGAGGCGCGCTACCGCATGCCGGGCGGCCATTGGCACCACGGCGAATTGCAGGCCGATCAGATGCTGATGTCGCGGCCGGTCTCCGGCTGGTCGGGCTACGACACGCCGGTGGAAGGGCTGTTCCTCGCCGGCGCCGGCTCGCATCCGGGTGGCGGTGTTTCAGGTGCGCCGGGCTTGAATGCGGCCAAGCGCATTATTGCGATGAAGGGCTAGATCATGGCGCAAGCAACCAGGAAGAAGCCCGTCTCAAAAACCGCCGATGCAGCAACCTCTGCCCGCACCGCCGCGCAGTCGCATTTTCGCACCTTGCGTCTCGGCACGCCGTTCCAGCCGCGCATCGACGCGCTGGCCAGGACCCAGGACTGGTACAATTGGGCCGGCTACCACGCGCCGCATTCGCTGTGGGATGAGGAACTCGAATATTTCGCCATTCGCAGCCAGGCGGCTTTGTTCGACATCTCGCCGATGACGAAATACCGCATAGAGGGGCCTGACGCCGAAGCCTTCCTCGATCGCGTCACGCTGCGCGACGTGACCAAGCTGAAGCCTGGCCGCGTCCACTACACTGCCTGGTGCGACGATGAAGGTTTCGTCCTTGACGACGGTACGCTGTTCCGGCTGTCGCCGACCCGTTTCCGCTTATGCTCGCAGGAACGGCACCTCCCCTGGCTGCTCGACAGCGCGATCGGCTTCGACGTGACCGTCGAGGAAGAGACTGAGGCCGTCGCCGGTCTCGCGCTGCAAGGCCCGACCTCGTTTGCCGTGCTGCGCGATGCCGGTTTCGCCGGTGTCGAAACGTTGAAAATCTTCGACCTCGCCGAGTTCCCCCATGATGGCGGCATAGTGACAATCTCGCGCACCGGCTTCACCGGCGATCTCGGCTGCGAACTGTTCGTCCCGGCGGACAAGGCGCTCAGCCTCTGGGATCGGCTGATGTCGGCAGGCGAACTGCGCGGCATCCGAGCTATCGGTTACACCGCCTTGAACCGCGCCCGGCTGGAAGCCGGCCTGATCGTCGCCAATGCCGATTTCACCACCGCCGAACATGCCATCCGCGCCGACCGTCTGCGCATGCCGGACGAGATCGGTCTCGGCTTCATGATCGATCTGGAAAAAGGCCATTTCAACGGCCGCCGAGCCATCCTCGAAGCCCGCGCCAAACGCAAGCTGCGCCATGTGCTGGTCGGGCTGGAGATCGAGGGCAACATCCCGGCCGAACACGCCATCGTCTATCACAAGAAGCATCAGGAGGTCGGTCTGGTCAGCGCCGCCATGTGGTCGCCGATGGCCAAGCGCAACATCGCCATCGCTTCGCTTACGCGGCCCTACGGTGATACGATGGTGGAAGACCTCTGGGTCGAGATCTACGCCATGCGTGAGTTGCAGTACCAGAAGCTGATGAAGCGGGCCAAGGTGGTGGCGCGTCCCTTCATAAAACTCGACCGCCGCACCGCCAATCCGCCGGCGGATTTCTGACCATGGTCGATCAACAGGACGATGAGGCGGAAGCCGCCGAACAGTGGCAACTGGTCAACACGCCGCTCGGCGAAAAATGGTCGGGCCGCACGCGCTATGCCGCCGCCATGTTTTTCTACAAGCGCGGCGAGATGAGCGCCGAGACGCTCGAGGTCTACCGCATCTGTGCGCGACTGGATTCGGAGAACCCGCTGCCCATCATCAGGGATCGCGGCACCGGCCAGGACTGGCTGAAGCGCATGGGCGTTTAGCCGATCGTCCTTTCCAGCACGCTCAACCAATTGCGATAGGCAATCTTCTCGATCAGCGTTCGGCCGAAACCGCGCGCGGCGAGCGCATCGATCAGCTTCGGCAGGCCGGCGACGTCGCCGATGACGGCCGGGATCATTGCGCCATCAAAATCCGAGCCGAGACCGACGCCATCCTCGCCCAGCGCCTGCAGCAGCGAATCGACATGGCGCACCATGATGTCGAGGCTGGTGTCGGAATTCATCCGGCCGTCCTCGCGCAGGAAGCCGGTAGCAAAATTCAGCCCGACCATGCCGCCGGTCTCGCGGATGGCGCCGAGCTGCCAGTCGGTCAAATTGCGCGAATGGGTGCAGAGCGCATGCACGTTCGAATGGGTGGCGACCAGCGGCGCGTCGCTGAGCGCGGTGACATCGCGAAAGCCTTTTTCGTTGAGATGCGACAGGTCGATCATGATCTTCAGCTGGTTGCAGGCCGTGACGAGCGCCTTGCCGGCATCGGTCAGTCCCGGTCCGGTGTCGGGCGATGAGGGAAAGCGGAACGGTACGCCATGGCCGAAGGCGTTGGGACGGCTCCAGACGATGCCGAGCGAGCGCAGGCCGGCTTCATAGAGCACATCGAGCAGCGTGAGTTCGGGGTCTATCGCCTCGACGCCTTCGATGTGGAACACCGCCGCGATCGAATCTTTCGCCATCGCCGCGCGAATGTCACCGGCGCTGCGGCAGACGGTCAGCGCTCCCGCCCGCTCCAGCCGAAACAGGATCGAAGCCATGCCAATGGTGGACGTCAGCGCGTCAGCGCGCGGCAGCTCCGGTGGCAACGGCTCGTTGTCGCTCGGCGCCGGCGGCACCGCCGAGCGCTTGGCCTTCTCGACCGGCGGCGGGAAGATCGCGAACATGCCGCCGGCAAAGCCACCCTTCTTGGCACGCGGCAGATCGATGTGGCCGCCCTGCGTCCCCTCGATGAACAGCTTTTCGACGTCCGTGTCCTTCGACTGGTAAAGTCGCAGCAGCGTGTCGTTGTGGCCGTCGAAGACGGGGACGAGATCGGATTCGGTCATCAGGAAGCCATTCGGTCAGTTGGCAGGAGCGGACGAACCGCAGCGAACTTTGTACTTAGGCAAGAAGGCCTAACTGCGCAAATGCCAGAGACGTGTTCGCCCTTGTGGCTGAGCGGCTGGCATACCCCTTCTCCCCTTGTGGGGTGAGAAGGGGTATGTGGTGGCCGATCCACCTGCCGGGTCCCCGCTGCTTCGCAGCGTCCCGGCGTTCGCCGGCCTTTTATCGTGCCACCGGCACGATGAATTCGCTTCGCGAACCGGCTGCTCACCTATTGCTTCAGCACATCGGCCCATTCCAGATGGCGGCGGAACTGGGCATTGGCGAAGGGGCAGAGCGGGATGATCTTCTTGCCCGCTGCGCGCGCATCCTCGACGGCGCGGGTGACGAGCCGAAGCCCGGCACCCTGGCCGCGAAAGACATCAGGCACTTCGGTGTGGTCGATGATGATCTGGTGCTCGCCGATCTTGGTGAAGGTCATCTCCGCCTCGGCGCCGCCCGATCCGCGCAGGACATAGCGGCCCTTCGAGCCGCGGTCCTCCAGTTCGATTTCAGGCAATTGGTCAGGCATTGGTTGCTCCTTCAACCGGCGCGTCGGCAAAGAGCCGCCTTGCCGCTTCGATCTCGTTTGGCCGCACCTCGTGGCCGCCATCGTGCCATTCCACTGTGACATCGGCGCCATCGGCGCGCAAATAGGCTCCCAGCCGCGACGTCAGATGGGGCGGGCAGATCGGGTCGCGCTTGCCGGCGGTGACCAGGATGCGGCGGCCGGCAAGGCTGCCGTTCACCTGCGGTTCGAACGGGATCAGCGGATGCATCAGCACCGCCGCATCGAACAGATCAGGCGCGGCAAACATCACCGAGGCCAGGATGTTGGCGCCGTTGGAATAGCCGAGACCGAGCACCGAAGACGGCTTGGCCACCTCGACCTGCGCCTTGATGAAGCCGGCCATCTTTGCCGTCGCCCGGCCAAGGTCGTCCATGTCGTAGACACCCTCGCCGGTGCGGCGGAAGAAGCGGGCAGCACCATGTTCGGAGACATCGCCGCGCGGCGACACGATGGTCGCCTGGGGCGCGAGGTCGCGCCCCAGCGACAGCAGCTGGTTTTCGTCCGCTCCGGTGCCGTGGAAGACGAAGAGCAACGGGCCGCCGGGCGAACCCGGCAGCGCCTTATGGATGTAAGCGTCCTTACTCATCGTCTCAGCCTTCCAGCTTCTGCAGATGCTCTTCGAGATAGGGCCTGAGATGCTGGTGCTGCGTCGGCAGTTTCAGCGCCTCGCCGAGATGGGCAGTGTCCTCGTCGCGGTCGAAGCCCGGCTCGTGGGTGGCGACTTCGAACAGCACGCCGCCCGGCGTGCGGAAATAGATCGCCCAGAAATAATCGCGGTCGATCACCGGCGTCACGCCGTAGCCCGTATCGATCAGGGCCTTGCGCACTTCAAGCTGCTTGGCGCGGTTCTCCACCGCGAAGGCGACATGATGCACCGAGCCCGCGCCGAGATTGGCGAAGCCAGCCGTCGGCAGCGATTCGATGTCGACGACATCGGCGCCGTTGCCGTTCTTCACCGCCAGCCGGCTGACATTGCCTGACTTGTCGACCTCCTCGTAACCCATGAACTTCAACAGCTCCTCGGTGGCGCCGCCATCCTTGAGGCGCAGCGACACCGAATGAAAGCCGCGGATCGCTTCGTCGGCGGGAACACCGCCCTTCAACCATGGCGCGCGGCTGTCGGCCTTGTCTTCGACCAGCGCAAAACCATCGCCGTCGGGGCCGGCAAAGGCGAGGCGCTTCTCGCCGAACGTCTCCTCGCGGGAGACACCGGTAACGCCTTCATCGGCGAAGCGCTTTTCCCAATAGCCAAGCGTGCCCGCCGGCACGGAATAGACTGTGGTACCGACCTCGCCGACGCCGTGGCGGCCCCTCGCAATGTCTGGAAACGGAAAATAGGTCATCACCGAGCCCGGCGTGCCGTGCTCGTCGCCATAGTAGAGGTGATAGACATCGGGCGCGTCGAAGTTGACGGTCTTCTTGACCCGGCGCAGACCGAGCTTGTGCGTAAAGAAATCATTGTTCTGGCGCGCATCGCCGGCCATTGACGTGACGTGATGCAAGCCCTTGATCTGGTCGAGCATTATCTTGCTCCTTCCCTTGGTGTTTGTGCGGCCCTCGCCGCTGTCCACGCCTATATGAGGGGCCGCCCGGCAACGGCAAAGGCGGCAAACTCAGAATGGACTGTATCCCAATCGTGAACAGTAGAAAAATTTCGTTCACCATTTCAGTAACTGACGGTCTTGCGCCGCCGCCAGAATCCGGTTCATTGAACGTCTTCCCGACGTGACAGGATACAGCCATTGGCCGCGAAAAGCAGAAGTCCGAACATCCTATTGATCTCCTGCGACCAGTGGCGCGGCGACTGCCTGTCGGCTGCCGGCCATCCCACGGTGAAGACACCGAACGCCGATGCGCTGGCCGCCGAGGGCGTCCTTTTCAAGCGGCATTACGGCGGCGCCGCGCCCTGCTCGCCGGCCCGCGCTTGCCTTTACACCGGCCTCTACCAAATGAACAACCGCGTCTGCCGCAACGGCACGCCACTCGACGCCCGTCACGGCAACATCGCGCTTTCGGCGCGCGCCCTCGGCTACGATCCGACGTTGTTCGGCTACACCGACGTCTCGTCCGATCCGCGCACGTTGGCGCCGGGCGATCCCCGGCTGAAAACCTATGAAGGCGTGCTGCCCGGCTTCAGCGTGCGCCAGTTCCTGCCCGAGCATCAGAAACCATGGTTGTCATGGTTGAAGGCGCGCGGGCTCGACACCAGCGCCGGCTCTCCCGGCATTCACCGCCCCGTTGGCGAGGAAGCAGGCGACGGCGTGACCAACGCGCCGCCGGTCTATTCCAGGGACGAGACACCGACGGCATTCCTCGCCGGCGAATTCATCCGCTGGCTGGGCGAACAGGATGCGCCCTGGTTCGCGCATATCTCCTTCATCAGCCCTCATCCGCCCTTCGTCGTGCCGGCGCCTTACAACGCGCTGTATGATCCCACGGACGGCCCGGCCTTCCCTCGTGGCGAAAGCTGGCAGGCGGAGGCGGAAAGCCATCCCTATCTGGCCTACGATCTCGGCCGGCAAAGGCGTAAGAACTTCCGCCCCGGCACTGACGGCAAGGTGCGCGACTGGGGAGACGACAACATCGGCGCCATCCGTGCGATCTATTACGGCATGATCTCGGAGGTCGACGCGCAGCTTGGCCGCATATGGCAGGCGATCAAGGCAGCGGGAGCCTGGGACGACACGATCGTCATCCTGACATCGGACCACGCCGAGATGATGGGCGACCATTTCATGCTCGGCAAAGGCGGTTTCTTTGACGGCAGCTATCACATCCCGCTGATCGTCCGCGACCCGCGCCGCGGCAAGGCGGCGGGCTCGACCGTCGATCGCTTCACCGAGGCCGTCGACATCTTCCCAACCTTGCTCGATCTGCTGGATGCCGACGCCCAGCCGCATCTCGACGGCCGCTCGCTGAAACCGTTCCTGGATGGTCAACCGCCCAAGGATTGGCGCGACGCCGCGCATTGGGAGTTCGATTTCCGCTCGATTGCCGAGGGTGAAGCCGAACGGCTTTTCGGCATCGGCTCGCGCCAGTGCAACCTCGCCGTCATACGCACGGAAGACTTCAAATATGTGCATTTCGGCGGTGGCTTGCCGCCCCTGCTGTTCGATCTGAAAAAGGATCCGGGCGAGCTAGTCAATGTCGCCACTGACCCGGCCTATCTGAGCGTGCGGCTTGAATTTGCCGAGCGTCTGCTTGCGTGGCGCGCCGAACATCTCGACCAGTCGCTGGCGCTTGCAGAGTTGACCGAGGATGGCGTGGCTGGGTATGTGGGTAAGGCAGTAGGCAGTAGGCAGTAGGCAGTAGAATATTCTCAGCGATCCGATACTTCGCCCGTTAATTCTTCGGCTGCTGCCCTACTGCCTGATCCCTACTGCCCCTGTTCCCTTACTGTACCATCATCCGCTGCTGATCGCGCTTCTCGGCGTAGCTGCCCTTGTCGTAGGCAGCCTGCGCCTGAAGCTGCTCCTTGGTGAAGTTGGTGTAGAGATACTTCTTGCCATCCTTGTCGGTCATGAATTTGAGCTTGTCCATGCCGACCGCAACCTCCTTGGCGCCGATGCCGAGGAAACCGCCGACATCGATGATGACGGCATCCGGCTTGCTGTCCGGCGCCAGCACGACGTCGCCGATCTCGCCGACCTTGGCGTCGTTGGCGCCATAGACGATCGTGCCTTTCAGATCGTCGCCCCTGATGTCACCGACCGGCATCTCGGTCAGCGTCGATTTGTCGATCGCCGCCGTCTGCGTCGGGTCGGTGGCCTTCACGTCAGGCGACTCGGCCGCCGGAGCCTGAGCCGTCTTGTCCATCGGCGCCGGAGCAGCCGTCTCAGACGGAGCGGCGGCGGGGGCGGTGGCTGCCGGTGCAGCGGGCGTGCCGGCGTCGGACATCGTCGTCACCGGCACCGGATCATAGACCTTGCGGTCGAAGTCCGGCTGCGCCTGCAATTCCTCCTTGGTCGTCTGGGCGACCAGCCAGCGATCGCCATTCTTCTCGGCCCACTGCGCCTTGGCGAAATCATAGGTGACGTTCTTTTCGCCCAGGCCGAGGAAGCCGCCGACACCGATGACCAGCGACTGCGCCATGCCATCCTTGGTCAATACAATGTCGTTGACGTCACCGATCTTTTGGGCGTCGTCAGCGGTGCCGTTGTAGACGGTCTCGCCGATGATGTTTGTGGCAAGGTTGCCTTCGGCGCGTTTCACCACCGGCTCTGACGGCGCGGCGTTCAGATCGACAGGCTTCTGCGGATCATTCTGCGCGCTGTCGGTAGAAGCGGGCGCAGGAGCCGGATCATAAGGTTTGCGGTCGAAGTCCGGTAGCGCCGTCAGTGCTTCCTTGGTCGTCTCGGCGACCAGCCAGCGGTCGCCGTTCTTCTCGACCCATTTGAGCTTGCCGTAGTCGAAGGCGACGTTCTTGCTGCCGATGCCAAGGAACCCGCCGACGCCGATGATGGCGGATTTCGCCTGGCCATTTTCATCGAAGACGACGTCGCTGACATCACCAATTTTCTGCGCATCATCAGCGGTGCCGTTATAGACGGATTCACCGATAATATTGGTCATCAGCGCGCCCTCGGCCCGCTGCGCGGCCGGCGCGATGGTGGCGGGGGCTTCAGCCGGCGCCGGGGTCGTCGCCGGGGCGGTCGTTGACTGCGCAAACGCACCGGTTGCGATCAGCGTTGCGAGTGCAGTCGTCGCGAAAAGAGTGCGGATCATGACTAAGTCTCCTCTTGCGTGATCTCGTGCGCGCCGCAACCGGCAAACCGTTGCCGAAGGCCGAAAGCGGCGCCTCCAATGCGTTCACAACGTCGTGACAAGGCGCTTGTTCCGAAAAAACGGGGGCATCGGGATACCTCGGGCAAGTCCGTGGAATCACCCGGCATTTCCGGCCGGCCGATGGAACCTTTGTAAGGCTTCGCCGTTTCAGCCTGCGGCTGGGCATTCCGGCCGCTAAAATGAACACGGAGCGGGCATGCGATTTGCGGCGGTGCTGAACCGGGACGGCGGCACCTTGCGGACGACTGATGTTTCCGCTTTTTCGGACCGGATGCGCCAGACGCTTGAGGCGGCTGGCCACACTGTCGATATCGACATCGTCGAAGGCAAGGACATTGTCGCCACGCTCGACAAGGTCGCCTCGCGGCGCGGCATCGAGGTGGTGCTGGCCGGTGGTGGCGACGGCACCATTTCGGCCGCCGCGGCGCGGCTGATGAACAGCAAGAAAGCCTTGGCTGTCCTGCCGGCCGGGACCATGAACCTGTTCGCCCGCGGCCTGGGCATTCCGCAGACCCTCGACGGAGCCCTGACTTCCTTTGCCGACGGCGAGGTCATCGCGGTCGACATCGCCAGCGCCAATGGCCGGCCCTTCGTGCATCAGTTCTCCATCGGCCTGCATGCCAGGATGGTGAGGCTGCGCGACACCATGGAGTTTACTTCGCGCCTGGGAAAGATCCGTGCTTCGGCAAAGGCCGCCTGGAGGACGATCAACAATCCGCCCGCCATGAAGGTGACGTTGACGGTCGGCGACGCCGAGATCGTGACCCGCATCAGCGGCATCGGCATCTCCAACAACCTGTTCGGCGAGGGTCACCTGCCCTATGCCGACAATCCTGCCGGCGGCGTGCTCGGCATCTATGTCACCGTGGCACGGCGGCGCGGCGAACTGGCCAGGGCCCTCTTCGACATGGCGCGCGGCAGGTGGCGCGACAGCGATCATGTCGAGATCCATCAGGCCGACAAGGCAGTTGTGAAAATCCACACGGGAAGCAAGAAGTTCGGCGCCGTCATCGACGGCGAACTGGTCAAGCTGGAGCGCGAAACAGCTGTGCAGATTCACCCTGGCGCGTTGAATGTTCTGGTGCCGGCGCGCGCTGCGCAGGCAAAGGCCGCCTGATGCGAGCGCCGAAGACGACGAGCGCTTCAGCCGCCGGCCGGCTGGCTCTGACTGGCGGGCGCGCTCTGGTTGGCGGGCGCGCTGTTGTCGATCTTTTCGCCATAGATTTCGGCGATGCCCCAAGCGATGAAGGCCAAGAGCAGCGCTGCGATCAGGATGCGCAGCCCATGCCAACCCCAGCGCCCCTGGCGGGCCTTGTTCTCAGGGATGATCTTGATCATTGGCGGCATTCCCATCATGCGACTGCAGGCGTGGCGGACAAAGCCATGTCTGGCGAAACATGGTCGGGTAACGATTGCTTGCTACAAAAGTTCCGGGTCCCGACGGCAGCGCACAACGCGCTGCACTGCGGATGGGACCTGCAAGCGAGGGGACTTGGTGGATAAAAAGGTGGAGATGGGTCTGCCGGCCGACGTTCGACGCGCGGTGGCGGCGCCGGAGCGGCTTGCCGTGCTGCACGGGCTCGACGCGATCGACACGGCCTCCGATCCCGACTTCGATCGCATCACCGGTCTTGCCGCCGCCGTGATGCAGGCGCCAATCGCCTTGGTCACGTTGCTCGATACCGAACGCCAATGGTTCAAGTCCTGTGTCGGTCTGGACGAGACCGAGACTGCCACCGACACCTCGTTTTGCGCGCACGCCATCGCCGCCGGCGACGAGCCTATGGTGGTGACCGATGCCAGCATTGATCCCCGCTTCGCCGCCAATCCGCTCGTGACCGGTAAGCATCATCTGCGGTTCTATATCGGCGCGCCCATAGTGGTGGCCGGTGCGCGCATCGGCACCGTATGCGTACTCGACCGGAAACCGCATGACTTTCCGTCCCCTGCCGCACTCGATCGACTGAAGGCGTTGGCCAGTCTCGCCGCCAGCCTGTTTACGCTCAAAAACGCCACCCGCAGCGGCGCCATCGCCGCCGCAGCTTTGGCGCAGGAGGAAAAGCGCCGCGCCATCGCGCTCGATGCCGCCTCGCTTGCCAGCTGGGCCTGGGATATCCGCACCGACATGATCGAGTGCGATGTGCGCCTGTCGGAACTGTTCAATCTGCCGCGCTCGAACCGGTTGCGGGCGCGCGACATATTGGGCGCCATCGACCCGCGCGACGTATACCAGACCGAGACGCGCTTTCGCGACGCCCTGACCGGCAGCGACGATTATTTCGGCGAATATCGGGTCAAAGGCTTCGATCCGCCGCGCTGGATAGCCACCCGCGGCCGCGTCATCGAGCGCGACGGCGAAGGCAAACCGACGCTGATCTTCGGCGTCAACTACGACATATCGGAACGCAAGCTCGGTGAGGAACGGCAAAGGTTGTTGCTGCGCGAGCTGAACCATCGGGTCAAGAATACGTTGGCCACGGTGCAGGCACTGGCGACGCAGACCGTTCGCCATGCCCGCCGCCCAAGCGAATTCCTCGAAGCCTTCGGCGCCAGACTGCAGGCGCTGGGGGCTGCCCATAACCTCTTGTCCGATCGCGAATGGCGCGGCATCGGCATCCGCGAACTGATGCAGATCGAGGTCAAGCCGTTCGATTCGACCGAACAGCCGCGCATCGCGATTTCCGGCCCGGATCTGCTGCTTTCGCCCGACCAGGCGGTGGGGCTCGGCCTGATCATGCACGAACTGGCCAGCAACGCGCTGCAATACGGATCGCTGTCAGTGGGCTCGGGAAAGGTCGACGTCGACTGGAAAGCGCTGGGCAAGAAAGGCGCACGCCGCCTTGTGCTGACCTGGCGCGAAAGCGGCGGGCCGCAGGTCCAGCCTCCGGAACGGCAGGGATTCGGCTCGATCCTGATCCGCCGCAGCCTCGCCAAGGTCTTGTCCAGCGAGGTTGTGCACGAGTTCCGTCGGGAAGGCGTGTTCGCGGAAATATCGATGCCGTTGGAAGATTTGCCGAGCTGAAGCGTCGGGGAGTTCGGGCCTAGTCGGCCTCGTCGTCCGGATCGCCCGGCCGCGGTTTGACGTTTTCCTTGTAGATGGCATAGGCCACCAGCGCGATGATCGGTCCGAGGACAAGTTCCTTGCCGCCTTTCCCCTTGAGAAGCGACGGCAATACGGCAAGGGCCGCCGTGATGCCGAGTGCCTTGAGGTCGGCATTGCGCCTTCGCGCACGTCTACGGGCGCGCGTGCCGGCCGCCAGTTGGTAGATGAGCAGGATGAGCCCGGCAAGCACCAGGAAGCCGGCCGCGAAGCCCAGGCAGGCCGCCATCGACCCATAGCGGTCGGCGACCCAGATATAGGCCGCCCCCAGGAGAAATCCGAGCCCGCACAGAGCCGCAACCGCGGCGAGCCCATAAACGATTGCCGCCGTGCGCGCGCGGCGCATGGCGGCAATGGCTTCACCCGAGGCCAAAGCAGAAATCAGCGATGCCAGCGTCCCCATCTCTAGCGAAAACTAGCGCCGGGCGAGAAGCGCGAACAGAAAGCCCACGCCGGCTGCGATGGCCAGCGACGTCACTGGCTTTTCGCGCACATTGGCGGTGATCTGGGCTTCGATGTCCTTGGCGTTGCCGCGTAGACTGTCGAAGGCAGCCTCACCCTGGGCGCGCAACTGCTCGACGCCTTCGGCGGCGGCGCGCCGCGCCGTTCCGTAGCCATGCTCGCCGGTCTTGGCCAATTGCTTGGTCAGCTTTTCGATGTCGGCCTTCAACTGCCGGATATCGGCTTCGAGGTCGGCGTTCGTCTGGGTTTCGCCAGCGGTTTTTCCTGTGGCAGTTGCCATTCCCATAACTCCTTGCGTTTGCGTGGTTTCAAACGCCCCACACACTCCAAGGTTCCGAAATCGGAGACCATATCCATGAAAGGGTGTTTGCCTGTGCGAGTCCAGCCCCGGCTGGACTGGTTCCCTGCTGGATCAGCGGCATCAGATCAGCGGCCGGCGGCCCTCGCTCAAGCCCTCCCAGCGTGCGAGGTCCTTCAGCGCCTCCCGGTCGACCACTTCGCAACCGCCGTCGCGCCAGGCGATCAGCTTGCGGTCTATCAGCTTGCGGATCGTCTTGTTGGTGTGGACCAGAGACAGGCCGAGCGTATCGGCGATATGCTGCTGCGTGATCGGAATCTGCACCGGCGCCTTGCCGTTGAGCCCAACTACCGCCGCCCGGCTGGCGATGAAGGCGATGAGATAGGCGGTGCGCTCGAGCGCCGTGCGCCTGCCGATGCTGAGCAAATTCTCGTCCAGCATGCGCTCCTCGCGCGATGCCATCCAGGTGATGTCGTAGGCAAGTCCCGGATGGTTGCGGTAGAGCTCGTGCAGGTTTTCGCGCTCGAATACGCATAACAGCATCGGCGACAGCGCCTCGATTGAGTGCTGCATCTCACCAAGCAGGCTGCCCTGCAGGCCGATGAGATCGCCGGGCATCGAATAGTTCAGAATCTGGCGGCGGCCGTCCGACAGCAATTTGTAGCGGAAAGCCCAGCCCGACAGCACCGTGTAGAGATGAGCGCTGTGGCTGCCTTCGACGAGGACGGTCGCACCTTTGTCGACGGCAAGTTCGCCCTTCTTGAACCTGCTGACGAAGGCAAGCTCCTGCTTCTCGAAGTCCCGGAACACCTGCAACGGCCGGAGCGGGCACTTCTCGCACGGATATTGGCGGCTGGAAAAGGAACGACCATTCTGGCCAGACATTTCGACCCCTCTTCGAACGCCTCTTTGCCAGAGGCTGACCGCAACGCCTTTGCAAGGGCCGCGGTTCCGCCGCCAGCGATGCGCATGTCTTTTTTAAATGACAGGATGGCAAATAGCGATCATGACTCGCTGCACTCCAGTGAGGCGAATTCCAAGCTCGCCTGGCGTTGGAGCAGACCCGGTTAGCGAATTTTTCGGATCAAGGCCACCGGCCGTTCCCCAAAGGCCCGCGATGCGGTTGACTGGAGTCACTGAACCCGATGCTGCAAGAATTGAGGAGAGATTGCCAGGTGGCCCCATTGCTTGAGGGATTGCGAATTCTTGTCCTGGAGGATGAATTCCTGATCGCCATGGATGTCGAGCAGCTTTGCCGCGACCATGGCGCCGGCGACGTGGTGATTGCCCGCGACCTGGCAGAGATCGACGAGCAGACGGTCGCCGACAGGTTCGACGGCGTTATCGTCGACTTGATGCTGAGTGGGACGTCGACGCTCGACTTTGCCGCGCAACTGCGCCAGGCGGGCACGCCCTTCGTCTTTGCCTCCGGCTATTCGGACGCGGACGAGATCAGGGCGTCTTTCCCCGGCGTGCGACTGGTAACCAAGCCATATTCGGGAGACGATCTCGTCGAGGCGCTGGCGGTGGCCTGCGGCCGCGCGCCAGTCTGAAATGCCTTCGATCGGTACTTGAGAGCCCGAGCCCGCAAAACAGGCTCGCTCTCAGGCGGCGTTTGAGCCCGTGACCTGCGACGAGATGGCATCGGGCCCATATTCGTCTTCGCCGGAGATTTTCAGGATCTCCTGCAGCCTTGTGCGGGCACGGCTGACCCGGCTCTTGATCGTTCCGACCGCGCAGCCGCAAATCTCGGCGGCCTCCTCATAGGAAAAGCCGGAAGCGCCGATGAGGATGATGGCTTCGCGCTGGTCCTCGGGCAATTGCTCGAGCGCGCCGCGAAAATCCTTGAGATCGAGCTGGCCGTGCTGGGCCGGATGAACGGCGAGCCTGGCGGTCATGATGCCGTCGCTGTCCTGCACCTCGCGGCCGCGCTTGCGCATCTGCGAATAGAACTCGTTGCGCAGGATGGTGAACAACCATGCCTTGAGATTGGTGCCCGGCTGGAAGCTCTCATGCTTGTCCCAGGCCTTGACCAGCGTCTCCTGCACCAGATCGTCGGCCTTGTCGGCATTCTGCGTCAGCGACACGGCAAAGGCCCGCAGGCTCGGGATCGAGCCGAGCAGATCGGTCTTGAACCCTTCTGAGACAGCTGCCATGCCTCAGTCTTTCTTCTGCGCGGGTTCGGCCTGTTCCAGTTGCCTGAGCAACTGGGCGAAGCGATCCGGCACATTGTCGGAGACCAGCTCGTCATAATATTGTTTGAGTTTGCGGCCGATTTCCGAATTCGCCCCGAGCGGGTCACCGGAATTGGCCCGGCGCCTGTCAGCGGCGCCAGCCAGTGTTTCTTTATTCATGTCCTCATTTCGCCCTTAAATTCCAGCGCCCTAGCCGCCCTATTACACAACGCAAAGCGGCCCCCCTCGTCTGGTTGCCCATCGCCCCACAAACGTCGTCCTTGGAGATTCGTTCCACAGCCCTCGGAACTTTTTCATAAAACCCGCGTTGTTTGCAGGGGCTTGCAATCAGCTTGACCTGGAATCTATGCAATTACGTCATCTGAGGGAGACGTCTATCATGAGCCTTTCCGCAACCATTGCTCCGCACCTGCCGTTCCTGCGCCGCTTCTCGCGCGCCGTTTCGGGATCACAGGAGAGTGGCGATGCGCTGGTCGCCGCGATGCTCGAAGCCATCATCGCCGACATCGACATCTTCCCCGAAGCGTCGAACGACCGCATCGCGATCTACAAGGTTTTCGCCAAACTGTTCACCTCCATTGCCATCCGCGTTCCGCAGGAGCAGGCGCAATCGGCATGGGAGCAGCGCGCCGCCGCCAATCTCAACGCCATTGCGCCACTGCCACGCCAGGCCTTCCTGCTGGTCGCGGTCGAAGGCTTCAGCGAAGACGAGGCGGCTGAAATTCTCGATGTCGACGCCAGGGAATTCTCCGAACTGCTTGCCCAGGCGAGCAACGAGATTTCCCGCCAGGTGGCGACCGACGTGCTGATCATCGAGGACGAGCCGCTGATCGCCATGGACATCGAGGAAATGGTCGAGAGCCTCGGCCACCGTGTCGTCGGCACGGCCCGTACCCATGCCGAGGCGGTGGCTATGTTCGGCAAGACAAGGCCGAAGATGGTGCTGGCCGACATCCAGCTTGCCGACGGCAGCTCGGGCATCGATGCGGTCAACGAGATCCTGTCGTCAACCTCTGTGCCCGTGATCTTCATCACCGCCTTCCCCGAGCGTCTGCTGACCGGCGAGCGGCCCGAACCCGCTTTCCTCGTCACCAAGCCGTTCAATCCGGACATGGTCAAGGCGCTGATCAGCCAGGCGCTGTTCTTCGACCGGCAGGCCAAGGCCGCCGCCTGACATAGTCTCCAACGTTTCGCCGCATCCCGCGGCGTTGGCAAGCACTGGCGATCGCCCACTCGGCTATCGCCAGTTGTCTTTCTCTCCATGCCGCTTACGTGGTCGGGCTCGCGTGCCTGAATCATTCGCGTCCGGGGCCCCTTCCAAAGGCTGTCTTTTTCGGCAAAGGGTGGAACAAACACCAACCAACCACGTTTTTATCTCAGCATCGGAAGGAGACGGATCATGCTTTACTGGGCGCTCGTATTTCTCGTCGTGGCGATCATCGCCGGCGCGCTTGGTTTCGGCGGTATCGCAGGCACCTCCGCCGGCATCGCGCAAATCCTGTTCTTCATCTTTCTCGCCTTCCTCATCATCTCGCTTCTGGCCGGCCTGTTCAGGCGGGCGTCGTAAGACCGGGTAGCGAGCCAAACACTGGAAGCCGCACCCCTCAAACGGTTTCCAGCCACCGCCGGGCGGTGTCCTTCAAGGGACACCGCCCGGCGGACCTGTTTCAGGGCTTATTTCAGGAACTCATTTCAAAGTGAATCGTTCAGCTTGGGTGGCGGACAGGTGACTGATGCGTTCCAGAGGAGAGACAAGCGACAACGGGCGGAGTGAAGTCATCGCCCTGCACCCCGCTGAAAGCGGCATGCAGCTCGGTCGCGCCTTGCTCCACGCTCTGCACAATGCCGGTATCTCCGTTCTATACCAGGACCGCGAGATGAAGACCGTGTGGGCGCGCAATATGCGTGAGCCATGGGGGTCCGACTCCGCGGACAGCAGCGGCATGCTGCCGGCGGCGCAGGTCGAGCACATCGATACAGCCAAAAGCCGTGTCATCGCCTCCGGAAATCCCGAGCACCTCGAACTCAGTGTGCCCACCACCGACGGTATCCGCTGGTTCCAGGTGTGGGTCGACGCCGACCATGGCGACCGTGGCGATGTCCAGGGCGTCGTCACCACGATGGTGGAGACCACCGAGCAGAAACGCCGCGAGCAGACGCTGAAGACGTTGTTGCGCGAGGTCAGTCACCGCTCCAAAAACCTGTTGGCCATCATCCAGAGCATTGCCACCCAGACCGGCCGCTATTCCGAGACATCGGATGATTTCCTCACGCGCTTTCGCGGCCGGCTGCAGTCACTGGCCTCCTCCCAGGATCTGGTGACGTCGTCGAACTGGCGGGGTGCTGCACTACGCGAGCTTGTCCGTGGCCAGGTCGTGCGCTATGGCGCCGATCCGGCGCAGAGCCTGCGTTTCAATGGCGTCAATCCCTACCTCAATCCCAACGCCGCTCTTCACATCGGCCTGGCCATGCACGAGCTCGCCGTCAATTCAGTCAGCTACGGCGCCCTGGCGCGGCCGGATGGCTTCGTCGAGGTAACCGCGAATCTGTCGGGCGTCACTGAGGCCGCTGATAAGCCGGCTTTGTCGCTGACCTGGGTCGAGGCCATCGTCGCGAATGATAACAGGCGCACCGAGAAACGCTTCGGCAGCGTTGCTCTCGAACGCGTCGTGCCGGCATCGCTGAACGGCACGGCGACGCTTGAAATCACCGGCGACCGCCTCGAATATCGGCTTGTCGTTCCGCACGGCAATTTCGAAACCGAGTGAGCAGCCGGACTTGCCAGTAATTCCGTCCCGAATTGCGTCAAACAGAGAGCCCAGAGCGGCGGATTCCTTAACCAGCTGTTCACCATAAAGTCCGATGCTGAGGCTCCCAGAGATTGCCGGCTCCTGGCCGATTCAACCGACCCTTCGGCCGTGGCCTGCAACGCAAGTACGGGAGGAATGATCTTTGACGGTTGCCGATATGAACAGGCTGGAGCAGGCCGCCCGCGTCTCCATGAGCGGCTTTCACGATCCTGACTCTTCCGCCTCGCCGGCGCCGTACGCCTGGCATCCCTTGCTTCGTTTCGCCGCTGTCGCGTTCGTCGCCGCCATCGTTCTGGTCGTGGCGTCGCAGCTGGGCTGAGCCACATTCGCTTCGGGTTCACGCTGCTCCCAAATCTGGCTAAGCTGAAGGCTGGTCTGGCTCCTGGCCAAGCCGCTTATTAACGTCCCCAGCTTGCATCACAGGAACTTTGACGGCTGGTGACCGTTCTTATGGCGAGAGGATCTTTCGCCGTGGAACACATCGCCGCTTTGCTTCTGGTTATCGGCTGTTCAAACAGCATGACCGAATGCCGCGAACTGCCTGTGCCGGTCAGCGTGTTCGAGACCGCGGACGCATGCACCGCCGAGCGGCCTTTCGCCATGGGTGACGTGCAGAGTCAGGCCCAGCATGTCGTTGCCAAATGTCTTGCCGTCGATCCCGCCCTGGAGGACGACTACGACCAGATCGTCTGGAACGTGCGCCCGGATGGTTCGCTCGACGCATCCTTGCAGGTTTCCAACGTCGTGGTTGCGTCGAATGTGACGCGCCCCTAAAAAGACTATCTTAGCCAACAATAAGATCGAGCGGGCAAAGGCCGCCATTTCATGCTAAATGGCGGCTGAAGCTTATTAAAGTGAGGACGAAAGTGAGGAGAGACTCAATGCGGAAATTGATTATTGCCATGGTTGCCGTGGTCGCCGTCAGCGGCTGCAGCACGACCGAACAGGACGTGGGTGTCGGTACGTTGGTAGGCGCCGGCGTCGGCGGCCTGGTTGGCGGCGGCAAGGGTGCGCTCATCGGCGCAGCCGTTGGTGCCGGTTCCGGTCTGCTGGTGCGCAACCTGCGCAATGGCTATTGCCAGTATCGCGACAATCGCGGCCGGCTTTACACCGCTCGCTGCTGATCCGCTTCAAAAGCGTCAAACGAACAAGACGGAGACCGGTTAGCCGGTCTCCGTTTGTTTGCCTGTACCGGGCGGCGGGATCCTGATTTCCACGGTAAGCCCGTCGGCGCGAAAATCTCTGGTGATCGTGCCACGCAATTCGCGCGTGACATTGAGATCGATCAGCTTGGTGCCGAAGCCGGTCTTGGCCGGCGCTTCGAGTTGCTTCTGCCCGTTCTCGCGCCAATTCAGAACCAGCATCCTGTCCGATCCACGCCCCTGGAACGACCAGTCGACCTTCAGCGCGCCGACCGAATTGCCGGCCTCGCCATATTTCAGCGCATTCGTCGCCAGTTCGTGGAAGGTCAGCCCAAGCGCCTGCGTCGTCGTCTCGTCGAGCAGCACCTGAGGGCCTGACAATATTCCTTCCGGAAGCTCCTTGCCGAACACCTGGCCAAGCTCGATGCGCAAGAGATCGCCAAGGTCGGCCTTCTGCCAGCGCGAGCGCGTCAGCATGTCCTGGGACGCCGCCATTGCCTGCAGGCGGGCCGAGAAGGAAGAGGAGAACTCCTTTACGTCGGTGGCATGCGCTGCCGTCTGGCGCGCGATCGCCAGCACCCGCGTGATCGAATTCTTGATCCGATGCTTCATCTCCTGCAGCATCAGATCCTTTTCGAGCAGGCTCTTTTCCGTCGTCTCGTGCAACAGCGACTTGGCGTCATAGGCGCGCTCCTGGTAGCGCGCCACCAGCGCGATCGCGCCCGCCAGGAGCAACCCGAACAGGCCGAGCATCACCGGAATGGCGCGCGAAGACGGCTGCGAGAAGGCGCTTGTCGGCCGAAACAGCACCGTCCACGGCCGGCCGGCGACGATGATCTTGCGCGTCACCAAGAGCCTGTCGCCGAAGCTCGCAACCGGCGGCGTTTCCGACTGGAACAGAAGATTGTCGGCATCGACCTTGCCGTCATAGACCTCGGTGTTGACCGGCAGCAGCGGCGTGCGGCTGAGCGCGGTCTGGAACAGGTCGCGGGCGCGGAAAGCGGCGTAGAGAAAGCCTGATGTCGACGACCTGGATGCGTTAATGCCATCCGGCGCGGTTTCGACATTGAGCCTGACGAAGACCAGTAAGCCGGTAAAGGTCTGTGCCGCGCCCGTGCCCTGGCCGAGTTGAACCAGACCGCTTGCATGCTGTGCGTCATCGGCCATCGCCTTTTCGATCGCTTCGCGCCGCACCGGTTCGGTGAACATGTCGTAGCCGATGGTCGACTCGTTGGCAGGATCGAGCGGCTCGAACAGTACCACGGGGGTGCGCCAGGACTGTGCCGTGTCCGGATAGATAGCGTGGGGCACGCTACGGTCGCGCAACATGTCGCGCTCGACCGCCGCTTCGTCGCCGGCTTTGACCAGCCTGAGATAACCGATGCCGCGCAGGCCGGCGAAATTGGTGTCGACGTCGAGCGCGCTGAAGAAGGCCTTGAATTCGCTTCGCGAAATCTCGCCATTGCGGGCGTCGAACAGCGCCTGCGTCGAGCGCAGCAGCGACAGATGCAGGTCGATGCGGCTTTCGATGCGGTTGAGCGCATCGTCGGCCGTCGCCTCGAATTTGATCCGTGCCGCCTCCTGGGTGGCGAAGTAGGCGAAGCCTGCCATCGTCAGGCTGATCAGCGCGACGGCAATGAAGGCGACGATCGGGAAAAACTTCTTCAAAGGATGCTGCGGCCCATGTATCTGGGACCTTTATGGCATGTCACCGCGCCAACACAATGGCGAGGCCAAACCATCGTGACAGCTGGCACATCACGTTCCAGATATTAGCCGGCTTATTGATCGCGCATCGGGATGACCGTCAGCCGATGATGGCGCTTGTTTCAGGCGGCGATCTTCAGCGCGCCCGGCCCGGGAATGGCGCCGGGTGGGCATTTGCCGAGGATGATCATGCCGAGCACCTCGTCCTGGGTGACGTCGGTGGTGCGAGCGGTGCCGACGACCTGGCCGTTCTTCATCACGCAGACGCGGTCGGCAAGCTCGAACACGTCATGGATGTCGTGGCTGATCAGGAAGATGCCGATGCCGTCTGACTTGAGCTGCTTGACCAGTTCGCCGACCTGCGCCGTTTCCTGCGGACCAAGAGCCGCCGTCGGTTCGTCCATGATCAGGATGCGGGCGTTGAACAGGATGGCGCGCGCGATCGCCACCGATTGCCGCTGGCCGCCCGACAGCTTGATCACCGGGTCCTTGAAGCGCTGGAAACGCGGATTGAGCCGGCCCATGACCTTGCGCGCCTCGGCTTCCATGGCGACATCGTCGAGCGTGCCCCAGCCGGTCATCAGCTCACGGCCGAGGAAGAGGTTGGCGGCAGCGTCGACATTGTCGGCCAGCGCCAGCGTCTGGTAGATGGTTTCGATGCCGTATTTTTTGGCGTCGCGCGGGTTGGAGATCGAAGCCTCCTGGCCGTTGACGAAGATCTGGCCCGCGTCGCGCTTGTAGGCGCCCGACAGGATCTTGATCAGGGTCGACTTGCCGGCGCCGTTATGGCCGAGCAGCGCCACGACCTCGCCCGGAAAAAGATCGATGGACGCATCGTCGACGGCGCGGATGCCGCCGAAGGCAATCGAGATGTTGCGCATGTCGATCAGCGCTGTGCCCGTGGGAGCAGTTTTTTCCATGATCGTTCCTCCCCTAGACCCGCTTGCGGTAGACGGTGTCGAGCCACACGGCGATGACCAGCACGGCGCCGACGACGATGCTCTGCAGCGGCGAGTCGATGCCGAGCAGCACCATGCCGGATTGCAGCGACTGCATCAGAAGTGCGCCGAGCATGGCGCCCATCACCGTTCCGGCGCCGCCGGCCAGCGACGTACCGCCGATGACGGCGGCGGCGATGACCAGCAGCTCGTCCAGCGTGCCCAGCGCGTTGGTCGACGCGTTGAGGCGGGCCGATGAGATCGCAGCGCTGATCGCCGCCAGCACCCCCATGATCATGAACACTTTCATGGTCACCCAGCGCGTGTTGATGCCGGCAAGTTCTGCTGCTTCCGGATTGCCACCGATGGCGAAGACATAGCGGCCGAAACGCGTGCGCTTGGTGATGAAGGTCATGATGATGCCCGTGGCCACCGCCATCAGCACCGGGATGGCGATGCCATGCGCGATAAACAGCCCGCCTTCGGGAAGGGTAATGCCGTTCTGCTGCGCATACTGGCGCACGATGCCGATCGGCCATGGATAGGAATTGGCGATCCAGACGGCGCCGAGGATGGCCGCGCAAGCGACCACGCCAAGCAAGGTCTCAGCCCACACGGGGCGCAGTGGAAAGCTGAACCGCTTGCGCTGCGAGCGGCCGTTGAGCAGCGCGAAGGCAACCGCCGCACAGGCGACGATGCCGACGATCCAGCTGGCGGTAGCGCCGATCGAGCCGCGTGGTCCACCACCCATCAGCTGGAAAGTGGCGTCGAGCGGCGCGACCGTGCGCCCGCTGGTGATCAGCCATGCCATGCCGCGCCACACCAGTAGGCCGCCCAGCGTCACGATGAAAGCCGGAACCTTCATATAGGCGATGATGAAGCCCTGGAACGCGCCGATCAGCAGACCAAGCGCCACGCCGGCGGCCAGCGCGATGATCCAGAGCCAGGGATTTCCGAGCTGGAAGCCGATGACGCGAATGAGGAATTCGGCCTGCGCCACGCCCATGATCATACCGATCACGCCTTCGACAGAGCCAACCGAAAGGTCGATGTTGCGCATGACGATGACCAGCACCATGCCGGTCGCCATGATCGCGACCGAGGAGGTCTGCACCGACAGGTTCCACAGATTGCGCGGCGTCAGGAAAAGCCCGCCCGACAGGATGTGTATGCCGACCCAGATGACCAGCAGGGCGCCGACCATGCCGAGCATGCGCGTGTCGAGTTCGGTAGCCCTGAGGAACCGCCCGACGGCGCTGAGCTCGGATGCGCGCGCCCGGTCCGCGGCAGTGCTGGCGACCGGCTGATTAGAGGTCGTGTCGGTCATGCTATCCTCCCACCGGTTTGCCGTCTGGCGCGGATGCCGGAACATGGATGCTATTTGCTTTCCGTGGTCATTTGAAGCGGAAAGCCCTTGGAGAAACGCCCCGGCGTTTTGGGCGCGGGGCCGAGCTTTGGGACC
>NZ_VFTC01000060.1 GCF_007003975.1 Mesorhizobium sp. WSM4306
CCAGCCGCCGAAGCAACCGAACCTCCCCAAACCAGTTGGACTTCGCCTATGAATAACTTTCCCCGGACAGCCCTGCACGAGGGGGGAGATTGGCAGCTTCGGCGCCGGCCATCTTCTTGCAACGTTGGTGATTAGCGAAAGCGGGCGCGACGTCCGATCTCCCCCCCAAGTGGGGGAGATGTCCGGCAGGACAGAGGGGGGCGCCGTAGAGCGCCAGCTTGGCAACCGCCGATGGCGTCGCTCGGGCTGCCTTCAGTCGATTTCGTCGGTCCAGATCAGGCGCAGCAGGCGCAGCAGCGTTGCCCGTTCCTTTTTCGTCAGCTGCTGCAGGAACCGGTCCTCGTGCCGGCGCACGTGCCTGCGCCATGCCGGCATGGCCGCTTTGGCTGCCTGGGTCAAAGCGAGCACCTGCACGCGCCTGTCCTGCGCATGATCGTCGCGTTCGACCAGGCCGCGTGCCTCGAGTTCGGCAAGCAGCGGCGCCATGTTCGCGCTTTTCATGCCGAGCAGGCGGCAAAGCTCGGCGGCACGAATGCCGGGCCTTTCGTCGATCAGCGCCAGCATGCCGTAAGTGACCGGCCGCAGCGCCGCGTCGGCCAATTCGACCGTGAAATCATTGAGCGCCAGAGCCGAAGCGCGCCGCAGATTGTAGCCAATCTGCGCGTCGAGCGTGTCTTCCGGCGCTATCCTGGCCTTGCGGGGTTTGCTGCGGATTGTGGCCTCGTCCATGCTGCAAGCGATCACCGCGCTCAAGGCCCTTGTCAAGCAGAAAATACTATGCGACATAGCAATTATGAAAGCTATGTAGCATAGCGATTAATGCAAGGGCAGGTTTTGGAGCACGGCTCTTCGCTTGCCATGCAAGACCGCGAGCCGGAGGAGAATTGCCATGACCGAAGAGACCGTGGCCTTCGACGTCGAGAACGGCATCGCCTGGGTGCGCTTCAACCGGCCTGAAAAACGCAACTGCATGAGCCCGGCGCTCAACCGGCGCATGATGGAAGTGCTGGATGGGCTGGAATACCGCGACGATGTCGGGGTGCTGGTACTGTCGGGCGAGGGCAGCGCCTGGTCGGCGGGCATGGACCTCAAGGAGTATTTTCGCGAGACCGAGGCCAAGGGGCTAGGCGCCGTCCGCAAAGCTCAAGGCGAAGCCTATGGCTGGTGGCGGCGGTTGCGCTGGTACCGCAAGCCGACCATCGCCATGGTCAATGGCTGGTGCTTTGGCGGCGGCTATGGCCCGCTGTTTGCCTGCGATCTGGCTTTCGCGGCCGACGAGGCGCAGTTCGCGCTCTCCGAGATCAACTGGGGCATCCTGCCTGGCGGCGGCGCCACCAAGGTAGTGGTCGACCTCTTGTCGATGCGCGACGCCATGTATCATGCGCTGACCGGCGAACTCATCGACGGCAGGAAGGCGGCGGGGTGGAAACTGGTCAATGAAAGCGTGCCGCTGGCGGAGCTGAAGGCTCGTGTCACCGAGGTGGCGAACATTTTGCTGAGGAAAAACCCGGTCGCGCTGAAGGCGACCAAGGACGCCATCCGCCGCGTCGCCGAGATGACTTACGACAATGCCGAGGACTATCTGGTGCGCGCGCAGGAGGCTGCCAACTCCTACGACAATGACGGCCGCAAGGAAGGCATCCGCCAGTTCATCGACGAAAAAAGCTACAAGCCCGGCCTCGGCGCCTACGACAAGGCAAGGTGATCAGCCAACATCCGATCGCGGAGGAGATGCGAGATGCCGGCCTGGACGACGCCCGATCCCGTGGCCTTGCATGCCGCCACCCAGCCCGAACGCCTCGCTTGCGTCGACCTCGCTTCCGGGCGGCGCTGGACATACAGCAGGCTCGATGAAGCCATCCAGCACGCTGTCGCCGTGCTTGAGGGCGGCTACGGCATCGAGCCGGGGCAGCGCATCGCCAGCGTCGCCCGCAACAGCGCCGACCTGCTGATCCTGCAGCAGGCCGCCATGCGCCTCGGCGCCGTCTTCGTCCCGGTCAACTGGCGCCTCGCTGCGCCTGAGCAACAAGCAATCCTCGCCGATTGCGATCCCGCACTGCTGCTGCACGATGCCGCGTTTGATAGAGCGCCGCCCAAAAACTGCATGACGGTCGAGGTCGCCGATTTTGCGGCGGCGATGGAAGCGCAGGCGCCGGCGCCGCGCCGGCCCTTGCCGCCGGCCGATCAGCCGTCGATCATCCTCTACACCTCCGGCACTTCGGGTCGCCCCAAGGGCGTCGTCATCACCGAGGCCAACGCCTTCGCCACCGCGGTCAATTTCGGCGTGCTGGGGCAGGTCGGCAATGCAAGCGTCTTCCTTTGCGATGCGCCGATGTTCCATGTCATCGGCCTCATCACCAGCCTGCGTCCGCCCTTGCTGCAGGGCGGCACCGTGCTGATCTCGCCCGGCTTCGAGGCCGGTCTCACCAACCGCCGGCTGGCCGATCCCGAGCTCGGTGTCACCCACTATTTCTGCGTGCCGCAAATGGCAAAAATGCTGCGCGACGGCGTGGGTTTCGATCCGGCGAACTGGACCACGCTCACCGCTATCTTCACCGGCGGCGCACCCAATCCCGCCGCCGACATCCGCTGGTGGCTGGAGCAGGGCGTGCGCATGGTCGACGGCTTCGGCATGACCGAGGCCGGCACCGTGCTCGGCATGCCGCTCGAGGCCGGCCAGATCGCCCGCAAGGCAGGTTCCGCCGGCCTGCCGGGACCTTCGGTTTGCCTGCGCATCGTCGATGATGACGGCAACGACGTCGCCCCGGGCGAGGCCGGTGAGATCTGGCTCAGCGGCCCCAACATCACGCCCGGCTACTGGAACCGGCCGGACGAGACGGCGCAGGCCTTCACACCCGATGGCTGGTTCCGCACCGGCGACATTGCGCGCCGGGATGCTGAGGGTTTTGTCACCCTGGTCGACCGCCGCAAAGACATGTTCATCTCCGGCGGCGAAAACGTCTATCCGGCCGAAGTCGAGCTCGTGCTGCTCGACCATCCCGACATTGCCGAAGCGGCCGTCATTGGCATCGCGGACGAACGGTGGGGCGAGGTCGGACGGGCTTTCGTTGTGCTGAAGGCCGGCCGTGCCCTCGACCCGGCAGCGCTCGCGGCGCACTGCGCGGACCGTATCGCCCGCTACAAGGTGCCGAAGGAATTCCTGCTCGCCGACGCGTTGCCGCGCACCGCCTCCGGCAAGATTCAGAAGCACATCTTGCGCGGCCGGCCGGCGCCGGGTTGAGATAGCGAGTGCATCGTGGCTGCGAAACCGCTTAGGGCCCCTGCTACTCGATCAGAAGCAACCCGCGCTTCTTGTCGCCATCGCTGTCGATGGTGTCCATGGCCGAGAACAGGCGTTCACGCTCGATCAGCCACGGCTTGTAACGCTCGTTGACGTCGAGAACGAAAACCAAGTCCTCGGCCTCCAGATAGCCGCCGATCGGTGAAAAGTGGCCACCGCCGGCGCCGAATATCGTCTCTCGGGTAAAGTTGATGATGTAGCGGCGGCCGGGGTCGTTGGCGTACTTCATGTGCTCGCGAAACTCGTCGGCGCTCAGATTCCGAAGCACGGAGACTTTGCGCCCGGTTTTCGCCTGAGCGACGTCGGCAAGCTCGTCCAGCGTCAGACCGACGATGCAAAAGCCGGTCCAGCACTTTCCGGTTCCCGCGAGCACTTCGGCTTCGGTCGTCTCCACTTCGCCGATCGAGCGGAATGTGTTTGCAACACTTGCCGGACCGCAGCGTGAACCGTTCGATTGCCAGGCAAGGTTGGCATTGAAGGTAGCAGCCACGGGCAACTTCCAGGCGCTGTCGATCAATGCCGGGGTACGAACAACCGACGACTGGATGGCGTCTGGCGAGACTGGGGACGGACCGACAATCAAAAAAGCGGCACCGCAGAGCAGGCCAATGCCGGCAATCACAGCCAAAATGAAACTGCGCTTCATTGCTGAACCTCGAAGCAGACGATTTTGTTCGTCGGTCGATGTTGCGATGTCGGCCTCGAGACTACCATATACCGGCATTGCGTGGCAGGGCGCGCCGCCAGGGCGGCTCCGCCTTGCATTTTGCCCGGCCCCGAAAGGACAGTTGAAATGGCAGAACTCAAGGTCAGGACCCGAGAGACCGGCGCGCTGGCCGTGATGCCGCCGGGCGGCTTGCCGGTCGTGACAACACCGACCGGGGGCAGCGTCGATGTGGTGACCGGGGTCAACGCTCCGGGCTTCAATCCGCTCGACCTGCTCTATGCCTCCGTCGCCGCCTGCATGGTGCTGAGCGCCCGCATTGCCGCCACGCGCCTCGGCGTCGCCGCCAACCTCGGTGAGGTCCGCGCCGATGTGAGGGGCGAGAAGGCAGAAGGCGATGTCTCCCGCGTCGGCCGGTTCATGATCGTGCTCGACGTCCAGGGCGATCTCGACGAAGCGACGAAAAGGCGGATTGTCGAGGACGCCGAAACGATCTGCACGGTGAGCAACACACTGCGCACACCGCCCGAGCTTCACACCACGCTCGCCGGGTAACCAGGACCATCCCATGGCACGCATTTCCCCTGTTGACTACGACACGGCTTCGCCCGAAATCCGCGCCGAGCATGACAGGGAGCTCAGCCTGCGTGGCCGGATGACCAACATGAAGCGCATCCTGCTGCATGCGCCGGTGGCGCATCGCATCTATGCCGAATGGTTCACCTTGCGGGACCTGCTGCGGCCCGCGCTCGACGACCGCGCCATCTGGCTGTTGTCGCTGGCGATCTCGCAAGTCTGCCGTGCCGAGATTCCGGTCACCTTCTTCCGCCGCGCGCTGATCGATGGCGGCCTTGATCCGGAAGCGATCGAACCCAGCGCCGACGAGGCGTTGCTGATCGAATTCGGCAAGGCGGTTGCGGCCAACGCCAATGCGGTCCCGGACAACATCTGGGCGGCACTCAAGGCCCGCTATGACGACACGCTGCTGGTCAACCTCGTCGCCTTCGCCGGCATCATGGTGGCGACCTGCGTGTTCACCAACGCGGTGCGGGTCGATCTTGATCCGGAGCTGGAGGCCTATCGCAAGCGGTGAAACCGCCAATCTCCCCCCTCGTGGGGGAGATGTCCGGCAGGACAGAGGGGGGCGCTGTCCCGCCAGCCTATCAATCCATCATATCGCACTCATCAGAACTGGATCCGGGGAGGTTGGCGATCCTTCGCGCCCCCCTCTGGCCTGCCGGCCATCTCCCCCACAAGGGGGGAGATCAGCAGCTTCGCCACCTCCGCAGGAAACGGGTGGTCGCCGGGCCTTGCTCGCCCCAATTTGATCGCAAGCAAGCGATCGGAGGCATCCATGACCATCCATTCGATAACCGCCAAACGCGCAACCCGTTCGGCCGAAGCGCGCGTCGCCGCGCAGGACTGGAGCGCCTTGGTCGGCGAACTGAACAGCTACGGCTCAGCCGTCATGCCGGCGCTGCTCTCACCCGAGGAATGCGCCGAAATCGCCGCGCTCTATCCGCATGAGGAGCATTTCCGCAGCCATGTGGTGATGGCTCGCCACGGCTTCGGCAAGGGCGAGTACCGCTATTTTCGCTACCCGTTGCCGGACCTGGTCGGCGGCCTGCGCACCGCGCTCTACCCCAGACTGGCCGGCATCGCCAACGACTGGAACGAGCGCATGGGCGCAGCACAGCGTTATCCCGCCGACCACGCCGCCTTCCTCCAGCTTTGCCACGAAAACGGCCAGACGCGACCGACGCCGCTGCTCCTCCAATATGGTCCCGGCGACTTCAACTGCCTGCACCAGGACCTCTACGGCGATCTCGCCTTTCCCCTGCAGGTCGCGATCCTGCTGTCGCAACCCGGCGAGGATTTCACCGGTGGCGAATTCGTGCTCACCGAACAGCGCCCGCGCATGCAGAGCCGCGCCGAGGTGGTGCCGCTGACCCAGGGCGATGCGGTGATTTTTGCTGTCCACAACCGGCCGGTGCAGGGCACGAAAGGGCACTATCGCGTCAATCTCCGGCATGGGCGTCAGCCGCCTGCGTTCCGGCCGGCGGCATACGGTGGGGATCATCTTCCACGACGCGAAGTAAGGTGCGGCGGCGAAACTGCCAATCTCCCCCCTCGTGGGGGAGATGCCCCGGCAGGGCAGAGGGGGGCGCTGTCCCGCCAGCCTCTCTAGCCTCCAAGTGGTTCAAAAGCGTCCGAATGTCAGCCGCCGCTCGATGCGGTTGCAATCGGTTGTGTGCGTCAAGTTCTGCAAAAAGGGGCGGCCATGTCGCTGGTCATGCGGCTTGGCGCAGAGCGAGC
>NZ_VFTC01000061.1 GCF_007003975.1 Mesorhizobium sp. WSM4306
TTGCTTTCGGGCAAGGCCCGCAAGCGCGACTGCGCGTCGCCGGTTTTCCGGCGCCCTCGCGGAGCGTCCGGCCGAAGGCCGATACGACGCGTGAGCGCTGGTCAGACCATCGTGTTTCACGATGGGCATAAGGAATGAGAACGATCAAGCCGATCGAACTATTAGTACCGGTAAGCTTCAAGCGTTGCCGCTCTTCCACACCCGGCCTATCAACGTGGTCGTCTTCCACGGTTCTCAGGGAATACTCGTTTTAAGGTGGGTTTCCCGCTTAGATGCCTTCAGCGGTTATCCCGTCCGGATATAGCTACCCTGCTATGCGGCTGGCGCCACAACAGGTCCACCAGAGATCCGTCCATCCCGGTCCTCTCGTACTAGGGACAGATCCTTTCAATATTCCTACACCCACGGCAGATAGGGACCGAACTGTCTCACGACGTTCTGAACCCAACTCACGTACCGCTTTAAATGGCGAACAGCCATACCCTTGGGACCTGCTCCAGCCCCAGGATGCGATGAGTCGACATCGAGGTGCCAAACAACCCCGTCGATATGGACTCTTGGGGGTCATCAGCCTGTTATCCCCGGCGTACCTTTTATCCGTTGAGCGATGGCCCTTCCACGCGGGACCACCGGATCACTATGACCGACTTTCGTCTCTGCTCGACTTGTCAGTCTCGCAGTCAGGCAGGCTTATGCCATTGCACTCAGCGAACGATTTCCGACCGTTCTGAGCCCACCATCGCGCGCCTCCGTTACTCTTTAGGAGGCGACCGCCCCAGTCAAACTACCCACCATACATTGTCCCGGACCCGGATAACGGGCCGCGGTTAGACATCCATAGTAATAAGGGTGGTATTTCAAGGGTGGCTCCACCTGAGCTGGCGCCCAGGTTTCAAAGCCTACCACCTATCCTACACATGCCACTACGAATGCCAATGTAAAGCTATAGTAAAGGTGCACGGGGTCTTTCCGTCTAACCGCAGGAACCCCGCATCTTCACGGGGAATTCAATTTCACTGAGTCTATGCTGGAGACAGCGGGGAAGTCGTTACGCCATTCGTGCAGGTCGGAACTTACCCGACAAGGAATTTCGCTACCTTAGGACCGTTATAGTTACGGCCGCCGTTTACTGGGGCTTCGATTCAGAGCTTGCACCCCTCCTCTTAACCTTCCAGCACCGGGCAGGCGTCAGACCCTATACGTCGTCTTGCGACTTCGCAGAGCCCTGTGTTTTTGATAAACAGTCGCTACCCCCTGGTCTGTGCCACCCTCCTCTACTTGCGTAGAAAAGGGTCACGCTTCTTCCGAAGTTACGCGTGCAATTTGCCGAGTTCCTTCAGCATAGTTCTCTCAAGCGCCTTGGTATACTCTACCTGACCACCAGTGTCGGTTTCGGGTACGGTTTATAAGGAGGAGCTATTTCCTGGAACCGCTCCGCTGCCCGTTCAATCCGATAAGATTGGACAACTTGTGCGATCCGTCACTACCTCCAAGCCCACGAATATTAACGTGGTTCCCATCGACTACGCGTTTCCGCCTCGTCTTAGGGGCCGGCTAACCCTGCTCAGATTAGCTTTAAGCAGGAACCCTTGGTCTTTCGGCGGGGGAGTCTCTCACTCCCCTTACGTTACTCATGTCAGCATTCGCACTTCTGATACCTCCACCACCCCTCACGGGTATGGCTTCATCAGCTTACAGAACGCTCCGCTACCGCTTGGCCCTTGCGGACCAAACCCTAAGCTTCGGTGTATGGCTTTAGCCCCGTTACATTTTCGGCGCAAAGACCCTTATTTAGACCAGTGAGCTGTTACGCTTTCTTTAAATGATGGCTGCTTCTAAGCCAACATCCTGGTTGTTTTGGGATCCTCACATCCTTTCCCACTTAGCCATAACTTGGGGACCTTAGCTGTAGGTCAGGGTTGTTTCCCTTTTCACGACGGACGTTAGCACCCGCCGTGTGTCTGCCGACTAGTACTCCCAGGTATTCGGAGTTTGGTTAGGTTTGGTAATCCGGTGAGGACCCCTAGCCCATCCAGTGCTCTACCCCCTGGGGTATTCGGTCGACGCTCTACCTAAATAGATTTCGCGGAGAACCAGCTATTTCCGAGTTTGATTGGCCTTTCACCCCTAGCCACAAGTCATCCCGAACTATTGCAACAGTTATGGGTTCGGTCCTCCAGTAAGTGTTACCTTACCTTCAACCTGCTCATGGCTAGATCACTCGGTTTCGGGTCTAATGCGACGAACTGAACGCCCTGTTCAGACTCGCTTTCGCTGCGCCTACACCTATCGGTTTAAGCTTGCTCGTCACACTAAGTCGCTGACCCATTATACAAAAGGTACGTGGTGACCCTTGCGGGCTCCCACTGTTTGTAGGCAATCGGTTTCAGGTACTCTTTCACTCCCCTTGTCGGGGTGCTTTTCACCTTTCCCTCACGGTACTAGTTCGCTATCGGTCATGCACGAGTACTTAGGCTTGGAAGGTGGTCCTCCCAATTTCAGACAGGATTTCACGTGTCCCGCCTTACTCGAGGACGATTGATCGCATTACGCGTACGGGGCTGTCACCCACTATGGCCCTACTTTCCAGAAGGTTCCGCTTGTCTCTCAATCGCCACTGGCCTGGTCCGGGTTCGCTCGCCACTACTTCCGGAGTCTCGGTTGATGTCCTTTCCTACGGGTACTTAGATGTTTCAGTTCCCCGCGTTCGCCACTTTATCCCTATGTATTCAGGATAAGTTACCTATTATCGATACTTGGAAACCACAGATGCAAGTCACCCTGCATCTCTGATTTTCCAAGTACCTTAGGTGGGTTTCCCCATTCGGAAATCTACGGATCAAAGGGTATTCGCACCTCCCCGTAGCTTATCGCAGCGTATCACGTCCTTCATCGCCTGTGCATGCCAAGGCATCCACCAATTGCCCTTAAGACACTTGATCGTTCTCATTGCCAATGCCCACTGCGCGATTTCGAAGAAATCGTCGCTTCAGCCTCTCCCTTGCGGGATCAGCGTCCGCGCGATCTCGAAGAGATCGTCGCTCGAACCAGATCCTGTGCGGGACCTGGCTCCGTGTCATTGGCACAAAAAGACCAGCTTCTCGAGATCGGTTCGAGGGCGCGGTTAGGCAAACCCATCATATGCAGGAGATTGAGCGTCTCCTGCGACAAATCACGAACCTTTCGGCTCATGAAGTTCGAACAAATCTTCTCTTTACGATGTCAAAACAGAACAGGCGGAGAGCTAGTTGCTCGCCGCAAACCTTTTTACGAATGACTTTCTCATCTCTACTCAACACCTCCGCGCGATCCACAGGATCGTCGCGAACCGCGACAATCCTTGCGGATTGCGCAAGTGGTGGAGCCGGACGGGATCGAACCGACGACATCCTGCTTGCAAAGCAGGCGCTCTCCCAGCTGAGCTACGGCCCCTGATTGTTTTCCCTGATACTGTATCGAGGAGATCGACAATCCTTGCGGATTGCGAAGTGGTGGGCCTGGGAGGACTTGAACCTCCGACCTCACGCTTATCAAGCGCGCGCTCTAACCAACTGAGCTACAAGCCCTAAACCGAACCCTGCTGGCATATTGCACCGGCAAGGCACGCCTTACAGGCATAGCCAAAGGGAGGTTAGTCATTCGCTGAAGAAAGAGAAACGAAGGCGGCAGACCCGCTTAAGGTATGCGCGACGGTCAGAATGACTTTCTGCCGTCTTGTTCCAAGAGAACCGAAAGGCAGAGGCTCATCATTTCATCCGAAGATGACGATCAAGCGTTTCCATTAGGGTTCTTCCTTAGAAAGGAGGTGATCCAGCCGCAGGTTCCCCTACGGCTACCTTGTTACGACTTCACCCCAGTCGCTGACCCT
>NZ_VFTC01000063.1 GCF_007003975.1 Mesorhizobium sp. WSM4306
GGGACGACGGTTATGACACGCTGTCCTGGATTTCGCAGCAGCCATGGTCGAATGGACGCGTGGGCACATATGGGTGCTCGGCGCTTGGTATCGCGCAGGTTTTGCTGGCGCAGTTGTGCCATCCAGCCCACCGATGCGCAATTGCGCAGGGATCGGGCGGCGCGAACGGCTCTGCCGGAGGGCGATATCGCAACGGGGATCTCCGTCTCGGCGGTGCGGTGGAGGTTGCCGCGTTTGTCCCCTGGTTCCACCAAACCGCAGCGAAGGACCGGTCCCGAGTGCAACCGAAAAGCGATGAGGAGTATCAGCGGGCTTTCGCGTCGCTGCCGCTCGTCAACATGCTTAAGAGCCTTGGGGGACCGCCGACTGACTGGGAGGACTGGGTCTCGCGTGACCCAGGCGATCCCTGGGGGGATCGGAATGGGATGCTTAGCGAGGACTCGACCATCGACGTCCCAGCCCTGTTCGTGAACTCGTGGTACGACGTGGGGGCTGCCGACGCGCTTCACCAGCAGCGCGTTTTTAGTGCTCGCGGATTGAGCCCGGCGGCACGCGATCACCAACATATCATTCTGTCGCCAGCCACGCATTGTGGCACCGAGAGTCTCAAAGCCCCGACGGTTATCGGCGAGCGCGAGCTGGGCGACGCGCGCCTGGATTGCTGGCAGATCTACCTGGACTGGTTCGACTGCTGGCTGAACGACAAGCCCGACCGGATCGAGGGAATGCCCCGCGTCCAGTACTACGTGATGGGTCGCAACGAGTGGCGTGCCGCGTCAGAATGGCCCCCTCTTGGTGTGGAACTGCAGCACTGGTTCCTCCGCAGCGGCGGGAATGCCGCGACCCGTCTAGGCGACGGGACTCTTGATGTAGAGCCTCCGAGTGCCGACGAGCCGGCTGACACGTTTACCTACGACCCTGGGGATCCGGCGCCGTTCTTGGGGATGGACGGCGGGAAGTCAAGTGGAACTACTATAGGACCCCGCGATTACCAGGACGTCCAGCTTCGTCCAGACGTCCTCTGCTTCACTTCACCGCCCCTCACAGAGGGCATGGAGGTTACCGGATTTGTCCGGGCGGTCCTCTTCGTCTCTTCTTCGGCCCCGGACACGGACTTCGTGGCCAGACTGTTGGACGTACATCCCGATGGCCGTGCGATTGACGTGGTGGACGGGATACTGCGCGTCCGCTATCGCGAGGGCTTTGATCGGGCTGTTTTCATGGAACCGAGCGTTATATGCAAAATCGAGATTGATCTCGACGCCACAAGTAATTGGTTTCCGGCCGGCCATCAAATTCGCCTGGAAATCACTAGTTCGGCCTTCCCGCGGTTCGACCGCAACCTGAATACGGGAGGTAACAACTGGGACGAAACTGAATGGGTAGTGGCTCGGAACACGATTCATCACTGCGAGCAGTTCCCCTCCCACGTACTGCTTCCTGTGATGACAGCGATGGGGTCCCATGCCGGCAAGGCGAATTTGAACAGC
>NZ_VFTC01000064.1 GCF_007003975.1 Mesorhizobium sp. WSM4306
ACCTGAAGGTCACAGGTTCAAATCCTGTCCCCGCAACCAACATCAAAAAAGCCCGCCACAAGCGGGCTTTTTTGTATGCAGCAGCCGGACACAAAACCTCTCCCGTTCCCCAAGCCAATTCTTCCGGCGCCCAGCTTCTCGAAACGAGCTTCCTTGTCGGTCGCCCCTGTAGCTCGCGTGTACATGGAATGGGTCCAGGCTGATGCTCGCAGTCCGAAATCACATCCAAGCGAAAATTAGACCCAGCGAAGCCGGTTGGCTTTCGGGCTTTGCCCGACGCAGCAACCGCCACTTTTGCTCGGGCCGAGAATGGCGGCAGATGATCCAGGCGTGAATCTTCGATCCATGCCGGCGTGATCGTGATGGGCAGCATTTCGATGCTGCAGAGCCAGATGACGAATCATTCTCCCACCAGCAGACCGTTGGAAACGAAGCATGGCCATGCGTGAACTGCTGCTAATTATTGCTATCTATTGCTACTGATCCTGATTCGCACCATGATCTCTTCAGGAGGTTGCCATGCCCAACTACGCACTGAACGACCACTATGAGAGCTTCATCAGGAAGCAGCTCGAATCAGGCCGCTACAACAATGCCAGTGAGGTTGTTCGCGCCGGCTTGCGTATGCTCGAGGATTTCGAGGCGGAGCGGGAAAGATGGCTGCGCGAGGAGATTCCGACGCGTTTGACCGAGCTCCGGCAGGATCCGGCGAAGGCTACTCCTGCCGAGACGGTTTTTTCGCGGCTCGAGGTGCGGCATCGCGCGAAGCAGGCGAAAGCCAAGTAGGCAATGGAGTATCGCATTGTCTTCCACCCCAAGGCGGAAGCTGAACTCGAACAGCTCTATGATGACATAGCCGACCGTGCGTCGCCGGCGATCGCCCGGAATTTCATCGCCGGCATCCGCGACCATTGCCTCGGCCTGTCGACTTTTCCACAGCGCGGCACGGAGCGGGTCGAGATCATGCCTGGTCTGCGCATCATCGGCTACCGCCGCGCCGTCAGCATTGCTTTCGCGGTCGAGGCCGAGCGGGTCCTGATTCCTGGGCCATCTTTTTCGCCGGTCGAAACATCACGGCGGAATTGCTGGAAGATCGGCTCTGAAGCACTGCTCAGGCTGGCGCTGTGGTCGACATTCACCGGGCAGAGCAGACGATTTTCAAGCCGATGGCACGCGGCCGCCGCCGAGGGATGGGAGCTTCGTAGGAGTGATCCGACTGCGGAACACCGCTCATAATTTCAGCCAAGCCAACTCACGAATTTCAGCCCCGTGGATATCTCTGCGAGAAATCGAAAAAACATGGCTGAAGGCAGTTGACAGTTTGTCAGGGTGGCGACTATATACGCCTCACGAACGAGGGCGGTGCGCCGCAGGCGGCGAAGCAGTTTGCTTCTGAATAAGCCCTTGTGAAATTCAAGAGAGCCGCGTAAGCGACACTCGGACGGCCCCGAAGCCAAAAGCGTAACGGGCCACG
>NZ_VFTC01000065.1 GCF_007003975.1 Mesorhizobium sp. WSM4306
GTGAACTGACCCCGTAAAGTTGGACGGTTCATTGAGCTGGTAGATTTAAGGGCTGGGTCCTGTATTGCACAGGGGCCAGCCCTTTCAGTTTCAATTTGATGCGGTGGTGGTTGTAATAGTCGATGTAGCCCTTGATGGCGTCGTCTAGGTTTTGAACGGTGTCGAACGTTGCGAGATGGAAGAGCTCGGATTTGAGGGTGGCAAAGAAGCTCTCCATCGGTGCGTTATCGAGGCAATTGCCTTTGCGTGACATGCTCTGTGCAAGGCCTCTCGCTTCCAGTCTGCGCTGGAATGCTGGCATCTGGTACTGCCATCCCTGATCGGAATGCAGGATCGGTCGTTCGCCCTCATTGAGCCGGCCGAAGGCTTTGGTCAGCATATTGTCCACCAGCCTGAACAGCGGCCGGCGTGACGTTTCAAACGCGACAATCTCGCCATTGTAGAGGTCCATGATCGGTGACAGGTAGAGCTTGCCGCCGGCCAGGCTGAACTCCGTCACGTCGGTCACCCATTTGCGGTTGACGCGGTCGGCGCTGAACTTGCGCTGCAGGAGATCGGGAGCGGTCCGCCCAACCTCGCCCCTGTAGGAACGATACTTCTTCGGCCTGACCAGCGACTTCAATCCCATCCCGGCCATCAGGCTCTGGACGGTCTTGTGGTTGACGCACCGGCCCAGCCGGCGCAGTTGCGCGGTCACCCGGCGATAGCCGTAGCGGCCCTTGTGGCTGTCGAAGATGGCCTTGATCGCCTCCTTCAGCGCCGCATGGCGGTCCGGGCGCGAGGCCGCCTTTTGCCTGTAATAGAACGTGCTGCGCGGCAGCTTTGCCAGTTCGAGCAGCCCCTCAAGCGGATGCAACGGCCTTAACGCCTGGACGGCTTGCGCTTTTTGGGCGCCTGTCCCTGCGTTAAGGCCTCCAGTTTTTTTAGGTAGGCGTTCTCCATCCGCAATTGCTTCAACTCGGCCAGCAGTTCCTCGCGGCTTTTGGCCTCGTCACTGGCTGCAACAGGCATTGCGGGGGCCGGCGGCTTTGACATGGGGCGTCCTCTGGGACGCGGGCCGAGCGCCTCTATCCCGCCCGCATGATAGCGCTTCTCCCAGCCCGTCAGGCAACCGGCATTGCGGATATTGAACAACGCCGCCGTCTGGCGATACGACAGACCTTCCCCCCACATCCGCTCAAGCACGGACAGCTTGAACGCCGCGTCGTAACGACCGTACTTGCCCGACAGCCCCGCATCGCCATGCGCCTCGTACAAAGCAACCCACTTGCGAACAGTCGCCGCGTCAACTCTATGGCTCGACGCCGCACTCGCGTAGCTTTCATCCCCGCACAAATAGCTATCGACAACCGAGCGCTTGAAACTCGTACTGTGTCTGGACATGCAAAACCCCCGAAGGTTGTGTCCAACTTTCGGGGGTCAGTTCAC
>NZ_VFTC01000066.1 GCF_007003975.1 Mesorhizobium sp. WSM4306
GGTAGTGTACTGAGAGTTCTGCAAATTCGCTGAGAGAGGGCGGTCATGGCAGGCTGGTGATTGTTCACGTCACCTGATTCCCGCGAAGGAACGCCACCATGACCAAGACTGAAGATAAATCCGCCATAGCTGCCGTCAAAGACATTCTGCTTTCGAACCCGGACGGGCTGCACGAAGTGATCCGCGCGGTGATGCAGGAGGTTCTCGAGGCGGAGATGGACGAGGCGCTGGGTGCTTCGAAGAGCGAGCGCACGCCGGAGCGGCTCGGCTACCGCTCTGGGTATTACGGCCGCACGCTTGTCACCCGTGTCGGCAAGCTGGAACTGCGGGTTCCGCAGGATCGGCAGGGGCGCTTCTCCACCGAGCTGTTCGAGCGCTACCAGCGCTCCGAGCGGGCCTTGGTGGCGACGCTTGCGGAGATGTATGTGCAAGGGGTGTCGACCAGGAAGGTCAAGGCGATCACGGAAGAGCTGTGCGGCCATGCGTTCTCGGCCTCGTCGATCTCGGCCATCAACAAACGCCTGGACGAGAGCCTGAAGGCGTTTGCCGAGCGCCCGCTTCACGAGCCCTTTGCCTACCTCATCCTCGATGCCCGCTACGAGAAGGTGCGCGAGGCCGGCATCGTCATGAGCCAGGCGGTGCTGATCGCGGTCGGCATCGACTGGGACGGGCGGCGCCAGATCCTGGCGGTGGAGATGGCCAATCGCGAGAGCCGCTCGGCCTGGAGGGACTTCCTCGTCGCACTGAAGGCGCGGGGCCTCAGGGGCGTCGAGCTGGTCGTGTCCGACGACCATGCCGGTCTGGTCGCGGCGATCGGCGAGGTCATCCCGGAAGCGGCGTGGCAGCGCTGCTACGTCCACTTCCTCAGGAACGCCCTCGATCACCTGCCGCGCAAGCATGGCGACGACTGCCTGCAGGAGTTGCGCTGGCTCTATGACCGGCGCGATCTCGCCGAAGCCAAGGCCGATCTCGCCGCATGGCTGGCCAAATGGTCGGGCCGCTATCCCAGGCTGACGACCTGGGTGGAGGAGACCATCGAGTGCACGCTGACCTTCTTTCGCCTGCCGCGTCAGCACCACAAGCACCTGAAATCCACCAACATGCTGGAGCGCCTCAACGAGGAAATCCGCCGCCGCACCTATGTCGTGCGCATCTTTCCCAACGCCGAAAGCTGCCTGCGCCTGGTCAGGGCGCTGGCCGTCGAGACCAACGAAAACTGGATGGAGGCCAACCGCTACATCAACATGGACGACCTGCGCGAGCACAAGAAGCTCGCTCTGCGCCAAGCCGCATGAC
>NZ_VFTC01000067.1 GCF_007003975.1 Mesorhizobium sp. WSM4306
CCCTTTGTTTGAACTGGGGACATCGCGAACAGGTGTGCGAGGACATCGCGAACAGTTTTGCGCGTTTTGCGCGAGGGGGTTCGGGATGCCGTTCGAGGCCAGAAGCGTGATGAGCCAGAAAGAAGAGTTCGTGAGATTGGCGCTGGCGCCTGGCGCCAATGTGAGCGCGTTGTGCCGGCGCTTCGGCATTGGCCGGACCTGTGGCCACAAGTTGCTTTCGCGCTATCGGATGGAAGGCGCGGCGGGCCTAGTGGAGCAGTCTCGGCGACCACTGTCGAGCCCGGCACGCAGTGCGCCGGAGGTGGAAGCAGCAGCCGTTTCGGTGCGTGTGGCGCATCCAGCCTGGGGTGGGCGCAAGATCGCGCGGGTGCTTGCCCGCGAAGGCATCGGCACGCCGGCGGCCTCGACGGTCACCGGCATCCTGCGCCGCAACGGTATCGAGCTAGGGGCTTTGGGCGGCGGAGCCCAGCCTTTCATTCGCTTCGAGCATGCCGCCCCCAACCACCTGTGGCAGATGGACTTCAAGGGCCACGTTGCCTTGCGCGCCGGCCGGCTGCATCCGCTTACCGTGCTCGACGACTATTCGCGTTTCTCGATCGCGCTGTCGGCCTGCGCCGACCAGACCACCGAGACCGTAAAAGCCCGGCTGATCGCCGCCTTCCGTCGCTATGGCCTGCCGTGGCGCATCGCCACAGACAATGGTCCGCCTTGGGGCGATGGTGGACGCAACGACTTCACTTTGCTCACCGTCTGGCTGATCGAGATTGGCATCGCCGTCAGCCACTCCAGGCCTTGCCATCCGCAGACGCTCGGCAAGGACGAGCGCTTCCATCGTTCGCTCAAGGCCGAGGCATTGCAGGGACCGCCCTTCGCCAATCTCGCCGAGGCTCAGGATGCCTTCGACCAGTGGCGCCACGTCTACAACGCCCAGCGTCCCCACGACGCGCTGGACGGCGGCGTGCCGCTCGATCGCTACCAGGCCTCGCCGCGCCAATACCGAGAAACTGTCGAGCCGTTCGAATATGCCAAGGACGACCTCATCCGCCGCGTTCAGCAGCACGGCTTCGTCTCAATCCTTGGCCGCTCAATGCGCTTGTGCAGGGCCTTCGCGGGAAAGTCCGTCGCCTTCAGGCCCACTGCCATAGACGGCGTCTTCGACGCCTGGTTCAGACATCAAAAAATAGAAACCATCGACCTCAACACCTTGGCCCGATAGCATGCAAAACTGTTCGCGATGTCCTCGCACACCTGTTCGCGATGTCCTCGGTCCAAACACCCTTGTGGGAGAAGGTG
>NZ_VFTC01000068.1 GCF_007003975.1 Mesorhizobium sp. WSM4306
AGAAGGCTCTTGATGTTCATTTTCTGACCTCCAGTCAGAATCGAGCGAAATGTCCGATCTCCCGACAGGCGTTTCGGTCATAATACCTTGTTATTGCTATATTTATCGGGGAAAAGCAGGATTTTGCGACTGGCTTGCGGCCGTCACCACAGGCGCCTGTTGGCGAAAGCGTGCCCCGAACCGGATTTGAGATAACGCTCGAATGAAGCTGCCCTGGCCTGATTCGAGAAGGCCATATAGGTCACAATCCGCCATGGCAGGAACTTGGACGTATGGCTGGATTTCCCTGCATTGTGCTCAGCGAGCCGTCGCTTCAAGTCAGACGTTATGCCGACATAACGTTCGCCTTTCGAACCCTCGCTCTCGAGCAGGTACACGTACCACACGAGCCGGCCCTCCTTCGCCAAGGCTTCGGAGGGCATCCTCTCCGCCATCCTGCTTCGCACGAATTGTTGGGCTGTCCTGCGAAGCTCGAAGAGCGAAGCAGGATGGCGGAGAGGATGGGATTCGAACCCACGAGAAGCTTTTGACCTCTACTCCCTTAGCAGGGGAGCGCCTTCGACCACTCGGCCACCTCTCCGTTGCGCCGCTGGATAGAGAAAAGCGCCGGCACAATCAACAAGCCGGTGCGATAATCGCTGAAAAATCCGCATTCGGCCAAAGCGGCACCTTCCCGTGCGGCGATTCTGCGGCAGCTAGCAGGCCGGCGAGTCGCCGGCATGGCCGCAATTTCGGCCGGCGATCGCCGGATTCGGCCGCATCCAAAGGCTCGGACCAGGGCTTCCGGGGCCCTCAATGGTTAATGAGAGCTTTCCGACTGAGGCCAAATCGTGTCATTTGTGCAACAACGCCAGGGGATAGCACCCGGATAGCCCTTTTGCCGGTACGATCGTGGTTGAACGCCGCCGCCTCATGGGTAATGTCGAATTCGAAGGAGCGGCGCGGTGCGCATCTTTTTCGGTAGTGGGGATGGGGCAGGGAACGCTGTCCTTCAGCAAAGAATACCCAGACCCGTTTTTTAACTTTTGACTGGAGGTCAGAAAATGAACATCAAGAGCCTTCT
>NZ_VFTC01000069.1 GCF_007003975.1 Mesorhizobium sp. WSM4306
CCGTTGACCGGATTGTCGGCGGTGAACGAGTAGCTGCCGTCGGCCTTGACCTTGATGAAGCCGTCGCCGATGTCGATCGCCTGCGAGTAGTTGCTGTCGGCCGGATTGAACACCAGCGCCGTGGCGCCGATATGCGTCACCGTGGCGCCGTCGGCGCCGGCAACGAAGTCCAGCGTGCCGGTCACCGTCGCGCCCTCCGCAACGTTCTGCGAAGCCTCATTGGTCGCCGTCGGAGCGTCGTCGTCGAAGGTGACGGTCAGCGTGCCTGGTGCCGTCGAGCCGTCGGCGTCGGTGATCACATAGCCCAGATTGACGGTCGCGTCGGTCGCCTCGTTGTTGGGGCCGCCCGCATGCAGCACGTTGTCGAGCAGCGTCACCGTATAGGCGCCCGTCGCCGGGTCGGTGATCTGGACCTGGAACAGCGCCGTGCCGATGCGGCTGCCGCTGGTGGTGGTCGCCGTCAGCATGTTGCCGACGACACTGTAGGTCACGTTCTCCAGGCCGACCGTCCCGCTGGTGCCGTTGAGCGCCGCGAACGAGAAGCCGTTGGCGCCGGCGCCGTCGCCGCCGACGCTGCCGCCGAGCGTGCCGTTGTAGGTCGCTTCGCTGGCGCTGAACGGAACCTCGCCCGTGTTGGCGTCGAGATCGCCCGTCGTGCTCGCCGGATTGCCACCGGTCAGCCCGTCATCGTCGACCGCAGCCGAAGCAGTGCCGGTCGTCGGATGGTTGGCGTCCGTCACCGCAAAAGCAATGTTGGCGCTCGCCGTGTCGCCGTCGCCGTCGGTCACCGTAAAGGTGGCAGAGGCCGCACCGGTGCCGTTGACCGGATTGTCGGCGGTGAACGAGTAGCTGCCGTCGGCCTTGACCTTGATGAAGCCGTCGCCGATGTCGATCGCCTGCGAGTAGTTGCTGTCGGCCGGATTGAACACCAGCGCCGTGGCGCCGATATGCGTCACCGTGGCGCCGTCGGCGCCGGCAACGAAGTCCAGCGTGCCGGTCACCGTCGCGCCCTCCGCAACGTTCTGCGAAGCCTCATTGGTCGCCGTCGG
>NZ_VFTC01000006.1 GCF_007003975.1 Mesorhizobium sp. WSM4306
GTCCTTCAGCAAAGAATACCCAGACCCGTTTTTTAACTTTTGACTGGAGGTCAGAAAATGAACATCAAGAGCCTTCTTCTCGGCTCCGCTGCGGCCCTGATCGCAGTTTCCGGTGCGCGCGCCGCCGACGCCGTCGTCGTCGCCGAGCCGGAACCGGCTGAATACGTCAAGATTTGCGACGTTTACGGCTCGGGCTACTTCTACATCCCCGGCACCGAAACCTGCCTGCGCATCGGCGGCTATGTCCGCTACGACATCGGCGTCGGCGACGTCGGCTCGTTCGATGGTGCCAGGTCCTTCGACCATAAGGACGGCGACGAGCAGGATACCTTCTACAAGAACGCCCGTTTCACGCTGAAGACCTGGACCGGCCAGGAAACCGAGCTCGGCACCTTGAAGACCTACACCGAGACCCGCTTCAACTTCGGCAACCGCAACGGCTACCCGTCGGCAGACGATCCGGCAACGGAAGCAGATGAATTCAACTCCAACCCTGCCGGCAACAAGAACGTTTCGCTGAACTTCGCCTGGATCCAGCTCGGTGGCCTGCGCGTCGGTAAGGACGAATCGGCCTTCGATACGTTCATCGGCTACGCCGGCAACGTCATCCAGGATACGCTGGTCCCTTACGGCGATTTCGACACCAACGTCGTCCAGTACTATTTCGACGCGGGCAACGGTTTCTCGGCCGTGGTCTCTCTCGAAGAAGGCTCGGGCACCGTCGGCACCATCGACAGCTACGTTCCGCATGTCGTCGGCGGCGTGAAGTACACGCAGGGCTGGGGCGCCATCACTGGCGTCGTCGCTTATGACAGCAACTACGAGGAAGTCGCCGGCAAGGTTCGTTTGGACATCACCCCGATGCAGAACCTGTCGCTCTTCATCATGGGCGGCTACGGCACCGACGACAATTTGACGGATTCGAACTACGCGATCGACGCCGGTGGCCGCGGCTTCTACAAGCAGTGGGGCGGCAACTGGGCATTCTGGGGTGGTGGCACCTACACCATCAACGAGAAGACCTCGTTCAACCTCCAGGTGTCGTATGACGACTGGAAGAACCTCGGCGTCGCCGCGAACATCGCCTACGATGTGGTTCCCGGCTTCACGGTCACGGCCGAAGTCGACTACCTCAATGCAGGCAAGTTCGACGACGCCGACTTCTCCAACTTCACCAACGCCGACAAGAAGAGCAGCGTCGGCGGTCTCCTCCGCTTCCAGCGCTCGTTCTAACAGGCAGAGCCTGACTCAAAATCGAACCCGGCGGGCAACCGCCGGGTTTTTCTTTTGAAGCATCCTTCGCCGTAGTGATTGGGTGATTGGGCTGCGGTGCGGACCTTCAGAAGTTGGAAGCTCAACCGGCGGCTAGATCATAGAGCCGTGACCACCTGTGCCGATTTCGTCTTAGGTGTCCTGGCCACTATTTCCAGATGCGTCAGAACTTGCACCAACTGACCCAGCACGCTAGCAAGAAGGCCCATTTTCTCGTGAGCCCTATGATGCGCCAGCGCCCTGCTCTCACGCCGCTTGTCGGCGCGCTTCCCTCGACGGTGCCGTTTGTCGGTCCGGAGGCGCAGGAGCGTGAGCGCGGCCGCCCGTTTCGTGCTCGCATCGGTGCCAATGAGAGCAGTTTCGGGCCTTCGCCGCGCGTCATTGCGCGCATGGAGAGCGTCGCGCGTGACCAGTGGATGTATTGCGACCCCGACAATTACGATCTGAAGCAGGCCGCGGCTCACCATCTCGGCGTTAGTGCCGAAAACGTGGTGGTGGGCGAAGGCATAGACGGGCTGCTCAGCCTGGTGGCGCGCATGTATGCGGCGCCCGGCGACGCGGTGGTCACCTCGCTCGGCGCCTATCCGACCTTCAACTTCCACATCGCCGGCGTCGGCGGCCGGCTGGTCACGGTGCCTTACAAGAACGATCGGGAAAGCCTGGATGGCCTGCTGGCTGCGGTCGCCAGGGAAAAAGCGCCGCTGGTCTATCTCTCCAACCCCGACAATCCGATGGGCAGCTGGTGGGACGCAAGCGAGATTACCCGCTTCATCGAAGCTTTGCCGGAAACCACCATGCTGGTTCTCGACGAGGCCTATGGCGAGTTGGGGCCGGCCTCGGCGCTGCCGCCGATCGATGTCGCGCGACCCAATGTCATCCGCATGCGCACCTTCTCCAAGGCCTACGGGCTGGCCGGCATTCGCTGCGGCTACGCGTTGGCGGAGGCTGAGGTGATCCGCGATTTCGAGAAGATCCGCAACCATTACGGCGTCAGCCGCATGGCGCAGATCGCCGGCGTCGAGGCGCTTGCCGACCAGGACTGGCTGCGCAGCGTGGTGGCACGGGTCGCTGCCGGGCGCACACGCATCGCCGGGATTGCCGAGACAAATGGACTGAAGCCGCTGCCGTCAGCGACCAATTTCGTCACCATAGACTGTGGCCAGGACGGCGCCTTCGCGCTGAAGGTGCTGCAAAACCTGTTGTCGCGCGACGTCTTCATCCGCAAGCCTATGGCGCCAGGGCTCGACCGGTGCATCCGGGTCAGCGTCGGCCTCGATCATGAGCTCGACATCTTTGCCGAGGAACTGCCCGGCGCGCTGGCGGCAGCGCGCGGGAACTAGACCGGCCGCTGCCATCGCCACGTGGCGGCGGGCACGACGCTGCGTGCGAACCAGCCGGCAGACCGGCATCACCTTGCAGCCGGCAGAGCCCGCGATTCCTTGCCGCTACCACCGAGCAGCCGCGTGACCCGCTTCAGCGCATCTGAAAGCTCGGCGGCTTCATCATCGGCGAGGCCGGCTGTCAGACCGGCGAGATCACGATCCGCCGCCGCCTGAAGTGTGGCCAGCGTGGCACTGCCCCGGGCCGTCAGCGACAGGATCCGCTGGCGCCGATCGTCCGGGTCGGCACGCAGTTCGATCAGGCCTGCGGCCATGAATTTCCTCAGGATCCGCATCAGATGGGCCGGCGGGAGCTGGAGTTCGCCGGCAAGGACCGATGCAACCGGCGCAAGGCCGAGATGGAACGCCCTTGCCAAAAATCCCGATTCGCCGCCGGGGCCAGCAAAAACGTCAGCTGGCCGGTGGCCGAGTTCGAACAGCACCCTGGCTTCGACCAAAGTGTAAGCGCTCTGCGCCAGCGTCTCATCGAGCAGCCCGACCAGGCACGTGTAGAACCTGTTGAAGCCGCGCATCTCGGCGATCAACGCATCTCGATCGGCTGGCATGTCGGGCACCTTTCCCAGAAGATTTCCGCAGTGCCCGATCTTCATCGAATTAGTTGATTTCGTCAACTATTTGCTGGACGATGCCATTCATCTCGAAGGTGTGAGCTTGGTTCCCGTCGATTCAGCAACAATCCAGCCGTTCAAGCCTGTTGCTTTCGTTCGATCCTGCGCCAGACTCTGTGCATAGGAGATAACGATGGATGACCAGCAAAAGGCGGTACAGGCGCGCGTCCACGGCAATGTGCAAGGCGTCGGCTACCGGGTGTGGGCGCGACGCGAAGCGATAGAGCTTGGCCTCGTAGGTTGGGTTCGCAATGAACGGGACGGCACCGTGACGGCCTGGATTGCCGGTGGCGATGCCGCGATTTCGACAATGATCGAACGGCTACGGCAAGGACCAAGCGGAGCTTCGGTTTCAAAGGTCGAGACCGAGGAATTCGAACTCCGCGACGCCCCCGTCGACTTTCGGATCATCGCATAGACGATACGATTCCCGGCTGCCCACTTGAATTAATTGAACGTTCGTTTTATTCTTGCGCGACATTGGGAGGCATTCATGGCGCGCACCACCGGATCCGATGGTGAAAAGACGGAAGCCGCCGTCCGCGAGGCGGCGGTCAGCCTGATCGCACGCTTCGGCTACGAGGCGATGTCGATGCGCCAGCTCGCCGCCGAAGTCGGCGTCCAGGCGGCCGCGCTCTACCGCTATTTCCCTACCAAGGAAGACCTTCTGTTCACGCTGATGCGCGAGCATATGGAAGGGCTGATCAAAGCTTGGGACGCCGCACGTCCCGATGCCGCCGATCCGACGACGCGGCTGGCCGCCTATGTCGAAAACCACATCGCCTTCCACATCGAGCGCCGCCATTCCACCCATGTCTCGAACATGGAATTGCGCAGCCTGTCGCATGACCGGCTGACGCAGATCCTGCGCATGCGCACCGCCTATGAGAAGGAGTTGCGCGTCATCCTGCGCGACGGCACGGAGGCCGGCACCTTCAGCATCGACGACACCGGGCTCACCGCCATGGCGCTGATCCAGATGATGACCGGCGTCATCGTCTGGTTCCGGCCGGGCGAGCGGCTGTCGATGGCTGAAGTCACAGCGACATATCTTTCAATGACAATGCGCCTGGTTGGCGCGAAGATCGTTTCCTACGGCGCCGCGCGTCCTTTGGGACGTGCTAAGGACGCTGTAGCATTTTGATTTCGCGCATGATCCCTTTCCGAAAATCGAAGTCGATTTTCGGGGTCATGCGGCAGGAGGAACGGCATGTACACGAACACGCTCAGCTTCGGGCATGACGAAGACATCGAGGCGCTGCGCGATCTGGTGCGCCGCTTTGCCCAGGAGAAAATAGCGCCGATCGCCGCCGAGATCGACCGCAGCAATCAATTCCCCATGCATTTGTGGAAAGAACTCGGCGCGCTCGGCCTGCTCGGCATCACCGCCGATCCCGATTTCGGCGGCAGCGGCATGGGCTACCTCGCCCATGTGATCGCGGTGGAAGAGATTTCCCGCGCCTCGGCGTCGGTCGGCCTCTCCTACGGCGCCCATTCGAACCTCTGCGTCAACCAGATCAACCGTTGGGCGACACCGGCGCAGAAGGAGAAATATCTGCCAGCGCTGTGCTCGGGTGAAAAGGTCGGCGCGCTGGCAATGTCGGAATCCGGCGCCGGCTCCGACGTCGTCTCGCTCAAGCTGCGCGCCGAAAAACGCAACGACCGCTACGTCCTCAACGGCTCGAAGATGTGGATCACCAACGGCCCCGACGCCGAAACGCTGGTGGTCTACGCCAAGACCGATCCGGAACGGAAATCGCGCGGCATCACCGCCTTCATCGTCGAGAAACAGATGGCCGGGTTTTCGGTGGCCCAGAAACTCGACAAGCTCGGCATGCGCGGCTCCAACACCGGCGAACTGGTGTTCGACAATGTCGAGGTTCCCTACGAAAATTTGCTGCATGAGGAAGGTCGCGGCGTCGAAGTGCTGATGTCCGGCCTCGACTATGAGCGCACCGTGCTTGCCGGCGGGCCGATCGGGCTGATGGCGGCGTGCCTGGATGTCGCGATCCCCTATGTGCATGAGCGCAAGCAGTTCGGCCAGCCGATCGGCGAGTTCCAGTTGGTGCAGGGCAAGCTGGCCGACATGTATTCGACGATGAGCGCCGCGCGCGCCTATGTCTATGCGGTGGCGGCTGCCTGCGATCGCGGTCAGACGACGCGCAAGGACGCCGCCGGCTGCGTGCTGTTTGCGGCGGAGAAGGCGACGCTGATGGCGCTCGACGCCATCCAGCTGCTTGGCGGCAACGGCTACATCAACGAGTATCCGACCGGCCGGCTGTTACGCGACGCCAAGCTCTACGAGATCGGCGCCGGCACCAGCGAGATCCGTCGCTGGCTGATCGGACGCGAAATCATGGCGGAGGGGGTTTAATGCGCGCGGGTTCGTACCTTGGTCGAGCCCTCGTCGACACGCTTGCGGGCGACCTCGGAAAGCGTGTCCGATATCCACTGGTTGATCGACTTGCCATCGCTGGCGGCCGCCTTGCCCAGCAAGGCGTGGATTTCCGGCGTGGTGCGCAAGGCGAGCTTGCCGGAATAGGGCTTCTGGGGCTCCGTGCCGCGCTCCTTGCAGAAAGCAAGGTAGTCGTCGACGCTTTCTTGAAATGCCTTCACCAGATCGTCCGCGTTTGCAGCTTCGAAAGTGACGATGTCGCGGATGCCAAGAACACGACCGTGGAAGACCATATCCTCGTCATCGAACTCGATCGATCCAGCATAACCCTTGTAAAGCTTCATGGTGCCAATCCAACGTTTGTCAGAAACTCACGGATGTCCCTGATTGCCCACCGCCTGGTGTCAGGCGATGGGTGGGGCCGATGGAGGAACAGCGTCTGGCCCGATATGGTAAACCGAACCCGCGAACCACTCCCCTCCGAAACGTCAGCGCCAAGCGCCACCAGCAAGGCCTCGACATCCCGCCATCTGATTGAGCCGCTGACCGGATTGGTGAAGATCCTTTCCGGCGTCTGCCGGTGCGCGGCTTTCATTGTTTTTCGCCCTCCCCTTCGAATACCTTAGCGGTGGCTCCTGTTGGGTCAGGGCGAGAGCCCGAAGTGATACTAAAATATGATATCATACGAGGCTCGTCAATGCCCACTCTCACTTCTCAGATCTCGCCCTCCTCCGAAACCTTCCGCGCTAATGCCGAGCGCATGCGGGCGCTGGTTGCCGACATCGCGGACAAGTCAGCCAGCGTCGAGCGCGGCGGCTCGGACGAGGCGCGCGAGCGCCATGTTTCGCGCGGGAAACTGTTGCCACGCGAGCGGCTGGCGCAATTGCTCGACACCGGCTCGCCCTTCCTCGAGATCGGCCAGTTCGCGGCATGGTCGATGTATGGCGAGGAGATTTCCTCGGCCGGCATGATCGCCGGCGTCGGCCGTGTTGAAGGAACCGAAGTGATGGTCGTCGTCAACGACGCCACGGTGAAGGGCGGCACCTATTACCCGCTGACGGTGAAGAAGCATTTGCGGGCGCAGGAGATCGCGCTGCAGAACAATCTGCCTTGCATCTATCTGGTCGACAGCGGCGGCGCCAATCTGCCCAATCAGGACGAGGTGTTCCCCGACCGCGAGCATTTCGGCCGCATCTTCTACAACCAGGCCAATATGTCGGCGGCCGGCATCCCGCAGATCGCCTGCGTCATGGGCTCGTGCACGGCAGGCGGTGCCTATGTGCCGGCGATGTCGGACGAGACGATCATGGTGCGCAACCAGGCGACCATTTTTCTTGGCGGCCCGCCGCTGGTGAAAGCTGCCACCGGCGAAGACGTCAGCGCCGAGGATCTTGGCGGCGCCGATGTGCACACCAGGTTGTCCGGTGTCGCCGACCACTACGCGCTGGACGACGAACATGCGCTGGCCATCTGCCGGTGCATTGTGAAAAACCTCAACCGGCGCAAGAGTGTAAGCCTGACCTTACAGAAGCCCACGCCGCCACTTCACGACGCGCGGGAACTCTACGGCATCGTGCCGACCGATCTGCGCCAGCCCTATGATGTGCGCGAGGTGATTGCGCGCGTTGTCGACAGCTCCGATTTCGACGAGTTCAAACAGAATTACGGCACCACGCTGGTCACCGGCTTTGCCCATCTCCAGGGCATGCCCGTCGGCATCGTCGCCAACAATGGCGTGCTGTTTTCGGAAAGCGCGCTGAAGGGCGCGCATTTCATCGAGCTGTGCTGCCAGCGCAAGATTCCGCTGATCTTCCTGCAAAACATCACCGGCTTCATGGTCGGGCGAAAGTACGAGGCCGGCGGCATCGCCAAGGACGGCGCCAAGCTGGTGATGGCGGTCGCTACCGCGCGCGTGCCGAAGGTGACGATGATCATCGGCGGTTCGTTCGGCGCCGGCAATTACGGCATGTGCGGGCGCGCCTATTCGCCACGCTTCCTGTGGATGTGGCCAAACGCCCGCATTTCGGTGATGGGCGGCGAACAGGCAGCAACCGTGCTGGCGGTGGTCAAGCGCGAGGGCATCGAGCGCAAGGGCGGCGAGTGGAGCGCGGACGAGGAAGCAAAATTCAAGAAGCCGATCCTGATGAAATACGAGCATGAGGGCCATCCGCTCTATTCCTCGGCACGGCTGTGGGACGACGGCATCATCGATCCGGCGAAAACCCGCGAGGTGCTGGCGCTCAGCCTGTCGGCCGCGCTCAACGCCGACATCGAAGAAACGAAGTTCGGCGTATTCAGGATGTGAGATGAGCACACTCGGCCAACGCATCAGCATCCACACAGGCGACATCACCAGGCTTGCGGTCGATGCCATCGTCAATGCCGCCAATTCCTCGCTGCTTGGCGGCGGCGGTGTCGACGGCGCCATTCACCGTGCGGCCGGTCGTGAGCTCGAATTCGAATGCCGGATGCTGAATGGCTGCAAGGTCGGCGACGCCAAGATCACCAAGGGCTACAAGTTGCCGGCGCGCTACATCATCCACACGGTCGGGCCAGTCTGGCAAGGCGGCGGCAAAGGCGAAGCCGGACTGCTCGCTTCCTGCTACCGCCGGTCGCTTGAAATTGCGCATACTCATGATTGCCGGACGGTGGCGTTTCCGGCGATCTCGACCGGCATCTACCGTTATCCGAAGAATGAGGCGGCAGGCATTGCCGTCGGCACGACAAATGACTTCCTACGACAGAATGCCCTGCCCGAGACCGTTGTTTTCTGCTGCTTCGATGACGAAACCGCTGAACTATACCGATGCGCCGTTGCTGGCCTTGATAAGCGCTGAACTTGATGACCCAACAGATTTCTTCCCACCTGCAAATGCGAATTTCCACCAGCGAACTGGCGGGCGTGCAAAATATTCGCTACTGCTCGTCTCGAATTGGGCAATTGGGGTTGGGTGAACATGAATCTGAAATATTGTCGCAAGTCGATCATCTCGATACTTGCAGGACTTCTAATATTTGTGGCGCCTGGCGCCAGCGCAGCAGCGTCGCTGGCGGGAAGCAAGGGCGAGGTTCGCTTCTGGCCGGACTTGCCGAAAAACCCAAAAGACCCCTGCACCAAGGCTTACAATGCCTATGTCGCGGCCGGCGGCCATTCGGCCTATGCGACCACACCGTATATGCGGGTAACGTCGTTATACATGATCTGCGGCTCGCGCGTGAACGCGCCGTCCCAAAAGGCTGCCGAAGACGCGGCCTTGAAATCCTGCCAGGCAGGCCGCAGCAAATGGAAAGTCACTACCGGAGGCGCTTGCGAAATCGCGGCGTCCAAGTAGGCGGAAGCTATTCACCACAGGTTTTTGACAACACCCTGATGCCATCGCAGGGTGTGGTGAGGGCTTGCGGGAAACGGGGCGCAAAGCGGCGGCGCCTAAGGCAAACGCTGGAGGCTCCATGTTCGCCAAGATCCTGATCGCCAATCGCGGCGAGATCGCCTGCCGGGTGATCCGCACCGCGCGCAGGCTCGGTGTGCGCACCGTCGCCGTCTACTCCGACGCCGATGCCAAGGCCCTGCATGTCGAAATGGCCGACGAGGCGGTGCATATCGGCGCTTCGCCCGTCGGCGAAAGCTATCTGCGCGGCGACAAGATTGTCGCGGCCGCGCTGGCGACAGGCGCTGAAGCAATCCACCCCGGCTACGGCTTTCTCTCGGAAAACCCCGACTTCGTCGACCAGGTGGTGGCGGCAGGGCTTACCTTCATCGGCCCGTCGGCCACTTCGATCCGCGCCATGGGTCTGAAGGACGCGGCCAAGCGGCTGATGGAGAAAGCCGGCGTGCCGGTGGTGCCGGGCTATCATGGCGAGGCGCAGGAGATTGTGCTGCTCGCGTCCAAGGCGCGCGAGATCGGCTATCCCGTGCTGATCAAGGCGCGCGCCGGCGGCGGTGGCAAGGGCATGCGCCGCGTCGAGCACCCCGACGATTTCTCCGAGGCGCTGTCGGGTGCACGGCGCGAGGCCAAGGCCGCGTTTGGCGATGACCGCGTGCTGGTCGAAAAATATGTCGACAAGCCGCGCCACATCGAAGTCCAGGTGTTTGGCGACAATTTTGGCAACGCCGTGCATCTGTTTGAGCGCGACTGCTCAGCACAGCGCCGCCACCAGAAGGTGATCGAGGAAGCGCCAGCGCCCGGCATGACACCGGCGTTGCGCAAGGCGATGACGGAAGCGGCGGTGAAGGCTGCCAAGGCGATCAGCTATTCGGGCGCCGGCACGATCGAATTTATCGTCGACGCCTCGCAAGGGCTGAAGGCCGACCGGTTCTGGTTCATGGAAATGAACACCCGCCTGCAGGTCGAGCATCCCGTCACTGAAATGGTCACAGGCACCGACCTGGTCGAGTGGCAGTTGCGGGTGGCCAGCGGCGAAAAGCTGCCGAAGACGCAGAGCGAGATAACGCTGTCCGGCCACGCCTTCGAGGCGCGCATCTATGCCGAGGACGCGATGAAAGGGTTTCTGCCGGCGACCGGCACGCTGCATCATCTGGCGTTTCCCGACAGCGCTCCCGAAGGCGCCACGATGCGCATCGAGACCGGCGTGCGGGCCGGCGATGCGATCTCGCCCTTCTACGATCCGATGATCGCCAAGCTGGTCGTCCACGCCAAGGACAGGCAAGCGGCGCTCGACGCGCTCGGCACAGCGTTGTCGCGGACCGAGATCGCCGGCTCGACCGTCAACACCGCCTTTCTCGCAGCACTTGCCGCCGACACCGACTTTTCCGCCGGCGACGTCGATACCGGCTTGATCGGAAGGCATCAGGAAGCGCTGACCACGGTCGCCCCACCGAGCGGCGAGATCGTTGCCGCGGCAGCCCTTGCCGCGGCCGGCGCCGGTGCGTTGCCGCCATCGGACGATCCGTGGTCGTCGCTTGCCGGCTATGCGCATTTCCACACTGTTGCGCGGCGCACACGCCTGCGTCATAGCGAGGACGATATACTGGCGCGCGTTTCAGTGCGGCCGGACGGGCGCTTCGAGGTGGCGCTGGAAGCGCCCTATGACAGCGTCAATTCGCACGATCTTCGCGCCGCCCCTCGTGTTGCGCGCTGGCCAGGCCACGTGACCGTGTTCGAAGGCGCGGTCGGCTACAGTTTCCTCGTTCCGGATCCGCTGGCGCGAATCGACGAAGCCGCCGCTGCGTCCGGCAGTCTGCGCGCGCCAATGCCGGGTCTGGTCAAACTGGTGCGCGCGGCAAAGGGCGAGACCGTGACCAAGGGCCAGCCGCTGCTCATCCTGGAAGCGATGAAGATGGAGCACACGATCGCGGCCAGCCATGACGGCGTCATCGCCGAGATTGCATCGGAAGGCGCGCAGGTCACCGACGGAACCGTGCTGGTGCGCTTCGTTGAAGAGGCTGCATAGCCGGCTGGAGGCTCGAACAAAAATGGCCGGGCAAGCCCGGCCATTTCACGAGTATGTGGACGATTACTGCGCGATAGGCGCGTATTTGCCGTCATGCCACTGGTTGATGTCGTAGCTGGCGTTCTTCAGATCGCCCTTCTCGTCGAAGGTGACCTCGCCGACCACGGTGCTGAACGGCGTACCGTTCTTCAGTGCTTCGGCGACCTTGACCGGATCGTCGGTTCCGGCCCGCTTGATGCCCTCTGCAAACGCCTGAACGACGGCGTAGGAGAACAGCGTGAAGCCTTCCGGCACGAAGCCACCGGCCTTGATCTTGGCGATGGCGTCCTTGGCTTCCGGCTTAGCCTGCGGGTCGGATGGGAAGACGAACATGGTGCCTTCGCCGGCGGGGCCAGCGACCTGCCAGAATTCCGGCGAGGCAATCGAGTCCGGCATGATGAGCTGGAACTTGACGCTCTGCTCGGCAGACTGGCGCAGGATCAGCCCGGCTTCGGGGTGATAGCCGCCGAAATAGACGACATCGGCCTTGAGGTCCTTCAGCTTGGTGACGAGAGCCGAATAGTCCTTCTCGCCGGCATTGATGCCTTCATAGTCGACTTCCTTGAGGCCGCCGGCATTCATCGTCGCCTTCACGACATCGGCCACGCCCTGACCGTAAGCGCTCTTGTCATGCAGGATGACGATATTCTTGCCGGCATATTTCTTGGCGATCCACGGGCCGATGAAGGCGCCTTGCGCGTCGTCACGCGTGTAGAGACGCATGATCGTCGGCCAGCCGGCCTTGGCGGCGGCGTCGGTCAGTTCGGGATTTGAAGAGGCCGGGCTCATCATCAGCGCTCCGGCCTCGGCGTAGACGGCGGAGGCCGGGATGCTCGAACCTGAACAGGCATGGCCGTCAATAAACTTGACGCTGTTGGCAACGATGCGGTTGGCCACCGAAACCGCCTGCTTGGGATCGCACTGGTCGTCCTCGATGTCGAGCTTGATCATCGAGCCGTTGACACCGCCGGCGGCGTTGATCGCGTCGGCGGCTGCCGTTGCGCCCTGCTTGAACTGATCGCCGATCGTGGCGAGCTGTCCGGTCATCGGGCCGACCACCGAAATGGTGATGTCATCGGCAAAGGCAACCGGGGCGCTCATCATCAAGCCGAATACGGCCGCGCTCAAAATACCCATTTTTTTCATGGTGATAGAACTCCTCCCACACTCGCGCAGCCGCTCTGGCCGCGCTTCTTTCAGAAGGCGGGACAATTTCATCCTTCACTGGGCCTGTCTAGGCGCATCGGCGCCACTCGATTGGGCCTCATCAACGCAAAAAGCCACGCCAGCCTTGTTCCGGCCGGTCGTGGCTTTTTTGCTCTTAGAGCAGTCCCCATGCGCCCCCGCGCCACGAAAACCTGCTCGCCGTCCCCATTGTGCATGGCTGGACCGTGTCGGCCTGCCGCGTTCTTGTTCTTCATTGTCGACCGTCTTGTCGCGGCCTTGTTATTTCACCGGTTCCGGCCGTCTTTTGCGGTCTTGATCCCGGGGCTTCCCTGTTTCGATAGTCTGCTTGCGATCTCAGTGCATGGTCATCCATTCGCGGGCTTCGCGCAGCGCCCTGGCGATCTCGACCTTGGACATTGCGGCCGACAGTTCCGAGCGCAGTTCGGCGGCGCGGACCGAGCCCTTGATGGCGGCGATGTTGAACCATTTGTGGGCGGCAACGACATCGGTCTCGCAATCGCGGCCGGTCGCATACATCATGCCCAGTTCGAAAAGAATGTCGGCCTGGGCAGTTGCCCCCATGGCGCCGAAGCCGGCTTCAAGCATTTCAAAACGTGCCATTTTAGTCCCCTGTCTGGCTCCCGAGAGCGGGCCTTTTCTGTCCCCCGGTGTCCCCTGGGGAGCCGCTCCTTCGATGCTTTCGAGAATGAAGCCGAGCCTTGAATCCGTCGTTAAATGGCGTGCTTAATTTGGAGAAAACAAAGCTAAAACAAGAGGTAAACGCGGAAATTCGTTAAGGATACAAAGTCAGCAACCGCGCCGTTTCGCGCCGGATTTGACGAAAATTTGTGGGGCACCGATCAACACTCTGCTAACCACGGAAACCAAAGCCAACGCCTCGATCGTTTCATTTCCTGGTCGCTGAGCGCTTTCTCGACCTCATGAAATTGCAAACCCTTCCCTCACGGCACCCGCTTTTGTTTTGCCGGGAGCTGGATTAGCTTACGTTTGCGTAAGGGGCAGAGAGGCGGGCGCCCCACCTAAAACCACAGGGAGGACAGATATGTTTCGGAAAGTGAGCTTGGCCCTGGCGGCTACAGTGATGATGGCGGGCGCGGCCTGGGCCGATCCGATCGAAGGCAATTGGAAGACGCAAGCCGGCGACACCGCACTCATCGGCGGCAGCGATTCATTCTCCATCACGCTGAAGACCGGCAAATATGCCGGCAAGACCATTGGTTCACTCAAGGCGTCCGGGAACAACAAATATGCCGGCAACATCACAGATCCGGCAAACGACAAGACCTATTCCGGCAAGGCCACGCTGTCGGGTACCTCGCTGAAGATGAGCGGCTGCGTGCTCGGCGGGCTGATTTGCAAGAGCCAGACCTGGCACAAGCTCTGAGCTTGCTGTTTTGACGTGACGACAACGGGGCCCCGCAGGCCCCGTTTTCTTTTCCAGGACGGTCCACGACGTACCCGCATCGGCACCTCGCGGTCTCGTAACCGGGCCGATGCTCTCCCTAAAACATCGTCAATCACTTTGAACCGCAGATGAACGCCGGCATCAGAGCCGGTTCAGTCGCATCAGGGCATTTTGAAGGCGTGTTCAAGGAGACACCACGCAAATGCTCGCTCGCCGCTTCACCATCGTCTGCCTGTTGATGAGCCTGTTCGGCATGTTCTTCGCCATTCTCGTGGCCGAAGCCGGCCGTCCGGCCCGTTCCTGGGATGCAGCCAGTTCCAGCAGCTGCCAGTTCGATTGCATGAACCATTTTCGCCCCTGAGACGACAAAGACGTAGATCCAAACAGAAAAGCCAAAGCCATGAACCGCACAGCCATCAACGCCCTGAAAACCCTCCGGCTTCTGCCGCGGGCGGCGCTCGTCCTAATCGTGTTGTCGGCGCCGGTCCTGGCCATGCCGATGATGCGGGCCGACGCCGACACGACGATCGACGCGCCGGCGACGAAGAAGCATGGCGTTGGTTTTGTCCTGCTGGTCAGCCTGCAGCGCGGGTGAGGTGCGCTGATATTCAGGTGAGACCGCCCTGCGGAAGGCGGCCTCCTGCGCTTCCGGCCTTCGCCGGCCGAAGCACTCATGAGTGGCTGGCAGTTAAGGCTACGGCCGGCGTAGGCCGGTGCTCGGAATCTCCCATTTTCGACTCGGCCTGACCTGAATCTCAACACACCTTGAAACGCGGTGGAATAAATCTTCGCCTTGGCCGTCTTGGTGGCCACCCTCCCCCTCCCAAGTGCTCTTCTGAGTCTCTATATTGAGACATGGAAAAGCGAATCTACCCACAAGCTATCGAATCGGTCGTCATGCCGGAGCCTTTCGGCAAGAAGAGCTTCGACGACGCCAAAAAGGCCGTGGCCGCGTTGCAGGGGCTCTACGACCGCAACACCAAATTCCTGCGAGATTCCTTTGCGGCACTTGCCGCCGGCGGCGACGAGAGCAAGCGCTACCGCGCCTTCTACCCGGAGATCGGCGTCACCACCAATTCATTCACCCAGATCGACTCGCGCCAGGCGTATGGCCACATGCCGACGCCGGGGCATTTCTCGACCACCATCACTCAGCCGGCGCTGTTCGAAACCTATCTCGTCGAGCAGCTTCGGCTAATCATGCGCAATCATGGCGTGCCGGTGACGGTTTCGGAATCGACCACGCCGATTCCGCTGCATTTCGCCTTCCTGGAAGGCACGCATGTCGATGGCGCCGCCGCCGAGCGCATTAAGCGGCCGATCCGCGACCTGTTCGACGTTCCGGATCTCGACGGCACCGACGATCAGATCGCCAATGGCACATTCGAAGTGGCGTTCGGCGAACCGAGGCCACTGGCGCCGTTCACCGCGCAGCGCATCGACTATTCGCTGCACCGCATGACGCACTACACGGCGACCAGCCCGCAGCATTTTCAGAACTTCGTGCTGTTCACCAACTACCAGTTCTACATCGATGAATTCGTCGCCCGCGCCCGGACCCAGATGGCGGAAGGTGGCCACGGCTATACCGAATTCGTCGAGCCAGGCAATGTCGTCACCAAGGCCGGGCAGAGTGCGCCCAGCGAAGGCGTGGCGGCGCCGCGCCTGCCGCAGATGCCGGCCTATCATTTGAAGAAGCCGAACCATGGCGGCATCACCATGGTCAACATCGGCGTCGGCCCGTCCAACGCCAAGACGATCACCGACCATATCGCGGTGCTCAGGCCACATGCCTGGCTGATGCTCGGCCATTGCGCCGGCCTGCGCAACACGCAGGCGCTGGGCGACTATGTGCTGGCGCATGCCTATGTCAGGGAGGACCATGTGCTGGACGACGACCTGCCGGTCTGGGTGCCGATCCCGCCGCTGGCCGAGATCCAGGTGGCGCTGCAGGAGGCGGTCGCCGAAGTCACCGGGCTTTCCGGCTACGATCTCAAGCGCATCATGCGCACCGGCACCGTCGCCACTATCGACAACCGCAACTGGGAGCTGCGCGACCAGCGCGGACCGGTGCAACGGCTGTCGCAGTCACGCGCCATCGCGCTCGACATGGAATCGGCCACCATCGCCGCCAACGGTTTCCGCTTCCGTGTGCCCTACGGCACGCTGCTGTGTGTCTCGGACAAGCCGCTGCACGGCGAGTTGAAGCTGCCCGGTATGGCGACTGAATTCTACAAGCGGCAAGTGGCGCAGCATCTGACCATCGGCATCAAGGCGATGGAGAAGCTGGCGGAAATGCCGATGGAACGGCTGCATTCGCGCAAGCTTAGAAGTTTTTCGGAGACGGCCTTCCAGTAGACCGGCTTCCCCTAAATGTTGGCCGCGAGGCGTTTCGTGATCTTGATTGGGCCGCATTTGCGCCGATAACAGGCCTGACATCTCGGCAATCAAAACCCGGTCTTATGGCACGCGTGCGAAACATGATGGCTTCCATGGCGTTCCTGGCAATGCTCGGCCTCTCGGCCGCGCTTATAGCCGGGTTCCTTGGCATACTGCATCCGGCCTTCGATTCCTTCGCCCATTTCCGCATCCATTTTGCCGTGCTGATGGCGCTGATTGCGCTGCCGCTGCTTGCCACCTCGTTTCGCCTGCAGGCGGGTGTAGGCTTGCTCTTGGCCGTGGCCGCCTTCGCCAGCACGCTAAGCACCTTGCCGCGGCTGTGGCCGGTGCAGGCCGCCGGTGACGCCGAGCCCGGCAATGAGACGGTCTATCGGCTGCTGCAGATGAACCTGCGCTTCAACAATCCGACGCCCAAGAAGGTTCTTTCGCTGATCGGCCGGACCAACCCCGACGTGATCACGCTCGACGAGGTATCGGCGATGTGGGCAACCGAGCTCGGCTATATCAGCAGCGCCTATCCCTATCGCATCCTTTGTGCCTATCCCAACGGCGTGTTCGGCGTTGCCTTGTTGTCCAGGCGGCCGTTTGCCGTCGGTACCGAACCATACTGCGAACCGCGCGGCGCGATGGCCACCGCCACGGTCGACTTCGGCGGCATTCCGGTCGACGTCGCCGCGATCCATTTGAGCTGGCCGTGGCCGAAGGAGCAATACTGGCAGATCGGCGAGTTGACCAAGACGCTCACCTCGCTGGGCGAGACGGCGATCATGGCCGGCGACTGCAACTCCGTGCCGTGGAGCGCTGCGGTGCGGCGCGTCGCCTCGCTCGGCGGACTGACCGTGATGCCATCGGCCGGGCCAAGCTGGATTCACCGGACGCTGCCCGACTTCCTGCGCCGCTACGCAGGTTTGCCGATCGACCAAGTGTTCTCGAAGGGCGGGGTGACGATCCTGTCGTCAACCCGGCTGGAAGACACCGGCTCTGACCATCTGCCGGTGATGGTGGAATTTTCGCTGACGCGCGACGAGAACAAGCCGGTCGACGAGGACGCCACCGCGACCGTGTCGCTGATCCGGCCCGGCACGCGCGGCTAGATCAACACGTTGCGGGCTTCAGGTTTCATAAGCCCACCAGGGCCTCGATGATGCGCTCGACATGGCCGCCTTCACTGTGCTCGCGCGCGTCGAAGGCGATCTGCTTCGCTTCATAGACCTTGGCGGTGGCTTCCAGGCGCCGCCGGGCTTCGGCGCGCGTCTTGTTGCATTGCGGATCGTTGGCAAATTTCATGCCGCGAACCGACCGCTCCGCGGCCTGCATCATCTGCCCGGCGATACGGCCATGGGTTTCTTCATGAGCGAGAACGCCGGTGAAGAACCGGTTCCAGCGTTTGCGAAGCGCAGGCGTGACGGCCGAGGCCACACGCGGATAGGTGTAGGCGATGTTGAGCGTTCCATTGGCCTGGCGCAGGCGGCAGACGCCGTTGACCTGGCCGAGGTCCAGGCTCCAGTCCGCGGTGTAGCTTGTCTGCGCGATGGCGTGGGTCATGAAACCGCGCTTGGGCCCCCTGCGGTTCATGGCTACCACAAGGCCAGCACCTGTAGTGCCGGTGATGTCGTAGGTTCGCGTCTTGACGACGGTTTTGACGCCGGCAGACGCCGTCCCGACGATGCCGCAGGCCGCGCCTATGACGGCGACGCAAAACAAGACCAACACCCGCATGCCATTCTCCCACATGGACACGGCAATGAGACCACAAGCAGGCGACGGTTTCAACAATCAATGGCGCCGAGCGCCTTACATGCCCTGGTAGACCGGCCCCTCGCCACCATTTTTGCTGGCGGCGGTCGAGACGGCCCGGTCGGTGAGGCTCACATGCCCTGGTAGACCGGGCCTTCGCCACCTTGTGGCGGCACCCAGTTGATGTTCTGGTTGGGATCCTTGATGTCGCAGGTTTTGCAGTGCACGCAGTTCTGCGCGTTGATGACGAAGCGCACATCCTTGGCGGCCGGATCGGCGGCGGCGTTGCCGTCCTTGTCGACCCATTCGTAGACGCCGGCCGGGCAATAGCGGGTCGACGGCCCGGCAAAGACGTCGTGTTCGGAGCGCTGCTGCAGCGCCATGTCGCCGACGATCAAATGCACCGGCTCGTTTTCCTCGTGATTGGTGTTGGACAGGAACACCGAGGACAGACGGTCGAAGGTCAGCACGCCATCGGGCTTCGGATAGGCGATCTTCTCGTGCTTGGCGGCCGGCTCGAGCGTCGCATAGTCGGCCTTGCCATGCTTCAGCGTGCCGAAGGGCGAGAAGCCGAACAGCGTGTTCAGCCACATATCGAGACCGCCGAGGCCGATGCCGAGAACAGTGCCGAAGCGCGACCAAAGCGGCTTGACGTTGCGGACCTTCTTCAAATCCTTACCGATGTCGGTCGCCCTCCAGGCGTCCTCGTAGGAGGCCAATTCGTCATTGGCGCGGCCGGCGCTGATGGCTTGCGCGACATGGTCGGCCGCCAGCATGCCGGACAGCACCGCATTGTGCGAACCCTTGATGCGCGGAACGTTGACGAAGCCGGCAGCACAACCCATCAGCACGCCGCCGGGGAAGGACAGTTTCGGCACCGACTGCCAGCCGCCCTCGGTGATGGCGCGCGCGCCGTAGCCGATGCGCTTGGCGCCCGCGAAGGTGCCCGATATCGCCGGATGGGTCTTGAAGCGCTGGAATTCCTCGAACGGCGACAGCCACGGGTTCTTGTAGTTGAGATGCAGGACGAAGCCGACCGCAACCTGGTTGTCCTCCAGATGGTACAGGAAGGAGCCGCCGCCGGTCTTCAGATCGAGCGGCCAGCCGAAGGAATGCTGCACCAGGCCCGGCCGGTGGTTCTCCGGCTTGACCTGCCACAATTCCTTGAGGCCGATGCCGTATTTGCCGGGCTCGCGACCGTCGGACAGCTTGTATTTGGCGATCAGCTGCTTGGCGAGCGAGCCGCGCGCGCCTTCGCCGATCAGCACATATTTGCCCATCAGCGCCATGCCCGGCGCAAAGCCCGGGCCATGCGTGCCGTCCTTTTCGACGCCCATGTCGCCGGTGATGACGCCGGTAACGGCGCCGGCATCGTTGTAGACCAGGCTGGCGGCGGCAAAGCCCGGATAGATTTCGACGCCCAGCGCCTCGGCCTTGCCGGCCAGCCAGCGGCAGACATTGCCGAGCGAGACGATGTAATTGCCGTGATTGTTCATCAGCGGCGGCATCATGATGTTGGGCAGGCGGAACGAGCGGGCAGGGCCAAGCACCAGGAAATGGTCCTCGGTGACCGGCGTCTTGAAGGGATGGCCGTCTTCGTCGCGCCAGCCGGGCAGCAGGCGATCGATGCCGATGGGATCAACGACGGCGCCGGACAATATGTGGGCGCCGACCTCGCCGCCCTTTTCCAGCACGACGACGGAAAGCTCGGGATTGACCTGCTTGAGCCGGATCGCCGCGGCAAGGCCCGCCGGGCCGGCCCCGACGATGACGACGTCGAATTCCATGCTCTCGCGTTCGATCTCGCTCATCAACCCCTCCGCACTGGCTAACCGTTTCCGGGCATTTTGCTGGCTCTTGCGCTGCATAGCGCATCAATCCGCGACAGGAAACCGGCGCTGACGTGACAATGCCCTTTTCGCCAAAAAGTCGCGGATAACGATGACGCTGCACGCCTTTTACGCTTAGCCGGACCGAGCTTCCCATATTTTAATTGTTCGACGGCTCGCTTATCGGCCATACTTCGGGCCATGCGCACGCCGTCCGGCTTCTCATTGACGCGCTTTCCCCTTCCGCCCGGCCGGACCTGCCGAGCGCTTCTTCTCGCCCTTTCGCTGCTGGCGCCGGTTGAGGCTCATGCCGATCCGGTGAAGGTGTGGGCGACCGGAGCCTATTCCTTTTCCGACGAGCTTGGCGGCTTCCACATCACCGGCGCCTCGGGCCTCGGCACCAAGGAAGACCCGCTGGTCATCTCCGAGGAGCTGAATTCGTCGACGCCGGTGACGCTCACCATCCGCACCACCAAACCGATCCAGCCGTTCAGCACCAATGGCGAATTCGCCAACGGCGTCCTGCACATGCGCATCGACGTGCTCAACAATAGCGGCCAGGCCTGGGTCGAATTCCAGTTCGAGCTGCAGGAGATCCTCAACCAGCCGAGCGTGTTCGGCGACGGCCTGTCGTTCGACCAGCGCAACAAGACGCCCGACAACATCGTATCGAGCGCCTATGCCGATTTCGACCGCGATTTCGAACCCTATGACCGGCTGCTGTTCAAAAATGGCAAGATCGACCCGCGGAAGACGGGAAGCTTCGAATTTCTGATCACCGACTATACGCCGCGCTGGACGTTCTATCTGGTGCAGGATCCGCGGATACCGACCGGTTGAGCGATCTCCCCCCTTGAGGGGGAGATGTCGCCGAAGGCGACAGAGGGGGTCGGCACGACCGGGCGCGACGCTCCTTCGCGGAAAGAGGCGGCTAGCGCTCCACGCGCGGCGACCCTCTGGCCTGCCGGCCATCTCCCCCTCGAGGGGGGAGATTACCAGTCGCACAACCTTGCAAATTGGCACCGGGCGGACGAATGTGCCCGGCATGACTGCCGCCTCCCCCAACAACCGATCCGACCTTGCCGACCTTCTGGCATTCTACGCCAGCGCTGGCGTCGACGAGGCGCTGGAAGACGCGCCGGTGAACCGGTTTGCCGAGGCCGCACCGAGGCCCGCCGAGCGCGCAGCGCCGCCGGCCGCGCCTCCACGCGAAAACAAGGCACCGGAACAACCCACAGCCAGCCCCAAGCTGGATGCGAGCCGGGTGCCGGACGCGCCGGCGCGCTCCGTGCCGGCCACCGCGACCGTGCCCGATGAGGCACAGGCAGCACTTGCCCGGCAAATGGCGGCAAGCGCCTCGACGCTCGACGCGTTGCGCCAGCACATGGCGTCCTTCGACGGCTGCAACCTCAAATTCACCGCCAAGAACCTGGTCTTCGCCGACGGCAACCCGCAGGCTTCGCTGATGCTGGTCGGCGAGGCGCCCGGCCGCGACGAGGACATTGAGGGCCTGCCCTTCGTCGGCCGCTCCGGCAGGCTGCTCGACCGTATGCTGGCGGCGATCGGGCTTGACCGCACTTCCGCCTATATCGCCAACGTCATCCCTTGGCGGCCGCCCGGCAACCGCACGCCGACGCCGCACGAGACCGAGATCTGCCGCCCCTTTATCGAGCGGCAGATCGAGCTGGTCAATCCCAAGGTGCTGGTCAATCTCGGCGGCCCATCGGCCAAGACCTTGCTCAACACGAGCGAAGGCATATTGCGGCTGCGCGGCAATTGGCGGGTGCACACAACGGCGTCCGGCATTGCCATTCCGGCGATGCCGACGCTGCATCCGGCGTATCTCTTGAGAACGCCCGCGCACAAGAAGCTGGCTTGGCGGGATTTCCTCGAGGTCAAGGCGAAGTTGAGAGAGTTGGGCGCTGCGCCTCTCCCCCCTTGAGGGGGAGATGTCGCCGAAGGCGACAGAGGGGGTCGCTGCGCGTGAAGCGCCACCTCCATTTGTTGCAGGGAGGTCGCATCCCGTCGAACCGACCCCCTCTGGCCTGCCGGCCATCTCCCCCTCAAGGAAGGAGATCATGCGCTTAACCACCTTCGCCAGCCTTCACGGATTGTCTTAATTACGTCTGACGTAATTGAAATATGCCCTTGCCCGGCCTAATCACCCTCCTATGACAACAGCCCAGACCTCCGCCGGCAGCCTGATCCGCGAATGGCGCACGCGCCGGCGTATGAGCCAGCTCGATCTCGCCATGGAGGCCGAGATTTCGCAGCGGCATCTCTCCTTCGTCGAAAGCGGCCGCGCGGCCCCCTCACGCGACATGGTGCTGCATCTGGCGGCACAGCTTGAGATCCCGCTCAGGCAGCGCAACCAACTGCTGCTTGCCGCCGGTTTCGCACCGAGCTTCCGCGAACGGCCGCTCACCGACACGACGCTGGCGCCGGCAATGGCGGCAGTCGAGACCGTGCTCAAGGGGCATGAGCCATTTCCGGCGCTCGCCGTTGACCGGCACTGGAACCTGTTTTCAGCCAATGCCGCCATCGGCCCGTTTCTGGCCGATGTGGCCGAGCCGTCGCTGCTTCAGCCGCCAGTCAATGTGCTGCGTCTCAGTCTGCACCCGAACGGCATCGCGCCGCGCATCGTCAATCTCGCCGAGTGGCGGGCGCATCTGCTGGAGCGGCTAAAACACCAGAACGATGCCGCCGGCGATCCCGTTCTGGTCGAGCTGGAGCGTGAATTGCGAACCTATCCGTCCGGCCTCAAGGGCGCGCGGCCTGTGCCGGTCGAGCCCAACGGCATCGTCCATCCGCTGCGGCTGGCGCATGGTGATCAGGTGTTGTCCTTCATCAGCACCATCACCGTCTTCGGCACCCCGCTCGACGTGACGCTGTCGGAACTGGCGATCGAGTCTTTTTTCCCGGCCGACGAGGAGACGAGGGCGGTGCTGGTGAGGCTGGCGAAGGAGCGGGCGGAAGCGAACTGAGCCAGCCTTGCCCCTGCGTGTACCTCTCATCACCCTTGTGGCGGCGCCGCTTTTCGGGTGCGGGTGCGTTCCAGGCCGAGCTGGCGCTCGCGCCAGATGATGAAGATGCCGGCGGCGACGACGATCACGCCGCCGACCAGCGTGTTGATGGTGGCGACATCGCCGAAGGCGAAATAGCCGACGACGACACCAAGGATCATCGAGGTGTATTCGAACGGCGCCACCACCGAGGCCTCGGCATGGCGGTACGCCGCCGTCATCAGGATCTGCGCCAGCCCGCCGCAAAAACCAGCGGCAACCAGCAGGCCGGCCTGCAGCGGCGTCAGCGCCTGCCAGCCGAAGGGCAGCGTAAACAGCGCCATGACGCTCGCCGTTGCCGAAAACCACAACACAATGGTCGCTGTCCGTTCGGTCTGAACAAGATTGCGCACGAGCAGGATGGCATTGGCGGAAATTGCAGCGGAAACAAGCGCCGCGATCACGCCCAGCACCTCCTGGTCGCCGAGCGCGGCGCCCGACGTGAGAAGCGTCAGTTCCGGCCACGAGATGATCAGCACGCCGACGAGACCAACGGCAACAGCGCTCCAGCGATAGATGCGGATGGCCTCGCCGAGGAACAGTGAGGAAAACACCACCACCAGCAGCGGCTGGGCGTAGTTCAGCGTGATCGCCTCGGGCAGCGGCAGCCGCGTCAGCGCGAAGAAGCCGAGCCCCATGGCGCAGACGCCGACGACACCGCGCGCAATGTGGTTCAGCGGACGCTTGGTGGCAAACGCCGTACCCAGTTTTCCCCTGAAGGCCAGGAAGACGATGATCGGGAAGATGGCGAAGAAGGAGCGGAAAAAGACAATCTGGCCGGCAGGCAAAATGCCGGCCGCCTTGATGCAGGTTTGCATACCGACAAAGACCGCCACCGACATGATCTTGAGCGTGATCCCGGTCAGGACACGGCCGGGGTGTTCGGACAGTTTCCCCGCCGCCTCGTCTCTCGGCCGTGAAGTCACGCTCCCGCCGCTTCCCGGATCGTTGCCGAGACGCGCGTCAGGCGACGCATGCCGAATTTCGGTGTGACGGCGGTCATCAAGGCCTCGCAATGATGATGGAAGGAGAACGCCCTGAATAGGCATTGGCGCAGTTTTGTCGAGTGGCCGTTTCGTGTAAAGAGCGCGCAACTTCAGATTTTGTGGGCCAGCGGACACCTCTGCCGGCCCCGATAACGATAGGGAAACCCCAGGGAATGCGAACCGATACCGGCCAGGTCTTCAAGCTCGAAGACTATCGCCCCAGCGCCTTTTCCATTCCGCAAACCAACCTCACCTTCCGCCTTTCGCCGGATACAACGCGCGTCACCGCCGTGTTGACGGTCGAACGCCGCGACGGCGCTGCCGCATCAGTGCCGCTGATGCTCGACGGCGACGGGCTGGTGCTGAAGCGCATCGCCATCGACGGCCGCGAGCTTGCGCCGGCGGATTATCTCGCCACGCCGGACCAACTGACCATTTTGAAGCCCCCGGCCCGCTTCGAGCTGCTGCTCGAGACCGAGATCGCACCGGCCAGCAATGAGGCGCTGATGGGCCTCTACCGCTCCAGCAATGTCTATTGCACGCAATGCGAGGCCGAGGGCTTTCGCCGCATCACCTATTTCCTCGACCGCCCCGACATCCTGTCGGTCTACACCGTGCGCATCGAGGCAAGGCTGGACGAGGCGCCGCTGCTGCTCTCCAACGGCAACCCGGTGGAAAGCGGCGCTCTGGCCGATGGCTGGCACTATGCTGTCTGGCACGACCCCTTCCCCAAGCCGTCCTATCTGTTTGCGCTGGTGGCCGGCAATCTCGGCCAGGTCGCCGACAGTTTTGTCACCATGTCCGGCCGCAAGGTCGAGCTCGGCATCTATGTCGAGCCGGGCAAGGAAGGGCTCGCCGGCTACGCCATGGATGCGCTGAAGCGCTCGATGCAATGGGACGAGCAGGCGTTCGGCCGTGAATACGACCTCGACGTCTTCAACATCGTCGCCGTCTCCGACTTCAACATGGGGGCGATGGAGAATAAGGGCCTCAACATTTTCAACGACAAATATGTGCTTGCCGATCGGGAGACCGCGACCGATGCCGATTTCGCCAATATCGAGGCGATCATCGCGCATGAATATTTCCACAACTGGACCGGCAACAGGATCACCTGCCGCGACTGGTTCCAGCTCTGCCTGAAGGAAGGGCTGACGGTCTTTCGCGACCACGAATTCTCCGCCGACCAGCGCTCGCGCGCGGTCAAGCGCATCGCCGAGGTGCGTACGCTGAGGGCGCATCAATTCCCCGAAGATCAGGGGCCGCTGGCGCATCCGCTGCGGCCGCGCCGCTACCGCGAGATCAACAATTTCTACACGGCCACGGTCTACGAAAAGGGCTCGGAAGTCGTGCGCATGATCCGCACCATTCTCGGGCCGGAAGCCTTCCGCGCCGGCATGGACCTCTATTTCGAGCGCCATGACGGCGAAGCCGCGACGATCGAGGATTTCCTGAAGGTGTTCGAGGACGTTTCCGGGCGCGACCTGTCGCAGTTCGCGCTCTGGTACCACCAGGCGGGCACGCCGAACCTGACCGTCAGTTCGACGCACAACCCGGCGACGCGCGAGTTCACACTCGAGATCGAGCAGTCGGTGCCGCCGACACCGTCGGAAAGCCGCAAGCGGCTGATGCACATTCCGCTCGCCTTCGGCCTGGTCGGCGCCGGCGGCGAGCCGGTCGCCTATGGCGGCGTCGAGGGCGCCGCAGTCGAGGATGGCGTCATCCATATCCGCAAGCGCCGCCATATGGTGCGCTTCTCCGGCGTTGACGAGCGGCCGGCGGTGTCGCTCAACCGCGGCTTCTCGGCGCCGATCACGCTTTCGGTCGAACAGAAGGCCGACGACCAGTACTTCCTCGCCGGCCACGACAGCGATGCCTTCGCGCGCTGGCAGGCGTTCAACACACTGCTCACCGATGCACTGATAGCGGCCTTCCGACAGATCCTCGGCGGCGCGAAGCCGGCCTTCAGCGCCAGGCTGACCGGGCTTGCGGGCAAGATCGCCGGCGATGAGACGCTCGAGCCCGCCTACCGCGCGCTGGCGCTGTCACTTCCCGGTGAGACCGACATTGCCCGCGACATCGGCGGGAACATCGATCCCGACGCCATCTTTGCCGCCCGTGAGGCGCTGGCGCTTGAGATCGCGCGCGCCAATCAGGACGCCTTCGCCAATCTTTACGGACGCCTCGCCAACGACGGTCCGTTCAATCCCGACGCCGCAAGTGCTGGACGGCGGGCTTTGCGCAACATCGTGCTCGACTATCTCTCGCTGTTGCCGGCAGGCGTCGAGCTGGCCACCCGGCATTTCGAGGCCGCGACCAACATGACCGACCGCGCCGCAGCGCTCAACGTGCTTGCGCATCGCCATGACGGGTCACCCGAGGCGGTCAAGGCGCTGGCCGACTTCGAGACGCGCTATGCGACCGATCCGCTGGTGATGGACAAATGGTTCCAGATCCAGGCCAGCGTGCCGGGACCACGGACCGTGGACACGGTGCGCAAGCTCGTCGGCCACGCTTCCTTCTCGATGGCCAATCCGAACCGGGTGCGCTCGCTGGTCGGCACATTTTCCAGCGCCAACCAGACCGGCTTCCACCGCGCCGACGGCGAAGGCTACCGGTTTTTTGCGCAGACCGTAATCGAGGTGGAAAAGCGCAACCCGCAAGTCGCGGCAAGATTGGCGACGGCGCTACGCTCCTGGCGTTCGTTGGAACCGGGCAGACAGGCCAAGGCACGGGAAGCGCTGCTGGCGATCGCCGGTGCCGAGAACCTCTCGGCGGATTTGCGCGATATTGTGGAGCGGACCCTGGCGTGAGCTGTCGTTGCGCCTGTATCTGACGGGACTTTGGTCCGTCAAAGCGGCTGATGGGACTGAGGCTTTGCAGTCAACTCGATTCCAAGCGCTTTCATGACAGCAATCGTTGTTTTCAGGGTCGGATTGCCGTTCTCACTGAACGAGCGATAAAGCTGCTCGCGCGAAAGTCCTGTCTGGCTCGCTATTTGAGCCATGCCCTTGGCGCGGGCCACGACACCCAGGGCATGCGCGATATAGCCGGAATCTTCGGAAGCAAACGCTTCCGCCATGAATGCCGCAATCGATTCATCGGAGGTCAGACCTTCAGCCGGATCGAAGCTTGTCAGTTTTTCAGCCATGTCATTCGCTCCATTCCTTTGCCAGTCGTTTTGCCGTCTTGATGTCTTTCTTCTGGGTGCTTTTGTCGCCACCGCAAAGAAGCACGATGATGGTGCTCCCGCGCTTCTGAAAATAAACGCGGTAGCCGGGGCCGAAGTGAATACGCAACTCGCTTATCCCTTCCCCGACGGGCTCGACATCTCCGGGATGCCCATAGGCGAGACGGTCGAGCCGCGCAAAGATCGCGCCTCGGGCGCGCTCATCCTTAAGCCGCGTCCACCACTTTCGGAACGTTTCGGTCTGCTTTAGATCAAGCATGCAGGCTTGTAGTTTATAAACTACATCCTGTCAATGAGATGCAAAGGGGATCGACCTTGATCTCGTATCGCTGACCTCGTGTGCATCGCTTGCGGCTTTCCAGTTATTTTAGTCGATTTTTAATGTTTTTTGCCCGCGCCACTGGACAAGGCGAATCACCTTTGATTCTTTACAGACGATTCGGACGTGCGGTGTTGCCGGATCGTCAAGCGTACGGAAATTCGGGGAGTGCCATTTATGGCCAAGGCGGACGCGTGGGGCGCGCCCGAGGGGACGGCTTTTGAGCGGCGCAAGGCGCGAGGCGACGGCCTCGCCGGCAATACGCGGCTCATTGCTGAACCAGCCTACCGGCGGCTCCTGGCTGCCGAACCCCTTCTGCGCCGTTCGATACCGGCGCTCATCATCATCTTCCTGATCGTCATCGCCGCACTGCGCGTCCTGTCGCTGATGAACGAGCGCGACGAGACCGAGCGCGACGTCAAGGCAGTGCTGGGACTGGCTGCCGGCCAGATGGCGAACGCAATCTCGGCCGATCCGAACGCGGCCGCCGGCGGCGCCATCGATCTGCTGGAAAGCACGAGCCGCCAGGGCGCCATGGGCAGAAGCCATGTGCTCGTCATCACCGACAGCGCCTTCAAGATCATCGCCGTGTCGCCGCTGTCGACCGGCTGGCAAGGGCGATCGCTCGACAGCCTGGTGCTGGACGGCCAGCCCCTGTTCATGTTCGGCGACCGCGCTGGCGTCATGGATGTCAGCATCGGCGGACAGGACTGGTACGCGGCGGTGAGCCTGACCCGCGACAGGAAGAACGCCGCAGCCGTGCTTGTGCCGCAGGAAGCGGTGTTCGACAGCTGGCGCAAAACCGTGTCGCTCAATGTAACGCTATTCGTGCTGACGGCGGGTGTGCTGATCATCATCCTCTACGCCTATTTTGGCCAGGCATCGCGCGCCCAGACGGCCGACCGCATCTACCTCGAAGCCCACCAGCGCATCGACATGGCGTTGGTGCGCGGCCGCTGCGGCCTGTGGGACTGGGACATGGTGCGCGGCAAGATGTACTGGTCGCGCTCGATGTACGACATGCTGGGCTACGAGCCCTGCAACTCGATGCTGTCGTTTGGCGAGGTCGACGACATCATCCACCCCGAGGACGGGGACCTGTTCGAGCTGGCCAACAAAATCGTCGAGCGCGAGATCGACCATATCGACCAGGTGTTCCGCATGCGCCACGCCGACGGCCAGTGGGTGTGGATGCGCGCGAGAGCCCAGGTGATCGACCCGGAAGCGCCTGAGATCCAGCTGATCGGCATTGCCGTCGACGTCACCGAACAGCGGCATCTGGCGTTGCGCTCGGAGGCGGCCGACCTGCGGCTCAGAACCGCGATCGAGAACATCAACGAGTCCTTCGTGCTGTGGGATGCCGCCCAGCGCCTGATCATGTGCAATTCCAAATACCAGAAGGACAACGGCCTGTCGGACCGCGACGTCATGCCCGGCGCGGCGCGCGCCGTGCTGGAGGAGCGCATGCTGGCCTTCGCCTCGGAACGGCGGCTGGCCAACACCAACGGACCGCAAGGCGGAGCGACTTTCGAGCGGCAACTCTCGGACGGACGCTGGCTTCAGGTCAACGAATTGAGGACCAGGGATGGCGGCACCGTCTCGGTCGGCTCCGACATCACCCAGATCAAACTGCACCAGGAAAAGCTGGTCGACAGCGAGCGTCGGCTGATGGCGACCATCCACGACCTCAGCCTCGCCCGTCGGGCAGAGGAGGAACGCGCCAGTGAACTGGTCGAGCTCAACCGCAAATACATGAAGGAAACCGAGCGCGCCGAAGCCGCCAACCGGGCCAAGTCCGAGTTTCTGGCCAACATGTCGCACGAACTGCGCACACCGCTCAACGCTATCATCGGCTTCTCCGAACTAATGGAACAGGGCCTGTTCGGGCCGCTGGGTTCGCCGCGCTACGAGGAATATGCCAACGACATCAACGGCAGCGGCAAATATCTGCTCGGCGTCATCAACGACATACTCGACATGTCGAAGATCGAGGCCGGCCAGTTCTCGATGGACCGCGAGGAAATCGATCTCTGCCCGCTGATCCGCGAGACGGTGCGCGTGATCTCGCTGCAGGCGGCGGAGAAATCGATCACGGTTGAAACCCGCATCGCCGATACGATGACGCTGTTCGCCGACCGCCGGGCGATCAAGCAGATCGCCATCAACCTTCTGTCGAATGCCGTGAAATTCACCGGCCAGGGCGGCCATATATCGGTACGCGCCCGCAACACCTCCGGCGCGCTGGTGCTGACCATCGAGGACACTGGCTGTGGCATTCCGAAGGAAGCGCTGAGCAAGCTTGGGCGGCCATTCGAACAGGTGCAGAACCAGTTCTCGAAGAACCACGCCGGCTCCGGCCTCGGCCTCGCCATCTCGCGTTCGCTGGCCGAGTTGCAGGGCGGCGCGCTGAAAATCCGCTCGACCGAAGGCGTCGGCACCATCGTGTCGGTGCGCATCCCGGTGAAGAAGGCAGCGTCGGCGGTGAAGGCGGCAGCCTGACGGTCCGCCACCATATGCCCCGAGCAGGGCCACAGTCGCCCTTGAAACTGTTATCTATATTATCTACTATAGATAAAGAGGTAGCTTTCATGCGCGTGACATCGACCGAATTCCAGCAAAACGTCGGACGCTTCCAGGATGCCGCCCAGCGGGCGCCAGTAGCGATAACGAAGAATGGCCGTACCCATACGGTGCTTCTGTCGGCGGCAATGTTTGAAGTTCTGGTCAAGGGGCGGGTCGCCCGTCCCGTTGAGGACTTGGACGACGAGACATTGAACGCGATCGCCAAAAGCGCCGTCCCATCAGAATATGACGGGCTGGACGCGATGCTCAAAGACTGGACGCCGTGAGTCTGCCCAAGCCTGTCCCCGGTCTGGTGATTTCCTACTCCTATCTATGGGCGGACGAGCACAACAAAGGTGCGGAAGAAGGCCGCAAGAACCGGCCTTGCGCAATTGTTGCGGCGCGTCGGATCGTGGAGGGCCGCGAGGTGGTCACTGTGGTTCCGATTACTCACCAGGCTCCGAATGATCCCGCCGATGCGATAGAGATACCTGCACCACTCAAGGCTCACCTTGGACTCGACGATATGCCGTCATGGGTGCTTGTCAGCGAGACCAATGATTTTCTCTGGCCCGGTCCCGATCTCAGGCCTATTGCGGGAAGCAGGCTCACCCGCTTCCACTATGGCTTGTTGCCGCCTCGCTTCTACGCATATCTGCGCGAGCGGATTTTGCAGACTCACGCGAGCCGTGCTCTGCGCCGTGTTCAAAGGACCGAGTAGCTGTCCGGTCTTGTCGGTCCGGCGGCTTTTCGCCGCCGGACCGAGATCATTGAACCTCACTGCATGCTGTCGTCGCCGCCGTCCCATTGGTGGTGGCGACCCATGCGGCCGTTCGTCGGCAGCTCGTTGCGCTCGATCTTGCCGTCATTGTTGCGGTCGAGCATGGCAAACGCCTTCTTCTCGCGCCCGGTGATGTCTTCCGTGGTAAGCGTGCCGTCACCCTTGGTGTCGTAGCGGGCGATAATGCGCTTGGCCATTTTCTCGAAACGCGCCTTCTCCAGCGCGTCGGCGAGCTGAGCGACGGTCAGCTTGCCGCCATTGTCGGCGACCAGCTTCTTCAGCCGTGCGTTCATGGCGTCGGAAAACTGGTCGAAGCTGATGGTGCCGTTGGAATCCTTCATCGCCTTGTCGAGGCGCATCATCGTGCCCTCGCGCATTCTGGCGCTGGCATTGTTCTCGGCATAGGCGGTGGTGCCGACGGCGCCGGCCAAGGCGACGAAGGCAAGGGCAAGTCCGGTTGTCTTTCTCATAGGTATCTCCTGTTGCATCGTCACCCCCGATGCGATCCGAAACAGCCGTCAGCGCTTCACGCCCTCACGACCCTTTCGCACGAAGCAAAAGGTCGAAATCCTTTCTGACCTTTTGCGACGTCTCCTTGAGATGTGCTTCCAGCACACCGAAATCCGGCAGGTCAGTCACCGCCAGAAGCAGATCCGACAATCCCGGCGGAACGTCGTCGCGCTCGAATGGGCCGGTGAGGCAAAGCCGCGTCATCTGGGTCAGTGCCAGATAGAGTTGATAGGCTTCGCAAAGCTGCTGCCTGACATCGGCGTCAGCGAAGTCCGGCACCAGATGCGAGAGGATTTCGCCGGTGGCGGTCAGCCTTCCGCCGGCTTCGACCTGGCCGGTGATGACCGCCACCTGCGCGATGAATTCGAGGTCAATGAGGCCGCCGGGGATCAGCTTGATGTCCCAGAGATCGCGCGGCGATTTTTCCTTCTCGATCAGCGCGCGCATCTCCGATGCCTCGGCCCGCACCTTGGCGGCGTCGCGCGGCAGCGCCAGAAGTGCCGCCACCTCGGCTTCGACCTCGGCGCACAGTGCGGCGTCCCCGCCGACGGCGCGGGCGCGGGCCAGCGCCATGTGCTCCCAGGTCCAGGCTTCCAGGCGCTGGTACTTCTTGAAGGCGTCGACATGGGTGGCCACCGGCCCTTTGTTGCCGGATGGTCGCAAGCGCAGGTCGAGTTCGTAGAGCACGCCCTCGGCGGTCGGCGCCGAGACAGCCGCGATCAACCGCTGCGTCATCCTGGTGTAGTAATGCGACGGCGCCAGCGGCTTGTGGCCGTCGGATTCTTCGGCATCGGCGTCGTGGTCGTAGAGCAGGATGAGGTCGACGTCGGAGCCAGCCGTCAATTCGCGGCTGCCGAGCTTGCCCATGCCGAGCAGCGACACCGTGCCGCCGGCGATACGGCCGTGGCGCAGTGCGAATTCGGCCGTCACTGCCTGCAGTGCGGCGTCGATGGTGAGGTCGGCGAGGTCGGAAAAGGCACGGCCAGCACGGCTCGGGGTGATCGAGCCGGCGAGCAGACGTACACCGATCAGGAATTTCTGCTCGGAAGCAAAGATGCGCAGGCGGTCGAGCACATCTTCGTAGGCCCGGTCGCCTTCGATGAAAGCCGCCAGCCGCGCGGACAGATAGGCGCGGTTGGGCAGTTCGTTCAGCAGCGCCGGATCGAGCAGACCGTCGAAGACATGCGGGCGCTTGGTGATGATCGCAGCCAGCCGGGGCGCGGCACCCATGATGGTCGCCATCAGCTTCAGCAGAGCGGGGTTCGATTGCAGCAGCGAAAACAGCTGGATGCCGGCGGGCAGACCGGCGAGGAATTCGTCGAAGCGCACCAAAGCCTTGTCGGCCCGGCGCGTCTGGCCGAAGGCTTTGAGCAGCGCCGGTGTCAGTTCGGTCAGCCGCTCACGCGCTTCAGCCGACTGGGTGACGCGGTAGCGGCCGAAATGCCAGCCGCGGATGACGCGGCAGATGTCGCTCGGCCGCTTGAAGCCGAGCCCGTGCAAGGTCCGCAGCGTGTCGGGGTCGTCGACATCGCCGGTAAAGACCAGATTTCCGACGCCTGCCGACAGTTCCGGAGCTGTTTCGAACAGCGCAGCGTAATGGCGCTCGACTTCCTGCAAAGCCGCGCGGAAGGTTTCGGCAAATTCCGCCGCATCGGCAAAGGTCAGCATATGGGCGATGCGTTCCAGCCCCTCATCATCGTCCGGCAGGATGTGCGTCTGCTCGTCGGCGACCATCTGGATGGCGTGCTCGACGCGGCGCAGGAACCAGTATTGGCGGGCGAGCGTGTCACGGGCATCGGCGGTGATCCAGCCGCGTGCCGCCAGCGCACCCAGCATCGGCACGGTCTCGCGTCCGCGCAGTTCGGGAAAACGGCCGCCGGCGATCAGTTGCTGGGTCTGGACGAAGAACTCTATCTCGCGAATGCCGCCACGGCCGAGCTTGACGTTGTGGCCCTTCACCGCGATCTCGCCATGGCCCTTGTGGGCATGGATCTGGCGCTTGATCGAATGGACGTCGGCGATTGCCGCATAGTCCATGTATTTGCGCCAGACATAGGGCTGCAACTCCCGCAGGAACGCTTCGCCGGTGGCGAGATCGCCGGCCACGGGGCGCGCCTTGATCATGGCGGCGCGCTCCCAGTTCTGGCCGCGCGCCTCATAGTAGCGAAGTGCTGCCTCGACCGGGATTGCCAGCGGCGTCGAGCCGGGATCGGGGCGCAGCCTGAGGTCGGTGCGGAAGACATAGCCGTGCTCGGTGCGGTCCTGGAGGATGCGCACCAGCCTGCGGGTCAGGCGCGCAAACAGCTCGGTGGCATCGAGCGGATCGACGATCGCCTTCGCATCCGGATCGAAGAAGACGACAAGGTCGATGTCGGAGGAAAAATTCAGTTCATGGGCGCCGAGTTTTCCCATGCCGAGCAGAATCCAGCCGGACTGCTGCGACGGGTTTTCGGGATCCGGCAATTTGAGCTTGCCCTGGCTGTGCGCCTCGCGCAGCAAGAAGTCAACCGCCGCGCGGGTGCAGGCGTCGGCGAGATCGCTGAGGCGCCTGACCGTCAGCGAGGTCTCGGCCTCGCCAGAAAGGTCTGCAAGCGCAATCAGGAAGTGAGCTTCCCCCTTCCACTGCCTGAGCTCCATCATCAGGCTCGATTCCGACACAGACTCAGCGAAGGCCGCCTTGCCGATCGCTTCGCCGATGACGGTCAGCCGGGCCTCAACACCGGCATCGAACAGCGCGTCGAGGATTTGCGGCCGGCGACGTGCGACATCGCGGAGGAAAGGCGAGAGATCAGTGACCGCAGCGAGAAAATCCTGGGCCGCGCCCTTGCCGCCCAAGAATTTCGCCAGCCGCGGCAGGTTCTCGTCCTTGGCCTCGCCAGCGATCTCCGACAGTTCACTGCGGGCGCGGCTCTCATCCAGCGGCGCGAGCTTTGCCGCCAGTTGCAGCTGCCATTCGGTCTCGATCGGTTTCGCAGCCATTCTCACCGCCATCAATGATCCTCCCGCGCGGGGAAACTCATGATAACCGACAATCCGGGGTTGGCAGGCAGAAGTTCGAGCTTGCCATTGTGGAACGTCATGATCGCCTTGGCGAGGCTGAGGCCGAGGCCCGATCCCGGCTGCGAGCGGCTCTTTTCCAGCCGCACAAAGCGTTCGGTCACCCTGGCGCGGTCGGCATCGTCGGGGATGCCATGGCCATTGTCGGCGACGGAAAGCCGGATTTCATGGCCGACACGCTGCAGCGCCACGCGCACAGCCGGCTTCTCAGTCGCGTCGGTCGAGTATTTGATGGCGTTGTCGACGATGTTCGACAGCGCCTGGCCGATCAGCTCGCGATTGCCGTTGACGGTGAAATCCCCGTCCACAGAAGTTTCGAGCGCCACAACAGCCTCCTCCGCCACCGGCTCGTAAAGCTCGACGACATCGCGCACGGCGGCGGCGAGATCGACCTTGCTGGTGCTTTCCGAGGAATAGCCCGCCTCCAGCCTGGAGATCATCAGGATGGCGTTGAAGGTCTTAATCAGCTGGTCGGACTCGGCGATGGTGCCTTCCAGCGCCTGCCGGTAGTCGGTGGTCTTGTGCTTGCCCGAAAGCGTGGCCTCGGCCCGGTTGCGCAGTCTGGTCAGCGGCGTCTTCAAATCATGGGCGATGTTGTCGGAAACCTGTTTCAGGCCTTCGTTCAGCGTCGCGATCCTGGCCAGCATGGTGTTGAGGTTTTCCGACAGGCGGTCGAATTCGTCGCCGGCGCCGGTCACCGGCAACCGGCCTGTCAGGTCGCCGCCCATGATGCGGCGGCTCGCCTCCGAGACGCTGTCGATGCGCTTCAGCGCCGCGCGGCCGACAAAGAACCAGATCAGCAGCCCGCCCAACCCCATCATGCCCAGCGCCAGCATCAAGGCACGGCGAATGACGGCACGGAAGCGCTCGGGCTCGCCGAGATCGCGGCCTACAAGCATGATCATCTGGTTGGGTAGCCTGAGCACCAGCGCGATGGCATTGTGGCCCTTCTCGCCTTCCACCTGAATTTCGGTCTCGCCGGGGGGCGCCCCGTTAGGGTCGGCAGCCTGATTGCGCTGCCGCTCAAGTTCGCCTTCGCCGAAGCGGCGGTAGGAGAATGGCTCGGTCGTCCAGCCATCGGTCTCGAGCACGCCCGGCTCCAGGCTCTGCACATTGCCGGTCAGGATCTGGCCGTTGGCGTCGGCGATCAGATAGAGGTTGGCGCCGGGCTGGCGCGAGCGCTGCTCGACGACGCGTACCAGCACCGGCAGGCCGCCGCGCTGATAGGCGCGGGCCAGGCCGAGCACCTCGTCATTGATGGTTTGCTGGGTCTGGCCGGTCAGCATGCGCGCCGACAGCGACGTCATGTAGAAGACCAGCAGCACGGCACAGAGGGCAAAAAGCAGGAAATAAAGCGCCGAAAGCCGCGCCGCCGTCGTCCTCATGATGGCCGGCAGGGAAAGGGCCATGGATGTCTAGACCATGATCAGATTTGGTTGAAATCTCATCATGATCTACCCCTTTGTTGGAGCATGATCTTTTCCAAAAACCGGTACCCACTTTTTGGGATCATGCTCTAGCTCTTCAGCATATAGCCGGCGCCGCGGACGGTGTGCAGGATCGGCTTGTCGAAACCCTTCTCGATCTTGCCGCGCAGCCGCGAGACATGCACGTCGATGACGTTGGTCTGCGGATCGAAATGATAGTCCCAGACATTTTCGAGCAGCATGGTGCGCGTCACCACCTGGCCGGCATGGCGCATCAGATATTCGAGCAGGCGGAATTCGCGCGGCTGCAGCGTGATCTCGCGCGCAGCGCGCTTCACGGAATGAGAGAGACGGTCGAGCTCAAGATCGCCGACCCGGTAGACGGTTTCGGCTTCCCTGGCGCTGGCGCGGCGGTTCAGCACCTCGACGCGGGCGAGCAATTCCGAAAAGGCATAGGGTTTGGTCAAGTAGTCGTCGCCGCCGGCGCGCAGACCGGTGACGCGGTCATCGACCTCGCCCAGTGCTGACAGGATCAGCACCGGCGTGGTGTTGCCGCGCGAGCGCAGGCCGGCAATGACGGAGAGCCCGTCGCGGCGCGGCATCATGCGGTCGACCACCATCACGTCATAGTCGCCGGCATCGGCAAGCGCAAAGCCGGTTTCGCCGTCGCCGGCGACATGGGCGGTGTGCCCGGCCTCTGCAAAGGCCTTCTGCATATAGTCGGCCGCCTCGCGATCGTCTTCTATGACGAGAATCTTCATAGAGCCGTTATACGCGATTTCACTGGAAGATTGAGAGGCCGACATTTTGGCTATGGCTTTACTGTTAGAGCGGCAGCAGGCGATGGGGCCCGCTGCCGCCGGGGGCAGAACACGATGACTGACTAACGCGTTCGGCCCCTTGCTTTTCCGTGCGGCGGCTCGGGGGTGTTGAAACCGCCGCACTGGAAAAGTGTTCGATGTCAGCCCTTGGCGACCGGCAGGGCGACGAAGCGGTTCGAGTCATCGCGGGTGATCTGCATCAGCACCGCCTTGCGGCCGGACTTGACCGCATCGGCCATTGCCTTGGCGACGTCCTCGGTGCCGTTCACCTCCGTCGAATTGACCGAGGTGATGACGTCGCCGGGCTGGATGCCGCGGTCGGCAGCATCGCTGTCGGGGTCGACATCGGTCACCACCAGACCCTTGCCGTTCTCCGACTTGGTGACGGTGAGGCCGAGATCGGCCAGCGCGGCCGGCTTTGCCGGTGCTGCGGGCTGCTGCGGGTCGGCCGAGGCCTGCTTGTCGGTGGACGGCAACGTGCCGAGATCGACCTTGATCGTCTCGCTCTTGCCGTCGCGCCACACCGTGACGTCGACCGACTTGCCGGGCGAGTAGGCGCCGATCAGACGGGCCAGTTCCTTCGGCGATGCAACGTCCTTGCCTTCGACCTGGGTGATCACGTCACCGGCGGTGATGCCGGCCTTCTTGCCGGGACCGTCGTCCTGGGCGCTGGAGACCAGAGCCCCGTTCTGCGACTTCAAGCCCAGCGATTCGGCGATATCCGAGGTGACCGGCTGGATTTCGACGCCGAGCCAACCACGCTGCACCGAGCCGCTCTTCATCAGGTCCTGCACCACCTGCTTGGCGGTCGAGGCCGGAATGTCGAAGGCGATGCCGACGCTGCCGCCCGAGGGCGAGAAGATCGCCGTGTTGATGCCGACGACCTGACCGTTGAGGTTGAAGGTCGGGCCACCCGAATTGCCGCGGTTGACCGAGGCGTCGATCTGGATGAAGTCGTCATAGGGGCCGGCGCCGATGTCACGGCCACGGGCCGAGACGATGCCGGCGGTAACCGTGCCGCCGAGGCCGAACGGATTGCCGACGGCAACCACCCAGTCGCCGACGCGAACCTTGGAATCGTCGGCGAAATCGACATAGGTGAATTTGCCGACGCCATCGACCTTGAGCACGGCCAGATCGGTGCGCGGATCGGTGCCGATCAGCTTGGCGTCGAGTTCCTTGCCGTCATTCATCACCACGGTGAAGGCAGAGCCTTCCTCGACGACGTGGTTGTTGGTGACGAGGTAGCCGTCATCGGAGATGAAGAAGCCCGAACCCTGCGCCACCGGGCGAGGCTGGTCGTTGTTGTGGTCGCGACGGTTGAAGCGGCGATTGCCGCCTTCGCCGTTCTGGTCGCCGAAGCCGCGGAATTGCTTGAAGAACTGGCGCAGCTGCGGATTGTCGGGCAGAGGGTTGCCGTCCGGATCCTGCATCTGGTCGGAACCGTCATCGGAAGCAGGCTCGATCTTGGCCTTCACCTTGACGCTGACCACGGCCGGCGACACGCGCTCGACCACATCGGCAAAGCCCGGCACTTGCGGCGCTTCGACCCGCACAGCATCGGCCAGGACGGGGGCCGTGCCGGTGGCAACGGCGCCGAAGCCGATGGCGCCGGCAATGGCGAGGGAAGCCGCGGCAGCCAACAGGCGCTTGCGGGTGCGGGAATATGAATTGGGGGCAATAGACATGGATCTTGTATCCTCTTTTCACTGGATGCGGCTCAGGCAGTGCATCCTCGGTCAAGAGGAATAGAGAGGCGCACATTACGGCGCCATTTCCGAAGCATGAAAGTTTTGTAATGTTGGGGGCATGAGCCACGTGGCCGATATCATCGAAGGCATTAAACGCAGTATGGCCGACGCATCGGCTGGCCGTGTCGTCTCCCACGACGACGCCATGGCTGAAATTGACACAGTGATCGAAGCGGCGGAAGCTAAGCGCCCGGAGGAATGGCCGAGCTAATCGCTCAGCATCTTGCGCAGGGCCGCCTGTTCTTCGGCGCTCAGCGCCTTGGTCGCGAGCGAGCGGCGGGAGCGCGTGGTCAGCACGATGAAGACGCCGCCGACCAGCAGCAGAAGCACCGGCGTGCCCCACAGCAAAGCGTTGCGCAAGCTGAAGCGCGGCTTCAGCAGCACGAACTCGCCGTAGCGCGACACGATATAGTCCATCACCTGCTGATCGGTATCGCCGGCAACGAGGCGCTGGCGCACCAGAATGCGCAGGTCGCGGGCAAGGTCTGCATCGGATTCGTCGATCGACTGGTTCTGGCAGACCATGCAGCGCAGGCCTTCCGACAGGAGCCGCGCCCGCGCTTCGAGCGCCGGATCGGCGAGAACCTCGTCCGGTTTCACCGCTTGGGCTGCGCCGGCAAACAGCAGCGCCAGCAGCAAAACGAGCGAGGCCAACGAAAACCTGGTGCTCACGGCACGCCTGCCGACGGCATGGCAGCTGGCTGCTTGCGGCGGCGCGATGGCGCGCCGACACGCAGGCGGCGGTCGAACAGCGACATTGCCGCGCCCGCCATCATCACGAGACCACCGCCCCAGATCAGCGTCACCAGCGGCTTCCACCACAGGCGCACGACGACCGAACCGTCGGTGCCCTGGTCGCCCAGCGACAGATAGAGCTGGCTGAAGCCGATCGTCTCGATGCCGGATTCGGTCGTCGTCGTCTGCCGCACCGGAAAGAAGCGCTTGGCCGAGGTGATTTCAGCCGCAATGCCGCCATCGGCGCCGATCAAGGAAAAGCGGCCGCGGTCCTCGCTGTAATTCGGGCCCTGCGCGGGATAGAGCCCTTCGAAGCGCAGCGTGTGGCCGGAGAGTTCGACGCTCTCGCCGGCATGCATCGACAGGATTTTTTCGGTGCCGAAGCACAGCGTGCCGACAATGCCGAGCGTCGTCAGCCCGAGGCCGAGATGGGCAAGTGCGGTGCCGAAGACCGAACGCGGCAGGCCTGCGAAACGGCGCAACATGATGGCCGGCGACACATTGCCGAAGCCGGATTTGACGGCAAGGTCGGTGAGCGCGCCGCAGACCAGCCAGCAGGCTAGGCCGACGCCAAGGGCGGCGAACACCGACGCGCCGTTGACGAACAGGCCGGTGACCAGCATCGCCACAAGGGCGGCCGCGAAGGCGGCCATCAGGCGCTGGGCGACGGCATAGAGGTCGCCGCGCTTCCAGGCGAGCAGCGGCCCAAAGGGGACCAGGATCAGCAGCGGCACCATCAGCGGGCCGAATGTCAGGTTGAAGAACGGCGCACCGACCGAGATCTTGCCGGCCGAAAGCGCCTCGACCGCCAGCGGATAGAGCGTGCCGACCAGCACGGTGGCGGTAGCCGTGGTCAGGAACAGATTGTTGAGCACCAGCGCGCCTTCGCGCGAGATCGGGTGGAACAGGCCGCCGGCGGTCAGCCTGGAGGCGCGCAGCGCAAACAACGCCAGCGAGCCGCCGATGAACAACGTCAATATGCACAGAATGAAGATGCCTCGCGTCGGGTCTGTGGCAAAGGCATGCACCGAGGTCAGCACGCCCGAGCGCACCAGGAAGGTGCCGAGCAGCGACAGCGAGAAGGTGAGGATGGCGAGCAGCAGCGTCCAGATCTTGAGCGCCGAGCGCTTTTCCATGACGATCGCCGAATGCAGCAGGGCGGTACCCGCAAGCCACGGCATGAAGGAGGCGTTCTCGACCGGATCCCAGAACCAGAAGCCGCCCCAGCCGAGCTCGTAATAGGCCCAGTACGAGCCCATGGCGATGCCGCCGGTGAGGAACATCCAGGCGACCAGCGTCCATGGCCGCACCCAGCGCGCCCAGGAGGCATCGATGCGGCCCTCGATCAGGGCCGCGACCGAGAAGGAAAAGCATATGGAGAAGCCGACATAGCCGAGATAGAGCAGCGGCGGATGGATGGCGAGGCCGAGATCCTGCAGGACCGGGTTGAGATCGCGGCCTTCGATCGGCGCCGGATTGAGCCGAATGAACGGGTTGGACGTCGCCAGGATGAACAGGAAGAAGGTGGCGCCGATCGCCCCTTGCACGGCCAGCACATTGGCGCGCAGCGTTGCCGGCAGGTTGGAACCGAAGACGGCGACCAGCGCGCCGAAGAAGGTCAGGATCAGCACCCAGAGCAGCATCGAGCCTTCATGATTGCCCCAGGTTCCGGTGATCTTGTAGATCAGCGGCTGCAGCGAATGCGAGTTTTCCCACACGCTAGCCACCGAAAAATCGGAGCTGGCATAGGCGCCGGCGAGTGCTGCGAAGGAAAGCGCGGTCAGCGCGAAGCCGGTGACCGTGACGGGGCCGCCGACGGCCATCAGCCGCTGATTGCCAGTGCGGGCGCCGATGAGCGGCACCAGCGTCTGCACCAGCGACAGGGCGAAAGCGAGGACGAGCGCGAAATGTCCGGTCTCAACCATTGTCAGTTCGTGCTTTCCTGCCAGACGCCCTTGGCCTTCAGCCCATCGGCCACTTCCTTGGGCATATAACGCTCGTCATGCTTGGCCAGCACGCTGTCGGCGACGAAGACGCCGTCCGCGCCGAAGCTGCCCTCGGTGATGACGCCCTGCTCCTCGCGGAACAGGTCGGGCAGGATGCCGGTATAGATGACCTTGACCGATTTGTGGGTGTCGGTCACCGAGAAGGCAACCGTCGCGCCCTCCCCGCGCACGACCGTGCCCTTTTCGACGAGGCCGCCGAGCCTGATGCGCTGTCCCGGCTGGACGCTGGCAGTGGTCAGGTCGGCAGGCATGTAGAAATACGAAGCTTTTTGGCCGAGCGCATAGAAGATCAGCCCGGTGGCGGCGCCGAGGAAAGCCAGCCCTCCGATGATCACGGACAATCGCTTCTGCTTGCGCGTCATGTCCTACTCCGTCGCCGTCAGGCCGAGCGAGGCGGCAAGGGCGGTGAATTTCTTCGCTTCCTCACTGTCGGCGCCAAACACGGCAATACCGCGATGCAGCGCGTCACGCGCCGCATCGGCCTTGCCCAGCACCACATAGGAACGAATGAGCCGCATCCATCCTTCCGTGTCGCGCGGATTTTGCCGCAGTTTTTCATCGAGACCGGCGACCATGGTGTCGATCATGGCCTGCCTGTCCTGCGGCGCCATGGACGAGGCAGCATCGACGGCTGCGGCATCGGGGCCTGTCGCGGGCTCTCCTGACGCGGCGCTACGGTTGGCGGCATCGGCCAGCGCCTGTTGGACGGCACCGCGCCACGGCGAATCCTGCGGCAGGAGCCCGAGCATTTTCTGCCAGGCAGCGGTCGCCTCCGCCAGACGGCCTTCCTGCGCCAGCGCCATGGCCAGGTAGAAAGAGGCTTTCGGGTTTGCCGGGTCGAGCCTCAACGCCTGTTCGAAAGCCGATTGCGCATCGGCCGAGACAATGCCACCTGCAGCATTGGCGATCGCCTCGCCGAGACCAGCCTCGCGGGCTGCGGTGTCGCCATCGAGGCGGATGGCGTTGCGATAGGCGGTCACGGCATCGGAAAAGCGCTGCAGGCGCAGATAGATCGGGGCGAGCACGTCCCATCCCCTGCCATCGGACGGATTGGCGGCAAGGTGGGCCTCGGCGCGCGCCACCAACTCATCGACCGAACTATCGGCCGGGTTCTTGGCCAGCCGTTCGGCAAGCGGCTGCGACGGCAAATCGGGCGAGCCAACCTGACTGTACAGGCCCCAGCTGAGCAGCGGGACCACCAGCACCGCTGATGTCGCCACCAGCCTGGCCGCTCTCGACGGCTGCCGCGTGCCAGCCGCATCGGCTTGACTGGTGTTGCCCAGGCGAAGGATGCGGCGGGCGATTTCGGCGCGCGCCTCCTCGGCTTCCGCCGGCTGGATCAGGCCGCGCGAGGCGTCACGATCAAGCTCGGCCAGTTGGTCGCGATAGACTTCGAGGTCATGGTCGCTGCTGGACGAAGCGCCCTTGCCGCCGCCGGTCAGCGGCAGCAGCACCGCCAGGCTTGCGCCCAGCGTGAGGATTGCGGCTATGACCCAGAACAGCATGGTTCTTCCAATAGAGCGAGAGCCCTGCTCTGCCAACACGGACACGCTGCGACGCTTTGACGGCAGCGAGCAAGCAAGCCCGGTCCCAATCAGCCGGACCGGATACTCAGGTCAGCGGCGTCCAGCTGCCGTCAGCGTTGCGGCAGGCGGTGCCACGCGCGGTCTGGCCGGCCGTGCCGGTGAACACCGTATGGGTGTATTGGCGGCAATCCTGCGAGCCGACGCGGTACGGCTGGGCCGCGACGACTTCGCCGGAATGGGCCGAACTGTCGCTCTTCCACGTCACCTTCTGGCCGCTCGCCGTATATTCGAGGGCCTTGTATTCCGCCTCGAGTGCCTTGCGCTTCTCGGTCTCGTTCAGGCCACTGCCGATCGATCCGCCGACGAGCCCGCCGGCCATGGCCGAAATGATCGTCGTCGCGACTTTGGCCCCTGAAGGAGGCGTCGCGGGCGGGTTGGTGATGGAAATATCCGGGCCGCCGCCCTTGCTCAGGGTTCCGCAGCCGGAGAGAGCGAGCAGTGCGGAAACAAGCGCAACGCGAATCTTCATGCCAACAACCGGTTTTCTTGGACGGGATGCTCTTGGGGCCGCGTCATCGGGGATGTCTGCTGGCCATAGTATTGATATTTGTCGGAAATTTGGCCGTTTGCCGACCATCCGAGGAGCAATCGACAGGTCGCCATAACACAGGCGCCCAGCCATGTCGATTGGCCCTGGAAATGCATCATTGCAGGCTCCGCAAGCGCACCACCGCCTTCAGCCCGCCCATGGCGGAGCGGTCCAGCGCCAGCGCGCCGCCATACTCGTTGACGAGGTCGGCGACAATGGCAAGTCCGAGCCCGGTGCCCGGCTTGGTCTCGTCGAGGCGCCGGCCGCGTTTCAGCGCATCGCGCGCCTTGTCCTCGGGAATGCCAGGGCCGTCATCCTCAATTGATATCTCGAACAGGCCGGCGGCGCCGGCCGGCGAGACGGACACGGCGACAGTGCTCTTTGCCCATTTCATGGCATTGTCGAGCAAATTTCCGAGCAGTTCCTCCAGATCCTCGCGCTCACCGGCAAAGACGATATCGGCCGCCGGCAATGCAAGCGACAGGCCGATATCAGGCTTGAGCTTTTGCAGCACGCGCACCATGCGCTGCACCAGCGGCGTCACCGGCGTGCGGTAGACGACGCTGTCGCGCTGCGCCGCAACACGCGCCCGCTGCAGATAGTGATCGACCTGCTTCTGCATTGAGGCGGCCTGGTCGGCAATGAGCTGGCCCTTGGCGCCGCCGAGCGCCCGCCCCTCATTGATCAGCACGGCGAGCGGCGTCTTCAGCGAATGGGCGAGATTGCCGACCTGCGTGCGTGAGCGCTCGACGATGCGCTTGTTGTTTTCGATCAGCGCATTGGTCTCGTTGGCGAGCGGCTCGATCTCGGCGGGGAACTGGCCGTCGAGCCGCTGCGCCGTGCCCTCGCGGATCATTGCAAGCGCGTTGCGGACCCGGCGCAAGGGCTGCAGGCCAAGCAGGATGGCGATCGCGTTGATGGCGATCATGCCGACGCCGAACAGGCTGAGATAAGTCAGCAGGCGGCCCTGGAAGGTGGCGATCTCCTGCTCGAGCTCGGTCTTGTTGCCCATGACGCGGAAGCGCGCGGCGCGGTTCTTTGCGTCGAGGACGAATTCGCTTTCGAACACTTGCAGTTCCTCGTCGCCGATGCCGTCGGTGGAATAGCTGCGCTGGAAACTGGAATTGAAAGGCACCTCGGCGACGGTCGGCGACGGGATCGTCGTAGTCATCGAGGACGAATGAAGGTTGCCATGCACGCCTTCGGAAGCCGGCTCCACCGACCAGTACCAGCCTGAATTCGGCTCCGAGAAGCGCAGGTCGCCGAGGTCGGGAGCGCCGGTGAGCTGGCCGGATTCGGAAACGCCGACGGAGCCGATCAGGTTGAACAGGTGCGCCGACAAGAGGCTCTCGAAGCCGCGCTCGCTGGCCTGGCGGTAGAGCGTGGTGATCAGGGTGAAGATGACGATCAGGGTGAGGATCGCCCAGATGGTGGAAAAGCCGATGACGCGGAAGGCCAGCGAGCGCGGCCAGAGCCGCGCCGAGAAAGGCTTCCTTGCTGGTATGGGGAGCGGTTCCGCCTTACGCCTCCGGCTCACGCATGCGATAGCCCATGCCGCGCACGGTTTCGATCATATCGATGCCCATCTTCTTGCGCAGCCGGCCGACGAAGACCTCGATGGTGTTGGAATCGCGGTCGAAATCCTGGTCGTAGAGATGCTCGACCAGTTCGGTGCGCGACACCACCTCACCCATATGGTGCATGAGATAGGCCAGCAGGCGGAACTCGTGCGAGGTCAGCTTCAGCGGCTGACCGTCGACATCGGCCTTGGAGGCCTTGGTGTCGAGGCGCAGCGGCCCGCAGGTAAGCTCGGACGAGGCATGGCCGGCGGCACGCCTGATCAGCGCCCTCACCCGGGCCAGCACCTCCTCGATGTGGAACGGCTTGGTGACGTAGTCGTCGGCGCCGGCGTCGATGCCGGACACCTTGTCGCTCCAGCGGTCGCGCGCGGTCAGGATCAGCACCGGCATCTTGCGGCCGTTGCGGCGCCAGCGCTCGACGACGCTGATGCCATCCATCTGCGGCAGGCCGATGTCGAGTACGACGGCGTCGTAAGGCTCGGTGTCGCCGAGGAAATGGCCCTCCTCGCCGTCATAGGCGCGGTCGACGACATAGCCGGCATCGACCAGGGCGTCGGCCAGCTGCCGGTTCAGATCCTTGTCATCTTCGACAACGAGTACGCGCATGATTGGTCAGGCCTGTTGATGTTTCAGATATAGGCCGATTCCGGCGGCCTGTGAAACAATGGGGTCAGTTTGCCGGGACGACGATCTCGGAACGGCGGGGGCGCTGACCGTTCTTGCCAGGAACGAGCACGACGATGACGCAGACCTCCTGGCCGCCACGCGTCGACTGCGAGGCCTTGGCCAGTGTGCCGCCATTCTGCTCGGCAACCTGCTGGCCGATCGCGTAGCAGTCGGCCGCAGCCGCCGGCGTCGCCAACACGCCGGCGATGCCAAGCGCCAGTGTCGCGGTTCTGAAATGAGAGCGAAGCGTTTTCATGGTCGACGTTGTAACGCAACTGTGCTGAACGTGAAATGAACGGTGAACGGTTGAAAATCCATCCCCGCAATATACCCCTGCGCGCGAAAGGAATGAATGCGATTTTGCCGCCCAGTCCCCTCAGACCGGGCATGGGATTCATAGCCGGAAAACCTGCTGCGCGGCTATGGTTTTTGCGAGGAGGTTCTGAGGTCGGAGGTGGATTGGGAACGGGTCAAGGCGCGATCATTCTCAGGGGCGCCCTAAATAGCGTAGGAAACGCCAAACCATCGGAGTGGGCCATGACGGATAAAGACCTTGCCGATCTCTATCGGGGCTACATCGCCTGCCTGAATGCCCAGGACTGGGCCAATCTCGGAAGGTTTGTCGGCGATGAGGTGCAGCACAATGGCGAAATGCTCGGTCTGTCAGGCTATCGCCGCATGCTCGAAGGCGATTTCGAGGCCATTCCCGATCTCGGTTTCAACATCGAACTGCTGGTCTGCCAACCACCGCGCGTGGCGGCGCGCCTGCATTTCGACTGTCATCCCAAGGGAATGCTGTTCGGCCTGCCGGTGAATGGCAAGCGCGTGTCGTTCGCGGAGAATGTTTTCTACGAATTCGCAGAGGGTCGCATCCGCGAGGTGTGGTCGGTCATCGACAAGGCCGAGATCCAGGCGCAGATTTAGAGCAATTCCAGGAAAAGTGTGAAGCGCTTTCCCTTGGGAATTGCGTCAAACAAGAGATAGAGCGGTTCGCCGTTTCCGTGAAACGGTGAAAACGCTCTAGGTCGCGCTTTGCGTGATGGCGCGAATCCGCAGCAGCCCGTGATGGAGCTCTAGATCCTCGTCATAGCGCGCCTCAGCGAACTCCAGCGACAGGCGTGTCTGGTCGCGCGAGCCGGTGGCGAACGCAGCGCCGTCGAGGCGCGCCCGGATGCTGTCCATGATCAGACGCGTCTCGGCCTCGCCTTGCGCCTTCGACCAGACATGCAGCGTGATCAGCTGGTCGTCATCGTTGTCGGCGCCGGTGTCGAGATCGAAAGCGCTGGTCCGGCCATAGGTGACATAGGGGAAGGCGGCACTGTCGGCCGCCTGCTCGCGCAATCCGGCGCCGCCGAGCAGCGCCGTCAGCGAGGCGTCGCTCTTCAATCTCATGAATAAGGCTTGCAGCAAATCGCCGGGCGCCGTCATCCTCGTCTCCGTTCGCCTGTCACGCCTAAGAGCATGATGACATCCGAAAACCGCTTCACACTTTTCGGCATCATGCCCCTGAACAAACCTCATGCCGCTATCAGTTTCGCGCGCAAACTAACTTCGTTGCGCCGATTCCGCCAGATGACAACCGGCCCCACGCAAGTTGCGAATCGGGCGGCATCGCCGTTTCACCGACCGGTTTCTATTTGGCATGCAGGGAGTTTCAAGAAGGGTGTTATGAGGAGGCCTGTTTTCTCCGACAATTCGAGGTCATTTCATGCGCACGCCAGCGCTGCTGCCGGCTTTTGGAAAACTTGGCGTCAAGCCCGTGGTCGCGATTGCGGCAGCACCACGCTGTCCAAGGGCATGAACAGCGCAGCTTTGCGCATGCGGAAGGTTCTTTCCGCGCACGGCGGCCTGGTCTTGAAGCTGTCGGTGCTGGTCTGGACGATCCTGATCCTGGCGGCGGCATTTTTCATGTCACGGGCCTGACGCCGCGATGGCAAACCGCTACGCTTTGCGCATGGACCAGCCTGACAGCTGGACTATCTTCGACATCTTCACCGGCCAGCCTGTCGAGCTCAAGCATCAGGTCATGGTCGGCATGAATGTGCGCGATGCGGAAGCGATGGCCGACCGCCTGAACAGCCGGGACGTCAAGCGGCGGGCAAAAGCCGACCGCAAATCCTGATCCAGGTCGATCGCAGCCAAGCGCTAGCTGAAATCCGCGGCGGTGAGCACATATATGCTCTTGCGGGTGCGCGCATACGCCTTGCTGGCAATGTCATGGATGGAATTGGACGCCGTATCGAAGGCCGCCAGATAGGTGGCTTCCGAAGTCGCCGTCCCAGATGGCGCCTTCGAGATTGCATCGGCAGCGACAGAGAAGGAAATCTGGAACATGCCGTCATGGCCGACAAAGCGGATACGCTTGCCGGCCTCGTCATAGCTGCGGCTTGGATTGGGGAATGTCAGGCTCATGACTTGGCTCCCTTGGGTGCGGCGGCGGCTTTCTTGACTGCCGCCCGCTTCTTCTTCGGTGTCGGATTCAAGGCTTCCTCAACGCGGTCGGCCTCTTCCTTGGCCAGGCGCAATCCCCTGAGCCTCGCGGTCTTGATCTCCCTGGCCCTCGCCTCCGACATGTAGTCGGAGGTTGCCTTGTTGCGCTCGGCCGTTTTCTTCTGCTTGTCCATGAAGCGGGCCTCAGCTTTTTCCATGATACCCTGATTGCCGTCGGCCATCGCTTAAATCTCCCTTGTGCCTGAAACCGTTGAAATGAAACTTTCCATATAAATAGTGGCTTTGGCGCAGAAATTCAATTTTTTGAATTATTTAGACGCTGCGCGAAATCTGGAAATCCGCGGGCCGCATAATACTTTTTAATATTTTTAGCTGGCCGCGAATAATTTTTGGCACTCCTATCTATCGAGTGCCAACGCGCCTATAAGAGCGGCGTGGCCGCCTGTGCAGGCCCCAGAAAGAAGTTCTCATGAAGTTTCGGCCACTCCGCGACCGCGTCGTCATCCGGCGCGCAGAAGGCGATACCAAATCCAAGGGCGGCATCATCATTCCCGACAATGCCAAGGAAAAGCCGCAGGAAGGCGAAGTCATCGCCGTCGGCCCCGGCGCTCGCGACGAAAACGGCGCGCTTGTTCCGCTCGATGTCAAGGCAGGCGACTTGATCCTGTTCGGCAAATGGTCGGGCACCGAGGTCAAGATCGACGGCGAGGACCTTCTGATTATGAAGGAAGCCGACATCATGGGCGTCATCGACAAGAGCGAGACGGCCGTCATCGGCAAGAGCGAGACGGTCGTCACCGAGAAGAGCGTCAAAGCCAAGAAGGCCGCCTAACCGGCCTGGCTTTGCCAGGCTCCGGCGAGCCGCTTGCTTCATCATACGAACGGGATTGAAAAACATGTCTGCCAAGGAAATCAAATTCTCCACCGACGCGCGCGACCGTATGTTGCGCGGCGTCGAGATCCTCAACAATGCGGTGAAGGTCACGCTTGGCCCCAAGGGCCGCAACGTCATCATCGACAAGGCCTATGGCGCGCCGCGCATCACCAAGGACGGCGTCGCGGTGGCCAAGGAAATCGAGCTTGCCGACAAGTTCGAGAACATGGGCGCGCAGATGGTGCGCGAAGTGGCTTCGAAGACCAACGACCTCGCCGGTGACGGCACCACCACCGCCACGGTGCTGGCCGCCTCGATTCTGCGCGAAGGCGCCAAGCTCGTTGCCGCCGGCATGAACCCGATGGATCTCAAGCGCGGCATCGACCAGGCTGTCGCCGCCGTGGTCAAAGACATCAAGGCGAAGGCCAAGAAGGTCAAGTCGTCGGCCGAGATCGCCCAGGTCGGCACCATCGCCGCCAATGGCGACGCCACCGTCGGCGCCATGATCGCCAAGGCGATGGACAAGGTCGGCAATGACGGCGTCATCACCGTCGAGGAAGCCAAGACCGCCGACACCGAACTCGACGTCGTCGAAGGCATGCAGTTCGACCGCGGCTATCTCTCACCCTATTTCGTCACCAATGCCGACAAGATGCGCGTCGAGCTCGAAGACCCCTATGTGCTCATCCACGAGAAGAAGCTCGGCAATCTGCAGGCGATGCTGCCGATCCTCGAGGCGGTGGTGCAGAGCGGCCGGCCGCTGCTGATCATTTCGGAAGACGTCGAGGGCGAAGCGCTGGCGACGTTGGTCGTCAACAAACTGCGCGGCGGCCTCAAGGTCGCGGCCGTCAAGGCGCCAGGTTTCGGCGACCGCCGCAAGGCGATGCTGGAAGACATCGCGGTGCTGACATCGGGCCAGATGATTTCCGAGGATCTCGGCATCAAGCTCGAAAACGTCACAATCGAGATGCTCGGCCGCGCCAAGCGGGTGCTGATCGAGAAGGACACCACCACGATCATCGACGGCGCCGGCACCAAGGCGACCATCCAGGCGCGCATCGCACAGATCAAGGGCCAGATCGAGGAGACGACGTCCGACTATGACAAGGAGAAGCTGCAGGAGCGGCTGGCCAAGCTCGCCGGCGGCGTTGCCGTCATCCGCGTCGGCGGCGTCACTGAGTCGGAAGTGAAGGAAAAGAAAGACCGCATCGACGACGCGCTGAACGCGACGCGCGCTGCGGTCGAGGAAGGCATCGTGCCCGGCGGCGGCGTGGCGCTTCTGCGCGCCAGGTCGGCTCTGGCCGGCCTGACCGGCGCCAATGACGATGTAACGGCGGGCATTTCGATCGTGCTTCGCGCGCTCGAGGCGCCTATCCGCCAGATCGCCGAGAATTCCGGCGTCGAAGGCTCGATCGTCATCGGCAAGCTGTCCGACAGCAAGGATCACAATCAGGGCTTTGATGCCCAGAACGAGGTCTATGTCGACATGATCAAGGCCGGCATCGTCGACCCGGCGAAAGTGGTGCGCACCGCACTGCAGGACGCCGGTTCGATCGCAGCGCTTCTGATCACCGCCGAAGCCATGATCACCGACGTTCCGCCGAAGGATGCGGCACCGGCGGGTGGTGGCGGCGGCATGGGCGGCTACTGACCACCGCCTGAAGTGTTCGCCCGGCATGCCGGGCGGGCCAAGCCAGAACAACGGGCGCCGGTGACCGGCTGCGCCAACACCCACGCCGGGCGCCTGTCGCCTTCACCGTCGGGCGCAAGCCGGGCTGAAGCCCTCCACGAGGCGAAGGAAAGCTTATCGTCCAATCCAGCCTCGACTGGACCATCATGCGGCCACCCAGGCTGGGCAACGGCGCGGCAACGGTGAGTTCCACCCCGGCGATTGCATTCGGGCGGGTCAGCATCCTGCGCTGACCTCCCGAGGCCGGGGCTGCCTCGACCCGTTCGGTGTACTGCTATGAATTCGCAGCCATCGGCCGCCCTGGGGCAGGTCCTTGAAGGTCATTTGAAGCGTAATTATATCAACAACTAAGCGTGCGGTGCACGCGAAACGTAGTGCTTTGGTCAAGCTTCTCTATGGAGGTTGTCATGGCCAATAAACTCATGGAAGGAAAACGGGCCCAGGATCTCATTAATCTGATCCTTGCCGTTTGCCTGTTCATCTCACCCTGGGTAGTCGGCTTCGCTGCTGAAATGACTCCCGCATATAACGCCTGGATTGTCGGCGTTGTGATCGGAGCCCTGGCTGTCGCGACGCTTTCCGTATTTGCCGAGTGGGAAGAGTGGGTGAACATGGTTCTCGGGCTCTGGCTGATCGTCTCGCCGTGGCTGCTTGGTTTTATGGCGAACGCAAACGCAATGGGGACCCATGTGGTTCTCGGCGTGCTGGTGGTTCTCGCCTCGGCCTGGGCAGTCTGGGACTTCCGTCACCCGCACGCGCATGCGTGATCGGTGACGACAAAAAGGAGGAGCCCGGCGCGTGAGCGGCGGGCTCCGCTGATCGCTGAGAGCGATACGCCGGCCCGTGAGCCGGACCGCCCGGTCAGTATCCCGGCGGCCGCGGCAGACCATCATTGCCGGTTGCGTTCCCTTCACGAGACCGGCGCTGCCCCACCTTGTTCGGTGCGCCGCGCTATGAATTCATCGAGAATACCTGATGTAGCGGCCGCCGAAGCCGGTGGCTGGAAGTCGGCCAGCGTCCGCTTCCAGATGCCGGTGGCGCGCTCGGTGGCCGACTTCGAGCCGGACTGCGTCCAGTTGCCGAAATTCGACCAGTCGGCAACCAGCGGCTCGTAGAAGGCGGTGCGGTAGCGCGCCATGGTGTGGCCGGCGGAGAAGAAATGTCCGCCGGGCTGGACTTCGGCGATGGCCTCGAAGCCGATCGCGTCCTCATCGCCCGGGGTCGCCGCACAGAGTTCGGCGACCGTCTGCAACGCCTCGATATCGGTGATCAGCTTCTCGTAGGAGACGCTGAGGCCGCCCTCCAGCCAGCCCGCCGCATGGATGCAGACGGTGGCGCCGGCAAGCACCGAGCCCCACAGCGCGAACTGCGTCTCATGTGCTGCCTGGACGTCGGAAATGTTGGCCGCACTGCCGCCGCCGGACCGCCAGGGCAGGCCGGTGAAGCGCGCCAACTGGCCGGCGCCCAGCGTCGCCTTGACATGCTCGGGCGTGCCGAAGGCCGGCGCGCCGGACTTCATGTCGACATTGGAGGAGAACGAGCCGTAGACCACGGGTGCGCCGGGCCGCACCATCTGCGCCAGGGTCAATCCGGCCAATGCCTCGGCGTGCTGCAGCGTCAATGCGCCGGCGACCGTGATCGGCGCCATGGCGCCGGCCAGGCAGAAGGGCGTGATGACAGAGACCTGGCCCGCCCTGGCAAAGTCGATGATGCCTTGCGCCATCGGGATGTCGAGCTGGCGCGGCGAGTTGGTGTTGATGACTGTGTAGCAATGGACGCCGGCAAGGAACTCGTCCTGCGACAGGCCACGCGCCAGCCGGATCATCTCAAACCCATCCTCGACCTGCGGCGTGCCGCGCGCGAAGACGAAGGGGAACTTGTCCGACAGCGTCAGCTGCGCCCGGTTGGCGGCATAGTGGCGCAACCGGTTGTCGATGTCCTGAGGTTCGATGCAGGGGCACAGCATATGCAGCACGTCGAAATGCTGAATGAGCTTGGTCAGTTCCTCGAAAGCGGCGAGCGTGCCTGGCCGCCGCCCGCGTTCGATGTCGGTGACGTTGGGCGCGCCGGCGCCGGCGAGGAAGGTCATGGAGCCGAGCTCGAGCGTGAGGTCTCGGCTGCGGTCGCCGGCCATCGCCCGGATGGATTTTGGCGCCGAGGCCAGCGCGGCCGTCACGATATCGCGGCCGACGCGCACCATCTGGCTGTCCTCATCGACCAGCGCACCGGCTTTCGCGTAAATCGCTCGCGCCTCCGGCAGCAGCACCTTGATGCCGAGCTCTTCCAGTACGCGCTGCGCCGTGTCGTGGATGGCGGCGACGCGATCGTCCGAAAACACCGGCTGCGGCAGGAACGGGTTTTTGAGCGAACGGTAATTCGGGTGGCGGCTCGACCCGCTGCCGGCCTCACCGGTGTGCCCGCGCCGGCGCTCGCGCCTGGTCTCCCTTATGACATCATCGACCATGGCCACCACTCCTCATTGCCTCATTGCCTTGCCGTCAGCGTCGTAGGGCGAAGCCGCGATGACACGCGCAGGCTGCTCGACGCCGACAATGTGCACCGAAAGCTCCGTGCCCTCCCTGGCGAAATCGTCGTCGACCAACGCCAGCGCGACGCTTTTACGAACCGTGTAGCCATAGCCGCCCGAGGTGACGAAGCCGACTCGCCGGCCCTTGTGCCAGACCGGCTCGAAGCCGCTGGCGTCGGCATCGACGGCGTCGACTTCCAGCGTCACGATCCGTCGTGTGATACCGGCATCACGCTCCTTCAGCACCGGCTCGCGGCCGATGAAATCGCTTTTGTCGAAGGCGATGAAACGGTCGAGCCCGGTCTCGCCCGGCGTATAGCCTTGCGTGAACTCGCGCGACCAGATGCCAAAACTCTTTTCCAGCCGCAATGCGTTGAGCGCGTAGTAGCCGATTTCGGCCAAGCCAAGATCCGCGCCGGCGGCAAGCAGGGTTTCGCGTAGGGTCGCATGCATGACGGCCGGACAATTGATCTCGAAGCCAAGTTCACCGGCGATCGACAGCCGCGCCACGCGTGCCGAAACCATGCCGATGTCGAATTGGCCGCACGCCATGAACGGCAGGGCTTGCGCCGAGATATCCTGATGCGTGGTCCGCGCCACGATGTCCCGCGCGTTCGGCCCGGTGACGAGGAATCCGCTGATCGTGTCGGAGCTATCCGCGATTGAGACGCCTTGCGCCATTTGCGCCTCGAACCAGCGCATGTGAAATTCCCGGAGATAGTAGGAGCCCATGAGCCAGTATTCGCCGCCGCCCCAGTTGAGCACGGTAAGATCGCCCTTGAGCCGCCCGTCAGACCCAAGCATGGGCGCCAGCTTCGCGCGCCCCGCCTTCGGCAGCCTGCAGGCCAGCAGCCGGTCGAGCCAGGCCTCCGCGCCCGGCCCGGATACGGCATAGCGCGAGAAGGCCGATGTATCGACCAGACCGGCGGCGCGGCGCAGCTGCAGCGCCTCGTCGCCGACGATATCGAAGGCGTTGGAACGCTTCAGCGTCGTTTCCTCGCGAAAGCCGATCGGCGCGAAATAGGCGGGAATTTCCAGCCCCCAGGAGGCCGTCCATTCGCAACCCGCCGCGCTCATGCCGTCATACGCGCCGGGGCGCTTCAGCGGACGGCCGGCCGGCAGCCGTTCATTGGGAAAGGTCATAACGAAGCGGCGTGCATAGAACTGGCGCGTCGCTTGCCCGAGATATTCGCGGTTGGCGGCAAAAGCGCCGTAGCGGGCGATGTCCATGCCGAATACATCGGCTTGCGGTTCGCCATGGATCATCCACTCCGCCAGCGACTTGCCGACGCCGCCGCCCTGGCTGAAGCCGGCCATGACGCCGCAGGCGACCCAATAGTTCTTCACGCCGCGGACAGGACCGACGAGCGGGTTGCCGTCGGGCGTGAAGGTGAAGGCGCCGTTGACCCATTTGCGGATGCCGGCAGTGGCCAGGCACGGGAAGCGCTCATAGGCTTTCGTCAGCTCCGGGCCGATGCGGTCGATGTCCTCCGGGATCAGCTCGATGCCGTAATCCCAGGGCGCACCGTCCATGTTCCAGTGCTTCGGGTTTTGCTCATAGACGCCGAGCAGGACGCCTTTACGCTCTTGGCGTAAATAGGAGAAGCCGTCGAGGTCGACGGCGAGGCCGAGCTCCTTGTCGAGCGCGGCCACTTCCGGAATGTCCTCTGTGACGAAGTAATGATGCTCCATCGGCGTCACCGGCAGCTCGACGCCGGCCATGCGGCCGACCTGCTTTGCCCAGAGACCACCGGCATTGACGACATGCTCGGCAACGATCATGCCCTGTTCGGTCAGCACATCCCAGCCGCCATCGGGGCGCGCCTTCAGATCGAGCACCCGGTTGCGCAGGATGACATCGGCGCCACGCTTTTTCGCAGCGCCGGCATAGGCATGCGTCGTGCCGTAAGGATCGAGGTGACCTTCGTTGGAGTCATAGAGGCCGCCCAGCACACCGTTGACGTCGACGATCGGGCAGATTGCCTTGATCTCCTCAGGCGTCACCAATCGGGCGGTCTCGATGCCGACCGACTGGAACACCGCCCAGGCCGATTTCAGCCATTCCCAGCGCTGCGGGTCGCTCGCCATGTTGACGCCGCCGGTCATATGCAGGCCGGTGTTCTGGCCGGACTCGGCCTCGATCTCGCGATAGAGCTTGATCGTATAGTCCTGCAGTGCCGCGACATTGGGATCGGCGTTGAGCGCGTGGAAGCCGGCTGCCGCATGCCAGGTCGAACCGGCGGTCAGTTCGGCGCGCTCGATCAGCGCCACCTCGCTCCAGCCGAAGCGCGCCAGATGGTAGAGCACCGAGGCGCCGACCACGCCTCCGCCGATGACGACCGCCCGATAATGCGACTTCACGAGCCCCTCCCTCTCGTTGGATACCCACACGATACATATTCTGGACACATGTGTCTAGACATGTATGTCCAGAGCTTGCGCAGAATTCCGCGCCATGGCACTTGTGGGTCCATGATCATGATTGCTCCGCAGGCCGAGCCGGCACCCGGCAACATCAAGGTGACGCGCCAGGACTGGATCGATCTGGCGCTGCAGACCCTGGTCTCGGACGGCATCGAAAGCGTACGGGTGCTGACGCTCGGCCAGAAGCTCGGCGTCTCGCGCTCGAGCTTCTACTGGTATTTCCAGAGCCGCCAGGATCTGCTCGACCAGTTGCTCACCCATTGGCATGACACCAATACCAAGGCGATCGTCGAACGCGCGCAGCGGGCGGCCGATACGATCATCATAGCCGTCATGAATGTCTTCGAATGCTGGGCCGACGAGCGCCTGTTCGATCCGCGGCTCGATTTTGCCGTCCGCGAATGGGCACGGCGCTCAGACGATGTTCGTGCCGCCATCGACCAGGCCGACAACGACCGTCTTGGCGCCATCCGCGAGATGTATCGCCGCCACGGCTATGATGAGGAAGACGCCTTCATCCGGGCACGCGTGCTCTACTACATGCAGATCGGCTATTACGTGCTCGACCTCAAGGAGCCGGTCGAGGCGCGGGTCAGCCATCTCGCCGCCTATCTGCGCGCCTTCACCGGCCAGGAGCCGAGCGATGCGGATGTAGCGCATTTCATGCACTTCATCGCTGCGCGCTGATAGAATAGCGGTTGGCGGTCAACAAACCGTGCGGTGTGGCCCGGCGGCCCTTGTGAGCCGGCTGAAATGGATGAATAGTCTTCGTCGGGTGCACCCCCGCCCTGAAATTGCCTGCTTGCGGTTCTCAGGTCGTGGGTGGGGTGAGTTTCGGGAATGGCCAGTCCTTTAGAACGACGTCCAAGAAGAAGAGGTCCGATCGCCGCCGCACTGCTGGCGGTGGACGCGTGGATCGATTCCTCGCTCTACGAGATCGGCTTCAAGGCCGGCCAGTTCTGGGAATCGGCAACCATTTTTTCGCGACGCTTTCGCGTCACCGGCTGGCGACGCGGCATCATCGAAGTGCTGAGCGAAGGTTTCACCATGGGCGCCGGCGGCTTCGTGGTGCTCCTGGCGCTGGCCATGCCGGCCTTCCAGATCACTACAGGCGACTGGCGCAGCCAGGGCGATTTTGCCGTCACCTTCCTCGACCGCTACGGCAACGAGATCGGCCAGCGCGGCATCATCCAGCGCGATTCGGTGCCGGTCGACGAGATGCCGGACCACGTCATCAAGGCGGTGCTGGCGACTGAGGACCGGCGTTTCTTCGAGCACTACGGCATCGACGTGCTCGGCCTGTCGCGCGCCATCTTCGAGAATGTGCGGGCCAATTCCGTCGTCCAGGGTGGCTCCAGCATCACCCAGCAGCTGGCCAAGAACCTGTTCCTGTCGAATGAGCGGACCTTGCAGCGCAAGATCAAGGAAGCTTTCCTTTCGCTGTGGCTGGAGGCCAATCTGTCGAAGAAGGAGATCCTGCAGCTCTATCTCGACCGCGCCTATATGGGCGGCGGCACGTTCGGCATCGAGGCGGCGGCGGATTTCTATTTCGGCAAGAGCGTCAAGGATCTGAACCTCGCCGAGGCGGCGATGCTGGCCGGCCTGTTCAAGGCGCCGACCAAATACGCGCCGCACATCAACCTACCCGCCGCCCGCGCTCGCGCCAATGTGGTGCTGTCCAACCTCGTCGATTCCGGTTTCATGACCGAAGGCCAGGTGTTGCAGGCAAGGCTGCATCCGGCCGAGATCGTCGACCGCGGCGAGCAGAAGAGCCCGGATTATTTCCTCGACTGGGCCTTCGACGAGGTCAAGAAGATCGCCAAGCCCGGCCAGCATTCGGTGGTCGCTCACACCACCTTCGACGCCAACATCCAGAAGGCGGCGGAAGAATCCGTCGAATTCCACCTCCGCCAGTTCGGCAAGGAATACAACGTCACCGAAGGCGCCGTTGTGGTGATCGAGACCAATGGCGCGGTGCGCGCCATCGTCGGCGGCCGCGACTATGGCACCAGCCAGTTCAACCGCGCCACCAAGGCGCTGCGCCAGACCGGCTCCTCGTTCAAACCTTACGTCTACGCCACGGCGATGGAGCATGGCTTCACGCCCGACTCGGTGGTTTCCGGCGGCCCGATCAGCTGGGGCAGTTGGTCACCGCACAACTACAGCGGAGGATCGGCCGGCAATGTCACGTTGATCACCGCAATCGCCAAGTCGATCAACACCGTGCCGGTGCGGCTCGCCAAGGACCATCTCGGCATCGGCCCGATCAAGGCGATGGCCGAATCGATGGGCGTGGAATCGCCGCTGGAATCGCACAAGACCATGGTTCTCGGCACGTCGGGCATGACGGTGATGGACCAGGCGACAGGCTACAGCGTGTTTGCGCAGAACGGCTTCGTCGGCTCCCGCCATGGCATTACGCAGCTCGTCACCCGCACCGGCGAGGTGGTCTATGACTGGACCAAGGACGCCCCGCCGCCGCACCGCGTGCTGTCGGAGCAGGCGCTGAAGTACATGAACACCATGCTGGCGGCGGTGCCGGTCATCGGCACGGCGCGGCGCGCGCAGCTTCCCAACATCGTGGTGGCCGGCAAGACCGGCACGACGCAATCCTACCGCGATGCCTGGTTCGTCGGCTTCACCGGCAACTACACGGCCGCCGTCTGGCTCGGCAATGACGACTTCACGCCAACCAACAAAATGACCGGCGGCACGCTGCCGGCCATGGTGTGGCAGCGGCTGATGGTCTATGCGCACCAGAACATCGACTTGAAGCCAATCCCCGGCCTCGACAAGCCCTTTGTCGACGAAGAAATCGCCGCCAAGGCCGAGGAGGCGGAGAAGAAAAATGCCGATCAGGCGGCAGCGGATGCCGCCGCCGAGCGCCCGCCCGTGCTGTCCAGCCGCACGACGCAGACGTTGCGCGAGATGACCAAGGTGTTCCAGGCCGCGCCCGTGCTGGTCGCACCATCGGCGCCGGAGACCTTGTCGGCGCTCTGATCCGTCATTCCACAGGGCCGCTTGCCCTGCGGCCTGCCCCGCTATATCCCCGAACGACAATTCTCTCGTCCCGGTTCTTCATGCTCAAGACCGCCTTTTTCACGCTGCTTTCGCTTGCCATTGCCATCGGCGGCGGCGGCGGCAGCGTCTGGTATGCGCTGCAGGCGCAGAGCGGTGTCGGCGCGATCAGCATCGGCCAATGGACCGCCTTCCCCGAGATCGGCACGCAAGATGCCGACCCCTATTCGAAGGCGCGCGTGGCGCGCGAGGGCGTACTGGCGCTCGGCAAGGCGGAAGGCTTGTCCTTCATCGCCGAACGCGATGCGGCCGGCGATGAGCTTAAGCGGCAATGCGACTACAGGATCGATGGCAGTTTCCCCACCGCCCGGTTCTGGACGCTTTATGCCGCCGACCAGTCGCTCGGCGTGGTCGACACCGGCAAGCCGCGCCTGGCGGCGCTGCAATCCTACCAGGTGCTGCGCCAGCCCGACAATTCGGTGATCATTACCGTCGGCAATCGCCCCGCGCCCGGCAACTGGCTTCTGACCGAAGGCTTTGGCCGGATGTATTTCGTGCTCACCTTCTACGACACGCCGATCGCCTCGAGCACCGGCCTCTCCGACGTGACGCTGCCCCGTATCGTCAAGGCGGGCTGCAATGCGTAGGCTGCTGCACGCCATCCTGCTCGGCCTGCTCGGTGCGGGCATCGTCCACATCGTGGTGCTTTTGCTGGTGCCGGAGTTTACCGAGCGCGACGCCTGGTCGCGGCTGGCGTTGGCTTCAGACCTCTACAAGATGACCAGGCTCGACGCCGAGGCCGGCGGCGCGCCGGTGGTCAAATCGGTCGATCCGATGTTTTACGCCGCCGCCTGCCGCTTCGACCTTGCCGAAGGCATGGTGCGCATCAAGGCACCGGGCAGCGTGCCATTCTGGTCGGTTTCGGTCTATGACCGCAACGGCCACAATTTCTATTCCTTCAACGACCACACCGCGACCGGCAACAAGCTCGACACCGTGGTGCTGACGCCGGCGCAAATGATCGACGTGCGCCGGGAGCTGCCGGAAGATCTGCAAGGGGCGATCTTCGTCGAAGCGCCGATCGAGGAAGGCATCTTCGTCATTCGTGCTTTCGTGCCTGACGACAGCTGGAAGCCGGTTGTGTCGCAGTTCCTGGAGCAGAGCTCCTGCGAGCTGCAGGACTACTGATTTTTGCCCCGAAGAGAGCCTGCTCAGTGGTGCGGAACAGGCGACCGTGGTGTGTCTGGCTTGTCCGAACCGGCCGGCCGCGCCTCGCCCGCCAGTGGCGGATGCTCGTAGCGGACGCCTGGGAAAATGATCACCGCCGCCGGCGTGCCGGTGCCCTGAACTGCTCGATTGACTGGTGCCCGTCGCGGCACAAAAGACAGTACCATGCCCATGGTTCGCGTATTCCTCTCGGTTGCCCGGAGCACAACGCAACGCCTCCAAATGTGATTAAGGCAGGCAGAGGGTTAACGGAGCGCTAACGGATCGCCGCTAATTTGATGTTTGTTCCAAGCCTTACGCGAAACCGACACAGTTGCGGTTGAGCATGGTCCGGGTCGTGTCGAGTATCGGGCGTATCTTCCGTGTCAGTTTCGGATTTCAGGCAAATCGCTATACGGACGGAATCGGGAAAAGCCGAAAGGCTGTTTCGTGCCGCGGTGTCGGCGTTCTGCTCGCTGACCCGCCCGTCGCGCCGCGAGATCGCCCAGCTCGAGGATCTGACGCTGCCGCTTTTCGACAGCGTGTCGGTTGAATCGCGCCGCTATGTCGCCGCTGCCCTCTCCGAATGCGAATATGCGCCGGCTGCCCTGGTGCGGCGGCTTTGCGAGGAGCCGCTCGATGTCTGCGCGCCCTTGCTGGTCCGTTCCCGCGCCCTGAGCGATATCGACCTGATTGCGCTGATCGGCCGTCACGGCCTGCCGCACGCGCGCGCCATTGCCCGCCGCAAGGATTTGAACCCAACCATCGCGCAGCTGATCAAGGCGCTGGAGAAACCAACCCTGGTGCGGGTGCGGCAGCCCGAGCCGATCGCCGAAGCGACGGGCGACCGAGCCGAACCCGCTGCCGCCGCTCCCAGCCCACCCAAACTGCCCGGCAGCGCTGCCGAAAGCGCCAGGCGCCGGCTGCGCGCGATGATGCTCGCCGAGAGCGAGGCGACATCGGTCAATCCCTTCGTCGGCTCGGCGACCTATAGCAAGCTGCGCGAGACGGCGCTGACCGGCAACGCCGCCTTCTTCCAGACCGCGCTTGCCGACGCACTCGACATCGAGTTTTCGACGGCGCGCGCGCTGACCGAGCAGTCGAGCTACGTCTCGCTGCTCGCCGCCTTGCGGGCGCTCGACCTCAGCGAGGACAGGGCATTCCTGATCGCGGTCGCGGTCTACCCCCGGGAGTTTCCGCACCCGCAGGCGATCCGTATTTTCCTCGACCGCTACCGGCTGCTGCACCACGAGGCTGCCCTCGAAAAGCTCCGCGGCTGGAAGGCCGAGACACTAGCGGTGCGCGGCAACGCCCCTGCCGCCGCAAATGCCGACCAGGCGCCGGATGGCGACAAGGCAAGCCTCAAGGCATCTTGACCGAGAGCAGCTCCTCGACGGGAACCGAGCCGGCCTCGATCTCGACCACCCAGATATCGGGATCGAATTTCTTTTCCCGCTCCAGCCTGGCGTCGAGCACGCTGGCGTCTTCACCAGCGCCGAGCAGCGTGAAAAACCGGTCATCCGGTTTGGCCGAATCGTAGCTGGTCTGCGGCGCCGGGCCGAACAGGGAGACCTCGCCCAGCCGCCCGCGCGACAGCACGAAGACAGCGCCGGCCTCGGTCGCGCCGCGCTTGACGACGGCGGCAAAGCCGCCAGCGCCGAACACACGGCGCAACAGGGCCGACACCCAAAGATCGGTGGTTACGCGCATGGGAGGGGTCCGGACGACATGCGCAGCGTCTTAGCCGGATTTACACTCGCCCGCGAGCGGTCGTCTGGTCTGTTCAGTTGGTCAGGCCGATTTCGCGCATCTTGACGTAGACGACCTCGTCCGGCTCGCCGGTCTGCGGCAGGCCGAACAGCGACTGGAATTCCTTGATCGCGGCCTTGGTGCGGGCGCCGACGACCCCGTCCAACTGCATGTCGTCATTGCCGAATGCCTTCAACCCGGCCTGGATCTTGACGATGCGAGGATCGGGCGCCTGGGCGGATGCCGGTGCCGAGACCGGAATTGGCGCGGGGGCAGCCTCGGGCGCGGCAGCGGGAGCAGCGGCCATATCCACGGGCCGTGGCGCCGGATGGGGAATACCCGCCGTCGTCTGCTTGGCGCCGAGCTGGTCGAGCAGGACGGCGTCGATCTCGCCGGATGCCGGCAGACCGACCTTCTGCTGGTAGGCCTGGATGGCCTTGTGGGTATTCGGCCCGGAAATGCCGTCGACGGTGCCTGTGTAGAAATCGAGGTCCTTGAGGATGCCTTGCACCTGCTCGACCGTCGGGTCGCTCTTGGCCGGCGCCGGGCCAGGCCGCAGTATGTTGATGGTGGTTTCGGGTTCATCCGTGCCGGGGCGCGGAAAACCCTCGATGCTGCGCGTGGCGAAGAAGGCGCCGGCATGCGGAAACGGCTGGTACCACAGCGCGTTGGCGGAAACGTAGAACAGCGTCACCAGAAAGGCGGTCGAGCCGCCGACCAGGACCGGATTGCGCGAGATCGCGCCGCCGAGCGCAATCGCGCCGGCCTCGAAAGCGCCGCTGCGGCGCTTGACCGCTTTAGGCTGTTTTGCGGAGCGAGCCATTCCTGTCCCCTTTCGCGTCGCCCTTCGTCCTGGTCACGGGCATCGGCAGCACGCCGTTCCTGTCGGTCGCGCGCTTTTTCGGCCCGTTCACCGGCAGGCTGATCGTGACCGTCGTCCCCTCACCCGGCATGCTCTCGATCGACATCGTGCCGTCGTGCAGGGCCACCAGGCCCTTGACCAGCGACAGGCCGAGCCCGGTACCCTCAAACCGGCGCGTATAGTCGTTGTGGATCTGCATGAACGGCTTGCCGAGATTGGCGAAATCCTCCTCGGCGATGCCGATGCCGGTGTCCCTGACCCAGAAATGCAGCCGCGAGCCGATCCGCTTGGCGCCGACGACGACATCGCCGCCGTCGGGCGTGAACTTGATCGCATTGGAGACGAGGTTGATCAGGATCTGCTGCACGGCGCGACGGTCGGCATTGATCTCGCCGGCGTCGGGCGCGATCTGCGCCTGAAGGTCGATGTTCTTGGCGTTGGCCTGCAGCTGCATCATCGACTGGCACATCTCGACCGCTTCGATGAAGCGGAACGGCTCGGGCTCGGTCGCGTAGGCGCCGGCCTCGATCCTCGACACGTCCAGGATCGAGGTGACGACGGCAAGCAGATGCTGGCCGGAATCCCTGACCAGGCCGACATATTCCTTCTGGCGCGGGTCCTTGAAGCCGCCGAACATCTCATGCAGCAGCATGTCGGAAAACCCGATGATGGCGTTGAGCGGCGTGCGAAGCTCGTGGCTGACGACGGCCAGGAAGCGGCCCTTCGCCACCTCCGCCGACGCTGCCGCCTCATTGGCGGCGGCAAGCTCGTCGCGCAGTTCGGCGATCTCGTCGTTCTCGCGCAGCAGCAGGGTGAAGGTCTCCTGCTGCTCGTCGGCCCGAACCAGTTCGAGCTGGAATGGCCGGTAATTGTCGGCCAGCGGAGCATTGCCGTCCTGGGGCAGCCTTACCCGAAGATCGAGCCGCCGCGCCACGGCGCCATCGCGCAGGTCTGCAAGCGCGCTCAGATAAGCAACGCGATCGGACAGATGGATGCGGTCGAACAAGCCGGCGCCGAAAAGCAGTTCCGGCGGCAGCTTCAGGATGGTGCGCGCCTTGGCCGATGCATCAAGGACTTCGCCATGCCGGGCGACATGCAGGATAACGGCGTCGATCATGTCTTCGAGGCGGTCGCTTGGAAGGAGCGCAGGCTGCGCATGTGCGGCATCGCCAAGGGCTGCAAGCCGGGGAACCAGCGTCAGTCCCCAGGCCAGCGGCAACAGCCAATGCCACGCCGCGACTTGCACCGCACCGAGCGGGACGACAGAGCCGACAAAAGGCTGCAGCAGCACTGCGGCAAGGGCGGAAGTGCCGCCCCAAAGTGCCGCGCGCTTCGAACCGCCGATCCACCAGGCTTCGAATGGCAGCGCCAGGGCCAGCAACGCAACCGGCGACGCCAGGCCGCCCGCCGCGGCGATGCCGCCGGCAAGGGCAAGACCGCCGGCGGCAAGCGCGACCTGGGCGGCCAGCGCCATTTTGCCCGACGCCGCCACCAGCAAGGCCGCGAACCAGCAAAGACCAAAGGCGGCGAAGATAGTTGCGACAGTGACGGCGGCGCCCATCCCCGAGGTGACCAGTGTGACCGCGGCACCCGCGGCAAAGAACGGAGCGGCAAGCATGATGCCGATGAACCGGCGCTGGCGCAGGCGGTCGTCCCGGCCAACGATGGCCGGATGGACCATGCGTTCGCAACCGGCCGCCAGCGCGCCAGGCAGTTCAAGATATCTGGCCTTAATCAAACTCAACTCAACGCACTCGCACCCGGTCGTGACTGCCCCTGCTTTGCAGGTCGTTTTTGTTTGTTTGAAACTCGCATCGAGCGTTTAAGGAATGAATAAGGCTGACCGGAACAACGACCTCCCTGCGGCAAAAATTGCGGCGCAGGCGCCAGAATGCACCGTCATTTGCGGCCATAGTAAACGGAGCGTTATGTGCAAACGGCTTGCCTGCGGCGGCAAAATCCTGAGCCGGCATGCCAGCACCTCTGGATATATCCATTCATAACAATCGCTTAGATAGTTAGTGCAAGGTGAAGAGAACCGCCGGCGTTTGAAGCCAATGCATTGCAAAATGCTTCGTTTCGAATTTGCCTAAAATTTGAGGAGAATTTTCGCTGAACAAGCAAGCCGTCCTTTGCGCCTCATATGTCATTGTCGCTGAGATAAAAGAGGTCATGGCGCATGGACGCGTGATCCGGTCATGGACGAGAGGGCAATTCGATGGGCTTTCTGATAAGAATGGCGTTCTGGTTTTCGCTGGTGCTGCTGGCGCTGCCACTGAGCGTCGGCTCCGACGAGGAGGGCCACGAGAGTGTCGGGCCGATCCAGGCACTGTTTGCGGCGCGCGAGGCAGTCGGCGACATCGCCGGCATTTGCGAGCGCAAGCCCGATGTCTGCGAGACCGGCAAGTCGGCGATGCATACGATCACCGCCCGGGCCAAGGAAACCGCCAAGATCGCCGCCGCCATGCTGGACGACAAGGGCACCGAGCCCGAGACGTCGCCCGATACCTCACTGGCCACCGGCAGCGTCGCCGAGGACATTGTGCTGCCGGCGACCGTCAACATCCCTGCCAAGCTGGTGGCGAAGAACTAATTCCGCTGTCTCTACAGCGACACCGCAGGCCGGTCGGACCTCTCGGCGCCTGCGGTGCTTTTCTTCTTTTTCCGTGACGTCGCAGCCGCGGATGACTATATCCCAAGCAATGGCCACGACGATCCAGACGATCCGCGACGACTTTTCCCTGCTCGACGAGTGGGAAGACCGCTATCGCTATGTGATCGAGCTCGGCGAAGCGCTGCCGCCATTTCCCGACGCCGAGCGCAATGCCGTGAACAAGGTGCCCGGCTGCGTCAGCCAGGTCTGGCTGACCACTGAACAAGCCCGGGGCGCCGATCCCATCATCATCTTCACTGGCGATTCGGACGCCCACATCGTGCGCGGCCTGGTCGCCATCATGCTGGCGTTGTTTTCGGGACGGTCCGCCAGCCAGATCCTGGAAACCGACGCCGAGGCGACGCTGAAGTCGCTCGGCCTCGACGAACATCTGTCGCCGCAGCGCGCCAACGGTCTGCGCTCGATGGTCAAGCGCATCAAGCGCGACGCGGAGATGGCGCTCAAGCAAACTGCTTGACTCCGGAAACAAAAACGGCGCCTCGAGCCGCCGTTGATCTTGTCGAACTGGAGCCGGTGTTACCGGCCCTTGCGCTTGCGACCGAGGCCCATCTTCTTGGCCAGCTGCGAACGGGCAGCGGCATAATTGGGGGCAACCATCGGGTAGCTGGCGTCCAGATTCCACTTCTCGCGGTATTCATCGGGCGTCAGACCGTAGTGGGTCATCAAATGACGCTTCAGTGACTTGAACTTCTTGCCATCTTCAAGGCAGACAATGTAGTCGTCATGGACTGAGCGCTTCGGGTTTACCGCAGGCTTCTGCTTGTCGGCCGGAGGCTGTTCGCTTGCTCCGCCCACGCGCCCGAGAGCGGCATGTACGTCGGCGATAAGATTCGGCAGTTCGCCGACTGGCACGGGATTGTTGCTGACGTAGGCGGCCACCACATCGGCGGTCAGCTCGATCAGCGCATCGCTATTTCTGGAAGGTGTTTCGACGATATCCATGGTGTTCAGGCCCCAACGAAAGATGTTTCTGTTTGCGCCCTTTTTGAGAGATCGGGCATGGCGCGAATTTCACGCGGGAAGAGCTTCATGGATTCGCGTCCGGGCATCTTAATGAGCCTGTAGACCAAGTAAGTCAATTCGCATCTTGCGCTATATTCAACGATATTCATCGAATAGTCGCTCTTCAGCTTCAATCTTTCGTGCACTCTGTAACTTCGCGATATTTCTGGTCGGACCAGGACTGACATGACGTTAGGTCATGCCATCGCTAAATCAGCGAGGACTCATGAAGTGGATTGTGATGCTTAGCCTATGCTTTGTAGGCTCGAATAGCTGAATCGTCGGGTTCGTACAAAATCAAAAGTTGCAAGGTGTCGGCGAGACCCGCCAAAGGGAAGACCTGCTTTGGACCGGATTCAATAGGGAACGAGGTATTTTCCGTAGACCCAGCCAGTAACGAAACCACCATTTTGCGCCGGGTCGTGCCAAACTTGACACCATTGGTAGCGAATTGCCTGTTTCTGTTTCCAGTCCGGCTTGCCGGCGATCTCCAGCAAGTTCAGCCCCCCGGTGCACTTGCCGGTCATCTGCAGGATGGTCCCGTTGGGATAGGCCGCCTGCTTCTGGGATGCGTTGGACGGATATTTGCGAACGTTGAGCGTGTCGCCGAACGGCACGCCAGCCACTTGCCAAGCGGCGAACGCGGTTGCATGAGACTGGCCGGTGAAAGCCAGAACGGTCGAAGCGACGGCGAGAGCCGCAGCGGTGCTGACATAGAAATTCATCATCCTCTCCCCTGTACATCTTCTGCGGCCCATCTTCCCGAGCCCGCCGCCACCAATGCCTGCCTGCCCTTGAACCCGCGCTGATCGGCGTGTTCATTTGCCATTCAAGTAACTTCTTCAGTGAGACGCAATGACCAAGACCCCAGCCTTTCCGCCCGCCCGCCCGCCGAGCCCTGAGAAACACCCTGTCTTCGACACGCATCACGGCTTCACCCGCACCGACGACTATGCCTGGCTTAGGGCGGATAACTGGCAGGCGATGTTCCGAGATTCTTCCCTGCTCGATAGCCGCATCCGCGCCCATCTCGAAGCCGAGAACGCCTATCAGACAGTGCTGATGGCCGATACCACACAGCTTCAGAAGCAGCTGTTCGGCGAGATGAAAGGCCGCATCAAGGAAGACGATTCGACGGTGCCGATGAAGGATGGGCCCTATGCCTATGGCTCATCCTTCAAGCTTGGCGGCGAACAACCACGCTATTTCCGCAGGCCGCGTGATGGCGGCGATGAGCAGATCCTCCTCGACGGCGACGCGGAAGCCGAGGGCAAGCCGTATTTCCGCCTCGGCGGCGTCGACCATTCGGCCGATCACCGCAAACTCTTGTGGGCATTCGACGACAAGGGCTCCGAATTCTTCACGCTGCGCGTGCGCGACCTCACCAGCGGCAAGGAATTGCCTGACCAGATAGGCGCCACCAGTGGTGGCGGCACCTGGAATGCCGCCGATGACGGTTTCTTCTACACCCGGCTCGACGACAATCATCGCCCGTCCAAGGTGCTGTTTCATGCGCTCGGCGACGGCCCTCAAAATGACCGGCTGATCTATGAGGAAACCGATCCCGGCTTCTTCATGGATGTCGGCGGCACGCGCTCCAATAAATGGATCATGATCGGCATCAACGATCACGAAACCTCGGAATACCGCCTGATGCGCGCCGATGAGCCGTTCGCCGAACCCAAGCTGGTGGCGGTGCGCGAGATCGGCCTGCAATATGATCTGGAAGAAGGCGGCGACATCTTCTTCATCCTCACCAATGCTGATGGCGCCAAGGACTTCAAGATCATGACGGCGCCGGCTGATGACCCGGTGCGCGCCAACTGGGAAGAGCTGGTGGCGCACGAACCGGGCCGTCTGATCCTGTCGGTGGTCGGCTTCAAGGACCATATGGTCAGGCTCGAGCGCAAGGAAGGCCTGCCGCGCATCGTCGTGCGCGACCGCCGCAACGGCGAGGAGCACCTGATCTCGTTCGACGAGGAAGCCTTCTCGCTCGGCCTGTCGGGATCCTATGAGTATGACACCGAGATCATGCGATTTACCTATTCGTCGATGACGACGCCGGCGCAGGTCTTCGACTACAACATGCGCAGCCGCGAGCGCGTGCTGCTGAAGACCCAGGAAGTGCCGTCCGGCCACGATCGGGACCACTATGTCACGCGCCGGCTGATGGCGCCCGCCGCCGATGGCGAGTTAGTGCCGGTCTCGCTCCTGCATCATCGCGATACGCCGCTCGATGGCTCGGCACCTTGCCTGCTCTACGGCTACGGCTCCTACGGCATCGCCATTCCGGCCGCCTTCAACACCAACTGGTTCTCGCTGGTCGACCGCGGCTTTGTCTTTGCCATCGCCCATGTCCGCGGCGGCAAGGACAAGGGCTACGGCTGGTATGATGACGGCAAGCGGGCGCACAAGATGAACACGTTCACCGATTTCATCGCCGTCGCGCAGCACCTCGTCGCCGAGCGTTACACACAACACGACCGCATCGTCGCGCAAGGCGGCTCGGCCGGCGGCATGCTGATGGGCGCGATCGCCAACATGGCGCCGCACAGTTTCGGCGCCATCGTTGCCGAGGTCCCCTTTGTCGACGTGATGACCACCATGCTCGACGCAAGCTTGCCGCTGACGCCGCCGGAATGGCCGGAATGGGGCAATCCGATCGCATCAGCGGAGGACTATCGGATCATCGCCGCCTACTCGCCCTATGACAATGTAGCGGATCATGACTACCCGCCGATCCTGGCGCTGGCCGGCCTGACCGATCCGCGCGTCACCTATTGGGAACCGGCCAAGTGGGTGGCGCGGCTGCGCGAGCGCAAGAGCGGTGACAATCCGGTGCTGTTCAAGATCAACATGGATTCCGGCCATGCCGGCGCGTCGGGCCGGTTTTCCAGGCTGGAGGAGATCGCCTATACCTATTCCTTTGCGCTGAAGGTGATGGGCAAGGCCGAGATTGCAAAGGAGGCGTCATGATCGATCTATCCACCTTGATGGCTTACGTGGCTGTTGTGCTTGGCTTTGTGTTTATTCCCGGCCCAGCCACACTTTTGACGGTGGCGCGAGCGACGAGTTCGGGAACCCGGGTTGGCATCGCGACGGGCGCCGGCGTCGCGGCTGGCGATGTGTTCCATACCGTCATGGCGATGGTAGGCATTTCGGCGATCATCGCCACGTCGGCAACGCTGTTCAGCATCGTTAAATACATTGGCGCGGCGTATCTGGTTTACCTCGGCACTCGCGCGATCATCGAGAGAACACCGGCCAACCCTACTGCCGGAGCGCTTGCGATCTCTGCCGGCAAGGCGTTTCGACAGGCTGTCCTCACCGAGGTGCTCAATCCAAAGACCGCGCTTTTCTTTCTCGCCTTCCTGCCCCAGTTCGTGCGGCCTGAAAATGGATCGGTGATGCTCCAGCTGATGACGTTGGGCATAATCTTTGTTCTGCTCGGTCTTTTCAGCACAGTCGTCTTTGCCGTAAGCGCGGGCCGGCTCGGCACTTTCCTGCGCCGCAATCCATCGGTGGTGAAATGGCAAGGCAAGGTGGTCGGCGGTATCTACTGCGCGTTGGGCGTTCGTCTGGCCTTGCAGCAGCGCTGATATCGGAGCGAAGGGCGTGCCCCGTCGCGGCGTGCCGATCATCACTTTTTGAATTCCGCGCCGCTCATTTTCACTCGCAATTGCAATGGCTGCGCGTTACCCAATGCGCGGCGCCTTCCAGACACGACATACGCAAAGGGTCCACTATGCTACTCGTCGACACCTATCTCGAGAAATCGCCGATCCAGGGCATCGGTGTTTTCGCCAAGACCCACATCGCCAAGGGCACGCTGGTCTGGAAGCTCGATCCGCGCTTCGACCGGCTGATCGAGGTCGAAACCTATGAGGGCGAGAGCGGGCCGGTGAAGAGCTACCTCGACCGCTATTCCTATCCCGACCGCCGCGATCCGAACTACATCGTCTTCGAAGCCGACGATGCACGCTACATGAACCATGACGACGAACCGAATTGCGATGTTTCCTCGCCCGAAGAGACTTATGCGTTGCGCGACATCGCACCCGGCGAGGAATTGACCTGCAATTACAGTCATTTCTTCGAGACGGGCTTCGATTTCCTCGGTGACCGCCACCTTTAGTCGGGGTCACTTAGCCGGCTTGCTTCGCGCCGGATAGCCATTGGGATGCGGCGGCACAGCCTTGAGATAGGCGGCGATGGCCGCGCGATCTTCCGGCGGCAGTTCGGCCATGTTGCGCTGGACGTCGACCATGGCGCCGCCGACGGAATCGAAATCGGGCGTAAAACCGGTTTCGAGATAGTTGGCGATGTCGGCTTCCGACCAATCGCCGATGCCGCCCTCGCCCGATGTGATGTTCGGCACGATGCCGCGGCCTTCGGCGGCGGTGGCACCCGCCAGCCACAGGCTCTTCTTGGTGCCGCCGGTGAAATCGCGCGGCGTGTGGCATTCACTGCAATGGCCGGGTCCCTCGACCAGATAGCGGCCGGTCAGCACTGGGTCAGGCGTGCCGTCGGCCAAGGCGATCACCGGCTGGTTGCTGAGATAGAGCCGCTTCCACAGGCCGAGACCACGGCGGATGTTGAAGGGGAAGCTCAAGGAATTGTCCGGCGCCTTGCCGGCGACCGCCGGCAGCGTCTTCAGGAAGGCATAGAGATCGGCAATGTCAGCCGGCTTCATGCGGGCGTAGGACGCGTAGGGAAAGGCCGGATAGAAATGCTCGCCGGAAGGTGACACGCCTCTCAGCATGGCATTGGCGAGATCCTCGACCGTCCAGGCGCCGATGCCGTCCTTGGGATCCTGCGAGATGTTGGGCGGCACGAAGGTGCCGAACGGGGTCTTGAGCTGAAGGCCGCCGACCAGTTGCAGGCGGGCTTCGCCCTTGGACCCCGGCTTGGCGTGACAGGAGGTGCAGCCGCCGGCATTGAAGATGCGCTTGCCCCTTACGGCGTCGCCGGGGCCGAGTTGTGCAAGGGTTTCAGCGTCGAGTTTGACTGGCGCCGACAACAACCAGCCGGCGCCGGCGCCGACGACGCCCAGGACAAGTGCGGCGCCGACGAGTTTTTTCAACAGGGCCATTGCCCGGGATCAGCCCTTCTTCACCCGATAGGTCTGGTGGCAGGTGCCGCAATCGCTGCCGAGGGTGCCGATCTGCGCCTTGAGCGCATCGACATCGGCAGGTGCGGCGGCGACAGTGGCCTTGACATCGGCGACATATTTCTCGTTCGTGGTCTTGAAGCCCGCCATGTCTTGCCAGATTTTCGGCGAAGCGGTGGTATCACCGCTGTCGCTGCCGGCCGGGAACAGCGCATCGACATCGACCTTCTCGGCATTGACCTGCAGCGCCTGCAGCGCCGCCAACACGGCGGCGGCATCGAAATCTGCTTCCCCCTTGGCGATTTTCGACAAGCCGCCGACGAGTTTTCCGCGCTCCTTCATCAGTCCCTGTCGGTCGAGGATCGGGTCGGCAAAGGCGGCCGAGGCGGCGAGGCTGAGCATAGAGATGGCGATGACAAGCTTTCTCATTCAATTGGCTCCAGGATGATGAGGGGTCGCGACCTACCGTTAACGGATGGCGAGACGGGATTATTCCCTGCTCGCCGCTCGAATACTGCCGCTTTGCAGTATGCCTCCGTTTCGATCTGAAAAAAGAAAAACCCCGAAGGTTGTGTCCAACTTTCGGGGGTCAGTTCAATGCCGGGGCTTTCTGGATCGATCAGGCTTTCGCCTTTTCGTACATTTCGAGAACATGGTCCCAGTTGATCAGGCTGTCGACGAAGGCTTCGAGATATTTCGGCCGAGCGTTGCGGTAGTCGATGTAATAGGAGTGCTCCCAGACATCGACGCCGAGGATCGGCGAGGCGCCATGGACGAGCGGGTTCTCGCCATTCGGCGTCTTGGAGATTGCCAGCTTGCCGTCCTTGACCGAGACCCAGGCCCAGCCCGAACCGAACTGCGTGGTGCCGGCAGCGATGAAGTCGGCCTTGAACTTGTCGTAGCCGCCGAGGTCGGCGTCGACCGCCTTCTGCAGGGCGCCGGGAAGCTTGTTGCCACCGCCGCCCTTCTTCATCCACTTCCAGAAATGAATGTGGTTGTAGTGCTGGGCTGCGTTGTTGAAGAGGCCAGCATTCTTGCCGAACGACTGCTTGACCACCTCTTCGACCGACAGGTCGCCAAGACCGGCTTCAGCGGCCAGCTTGTTGCCGTTGTCGACATAGGCCTTGTGGTGCTTGTCGTGGTGATACTCCAGCGTCTCTTTCGACATGTAGGGCTGTAGGGCCTCGTAGTCATAGGGCAAGGCGGGCAATTCAAAAGCCATCGGTCATACTCCTCATGGAAAAATCCGGTGCGGATACCGGATTAAGATAGGGCTGGATTGTTCTGGAACAACTCCGGAATGAAGCGCCGGTTCCTTTCTAAGCGGGTTCCGAAAAAGTGTCACACGGTTTTGCGGACAGGATGCTGCGTCAAAAAAGAACGCCCAGCAAACGAAGCGGCGGCGCGGCTCAGCCAGCAGGCGTCGAATGCGCCCATTCCCAATAGAGCTCGCGCGCCTTCTTGGCCACCGGCCCGGGCTGGAGGTTGCGGTCCTCGATGCGGGTGATCGGCACGACCTTGGAATGGTTTCCGGTCGAAAAGATCTCGTCGGCCTCGAGAAAGTCGCGCACCGACAGCATCTTTTCGGTGGTCTTGAAGCCATAGTCGCCAAGCAGCGTCATGGTGCGCGAGCGGGTGATGCCGGACAGGAAAGTGCCGTTCGGCGCCGGCGTCAGCACATGGCCGTCCTTGACCAGGAAGATGTTGGAGGTTCCGGTCTCGGCGACATTGCCCAGCATGTCGAGCACAAGTGCATTGTCGAAGCCGCGCATCTTGGCTTCGAGAATGGCGCGGCCATTGTTGGGGTAGAGGCAGCCCGCCTTGGCATTGGTCGGCATGGTTTCGATCGTCGGCCGCCGGAACGGCGACACGGTGATCGAAAAGCCGGCCGGCGAGATCATCGGCGATTCGTAGAGGCAAAGGCAGAAGCGGGTCGATGCCGGATCGGCCGGCACGCCCATATAGCCGCCATGCTCGGCCCAGTACATCGGCCGGATATAGACCGCCGTCTTGCCGTCGAACTTCTTCAGCCCGTCCCAGGTCAGGCCGACGATCTTGTCGACGCTCATCGACGGTTTCAGGCCGAGCGCGATCGCCGAGGCGTTCACCCTGGCGGCATGCAGCTCGAGGTCAGGGGCGACGCCTTCGAACCAGCGGGCGCCGTCGAAGACGCTGGTGGCAAGCCACATGGCATGGCTGCGTGGGCCAAGGATGGCGACGTTGCCTTCGTACCAGTCGCCGTCGACGAAGGTCCATGTCGCCGATTGCGCCGCAGTCGCCAGTGTCATTGCTCGGTTCCGCTTTGATGCTGCCTTGTCTGGCATCATTGGAAGATGCTTTGGCGGGCGCCGTCAACCGGCATCAGGCGGATTTTGTTGAGGCCAGCGAGCCCAGAAAGGCCATCAAGTCTGCAATCGATGCTTGCACCTTGCCCCGCCTGCCCTCAAAACTGTCGTCATGCATTACGCGGCTTACGTTTTCGACGCCTATGGCACGTTGTTCGACGTGCACGCCGCCGTGCGCCGTCACGACGGCGAGATCGGGCCGGACGGCCAGCTTCTGTCGGAAATCTGGCGCGCCAAGCAGCTGGAATATTCCTGGGTGCGCACGCTGATGGGCGGCTATGCCGATTTCTGGCAGCTCACCGAACAGGCGCTCGACTTTGCCTTGCGCAAGGTCCCTTCGGCAGACAAGGGGCTGAAGGCAAAGCTGCTCGAAGCTTATTGGCGGCTCGACTGCTATCCGGAAGTGCCGGCCGTGCTCAAGGCGCTCAAAGCGTCCGGCGCCAAGCTGGCAATCCTCTCCAACGGCTCGCCCGAGATGCTGGAAGCGGCGGTCAAATCGGCGGCCCTCGACCAGGTGCTGGACGACATCTTTTCGGTCGATGCCGTCAAGCGCTTCAAGACCGACCCGTCGACCTACGACATGGTGGCGACGGGCTGGCGTCTCTATCCCGGCGCGGTTTCGTTCCAGTCCTCCAACCGCTGGGATATTGCCGGCGCGACCAAATTCGGTTTTCGCACCGTGTGGATCAACCGCGCCAACCAGCCCGAGGAATACAGGGACTTCCCGCCGGCGCTGATCCTGCCGTCGCTGGAAGGGTTGTTGACAGGCGGCTAGAGCAATTCCAGGAAAAGTGTGAAACGGTTTTCCGTCCGGAAATTGCGCAGAAGGAAAGACGCAGAGCAGTCCGCGTTTCTGTGAAACGATGAACTGCTCAAGGGCTCTGTTGCCCCAGAGCAACAGTGGCATGACGGTCACAGCTTCGCCTTTGTTTGTCCACCCTCAGGCCAGAATCGGAACCGCCTATCGCGCCAGGCATTGGGGGGAGGCCAACACTGCGCCGCCTGGAGGCATTCACGCTTTCTTGCGATTCGAGACTTAAAAAAGGCAACCATGTTGAAGACCGAAATCGACCCCTATCGCCTGAGCCGTCGCGGCTTTCTGAACGCCGCAGCCCTTGGCGCCGCCTCGATTGCGGTCTCGGCCTGCTCCACCACCAGCTCGACGCCGCCGCCGGTCGAACCGCCGCCGACCTATGAAGAGCCGCCGCTCGGCGACTATGCGACAATGTACGGCCCAATTTCGGACAGCGGCTTCGAGCTCCCAGCCATTCCGATCAAGAAGATGGACCCGCAGTTCCTGCGCCAGATCGTTCCCGATCCGACCGGCCAGAGGCCCGGCACCATCATCGTCGATACGACCAACCATTTCCTCTATCTGGTACGCGAGGGCGGCCAGGCGATCCGTTACGGCGTCGGCCTTGGCCGCGCCGGCTTCGAATGGTCGGGAGACGCCGTCGTCCAGTGGAAGCAGAAATGGCCGAAATGGACGCCGCCGGATGAGATGGTCGCCCGGCAACCGGAACTGGAGCAATACAGCGCCAAGAATGGCGGCATGCCCGGCGGCCTCAAGAACCCGCTCGGCGCCCGCGCGCTCTATCTGTTCCACGACAACGTCGACACGCTCTACCGCCTGCACGGCTCGCCGGAATGGAACTCGATCGGCAAATCCGTCTCGTCAGGCTGCGTGCGCCTGATAAACCAGGACATCATCGACCTCTACGACCGCGTGCCCTCGAAGAGCCCGGTCGTGGTGACGTCCGATATCAGCCAGCCGATGGTGGCGAGCGCAAACCGCAGGGCTATTCCGATCGACGGCGGCGTGCCGGACGGTTCCGTCCTGCTCGGCCCGGTGAACTGATCGACGTTCTTCCGATGCCGGTGAAGCGGCAGGTTCGCCGCTCCATGCGGCAAACTTCGCCAGGATTCCGATAGCTTTACGCGGATGGCTGGGGTCCGTATCCAAGACATGCACTGCCGGCAGCAGGACCCCAAGGAAGACTTCCAGACGAGCCGTGGAGCCGGCGCAATCGACGCGCCCATGCACCGTCAATTCCGACGCTCCTGTATTTCGTCTCCGATGCATGTATATTAGGCGGGAATAGAATTGCAGATATATACGTTTCATTAGATCATTGATGGCGGGGAGCGCCAATGGTGGGATTTGATTTCGATAGTCCGCCTGCCGACAGCGCCGAGCTCAACCTGTCGGCCGAATGCGAGCGCCAATTGCTGCCGCTCGTCTGCGGAATTGTCGAAGCCGCGGTTGCCGCCGGGTGGAGCCGGGAGGATGTTCTTCTCGCCATGGTTGAGCTGTCTTGGGATCTATATGAGAAGCGTCGAGGCGATCTTTAACAGCCCCGCGCGAACCCGATAATCCTGTATCGGGGTCACTGCACGGTCACCGATCGGGTAGCTCGGCACGTCCGGGGAACGCACCCCAGGCACAAAATGGTAATATAGTATCGGCAAATCGTCAGATTAGTTCGCGCTAAAGAAGCAGAATATATAGATTTATAGACCAAACCCTGTAAAAGTTCTCATTTTCCCCGAAAACCTTCTTTTCAATACAAAGCAGCGCCTCTAAGGTTCGAAAGAACGCTCCGGAACAAGCGTGAATCCTGGGCGCCTCCCTACAACACAGGATTCGATCGATCGGCGAACGGCTGAGGCAAGACGAAGATGCAACACATAGGCAACGTCCTGGAAAGCGCCGGGGCAGATCGGCGGCGCGTGGATCCGCGCATCTTCGACGGAATTCCGGAAAGCGCCGGGCGGCGCCTGGTCACCTTTCGAGGCGGAGCGGCTCACGTCGTTCATGGGCCGGGATCACACACATTCAAAGCGGGGGAACATTTCGGCTCGGTTTTGCTTGCACCGTCACGCGGGATAGCGGCATCGCTGGGCAGCGACAAAGTCCACGAATACGACGGCGACGTCGGGATGATCGTGATCGTCCCAGCCGATCTCGGCGGCAAGGTGACCCGGTCATCCACCACGGAGAGCGTCATCGTGGCGCTGACCCCGGAGAGTCTCTTCGAACTGGCAACGCGTGAATTCGGTACCGGCCCTGCCGAGCTTCAACCGCCGCCGTTCGGGACCGTCGATTTCCAGGCGCTACAACTCGCGCAGTTGCTGAAGGTGGAACTGACGGATCGGGAAACTCCAAACGAGTTCTATGTCGACTCGCTGGTCACCATGTTCGGTGTCCATATGCTTCGGAACTACGCAGGAGCGGGAAAGTTGCCACAAGGTCCAAAGGGCGGTCTGTCCAACCGCAGCGCCCGGCGGGTGCGGGAATTCCTGGACGTAAACTTTTCCAGCAAGATTGCGGTGGCCGATCTTGCCGCGGTCTCCGGTCTTTCCTCTAGCCACTTCATCCAGGCGTTCACAAAGACCTTCGGCGAGCCGCCGCACAAATATCTGTTGAGGCTTCGTCTCGATTTCGCTGAGAAACTTCTCGTCGAAAGCGATTTGTCGATAGCCGAAGTTGCGCATCTGAGCGGCTTTTCAGATCAGAGCCACCTGACCGTCACCATGTCGAAATACCGCAGCAGAACCCCTAAGCAGGTGAAGCTGCAGCGGTGATATTTGCCGCGGGTGCGTCTCCGCAGCTAAAAGTTGCGTGGCAGCGCGGCCACACCTGCCGCTCAGCGCCCAAAGACCGGATTTTCCTACAAAGATTCCAGACTTTTACAAAATACATACACTGCGAACGTGCTCATGGTCGCGATGGAAAGTCATTTCGGTCCGCCACTCGCGGCGGCCAGATGATGCGGCATGTCGGATCGTCCCATGGACCTTCAGTTCACGGAAATCGAAGTCTTCGCGCCAAAGACCGAGGCGGCATGGGCCGCTTTGCAGCGCCAATACGCCAGCCGGATTGGCGCAGCGGAGCTCGATCATCTCCTCGCCTGCTTCGTGCTCGGGCTGACATCTCGGGCTTACGGCGAGGGAGAGCCGGCATTCCATTTCGATCTCTGCCGCACGCTGGTGGCGGCAAATCTGCCGCCGGAACGGACGGAAGCTGCCTTGCATGCGGTTCCGGAACCGACCCAGCCGTGGGTCGCGAGCGCCTATCTGCTGGTTGAAAAACAGGGCGCCAAGATAGGCGGCTTGCTGCAGGAGAAAGACGGGTAATTTCGACGATTTTATTGGTCGCCCAGGCGAATGATGCGGCACATCGGAGCGCCTGGGCAATTACGAGGGAACGAACATGACTGGATGCGTCGAGCGGCGGACAGGGATCGAATTTCGTCCCGGATTTGTCGGAAACTGGATCGCTCGCGCGGCTGACAGCCGCTCGGTTCGCCGCCGCCTGATGGCGGTGCTGCGCATGGCGCATCGGGTGCTCGGCATGCGCCGCAAAGGTCTGGGGCTCGGCACGCTCGGCAGTGGACGGATGCTGGCAGCGGCGCTGGGGGCGATCGCATTCGGGAGCATCGCCACCCCGGCATCGGCACAGGTTTTCGGCGGCGGCGGCACGGCAAACGGAGTGCGCGGTATCGCGTTTGGATCCGGAGCCGTGCAAAACGGAGCCGATTCCATTGCCGAGGGCACCAATGCCAGCGCGGGCGCCCAGAATGCCGTCGCGATCGGCTTCCAGTCGATCGCCTCCCAAATCAATTCTATCTATCTTGGCTCGCGCACCGCCGCCGGGACAGGTGCAACCGCCCAGAGCGCCATCGGCATTGGCACAGATGTTACGGCATCGCAGGCCGACGCCATTGGAATAGGACGTTCATCCGTTGCCTCGGCGCAATATTCGGTGGCTCTCGGCCTAAACGCGAAAGCCACGGGCACCGGCGGCGCGATGGCGCTGGGCCAGGGCACGATCTCAAGCGGCGTCAACTCGGTCGCGCTCGGTGTTCAGGCCCAAGCCCTCGGGGCTGGCGCCAACGCCTTGGGCACCTTCTCCGTTGCTTCGGGTGGGAACTCCACTGCCCTCGGCACCAGTTCCACGGCCAGCAACAATTATGCGACAGCCGCGGGCTGGGGATCCGTCGCCAGCGGCGCCAATTCCACTGCCGTAGGACGCCAGGCCGCTGCCAGCGGCATAAACGCCTCCTCCTTCGGGACCGGATCGAATGCGATAGGCGACAATTCTCTTGCTGCCGGCGTCAGCGCCAACGCCGGCGGAGTTGGCAGTACCGCACTTGGTATCGGCACCTCTGCCGGCGGCGCCAGTTCGGCGGCCGTCGGCTTCCAGGCCCAGGCCGCCGGCACCAATGCCGCCGCCATCGGTCCCCAGGCAAATGCATCGGCGTCAAACTCGGCAGCCTTCGGCAACGTCGCCACGGCTTCGGGCAATTTCGCGCTGGCCTTGGGCAATTCGGCCGTCTCGAGCGGGGTCGGCTCAGTCGCGGCTGGTTCTGGAGCCCAGGCCACGGACGTCTCGACCACCGCGCTCGGTAACAACGCCGCGGCGACCGCCGCAAATGCCAGCGCGCTGGGGTTGGGCGCCACGGCTAGCGGAACGTACTCCACTTCGCTTGGTTCCACCTCCAAAGCCACCGGCGCCCGTGCGTTCGCAGGCGGCCGTTCGTCCACTGCCGGCGGTGACGATTCCATCGCCATCGGCACGACGGCCGTCTCGACAGGGGCAAGCTCGACAGCCCTTGGAGCGGGCGCGGTGGCACAGGACGTAAACGCGGTCGCCATGGGCACCGCCGCCAGCGCGATTACCGCCGATTCCGTCGCGATCGGCACGGGCGCGGTGGCCGACGGCGGCAAGGCGGTCGCCATCGGTTACGGCAACGAAGCCTATGGCGACGGCGCAGTCGCCATCGGCGATCCGAGCTATGCGAGCGGCACTGGCGCCTTTACCGGCGGCGCCAACAATATTGCCAACAGCGACGGCACGGCGAGCGCCACCGCCGCCAACCAGGCGGCAGGCGCGGTTGCGATCGGCAACAACAACAAGGCGATCGGGCAAGGTTCTGTGGCGCTGGGCAACGGCTCCACCGCGGGCGCCGCCGGTCTCGCCGGCAATGTCGCGCTGGGCAATGGCGCGACAGCGGCGGCGAGTTCCGGTGACGTGGCGCTGGGCTCGGGCTCGGTGACCGCGACGGCGGTCGGCACCAGCGGCACGACTATCGGCGGCACGGCCTACAGCTTCGCCGGCACGACGCCGACGAGCACCGTCAGCGTCGGCGCACTCGGCGCGGAGCGGACCATCACCAATGTCGCGGCGGGCCGGCTGAGCAACTCATCGACCGACGCCATCAATGGCTCGCAGCTGTTCGCGACCAACCAGCAGGTGACGCAAAACACCACCGATATCGCCGCCAACACCGCCGACATCACCACTCTCGGCAACACGATCAACAGCATCAGCACCGGAGGCGGCATCAAGTATTTCCACGCCAACTCGACACTGGCGGACTCCCAGGCGCTGGGCACGGATTCCGTCGCGGTCGGCCCGAATGCCGTGGCCAACAATGCCGGCGACGTCGCGATCGGCCTGAATTCGGTCTCCGGCACCACGACCGCGGTTGGCGGCACGACGATCGGCGGCGTCAACTATGCCTTCGCCGGAACCACGCCGGCTGGTGCGTTCTCGGTCGGCTCGGTCGGCGCGGAGCGCCAGATCCAGAACGTCGCTGCGGGACAGTTGAGCGGCTCCTCGACCGATGCGGTCAACGGCTCGCAGCTGTTTGCGACCAACCAGCAGGTGACGCAGAACACCACCGATATCGCCGCGAACACCGCCGATATCGCGGCCAACACCACCGACATCACCAATCTCGGCAATGCCATCAGCAACATCGCCGGCGACACCTCGACGGCCTACACCGACGCCAATGGCGATGGCATCCGCTATGTGCGCACCAACGACACGACGCTGCCGGTCACCGACGCCTTCGCGCAAGGTGTCGGTTCGTCCGCGGTCGGCTACCAGGCGACCGCGTCCGCCGCCAATTCGCTGGCGCTCGGCCGCGGCACCCAGGCCACTGTCGCCGACGGAGTAGCGCTGGGCTCCGGATCGGTTTCGGACCGTGCGGTGGCACCGGCATCGGGATCGATACTGGCCGGCACCGGCCTCGTTCCCTACAACACCAGCGACGCGACCTTGCTCGGCGCCGTCTCGGTCGGCACCTCCACCTCCTACCGCCAGATCATCAACGTCGCCGACGGTACCGCGGACCAGGACGCGGTCACGCTTCGCCAGCTGAAGGGCGCGCTGAGCTCCTTCGCGGTGACGGGAAGCCTGTACTTCCACGCCAACTCGACAGCCGCGGATTCGCTTGCGGTCGGCGTCGATTCGGTTGCGGTCGGTCCGCGCACCACCGTCAACGGCGACAACGGCATCGGCATCGGCAACGGCGCCATCGTGCAGCAGACGGCGCCCGGCGGCATCGCGATCGGCCAGAATTCGACCGTCAACCAGGCCGACAGCATCGCGCTCGGCACCAACTCGACCACCAACGGGGCCCAGGCAGTGGCACTCGGCGCCGGCGCAAAGGCCAACGAGCCGGGCAGCGTCGCGCTCGGCGCGGGCTCGACGACGGCGGCGGCGGTCGCCACCACCGGCACCACGATCAACGGCGTCAACTACACCTTCGCCGGGACAGCTCCGACGAGCACGGTGAGCGTCGGCGACGTCGGCAAGGAGCGCACCGTCACCAATGTCGCGGCGGGCCGGATCAGCGGCACCTCCACCGACGCCATCAATGGCAGCCAGCTCTACGCCACCAACCAGGCGGTCGAATCCATACAGGGAAGCGTCGGTGACCTTAATGAGTTCGCGGTCCAATACGACAAGAACGGGGACGGCAGCAAATCCAACTCGATAACGCTTGCCGGCGGCGACCCCAACACGCCGGTCGTCATCCACAATGTCGGGGCGGGCGTTGCCAACACTGATGCGGTCAACGTGCAGCAGTTCAACACCGGGCTGTCGCTCAACCTGGCGGATTCGAAGACCTACACCAACCAGGTGGCGGCCACCACGCTGCAGCAGGCCAATGCGTATGCGGACTCTAAACTCAGCCAGCTCAACATGGACATGGGCGAGGTCAAGGGCGAGGCGCGCCAGGCTGCCGCGATCGGCCTGGCGGCCGCCTCGCTGCGCTACGACGACCGTCCCGGCAAGCTGAGCGTGGCCGCCGGCGGAGGCTATTGGCGCGGTGAAGGGGCGCTGGCCTTCGGCGCCGGCTACACCAGCGAGGAGGGCCGTGTTCGAGCCAACCTGTCCGGCACGACAGCAGGCGGGAACTGGGGTGTCGGCGCGGGCGTCAGCCTTACGCTGAACTAGGGCCCGGCTATGATCAGGCAGGCAGTCTTTGCTGTCGCGATATCCATGACGTCAATGCTCCTGTCCGGCTCGTCCGCGGTCGGACAGGAGGCGGTAGCTTCCGGCTACAGAATAAGGCCTTCCGACGTCGCGGTGCCTGCGGATGCGAAGCTTGGCGAATATCAACGGACCACCCGTCCGTTCGAGAACTGGACGCTGATCTGCGACGAGAACCTGCAGGCCCGTCAAAAGGTCTGCAACGTCACCCAGATCATCGAGGACCAGGCAGGACAGGTTGCGTTCAGCTGGTCGCTGGCCGCCACCAAGGAAGGCAACCCCTATATGATCTTGCGCACCCCGCCGATCGCCAAGAGCGACAGTCCGGTCTCGCTGACATTCGAGGGGCGCAAGGAGCCGATAAAAATTCAACTCGACGGATGCAATCAAGCCGTCTGCGTCGGCATGCTGCCGGTTGGTCCGATCATGCGCGAACAGATTTCGAAGGCCGCGGCATCCGTCATCTCCTTTCCGACGACGGATGGCAGGACGATCAACGTGACCGCAACCCTCAAGGGCCTGGCCGCGGCCGTCGAGTCGATCAATTGACGAAGGCATTGCGATGAACCAGCAATCGATCCATGACCGGATAATGTCCCGCAACCAGGGAAAGGATGCCGTTCAGGTCGGCATCGATGACCGGAGCAGACCGAAACGAAACCTGGCGAAGACCACTGTCTTCTCGTTGCTCGCCATTGCCGTCGTCGCCGCGGCCGGCTTCGCAGCCATGCGCTACGGCCTGGTCCGCAATTTATTGCCGCAGCCGGCGGTCGCGGAGACCAACGAGCCCGATCCGGCCCTGGCCGACACGCCATTTCTGCAACACGCCAAACAGGCGGGTTTGCAGTCTTGTTCCAACATTTTTCCAGCCCTTGGGCAGATGCTGACGACCGGCACGACCTACAGCGTTCAGTCGATCTGGAACAACGAGGCCCCCGACAAACACGTCGTGGAAGCCCTGGTCGGCATGAACTACGCCACGCAGGGCTACAGTGGCCCGGCCGCGGGCCTGGTGTTCGCAGCACCCACCGCATCTGTTTGCGAAGGTACGATGGTCAGGGTGGCGCCGTTCGCGGCCAATTGCGCCGACGTTCCGGCCCTGCTTCCGAAAGGCAGCAAGCTTGCCAACAATCTTGGACAAATCAGCGTCTATGAACTGGCCAATGGAGGGGGCAACGCGATGCTCTTGCCCACCGGCAATAGCTGCGTCGTCATTTCCGTGGCCTCGGCAGCAGGAAAACAAGGAGGCGTACAATGAGGGTGAATTCCGCCATTGCGGCAATCGGCATGCTGTTGGCCTGCGCCGGGCGGCTCGCTGCGGCGGACCTCCCTGCCCCGCCTCCGGCTGAGGAAGAGAGGGGCATCTGGGCGGCGATCGCTTATTCGAACCCTGACCGGAAGCACGGCTTCTTCTGGGGTGCCGACAAGCGTCAGGAGGCGATGGACATCGCCCTCAAGCATTGCCAGAACGCCGGCGGCGACAGCTGCGCCGTGGTGAGCGTGTTCCGCAATCATCGTCACTGGGACGACGACGACAACACCGGCTTTCCCTACAATCATTGCGGCGCCCTCGCCGTGGGCGAGAAGCCGGAAGGACGGCTGACCAGCTGGGGCGCCGAGACGGCGCAAACACGCCGGCAGGCCGAAGACCTGACACTGCAGGCCTGCGAGCGGAGTGGGCAGAAATGCAAGATCCGCGAATGGGTGTGTACGTGAGGCCCTTGCGACAGCTCGGGAGCCGCTTCACCCAGCCGGTCGTCGCTTCTCGCGGACAGTGAAGGCCAGTTGTCCAAGCACCTTTACGGCGCCTGACTTGCCACCCTCGAAGTCTGCGGAGGCCAGCCGCCGGCCGGTGGCGAACTCATAGGCCGTGCCCAGGATCGCTTTCGGCGGGTGGACGCCGTCTTTCCAGACTAGCTCGTAGGTCGTGGTCGGGGCAAACCCATGCTTGGCGAAGAACTGGTCCGGCCCAAGCCGGTCGTATTCGTTGATTGCTTGCACCACATGATCGCGGGTGACGCTGTTCCAGTCTATCATCGCTTGATCCTCTTGATCCTCCGTCAGACCGATTTCACTTCGCCGCCGTCCATGCGCAGCGCCGAGCCGGTCATCCAGCGGGCGCCTGATGAGACCAGGAAGGCCATGAGTTCGGCGATTTCCTCCGGCTCGCCATAGCGGGCGATGCCGGCTTCCTTGGGGAAGCTGGCCGTCGCCTCCTCCACCGTCATGTCATGCAGCGGCGCCCAATGCTTGAGATAGGACTGGCGGCGGCCGGTCATCACTGGCCCGGGCAGAACGCTGTTGACCTGCACGCCGTCGGCGATGCCGCGATCGGAGAACGCCTTTGCCAAGGCGACGATCGCCGCATTGATCGTTCCGACCGCCGCATAAGGAGCCTTCGGAAACAGCGCCGAATTGCCCGATATCAGGACCACCGCGCCCTTGGCCGCCTTCAGCGCCGGCCACGCCGCAATGGTGAGGCGCCTTGCGCCGTGCAATTTCAGCGCCAGGCCGCCCTCCCACTGCTCGTCGGTCATATCGAACAGGTCGATCTGCGGCACCGCGCCGGCGATGTTGAGGAGCGCGTCGATGCGGCCGAACGCGGCCGTGGTCTGATCGACAATTGCGCTTGCGGCCTTTGGCTCGGCGAGGTCGGAGGGGGCAAGCGCGGCGACATAGACAAGCGCCTTCACTTTGTCGCTGCGCGTCGCAGCGATCACGGCTCCAGCGTAGGCGTGGCCGACCAGCACCACCTGCCCCGCCACACGCTCGATGGTGCGGTCGAGTGCGGCCACGTCGTCGCGGAACGATGTCAGCGGCAATGGCGCGGCTATCAGGTTGAAACCTTTGGCCTTCAGCGGCGCGATGATCTTTGCCCAGCTCGATCCATCGGCCCAGGCGCCATGGGCGAGCACAATGTTCATAGGCTGCGAAGACATCGGCGCTCTCCTTCTAGATAGATAACCTGACTAACTTAATTAATCAGGTTACGGCTGGGGTTACCGCAATCGATCGTAACTTGTCAACAAGCCTCAGAGCGGTTATGTTCACGAAGACGTGCTCGGGGCCGATGCTGCCGGGACAACTGGAGTTCCGATGCAGCATTCTCCCGCGATGTTTATCGGCGACGCGCCCGCCATGGATTTCCTGAATTCAATCGCAACGCCGGTCGACATCCCCGTCGACTGGCTCGACGATGGCGAGGGATTGCTGGACTGGCTGGAACAGGCCGGGCTGGTACCTGCGCAGGCGCTGCACAGCATTCGGATCGGGGCGCGTCCCGGCGAACTCGATGAGATGGCGGATCAGGCGAGGCAGTTGCGCGAATGGTTCCGAGGCTTTGTGCTCGAGCACAAGAGGCAAACGCTCCCTGCCGATGCGTTGCTCGCCCTGGAGCCGCTGAACCGGCTGCTTGATCGCGATGACCGCTTCAGCCGCATCGTAGCTGGCGATCATGGTGACGGGTTCGAACTCCAGACGCTGCGGCGCTGGCGCTCACCGGAAGCGCTGCTGCTGCCAGTGGTCGAAACGCTGGCGACATTCGTCTGCGAGGAGAGTTTTGCGGACGTGAAGGCCTGCGAGGGACCGGCCTGCACGCTGCTGTTCGTAGACCACACGCGCGGCCACAAGCGCCGCTGGTGCAGCATGGCGCTTTGCGGCAACCGCGCCAAGCAGGCGGCCCACCGGCAGCGGCTCAAGGCGCGCTAGGCGAAGTGGCGGAGAACGGTTGTGGAGCCCTGTTTAGCGTCAACGTTAAGCGATGGGACTCCGATCAAGCCGCATGTTTGCACTCAACGTCGCGCCGTGCTCAAGCGGGGTCAGCCCCTCACCGTGATGGGCATCTACGGAATGCGACACCGGCTCGAAGCAGAAGAAATCGGCGTCCTGCGATGGCGAATAGAGGATGAAGACGTCGAGCGCCGATGAGGCCGTGAGCGAGATGGCGATCCTGTCCTCGGGCCGGGTGATCCTGGCGCGGCGGTCCCAGCCGTCGAAGGCGTTGTTCACCCAGCTTCGCGGCAGCAGGGAGGCGCGCGAGAAATTCCACGCGGGGTAATCGGCCACGGGCGCCACGCCGATCGGCAAATGACGCTTGTCCTCCAGCCAGACCCGCGCCGCATTCGCCTCGAGCGTCGTTCCGGCGCTGCGCGGGAACCATGGATGAAAGCCGAGGCCGTAAGGCAAGGCGAATGCCGGCACGGTTCTCCACGGTGAGGGTGGCATCCAGCGCCCCGTCATGCAGCGTATAGACAACCCGCGCCGTGTATCGATAGGGGCCGATCCCGCCGGCGTCGAGGACCAGTTCCGCTTCGGTGGCGCTATGGCCGGCAATCCGCCACTCCCTCTGGAAGCCGTCGCCATGGATCGGAAAGGCCTCTCCGGCCACATTCGGCTCGACTGGGTGGAAGCGGCCGTCGAACTCGAAGCCGCCGCCTGAAATGCGGTTCGACCAGGGAACCAGAACCTGACAGCCGGACGCGCCGGTGCCATCGCCGGGCCTAAGCAGCGGCACCGGTGCGCCGCCGACCAGTGCGTCGAAGCGCGCGATCGCCGCACCCATCTGCGGCGCCAGGACGACACGGGCGCGGCCGTCGCGCAGCTCTAGCAGGCCGGCCATCCCTCACCAACCGCCGTCGATGGCGATATTCTGGCCGCTGATCATGTCGGACGCAGGCTGGCTGACACTTCCTACCGCCCCCTGGATAGGCTGCCCAGAATCCCGCGCACGATGGCGCGGCCGACCGACGAGCCGACCGAGCGCACGACAGCTTTGATCGCGGCTTCGGCGACGGTCTGGCGGTTGGAGGGTCTCGGCGCCGGCGCGCGGCGGCCGGTTGATTGCGGCGGTGGCCGATCGTCATCGCCGAAGCCCGGAATGGTCCAGCGCGAGCGGCCGCTGTCGGCCTGCTGGGCCTCCGCGTCCTGCGCATCCTTGGCCTTGGTCTGCAGCATCTCGAACGCCGATTCGCGGTCGATGGTCTGATCGTACTGGCCGGCGACCGGGCTCAGATCGATCACCTTGCGGCGCTCGTCCCGCGTGATCGGGCCAAGCCTGGACGACGGCGGGCGGATCAGCGTCCGCTGCACCATGGACGGCACGCCCTTGGCCTCCAGCGTCGAGACCAGCGCTTCGCCGGTGCCGAGCTGGGTGATCGCGGTCATGCAGTCGAAATCCGGGTTGGGCCGGAACGTCTCGGCCGCCGTCCTCACCGCCTGCTGTTCACGCGGCGTATAGGCGCGCAGCGCATGCTGCACGCGATTGCCGAGCTGGGCGAGAACCTTTTCAGGGATATCCAAGGGGTTCTGCGTGACGAAATAGACGCCGACGCCCTTGGAGCGGATCAGCCGCACCACCTGCTCGACGCGGTCGATCAGCACCTTCGGCGCTTCGTCGAAAAGCAGATGCGCCTCGTCGAAGAAGAAGACCAGCTTCGGCTTGTCGGGGTCGCCGACCTCGGGCAGTTCCTCGAACAGCTCCGACATCAGCCAGAGCAGGAAGGTGGCATAAAGCCTGGGGTTCATCATCAGCTTGTCGGCGGCAAGCACGCTGATGGCGCCGCGCCCGTCGCGGGTGGTGCGCATGATATCGGAGATGCGCAAAGCCGGCTCACCGAAGAAATGCGCGGCGCCCTGCTGTTCCAGCACCAGCAGCGTGCGCTGGATGGCGCCGACCGAGGGCTTGGTGACATTGCCGTAACGGGAGCTTATCTCGTCGGCGCGCTCGGCGATGTTGGCCAGCAGCGCCTGCAGATCCTTCATGTCGAGCAGCAGCAGGCCGTCCTCGTCGGCGATGCGGAAGGCGATGTTCATGATGCCCTCCTGCGCTTCGGAGAGGTTCATCAGCCGCGACAAAAGCAGCGGTCCCATTTCCGAGACGGTGGCGCGGATCGGGTGGCCCTGCTCGCCGAACAGATCCCAGAAGATGACCGGAAATTCCTGGAAATCATAGGGATCGAGCTTGATCTGATCGGCCCGCTTGACCAGGAAATCCTGCGCCTTGCCGATCATGGCGATGCCGGACAGGTCGCCCTTGATGTCGGCGCAGAACACCGGCACGCCGGCATTGGAGAACCCTTCGGCAAGGATCTGCAGGCTGACCGTCTTGCCGGTGCCGGTGGCACCGGTGATCAGGCCATGGCGGTTGCCATATTGCAGCAAGAGCTGTTCGGCGCGCTGATAGTTGTCGTCGGGCTTGCGGCTGGCGCCGAGGAAAATGCTGGTCTCGTCAGCCATATGTCCATGTCTCCGCAAACTGATGTGTTAAAGCCGATGGCCTTGCCGCACCTATAGTCAGGCCATTGCACAGCGACAATGCCATTCATCAGATTGGGCCAATCGTCTAAAACGGACCAATCCTTCAAATCGGTTTTGGAGCTTGCGGATTTTGCCGCTGTTTGGCAATCGTTCATGGTTCGTCCACGCAGGGCGACCTATATCAGATTGATCGAGTTGGGACCCTTGGAGGCGCATTGCATTGCGATATCGGACAGGGGACCGTAGACTGAACCGCTCCAGGCTGGTGCGGCCGCATAAGAACGAGGAAAATTGATGGGCGCCGGAGCCTTGACCAAGGAAGTCGAACCCACAAACGTCGAGCGCCAGCGATGGCTGGCCCTGGCGGAAAAGGCGTTGGCCGGCGCATCCTTCGAGGACAGTCTGGTCTCGCACACCGACGACGCCATCCGCATAGAGCCGCTCTACGATCGCGCCGCTGGCGCCGAACCGCTTGTGCGTGCCACTCCCAGATCGCCGTGGATCGTCAGCCAGCGCATCGACGACCCCGATATCGGCCGTGCGAGGGCCCAGGCTCTCGACGATGTAGCGCAAGGCGCGACGGGCCTGTCGCTGGTCTTCGAGGGCGCGCCGAATGCGTTCGGCTATGGCCTGCCGCGGACAGCGGAGGCGCTGGAGACGGTGCTGGACGGCGTGCCGCTCAACCGCGTGCAGATCCGCATCGACGCCCATCCCTGGAGCCGCGCCGTCGCCGACTGGCTGGTGGCGTTTCTGGGCAAGCGCCGCTCCGATCCGGCGAAGCTCAACCTCTCCTTCGGCATCGACCCGGCGGCGATCTTTGCCGGAACCGGCCGGCTGCGGATGTCGATCGAAGCCTTGCAGGCATCGATGCCGCAATCGCTGGCGCATTTCTTCTCGCTGGGCGTACCAGGCGTGCTGCTCGAGGCCGACGGGCGGGTGTTCCACAATGCCGGCGCCACCGAGGCGCAGGAGCTCGGCACCATGCTCGCTTCCGCGGTCTCCTATCTCAGGATGTTCGAGAACGCGCGCCAGCCGCTTGTCTATGCCGCACCGCATATCGGCTTTGCGCTGAGCGTCGACCAGGACCAATTCCTGTCGACGGCCAAGCTCAGGGCCTTGCGCAGGCTGTGGGCGCGGATCCAGGAAACCTGTTCCATCCCCGCATCGACGGCTAACATCCATGCCGAGACATCGTTCCGCATGATGACGGCGGCAGACCCCGAGATCAATATTCTACGCACTGCGATCGCCGGTTTTGCTGCGGCCGCCGGCGGTGCCGATTCGATCTCCATCCTGCCGCACACGATCGCGCACGGCCTGCCGGCGCCTTTTGCCCGCCGCGTCGCCCGCAACGCGCAGTTGATCATGGCCAATGAAAGCCATATCGACCATGTCGCCGACCCCACCTATGGCTCGGGCGCGGTCGAGGCGCTGACCCTGGGCCTCTGCGAAGCGGCGTGGGAAGAATTCCAGAGGATCGAGGCGGAAGGCGGCGTCTTGGTGAGCCTGCAGCAAGGCCATATCCAGGCGCGCGTCAAAGCAGCATCCGAGCGCCGCGCCGAGGCCTACCGGTCGGGTGAACGGACGATCATCGGCACGACGCTTTATCCGCTCAAAAGCGAGACCCCGGTCGAGACGCTGGCGGCCGAGCGGCGGCCTCCTTTCACCGAGGGCGTGGCGGTGTGCGAGGCCCTGTTTCCGGTCCGCATCGACCAGTCGATCGGAGCCGCACCTTGATCCCGGATTTCTCAGAGATCGGCTGGTCGGCGCCACGGCGCGCACCCGTCGAGGTCAAGGGCCAGCGGCTGACGCCGGAAGGCATTGCCGTCAAGCATCTCTATAGCCAGAGCGACCTCAAGGGGCTTGCCGATCTCGATACCTATCCGGGCATGCCGCCCTTCGTGCGCGGCCCCTACCCGACCATGTATGTCCAGCAGCCGTGGACGATCCGGCAATATGCCGGCTTCTCGACGGCCGAAGAATCCAACGCCTTCTACCGGCGCAATCTCGCCGCCGGCCAGAAGGGCCTGTCGGTCGCCTTCGATCTGCCCACCCATCGCGGCTATGACAGCGATCATCCGCGCGTTGCCGGCGATGTCGGCATGGCGGGCGTGGCCATCGATTCCATCCTCGACATGCGGCAGTTGTTCGACGGCATCCCGCTCGACGAAATGACGGTGTCGATGACCATGAACGGCGCCGTGCTGCCGATTATGGCGCTCTACATCGTGGCGGCGGAAGAACAGGGCGTTGCGCAGAAGGATCTCGCCGGCACCATCCAGAACGACATTCTGAAGGAGTTCATGGTCCGCAACACCTACATCTATCCGCCGAAGCCTTCGATGCGGATCGTGTCGGACATCTTCTCCTATACCTCCAAGCGCATGCCGAAGTTCAATTCGATCTCGATCTCCGGCTATCACATGCAGGAGGCCGGCGCGACGGCGGACCTGGAGCTCGCCTACACCATTGCCGACGGCATCGAATATGCCCGTGCGGGCGTCGCCGCCGGTCTCGACATCGACCGGTTTGCACCCCGGCTTTCCTTCTTCTGGGCGATCGGCATGAACTTCTTCATGGAGGTCGCCAAGCTCAGGGCAGCGCGCCTGTTATGGGCGAGCCTGATGCAGAAGAATTTCGCGCCGAAAGACGAACGCTCGCTTTCGCTGCGAACCCATTGCCAGACCTCCGGCTGGTCGCTGACGGCGCAGGACCCCTACAACAACATCACCCGCACCATGATCGAGGCGATGGCGGCCACCCAGGGCCATACGCAGTCGCTGCACACCAATTCCTTCGACGAGGCGATGGCGCTACCGACCGACCATTCGGCCCGCATCGCCCGCAACACACAGCTCATCCTGCAGAAGGAATCCGGCACCACGCGTACCGTCGATCCGTGGGGTGGCTCGGCCTATGTCGAGCGGCTGACGCATGATCTGGCGGCGCGCGCGCGCGCCCATATCGAAGAGGTCGAGAGCCTTGGCGGCATGGCGGCAGCGATCGAACAGGGCATTCCGAAGCTGCGCATCGAGGAAGCGGCCGCGCGCACCCAGGCGCGCATTGATTCCGGCGAACAGATGCTGGTCGGCGTCAACGCGCATCGGCCGGAGAACGACATCGACGTCGACGTCTTGAAGATCGACAATGCCGAGGTCCGGGCACGGCAATTGTCGAAGCTGCAGAACCTCAAAGGCACGCGCAATGTCGGCGCGGTCGAGAGCGCGCTCGATGCGCTGACCCGCGCTGCGCAGGGTGACGAAAACCTGCTGGAATTCGCCATCCGCGCCGCGCGCGTCAACGCCACGGTCGGCGAGATCTCGCTGGCGTTGGAAAAGGTCTTTGGCCGTCACGTCGCCTCGGTGCAGACGATCTCAGGCGTCTATCGCAACGCGCTTGGCGACAATCTGACGGTCGACCGGCTGCTGGAGAAGCTCGAAGCTTTCGAGAATAAATCCGGCGGCAAGCCGCGCATCCTGGTCGCCAAGATGGGACAGGACGGCCATGACCGCGGCCAGAAGGTTATCGCCACGGCCTTTGCCGATCTCGGCTTCGACGTCACCGTCGGTGCGATGTTCCAGACACCGGATGAGATCGCGAAACTGGCGGTGGCGCAGGACGTCCATATCGTCGGCGCCTCGTCGCTGGCGGCGGGCCATCTGACGCTGATCCCCGAACTGCGCGATGCACTGAAGAAGCTCGGTCACGCCGACATATTGATCGTCGCCGGCGGCGTGATCCCACCACAGGATTATGATGCGGTGGTTGCGGCTGGTGCTGCGGAAATCTTCCCGCCGGGCACGGTTATCCCGGAAGCTGCGGATCGGTTGCTGGATCGGCTGTTGGCGGCGTAAGATGCTCGTTATAATATCTGTTGCAACAGCCTGACGCTGAAGTTATAATGGGCGTTCCAACAGGAAGCTTCACCATGAACACCACCATTCGCAAGATCGGCAATTCCGACGGCGTGATCCTGCCGAAGGAGATGCTCGACCGCCTGAACCTGAAGACGGGCGATCAGCTTCAGATCGTCGAAACGGACAGGGGCATTGCCCTTGAACCCGTGGACGATAGTTTCGAGCGGCAGATGGAAGCGGCTCGAAAGGTCATGGACAAGTACAAGGTCGCGCTCCAGAAGCTCGCCGAATGAGCTTGGAGTTCTTGTCACGTCGCGCTGTGGAAGCGATGCATGCCGAGCAGTTGCGAAGGCATGGTGGCGCGCAGGGTTTGAGGGATGAAAATGCCCTCGAATCTGCTCTCGCCCGCGCCGAAAACAAGGCCAATTATGGCGATCCATCGATTGAAGACCTGGCCGCCGCTTATGTCTTCGGCATTGCCAGAAATCATGCCTTTGTCGACGGCAACAAGCGGACGGCGATCGTTGCCGCTGGCGCCTTCCTGATCGTCAACGGCCATGTTCTGACCGCCGACAACGGCACCTTGTATGAATTCGTCATGGCCGTTGCTGCCAGCGAAATCGATGAAGCGGGTGCGGCGGCGTTCTTCCGGGACCATGTTGTCAAGCTGAACGACTAGCTGTCCGACAGCTTGACGATTTCCCATTCCTTGCCGTTGACGCTTGCGACGTCGCCGACCTTCTTGCCGAACAGCGCCACCGCCATCGGCGAGACGTGGGAAATGCTGCCCTTCGAGGGGTCGGCCTCGTCCTCACCGACGATCTTCCAGTGCACCTTCTTGCCGTCGTCGCCTTCCAGCGTGACGCCCATCCCGAAACGCACCTGGTCGCTGCCCGGTTCCGGCACGGAGAGTTCGGCGCTTTCGCGGCGCGCCGTCCAGTAGCGCAGGTCGCGCGACACGACGGCGATGCGCTCGCGGTCTGCTTTTCTCTCGGCTTTCGCCAATATGTCGCGCAGATCGGTCAGATTGTCCTCGATCTGCGCCAGCCCACGCTCCGTGACTAGATTGCGGTGCGGGCTGATCGGCCGCTCGCCAATACCGGCAATGGCGTTTTCGCTGTCTTCCTCGCGGGTGAAAGCTCTGCTCATTGGATGAACTTAGGCTCGCTTCCGCGACTGTACAAGCCACTTGCCGGCCCCGGTCATTGGCCGGACTATGGCCGGGCGAACACCTCTGCGGCTGGCATGATTCCTGCGGTTGGCCGGGGGATCGCAAGGGATGTGCCGATGTTGAACAGACGAGCGCTTCTGAAGGGGACGGCCGGCTTTGCCGTGCTCGGTCTTTCTCTGGGCAAGGCCTCGGCGAAGACGGCACAGCGCGGTTCGACAAACGCTACCGAGCTTGGCGTGCAGCCGGATGTGGCGCACGACCAGAGCAAGGCCTTCGCCCGCATGCTTGCCGAGGCCAGCGCGCGCAACGCGCCGGTGTTCCTGCCGCCGGGGAACTACGTCGTCTCCAATCTGACGCTACCCGCTCGTGTCCGGCTCTCGGGCGTGGCCGGAGCCTCGCGCATCCTCTATGGCGGCAACGGCCATTTGCTGACGGCCGAACAGGCCGAGCATATCGAACTCACCGGGCTGGTCTTCGATGGCGCCAACAGCTCTCTGGCCAACGATGCGCAAGGGCTGCTCGACCTGCGCCGCGTCGCTCATCTCGTCATCGACAATTGCCAGATCACCGGCAGCGGCAAGCACGGGTTGGCGTTGGAGCATGCATCCGGCCGCGTCGAGCGCACGGAGATTTCGGGAGCAGCCGACGCCGGCATCTACTCCGTCGAGGCGGCCGGCCTTGAGATATCGGGCAATACCGTGTCCGACTGCGGCAATGGCGGCATTCTCGTGCATCGCTGGCAGCAGGCCGAGGACGGCACCATCGTCAGCGGCAACCGCGTGCAGCGCATTGGCGCGCGCAGCGGCGGCACCGGCCAGAACGGCAACGGCATCAACGCGTTCCGCGCCGGCAATGTCTCCGTCACCGGCAACATCGTCTCGGACTGCGCCTTTTCGGCGATCCGCGCCAACAGTTCCAGCAATCTGCAGATGACCGGCAACACCTGCTCGCGCTCAGGCGAAACGGCGCTCTACTCGGAGTTTTCCTTTGAAGGCGCCGTTATCGCCAACAACATCGTCGATGGTGCGGCCAACGGCATCTCGATCGTCAATTTCAATGAAGGCGGCCGCATGGGCGTCTGCTCGAACAACATCGTGCGCAATCTCTCGACCACAGGCCCCTACCCCGCCGATGCGCCGGGCTTCGGCGTCGGCATCAGCGTCGAGGCCGACACCACCGTTATCGGCAACGTCATCGAGAACGCGCCGCTCTACGGCATGCAGATCGGCTGGGGCGCCTATATGCGCAATGTGGTGGCGACCGGAAACCTCATCCGCAACGCGGGAACCGGCATCGCCGTCACGGTGGTCGAAGGGGCTGGAAACGCCATCATTTCCGACAATGTTATCGACGGCGCCAGGAATGGCGCGATTATCGGCCAGCGCTGGGCCGAACCGGCGACCGGCGATCTCGCGCGGTCGAGCGATACCGGCTATGCGCATCTGACGGTTGAGCGAAACCGCGTCAGCTGAGCGCCGCCGTCGGCCGCAGCGCGCCGACCTTGGCGCCGATGCGGCTTTCGATTGGCGGATTGGCCTGTTCCAGAAGGTTCGCCGCCAGCGCCTCGTCGGCTCCGAGAAGTTTTGCCAGCACTGCCGCAATCATCACTTCGGCCGCGCGGCCGGCGCCGTCGTCGCATTTCAGCGCGATGCCGAGGCCGAGTTCGGGAATTGCGGCGCAATAGACACCTTCGGCGCCGGTCTTGACGAAGATGCGGCCGGGCGCAGCCTGCATCAGCGCCACATCCGCCTTGCCGGTGCCGGCGACCAGGAAAGCCTCAGCCATGCAGGCGGACAGCAGACGCTTGGCCGCCTTGGCGCGCTCAGGGCCAAAGCCCCTGCCCGTCGCCATGCGGGCAAAGCCCAGCGCGAAGCTTTTCAGAGGCACGGCGTAGGTCGGGATCGAGCAGCCATCGATGGCGCAGTGGTCGACGTCATGGGCGGTACCAGTGACCGACTGCATGGCATCGCGCACCATCTCCTGCTGCGCGTGGCCGGCCTTGACGTAGCCCTGATGGGCAATCCCCGAGTGCACACAGGTGCAGAGAAAGCCGGAATGCTTGCCGGAACAATTGTTGTGCAGCGCATTTGGCGAGCCGCCTGCGCGGGCCAGTTCAATCTCCGCACCATGGCTGGACGGCCAATGCGCGCCGCATTCAAGCGCTGACTTGTCGAGGCCTGCCTTGGCCAGCATCGCCTGCGCCAGTTCGACATGCGCCGGCTCGCCGGAATGCGAGGCGCAGGCCAACGCAAGTTCGCGGTCACCGAAGCCGTACGCGTCAGCGGTACCCGTTTCGACCAGCGGCAGCGCCTGGATTGCCTTGACCGCGGAGCGCGGAAACACGGGCCGCGCCGTGTCGCCGATCTCCAAGACAGGCTTGCCGTCGGCATCGAAGACGGCGACCGCGCCGCGATGGGCGCTCTCCACCACCGCGCCTCGCAAGACCTCGACCAGAACCGGATTTGTCATGTTGCCTCCCGCGAAATGCTGGAGGCGATTTACCTGATCCGGTCGAGAATGGAAACGTAGTTGGCGACCGCCGCGCCGCCCATGTTGAAGATGCCGCCAAGCTTTGCGCCGGGCACCTGGATGCCGCCGGCCTCGCCGGTCAACTGCATGGCTGACAGCACATGCATCGACACGCCGGTGGCGCCGATCGGATGGCCCTTGGCCTTCAGCCCGCCGGAAGGATTGACCGGCAACCGGCCGTCTTTTGCCGTCGTGCCATCCAGTGCCAGCCTGGCGCCCTCGCCTGGCTTGGCCAGGCCCATCGCCTCATACTCGATCAGCTCGGCGATGGTGAAGCAGTCATGCGTCTCGACGAAGGAGAGATCGTCGAGTGTCACGCCGGCCTTCTTCAGTGCCTGGTTCCAGGCCTGCTCGCAGCCTTCGAACGACAGGATGTCGCGCTTCGACATCGGCAGGAAATCCTGGACATGTTCATTGGCGCGGAAGGCGACCGCACGGCGCATTTTCAGCGCCGTCGCGGTGTCGGCGAGCACCAGGGCAGCGGCGCCGTCGGAAACCAGCGAGCAGTCGGTGCGCTTCAGGGGACCGGCGACGAAGGGGTTCTTCTCGCTTTCCTGGCGGCAAAACTCGTAGCCGAAATCCTTGCGCATCTGCGCATAGGGGTTGTCGACGCCGTTCTTGTGGTTCTTCGCGGCGATCATGGCCAGTGCATCGGACTGGTCGCCATAGCGCTGGAAATAGGCCTGCGCGATCTTGCCGAAGACACCGGCAAAACCGGCCGGCGTGTCGCCCTCTTCCGGCAGATAGGACGCCTTGAGCAGGTTCTTGCCGATCTCGGGACCGGGTGTAGTGGTCATCTGCTCGGCGCCGACCACCAGCACGACGCGGGCGGCATTGGCGTCGATGGCGCGGATGCCCTGCCGGACCGCGGCCGAACCGGTGGCGCAAGCATTCTCGACCCGGGTCGCCGGCTTGAAGCGCAGCCGGTCGTCAGCCTGCAGCACCAGGCTTGCGGTAAAATCCTGTGGGGAAAAGCCGGCATTGAAATGGCCGAGCACAATCTCGTCGACCTCGTCCGGGCCGATGCCGGCATGGTCGAGTGCGTCGACCGCGACCTTGGTGATCAGGCCCTCCAGCGTCTCGCCTTCGAGCTTGCCGAAGCGCGAATGCGCCCAGCCAACGATGCATGCGGTCATGGCGGTCTCCATCCTTGGCGCCAGCCTAGCATGTGGGCTCATGGCGCAGTTCGCCTTTATTGTTCAAATATAAACAATCCCCATCGCGCCGAAAAGGGCCGCAAGCCGACAATCGCTTGGTGCAGGCTTCGATCGCATCGATTTTTTGTTGATTGACGGATCAATAAAAAATAATCATGTGGACCAGAGCCGGGAACGACAATGCCGAAAGTCGGAATGGAGCCACTGCGCCGCAAGGCGCTCATCGACGCGACGATCTCGGCGATCGGCGAGCGCGGCTCGCTCGACGTGACCATGTCGGAGATCGCCGGCCGCGCCGGCGTCTCATCAGCACTTGCCCATCATTATTTCGGCGCCAAGGATGAACTGCTGTTCGCCACGATGCGGCACATATTGGCAGAACTGACCATCGATATGCGGCGTGCTCTTCAATCCGCCGCCACGCCGCGCGAACGCGTCTCGGCCGTGGTGGCCGTCAACTTCTCCGACATACAGTTCCAGCCGGAAACCATCGCCGCCTGGCTCGCCTTCTATGTCGAGGCGCAGAAATCATCGGCCTTGCGCCGGCTGCTCAGGGTCTATGCGCGGCGGCTGCATTCCAACCTGATGAGCGGGCTGACCGGCATCCTGGTAAGGCACGAAGCCGACCGCGCGGCGGAGGCAACCGCAGCGTTGATCGACGGCCTCTATATCAGGCGCGCGCTGAAGGACGGCGTGCCGGACGCGGCGACCGCGATCGCGCTGGTCGAAGACTATCTGGAAATCAAGCTCGGCGGGCGACAGACACAGTGACAGCCTCAGTGACATCAAGGCGACCCAATTTCCTGATCGTCATGGTCGATCAGCTCAACGGCACGCTGTTCCCCGACGGGCCGGCCGACTTCCTGCATGTGCCGCATCTGAAGGCGCTGGCCGCCCGCTCGGCCCGCTTTGCCAACAATTACACGGCCTCGCCGCTCTGTGCGCCCGGCCGCGCCTCGTTCATGAGCGGGCAATTGCCGTCGCGCACCGGGGTCTACGACAATGCGGCGGAGTTCGCCTCCTCGATCCCGACCTTCGCCCATCATCTGCGCGCCGCCGGCTACTACACCTGCCTGTCGGGCAAGATGCATTTCGTCGGGCCCGACCAGTTGCACGGTTTCGAGGAGCGGCTGACCACCGACATCTATCCGGCCGATTTCGGCTGGACGCCGGATTACCGCAAGCCCGGCGAGCGCATCGAATGGTGGTACCACAATCTCGGCTCGGTGACCGGCGCCGGCATCGCCGAGACCACCAACCAGATGGAGTATGACGACGAGGTCGTGTTTCTCGCCACGCAGAAGCTCTATCAGCTTTCGCGTGAGCGGGACGATGCGGAGCATCGGCCCTGGTGCCTTGCCGTTTCGCTGTCGCACCCGCACGACCCCTACGTCGCACGCAAGCAGTACTGGGATCTCTACGAACACAGCCAGGCACTGGACCCGGAAACGGGCTTCATCGCGCGTGACGATCAGGACGCGCATTCGCAGCGTCTCTATCATGCCTCCGACTACCCCTCCTTCGACATTACCCGTGAGCAGGTGCGTCGTTCACGGCGCGGCTATTTCGCCAACATTTCCTATGTCGACGACAAGCTTGGCGAGCTTCTGGATGTTCTCAAGCGCTCGCGCATGCTCGACGACACCACCATCCTGTTCTGCTCGGACCATGGCGACATGCTGGGCGAGCGCGGCCTGTGGTTCAAGATGAGCTTCTTCGAGGGCTCGGTGCGGGTGCCGCTGATGATCGCCGGCAATGGCGTGCCATCAGGGCTGATCGAGGCGCCGGTTTCCAATCTCGACGTGACGCCGACGCTCTGCGACCTCGCCGGCATCGACATCGGGGCGATCGCGCCATGGACCGACGGTCAGTCGCTGCTGCCGCTTGCCAAGGGCGGACAGCGCACCACGCCCGTGTTGATCGAATACGCAGCCGAAGGCTCCTACGCGCCGCTGGTGGCGATCCGCGACGGCAAATACAAATTCGTCCATTGCGAGCTCGACCCGCCGCAACTGTTCGATCTCGAAGCCGACCCGCTCGAGCGCGACAACCTCGCCAGCGATCCGGCGCACACTGCCCTCGTGACAGCTTTCACAAGAGCAGTCCGGGCGCGCTGGGACATGGTCGCCTTCGACGCCGCGGTGCGCGAGAGCCAGGCGCGCCGCTGGGTCGTCTACCCGGCGTTGCGCAACGGCGCCTATTACCCATGGGATTTCCAGCCACTGCAAAAAGCATCGGAGCGCTACATGCGCAACCACATGAATCTCGACAATCTCGAAGAGAGCAAAAGGTATCCGCGAGGCGAGTGATGACAACAACGTTCGTTCCCTCCCTCGATCATCTCAAGCAGGCCTACGCCGTCACCTCCAGGGCGACGCAGATCACGCCGTTGCTGGAATCCGCGGCGCTCGCCAAGGAGACCGGTGCTGCGCGCGTGTTCATCAAGCCGGAATCGCTGCAATGGGCGGGCTCCTTCAAGGTGCGCGGCGCCTATTGGCGGCTGAAGCGGCTGTCGCCTGACGAGGCCAGGAAAGGCGTCGTCGCCTACTCCTCCGGCAATTTCGCACAAGGGCTGGCGGCTGCCGGCCAGGCGCTCGGCATTCCCGTCACCATCGTCATGCCGATCGACGCGCCGGCCGCCAAGCGCGACGCCACCGCAGGCTATGGCGCGCGCGTCGTGCTGACCGATCACGGCGAGCGTGCACGTGAAGAGGTCGCGGCCGCCAAGGCGCGCGAGATTGCCGAGACTGAGGGGCTGGCGTTGCTGCATCCGTTCGACGATCCGGAGATCGTTGCTGGCCAGGCCGGCGCCGGGCTCGAAGCGCTCGAACAACTCGAGGCAAAGGACGCCAGTGCCGACCTCTTGTTCTGCTCGGTCGGTGGTGGCGGACTGATCGGCGGTGTGTCGCTCGCCTTCCACTATTTGTCGCCGGCGACAGAGATCATCGGCGTCGAGCCGGAAGGGTTCAACGGCATGGGAGCGTCATTGGATCACGGCGCCATCGAGACCATGCCGATCGCGCCGAAATCGATCTGCGACGGGCTGATGTCGCGGCGGCCGGGCGATGCGCCGTTCGCGGCGGTCAAGACCGCCGGCGTGCGCGGCATCACCGTCGACGATGCATCTGTGCGGCGGGCAATGAAGATCGCCTTCGAGCGGATGAAGCTGGTGCTGGAACCATCGGGCGCTGCGTCGCTGGCCGCACTGCTCGGCGGCAAGGTGGATGCGACGGGTAAAACCGTGCTTGTGGTGGCAACTGGCGGCAACGTTTCGCTCGCCGATTTCATGGCGCATATGAACCATGCTTGAAGCAGATTTCGTCATCATCGGCTCCGGCTCGGCCGGCTCGGCCATGGCCTACCGGTTGTCGGAAGACGGCAAGCATTCGGTCATCGTCATCGAGTTCGGCGGCACCGATATCGGGCCGCTGATCCAGATGCCGTCGGCCCTCTCCATTCCCCTCAATATGAGCCTTTATGACTGGGGCTTTGCCAGCGAGCCGGAACCGCATCTCGGCGGCCGCGTGCTGGCGACGCCGCGCGGCAAGGTGATCGGCGGTTCGTCCTCGATCAACGGCATGGTCTATGTCAGGGGCCATGCGCGCGACTTCGACCACTGGGCCGAAGAGGGCGCGACCGGCTGGGGCTTTGCCGACGTGCTGCCCTATTTCAAGCGGATGGAGGACAATGACTGCGGCGAGGATGGCTGGCGGGGCAAAGGCGGCCCGCTGCATGTGCAGCGCGGCCCGCGCAAGAATCCGCTCTACGGCGCTTTCGTTGAAGCCGGCCGCCAGGCCGGCTTCGAGCTGACCGACGACTACAACGGTTCGAAGCAGGAAGGCTTCGGGCCGATGGAGCAGACCATCCGCGGCGGTCGCCGCTGGTCGGCGGCATCAGCCTATCTGAAGCCGGCTCTCAAACGGCAGAATGTCAGCGTGGTCAAAGGTTTCGCTCGCCGCGTGATCATCGAGAATCAACGCGCCGTCGGCGTCGAGATCGAAGCTCACAAACAGATTCAGGTCGTTAAGGCACGACGTGAGGTAATCGTTGCCGCATCGTCGATCAATTCGCCCAAGATCCTGATGCTGTCCGGCATCGGCCCGGCAGCGCATCTCGCCGAAAACGGCGTCCAGGTGGTGGCCGACCGGCCCGGTGTCGGCCGCAATCTGCAGGATCATATGGAGCTCTACATCCAGCAGGAATCCACGCAGCCGATCACGCTGAACTCGGTGCTCAACCCGTTCTCCAAGGGACTGATCGGGGCGCAGTGGCTGTTCTTCAAGACCGGTCTCGGCGCCACCAACCATTTCGAGGCCGCGGCCTTCGTGCGCTCGCAGGCCGGCGTCGACTATCCGGATATCCAGTACCACTTCATTCCGGCGGCAGTGCGCTATGACGGCAAGGCGGCGGCGAAGGCGCATGGCTTCCAGGCGCATGTCGGACCGATGCGCTCGAAGTCGCGCGGCTCGGTGACGCTGCGCTCGCCCGACCCCAAAGCGACGCCGGTCATCCGCTTCAACTACATGTCGCATCCAGACGACTGGACGGAGTTCCGCCACTGCATCAGGCTGACCCGCGAGATCTTCGGCCAGAAGGCTTTCGACAGTTTCCGCGGCAAGGAAATCTCGCCGGGTTCGCACGTCCAGTCGGATGAGGATCTCGATGCCTTCATCCGGGATCATGCCGAGAGCGCCTACCACCCGTGCGGCACCTGCAAGATGGGTCGCGCCGATGATGTCATGAGCGTGGTCGATCCGGAGTGTCGGGTTATCGGCGTCGACGGGTTGCGGGTGGCGGACTCCTCGATCTTCCCGCGCGTCACCAACGGCAACCTCAACGCGCCGTCGATCATGACCGGCGAGAAGGCATCCGACCACATTCTCGGCCGCACGCCGCTGGCGCCGTCCAACCAGGAACCCTGGATCAATCCGCGCTGGCAGGTCGCGGATCGATAGGGCATTGTCCAGCGAAGATCATTGGAGACTTCATATGCGCGCCCAGCCAACGGCATCGCACTATGTCAACGGCCGCTACATCGAGGATGAAGGCGGTGCGCCGCTGCCCGTGATCTATCCGGCGACGGGCGAGATCATCGCCACCTTGTATTCGGCGACGCCGAATGTGCTGGAGCTGGCGATCGAAGCCGCACGCGCTGCTCAGCCCGCCTGGGCGCGGCTGAAACCGGTGGAGCGCGGCCGCATCCTGCGCCGCGCCGCCGACATTTTGCGCGCCCGCAACGCCGACCTCGCCCGCATCGAGACGTTAGACACCGGCAAAGCGATCCAGGAAACGCTGGTGGCGGATGCGCCCTCGGCTGCCGACTGCCTCGAATATTTCGGCGGTGCGGTCGCTGCCTTCAACGGTGAGGCCATCGATCTCGGCGGACCCTTTGCCTATACGCGCCGCGAGGCGCTTGGCGTGTGCGTCGGCATCGGCGCCTGGAACTATCCGATCCAGATCGCCGGCTGGAAATCCGCGCCCGCGCTCGCCATGGGCAATGCCATGGTGTTCAAGCCGTCGGAGAACACCCCGCTGTCGGCGCTGGCGCTGGCCGAAATCTACTCAGAGGCTGGCCTGCCCGACGGGCTGTTCAACGTTGTGCAGGGCTATGGCGATGTCGGCGCCGGCCTTGTCGGCCACGATGTCGTTGCCAAGGTGTCGGTCACCGGCTCGGTGCCGACCGGCCGCAAAGTGCTGTCGCTCGCCGGTTCGAAGATGAAGCACGCGACGATGGAGCTCGGCGGCAAGTCGCCGCTGATCGTCTTCGATGATGCCGATCTCGAAAATGCCATTGGCGGCGCCATGCTCGGCAATTTCTATTCCACGGGCCAGATCTGTTCCAACGGCACGCGCGTGTTCGTGCAGAGCGGCATCCACGACCGTTTCGTCGACCGGCTGGTCGAGCGGACGAAAAAGATCCGCATCGGCGATCCGCTCGATCCGGAGACGCAGATGGGGCCGCTGGTCAACAAGGCGCAGCAGGAGAAGGTCGTCTCCTACATCAAGGCCGGCCAGCAGGATGGCGCGACGCTGGCCTGCGGCGGCAATGTGCCGTCGCTGCAAGGGTTCGATGGCGGCTTCTTCGTCGAGCCGACGGTGTTCACCGGCGTCACCGATACGATGCGCATCGCGCGTGAGGAGATTTTCGGCCCGGTGATGAGCGTGCTGAAATTCGAAGGCGAGGACGAGGTCATCGACCGCGCCAACGACACCGAATTCGGTCTCGCCGCCGGCGTCTTCACCCGCGACCTGCAGCGCGCGCATCGCGTCATCGCCGAGCTGCAAGCCGGCACATGCTGGATCAACGCCTACAATCTGACGCCGGTGGAAATCCCGTTTGGCGGAGTGAAGCAGTCGGGCATCGGGCGCGAGAATTCGCTTGCGGCGCTGGCGCTCTATTCGCAGTTGAAGGCGGTGTATGTCGAGACCGGGGACGTGGCCAGCCCGTATTGAGAGGCGAAAGCGGGCGAGCGCGTAATCTCCCCCCTTGAGGGGGAGATGTCGCCGAAGGCGACAGAGGGGGTCGCCGCGCGTGAAGCACCAACCTTCATCGATCGCAAGGAGGTCGCATCCAGTCGAACCGACCCCCTCTGGCCTGCCGGCCATCTCCCCCTCAAGGGGGGAGATCAGCCCTCACCCCTGCTGCGCCGTCCCGTCCAGATACTGCGTCAGCGCGCAGACCAGATGATAGAAGATGCTGGCCGGCACATCCGATGCCAGCGAGCGGCCGCGTTCGTCGATGCGGTCGATCCACAGGCCGAGCGGCGCCGGGTCGATGTGCCAGCGGAACAGGCGGCCGACACGCGCCTCGATCTCGGGCTTGAGATCGGGACCGCCCGAGCCATCCAGCGCAATCGCCGCCTTGATCGCTTCGGCCTGTGGCCAGCTGCGCGATACAAGGTCGAGTGGCAGGCCCTGTCTTGAGACAGCGCCGTAAGCAAGGCCGGTGGCACGGTTGAGGCCGTTGGCGATAGCCGAGGCGTAGAGCTTGCGGGCAAAATTGCTCAACTCGTTCTGGCCGCTGCGAGCGGCGAAATCGGTAAGCAGCGAGGCCCATTCGAAGTGGTGGCCGGGTTCTGTCCATGTGCCCTTCTCGCCGGCAGCCGGTTTCCAGCCGGCGTCGAAATACTCGCCCAGCGTCCAGCTCTCGGCGTCGAAGAAATGGCTGCGGAAAAGATCGATGATGCGGGCGGCGCGGCGCAGATAGGTGCGGTCGCCCGTCGCCTCGTACCAGGCGAGGAAGGCTTCGAGCAAATGCATATGCGGATTGGAGCGCCGTTCGCCCTCGCCGTCCGACGTCTCGAGAAAGCCGGTCATGCGGCTGTCCTCGAGATGCGCGTCGAGGAAGGAGAAGGTTTCTTCGCCCAGCCGCAGCGCATGCGGGTCGCCGCACATATGCGCGTGCGCCAATGCCAAGAGCACGCAGGAATGGTCGTAGGCGTCCTCGGTTGCATCGGCGACGGAGCCGTCGACATTGAGTGTGCGCACCCAACTACCTCTGTCGGTGCGGCCCTTGCCGGCCATGAAGGCAATGCCATGGGCAATCAGGCGGTCCGCCGGTCCGTCCCAGCCGCGCGCCTTGGCGACGGCGAAGGCATAGACCTGCCTCGCCATGGTGCGCATACGCTTGGGCTTCATCAGCGGCTTAGCATCGAAGCCGAGCGCCTCGTGAAAACCGCCATGGCGCTCGTCGACGCCGGCCGTCGACCACAGCGGCAAGGTTTCCTCGAACAGCCAGTGATGCACGCGCCGCCGCCAGGCGCCGCTTTCGATGACGCGGTCGTGTGCCGGCGTGAACCTGGTCTCCAGCCGACCCGATTTCTCCAGCTGCTCGACAATCTTCTTCACGTGCTGGCTGTGGCTGGCCGGGGCGACGAAAGTAGCGTCGGCCGTCGAGACGATGGCGACATCCTTCATGCCGATCGCCGACAGCAGCCGGCCGTCGCTTCTGATGTAGGAGTTCTCGCAATCGATGGCGACGACATCGCCGACAACGACATTGCCCTTGGCATCGGCAGGGCCGACATCGAGCAGCGACTGCCAGGAGCCGAGATCGTTCCAGCGGAAGCCGGCCGGCACCATGGCGATATCTTTCGCCCGCTCCATGATGGCGTAATCGATCGAGTTCGACGGGATGGCGGCGTAAAGGTCCAGCGGCATGTAGAGGCCGGACAGATCCGATGTCGCCGCCTTGTAGGCCGCTTCGGTTGCCAGCCAGATATCAGGCTGAAAGGCGGCGAAGGCATCGCGCATGGCGCCGGCGCGAAACAGGAAGATGCCGGTGTTCCAGTAGAAGGTGCCAGCCTTGAGATAGCCCTGCGCGGTGGCGAGATCGGGCTTTTCGACGAAGCGCGAGACGTCGAAGACGCCGTCGCCTTCGGTTGCAACCTCGATATAGCCGTAGCCGGTCTCGGGCTGCGTCGGCCTGATGCCGAAGACCACGAGACGGCCGGCAAGCGCCGCCTGACAGCCGGCCTCGACGCTTTGCCAGAATTGCTTCGGTGTCGCGATCTCGTGGTCCGACGGCACCACCAGAACCAGGCTGTCGCCGAACTCCGACAATGTGCGCAGCGCGGCCAGCGCCACGGCAGCAGCGGTGTTACGGCCGGTCGGCTCGAACAGCGGGCCGCCGCCTGAGAGGTCGAGACCGGCAAGGTCGGCATGGACGCGCTCGGCATGACGCTCGGCGGCGATCAGGAAGATCGGCGTCTCGCCTTCCGGCCGTGCCGTCAGCCGGCGCAAGGTCTTGGCCAGCATCGAACCGTCGCCGGAAAAATCGTGGAACTGTTTCGGGTTGTCCTCGCGCGACAGCGGCCAGAGCCGCGAGCCGACGCCACCGCTCATGACAAAACTGACAATGCGCTCGGTCATGAAGGGTCCAATCAGAAGGTCTGGTTGTAGGCGCCGACTTCGGGACTGCGGCGCAGGACGGCGTCGACGGCCTCGAACATCTGACGGCGGCGGTCGGACGATACCGGGCTTTCGACAACCACGACAAGCTCCGGCTTGTTCGATGACGCCCGCACCAGCCCCCAGGTGCCGTCCTCGGCGACGATGCGCACGCCGTTGACGGTGACAAGGTCCGATATCCTCTGGCCGGCGAAAGTCTCGCCATCGCGCTGCATCGCCTGAAAGTCCGCCACCACCCGCTCGACCACGCCATACTTCACCTCGTCGGCGCAATGCGGCGACATGGTCGGCGTTCCGAAGGTCAGCGGCAGTGCGCGGTAGAGATCAGCCATCGAACTCTTCGGATTGCGGTCGAGCATCTGGCAAATGGCTATTGCCGTGATGAGACCATCATCGTAGCCGCGGCCGATCGGCGGGTTGAAAAAGAAATGGCCTGACTTTTCGAAGCCGGCGACGGCGCCAAGCTCGGCAACGCGGCGCTTGATATAGGAATGGCCGGTCTTCCAGTAATCGGTGACCGCGCCATTGGCGCGCAGCACTGCATCGGTGTTGAACAGCCCGGTCGACTTGACGTCGACGACGAAGGTCGAGCCGGGATACTGGCTGGAAATGTCACGCGCCAGCATGACGCCGACCTTGTCGGCGAAAATCTCGTTGCCCTCGTTGTCGACCACGCCGCAGCGGTCGCCATCGCCGTCGAAGCCAAGCCCGACATCGGCGCCGGTCTCCAGCACCTTGTCCCTGATGACATGCAGCATCTGCATATCCTCCGGGTTCGGGTTGTAGCGCGGGAAAGTGTGGTCGAGCTCGACGTCGAGCTTGATCACCTCACAGCCGATGCGCTCCAGCGCCTGCGGGGCGAAGGCACCGGCGGTGCCATTGCCGCATGCGGCCACAACCCTGAGCTTGCGCGCGATGCGTTTGTTCCCGACAAGGTCGTCGAGATAGGTCTCGCGGAACCCTGAGACGAACTCATAGGAGCCGCCGCCGACAAGGTCGAAATCGCCAGCCAGCACGATCTGTTTCAGTGCGCTCATCTCCTCCGGCCCGAAGGTCAGCGGCCGCGCCGCGCCCATTTTGACCCCGGTCCAGCCGTTTTCATTGTGCGAGGCCGTGACCATGGCGACGGACGGTGTGTCGAGCGCGAACTGGGCGAAATAGGCCATTGGCGACAGCGCCAGGCCGATGTCTTTTACCCTGGCGCCCGCAGCCATAAGGCCGGAGACCAGGGCCAGCTTGATGCCGAGCGAATAGGCGCGGAAATCGTGCCCGGTGACGATGTCAGGCCCGGAGCCAAGACGCCGAATCAACGTGCCCAGCCCCATGCCGAGCGCCTGGACGCCGATCAGGTTGAGCTCCGGCGGCTGCGCGGAGGCGGGGTGACCGAACCACCAGCGCGCATCGTATTCGCGAAATCCGGACGCCTTGATCAGCGCTTCCGTTTCGAATTCGAAGCTGTTGGGCCGGGCGTCGCCTACGATTTTCAGGGGCAAGACAGCAGAGCTCCAGATGGCGAAAACACGATTTATCGAGGCTGCTGCCTAGCACGCAAGGCTTTAAGCGGGGTTTATCCCGGGCGGGAAATCCAAGCTTTGCGGCAATGCCTGACGAAAGCGAACGAAATGCGACAGAAGCGCTGCCATTGCCGCTTGCAGGAACGAAGCACGGCGGCTATAAGCCCGCGGTCTGGTCACGGAGTGTAGCGCAGCCTGGTAGCGCACCTCGTTCGGGACGAGGGGGTCGCAGGTTCAAATCCTGCCACTCCGACCAGAAAAAACAGACACTTAGTGTCCGTTTCTCCCGACATCCCCATAAGATATCTTAAAGGCAAACCGGCCGCATCGGCGTCCGGTGTCGGCATGGTGTTTTGACGAGACAACCATCCGCGCTACCTCGATAATGGGACAACCGCCGAAACAGCGGCCCGAACCGAGGTGTGCGGAAGATGAATTTGTTGATTTCGATCGCAGGCCGGCTGTCAGCGCTGCTTGCTCTGTCGCTGGCGACAGGCTGCTCATCGCTGGGCGGTACGGTCAACCCGGCGAAATACGACAGCATGACATGCGCCGAGCTCAACAATGCCATGGGCGATACCGCGCGCGACATCTCGCAGACCGCCATCACCCGCGGCAAGGTCGCCAACACCAGCGTGCCGAACTGGCTGCTCGGCGGCGCACGCGTCAAGACCGCCGTCGCCAACCGTGAGACGGCCAGGATCGAAAAGCTGAAGCAGCGGGAAGACGTGATCATCACGACAAGAGCCAGCAGATGCCCCAAGTCAGCAGGCTAAGCGAACTGGCCCTTGCTCTGCTTCACCTCACGCCTCAAGCACTCAACCGGAACCGCGTCACATCGATCGCCGCGTTCATCAGCGTCTGCGTATAGGCGGCCTGCGGGTGGCTGAAAATCTCTTCGGTCGGGCCTTCCTCGACGATCTTGCCCTGTTTCATGACGATGATGTAGTCGGCCATGGCGCGCACGACGGCGAGGTCGTGGCTGATGAAGAGATAGGACAGTTCGTAGTCGGCCTGCAGCTTGCGCAGCAATTCGACGATCTGTTTCTGCACCGACCGGTCGAGCGCGGAAGTCGGCTCGTCCAGCACCACCAGTTTGGGCTTCAGGATCATGGCACGCGCGATGGCGATGCGCTGGCGCTGGCCGCCGGAGAATTCGTGCGGGTAGCGGTTGCGCGCGTTGGGATCGAGGCCGACCTCGAGCAAGGCCTCGACGGCGCGTTGGTCGCGCTGCTTGCCTGACAGGTTCGGCTCATGCACCAGCAGCCCTTCGGTGATGACCTGGCCGACGGTCATGCGCGGCGACAGCGAGCCGAACGGATCCTGGAAGACCAGCTGCATCTCACGCCGCAGCGGCCGCATCGCCTGGCGGTCGGCGGTGGAGATGTCGCGGTCGCCGAAGCGGATGACGCCGTCGCTGGGCAAGAGCCTGAGCAGGGCGCGGCCGAGCGTCGATTTTCCGGAACCGGATTCGCCGACGATGCCGATGGTCTGGTTGCGCTTCAGCCGGATCGAAATGTGGTCGACGGCGCGCAGCAGCAGCGGCTCGCCGGCGAGGAAGCCGCCGCCGATCTTGAAGGTCACCTCGACATTCCTGCCCTCGAGCAGCACCGGCGCGTTGGCCGGCGGCGCCGCCTTGGCGCCGGTCGGTTCGGCGGCCAGAAGCATTTTCGTATAGGCATGCTGCGGGTTGGCGAACAGCGCTTCCGCCTCGCCTTCCTCAACCACTTCGCCATAGCGCATGACATAGACGCGATCGGCAAAGCGCCGGACGATGCCGAGATCGTGGGTGATGAAGACGATGGCCATGCCGAGCTTGCGCTGCAGTTCGGCGAGCAGCACCAGGATCTGGGCCTGGATGGTGACGTCGAGCGCCGTCGTCGGTTCATCGGCGATCAGGATGTCGGGGTCATTGGCGAGCGCCATGGCGATCATGACGCGCTGGCGCTGGCCGCCCGACATTTCGTGCGGATAGGATTTCATCCGCCGCTCGGGATCGGGAATATGCACCAGCCTGAGCAGCTTGAGCGCCTCCTCGCGCGCCTCGGCCGCGTTCAACCCGCGGTGCTTGCGGATCGGTTCGATCAGCTGGTTGCCGATCGAATAGAGCGGATCGAGCGATGTCATCGGCTCCTGGAAGATCATGCTGATCTTGGCGCCGCGCACCTTGTTGAGGTCGGACTTGGTCAGCGTCAACAGGTTGCGGCCGCGGTAGTCGACTTGGCCCGTCGCCTCGCCGTTGGAGGCCAGCAGGCTCATCGCCGCCATCATCGTCTGGCTCTTGCCGGAGCCGGATTCGCCGACCACGGCGACGGTTTCGCCCGCATTGACGTGAATGTTTATGCCCTTGACCGCTTCGACGGCGCCGTCGAGCGTGCGGAAGCGGACACGAAGGTCCTTGACGCTGAGGATCGTTTCGGGAGTTGCCATCTCAACGGTTCCCATCTTTATCGATCCCCATTTTTATCGATCCCTTGGGTCGAGCGCATCGCGCAGGCCGTCGCCGACGAAATTCAGCGCAAACAGCGTCGAGACGAGGAAGAAGGCGGGGAACAGGAGCAGCCAATTGGCGGTGCCGATGTTCTTGGCGCCGACCGAGATCAGCACGCCCCAGCTGGTCATCGGCTCCTGCACACCAAGGCCGAGGAAAGACAGGAAGCTTTCCAGGATGATAACCTGCGGCACCAAGAGCGTCATGTAGATCACCACTGGTCCGAGCAGATTGGGGATGACATGGCGCAGCAGGATGCCGCGCTGGCCGACGCCCATGGCCTCGGCGGCCTGGACATATTCCTGGCGGCGGATCGACAACGCTTGGCCGCGCACGATGCGCGCCATGTCGAGCCACAGCACCGCCCCGACCGCTAAAAACATCAGCACGAAGTTGCGGCCGAAGAACACCACCAGCATGATGACGAAGAAGATGAATGGCAGCGAATAGAGCACGTCGACGATGCGCATCATCACCTCGTCGATCTTGCCGCCGGAAAAGCCGGCCGCTGCGCCATAGAGGACGCCGATGACCACGGCGACAACGCCGGCAAGCAGGCCGATGGCGAGCGAAATGCGCCCTGCCATCAGCGTGCGCGACAACAGATCGCGACCGGTGTTGTCGGTGCCGAACAGGAAATATTGCTGTTTGACCGACGCAGTCATCGTCAATTCGAGCCCGTCGGCCGATTTGCTCTCTATCTTGGTATCGTCGAAGGCATCGGAGCGGTCGAGATAGCGGATGTTGCGCTCGTCGATCGGCTTGGTCGAGGTGACGGTGACGGTGACGCGATCGCCGTCCTGCTTCCACTCCTTGATGTCGACGCGCATGCGCTTGATCGCATCGGTGAGCGCCGTCTCGATCATGTCGGCCTTCGGATAGGGGCTGAAACTCGGTGGCGTGCGCACGTAGTCGGCATAGATGGTGGTGTATTGGTGCGGCACAAACCAGGGGCCAAACACGCTGATGACGCCAATGAAGACCAGATAATAGAGGCTGAACATGGCGGCGCGGTTGGCCTTGAGGCGCGCCCAGGCATCGCCCCAGAGCGAGCGGCCGACGACGGCCGGCGGGGCGGCAGTGGCTGCGATATCAGTCATAGCGCACCCTCGGGTCGACGACCGCGTACATGACGTCGACGATCAGGTTGAAGACGATGGTGAAGAGCGCGATCACCACCACGGTTCCCATCACTAGCGTGTAGTCGCGGTTGAGCGCAGCATCGACGAAATAGCGGCCGACGCCGGGAATGGAGAAAATGGTCTCCACGATGACCGACCCGGTGAGCAGCGCCGCGGCCGCCGGACCGGTGAAGGAAACGATCGGCAGGATGGCGCCGCGCAGCGCGTGCTTGACCACCACCGACCAGTCGGACAGGCCGAGCGCGCGCGCCGTGCGGATATGATGCGATCGCAAGCTCTCAATCATCGAACCGCGCATCAGGCGGGCAACGATGGCGATCTGCGGCAGCGCGAGCGTCAGCACCGGCCCGACCTTGTTGATGAATGCGCCATCGCCCCAGCCGCCGATCGGCAACAGCTTCCAGGTCAATCCGAAAAGAAGCTGGATCACCGGCGCAATGACGAAGGTGGGGATGGTGCTCCCGGCGGTCGCCAGCGCGATCACCGTATAGTCGCCAAGCTTGTTCTGGTTGAGCGCGGCAATGGTGCCGAGCACCGAACCCAAGAGAAGCGCCAGGATCAGCGCCGATGCGCCGAGCTGGACCGAAATCGGCAAGCCTTTGGCGAACAGTTCGGTGACGGTGAAATCAGGGAGGTTGTAGCTCGGGCCGAAATTGCCGCGCAAAAGATTGCCGAGATAGTGCGCATATTGCAGCCAGAGCGGATCGCCGAGGCCGAACTGGGCTTCGAGATTGGCCCTTATCTCGGGGCTTAGGCCCCGCTCCTGATTGAACGGGCCGCCCGGTGCGACGCGTATCAGGAAGAACGCCATGGTCACGATGACGAATAGCGTCGGAATGGCGGTCAGAAGCCGCCGGAAGATATATCGCAGCATCAGCGCCTCGCTTGGGCCAGAGCGATAGGCGTCCCTGCGGACGTGCAATCACGCTCCGGCGCTCCAATCTTCGCACCGGGCTTGCCGAAAATCGACCACGACTTTCGCACCGGTGCGATGACCGACCAGCCGGGGGCGCCCGATGGGGCGCGGCGGTCCAGCCAAGGATGATTCAGTCCTTGGAGACGAAGCGGGACGGATGGATGTCCATCACATTGTCATCGAAGCCATGCAGCTTCGAGGAAACGATATCGTGGAAGCTATAGTAGAGAAGCGGAATGTTGCCGACGTCGTCGACAAGGATGCGCTCGGCCTCAGTGAGGTCCTTCATGCGCTCTTCGGGCTTGCCGCCGGCAGCCGCGGCCTTGTCCATGGCCGCTTCATATGCCGGGCTGACGTAGCTCGAATAGTTGTTTCCGCTGGCCTTGCGTGTGATGCCGAGGAAGGTCTCGGGATCCTTGTAGTCGGCGATCCAGGCGGCACGCGCCACGTCGTAGTTGCCCTTCTGCTCAAGGAAGGAATAGTGGGTCTTGGTATCGGTGTTCAGCAGCGTAATCTCGACGCCAAGCGGCTTCAGCTGTTCCTGGATGGCCACCGCGGTGTTCTTGTGGTTTTCCGAGGTGTTGTAGCGAATCTCCATCTTCAGCGGATGCTCGGGCGTATAGCCGAGTTTCTCGAGGATCTTCTTGGCGGCGTCCTCGCGGTCGATCTGCGGCATGTCGGCGTATTTGGCCATTGCCGGCGTGTAGCCCGCGATGCCCGGAGGCACCATCGAGTAGCCAGGCAGCATCGAGTTCTGCCAGACCTTCTCTGCGAGGAAGTCGCGGTCGATCGCCATCGAGATGGCGTTGCGCAGTTCGACATTATCCCACGGCGCTTTATCGGTCTTGATCGCATAGTAGTAGGTGCCGAGATACGGTCCGACACGGACCTGATCGCCGAACTTGGTCTTGAGGTCAGCGAGCTGTTCGGTCGGCAGGTCGCCGTAGCTGTCGAGTTCGCCGGCCTCGAAGCGCTTCATCGCCGATGAGCGGTCTTCGGTCGGGATATAGTTGACGACGTCCATCTTGACGGTCGCGGCGTCCCAGAATTTCGGATTCTTGACCAGCTTCATGTGGTCGTTGGGAATCCACTCGGCCAGCGTATAGGCGCCGTTCGAAACGAGATTGCCCGCCTTGATCCAGTCGGCACCGAGCTTGTCGATTGAGGCCTTGTTGACCGGATAGGTGGCCTGGTGGGTCAGCATCTCCAGGAAGTATGGCGTCGGCGCCTTCAGCGTCACTTCCAGGGTGTTGGCGTCGATCGCCTTGACGCCCATATCCTCGGGCTTGCCCTTCTTGGTGTTGACTTCCTCGGCGTTCTTCACGGGATAGAGCATGGAAGCGTATTCGGCGGCGGTCGCCGGATCCTCCAGCCGACGGAAGGAATAGACGAAGTCGTCCGCCGTCACCGGGCTGCCATCCGACCACAAGCCGTCCTTGCGCAGCTTGAAGGTGTAGACGGTGCCGTCATCGGACACGGTCCAGCTTTCGGCGGCGCCCGGAATGAGGTTCGTCTTCTGATCGTGCATGACCAGTCCTTGGAACAGGTCGCGGATGATATCGGCTTCGTAGACGGTCGAGGTCTTGTGCGGATCGACCGTCTCCGCTTCGGCGGCGCTGCCTCGGTTGTAGACCGTCTCGGCAAGGGCCGGCGTCAGGAACGTGCCTGCAGCAAAGGTCATGGTTGTGGCGACCAGCGTCGCCTTCAGCATATTTTTCAGCATGAAGTCTCTCCCTGCGGTGCGGCCCAGCGGCTCGCGCCTTTCGAGTGTTAACGCCCCGGAACCGATTTCTGGCCCCTTTGAGCGCGCCGCCGGTTCCCTTTCCGGCAGCTGGTGGCAGGAGACTAGACAGACGGAAATATTATTTCAACCGCCCGCTGCTTGACGTAGAGTGAGTAGTCCTGCGCTAAAATAGTACCAGCTAAAATTCGAATGCCTTTCAACTGGCTGCACCTTGCGGTTGCTTTATCGGTTTTCTGTTTCTGCAAGCGAAGTTTGGCATGCTCGGCAGTATGCTGCAGAACCTAAAACTCCGCCCTTTGTGGTGTCGTTTCCGGGCGAACGCCTCGGGGACCTCGGCGATCGAATTCGCCATGCTGGCGCCGTTGTTCATCCTGCTTCTACTCGGAATGGTTGCATACGGCATCTATTTCGGCGCCAGCCATTCGGTCCAGCAAATCGCGGCAGATGCGGCGCGAACGGCGATTGCGGGGCTGAACGCCACTGAACGCAAGACGCTGGTGACCAACTTCATCAACAACGATGTCAACGGTTATCCCTTCGTCGATGCCACGAAACTGACGGTCGACGCCAAGGACAGCGTCGCCGATGGCAGCCAGTTCGTGGTCTCGGTCAGCTACGACGCACGGAATTTGCCGATCTGGAATCTGTTCCCCAATCTGACGATGCCGGGCATGACCATTCAACGTCAATCGACGATCCGGGTCGGGGGCATCTGATGCGTAATGCCGTTGCTGGAATGTGGCAGACATGCCGGCGGCTGCTGCGCGAGAAGCGGGCCAATTTCGCTGTCATGACGGCGCTCTGCGCGCCCGTCGCGCTGGTCCTGACGGCGTTTGCCGTCGACCAAGGTGCGCTATTCAACGAGCGCCGCGCCGCACAGTCGATCGTCGACCTGGCGGCGATCACTGCTGCGGCCAATCTCGCAAACGTTGAAACGGCGGTGCTGACGACACTGAAGGACAATGGCATCAGCTCGGTTGCCGTGCAGAAAGACGGGACAACCGGCGCGCCAACAGCCACCAAGGCGGTGGTTCAGATTGTACCGGGGCGCTACACCGGCTTGAGTTCGATCGCCGCCGGCAGCCGGTTCGAAGCGGGCAAGCTGCCCTACAATGCCGTGCGCGTGTTCCTGAAGAAGCAGGGCACGCTCTATTTCGGCGCCTCGCTCATGGCCCCCCCGGTCATCGGCACGACGGCCACCGCAAACGCCCAGGCGCAGGCGACATTTTCGGTCGGCTCGAGGCTGCTCAGCGTCAATGACGGCCTGCTCAACGCGCTCCTCAAGGGACTGGTGGGCGGCAACATCTCGCTCAGCGTGATGGACTATAATTCCCTGATCGCGGCCGACATCAACGTGCTTTCCTTTGTCGACGCGCTCGCGGTTCAGTTGAACATGACCGGTGTATCCTATTCAGATGTGCTGGCCTCAAAGGCGAGCATCGGCCAGATCGCAACCGCCATGGCCAATGTCCCGGGGTTGGGCAACACCGCCAAGTTGGCCTTGCAGTCGGTGGCCTCGAAGGCCACCAGCACGGTCCAGATTCCCCTCAACCACCTTGTCGACCTCGGCTCGGTCGGCCGCCTGGGTCTCGGGCAAAAGCCCTCGGGCCTGGCTGTCGATACCAGCGCCATGGGAATGCTGACAGCCGCTGCCTCCCTTGCCAACGGCACCAACCAGGCCCAGCTCGACCTTGGCGCCACCGTGCCTGGCCTCACCGCCACGACGCTCAACGTCGCCATTGGCGAGCCGATGCAATCCTCGCCATGGCTGGCTGTCGGCGAGGCCGGTACCGTGGTACGCACCGCGCAGACACGCATCAAGCTTCTGGCGTCGGTCACCGTCGGCAACAGCAATATAGGCGGCGGCACCAGCCTGCTCTCCGTTACCTTGCCGCTGCATATCGAAATCGCCTATGCGGAAGCCAAGCTGACGGACATAAGCTGTCCGACGGGCCGTCCCGAGAGCATCAAGGTTACCATCGCCACCCGCCCCGGTGTCGTCGAGGCGCATCTCGCGGCCAGCAGTGCCGACGGCAATCCCGGCGCCTTCGCCGATTTCACCAAACCGCAATCCTTCTACAACACCGAAATCGCTGCGGTGAGGCTGCTGCTCGTCCCGCTCTTGTCGGTGAAGGGCTCTGCCGCGTTTGCGATGACCAACATGAACTCGACGGACCTGGTCTTCAACTACAGCGACATCACCGCCAAGACGATCAAGACCGTCTCAACGCAGAACCTGACACAGTCGCTGACCACCTCGCTGGTCAAAAATCTGTCGCTGACGGCCAACGTGCTGGGCTTGCCGATCAACCTCAACGCCCTGCTTGGAACGGTGAAGCCGGCTGTGGTGGCGCTGCTGAACAGCGTGACTGCGCCTGTCGACACGCTGGTCTACAATGTGCTTGCGGCGCTCGGCGTGAGCGTCGGCCAGGCCGATGTCCGGGTCACCGGCGCGACCTGCGGCCGCTCCGTGCTGGTCCAGTAGTCAGATCGTATAGATTATTAAATTTGCCTCTTCAAAGAGGTCCAGCCCATCGAAATCGACGTATATGGTCTGCCCTGGCGAATCGAAACCGTTTAGCATTTCTGAAATAGCCCGGGATTTCTCTCTGGATAGGGATATTGATGCTTTTCCATCCTCTATCTTAATCAAGTGCTCATTACCTTCAGAAACCGCAACCTGAAAGCTAGATATGCCTCCTGAGAACGTTGCGTTAAATCCGGATGAGACGTCGAGAATATTCTGGAGCAATAACTTCGACGACAGCTCTCGCACCTCGCGCAACGTGCACGACACCACTACCGATGGCGGCGGTTCCCCAAAGGCGACTTCATTAGTGAGCTCGATATGCATAACCTAACCTCGGCTAAAAGTTTGACCAGGGTGCAACTTCGCTAGGGCCTATGCAACCCGATCTTCCCTCTAGACGGCTTTTGTTCGGTGGACCGGCTCGCGGTCTAGCTTGTTCGCCCGATGAAGGAACCTAGTGGCGGCAGTGACAATCCGTCTTCGCCAATGACCCCACTGTCGACTCCGAGGTCGATTGACTCAACCCCGCCCAGATCGGACGGCAGCGTCCAGTTGGCCGGCTCGCCGGCGAAATTGAACGCGCAGACCAGCCTCTCGCCATCACGCTCGCGGACAAAGGCGAGCACATCGCCCTCGGCCTCGAGAAAGCGGATCGAGCCGGCAATCAGCGCCGGATGACGCTTGCGCAAGGCGAGCATCGAGCGATAGGCGGCAAGCACCGAACCGTCTTCGCTGTTTTGCACATCGACCGCCCGGGCGTGATGCGCCTGTGGCACCGGCAGCCAGGGCTTGGCCGAGGAAAAACCGGCATTGTCGGCGCCCGCTTCCCATACCATCGGCGTGCGGCAGCCGTCTCTGCCCTTGACCGTCGGCCAGAAGCGGATGCCGAAGGGATCACGCAGATCCTCGAAGGTCAGTTCCGCCTCCTGCAGCCCGAGCTCCTCGCCTTGATAGAGACAGATCGATCCGCGCAGGCAGGCGAGCAGAGCGATCGAGAATTTCGCCACCGCATCCGGATCGCCGCCTGGCCGCGTCCAGCGGCTGACATGGCGCACGACATCGTGGTTGGAGAACGCCCAGCAGACCCAGCCATCGGCGACCGCTGCCTCGAAGGCCTCGACGCAGCCGCGTACATGGGCAGGCGAGAATTGTGACCCAAGCAGGTCGAATGTGTAGCACATGTTGAGCTTGTCGCCGCCGGACGTGTAGGCGGCGAGCGTCTGCAGCGACCGGCCTTCGTCGCCAACCTCGCCGACACTGGCGCGCCCGTCATACTCGTCGAGCAAAGAGCGAAAGCGCCGGAGGAAACCGAGGTTCTCCGGCTGCGACTTGTCGAACAGATGTTCCTGGAAGAGATAGGTGTTGGTTTCGCCATTGGTGCCGGCGACGCTCGACGCCAAAGGCGGATTGCTGCGCAGCCAGCGGTCATGGACATAGTAGTTGACCGTATCCAGGCGGAAGCCGTCTACGCCGCGGTCGAGCCAGAACCGCACCGTCTCCAGCAATGCGTCCTGAACCTCTGGATTGTGGAAATTGAGGTCGGGCTGCGAAGCCAGGAAATTGTGCATGTAGTATTGCCGGCGGGTCGCGTCCCATTCCCAGGCCGGGCCACCGAAAACCGACAACCAGTTGTTGGGGGCGTTGCCGTCGGGTCTGGTGTCGGCCCAGACGTACCAATCGGCCTTGGGGTTGTCGCGGCTCGATCGGCTTTCTACGAACCATTCGTGCTTGTCGGAGGAATGCGACAGCACCTGGTCGATGATCACCTTCAGGCCGAGCCGGTGCGCCTCGGCCACCAGCGCGTCGAAATCATCGAGCGTGCCGAACATCGGATCGACCGCCTGATAGTCCGATACGTCGTAGCCCATGTCGGCCATCGGCGACTTGAAGAAGGGCGACAGCCACACGGCGTCGACGCCGAGCGAGGCGACGTGCGCCAGCCGCGAGGTGATGCCCGAGAGGTCGCCACTGCCGTCGCCGGTGGTGTCCTGGAACGAGCGCGGATAGATCTGGTAGATGACGCAGCCGCGCCACCAGTCGGCCCCCTGCTCTGTATTGCCATCGGCCATCACGAACCCTTCCTGGCGCGGGCCCTTGCGGTCCGGCGCTCTATCATGAAATTCACGCTGCGGCCGGGCAGCGGGCGCGCAAGGTCGATCGCCTGCGTTTCGATAGCCGGCTGCCATTGGAACCCTTCCCGCACGGGCAGCGTGAAGACGCATTGGCGGCGGTCGCCATTGACGATGACGGCGAGGCGCCCGTCCCCGCTATCGGCGAGCAGCATGACGAGGCGATGGCGCGCGGCGTCGTTCCAGTCGGCCTCGCTCAGCGGCGCGCCGGTCTCGGTCAGCCAGGCGACATCGGGCACGTCGGAACCGGCTGGCGCCTCGCCGGTCAGGAAGTGCGGATCGGCAAGCGTCGGCACTGCGCGGCGCAGCACTGCCAGCGCCGCCACATGGGCTTCGAGCGCAAGGTCGCGGCCGGCCCAGTCGAGCCAGGTGATGGCGTTGTCCTGGGCATAGGCGTTGTTGTTGCCTTTTTGGGTGCGGCCGAATTCGTCGCCCGCTGTCAGCATGATGGTGCCGCGCGAGGCAAACAAGGTGGCGAGCAGAGCGCGACGATCCTTGAAACGGGCCTCGGCAATCGCCTTGTCGGAGGTCTCACCCTCGACGCCATTGTTCCAGGACAGGTTCTCATTGTGGCCGTCGCGGTTCTTCTCGCCATTGGCCTGGTTGTGCTTGGCCTCATAGGCGGTGATGTCGGCCAGCGTCATGCCGTCATGCGCGGCGATGAAATTGACCGTGCGGCTGGCCGATTGGCTCTCCCTGCCGAACACGTCCGACGAACCTGCGAGCCTCGTCGCCAACGCACCAACCGTGCCGGCATCGCCCCGCCAGAAGCGCCTGACATCGTCGCGATAGCGGTCGTTCCATTCGAGATATGGCGGCCGGAAATTGCCGAGTTGGTAGCCATTTGGGCCGATGTCCCAAGGTTCGGCGATCAGCACCCTGTCGGCAAGGATAGGATCGCCAGCGATTGCCCCGAGCAATGGCGCTGCGGGATCGAACGCGCCGTCGACGCGGCCGAGGACCGGCGCCAAATCGAAACGGAAACCGTCGACGCCGGCGTACCGGACGAAATGGCGAAGCGTGTCGAGCACCATGGCGCGGACGACCGGATGGTCACAGGCAACGGTGTTGCCGGTGCCGGTGTCATTGACCAGCCGGTCGTCGGCCTCATGCCTATAGTAGGCACGGTTGTCGAGGCCGCGTAGCGACAGGGTCGGCCCGAGCTGGTCGCTCTCGCCAGTATGGTTGAAGACAAGATCGAGGATGGTGCCGATGCCGGCGTTGCGCAGCGCCGCAACGGTGTCGCGCAATTCGGCGAGGCCGTCTGGCGCCAGGCGCGGGTCGAGGGCCATAAAGGTGACGGGGTTGTAGCCCCAGGCATTGCTCAAACCCAGCGGCGGCAGATGCCGCTCATCGATCCATGCCGTCACCGGCATCAGCTCGACTGCGGAAACGCCGATCTTCTTCAAATGCTCGATGATGGCCGGATGGGCAAGCGCCGCGATGGTGCCGCGCTGGGCTTCCGGCACGTTCGGGTGCAGCCTGGTGAAGGAACGGACATTGAGCTCGTAGATCAGACCGCCGGGTTGGAACAGCGGCGGCTTGGCCGGAACGACCTTGGGCGAAGCCACGGCAATTGCCTTGGGCATGAGCTGCGCGGTGTCGGCGCCTTCGTTGCGTTTGGCCGTGAGCCGCCAGTGATACTGGTACGGCCGGTCGATTTCGATGGCGTAGGGATCGGTGAGCAGCTTGTCGGGATCGAACCACAGGCCGCGTTCGGGCGCATAGTCGCCATCGGCGCGAAAGCCGTAGCGGGTGCCGCCGGCAAGGCCGGGGACTGACAAGGCAAAAACGCCCTCGCCTTCCGGCTGAAGCTCAAGCCGGTCGACCTCGCGGGCACCGGTGTCGTCGAAGACCGACACCCAAAGGCGCCGTGCCGAAGACGACCAGGCGGCGAAGCGGATGCCATCGTGGGTGATGGTTGCGCCGAGTGTGGTCATGGGCGCGCCTTCCACCCTCCCCCTTGTGGGGAGGGTCGCGAACGAAGTGAGCGGGGTGGGGGTCGGCGCAGGGTGAGCGCTTTACGAGCACCCCCACCCCGATCCGCTGCGCGGATCGACCCTCCCCACAAGGGGGAGGGTAAAGCCTCCTCCACCCTCAAGTAATCACGCTCGGCTTGTTGCGGCCGGTATGGCTCTTGATGCCTGCGATATCATCCGCCGCGGCAATCAGGTCGGCAAGCGCCTCTTGCGTGTCGAGATCGTGCCTTGCCTTGTCCGGCTCGTAGCGCTCGATGTAGACGCGCAGCGTGGCGCCCGACGTGCCCGTACCGGAGAGGCGGAAGACGACGCGGGAGCCGCCTTCGAACAGGATGCGGATGCCCTGGTTCTTGCTCACCGAACCGTCGACCGGATCGTGATAGGCGAAGTCGTCGGCCTTGGCGATCTTTAAGCCGCGCACGCTGGTGCCGGGCAGCGAGGCAAGCTTGGCGCGCAGCTCGTCGACCAGCGCATTGGCGCGTTCGGTCTCGACCTCTTCATAGTCGTGGCGCGAATAATAGTTGCGACCGTAGGTAGCCCAGTGCTCTGTGACCACCTGCTTGGCGCTCTCGCCGCGCACGGCCAGGATGTTCAGCCACAAAAGCACGGCCCACAGCCCGTCCTTCTCGCGGACATGGTTGGAGCCGGTGCCGGCACTTTCCTCGCCGCAGATCGTCGCCATGCCGGCATCGAGCAGATTGCCGAAGAACTTCCAGCCGGTCGGCGTCTCGTAGATGCCGACGCCGAGCTTTTCAGCGACGCGGTCGGCGGCACCGCTGGTCGGCATCGAGCGGGCAATGCCTTTCAGCCCATCCTTGTAGCCCGGCGCCAGATGCGCGTTGGCGGCCAGCATCGCCACGGAGTCCGACGGGGTGACGAAGATGCCCTTGCCGATGATCAGATTGCGGTCGCCGTCGCCATCGGAGGCGGCACCGAAATCCGGCGCGTCCGGACCCATCATCTCGTCATAGAGATGCTTGGCGTGGACCAGGTTGGGGTCGGGGTGATGGCCACCGAAATCCGGCAGCGGCTTGTAGTTGCGGCAGGTGCCGTTCTCCGCGCCAAGCCGGCGCTCGAGGATCTCCTTGGCATAAGGGCCGGTAACCGCATGCATGGCGTCGAAGCGCATGCGGAAGCCGTATTTGAAATTGGCTCGGATGGCGTCGAAATCGAACAGGCTTTCCATCAGCTCGGCATAGTCGGTAACCGGATCGATCACCTCCACCGTCATGCCGCCGGCCTCGACGGTGCCGATCTTGTCGATGTCGATCTGGTCGATATCGGCGATCTTGAAACTCGGAATCGTCTTGGTCTTTTCGAAGATCGCGTCGGTGAGCTTTTCCGGCGCCGGGCCGCCATTGCCGGCATTGTACTTGATGCCGAAATCCTCATGCGGGCCGCCCGGATTGTGGCTGGCCGACAGAATGATGCCGCCGAAGGTCTTGTATTTGCGGATGACATGCGAGGCGGCCGGCGTCGACAATATGCCACCCTGCCCGACCATCACCTTGCCGAAGCCGTTGGCGGCGGCCATGGCGATGGCCTTCTGGATGACCTCGCGATTGTAGAAGCGGCCGTCGCCGCCAATCACCAGCGTCTTGCCCTTGAAGCCATCGAGCGCGTCGAAGATCGACTGAATGAAGTTCTCGGCATAGTGCTCCTGCTGGAAGACAGGCACCTTCTTGCGCAGGCCGGAGGTGCCGGGTTTCTGGTCAAGATAGGGTTTGGTTGGAACGGTTCGGATCATGCTTCAGGCAACCCTTTTCGAAAGCAACAGGCGGTAGAGTTCAACGTATTTGTCGGCGCTCTTGTCCCAGGAAACATCGGCTTTCATGCCTTGGCGCTGGATCTGTTCCCACACCGCCGGGCTCGCATGCGCGTCGACCAGCCGGCGGATGGCGTGCAGCATGGCGCCGCCATTGTTGGGCGCGAACTGGAAACCGGTGGCTACACCTGCCGAGATCGCGGCTTCGTTGGCGTCGATGATGGTGTCGGCAAGGCCGCCGGTGCGGGCGACGACCGGCACGCAGCCATAGCGCAGGCCATAGAGCTGGGTGAGCCCGCAGGGCTCGAAGCGCGACGGGATGACGATGGCGTCGCAGCCGCCTTGCATGATGTGGGACAGCCCCTCGTCATAGCCGACGACGACGCCGACGCGGCCGCGATGGCGGGCCGCGGCGGCCAGCAGCGCACCTTCCAGCCCAGCATCGCCCGAGCCGAGGATCGCCAGCCGCGCGCCGGTGGCGACGACGCCGTCGACGACCGCCGCCAATATGTCCATGCCCTTCTGCCAGGTCAGCCGGCTGATGACGCAGACGATCGGGCTGTCGTCCTGGTCGAGGCCGAAACGCTCTTCGACCGCGCTGCGGTTGGGTTTTCGCGCGTCCAGCTTTGCCGCCGAATAATTGGCTACCAGCTGTTTGTCGGTCTCGGGGTTCCAGATGTCGACATCGATGCCGTTGACGATGCCGTAGAGGTCCGAGGATCGCATGTTGATCAGGCCGTCGAGGCCCATGCCGAATTCGGGCGAGCGGATCTCCTGGGCATAGGTCGGGCTCACCGTGGTAATCGCCCAGGCGGCCTGCAGGCCGGCCTTGAGGAAGCCGACGCCGCCATAATACTCAACGCCGTCGAGCGCCATCGCCACCGCCGGCAGGCCGAGCTCACCGAAGATGCCTGCGCCGAACTGGCCCTGGAAGGCAAGGTTGTGCACAGTGATCAGCGACGGCACGCCGACCGCCTTGCCGTATCGCATATAGGCCAGCGTCATCGCCGACTGCCAGTCATGGGCATGGACGAGATCGGGCTGGTAACCGGAGATGGCGCCGCCGGCGATGTCGCCGCCGACCTGGCTCAACGCCGCGAAGCGCCGCCAGTTGTCGGGCCAGTCGGCGCCGGCCGCATTGCCGTAAGGGCCGCCCGGACGGTCGTAGAGGTGCGGCGCGTCGAGCACGAACAGATCGAGCCCCGCGATGTTGACGGCATGGACTGAAGCCTTGCCGCCCTGCAGCAGCGGATATTGGTAGACGGCCTTCTTTTTCTTGAAGGCGTCCATCACCTGCGGAAAGCCAGGGATGAGCGTGCGCATCGTCACGCCCTTGGCGGCAAGCGCGATCGGCAGTGCGCCGGTCACGTCGGCCAGTCCGCCGGTCTTGATCAGCGGGAAGATTTCGGGCGTGACCGACAGAACCTGCATGCGTCTATCCGATCCTGTGCGCTACTTCTGTTGGAGCATGATCTTCGTCCGAAAACCGGTTCCCACTTTTCGGGATCATGCTCTAGAGCTTCAACTTGTCGATCATGTCCTGCGTGACCAGGCAGATGCCCTTTTCCGAAACGCGGAAACGCTTGGCGTCGAGCACGGGATCTTCGCCGACCACCAGCCCTTCCGGGATCTTTACACCGTGGTCGATGACGACGCGCTTCAACTTTGCGTTCCGGCCGACATGAACGTCGGGCAGCATCACGACCTCTTCCAGCGTCGAATAGGAGTTGATGCGCGCACCGGTGAAGATCAGGCTGCGCTTCAGCGAAGCGCCTGACACGATGCAATCGCCCGACACCAGCGAGGAGACGGCCGAGCCGCGGCGACCATCCTCGTCATGCACGAACTTTGCCGGCGGCTTCAATTCGGCATAGGTCCAGATCGGCCAGTCGCGGTCGTAGAGGTCGAGTTCGGGCGTCACGTCGGTCAGGTCGATATTGGCTTCCCAATAGGCGTCGACCGTTCCGACATCGCGCCAGTAAGCCTCGTTCTCGGCGGTCGAGCGGACGCAGGATTTGGCAAAGCGGTGGGCGATCGCTTTGCCGTGCTGGACGATATAGGGGATGATGTCCTTGCCGAAGTCGCGGCTGGAACCCGGCTCGGCGGCATCGCGGCGCAGCTGGTCCATCAGGAACTTGGTCTTGAAGACATAGATGCCCATCGAGGCCAAGGCGAATTCCGGTTTGTCGGGAATACCGGGCGGATCGGCGGGCTTTTCGACGAAGGCGATGATGTTGTCCTTGCCGTCAACATGCATGACGCCGAAGCCGGTCGCCTCCATGCGCGGCACTTCGAGGCAGCCGACTGTGACGTCGGCGTTGGCGTCGACGTGCTGGCGCAGCATCAACTCGTAGTCCATCTTGTAGATGTGGTCGCCGGCGAGGATGACCATGTATTCGGGGCCATAGGCCTCGATGATGTCGATGTTCTGGTAGACGGCGTCGGCGGTGCCTTCATACCACTGGGTTTCCGAGACACGCTGGCTGGCCGGCAGGATGTCGAAGCTTTCGTTTCGCTCCGGCCGCAGGAAGTTCCAGCCGCGCTGCAGGTGGCGGATCAGCGAATGCGCCTTGTACTGGGTGGCGACGCCGAGGCGGCGAATGCCGGAATTGAGCGCATTGGACAGCGCGAAATCGATGATGCGCGTCTTGCCGCCGAAATAGACAGCAGGCTTGGCGCGGCGGTCGGTCAATTCCTTGAGCCGGCTGCCGCGGCCGCCGGCCAGTACATAGGCCATGGCATCGCGCGCCAGCGGCTGGGTTCTCTTCAAGTCTGCCATTTTTTACCCTCCCAAATTACCAGTCTGGAGCATCGCTCAGTCGCAACGCGCTGACGGACCTAGGCCGCAGCGAGTTGATGGATTTAGTCCGCAACGAGTTCAAGCATGATCGTCGACAGCGGCGGCAAAAGCATCGTTGCCGAAATGCCTCCTCCCTCCGCCCTGGCTTCGACCACGCCGCCATTGCCCTTGCCCGAACCACCATAGTCCGAAGCGTCTGTGTTGATGATTTCGCGCCATTTGCCGACCTTGGGCAACGGCACGCGATAATTGTCGCGTGGCACCGGCGTGAAGTTGGAAATAACGGCGATGGGATTGCCATCCGGCGCACTGCGCAGCCAGGCGAAGACCGAGTTTTCCTTGTCGTCGACGATCAGCCAGGAAAAGCCGTCCGGCTCGCAGTCGCGCGCATGTAGCGCCGGGCGCGAGCGGTAGAGGTAGTTGAGGTCGCGCACCGTCTGCCAGACGCCGCGATGCGGGCGGGAGTCGAGCAGGTTCCAGTCGAGCGCGCGCGCCTCGCTCCACTCGCGGCGCTGGGCGAATTCCTGGCCCATGAACAACAGCTTCTTGCCGGGATAACCCCACATGAAGGCGTAAAAGGCGCGCAAAGTCGCAAACTTCTGCCAGTCGTCGCCGGCCATCTTGCCGAGCAGCGTGCCTTTGCCGTGCACGACTTCGTCGTGAGAGAGCGGCAGCACGAAATTCTCTGAAAAGGCGTAGGTCAGGCCGAAGGTCAGGTCGTTGTGATGGTGCTTGCGGAAGATCGGCTCCTTGGCGAAATACTCCAGCGTGTCGTGCATGAAGCCCATGTTCCACTTGAAGCCGAAGCCCAGCCCGCCCTCATGCACCGGCGCCGAGACCTTTGGCCATGAGGTCGATTCCTCGGCGATGGTCATCACGCCGGGATGGTGGCCGTAGAGCTCCTTGTTCATCTTCTGGAGGAAGGAGACCGCTTCGAGGTTCTCGCGGCCGCCCTTCTCGTTGGGGATCCATTCGCCGGCCTTGCGTGAGTAATCGAGGTAGAGCATCGAGGCGACCGCGTCGACGCGCAAACCGTCGACATGGTATTTCTCGGCCCAGAACAGCGCATTGTTGACGAGGAACGACACCACCTCGCGGCGGCCGAAATTGTAGATCGCGGTGTTCCAGTCGGGGTGGAAACCCTTGCGCGGATCGGCATGCTCGTAGAGCGCTGTGCCGTCGAAATTGGCCAGGCCATGCGCGTCGACCGGGAAATGCGCCGGCACCCAGTCGAGGATGACGCCGACGCCGGCGCGGTGCGCACCGTCGACGAAACGGGCGAAGCCGTCCGGGTCGCCAAAGCGCGCCGACGGGGCATAAAGTCCAGTTGTCTGATAACCCCAGGACGGGTCATAGGGATGTTCGGAGATCGGCAGGAATTCGATGTGGGTGAAGCCGGTTTCGACGGCATAGGGGATCAGCTGGTCGGCGAGTTCGTCCCAGGACAGGAAGCTGCCGTCATCGTGCTGCTGCCACGACCCGGCATGGACCTCGTAGATCGATATGGCTTCGCGCCGCGGATCGGCCTTGCGCCAGTAGCTGCGGTGCGCATCGTCGCCCCATTCATGCGCCGGCGGCACCGCCGTCACCGAAGCGGTGGCCGGGCGCAGCTCGGATTTGAAGGCAAACGGATCGGCCTTGAGCGGCAGGCGTACGCCATCGGGGGCGATGATCTCGTATTTGTAGGGCCGTCCGGCGCCGATGTCGGGAATGAACAGCTCCCAAATGCCGGTGTCACGACGGTCGCGCATCGTGTGCCGGCGGCCATCCCATTCGTTGAAATCGCCGACCACGGAGACGCGGCGCGCATTGGGCGCCCAGACGGCGAAATGCACGCCCGAGGCGCCTTCATGGTCGATGAGATGGGCGCCGAGCTTGTCGAACAGCCTGAGATGCGACCCTTGGGCGATATAATAGTCATCCATCGGGCCCAGCACCGGGCCGAAGGAATAGGGATCGGTCAGCCACCAGTCGCCGCCGGCATTTTTGGCGTGATAGCGCAGCGGCTGGCGTTTGCGGATCGAAACCTTGCCCTCGAAAAAACCGGCATCGTCGCGACGTGAGAGTTCGCCAACCTCCTTGCCGGTCAACGTGTAGGCGGTGACGAACTCGGCGTTGGGCACGAAACAGCGGGCGACGAAGCCCTTGCCGGCTTCATGCACACCCAGAACCGCGAAGGGATCGCCATGCGTACCGGCAACAATCGCCGCGACATCGCCGGCTGGTGCCAGCCCGTCCGGCCCGCTTGTCGCAGCGGTCACGCGCGGTTTCCTCATCAGCCGATTTCCCTCCCGGGGAGCCAGTTCTTGTTCTTGTGCATAAGACCCATTGTTCGTGGCCTCATGCAATCATATCAGGCGGGTACGTTCCAGATTTCTTTCGCATATTGGCGGATCGTGCGATCGGAAGAGAACCAGCCGACGCGGGCAACGTTGCGGATGGCGCGTGCGTACCAGTCGGGACTGTTGCGCCAGACGGCGTCGACATCGCGCTGGGTAGCGGCATAGGCGTCGAAATCGGCCGCAACCATGAACCAGTCGGTGTTGTAGAGACCGTCGATCAGCTCGCGGTAGCGGTCCGGCTGGTCGGGCGAGAACACGCCCGACGAGACGGCGGCGACAGCCTGCGCCAGTTCCGGCGACCCTTCGATCACGGCGCGCGGGTTGTAGCCATTGCTGCGCCGCTCGGCGACTTCGGCCGTGGTCAGGCCGAAGATGAAGATGTTGTCGTCGCCGACGCACTCCTTGATCTCGACATTGGCGCCGTCAAGCGTGCCGATGGTCAAGGCGCCGTTCAGGGCGAACTTCATGTTGCCGGTGCCCGACGCTTCCATGCCGGCGGTCGAGATCTGTTCGGACAGGTCGGCGGCCGGCATCAGCACTTCGGCCAGGCTGACATTGTAGTTCGGCACGAACACCACTTTCAGCAGGCCGCGTACCGACGGGTCGCTGTTGATGACCTTGGCGACGTCGTTGGCGAGTTTGATGATCAGCTTGGCGTTGTGGTAGCTCGGTGCGGCCTTGCCGCCAAAGAACTTCACGCGTGGCATCCACTCGCGTTCGGGATGAGAGCGGATCTGGTCGTAAAGCGCGATGGCTTCCAGGATATTGAGCAGCTGGCGCTTGTATTCGTGGATGCGCTTGACCTGGATGTCGAACAGCGCCGACGGATCGAGCTTGATGCCGAGCCGGTCGGCGACGAGATTGGCGAGCTTGACCTTGTTGGAGCGCTTGACGGCGGCGAACTTGTCGCGGAAAGCCGCGTCGTCGGCAAAGGCATCGAGCCCCTTGATGGCGTCGATATTGTCGAGGAAGCGGTCGCCGATCGCCTCGCGGGTAAGCGCGGTGAGGCCTGGATTGCACTGGATCAGCCAGCGCCGCGGCGTGATGCCGTTGGTCTTGTTGTTGATACGGTCGGGATAGAGCTTGTGGAGATCGGCAAACACCGTCTCCTTCATCAGCTCGGTATGCAGCGCCGAGACGCCGTTGATCGAGTGCGAGCCGACAAAGGCGAGATTGCCCATGCGCACGCGACGGTCGCCATTTTCCTGGATCAGCGAGATGCGGCTGATCTGCTCACCCGAGAACTGGTTGGTGGCGCGCGCTTCGAGCAGCACCTGCGCATTGATGGCGTAGACGATCTGCATGTGGCGCGGCAAAAGCCGCTCGAACAGCGGCACCGGCCAGCTTTCCAGCGCCTCGGGCAGCAGCGTGTGGTTGGTGTAGCCGAAGGTGCGCTTGGTGATGTCCCAGGCCTGGTCGAAATCCATGCCGTGGACGTCCATCAGCAGGCGCATCAGCTCCGGCACAGCGATCGCCGGATGGGTGTCGTTGAGATGGATCGCCGCCTTGTCGGGCAGCGAGACAAGATCGCCATACTGGCTGAGATGGCGCTGGACGATGTCTTGCAGCGAGGCGGTGGAGAAGAAGTATTCCTGGCGGAGCCTGAGTTCCTGCCCTGCCTTGTGGGAATCGGCGGGGTAAAGCACGCGTGACAAGGCATCGGCCTTGTTGCTTTCGGCCAGGGCGCCGATGTGGTCGCCGGCGTTGAACTTGTCGAGCAGGATCGGATCGATCGGCATGCCGGACCACAGCCGCAGCGTGTTGACGCGGTTGGCTCGCCAGCCGACCACCGGCGTGTCGTAGGCGACGGCCTGGACATGCTCGGTCGGCTTCCAGACGTGACGTTCAAGCCTTCCGTCCTTGGAGGTGATCGATTCCACCGAACCGCCGAAGCCGACCTCGAAGGCGCGCTCGCGGCGTTCGAACTCCCAGGGGTTGCCGTGGTCGAGCCAGGTCTCGGGCAGTTCGACCTGCCAGCCGTCATGGATTTCCTGGCGGAACATGCCGTTGGCGTAGCGAATGCCGTAGCCATGCGCGGGAATGTCGACAGTCGCCATGCTTTCCATGAAGCAGGCGGCGAGCCGGCCGAGACCGCCATTGCCGAGCGCGGCGTCCGGCTCGAGCCCGGCGATGAGGTCGAGGTCGACGCCCAGCGACTTCAACGCCTCGCGCATATTGTCCATCAGGCCGAGATTGGAGAAGGCGTCGCGCATCAGCCGGCCGATGAGGAATTCGAGCGACAGGTAATAGACGCGCTTTTCCTGCTGGGCGTAGGCCTCCTGCGTCGCCTGCATCCAGTGGTCGACGATGCGGTCGCGCACGACCTTGATCGAGGCGGTCAACCAGTCATATTGCGTGGCGACATTGGTGCCCTTGCCGACCCGGTATTTGAGGGCAAGCAAGACTTCGTCGGCCAGCGTCTTGGGATCGGGAATTTCGAGAACAGGGGCTTTGGCTGTCATTGTTCGCGTCATACTGCCTCTCGTGATCGTGCTGCGATCATACCGGCTTTCGCTCTCAGTCCCAGCCCAACCTAGTGCATTGCAACATACATTCAATCGATTTAGATCGGTATGCCGCCAGTTCCCCCTGCGGCAATTTATCCGCTGCGCTGGATCAGGCCGCCAGCGCATCCTCCGGCGGCTTCATTGCGCCTGTCATCAGCGCCACGGCATCCGACATCGAAACCTGCTTGGGGTCGACGACGCAAAGGCGACGTCCCAGCCGATGGATGTGGATGCGGTCGGCCACTTCGAAGACATGCGGCATGTTGTGCGAGATCAGCACGATCGGCAGGCCGCGTTTCTTGACGTCGAGGATCAGCTCGAGCACGCGGCGGCTTTCCTTGACGCCGAGTGCCGCCGTCGGCTCGTCCATGATCACCACGCGGCTGCCGAAGGCCGCCGCGCGCGCCACCGCCACGCCCTGGCGCTGGCCGCCGGAAAGCGTTTCCACAGCCTGACTGATATTCTGGATGGTCATCAGCCCGAGTTCGGTGAGCTTGTCGCGGGCGCGCTTTTCCATCGCCGGACGGTCGAGCATGCGAAACCAGCTGCCGAGCGGACCCGGCTTGCGGATCTCGCGGCCGAGAAACATGTTGTCAGCGATCGACAGCGCGGGCGACAGAGCGAGGTTCTGATAGACCGTCTCGATGCCGGCTTCGCGCGCTTCCATCGGCGATTTGAAGGCAACGACTTTGCCTTCAAGCCGGATCTCACCCTCGTCGGGCACGGCGGCACCGGAAATCGCCTTGATCAGCGATGATTTGCCGGCGCCGTTGTCACCGATGACGGCGAGGATCTCGCCCGGGTAGAGGTCGAAATCGGCATTGTCGAGGGCGGTGACGCGGCCATAGCGCTTGATCAGGCCGCGCGCGGTGAGGATGGGTTCCTGGGTCATGATTATGCCGAAACCTTTCTGATCCATTGGTCGATCGCCACGGCGCCGATGATCAGCACACCGGTCAGCAGCACCTTCCATTGCGGATCGGCGCCCAGCATGTTGAGGCCCATCGAGACGACACCGACGATCATCGCGCCGAAAAGCGTGCCGAGGATTGAGCCGCGTCCGCCGAACAGGGAAATACCGCCGATCACCGTCGCGGTGATTGCCTGCAGATTGTAGTCGGTGACGGCGGCTGACGGCGAGATCGAGCCGTTGCGACCGATGGAGACCCAGGCAGCGAAAGCGGCGATCAGCCCGGCAAGGGTGTAGACCGTCACCAACACCTTCTTGGTCTGGATGCCAGAGAGCTTCGCCGCCTCCTGATCATCGCCAACGGCGTAGACATGGCGGCCCCATGCCGTGTGGTTGAGCACGTACCAAAGGATCAAAACCAGCACGACCGTGGCGATGACGCCGAGTGTCAGCACCGCCGTGCCGACCTTGAAGCTCAGGGCAAAGAGATGCAGCAGCGGCGCCTGGGTGTCGACGTCGGTGTCGCGGATCGTCTCGTTGGCCGAATAGATGAAGTTCGTCGCCATGACGATGTTCCAGGTGCCGAGCGTGACGATGAACGGCGGCAGCTTCATGTAGGCGACCAGCAGGCCGTTGAGCAGGCCGCAAGCAGCGCCTGCGGCAAGTCCGATGGGCACTGCGAGCACAGCCGGCATACCGTAGCTGACTGCGCAATTGCCCATGATCACGGCCGAAATCACCATGATCACGCCGATCGACAGGTCGATGCCAGCGGTCAGGATGACCAGCGTCTGCGCGGCACCGAGGATGCCGACGATGGCGATCTGCTGAAGTATCAACGTCAGCGTGTAGGATGAAAAGAAACGTCCGCCGATGGCGATGCCGAAAATGGCGATCGACAGGACCAGCACAATCAGCGGCACCGCCGCCGGCGTGGAGTGCAGGAAATGCTGGACGCGTTTGACCGCCGATTTGTGCTCGTCAAACGCGGCAACGCTTGTATCGCTGCTCGAGAGAACTTTTTCGAATTCCTGAGCCTGAACCATGTTTCCTCCCCTGGGCCTCAGCTCCATGCCGACACCCGCTCGCGCCTGTCCGGTCTGCTGCCGGGATTATTCGCGTTTACAGTGGCGCATCGTCCACCCGAAGGGGCCGGGGATCAAGCCCCCGGCCGTCAGCTTGTTGTTGGCTTTCAGCCAGCCATCAGCCCCAGCATTTGGCGAGGCCTTCCTTGGTGTCGATCGACTTCACGCCATTGGCAGGCTTGTCGGTGACGAGGTTGACGCCGGTGTCGAAGAAGTTCTTGCCTTCGGTCGGCTTCGGCTTGGTGCCGTCCTTGGCGAAGGCCGCGATCGCCTCGATGCCGAGTGCCGCCATCTGCAGCGGATATTGCTGCGAGGTCGCGCCGATGACGCCTTCGGTGACCGACTTCACGCCGGGGCAGCCGCCGTCGACCGAGACGATCAGCACCTGACTTTCGAGACCGACAGCCTTGAGCGCCTGGTAGGCGCCGACAGCGGCAGGCTCGTTGATGGTGTGGATGACATTGATGGTGTTGTCCTTCTGCAGAAGGTTCTCCATCGCCTTGCGGCCGCCTTCCTCATTGCCGTTGGTGACGTCGTGGCCGACAATGCGCGCATCGTCCTCATCGCCGATCTTGTTAGGGTCCTTCACGTCGATGCCGAAGCCCATCATGAAACCCTGGTCGCGCAGCACGTCGACGGTCGGCTGCGACGGCGTCAGGTCGAGGAAGCCGATCTTGGCGTCCTTGGCCTTGTCGCCGAGGGTCGCGGCAGCCCAGGCGCCGATCAGCTTGCCGGCTTCCAGATTGTCCGTCGCGAAGGTCGCGTCGGCCGCGTCGATCGGGTCAAGCGGGGTGTCGAGCGCAATCACCAGCAGGCCGGCGTCACGAGCCTTCTTCACCGTCGGTACAATGCCCTTGGTGTCGGACGCGGTGATCAGGATGCCCTTGGCACCGTCGGCAATGCAGCTTTCGATCGCCGCCACCTGGCTTTCGCTGTCACCGTCGATCTTGCCGGCATAGGTCTTGAGGTCGACGCCAAGTTCCTTGGCCTTGGCGGTCGCGCCCTCCTTCATCTTGACGAAGAAGGGGTTGGTGTCGGTCTTGGTAATCAGGCAGGCGCCGACGCCGGCGGCCGATGCTGTCGAAGCAAACGCCATCAGGCCGAGGCCCGCCGCGGCGAACACGGTGGACTTCAATAATGCTTTGGTCACGATCTTCCTCCCATGGAACCATGCGGATGCCGCCAACCGGCATCTCGAGCGCATCCACTGAAGTTCTCCCAGTGTGGACGCGCCCTCAAAAGACACCAGTCGGCCGGGGCTGTCAATAATTAAATCACTCTTATTTATTATTGACAGCATTGCGTGGTTCACTCATTCTGCCGCAAAAGCAGTAAGAATAAACCAAGGGAAGGAACAAGGGTGGAGACCGGCATTGCGAGGCACGGTTCGCCCGAGGCGGCCGCCAGCCGTCTCCACCGCGGCACCAACCAAAGCGGCATGCGCGACCACAATGAGCGGCTGGTGCTGTCGCTGGTGCGCCAGCATGGCAGCCTGGCCAAATCAGACATTGCGCGCATGACCGGGCTTTCGGCGCAGACCGTGTCGGTCATCATGCGCGAACTGGAAGAAGATAGCCTGCTGGTGCGCCAGGCGCCGTTGCGCGGCAAGATCGGCCAGCCTTCCATCCCGATGGCGCTGAACCCCGAAGGCGCCTTCTTCATCGGCCTCAAGATCGGCCGCCGCAGCGCCGAACTGGTGCTGATCGATTTTCTTGGGCATGTGCGCTCGATGCTGCAGCACTCCTACCGCTATCCGGCGCCACGCGAGACGGTGGAGTTCGTTACATCGGGCATGAAGACGATGCGCGCCGAACTGACACCGGCGCAGGACAAGCGCATTGCCGGGCTCGGCATCGCCATGCCGTTCGAACTGTGGAACTGGGCCGATACGGCGGGTGCGCCGCGCGACATCATGGACGAATGGCGCCATCGCGACATCCGCGCCGACATCCAGTCGCAATGCGAATTCCCGGTCTATCTGCAGAACGACGCGACGTCAGCCTGCGGCGCCGAACTGGTGTTCGGCCAAACCGGCGGCGTGCGCGACTTCGTCTATTTCTACATCGGCGCCTTTGCCGGCGGCGGCATCGTGCTCAACGGCCGGCTGTTCGGCGGACCAACCGGCAATGCCGGGGCGCTGGGCTCGATGCCGGTGCCGGGACCCGATGGCAAGCCGACGCAGCTCATCGACGTCGCCTCGATCGCCATGCTGGAAAAGGCGCTCGGCGCGCGCGGCATCGACGGCTCCTATCTCTGGACCTCACCGCAGGAATGGGGCGACATCGGCGCCGAGCTGGACGACTGGATCGCCAGCGCCTCGCGGGCGCTTGCCTACGCCATTGTCGCGGCGTCCTCGGTGATCGATTTCGAGGCGGCCGTGATCGACGGCTGGATGCCGCTCGCGGTGCGGCGCCGGCTTGTCGATGCGGTCAGGCAGGCGATCGGCACGATCGACGGCGAAGGCCTGAAGCTGCCGGACGTGCGCGAAGGCACCGTCGGCATCCACGCCCGCGCACTGGGTGGCGCCAGCCTGCCGCTGTCCGAACGCTTCCTCATCGGTTCGACCACGATTTCCAGGAGCACCTGAATGCTGATCGGTATTCCGTCGCTGCTCGGTCCGGAGCTTCTGGCGACCTTGCGCGCCATGGGTCATGGCGACGAAATCGCGCTCGTCGATGGCAACTACCCGGCGGAAGAACAGGCAAACCGGCTGGTACGAGCCGACGGTCATCACCTGATACCGGTGCTCGACGCCATATTGAGCGTGCTGCCGGTGGACGACTTCGTGCCGGAAGCGCTGTTTCGCGCCTCGGTCAAAGGCGATCCCTCGGTTGCTGATCCGGTCCACCGCGAGATCGAGGCGATCTGCACCAAGCGTGCTCCGGGCCGCAAGGTGGTTGCGCTGGCCGGCGCCGACTTCTATTCACGCGTCCGGTCGGCGTATGCGATCGTCGCGACCGGTGAACCCAGGCTCTACGCCAACATCATCATCCGCAAAGGCGTGATCTATCCGCCGGAAAGTCCTGAGACATGATCCTCTGCTGCGGCGAAGCCCTGATCGATATGCTGCCGCGCACCACCACGCAGGGCGAACCGGCCTTTGCGCCCTATGTCGGCGGCGCGGTGTTCAACACGGCGATCGCGCTTGGCCGCCTCGGCGCCCCCGCCGGCTTCTTTTCCGGCCTGTCGTCGGATCTGTTCGGCGGCCAGTTCCGCGAGGCGCTGGGGGCAAGCAAGGTCAGCTCCACCTATGCGCACACCTCCCCTCGCCCCACCACGCTGGCCTTCGTGCGGCTCACCAACGGTCAGGCGACCTACACTTTCTATGACGAAAATACCGCCGGGCGCATGCTGACGACAGAGGATCTGCCGGAACTCGGGGCCGAGATCGAAGCCATGCTGTTTGGCGCCATCAGCCTGATCTCAGACCCGGCGGGTGCTGCCTACGAGGAATTCATGAAGCGCGAGCACCAGCGCCGCGTCATGATGCTCGATCCCAACATCCGGCCGAACTTCATCCCCGACAAGGCCAAGCATTTGCGTCGCATCCGCTCGATGATGGCGATGGCCGACATCGTGAAACTGTCGGATGAGGATTTGCACTGGTTCGGTGAGGCCGGCTCGCATGAGGATGTCATCCGCAACTGGCTGGACCGCGGCCCGAAGCTGATCGTGGTCACCCATGGCAGCGAAGGCGCTGTCGGCTACAGCCGCGAGCACATGGTTACGGTGATGCCTGACAAGGTCGAGGTGGTCGATACGGTCGGCGCCGGCGACACTTTCAATGCCGGCATTCTGGCCTCGCTGCACGAACAGGGCCTGCTCACCAAGGCCGCTATCGGCGGTCTTTCCGAAGACGCCGTCCGCCAGGCACTGGCGCTTGGCGCCAAGGCGGCGGCGGTGACGGTGTCGCGGGCCGGCGCCAATCCACCCTGGCGGCATGAAATCGCCTGATCCACACTTTATCCGGCCGCTAGCCGCCCATGAGAGCCGATCACTTTATGTTTCCGCGAGCCGGAAAGGCGCGATAAATTAGCCACGCCACGTCCTGGAAAGCCCGGATTTCCGGCATCTTGCTGCAGCGCGGCAAAAACCTGAGGTAACAGGCTGCGACACCTCGGCTGCCGGCCGCCTGGCCGGTCCGGCTTTCTCGACCGGCCCAACTCTGGTACCAGCGGGCCGGTTAAGTTGTTGTTTCTGCGCGTATCGTTGTCCCCGGGACCCGCGCGCATTACCGTTTTGAGGCCGACATGCAGTTCATCGATCTTGGCGCGCAGCGCGAACGTATCCGCGACCGGCTGAAGGCCGCGATCGACAATGTCGTCGAAGAGGGCCGATACATCCTCGGGCCGCAGGTCACCGAATTCGAAAACAAGCTCGCCGCCTATATCGGCACCAAGCATGTCGTGGCCTGCGCCAACGGCACCGACGCGCTGCTGTTACCGCTGTTTGCCGCCGGCATCGGCCCGGGCGACGCGGTGTTCGTGCCGAGCTTCACCTTCGCGGCAACGGCGGAAGTGGTGGCGTTGGCCAAGGCCGAACCGGTGTTCGTCGATGTCGACGCCGAGACCTACAACATCGACATCGCCAGCCTCGAGGCGGCGATCGCGATGATCAAGAAGGAAGGAAGGCTGAAGCCGAAGGCGATCATTCCGGTCGATTTGTTCGGACTTGCCGCCGACTACGAGGCGATCATGGCGATTGCCAAGCGCGAAGGCCTGCTGGTGATCGAGGATGCGGCGCAGTCGATCGGCGGCTCGGCCGACGGCACAATGTGCGGCGCCTTCGGCCATGTCGGCTCGACCAGCTTCTATCCGGCCAAGCCGCTCGGCTGCTACGGCGATGGCGGCGCAATGTTCACCAATGACGACGCGCTGGCCGACCAGCTCAGATCGTTTGCCTTCCACGGCAAGGGCGAAACGCAGTACGACAATGTCCGCGTCGGCATCAATTCACGCCTCGACACGATCCAGGCGGCGATCCTGATCGAAAAGCTTGCCATCCTCGAAGACGAGATGGTCGCCCGCCAGGCGGTGGCCAAGCGCTATGCCGAAGGCCTCGGCGACATCGTCAAGGCGTCGCGCAATCTGGGTGGCGGCCGCTCGGCCTGGGCGCAATATGCCATCGAGACGCCGAAGCGTGACGGCTTGCGGGCGCATCTCGGCGAAAAGGGCATTCCGTCGGTGATCTATTATGTGAAGCCGCTGCACGAGCAGGTCGCCTACCGCGACTATCCGCGCACGCCGACCGGGCTTGCCGTTTCGGAGGAACTGCCGAAGCGGATCCTATGCCTGCCGATGCACCCCTATCTCAGCGAAGCCGACCAGGACCGCATCATCGAGACGATCCGCAATTATATTGGCTCGAACTCGGCGCATGTCGCGGCGGCTTAGGGCTGCGTAATCTCCCCCCTTGAGGGGGAGATGGCCGGCAGGCCAGAGGGGTCGCCGCGCGTGGAGCGCTGACTTTCATCTGTCGCAAGAAAGTCGCGCCCGGTCGAACCGACCCCCTCTGTCGCCTTCGGCGACATCTCCCCCTCAAGGGGGGAGATTAGGCGCTTGCCTCAGCCACTTTCCCGCTGGCGATAAAATGCGGGTTGGCGAAATCCGCATCGTCGCTCTGCTTGCGCTTGCCATAGGTGAGCGGCTTGCCGTCCAACGTGCGCGTCATGCCGCCGGCGGCGCGCAGCACGGCGTCGCCGGCCGCCGTGTCCCATTCCATGGTGCGGCCAAAGCGCGGATAGATGTCGGCTTCGGCGGCAGCGAGCAGGCAGAATTTCAGCGATGAGCCGACCGAGACGATCTCGGCGGAGCCGAGATCCCTGATAAAGGCTTCGGTCTCCGGCGTGTTGTGCGAGCGGCTGGCAACGACGGCGAGCGGCGTCACCGCCGTCCTGACCGAAATTCGCCCGCGGCCGACGATCCGGTAGTCGTCGTCGACCTCGATTGCTTCGGCCTTGCCCGGCCGTCCAGAGAAGAACCGCCCGCTGCAGGGCGCGAAGACAACGCCGATCTCCGGCACACCATGCCGGACAAGCGCGATGTTGACGGTGAAATCGGTCCTGCGGTTGATGAATTCCTTGGTGCCGTCGAGCGGATCGATCAGGAAGAAGGCGTCGTCGAGATCGGGCGGCAGGATGCCGGCGGCGACCTCTTCCTCGGCGACGCAAGGGATCTCGGGAAAGGCCGCACGCAGGCCGGTAAGGATGATGGTCTCGCTCTCGCGATCGGCTTCCGTCACCGGCGAGGAGTCGGCTTTTTTGTCGACCGCGCAGCCGTCCTTGAAGACCCGCATCACCTCGCGTCCTGCATCGAGCGCCAGGCGCTCGAATACGGCCAGCATCACCTCGTCGTCAGATGCCGCCGCCGCTGTCATATTGGTCTTCGGCAATGTCGCGCTCGTTCAGCCAGTGTTCCAGAGCCTCTACCATCTCCTCGGCCGTCTTGCCGAGTGTCTTAAGATGGATTTCCGGTTTTTCCGGGGCTTCATACGGTGAATCGACGCCGGTGAAGTTCTTGATCTCGCCATTCAGCGCCCGCGCGTAAAGGCCCTTCGGGTCGCGCCGGGCGCATTCCTCGAACGGCGTATCGACGAACACCTCGACGAACTCGCCGTCGGCCATCAACTCGCGCGCCATGCGGCGTTCGGCGCTGAACGGCGAGATGAAGGAGACGATGACGATCAGCCCGGCATCGGCCATGAGCTTGGCGACTTCGGCGACGCGGCGGATGTTTTCGACCCGGTCGGCGTCGGTGAAACCGAGATCGCGGTTGAGGCCGTGGCGGACATTGTCGCCGTCGAGAATGTAGGTGTGGCGCCCCGAGGCGAACAGTTTCTTCTCAAGGAGGTTGGCGATGGTCGACTTGCCCGAACCGGAAAGCCCGGTGAACCAGAATATGGCGGGGCGTTGGCTCTTCAGGTCGGAGCGGCCGCGCTTGCCGACATCGAGCGACTGCCAGTGGATGTTTTCGGCGCGGCGCAGCGTATGCAAGATCATGCCGGCGCCGACCGTGGCGTTTGAGATGCGGTCGATCAGGATGAAGGCGCCGGTGGTGCGGTTGTCGGCGAAGGTGTCGAAGGCGATCGGCGCCCGGGTCGAGATGTTGCAAATGCCGACTTCGTTCATGTCGAGCGACTTTGCCGCTTCACGCGCGAAGTCGTTGACATTGACGCGATATTTCAGATCGGTGACGGTAGCGCTGGTCTGGTCGGTCTCGGTACGCAGAATGTAGGAGCGGCCCGGCAACAGCGCTGCCTCATCGAACCAGACGATGTTGGCGGCGAATTGATCGGCGACCTGCGGCCGTGCCGCGGGTGACACCAGCAAGTTGCCTCTGGAGACCTCGACCTCGTCGTCGAGCACAAGGGTGATGGCCTGGCCGGCGACGGCCTGAGCGAGATCGCCGCCGTGCGCGACGATGCGCTTGACCCGCGAGGCCTTGCCGGATTTTGCGACGACAACCTCGTCGCCGGGCGCAACCGAGCCGGAGGCAATCGTGCCGGCAAAGCCGCGGAAGTCGAGATTGGGCCGGTTGACATACTGCACCGGGAACCGGAACGGCAGTTCGACCGCGGCTTCGTCGACCGAAACGGTTTCGAGATGCTCGATCAGCGTCGGGCCGGAATACCACGCTGTCTTGTCCGAGCGGCTGGTGACATTGTCACCATAACGGGCCGACATCGGGATCTTCACGATCGTCTGGAAGCCGAGCTCGCGCGAGAATTGGCCGTAGTCTTCGACGATGCGATCGAACACCGCCTGGTCGAAACCGACGAGATCGATCTTGTTGACGGCCAGCACGATGTGGCGGATGCCGAGCAGCGAGGCGATGATCGAGTGGCGCCGGGTCTGGCGCAGCACGCCCTGGCGCGCATCGATCAACACGATGGCGAGATCCGCGGTCGAAGCGCCGGTCGCCATGTTGCGGGTGTATTGTTCGTGGCCGGGCGTGTCGGCGACGATGAACTTGCGCTTGGGCGTGGCGAAGAAGCGATAGGCGACGTCGATGGTGATGCCTTGCTCGCGCTCGGCCTCGAGGCCGTCGACCAGAAGCGCGAAGTCGATGTCGTCTCCCGTCGTGCCGTGCTTGCGGGAATCGCGCTCGAGCGCGGCGAGCTGATCCTCGAAGATCTGCTTGGTGTCGGACAGAAGGCGGCCGATCAGCGTCGACTTGCCGTCGTCGACCGAGCCGCAGGTGAGGAAGCGCAGCAGCGACTTCTTCTCCTGCGCCGCCATGTATTCGCGGATGCCATCGGTGGGGGCGAGGCTCTTGGCCAGGATGTGGCGCATACTCAGAAATACCCCTCGCGCTTCTTCTTTTCCATCGAGCCGGCTTCATCGCGATCGATGAGGCGGCCCTGGCGCTCGGAGGTGCGCGCCGTCAGCATCTCGCCGACAATGGCTTCCAGCGTGTCGGCGTCGGATTCGATAGCGCCGGTCAGCGGATAGCAGCCGAGGGTGCGGAAGCGCACCAGGCGGTTCTCCACCGTCTCGCCGGGGCGCAGCGCCATGCGGTCATCGTCCTTGAGGATTAGCATGCCGTCGCGTTCGACCACCGGCCGCTCCTTGGCGAAATAGAGCGGCACGATCGGAATGTTCTCCTGCAGAATGTACTGCCAGATGTCGAGTTCGGTCCAGTTCGACAGCGGAAAGACGCGGATCGATTCGCCCGGCGCGATGCGGGTGTTGAAGATCTTCCACATTTCCGGCCGCTGGTTCTTCGGGTCCCAGACATGCTGGGCGTTGCGGAAGGAAAAGATGCGCTCCTTGGCGCGCGACTTCTCTTCGTCGCGCCGCGCTCCGCCGAAGGCGGCGTCGAAACCGTATTTGTCGAGCGCCTGCCGCAACGCCACGGTCTTCATCACATGGGTGTGGGTGTTGGAGCCGTGGTCGAAGGGATTGATGCCGTCGCGCACGCCGTCTTCATTGACGTGGACAAGCAGGTCGAAACCGAGCTTCTGCGCCATCTGATCGCGAAAGGCGATCATCTCGCGGAACTTCCAGGTGGTGTCGACATGCAAGAAGGGAAAAGGCGGCTTGGCCGGATAAAAGGCCTTCATCGCCAGATGCATCAGCACGGAGGAATCCTTGCCAACGGAATAGAGCATCACCGGCTTGGAGAAGGAGGCAGCAACCTCACGGAAGATGTGGATGGATTCGGCCTCGAGCCGCTGCAAATGCGTAAGCGCGATGTTCATGGACTGTGAGCGTTCTCTCGTGCCATCCAGACCTTGCATCAGATGGATCGGGCGTCTTTTCAGCCGCCCGGTTCAAGCTTCACCGCTGGACACTATCGGTTCGTGCCGGCGTTCTAGCAGATCGCCACCTGATATAACAACGCTGGAAAGGCCGGCGGCCAAGCCGATAAGGAACGAATTTTCCATGAAAAGCCCGGAATCCGAAAATTTCTGCCCGGCAGATTGATAGCCCTCAAGGCCGTGAAAAATCGTGGCGGAACCCTCGGGAAAACGGTCGGCCGGTGGATGCTTCCGCTATGCGATGCGGCCACGCCACCGATTTCGATGGCTGCAAGATCCTCGCCGCACTATCGAAACCCGGACCCAGCCGCTATACCGGCTCCTGGACCCGCGCCAGGCGGGATGCTGCAAAAAAGTCGCCGCCAAAACACCGTCCGTCGCCAAGCGACCCCAGCGCATTGTGAACCACAGCATTGACCCTGATTTCCGCCACCAAGCAGTACGCCTCGCCGTCACGGATCAACATCGCCTTCTCCATTCTGTGCTTCTTCTGCCCGCCGGTGCTGGGGTCGGCGGTCAGCTTTGTCTACAATGGCGGCGGCCTGTGGTCGGTGCTTTTGCTGGCGCTGAAAAGACGGCGTTTCAACATAGACCGGCCGATGACCGCGGTGACGGTGGCCATCTATGCCTATTGCGCAGCCTGCGTCCTCGCCTCCATCGTCAACAATTCGATCGCCAGGGACGCGCCGCATCTGGCGGGGCTGATCACCTTCCTGTTTTTCCCCGTCTCATACGCGACCTGGAGCATTACCGAGAAAGCCACGCTGACGCGCATCATCGTGCTGGCCAGTGCTGCCGCCTGCTTTGGCGCCCTGCTGCTGGCGATCGTGCAATATTACTGGCTGGGCATGCGGGCTGAAGGCGGCGCCGGTAATGCGATCGTGTTTGCAACGGTCACCTGCCTCAGTGTGATGATGTGCCTTGCGGGCGCCTTGTCTGGCATCGAAAAGAACAAAGCCTTGCTGGCCTGCGCGGCGCTGGCCGGGACGGTCGCCATCCTCTATTCGGGGTCGCGGATCATCTGGCTGGCAATGCTGGTGGCCGGCATCGCCGTCCTGCTGATCAACCGTCGCAAGCTCAACAACAGAAACGCCATTCGCCTTTTGCTGATTGCGGGCGCGACCGTCATCGTCATCGCTGTCGTCGGTCTCCCCATCATTTCCGAGCGCGCGGCTTTCCTGTTCAGCGACTGGGATGCGCTCGCCACGAAGGGTGACCACACAACCGCGCTCGGCTTGCGCGCAGCACTTTGGCAGATCGGCCTCGGCGCCTTCCATGACATGCCGATTTTCGGTCATGGCATTGCTGCGAGCCGTGACCTGATAAAGGATGGATTCCACAATCAGTTCAACATGCCGTCCGTTGGCTTCAGCCATTTTCACAATGGCTTCCTGACCGCCTTGGTGGAGGCCGGGCTGCTTGGCGCCATTACGCTCGCGGCTGTTTTCGTCGTTGCCGCAAGAAATGCGGCCATCGTGCTGCGCACCAGCACCGATGCGATCGAGCGGTTCGGCGCCACGATGATTGTCGTTACCGTGATCACCTATCTCATCGGCGGACTGACCGGCATCCTGGTCGGCCACGACATCCTCGATTCGACACTGATGGTGTTCCTGGTGTCCGGGACCTACCTTGCTTCGGGCCGGCAACAGGCGTTGCCGGAACTGGCCTCGACGCCGCAGGCAAGCCAGCGATGAAAGTGCTGGTCACAGGCGCGACGGGTTTCGTCGGCCGGCAGGTCGTCAGCCAGCTTCGCGAAGCCGGGTTCGAGGTGCGCATGGCATCGCGTCACCCAAAACAGCTCGATCGCGCGAACGATGCCGTGCTGCTGCCGGACTTCGACGCGCCAGCCCAGGCATTCCAGGCGCTGATGCGAGATATCACCCATGTCGTCCACTGCGCGGCGCTCAACAATGACCGCAAGGCGAGCGAGGCCGATTTTATGGCCGCCAACGCGAAACTGACCGCCCAGTTGGCGCGCGCGGCCGCATGGCGGGCAAGCGGGCGCTTCATCTATCTGTCTTCGATCCGGGCAGTAGTCGGTCCCGGTTTCAGTGGGACGATCAGCGAGGCGACGCCGCCAGCCCCGCAATGCGCCTATGGGCGCTCGAAACGCGAAGGCGAGATCAGGACGCTGGAAGCCTATGCGTCCAGACCTGCCGATGCCACGGCGCTGCGCCTGCCGCCGATCTATGGCGAAGGCATGAAGGGAAACCTGGCGTACCTGATGCGCCTGGGCGGCATGCCTATGGCCTTGTCGCTGCCGGCGGCGGTCTTCAGCGGCGTACGATCGCTGATGTTATGCGAGGCGGCGGCGCGGACTGCGGTGTATCTGTTGAGCCGTCAGCAGCCGCTTCGCCCCATCTATGTCGCCTGCGACCTCCCTCCTCTGCCGGTCTCGGCGATCATCGGGGCGTTCCGGGACGGTTTTGGCTACACATTGCGGCTGTCTAGGGTGCCTGCCGGGCTGATGCGGGCAGTGCTGGTGTTGATTGGCAAGGCCAAGGCATGGGAAGCGATGACAGCAACGCAGATATGCGATCCATCCCTGCTGGTATCCGAAGGCTGGGCGCTGCGGACCGACACGCTCGAACAACTGACCGAGCTTGCGCGCCGCTATAAATCCGGCGCTGCTCAACCCCGGTAGAAGATCGTACCCACAAGAATGCGGACATCGAGGCCGATCGCGGCCATCCTGAGATATTCGGCATCGGTCTCGGCGCAAAGTTTCGGGTCGGACATGTCGATGCCTTTCATCTGCGCCAGCCCGGTAATGCCCGGAAGCGCCGCAAGAACACCCAATTGCCTACGGCGTTCGATCAATTCCGTTTGCGTGGGCAGACACGGACGTGGTCCGACCATGCTCATCTCGCCGTTGAGCACATTCCACAGCTGCGGCAACTCGTCGATCTTGAATTTTCGCAGCACCGCGCCGGCGGCGGTGACGGAGTTTGCCGGCGCCTGATGTGAGGGAAGAGACGGCGTTCCCACAACCATCGTCCTCAATTTGTGGCAGCGAAACAGAGCGCCATGCTGTCCGACCCGGGTTTGCGAAAACAATGCGGGTCCAGGCGACGACAGCCTGATTGCCAGCATGGCAAGCAGGATGACGGGCGAGGTCAGCGGCAAGACGACCGCCGCCACCACGAGGTCGAAAACTCGCTTGGGTCCTCTCATGGCCTTCTCTGCATGCTCTAGATCCGCCGCCAGATGAAGGCCAGATAGAGCCCAAGCGTACCAGCCAGCGTCTGCCGGTAGACGCCGCTTTTTCTGAGAAGACGCAGGCGTCGCAGGACACCGCCCTTGCGCGCCCTGATGAACAGGCCGAGGCAGGCGGCGGCATCCCTGGAGAGGATGTCGCGGTTGACCGCCAAGCCGCTCAGATTGTGATCGGTCCAGACGGCGAACTCGCCCTTGAACAGGCGCCCCAACCGCGACAGCCGCGCCCTCCACGATACGTTGGCGCCGACCAGGTTTGCCTCATGCTGGCGGTAGCGCACCAGCGGCTGCGGGTCATAACGGACAATGCCGCCGGCGGCGGTGACGATCAGATAGGTCCACCAGTCATGACTGACGAACTCGGTCCTTGCCGATGCTTTTGCCAGTAATTTTCGCGCCGTGCGGTTGATCATCATGGTGTTGCCGCCGGCAATGCTCTGCACGAGCGCATTTCGAAACGACGGCGGCTTTAGGAACAGCGGCGAATAGCCTTGCGCTGCTCCGGTTTCGGACATGGTCGCGGTCCTCGAGCAAAACAGCAGCGGTGTTTCGGCATCGTGCCCTTGCATCCAGGCAATAGCGCTCTCCAGCCTGTCCGGCTCCCAGATGTCGTCCTGGTCGCAGAAGGCGTAGTAGTCGGCATCGATGCGCGCATCGACGATCATCGAGCGGAAGTTGGCTGCAAAGCCCTGGCGAGGACCGTTCGACAGGGTCAGCCGACCCTTGGACCAGCGGCTCTGCCAGGCGCCGATGATGGCAGAAGTGCCATCCGTCGAACCGTCGTCGGAGACCCAGAGGTCGACAAGAGGATGCGACTGCGCAAGCAGCGATGCGAGCTGCTCGTCAAGGAAAGCCGCGCCATCTTTTGTGCCCAGCAGCACGGCCACGCGCTGATCTTGTCTGCTCACTGGTTCAGAATCATCTGCAAGCGCCTGGGAACGGCCATCGGATTGGTTTCAAATAGCCAATCCCGGTCGATCAGGACAGCATGTTTGTTTGTACGCAGTTTCTCAGGGAAAGCGCTACACGCTTTTCCCGGAATTGCTCTAACCGGCTTGCCCGACTGTTTTCGCAATGCTTTCGCGGCGCGCGTCGGCTTGAGGCTGTTCGGCCTGATGGAGCCCGGCCATGACGGCGAGCGCGGCGGCCTTGTCCTGGTCGCGCATGGCCGCCTGCAGCGATGTCAGCGCCGCCTGGACCCTGGGCCATCCCACGACATCGGTTCGCAGGCCGAAGATCTTGGGGATGTCGAGCGCGACAATCTCCTCATTGCCGCCATGCAGCACCTCGTGAAGCTTCTCGCCCGGCCTGATCCCGGTGAAGCGGATCGGAATGTCGGTGTAGGGGCTTTTGCCGGCCATGCGGATCATGGTTTCGGCGACTTCGAGGATCGGCACCGGCTTGCCCATGTCGAGCATGTAGATGGCGTAATCGTCCTTGCCCTGGCGCCGCTCGGCATCGGCTGCCGACATGATGACGAGGTCGACGGCTTCGGCCACCGTCATGAAGTAGCGGGTCATGCGGCGATCGGTGATGGTGACCGGACCGCCGGCCTCGATCTGCGCCTGGAAGATGGTGGCGACCGAACCGTTGGAGCCGAAGACATTGCCGAACCGCACGGCGATGAACTTGGTGCCGGAGCGACGGCCATTGGGTTCGGTGGCGTGCGTTTCGTGCAGCGAAGAGACGATCTGCTCGGCGGCGCGTTTTGTCATGCCGAGCACCGAGGTCGGGTCGACCGCCTTGTCGCTGGAAATCAGCAGGAACTGCGGCACCCCGCATTTGGCGGCAACCTCGGCGCAGACGAGAGTGCCCAAAATGTTGGTCTGGATCGCCGATTCCCAGTTCTCCTCGAGCAGCGGCACATGTTTGAGCGCGGCGGCGTGGAAGATGATGTCGGGCTTGAAATCGCTGACGACGCGGGTGATCTGGCGCCGGTCGGTGACATCGACGATGCGGCTCTTGAGCCGGGCATGATCCTTTTCGTCGACCTGCTGGTCGAGCTGGAAAATCCCGAACTCCGAGATATCGGCGACCAGAACCGCCTCGGCGCCAAGTTCCAGCGACCGCTTGACCAGGATGCGACCGATGGAGCCGGCGCCGCCAGTCACCAGGACGCGCTTGCCGCTAACGAAGCCGCCAATGCGCTCAACGTCCGACGGAACCGTGGAGCGGCGCAGGATGGTTTCCATTTCGACAGCGTCGAGAACCAGCTTTCCGCCCTTCCCGAGCTCCGAGACGCCGGAGAACTGGACGACGGCGATGCCGCTGTGACGGGCGACACGGACCAGCTCCGAATACTCCTCGATCTCGCGTTCGGTGCCATTGCCGAAAATCAGCATGTCGAGGCTTTTGGTGCCTCTTGCATATTCTTCCAGGACCTCAACCAGGCGAGGCCGCACGGCCACCACCGGGACGCCCTGGATCTGCGTGCCCAGCGGCGCGCCGTTCTCGATGGCCATGATCCCGGCAATGGAATACTCGGCCGGCTGTGCCGTCCGCGTGAACCGGATGATGACGTCTGCCTCGCCGAACCTGCCGACGAACAGCGCCTGCTTGATCGCCACATTGTTTGCATTGCGGCTCAGGATTCGCCAGCTCGCCCCGTCGCGCAGGAAGCGGTAGTAGAGCCGAGGCGCCGATATGATGGTGAAGGAGACCAGGAAAAAGACGATGAACTGACGCTCGTTGAGGCCGGTCACCGGCTGAAACGATCGAACCGCCAGCGAGACGACATAGAGCGTGACGGTCAGGATCGCGCAGCTCTTCAGGATGTTGAAGAAGTCCGGCGTCGAGGCGAAGCGCCACACGGTGTTGTAGAGACCGCAATAGCGAAACAAGAGATGGCTGAGAAGAACAATGCTCACCCAGCACGCCAGGCCCGGCCAGGAGAGCGCATCGAATGAAAGTCTCGACTGCGAAAGCCCGAGACTCAGCGCCACCGCGACCAGGACCATGACCAGGTCCTGGATCATTATAATGGCGCGCCGCATCTTCGGCCGAAGTCCGGACACGACTTCTACATAGGATGTCATTGGGTAGTACTGAACTCCAGGCGCAAGGACTTGGACACTAACGTAGTGGTCGACCAGAAATCATCCGCCATCCACCATTTATTAGAGTGCAAATCCCCAGCCCCCGCTGCCCGTATCGCATAGCGCGGAGTCGGGGGTATCGCCAGACATTTTTTTGGCGGCACGTCCGGTTGGGGTATCGGACGCTCAAACATGCACTCTTTTGAGGAATGATCTCAAGCCAGCCCGTGGATGCGTCGGCCCTCGATCGCTATGATACCGGCGATGGAACGGTCGATATTTCGAGATCTCATGCCCCAACCCGCCGTCTGTGAAGCATATCGCGGGACCGGAGCCGCAACCAAAGGCTCGAGGCGAGCCAACGCCAGATACTATATGCCAAGTCGGCCGGAGACAATCCGCGTTCCATGCGACCGGCACCTATGTGGGAAGCCATGCCCTGATAAATCCTAGATTACTGGCTAGCTGAGGCTCGTCGACCAGACACTTTAATCAGAGGAAGTGACCATGATTCGAGCTTGGGACAATTGGGATGTTGGTGGAATTGCAGACGAAATTCAGTCGATCTGGCAGAATTCCCCAACCGAAGATGCTCATCGCGAAGAGCTAGTCAACATAGTATCGCACCATGCTGATTCCCCTGCACCTTCCATTCTCGAAGTTGGCTGCGGTACCGGCCTGATTTACGAAAAACTTGCCAATAGTATACTTAGCGATTCCAGATATATTGGTATCGACTCATCTATAAAAATGCTAGAGAAAGCGATAAGCAATTTCCCAGAAGGCGAATTTATTTTAGGAGATGGTTATGATCTTGCTTTCAGAGATCAGGAATTCGATGTGGTTCTGTGTTTCGAGGTGCTCGGCCATATTCCTGAGATAGACCAGTTCGTAGCTGAATTGCTTCGTGTCACGCGGAAGACGTGCATCTTCACAACTTGGCCAAGCGACGAACAGGAAATAGAGGAAAATTACGAGACGATTGGCGGCGTTCAGTTTTTACACCGACGATATTCAGATGCTCTCATTCGGAAAGTTATCCGCGCCATAGGGCCAAGGGACCTAGGCGACATTGAGGCCGTTAGCCTTCGCTCCGGGGGGCAGGCATACATTGTCACGCGCCTTTCTTGACAATTGCTAAGCGCGAATTGGCTAATGCGCTCCGCAGTCACGGATTGTATGCACATCACGCAGCGCCCATCCAAATCGTGCAACCTTCGTCACCCGCTTTAGACGCAGCGACCGTAGCTACTCGAATCTAATGAAGGGGAAACGCTTTAGCGCGCCGTAGATGACCGCTGGCCGCACTACCTCATAGATGGTGACCGGTACGTCCGCTTCGCGCACGAAAACTCTGAGCCGCCACCCCGCCTGAAGGTCATGAACAGGCGTGGCAAACGAAAATCTTGCGGGGAGGCCCTCTTCAATATCGGCGAGTGAGCGGGTCACGGAGCCCAGTATCTTATCTTTGCTGGACACAATCTCTATGCCGATGAGCCCTGCCTGGGTCCGAACAAGCGGCACGATGCCAAGATGGATAACCGATAGGGAGGTAAGCGCGAAACGAACGGTATATTCTCTATAAGATATGCTCGAGAGATCCTCACTCAGACGCAGTTCATCACGTCGCATCCGGCCGAAGTGCTGGCGGCTGAAAAGATCAAGCGGAGCGAAAACGGAAGAGACCATGTCCCACATTTCGCTCGGCCGCCAGTTAACGGCTCTCGCAAGCCTGAGTGGACGTGAGAAATGTTGAGCTTCAACCTCCGAATGGAGCCTGGCAATTGTGGAAGCCACAGCGGGCTCAAATCTCTCTGGGAACACGTACGGTCGAGCCATCGAGATATCAGCGACCGCCTCGATCGCCTTCTCGGACGCCGCCCTGCTGAAGGCGGTCCCATAGAGGTCCATCAATTCAGCACGGACATAGCTTGAACGTCCCAGGACGCTTATTGTCCGATAAGCACTTCTTAACATCTCAGTTCGCCGAATAACTGAATATGCAAGAAACTCCTTAACGGCATTCGCCAGTTCCTCGGGGGACGTATCCTTGGCAATCAACCCGTTGTAACGATGCTTGATCAACTCGGATACGCCACCAACACTGGGCGACACAACAGCGACACCAGACGCCATAGCCTGAAGCATCGTCTGCGGCATAGATTCGTCCAAGGCGGAAATGAGTAACACGTCGCAGCTTGCGTAGAAGCGTTCCGGATCGGAAACGAATCCATGAAAGATGACGTGGTTTTCCAGACCTTGTTCCGCCACATAATCGCGGCACTCCTTAGCGTACTCAACGTGAAGGTCATCGTAACCGATCACGTGGACAGTAACGTTATGCCCAGCCTTTCGCAGAAGTACGGCCGCGTTGATGGCGGCGAGTTGATTCTTGCGAGGCTGCAACGTTCCCGAAACGACTATCTGCAGCGGATCTCGTATGGAAAAGTTCCGAACCTCCCGTGCTGATAATAGCGAGAAATAGATATCGTCGACGGGGCATACGATACGGCGCACGGGGAGCCCCGACGCTTTCTTCCATCGTTCTCCATGTGTTGCCGAGGAGCAATGAACTGCATGGGCGAAGGCACGTGTATCAGCCCCCTCATAGTATTGGTGAACGCTAGCGACAACTGGAATGCCAAGTTCCAATCCGAGTGCCGTCATCGGTGGCTGCCATGTGGCGAAATGAAGAAGACCTACATCAAGCTCGGCTATTCTTTCCCCAATGCGGTGGGCAACCTCCATATCCGTTGCATGCAGTGAACGCATTTTGGAGATATCGGCGCTATTCATTCCGTGCGGCCAACGTTCCTCCAACAGGGGGGCATCCTTCGTTGCCTCGCGCCAGAGACGAGCAAACTCCGGTCCAAACCTCTCGTTCTGCTGGACCAAACCAACAATCCTGAAGCCGAACGAGGATACAAGCGCCGCATGCCGTAGCAAATGAAGCGTTGCCCCTCCCAGAGCGGCCTCATGAAAGGCGTAGAGAATTGCCTTATCCTTCAAGCGCGCATGCACTTCTGTCGCGGCGAGAGCACCATAAAAATCGTAGTATTGACTTTCCGTGGTATAATGGGATTCTACATATGCACGAGCCTTCTCCAATATTTTGTCGCGTTGCTCGGCTTTTAGCTTGATCAGATCTTCAATCGCGCCTGCCCAGTCATCAGGTCGATTGCTCACCTTGACACAAACCGAATCAGGCAAGCGGCTATAGGGCGCTACATTACTCATCACGCTAATCGCACCTGCGGCGACCGATTCTAACAATTTGACAGGGCTCTTACTCCGTTCAGCACGTGTCTCACCCTCAAGAGGCGTGAGCGAAATATCGAAATACGTGCTGCTTAGTTCAGCAAGATAGCTGTCATATGAATGGGTGAACGGCTTGAAATGGACATCGCACTCCAGAGCAGGAAAATCACGCGGATCGATTCCCCAGAAATGAAATTCGACCTCATCCTTGTAATCCGACGCCACACGTTGTAGCCCCGGCCAGATTTTGCCAATAATAATACCTCGAAATTTATTGCTGAAAATCGCTATTCGAAATTTACCAGACCTACCGTATTCACGTCTATCAATATAACAACGCCGTATATTTGTTTCAAGCCTAATTCTATGGGAATTATACTCTCCAAAATCATCAATAATTTCATCACTGTACCCAATAACAGCGTCAGCTGCGGATATCTGTGCCACTATGCTTCGGTATCCCGGCGTACCAGGCGCGATAGAGGAATGTTCCGGACCCACTTCATGGAAGCGAAGCATGTTATCATCCATGAGATAGACACAAGGGACGCTCTTCCGCCCCTTGTCAGTCAACAACTTTTCCGCCGGGCCCACGGTACGGTAGAGAATGGCAATGTCAGTGTCCGACGTGTCGAAGGACGGAATATCCCATTCCCTGACGAAGGTACTGGTAAAGCCTCTCTGGTTTGGAAGGTTCTCGAAATTGCGAATGGCCACATCCACAGACGTGCTGTAGTCTGGCTTCGACACCAGTATGCGCTTGTGTTCCATGGCTCCAGATGCCGCTACAGCCAATTCTGAAGGGGTGCAGTAGTCGTTGAATCTGGAGACAAACGGCAATGCTTCTTCTCTATAGTACCGCTTTACCTCTGCCGCCGAGAATCGATTCCCCCAATTTTCGGCTGCAATCATGTCGTAGTGAGCAATATTGTCGGGTTTCAGTTGCTCATCTCGAGCAAGTTGCAGGTATTTCAAGGTACGGGTAAAATCTGCCTGCACATCTCGGCCAAGCGAGTTCTCCATGTTGCCGCGAACGACCGAGCACGTCGCATCCACCCATTGGAAGGGAGCGGTTCTTCCGAAACGAAGCCAAAGATCGTAATCTGAATATCGCCTAGCCACCAAATGAGGGTCGTACATGCCATGCCTGTCGAAGAGAGCAGCATGGTGGACTACTGAGTTGTTTGCGATGTAATTGCCGTGTAGAAGGAGGGCGTAGTTGAACTCCTGCCCCAGTACACGCTGAAAGATCTCGCCTTCGTCCGTCGCGCGATAAGCGTCGCAGCTGCCATAGACGACGCTTGGCACGGATTGGCGCTCAAGCCACGCCATGCGCACCTTTAAGCTTTCCTCCGTCCAAACGTCATCGTCAAACTGATAGGCAATGTATTTGCCGCGGCCGTGAAGCGCAGCCTGATTCACGCGCAGGGCCGGAAGACCACTGTTATACCTATACGAATGGATGACGATCCGGGAATCGGCAAGCTGGTACTCACTTAGTACGTCCGCAGTTCCATCGCGCGAACCATCATCCACAACGATGAGTTCGAAATCGCCATAGCTTTGCGAAAGAACACTCTCAATCGAAAGCTGCAAAAGCCCGTTCGCACGCGCAAAAGTGGGGAGGATCACCGTCACTTTGGGTACCGACTGCCCTTTGTCGATGCGCCTTATGGAAAGATCGTGGCCACAATCACCGAATTTCATATTTCCCCCGAACCCGCATTCCGCGGGCACAACGCATCGTTCCGCTACAGCGGAACCTGATTACCTCTGTGATGACTCATACTTTGCGATCACATCCTCAGTCCCGCCGTCCATGATGATGCGCCCTTTCTCCAGCCATATTGTACGGGCACAAAAGCTCTTCAATAGATCAAAGTTGTGAGATGAAAAGACAAGAATCTTGCCTTGCTCCATGAATTCGAACATGCGGTTTTTCGCTTTTTTAGCGAAACGGATATCGCCGGCTCCCATGACCTCGTCTATAAGTAGAATTTCTGGATTTATGCTAGTCGATACGGCAAACGCGAGACGGATGAACATGCCCGCCGAATACGTACGGACGGGATATTTTAGAAACTCCCCAAGCTCGGTAAACTCCTCGATCTCCGGCAGTTTCGCCTCAATCTCGTCGGGTGTCATGCCAAGCAGCAACCCACGGATGCGGATATTGTCTCGACCGGTTTGATGCATTTCGAAACCGGTTGCGAACTCGAACATCGGGCAAACATGGCCCTCCGTTTCCGCGATACCGCTGGTCGGCATATAGATGCCCGCCATGACCTTCAACAGAGTGCTCTTGCCAGCCCCATTGAGGCCGATAAGCCCAACCCGCTCGCCCTGTTCGATAGCAATGGTCACGTCGTTCAAAGCCTCGACGGTATACGCGCCAGGAGCCGACTCCCCGCTCCGCTTTCTGGCCAACCAGCCTATCAAGCCGTCGGTATTCATGTCGCCGGTGAAACGCACGCCGACGTTATGCAGTCGTATGAAGTTCTGGGTCACAGGAGAAACACCACTTTCTTGTCCAACCGCGAAGCCACGTACCAGGCAATGCAATACACGACCAGAATATAGCCAAACACCAAACCATAGGTGGAAAGAGGCGCCAGGCTTGCAGTTAGGATTGGATGGCGAACGACTTCAATCAAGTGATAGATCGGATTGACGAGATAAACGAATTCCAGGCCGTGGTTCTTGAGGACGCTGGCAGGGACGACGATTGGGGTCAGATAGAATACTACTTGTAAGACACCAGCCAAGGCATGTGGCAGATCGCGGAAGGCAGTACCTAGATAGGAAAAAATAGTTGTGTGCCCCAATAGAGCTATATAAAGCAGCAGAAGACCAGGGATAGCCAACAGCCATCCAGTTACTTCGAAGGTGCCGAGAAAAATCTGCACGAGAGCCACAGCTGCTAGCCCCATTACGAAGTTCATGCTGCTGCTGACGAGCGCCCGCAGGATATAGATTTGCTTGGGATATGAAAACTGCTTGATATAACCTTCGGCACTTACGAAGACCATACCGGCGTCGACCATAGACGCGGAAATCAGCCCCCAGACAACGAAACCCAGCATCAGGTAGGGGAGAAAAGCCTTCAGGTCTTGCCCGAACATAACGCCATAGACGAACCCTATGGCGCCAACATACACGCCAAGATTGATAAGGATCCACAATGGACCAATGAACGAACGGCGGTAGCGACGCTTGACGTCTTGAATGCCGATGAAGAACCAGACGCGATGCAGCAGCAGCGAGCGGATAACATCTCGGAGCAACCTGCTCTTGTCCACACTTGAATAGCTATGTTTCATGATTCGCACAGGGTTGCCGGAGACCGTTTCGTTTGAGCCGCGCTACCATGGCGAGGGGTTCCAGCACTGCGTTGCAGCGCTCCTCGGCGTCGGCCGGCAGGATGCAGCCGGCGGGGACGACGAGTCCGTGAGCCGTTGCCCGCTCGCAGCAGATCATGTGGCCGGATCGCATGTCAATCGCTGACGGACATTGTTAGATAAAACTCCGGATTTTCGTTAGTATTTTTCTAACAATTCTCTGAGCAACAAGAGCATATCCTCCCTCTCGATAAATAATCGACATATATACCCTGTACCTTTCCACCCTTATTATGACTTTATTCCATTCAAGCCTTCGTTGTTTTAGCGGCTTGACGTTTTTTGAGCGTCGCCCATCGATTTTTATGAATAGGCCTGCCCATTCATAAGAACTCGCCCCTAAATCGTATCGCCGTTTGACGTCATTGAATGCACCATTCGCCAAATTAGTTCGTTTTTCAGGCGATTTAATCAAGGTGTGTAGCGAGTCTAACCAGAGTTCATAACTATTTTCAACCAACACCCCTGTAACAGACTCTTTTACCACGTCTCTGTAGGGTGGAATATTGGAGTATACTCCTGCTATACGGCAGGCACCGTATTCGCGATACTTGTTGTCGGTCTTGCTGCGGTTTGCTTCATGGTCGATCAAGGGCGCCAAGCCGATCGCCCAGTTTCTCGAAGCCTGGAATTTGATGTAGGTATCGTAGTCACCGGTATGCGGAAAAAAACGGACTCTCACTCCAGCCTCAACTCCCTTTGGAAGAACACCGGCAAACTCGAATACCGCTTTCGGGAATCTCTCCAGGATCGGATCAATAAGCGGCGATACCAAATCCAGATCGTCGACGCGTGAGGGACTTCCCGCAAAACCGATCCGGATTTCCTCAGTGGAGGATGGAGGCACACCGTCAATGAGTGAAAAATCGAAAAACGTCGGTAGAACCGCCACGCAAGTGTTAAAGCGGGATAAGAACCTTGCCAGTTCAGGGGAGTTAACGATCACGGTTTCAGCATGGGAGACTGCAAATTCTAGAGACTTCCTGATAGTTGGATGCTGATAATACATCGCGAGCGGACTGTCCCCGACGATGCGCCAGAAATTATCATCAATATAATATACGTATGGCCAATTTGCGTCAGCAAGCAATTGTGCCCATGATAGCATCAGTGGATCCGCGCACCGTACGAACATGGGAATTGTATCGGAGGTAATGTCGTCGACCCGAAGTTCACTAAGGAATTTTACTTCGTGATCGATGCCGTGCACCTGACACGCCCCCATGATTTGCTCAAGCAAATAGGTGGTAGCGATCTTTGCTTCAATAATCATCAGAATGCTAGCCATGGCGGGCTCGCATAACGGCTCGGCTCGGCGACCAGTGCGTCGGCGTGAAGTTGCGCGTTGGGGTCACGAAGCTCTATCTCGGCCAAAGCACATGCGGATCATGCCGCCGGAGCGGCCTTCTTTGACAAAGCCGCATCGCGTGTAGAGCTCGATAGCCCTTGTATTTTGCTCCATCACTTCGAGGAAAACATAGGGCAGTTTCAAAACACGCGTTCCGAAACGCACGAGTTCCGTGCACGAGCGCTTGATATAGCCATTCCCTGCCATTTCCGGAGCAACGAGAAATCGCCCGATCTCGGCGCTTCCGGCGTTGCGATCGATATCGTAAATCCCGCATTGGCCGACCGGCCGGCCGTCAGCTTCAACCAGGAAGAAAAAATCGTCATCCTTTTGGAGGTAGCGCTTGTACCAGGCAAGGTGGCTGTCAAATGTGAGTTTATCGGACGTCTTGAACCACGTACGTGCCTCGTCACGATTTCGCCAATCGAGAATCGTCTTGAGATCTCGCTCTTCCACAAGCCTCAAGACAATCGTGCCGTCTCCAAAGGGAGCAAGTAGCTGTTTCATTGAGCGTATTTGAGAACCAATTCTGAAACCAGATCCACATCCGCCTTGGTCATCCGAAGGTGCAGCGGCAACGAAATGATTTCCTTGCTTGCGGCCGCCGCATTCGGACAGGTGCCTGCAGCGTAGGCGTACATCCGGTAATCGGTGTTGTCGCGATAGTGAACGCCGGGATAGACGCCGTGTTCGTTGAGGGCAAGCATCAGATTGTCGCGGTTCTGAACGCGTATCTGGAGAAGATGCTGGGCAGACTCACAACCCTGCACGGTCGGCACCACGTTGACATGGTTGTGGCCTTCGAGATGCTGACGGTACCAGAATGCCAGCTGACGCCGGAACGCGTTGTCGATATCAAGATATTTCAGCTGCACGATAGCAATCGCGGCCATGATCGAGTTGCCGTGATACTTGTAGCCAAGCTCCTCGACATCATACATCCATTTGTAGGCGCCCTGAGCGGCCGTGCGAGCATATGTATCCTTGTTGATCCCCAACCAAGTCAGCTTACGAACTCGCTCGTCATCCTCTGCCTCCTTGAAGCAGATCATTCCGGAATCGGCTGTGGGAAGATTTTTGACGGCCTGAAAACTGAATACCGTCGCATCGGCATCACCGCCAATGTGCGTTCCGGTGACCCGTGTGCCTGACATATGAGCCGCATCGAGCACCAGCTTGATGTCATGCGCGCGACAAATCTCCAGTATCTCCTGATAGCGGCCCGTATTGCCTCCCATGCCGACAAAGATCAGCGCTTTTGTCTTGTCCGTGATCCGCTTGAGCACGCTTTCAGGGTCGAGGCAAAGGTATTCATCAACGTCTGCGAACACCGGCTTGAGGCCTGTCTGAAGGATGGCGTGATTGGTCGAAACGAACGTTAACGGCGTCGTGATGACCTCGTCATCGTCGCTCCATCCGTGTTTGGATTTGAAAAGCTCAAAAGCCAGGTGAAGTCCAACCGTGTTGGAATTCAGGAAGTGAGCATGCGGAATGCCGGTATAATTCTTCCACGCCGTTTCAAACTCCGCAGTCTTGAAGCCAAGGCCTGTCCATCCTTTTTCAAGGCACTCGCGGATTTCCGACAGGCACTCTTCAATACGGAAATTCGGTACAAATAGCTGAACTGACATCAAATGTGCTCCGGTAGCGCCTGCTGGTTCATAGGGTTGGCGCGCATTTCATCTCTGCGATCAAAAGACGGGATACGACGTCTACGGTGGAACGGTGCCAATCCGGCGCCGTCCAGTTGAATGTGACTTCGAACTCAGCCGTCGATAACCGAGAATTTCGCGGGCGCAGCGCCTTGGTCGGGTAGTCACGCGTGGATATCTCCTTCACCGCAGCGTAGGGCCCGTCAAGCGCTCGACTCGTAGCCAGGATATGATGCGCGAAGCCACTCCGGTTAGTGTCACCGGTTCCCACGAGATGATACACGCCAAAGCGAGCAAAACTTCTGTCGCCGTGCAGGATCGCCGACGAAACCAGGATCGCGTCAGCTAAATCAAAAGCGGAGGTCGGATTTCCCCACTGGTCGGCGACCACCGCGATCTCGTCGCGGTCGGCGGCGAGCCCAAGAATGATCCTGACGAAATTCTTACCGAACGGGCTATAAGCCCAGGCGGTGCGCAGGATCAGGTGGCGCGGATTGGCGGCCGCCACCGCCTGTTCGCCGGCGAGCTTGGAGGCGCCGTAGACGCCGAGCGGCGCGGTGGCGTCGGTCTCGACATAGGCGCCGTCCTTGGAACCGTCGAAGACATAGTCGGTCGACAGGTGGATGACGGGCACGCCGAGCTTCGCGGCCGCCTCGGCGACCTTGCCGGCGCCGACGGCGTTCACCGCGAAGGCAAGGTCGGGCTCGTCCTCGGCCTGGTCGACCGCGGTGTAGGCGGCAGCCGACACCACGATGTCCGGCCGTGCTGCTGCAAGTGCGTCGAACACCGTGTCGGGCTGCGCCAGATCGAGCTGCGGCCGTCCCACGGCGACCACCTCCACGCCCGCCAGCCCCTGCCCGGCCTCCAGCAGGCTGGTGGCGACCTGACCGTCGCGTCCGGTGACAACCAGCCTCACGCCGCGCCCTTCCTGCCTTCAATCTGGCCCCGGGACTGGACTTGCCCGAGCCGCTCGCCGGCATAGCGCTGCTCGCGGATCGGCGCCCACCACCATTTGTTGTCGAGGAACCAGTCGACCGTCCTTGCCAGGCCGCTGTCGAAACTCTCCGACGGCGCCCAGCCGAGATCCCTGCCGATCTTGGAAGCGTCGATGGCGTAGCGGCGGTCGTGACCCGGGCGATCGGTGACGAAGCCGATCAGGTCGCGATAGCGTTTGCCGCCTGCGCGTGGCCTTCTGGCGTCGAGAAGGTCGCAGATCGTCTCGACGACGCTAAGATTGGTCCGCTCGGAATTGCCGCCGACATTGTAGCTCTCGCCCGGCTGACCCTTGGTGGCGACCAGTTCCAGGGCGCGGGCATGATCCTCGACGAACAGCCAGTCGCGCACATTGGCGCCGGCGCCGTAGACCGGCAGCGGCTTTTCGTCGAGCGCGTTGAGGATCACCAGCGGGATCAGCTTTTCGGGAAAGTGATAGGGTCCGTAATTGTTCGAGCAGTTGGAGAGCACGACCGGCAGGCCATACGTCTCGTGCCAGGCCCGCACCAGATGGTCGGACGCCGCCTTCGAGGCGGAATAGGGCGAGGACGGCGCGTAAGGCGTTTCCTCGACGAACATGCCGCCGTCGAAGGGCAGATCGCCGAACACCTCGTCGGTCGAGACATGGTGGAAGCGGAAGCGGGCTTTCCTGTCCTCGCCAAGGCCGCGCCAATATTCGAGCGCCGAATTCAGCACCCGGTAGGTGCCGACGATGTTGGTCTCGATGAAGGCGCCGGGTCCGTCGATCGAGCGGTCGACATGGCTTTCGGCGGCGAGATTCATGACGACGTCGATCTCGTCGCGGTGGAGGATGTCGAGGACCGCCCGCTCGTCGCAGATGTCGGCCTGCGCAAATTTGTAGTTGTGCGCGTTCTCGATCGTGCGCAGCGAGGCGAGATTGCCGGCATAGGTAAGCTTGTCGAGATTGGTCACATGGTAGGCCGGATTGGCGCACAAATGCCGGCACACCGCCGAGCCGATGAAGCCGGCACCGCCTGTCACCAGAAAATTCATGGCGCTCTCCTCACATCGTCGCGCGTCATGCGAACACCTCGGCCGTGGCAAGCGCCGGCGCCTTTAGGTCCTTGGCCGAGAGCTCGAAGCCGCCGGCGGGCGATGGCCAATCGATGCCGATGTCGGGGTCGTCGAAACGGATCGACCGATCGTGCGCCGGCGAATAGGTGTCGGTGACCTTATACAGGACCTCGGTGTCCGGGACGAGCGTGACGAAGCCGTGCGCGAAACCCTTCGGCACCAGGATCTGGTTGCCTTTCTCGGCCGATATTTCGAGCGCGACCCATTTTCCGAAGGTTTTCGAGCTGCGGCGAATGTCGACCGCGACGTCGAGGATCTTGCCTCTGATCACACGCAGCAACTTGTCCTGCGCGCGTGGAGGCAGCTGATAGTGAAGTCCCCGCACGACACCTGCGGCCGCCGAATAGGAATGGTTGTCCTGGACGAAACGCAAATCGATGCCGGCTTCAAAAAAGCGCTCGGCATTCCAGGTCTCGATGAAATAGCCGCGCGCATCGCCGTGCCGCTTCGGCACGATCTCGAGCACGCCATCAAGACCAAGCTGCCTGACGTCCACTCTAGTTCTCCGTCAGCTCGGTGACACGCCGGCGCAGGTAGGCTGCGTATTCATTCTTGCCCAGGCGCGTGGCGCGCTCAAGCACCTTGTCGGCGCTCAGCCAGCCCTGCTCGAAAGCGATTTCTTCAGGACAGGCAACCTTGATGCCCTGGCGGTGCTCGATGGTGCGCACGAAGGAAGAGGCTTCATGCAGGCTGTCATGCGTGCCGGTGTCGAGCCAGGCATAGCCGCGGCCGAGCTGATGCACATGCAGCTGTCCGCGCTCGAGATAGACGTTGTTGACTGCCGTGATCTCGAGTTCACCACGCGATGACGGCTTGATCGTCGAAGCGATGTCGACGACCTCGTTGTCGTAGAAATAGAGACCGGTGACCGCCCAGTTGGACTTCGGCTTCTCCGGCTTTTCCTCGATCGTCAAAGCGGTGCCGCTGAGCTTGTCGAAAGACACCACGCCATAGCGCTGCGGATCCTCGACATGGTAGGCGAACACCGACGCGCCGCTTTCCCGCTGCGCGGCAGCACGGCAGAGCTGCGACAGGCCCTCACCGAAATATATATTGTCGCCGAGGATCATCGACACATTGTCCTTGCCGATGAAGTCGCGGCCGATGATGAAAGCCTCGGCAAGCCCGTTGGGCTGCGGCTGTTCGGCATAGGACAATTCGAGCCCGAATTCCGAACCGTCCCCCAGCAACTCCCGAAAGATCGGCAAGTCGCGTGGTGTCGAAATGATCAGAATCTGTTGGATCCCCGCGAGCATCAAGACGCTCAGCGGGTAAAAAATCATCGGCTTGTCGTATATTGGCAGAATTTGCTTAGAGATCGCTAATGTTAGGGGATAAAGACGCGTCCCACTGCCTCCTGCAAGGATGATACCTTTCAACAAGCTCTCCTTGAATTGCCAGGCCCCCGCCCGAAATCAAGTTGACCGTGCTTAGGTTTCGTGCGGAGACTTGTCAATTCAAACTCGGCCGTGGATCAGCACCCAGAATTGACCTGCACCCTCCGCCTCGTGGCAATTTGACCGACTGGCCACAAGCTGTTGACCGACCGGCCACTGGCTGGCGATGCAATCGGCACGGCGATTTGGCAAATGGGCTTGCGGTGCTAAACAGCGGCAGTTCGCAAACAACATCCCCATAGCGCTCAAGCAGCAGGAACCTCCATGGCCAAATTGCTCGTGACCGGTGGCGCCGGCTTTCTCGGATCGCATTTGTGCGACCGACTTGTCGGCCTCGGGCACCATGTCGTCGCCACCGACAATTTCCTGACTGGATCACTGGACAATGTCCGCCACCTCTCGCAAAATCCGCTGTTTGAACTGATGCGTCACGACGTCACGCTGCCGTTCGATGTCGACGTCGACGGCATCTACAATCTTGCTTGCCCGGCAGCGCCCATTCATTACCAGCGCGACCCGATCCAGACGACAAGGACCAGCGTGCTCGGCGCGATCAACATGCTCGATCTCGCCACCCGCCGCGGAGCGAGAATCCTGCAGGCGTCGACTTCGGAAGTTTATGGCGACCCCGACATCCACCCGCAGCCGGAAGGTTATTGGGGGCGGGTGAACCCGGTTGGCATCCGCAGCTGTTACGACGAAGGCAAGCGCTGCGCCGAGACGCTGTTCTTCGATTATTGGCGCCAGGTCCAGCTCGATATCAAGGTGATGCGCATCTTCAACACCTACGGTCCCCGCATGCACCCGAATGACGGGCGCGTGGTCAGCAATTTCATCGTCCAGGCCATAAGGGGCGAGTCGCTGACGATCTACGGCACAGGCGGCCAGACACGCAGCTTCTGTTACGTCGACGACCTCACCGAAGCCATGGTGCTGTTGATGGGAACGCCGGTCGGTTTCACCGGTCCGGTGAATGTCGGCAATCCGGTCGAATCGACGATGCTGGAACTTGCCGAACTGGTGCTTGGCATCGTCGGCGGCCGCTCCAGGCTGGAATTCAGGCCATTGCCGCAGGATGACCCCAGGCAGCGATGCCCGGACATTTCGCTGGCCAGAAAATCGCTGGGCTGGGAGCCGAAAGTCGGCCTCGAAGACGGGTTGAGGGAAACTGTCGCCTATTTCCGCCACCGGCTGGTGGACGCGTGACAACAAAAAGCCGGCGGGCTCGCACCCGCCGGCTCATTTGCGTTCAAGCGGTTTCAGGGCTGCTTTGGCAGCAGCGACCATACCGCCGGCACCAGGCTGGCGGCGAGCGCCACCTTGATCAGGTCGCCGACGATGAACGGCAGGACGCCGAACTGCCACGACTTTTCCACGCCGATGAGAGTGGCCAGCCAGGCAAAGCCCATGGCCATCATGACGATTTCGGCGACCAGCATGGCGTTGAACAGCTTGATCGGGTGGCGGTCCCAGCCGCGATCGGCGGCCCAGCCGACAATGGCCGCCATGACGACGAAGCCGGCGAGATAACCACCGGTGCCGCCGATCATGTAGGCGATGCCGATGCCCTTTTCAGGCGTGCTCTGAAAGACCGGGAGGCCCATGGCGCCTTCGGCCATGTAGAGAAGCAAGGTAGCGACGCCAAGCCGCAGGCCAAATGCGGTGGCGATGAGCAGGACGGCCAGCGTCTGCATCGAGATATCGACCGGCCCGAGCACGACCTTCGTCTTGGCCGACAGGGTCAAAAGCAGCGTTCCGGCGATCGCCAGCAAAAGCTGGGTTGCCAGGCGCAGCGCACCCTCCTGAGGCAAAGCGAGAGAAACAAGCGGACGCATCGTCGTTGCAAGTGCCATGGTCTTCCCCAATCCGGATTGCCGCAGATGGCGGCCTCGCTTTTTCCTATATTGGCTTCCGTGCTATGCGGCAATCGCTTTTGCCGTCCCCCTGACCGGAGCTCAACGACACCGCCATGGCGCTCAAATTCGACACCAGCTTCGATCCGGCCTATGGCGAGGGCGTCACCGTTGCACCGGACGTTTTGCGCGTCACCGCCAAAAACCCCGGTCCCTTCACCTTTCACGGCACCAACAGCTACGTCATTGGCCGCGACACGCTGGCGGTGATCGACCCGGGTCCGGATGATGAGGCGCATTTCCAGACGCTGCTCGAGGTGATCGCAAACCGGCCGGTGAGCCACATTTTCGTCAGCCACACGCATCGCGACCATTCTCCGCTGGCCGCCCGGCTGAAAGCACATACCGGTGCCGCCGTGCTGGCCGAAGGCCCGCACCGCCCGGCGCGGCCATTGCGGATCGGCGAGGTCAACCCGCTCGACGCCAGCGCCGACACGGCTTTCGTCCCGGACATCACGCTACCGGACGATACGCTGGTCGAGGGTGACGGCTGGGCGATCCGAACCGTGCTGACGCCGGGCCACACCGCCAATCACGCGGCATTTGCGCTCGAAGGCACCGGCATCCTGTTTCCAGCCGACCATGTGATGGCGTGGGCGACCTCGATCGTGGCGCCGCCGGATGGTGCGATGGCCGACTACATGGCCTCGCTCGACAAACTGATCGAACGCGGCGACCGCCTGCTGCTGCCCGGTCATGGCGGACCGGTGACCGCGCCGCGCGGCTTCATGCGCGGCCTGAAGACCCACCGCAAGATGCGCGAACGAGCGATCCTCGAGCGGATCCGCCGTGGCGACCGGATGATTCCAGACATGGTCAAGGCGATCTACAGGGACACCGACCCGCGCCTGCATGGCGCCGCCGGCCTGTCGGTGCTCGCCCATCTCGAAGACCTGGTGGCGCGCGGCCTGGTCGCTACCCAGGGCGACCCGGCCATCGACGGCATTTTTGTGCCGATGGTCTAAAGACTATTCAGCCGGCGCAGCACCCACCTGCCCCGCAACCTCCTGGTCGAGCTCGGCGAGGAACCCGACAATGCGCGCCGCATTGTCGCCGAGGTCGTAGCGGCCGTAGCGGGAGGCCGAGCGCATGTCTACGACGATGGTGTCGCCATCATTGCTCACCCGGATGGCGACGTCGGCGGGCAGGCCGACCACGAAGCTCCGGGCGACGGCTGATATCGTCACCTCGTCCTGGCCGTCGGTCACCGGGTATGGTGCGGTCAACTGCCAGTCGCGGCGGTCGAGCACGGTTTCGACGGCGTCGACGACGGTTTCGAACGGCAGATTGTAGCTGCGGCCGGTGACCAGGGGATAGGCATCCTGCTGCAGGCGTGCCTCGCCCGGCGTCGGCAGTGCGAGCACGTTCATGTCCTTGGTGCGGTCGCTGGTGTCGAGCGCAGGCGGATTGTCGAGATCAGTCGAGATGTCCCTGAGCGGCGGCGTGGTCGCCGCCCAATAGGCGGCGATGCCGTAGGGCGTCAGCACCAGCAGCGCCAGCAAGGCGCCGACCGAGAGGTCGCGCCCGCCGCGGTCGCCGAAATGCCACAGGCGGGACAGAGCGAGGCCGGCAAACAGCAAAGCGAACGCGGCAAGCAATGCGACAATCGCCAGCACCCACAGGAAGGCCGGCGTTTCGACCAGTTCGAAATGATGGCCGGCCAGCACGGTCAGCAGCAGCACTAGGGCAAAAGCGCCCGTGCGCCGCGACCAGCCGGCCGCCTTCGATGTCTGCCGCTCGTCAACGTCCATTGTCTTCAGCACCGCCCAACCCCGCACAAACGCTTAGAGCAAGTCATGCTCAAATTGAACATCCCCTGCCCTAACGTTTTTCACGGCGACTTGAAGGCCAAAAGAACGACACGACCTCGATCAATCCGTCGGCAGCCGGTAGTCGCGGAACTGCTGGCGCAAGGTGATCTTCTGGATCTTGCCGGCGGCGGTGTGCGGAATTTCACTGATGAAGGCGACGTCGTCCGGCATCCACCACTTCGCCACCTTGCCATCCATGAAGGCAAGGATGTCGGCCTTGCTCGGCTCCTTGCCGGGCTTACGAACCACGACCAGCAAGGGCCTCTCACCCCATTTCGAGTGGTGGACGCCAATTGCCGCGGCCTCGGCGACATCGGGGTGGCCTACGGCGAGGTTTTCCAGATCGATGGTCGATATCCACTCGCCGCCCGACTTGATGACATCCTTGGCGCGATCGGTGATCTGCATATAACCGCTCGGATCGATATGGGCGACGTCGCCGGTGTCGAACCAGCCGTCCTTGTCGAACTGCTCGGCGCCGACGCCGCCATAATAGGCGCTGGCGATGGCCGGACCGCGTACCTTCAGCCGGCCGAAGGTCTTACCGTCCCAGGGCAATTCCTTGTTCTCGTCGTCGGTCACCTTCATCTCGACGCCGAAGGGCGGGTAGCCCTGCTTGCACTGAACATCGAGCCGGGCTTCGCCCTCAAGCTCCTGATATTGCGGCTTCATGGTGCAGAGCGTGCCGAGCGGCGACATCTCGGTCATGCCCCAGGCATGGATGACCGCGACGCCGTAATTGTCCTGGAATTTCCTGGTGATGGCGCGCGGGCAGGACGAGCCGCCGATGACGACTTTGCTCAGATGCGGAAGCTTCTTGCCGGTCTCTTCCAGATGCTGCAGCAGCATCATCCACACGGTCGGCACCGCGGCGCTGAAGGTCACCTTCTCGGTGTCGAGCAGTTCGTAGATCGAGGCGCCGTCCATCTTGCAGCCGGGCATGACCAGCTTGGCGCCGATCATCGGCGCGCTCTGGCCAAGGCCCCAGGCATTGGCATGGAACATCGGCACGACGGGGAGAATCGTGTCCCGCGCGGAGATGCCCATGGCGTCGGGCATGGCGGCGATCATGGCATGCAGCACGTTCGAACGGTGGCTGTAGAGCACGCCCTTGGGATCGCCCGTCGTGCCGGAGGTGTAGCACATGCCGGCGGCGGTGTTTTCAGGGAACGTCTTCCAGGCGAAGTCGCCATCGGCCTCGTTCAGCCAGTCCTCATAGGCGACCACATTGCGCAGCGTCGTCTCAGGCATATGCGCCCTGTCGGTCAGCACGATCACCTTTTTCAGCGATTTGACCGCGCCGGCGATCTTTTCCAGCAGCGGCACGAAGGTCAGGTCGACGAAGATCGCTCTATCCTCGGCATTGTTCATGATCCAGACGATCTGCTCGGGAAACAGTCTCGGGTTCAGCGTGTGGTAGATGGCGCCGATGCCCATGATGCCGTACCAGGCCTCGATGTGGCGCGCCGTGTTCCAGGCCAGGGTCGCGATGCGGTCGCCGAGCACAAAACCGTCGCGTTCGAGCCTTTGGGCAACCTTCAGCGCGCGGCGATGGATCTCGGCATAGGTGGTGCGAACGATCGGACCTTCGATCGAGCGCGACACGATCTCGCGTGTGCCGTGCTGCCGCTCGGCATTGTCGATCAGCTTGTGGCAGAGCAGCGGCCATTCCTGCATCAGTCCGAGCATCGCGTTCCTCCGGTTGTTTGCCATTCCGGCTAATTTTTGTCCCATTGTGAGACGAACGCGCGGATTGTCCAGTGATGAAGTCTCCAACCGTTAACGGCTGAAGCAAGCAGTGATCGAAAGCCCTGAAAAACCGCCACAATCCAGCCATCGTCGGTGTTAAGGTTCGTTAACGGGGTAGGGGTGCGATTGGCGACTGAAAGAGGTTCGCATGGACGCGCAGCTCGACGACAGGCCGTTGGACGACAGCCAGGCCGAAGACGTGCAGTTGGACGACGTGCAGTTGGACGACATTCAGCTCGACGACAAAGAGCTTGAAGATACGCTGGCTGCAAGTCTGGCCGATCTGGTGCCGGAGGCCAAAAAGGTTTCCGAAGACGAATTTGTGGAGGTGGTCGGCGGTGCCCTCGAGGCGGTCGGCGGCACGCTGCTGTTCAAGATGTGCGTCCAGAACGAAGGCGAAGGCCAGCATGTCGCCGCCGCATCGATCGGCGATGGCGGCAATCGCCAGTTCCTGCTGCTTACTTTGCCAACCGGCGGCGGCGCGCTGAAGGTCGAGACCACGTCAAGAAGCACCAACCCGGTGGCCGGCATTGCCGCTGCCTATGCCGGCCTCATGGACGTGTTCAAGACCGCGGCCTGACGTTCGCATATATGTGATCGTTTCAACGACCGACCAGGCACGCCTGGCTGTCACGATGGCCTTGCGCAACTGGTTCTCCGCACACACTTTTAGGACATGGGAAGCAATCCCCTCGTGCTCCCAATCGGACAAGGAAAACCCCCCGTTTGGACCAGATCGCCAACCCCGCCCCCGGCTTCCAGAGCAATCCCGGCAAGGTCATCACCGTCGAGCCTTATCGCGGCACGGTGGTCGTGCGTGCCGGCGATACGGTGATTGCCTCATCGACGCGGGCGAAGCTTCTGTCCGAACCGCCCTACCCCCAGCATTTCTACATCCCATTCGAAGACATCGATTTTACCCAGCTCGGCAAAACCATCCTGTCGACGCATTGCCCCTACAAGGGCGACGCCAGCTACTGGAGCGTGCTGCCGGCCGGCGAAACCGGCAAGGACGCGATGTGGGCCTATGAGCGACCCTTCGACGAAATGGTCGAGATTCGCGACCACGGCGCGTTCTACGCAAACAGGGTGACGATTGAGGCCACGCCCGGTTGAGGGGCGCAATTGATATTCAGGTGAGGCTGGCCTGCGAACAGCGCGTTCCTGCGCTTCCGGTGCTAACGCACCTCAAGTACTCTCCGCTCCGGTTCTCGGAACGCGCTATTCTCGGCTAAGCCTGACCTGAATCTCAACGCACCCAATCGCCATGCCGGAACGGATCAATCCGTCGTTCCGTCATTGCCGACGCCATCGGCCTCGTCGAGTCTCACGAAGGTCAGCCCCTTGGCCTTCAACGCCAGCAGACCTTGCACGACACCCTCGCCGGCTGCGTGGGTCGGCTGGTTGATGTGGGCGATGATGACATCGCCATCCGTGGCGGCGCCAATGCGGCGGGCGGTTTCTTTTGCGCCGAGCAACGAGCCGCCATCGCCGTTGATCGAAAAGCCGGCGATCTTGAAGCCGAGCTTGCGGATCATGGCGATGGCCGACGGGCTGTATTCGGCGGTCGCGCCGCGGAACCATTTCGGCGCCGGCTCGCCGGTCCGGGCGAGAGCCGCCGCGCCCGACTCGACTTCGGCCTGCACCGCTTCAGGGCTGCCGGCGCTGCGGATGCCGTAGATTTTCTGCGGCGTGTCGACAGCCGGGATGTGACGGCCGCCATGGTTTTCCAGTTCGAACAGGTCGGGATGCGCGCGCATGATCTCGACGGCGGCGGCGTTGCGCTTCAGCCAGATGCCTGTGACGAAGATCGTCGCCGGAATCCGGTTCTCCACCAGGGCCGAAAGTATCCTCGTATCGGTCTGCCCGCCGCAGGCGTCGAGCGTGAGCGCGACGCGGCCCACATTGCCGCCGGCTTCCGCCTTGAGGCGCAGCGTCGGCTCGACAAGCGGTGCGGCATGGGCCGCAGACACGGCCCATGCCGATAGAGCGATGGCGCAAAGCAGTTTTTGCAAGGGATGCCTGTTCTGTTTCCGAATCGGCGCTGTCATAGCCGCACCCCAAGACCCGCAACAAGGCGGAAATCGGGATATCGGCCATGCAAAAAGCTGATATCCCGACAATGTGACCGCCGCGCACCATCAGACGGCGTGTTCCAGCTCCACTTGCGTCCGCGACAGGACTTCGAGAACCCCGGCGACGACCGGTTCGACCTCCAGGCGCCAGACGCAGCACGCCTTGCTGGGATCGAGCGGATTGCACAGGATGCCCGCGACGCAATTGCACGGCATGGACGGCTGCAAAGCGAGGCTGGGCACGCCGACCGGCCCCCAAACGGCCGGGCTGGTCAGGCCATACAGGCCGACAACCGGCGTTCCGGCGGCTGCTGCCATGTGCATGGGGCCGCTCTCATTGCCGACAAACAGTCGCGCCTGCTGCAACACCGCCAGCAGCGTTTCCAGCGACAGCGCGCCGACGAGGTTGACGATCGGCGACGCGGCGTGAGCGAGGATCTGCTCGGCGGGCTTGCGCTCGTCCGGTCCGCCGACCAGCACAAAGTCCAGTCCGGTCTGGCGCGCAATCGTGTCGATCACCGCGGCAAAGCGTTCCGGCTGCCAGCGCCGGCCGTGAAAGCTCGCGCCGGCATGCACGGCGATGAAACCGTTCGGGCGCAAACGATGTCTGTCCAGCAATGCCTGGGCTCTCGCCGTTTCCAGCGGCAAGGGCCGGATCGACGGCGCGCGCACGCGCAGAGGGACGCCAAGCGGCTCGAGCGGCGAGAGATAGCGGTAGAGAAAGTGCTGCTCGCCAAAGCCGAACGGCCTGGCAAACAGATTGGCCGGCTGACGCTCGTGCCAACGCAGCGGCCTCTCCGACGGATTATAGCCGATGCGGGTCCTGGCATTGAGAAACCTGACGATGATGCGCGAGGTCTTTGAATCGGTGAGATCGATGGTCAGGTCGAAGCGAAACTGGCGCAGCTTGCTGATCATCGAATAGAGTTCGCGCCCACGCTCCAGCGGGGTGCCGCGCATGGCCGCGCGGCGGAAGGTAACGAGCTCCGAGGCGATGCCGTGCGCGGTCACGAAACTGGCGAGGCGGGCCTCACAGAGAAAAACGATCCTGACGCCGGGATATTCGAGCTGCAGGTTCCTGGCGAGCGTGGAGGAGAGAACAATATCGCCGATGAACTTGGTCTGGAGGATCAGGATCGAGCGGAAGGGTTTGGGCGAAATCAGCAACATCTGTTTCTCGGCACCGGGCGGGTTGGGGGACCGTGAAATTGGGCAGAAACGATGTCGGGATTGCGTGCCGAGCTGCGCACATCAGCGTGAATTTGCTTACAAAATCGTAAGCTTAGCGCCAAATGGCCACCCCTGGGGTGGCCATTTGCGCGACGCGGAAAGAACTATGTCGAAATCAGGATGCGGCGGCGCTCTTTTTGGGGCGCGGCGCGACCATCTTGGCAATCTGCACCGCGGCCTGCGCGGCGGCCAACCTTGCGATCGGCACGCGGTAGGGCGAGCACGAGACATAGTCGAGGCCGACCTCTTCGCAGAAGCGGATCGAGGCCGGATCGCCGCCATGCTCGCCGCAAATGCCGAGCTTGATGTCGGGCCGCGTCGCCCTGCCCTTTTCGGCCGCCATGCGCACCAGTTCGCCGACGCCGTCGATGTCGAGCGAGACGAATGGATCCTGCTCGATGATGCCCTTCTGGCGGTAGGTCTCGAGGAAGGACGCCGCATCGTCGCGCGAGATGCCGAAGGTGGTCTGGGTGAGATCGTTGGTGCCGAAGGAGAAGAACTCGGCCGACTCGGCAATGACATGGGCGCGGATCGCCGCGCGGGGAAGCTCGATCATCGTGCCGGTCAGATAGTCGATCTTGACGCCGGTCTCTTCCATGACGCTTTTGGCGACGGCATCGATGCGCGCCTTGACGTAATCGAGTTCCCTCACCAGGCCGACCAGCGGCACCATGATCTCGGGAACAACAAGCGCGCCGGCTTTCTTGCCGGCCTCGACGGCGGCCTCGAAAATGGCGCGCGCCTGCATCTCGGCGATCTCGGGATAGGAGACGGCGAGACGGCAGCCGCGATGGCCGAGCATCGGGTTGAACTCGTGCAAGGCCTCGGTGCGCTGCCTGAGCTTGTCGGGCGAGACATTCATGGCAGCGGCGACTTCGGCCACTTCCGCTTCCGTCTTTGGCAGGAATTCATGCAGCGGCGGATCGAGCAATCGGATCGTCACCGGCAGGCCGGCCATGATCTCGAACAGTTCGAGGAAATCCGAGCGCTGCATCGGCAAAAGTTTGGCCAAGGCGGTGCGGCGGTCCTTCTCGGTATCGGCCAGGATCATCTCGCGCATGGCGACGATACGCTCGCCGTCGAAGAACATGTGCTCGGTGCGGCACAGACCAATGCCTTCGGCGCCGAAGGAGCGCGCCATGCGCGCATCGAGCGGCGTCTCGGCGTTGGTGCGCACCTTCATGCGGCGCGTCGTATCGGCCCATTCCATGATGGCGGCGAAATCGCCGGAGAGTTCCGGCTGCAGCATCGACACGGCGCCCTTCAGCACCTGGCCGTTGCTGCCGTCGATGGTGATGATATCGCCCTTGCGGAAGGTCTGGCCCATCGACATCAGCGTGCCGGCCTTGTAGTCGACGCGCAGCGAGCCGGCGCCCGACACGCAAGGCTTGCCCATGCCGCGCGCCACCACGGCGGCGTGGCTGGTCATGCCGCCGCGCGTGGTCAGGATGCCTTCCGAAGCATGCATGCCGTGAATATCTTCGGGGCTGGTTTCGATGCGCACCAGTATCGCCTTGCGCCCTTGCGTGTTCAGTTCTTCTGCATCGGCGGACGAGAAAACTATCTCGCCGGTCGCCGCGCCCGGAGAAGCCGGCAGGCCGACGCCGATGACATCGCGCGGCGCCTTCGGGTCGATGGTCGGATGCAACAGCTGGTCGAGCGAGGCCGGATCGATGCGAGCGACCGCCTCTTCCGTGGTGATCAACTTGTCGCGCGCCATTTCGACGGCAATCTTGAGCGCCGCCTTGGCGGTGCGCTTGCCGGAACGCGTCTGCAGCATCCACAATTTGCCGCGCTCGATGGTGAATTCGAGATCCTGCATATCGCGGTAGTGCTGTTCGAGGCGGTCGGAGATGTCGACGAAAGAGCGGAACGCGTCCGGCATCAGCTTCTGCAGCGACGGCTTGTCGGAGCCGGCGGCTATGCGCGCCGCCTCGGTGATGTTCTGCGGCGTGCGGATGCCGGCGACGACATCCTCGCCCTGCGCATTCACCAGGAACTCGCCATAAAGCATCTTTTCGCCGGTCGAGGGATTGCGGGTGAAGGCGACGCCGGTGGCCGACGTGTCGCCCATATTGCCGAACACCATGGCCTGGACGTTGACCGCCGTGCCCCAGCTTTCCGGGATGTCATGCAGGCGCCGGTAGGTGATGGCGCGGTTGTTCATCCAGCTTGAAAACACCGCGCCGATCGCGCCCCAAAGCTGCTCGTGCGGGTCCTGCGGAAACGGCTTGTCCAGCTCTTCCTCAACCTTGGCCTTGTAGAGCGCAATGACGCCCTGCCATTCCTCAGATGTCAGTTCGGTGTCGAGCTCGTGGCCGAGGCTCGCCTTCTGGTCCTCGAGGATTTCCTCGAACACTTCGTGGTCGAGCCCCATGACGACGTCGGAATACATCTGGATGAAGCGGCGGTAGCTGTCATAGGCAAAGCGGGCATCGCCTGAATCGGTGGCAAGTGCCTCGACCGTCTCGTCGTTGAGGCCGAGGTTGAGCACGGTATCCATCATGCCCGGCATCGAGGCGCGGGCGCCGGAGCGCACGGAGACCAGCAGCAGTTTCGACGGATCGCCGAAACGGCGCCCGGTCAGCGCGCCGATATGATCCAGCGCCTTGACGACGTCGGCTTTCAACGCGGCCGGGTACGAGTTGCCGTTGGCGTAATAGGCGTTGCAGACGTCGGTGGTGAGGGTGAAGCCCGGCGGCACCGGCAGGCCAAGACTGCACATCTCGGCCAGATTGGCGCCCTTGCCGCCGAGAAGATTGCGGTCGCCCGCACGTCCCTCCGCGGCGCCATCGCCGAAGGTGTAGACCCATTTGGTCATGCTCGCCCTCCAAGTCCTTGGAAGATAGACAACACTTCCGTGGAAGATAGACAACACCGGGGCCAAGGCCCGGTTCCCCCCGCATTCCGACCCGAGCGTTATTATGCTGCAGTGCGAAAGGCAAGGCGTGGTCAGCCAAGCCCGGCCACTACAATCGATTAAGCAAAAGCTGCGTCAAAAAGACTTGCCGACCAGCCGCCCGCGATATAGAACATATCATGAACAAGTTGGGAGTAGCCTGATGAAACTCAACGGAAAACTCGACTATCTGGAATTGCCTGCGACCGGCGGAAAGCTGGACAGCGTCAAGGCGTTCTATAGCGCGGCCTTCTCGTGGTCGTTCACCGATTACGGGCCGACCTATTCGGCCTTTGGCGAAGGGCTCGACGGCGGTTTTCAGGCCGATGGCGCAGAAGCGCCGGCCAAACCTCTGCCGGTGCTTTATTCGCAGGATCTGGAAGCAACCCTCGACGCTGTCGAAAATGCCGGCGGCACGATCGTCAAGCCGATCTTCTCGTTTCCGGGCGGCAGGCGGTTCCATTTCACCGATCCGGCCGGCAATGAGTTGGCGGTCTGGGGCGAATAGCGAGCGCCCGTGCTTGGGCGGTGGATCAGTTTTGCACAGGGCCAACTCGGCATTGAGCTTTCGTGCCGCTCGTCCTATAAGGCCGCGCGCAGCGGGCAAAGCCCGCCTGCTGGGGCGTCGCCAAGTGGTAAGGCATCGGTTTTTGGTACCGACATTCCCAGGTTCGAATCCTGGCGCCCCAGCCAATTCACATGCCTTTTGAAATCAATGATTTACAGATGCCCTGAATGGCTGTCGCAGCGGCTAACTGACTCCCCGCGCGACCCGACTCCGTCCACAGAGCCGGGCCGTGCGAAGAGGATCAGTAGTCGCTGTCGTCCTCGATGATGACGGGATGATGATACCGATGATGGCGACGCTCGATCGAGCCGGTCACGATAACAGTATCCGGGCGATGATGTCTGCGGCCGTGGTCGTAGAAGGCAACCGTGCCGTGTTTACGGTGATGAAGGCGTTGACCCTGGTCATTGATGATCTTGACGGTCTTGTGGTGATGTCGATGGTGGGTCGTGATGATTACGTCAGCTTCGGCTGCCGAAGCTATCGCCGGCATTGCGATGAACAGCGCCAAAGCGCTCACGATCATTGTTTTCATTGCAATATCTCCATCCGCGAATTATCCCTTCGCGGGGATAACCACCTCCTATCCCTTTGGTTCCGAGTGGCGTCGTCGGTTCTCGCGGCGCGATCGGTGACGGACGCTCGCGCGCAAAACGGCATGTCGAAAGAGGGAATTGCGACACCAGGTCTTACTGGCAGGGCGCTCTTTCAAAGCCGACCACGAGGAGTTGCGCAACTTCGACAAGGCAGCGTTGCGCGCGACCTCTCGAAATGTCCTCGCGTTCGATCACCTGATCTGTGGCGGGATGCATCTGTCGGCGAGCATGACCGTCGCACACGTCTTCTCAGGACTTCCGAGAGGACGAACCAATCAGCCGTCTCAGATCCCGTAAGAAAGTGCAAAGTAGGCCACCGGTGCCAAGATCAGCAAAATCGCCATCGCGACAAGCACGGCGATTGCCAGGCGTTCTGTTCGCCTGACAAGGTCAGCGACCTTGTCGTCGTCAGCCAACGGTATGAGATCAAGGACCGAAGAAACTTCCGTAGGACTGTCGTTGTCGTTTGCGGGTCGGGTGGTTGCGCGTTCACGCACGGATCTCTGGACAAAGGTCACTATTAGCCTCGTTGTTGAAACGTCACGCCGCTTGGCGGTCCCACGACAATCGGGTGCCCGCTAGTCTCTGGAGAATGGCGGGCACCCGATTGACCGCCGATGAAGGGACTCATACTCGGCAGCCTGGTTGCAATGTATTGGGAGGGCATAGGTTGCTCGTCTTCGACCTATGGCTCTGACGCCAGGACTTCAGTCATACCCTGTTCGGACCTTAGTCTGACGGCAGAGGAAACGGATGGCGGCCATTCGTTTCGACGGAGAAACACGCGGGAACATTAGTAGGTTCTGACGAGTTCACTCTCAGCAACAAGTTTTCGGGAGAGATATTGTGAACAACATAATTTGGCTCGTCGGAGCAGTGGTAATCGTGATTGCGATACTGAGCTTCTTTGGCCTCCGATAAACGGGCGCCTGCCGAATTGGCGACAACCACGAACTCGTTCGCGCAACTTTTTTGGGAGGATGAGTTGAGGACGCCACGCGTCCCATCGTTTTCAAGCGACCGAAGTTGCGCGTTGATCCGACAAGACAATCAGTTCGTCTTGCGGCCAAAGATGCGTGCTGCGCGGCCGAACAGGCCGGGACCCGCTTCAGTCGGCTTGGCTGGCGATGCTTGCACCGTCGTCGTCTCTCGCGCGGGATGATTTCTGGGGTCGGAAGCCATGGCCATCACCGCCTTGTTGGCGTCGAATTTCGAGGCCGGCCGGGCGTTGCTCATTCTCTGCCGGGTCAGATCCGAGCATGTCGGCTTGCCGTTCGCATCGAGAATCTCGCCCATGGTCAGCTTCCTGGTGAAGAGGAGAAGGTCATACACGGCGTAGCGGACGGCTTCCGCCCCATAGGCGCCACTGGCGGCCTTGGCATGGATTTCCATCAATTTGGGGATCAGAAAGTGAGCCTTGCCGGCATCCGCTTCACCTTCATAAGGCAACGCGCTCCAGTCCGCCTTTATGATCGTCGATCTCAGTTCCGAGCTCTCGCGCCAGAGCGCAACCGCGGTTGCCGGATCGATAAAGGCCGCGACGTAGTTGCCTTTCATATTGTGGGCGATCCCCTGCCCGTCGAGCAACTCCTTGCATTCCGGGACAAGCCAGACCGCTTTCGGAAAGATCGACTGCATCTCAAAATCGTAGTTCAGGTCCACCGCAAGCCTCCCGCGCTGTCGCCTTGACGTTGCGTCAGCCTCGCAGCTTGCGCTTAAATTTCCCTCTCCGCAGGTACGCAAAATCCACCGAATGCGCGGCGGGCCGCTTGCGTTTTGGATTTATGGCGGGCTTTCGGCAGTCAGCGGTCTGCCGACCTCGTCATCCATTCCGACCGGTACCAGTCGACGAATTTCTTTAGCCCGTCCTCGATCGAAACGCTGGGCCGGAAGCCGAAATCGCGTTCCAGCGCCGTCATGTCGGCATAGGTCTGCTCGACATCGCTGGTCTGCATCGGCTCGTTGTTGCGGATGGCTTTGACGCCGAGCAGGCGCTCCAGCGTAGCGATGAAATCGTAGAGCCGCTCCGGGCGGTTGTTGCCGACATTGTAGATCCGGCATGGCGGCACCTCGACCGGCGGCTTGTCGAGCACGGCGACGATGGCGCGCACGACATCGTCGATATAGGTGAAATCGCGCCACATCTCGCCATCGTTGAAGACGCGGATCGGCTTGCCCTCGAGCATCGCCTGGGTGAACAGCCAGTAGGCCATGTCGGGCCGGCCCCACGGACCGTAGACGGTGAAGAAGCGCAGGCCTGTCTGCGGCAGGCCGAAGAGATGGGCGTAGGTATGGCTCATCAGCTCGTCAGCCTTCTTGGTGGCGGCGTAGAGCGAGACCGGCCTGTCGACCTGGTCGGTCTCCGCAAACGGCACCTTGCGATTGCCGCCATAGACCGAACTTGAGGAGGCGTAGACCAGATGCTCGAAGCCGACTGTTGCGCGGCAGAATTCGAGCACTTCGAGATGGCCGACCACGTTGGAACGGACATAGAGCCTGGGATTATCCAGCGAATGGCGCACGCCCGCCTGTGCTGCCAGATGCACGACCTTGACGATGCCTTGCCCGGCCAGCGCATCGGCGAGAGCGCCCGGCTCGGCGATGTCGAGCTGGTGAAAGGAAAAGCCGTTGTGTGGCTTGAGGCGGGCGAGCCGGCCTTCCTTCAGCGCCAGGTCGTAATAGTCGTTCATATTGTCGACGCCGACGACGGCTTCGCCGCGGTTCAGCAGATGATGGCAGACATGGCTTCCGATGAACCCCGCGGCTCCGGTGACGAGTACAGGCAACAACGTTCTCCAGGCACATGACCAAGCCAGCCATCAGAGGCGATTGGCTGCGTTCCATTGGTGCTATATAGTCGAAAGCCGGGATTGAGGCCATTGGCCAAGTGACGCGTCAGCTCGCCTCGCGCATCGCCTCGGCGGCTTGCAGGTCGACTGAGACCAGTTGGCTGACGCCCTGCTCGGCCATGGTCACGCCGAACAGGCGGTTCATGCGCGCCATGGTGATCGGATTGTGGGTGATGATGACGAAGCGCGTCTCGGTGGTCGCGGCCATTTCGTCCATCAGGTTGCAGAAGCGCTCGACATTGTGATCGTCGAGCGGTGCGTCGACTTCGTCGAGCACGCAGATCGGCGCCGGATTGGTCAGGAACACGGCAAAGATCAGCGACATCGCTGTCAGCGCCTGCTCGCCGCCGGAGAGCAGCGTCATCGTTTGCGGCTTCTTGCCGGGCGGACGTGCCAGGATTTCGAGGCCGGCTTCGAGCGGATCGTCGGATTCGATCAGCTGCAGTTCCGCCGTACCGCCGCCGAACAGATGCGAGAACAGCCGCTGGAAATGGCCGTTGACGACGTCGAAGGCGGCGAGCAGCCGTTCGCGGCCCTCGCGGTTCAGGCTCTGGATCGCTTGCCTCAGCTTGCGGATCGCCTCGATAATGTCCTCGCGCTCGGAAACGATGGTCTCTAGCCGGTCCGACAGTTCCTTCTGCTCTTCCTCGGCGCGCAGATTGACAGCGCCAAGCCGCTCGCGCTCGACCTTCAGCCGGTCGAGTTGGCGCTCGATCTCGGTCATTTCCGGCATCGGGCTGTCGGCTTCCAGACCGGTGTGGCGGATGACCAGATGCGGCGGCGTGTTCAGCGTTTCCTGGATGCGCGCCTCGACCTCGAGCCGGCGTTCATCGGCCGCGGTCAGCCGCTCTTCGGCGCGGACGCGGGTTTCGCGGGCATCGGCCAGCGACTGGATCGCCGCGGTGGCGGCCTTGTCCAGCTCGGCCTGCTTGTTCTCGGCCTCCTGCAAACGGTCGGCCGCCGCCTTGCGCAAGGTCTCGGCCTCGGTCAGTTGCGACAGCAACGCGCGCCGCCTGGCGTCGATCTCGTCGGGCGCGTCGGCCAGCGTTTCGCGCTCGGCCTCGGCTTCGGCCCTGCGCTCGCCAAGCGAGGCGATCTGCGTCGAGGCGTTTTCGGCACGCTGCAGCCAGCTGCTGCGCTCGGCGCCGATGGCGTCGAGACGGCGCGTGCGCGCCTCGGCCTCGCGGCGCAGGCCCTCATGCACGGCGCGCGCGTCGGCAAGCGTCGCACGGTCCCTGCCGACATTGGCGGCGGACTGTTCGAGCTGCAATTGCAGATCGCCGAGATCGGGCGCGTCCTGCAGCAGCATTTCGGCTTCGGCAAAGGCAGCGGCCGTCTCTTCATGGCTGTCGACGATGCGGGCGCGCGCTTCGTCCAGGGCGGCGCGACGGCTTGCCAGTTCGCCGCCGGCCTTTTCAGCCTCGGCCAGCGCGTTGCGGGCGGCATCCAGCCCGTGCTGGGCGTCGCGCCCCGCCTGACGGGCGTTTCGTTCGGCCTCGCTTGCCTGGCGCAGCGCCTGTTCGGCCTGGGCAAGGGCTGCTTCCGCCTCGCGCACGATCTGCGTCGCCTGAACCGCCTCGGCATCGAGCTCGGCCAGCCGGTTTTTCTGCGCCAGCCGCTGAGCGGCAGCGGTCGGCGCATCGGCACTTGCCGTCAAGCCGTCCCAGCGCCACAGCGCGCCGTCACGGCTGACCAGCCGCTGGCCGGGCGCAAGCAGTGCCTGCAGCCGCCTGCCGTCAGCAGCCTCGACAATGCCGATCTGCGCCAGCCGGCGGGCAAGCTGCGAAGGCGCGCGCACCACGCTGGCGAGGCTTTTGATGCCTTCCGGCAAAGCCGCATCGCCTGGTTGGACCTGGCTTTCGCCCCAATGTACCGGCGCGCTGCGGTCGAGCGGCACGTCGAGGTCTTCGCCAAGTGCAGCACCTAGGGCCGTCTCATAGCCACGTTCGACGCTGAGCTGTTCGAGCACCGAGGGGAAAAGATCGCCGCTGGCGGCGTTCAGGATCTTGGCCAGCGTGCGCGCTTCGGTCTCGATCCCGGCCAGTTCTGACCTGGCGTCCTGCAGCGGCGGACGCGCGGCACTCTCAGCGGCGCGCGCCTCGGCGACCGCCTGTTCGGCTGATATGGCCCCGGCCTCGGTTTCCTCCAGCCGGGCGAGCGCATCCTCGACCAGGGCACGCTTCTCGGCAGGATCGGGTAGGCCGGCGACTTTTGAGATGATCTCGGACAGTTCGCGGTCGACGTCGGCCAGTTGGCGGGCAAAACGGTCGCGGCGTTCGGCGGTTTCGCGCAGCGTGCGCTCGATCTGGTTGCGCGAGGCGGCCGCCTCGGCCCGTTCGGCGGTCAGCGCGGCGAGTTTTGCTTCACTCTGGACGAGTGTCGCGCCGGCCTGCTCGAAAGCGGCCCGCGTGGTGGCCTCGCGTTCGGCAGCGCCCGCATTTTCAGAATTGAGCGTCGCTTCTTCCTCGCGCAAGCGCTCAAGGATATCCGCGTTGTCGCGCACCATGCGCTCTTCGCGGGCGATGTCGCCGTCGAGTTGCTGCAGACGGCGCTCTAGCTCGGCCTGGCGGGCGCGGATGCGGCCGGCCTCTTCCTCGATCTGCGACTTGGCGATCGACAGGCGCTGGAAGGCGGCGGCGGCGGCCGCTTCGGCGTCGCGCAGATCGGGCAGCCGGTGCGCGCCGATGCCTTGCTCACGGGCGGCGGCCATCTGCGCCGAGGCGCGGTCGCCGACCAGAGCAGTGGCGACGGCCAGCGCCGAACGCGCCTCGCCTTCCTGGGTCTTGGCCAGCGTCCAGCGCAGATGCAGCAGCGTGGCTTCCGCCTTGCGGATATCGGCCGACAGGTTCTTGAAGCGCGAGGCCTGGCGCGCCTGGCGCTTCAGGCTTTCGATCTGGCTTTCCAGCTCGCCGACGACGTCGTCCAATCGCTCCAGATTCTGCTCGGCCGCCTTAAGCCGAAGCTCGGCCTCGTGACGGCGCGTATGAAGGCCGGAAATGCCGGCGGCTTCTTCGAGCAGCGCGCGGCGCGCCTGGGGCTTGGCCTGGATCAGCTCGCCGATGCGGCCCTGGCCGACCATGGAGGGCGAGCGGGCACCGGTCGACTGATCGGCGAACAGAAGCTGCACGTCCTTGGCGCGGGCTTCCTTGCCATTGATGCGATAGAGCGAGCCCGCCTCTCGCTCGATGCGGCGTGAGACCTGCAATTCATCGGCGTCGTTGAAGGCGGCGGGCGCTGTGCGGTCGCTGTTGTCGAGGAACAGCGTGACTTCGGCGGTGTTGCGCGCGGGGCGCGTACCCGAACCGGAAAAGATCACGTCGTCCATGCCGGACGCGCGCATGTTCTTGTACGAGCTTTCGCCCATCACCCAGCGCATCGCCTCGACAAGGTTCGACTTGCCGCAGCCATTCGGCCCGACAATGCCGGTGAGGCCGCGTTCGATGACGAACTCGCCGGGTTCTACGAAGGACTTGAAGCCGAGGAGGCGAAGGCGCGAAAACTTCATTCGCGCCTGCCTACAGGTCGCAGAGGTGCGCAGACGCCAAAGCGCAGTCGCTCCGGCGCCGCCTGGACGTCAGAGCAGAGGGTCGATGATGGCCGATATTTCCTCAATCGACATCGCACCTTTGTAGGTCTTTCCGTTGATGAAGAAGGTCGGCGTCGAGTCGACCTTGAATTCATCGGCGCCGCGCTTCTGGACCGATCTCACATCGTCCAGAAGTTTCTGGTCCGTCAAGCAGGCCTCGAAGGACTCCTGTGTAAAACCGGCGAGCTTGGAGATCTGCAGCAGCGCGTCCTTGGTATTGTTGACGCCGACCCAGTTGGCCTGCTGCTTGAACAGCACGTCGACCATCGGGAAATAATTGTCCTTTGAACAGCGTGCCAGCATGAAACCGGCCTCGGCGCTCGGATCGAACGGGAATTCGCGCAGGATGTAGCGGGCCTTGCCGGTGTCGATGTATTTGGTCTTCAACTCAGGGAAGGTGGTCGCGGCGAAATGCGCGCAATGCGGGCAGGTCATCGAAGCGTATTCGACGATGGTGACCTTGGCGTCGTCCTTGCCGAGCTGCTTGTCGGGCAGAGCGCCGGGCTTCAGCAGCTCGGCCATGTTGACGTCGCCCGTCGAGTCCGGCGCCTTGGCGGCGGCCGGCGTGGCAGGCGTCGCGGCTGGCACGGCAGGCGTTGCAGGCTTGACGTCCGCTGCCTTGGCGTCCTCGCTGGAGTCGCTGCATGCGGCGAGCAGTGCCAGTGCCGGAATAACGGCCAGCGACGACAGGAGGTTTCTGCGGGACAAGCTACGGTTCATGCGAATCACCTGACTATGGTTGGATTTTGCAATGCAAAGGCTAGAAAAGGCGAGAGTTGGCGGGAATTAAGGCATCGCTGTCCCCATTCCAATCGCCTAACTCTATATGCTTCATCACGAATGCGCGAGACTGGTGGCGGGTTCATGACCGGCTGATTACCCTGGCCGCTTCCTCTCGCCGAGAATGGTGGCGCCCAGCCGCTCGAGTGAAGCGCGCAGGCCCTCATCCTCGATCTTGCCGACGGTATCGGACAATTTGGCCTTCTCGACCGGTGTCAGTGGCCTGAGAGCCGGTTTCGGCCGGGCTTTCTCAGATAGCACCGGCTTCTGCACGATCCTGATGCGGCCGATTGCATTGAAGCCGAGGAAGGCATTGACGCGGTTGATGATTTCGCCCGTCTCGTGCTGCAGATGCAGTGCCGCCATGCCTTCGCAGGCGATAACCAGCGTCGCCGGCTCGAACGGATCGTCTTCGTGCATGCGGCGCGGCCACTGGATTTTTTCAGGTCGCGAATGGCCGGCAAGCCTGGGGCCTGCAATCTCTTCCCACGACTGCACCAGCCCGATCGAAATGCCGGCCCGCTTGCGCAGCACGGGATCGAGAATCTGGGTGGCGAGATCGCTCACCGGAACGGGATTGCCGTAAGGCGTTCTCCCTGCCATGTACGTTCTCCAGCCACGCTCCTCACCAGCCAAGAGCCAGCCCGCGATCAATGGCACTGCACGAACAGACCCGCAAGGCCGCATCCGGAGACAGCGGCAAAGCCGCGTCCGGAGACATCGCTTTCCGCCTGCTGGCCTGGTACGACGCGCACCATCGCGAACTGCCGTGGCGGATCGCGCCGCGCGCGGCGGCCGGCGGCGCACGGGCGGATCCCTATCGCATCTGGCTGTCGGAAGTGATGCTGCAGCAGACCACGGTCGAAGCGGTAAAATCCTATTTTCGCGCTTTCGTAGAGAAATGGCCCGATGTCGAGGCGCTGGCCGCGGCGCCGACTGAGGATGTGATGAAGGCCTGGGCCGGGCTCGGCTATTATTCGCGGGCCCGCAATCTCAAAGCCTGCGCCGATCTCGTCGCCAGCCAAGGCGGGCGCTTTCCCGACAATGAGGCTGGATTGCGGGATTTGCCGGGGATCGGCGCCTATACGGCGGCGGCGGTCGCGGCGATCGCCTTCGACCGGCCGGCGGCGGTCGTCGACGGCAATGTCGAACGCGTCATCTCGCGGCTCTATTCGATCGAAACGCCGCTCAGCGAGGCGAAGCCTGAAATTCGCGCGCTGGTCGAAAGACTGGTTCCGCAGACAAGGCCGGGCGACTTCGCGCAGGCGATGATGGATCTTGGCGCCACCATCTGCACGCCAAAGCGGCCGCGCTGCATGCTGTGCCCGTTGCGCGAGGATTGCAGCGCCATCCTGTCGGGCGACCCCGAACGCTTTCCGGTTCGCCCGCCGAAAGCCGACAAGCCGCTGAGGCGCGGCGCCGCCTTTGTGGCCGAGCGCGGCGACGGCGCGATCCTGCTGCGCAAGCGGCCGGACAAAGGCCTGCTCGGCGGCATGACCGAAGTGCCGACCACGGGCTGGACAGCGCGGATCGACGGCGCGACGACGACGGACGCCGCGCCCTTCCCCGCGCACTGGCGGCGCGCCGGTGAGATCGCGCATGTCTTCACCCATTTCGCACTCGAGCTCGAAGTCTTTCATGCACAGGTGAAAAGTGATGCGCCGGAAGGGTTTTTCTGGTCGCTGGCCCATGACATTTCCGGGGAAGCGCTGCCGACCGTCATGAAAAAGGTAATCGAAGCGGCGATACCGGGCGCGACCAAAGCGCGTCGCGCGTGACGCGATCGTACGCGACGCGCTTCGGATTCTTTGTTTTGTGCATGTCGTTTTCCTAAAACCGCCGCACACTTTTGGGCGACATGCACCGAAAAGCAGCGTCCGCATTGAAGGGATAAAAATGACTGAAATCCGCCACATCGTGTTCGACATCGGCCGCGTGCTGATCCACTACGATCCGAACATTCCGTTCAGCCGCCTGATCCCGGATGCCGAGGAGCGCAAGTGGTTCTTCGACAATGTCTGCACGCATGACTGGAACATCGAGCAGGACCGCGGCCGGACGTGGGACGAGGCGGAAGCGCTGCTGATTGCCGAGCATCCCGACCACGCTGAAAACATTCGCAATTTCCGCCGCCACTGGCACGAGATGGTGCCGCATGCCTATGAGGACAGCGTCGCCATCATGCTCGGCCTGATCGAGAGCGGTCACGACGTGACGATGCTGACCAACTTCGCCGCCGACACGCTTGCCGAAGCGCGGCTGCGCTTCGACTTCCTCAGCCGTCCGCGCGGCGTCACCGTGTCGGCCGATATCCGTCAGATCAAGCCCGACCGCGCCATCTACGACCACCATGTCGCCGCGTTCGGTCTCGAACCGTCCGCCACGCTGTTTATCGACGACAGCCAGAAAAATGTCGACGGCGCCAAGGCGGCCGGCTGGAATGCGGTGCTGTTTACCGACGCAAAGACGCTTAGGGCGGACCTTGAGCGTTTTGGGATCGCAGTCTGATCTAAGACGATTGGGGAGGGGTGATCAGGCCCCTGCCCGCTCCATGCCGAGCCTGGCGATACGGCGCAGTTCGTCGATCGGGGTCAGGCCGCCCGAGCGTTCATAGTGCCAGAAGGTCCAGCCGTTGCAGGCGTCCAGCCCCTGTACTTCGGCGCCGATCTTGTGGATAGAGCCGGCGCTGTCGCCGATCGCCACCGTGCCGTCGGCGCGCACCTTGGCGGCCCAGCGCTTCTTGGAGTCATAAAGTGTGGCGCCGGGCTGCATCAGCCCGGTGTCGAGGAGGCTGACAAAGGCGACGCGCGGCTCGGCGCGCTTTCCGGTAAGCACGGTGAGATCGGCGGTTTCCAGCGGCCGCACCGCATCGATGCGCTCATTGGCGGCGTCGATATAGGCCTGCTCGCGCTCGATGCCGACGAAGTGGCGGCCGAGGCGCTTGGCGACGGCGCCCGTGGTGCCGGAGCCGAAGAACGGGTCGAGCACGATGTCGCCCGGCTTGGTCGAGGCCATCATGATGCGGGCAAGCAACGCTTCCGGCTTCTGCGTCGGATGCAATTTGTCGCCATTGTCGTTCTTCAGCCGCTCGCCACCGGTGCAGATCGGGAACAGCCAGTCGGAACGCATCTGGATGTCGTCGTTGGAGGCCTTCATGGCTTCGTAGTTGAAGGTGTAGCCCTTGCCCTTCTGGTCGCGCGAGGCCCAGATCATGGTCTCATGCGCGTTCTGGAAGCGGCGGCCGCGGAAATTCGGCATCGGATTGGTCTTGCGCCAGACAACATCGTTGAGGATCCAGAAGCCGAGATCCTGCATCTTGGCGCCGACGCGGAAGATGTTGTGGTAGGAGCCGATGACCCAGATGGTGCCATTGGGCTTCAACACGCGGCGCGCCGCCAGCAGCCAGGCACGGGTGAAGGCGTCATAGGCCTCAAAGCTCTCGAACTGGTCCCAGTCATCGTCGACGGCGTCGACCTTGGACTGGTCGGGCCGGTGCAGGTCGCCGTCGAGCTGCAGATTGTAGGGCGGATCGGCGAAGATGACGTCGATGGATTTTTCCGGCAGGCGGTCGAGCGCGGCAACGCAATCGCCCTTGAGGATCGTATCCAGCCATTCGGATTGCTGGGGAGCGTGAGAAAGGTCGTCGAGAAGACGCACGGCAGACATGTTTACACCCAAAGCACGCGTTACTGTTTACTCCCCGTTATGGTTACCGATCAGCGTAAATATTCGGTGAAGGGCGAAATCGGCCCGGCATCCCTGACTTCGTTAATTTGCGCAGCCCGGCCCGTTGGTGTATGTCGCGCCGCTTGAGCCCCTGCCGGGCCTCCATCACCCTCCCTCGTTCCGGATTGCCATGCCCCAGCCAGATCTTGTCATCTTCGATTGCGACGGCGTGCTCGTCGATTCCGAAATCATCGCCGCGCGCGTCGAAGCCGAACTGCTGACCTTGGCCGGCTTCGAAATATCGGCCGATGAAATCGCCGAAAGCTACGCCGGGCTGACCTTCAAGGACATCATGATGCGGGTCGAGGCGAAGTCCGCGATCCCGTTCCAGGCCTCGATGATCGACCGTGCCGAAGAGCTGGTCGACCGCAAATTGCGCAGCGATGTGCGCGCCATCGACGGCGCGCGCGAGGCGGCGGCGGCGGTCACGGCGCCGCGATGCGTCTGCTCGAATTCGCGCTCGGAGCGGATCGAATTCATGCTGGAGAAGGTTGGCCTGCTGCCGTTCTTCGCCGGCCGGATATTTTCAGCGCTGGAGATACCGAGCAAGAAAACCAAGCCCGCGCCCGACGTGTTCCTGTTTGCGGCGGAGAAACTCAACGCCGATCCGGCAAACACCTTCGTCATCGAAGATTCGGTGCACGGCGTCGCCGGCGCCAGGGCTGCCGGCATGCGCGTGATCGGCTTTACCGGCGCCGCGCACAACTATCCCGGCCATGCCGACGCGCTGACCGAGGCCGGCGCCGAAACGGTCATCCGCCGCTGGGCCGAACTGAAAAGCGTGATTGCCGCGCTTTCGGAGTGGTCGGACGCCTGAACTCAGTCCTTGGCTTTGACCGACCTGGCTCGAGCCGGTTTCTTCTTTGCCCTGTTATAAGTGATCGCGGCGCGGACGAGCGCTTTCAGCGCATCCGCATCGATCGCCTCGCCCTCCGACACATCGATCGCGCGCCACACTTTGCCGTTGAGGCCGTTGTTGAACAGCTTGTCTGGATCCGGCAGGCTGGCGCCGTGGGAAAAAGTGAGCTTCACCTTGTCCTTGTGGGCGTTGCCGACGGCGATCATGCCGTCGCGCGACCATACCGGACTGCCCATCCACTTCCACTCCTCGATGATCTCAGGATCGGCGTCGAGGATGGTCTTGCGCAGGCTGGCCAGCGTTTTGCCGCGCCAGTCGTCCAGCTCGCGGATTCGGGCATCTATCCGCTCCGAGGCAGAGGGTTCTGCCTCTGGCTTGTTCGCAGCGCCGGTCTTCATGGTCTCCTCCTTTCACATCTTCTCGCCGGGCAATTTACTGGCCTGCTTCACCCAGTTGGCAAACCTCGCCTCGTCGATCTCTTCGCCTTCATGAATGTCGAGATAGCGCACATCTTTCTGCCTGGAGCCGCCGGGAGGAATGGGTTCCAGCGACATGCCGCGGAAGAAGGCGACTTTGACGTATCTGGTGAAGCAATGCAGGCTGAGGAACCAGCCCTCGCCCTCGATACCATAGAACGGTGAGTTCCACTTCACCGCCTTGTAGACGCCGGGAACGGCGCCGACGATGAGCGCGTCGAGGCGGTGCCCGACATCGCTTTTCCAGCCCGGCATGGCCGCGATATAGGCCTGCACGGGAGCATCCCCATAGGCCTTGGCGATCTGCGGGTTGCCGCCTGAAAGCAGGACCGGCCTGGCTGGCGCTGGCTTGGCTGGGGCAAGCTTTGCGGCCTTCGATTTTCCGGGCGCCTTGGCCATCGTCCCTAACCTTGCGCGCGCTGCTCGCCGTGCGGCGGGGCGACATAGGGCAGCACGAACATATAGAGCCCGCTGAACAGCAGCAGGAAGAGCGGCAGCAGCGGCGAATAGACCACCCATGCCGGAGGCTGCCCGAATGCCATGGTGATGAAATTGGCTGCCACGGTCAGCGTAAAGATCATCGACAGCCAACGGTGGGTTTGCCTTATCCACTTGCTCCAGTTCATTGCCACCTCCTCTTGAAAACGAGCGCTTACCAGCGTGCCAGCTGGGTGATCTGGATGAGATTGCCGCAGCTGTCGTTGAGCTGGGCGATGGTCGAGCCGGTCACTTCGGTCGGCGCCATGGCGAACGCACCGCCACGCCCCTTGATGCGCTCATAGTCGCCCTTGATGTCGTCGGTGAACAGCATGAGCGCAGGCTGCCCCTGTTTGAAGATAGCCTGCTGGTAGGTTTTGGCGGCCGGATTGTCGTTGAGCGCGAGCTGCAGTTCGGTTCCCTCGGGCTCATCGGGTGAGGTTACGGTCAGCCAGCGAAAAGGCCCCTTGCTGAAGTCGGCCTTCACGGCAAAGCCCAGCACATCGGTGTAAAAACGCAGGGCGTTATCCTGATTGTCCACGTAGATGCTGGTCAGCTTGATCTTCATCGATTTCTCCTTTGTTGCTTTCGGCGCCCCCGACGATCAGGGCATGGCGCTGACTTGTACCGGCAGGCTCAATCTGGCTTCGCCAGAAGCTGCTCCAGCTTGGTGAGGAACTGCTGCCACCCGGCCCTGGCGCCGCCATAGGCCTGTTTCTGATCGGGGTGGAAGCCCGACTGCTCGACGCGCAGACGGGTGCCGGTGCTCGTTGGCGTGAGCGTGAACGTCACCACGCTCTTCAGATTGTAGGCAGCATCCTCATGCGCAAAATCCCAACTGTAGGACAGCGTCCTGTTTGGTTCGATGGCCAGCACCTCACAGTCGAGCACGCCGCCCCAGTCGCCGCGAAGATTGAAACTGTGGCCGACGGCGGGCTTGAAATCGTTCTTCATGAGCCACTCCTCCATCAGATGCGGCTGCGTCAGCGCCCGCCAGATCTTTTCCGCCGGCCAGGATATGTCCCGTTCGACGACGACGGTGCGCAGTTCCGGCTTGCTCACTGGTCCATCCTTTTCAGCAGATCCTCGAGATGGTCGAAGCGGCTCTCCCAAAACCCGGTCATCTGAACTGTCCAGTCGGTCAACGGAGCGAGCGCGCCGGGCTGCGCGCTGTAGTGGGTCTGCCGTCCGGCGTGGCGGTCAAGCACCAGGCCGGCCTGCTTCAGGACGCCCAGATGCTTCGACACCGCCGGCTGCGAGACTCCGGACTGCGCCGTCAGCGCCCCCACTGTCTGCTCACCCTGGCGGCACAGGCGCTCGAAGATGGCCCGCCGGGTCGGGTCGGCAAGCGTTCTGAACAGAGTGTCGTGGGCGTCTGGCATCGGGATCAATAACCTGCGAGCTATTGATTGACGTATAACTGTGGGGATATGAATGAGTCAAGAGTGCTGGCGCAATGGACCAGGATTCAAGGCGCACACCCCAGCCGCCTGCAGGCGCATTCCTGCAGGGTTACTGCCAGATCGTCTTGATCTTCCAAGGAGTTGACGGCCCCCGTCGCAACAGCGCGACGACGCCCCGCCGCCTAGTTCGTGGCGGGAGCTCGCTTCTTCTTGCCGGACTTCTTGTCCGCCGCCGCCGGCGCGGTATCGTCATAGCCGGCATATACCTGGTAGTCCTTGGCAGAGGGCTCGGGCACGACGACGTTGGAATCGGTGAAGACGAACTGGGTGGCGGTCGAGGGATCGCTGACCTGGATCTGATAGGGGTGGATCTGCGAATAAAGCACATCGGTGCCGTGCATGACGGCGATGCGGATCGGCATGGTGATGGTGCCGGGAGTGAACATCGGTCCCGGCACGATCTTGCCGGCAACGCCAACCTTCATCGTCAGCTGGCCGTTGGCACGGCTGCAATCGCGGCTGACATCGCTGATCGAGGCCTGGTAGATGATCTTGGTCGGATCCTTGTTCGGGTCGACGATGGTGCCATCCGGCGCCGTCTGCGCGGCGGCAGCGGCCTGGGCATCCTGCGCGACGTCGGCCTTTTTCTTTTTCGGCTGCGACGCACCCTTGGCGTAGGTGTTGAAGTAGGCAGTGCCGTCGCGGATCGTCACTTTCGGGCAATAGGCCTGCAACTGGCTGGCGAGCACCTTGGGATCCTGCGGCGGTATTGGCGCATTCGGATCGGTCTTCTTGCCTATTCCGAGGTTGAGGATGCCATTGTCGCTCGATTGGCAGCCGGCGGCGGCAAGCATAAAGCCGGTGAGCGCCAGACCCGCGACAAAGCGACGGTTGAACGAATAGAACGCCATGAAACTGCACTTCCCTCTCGCAAAGCTGGTGACGTATAGCAATGGCGCGGCAAAAATGCGACTGAGCCAGCGCAGAAATTAACCACTCTGTGGTGAACGGAAACGCCAAGCGGCAACGGGTCTGTGACATGCAATATGTGAGTACTCGCGGGGAAGCGCCCGCGCTGGGATTTTCGGACGCGGTGCTGGCCGGACTGGCACGCGACGGTGGGCTCTATGTGCCGCGCGAGTGGCCGCAGTTTTCGGCAGCCGAGATCCGCGCCATGCACGGCTTGCCCTATGCCGACCTCGCCATCCGCGTGCTGACGCCGTTCCTCGGCGGCGAGATCGCGGCACCCGTTTTCGAACGCCTGGTGCGCGAAGCCTATGCCACCTTCCGCCACCAGGCCGTCTGCCCGCTGGTGCAAACCGGCCCGAACACGTTCATCCTCGAGCTCTTCCACGGTCCGACGCTGGCCTTCAAGGACGTCGCCATGCAGCTGCTTGCCCGGCTGATGGACCATGTGCTGACTGAGCGCGGCCAGCGCGCCACGATCGTCGGGGCCACTTCTGGCGACACCGGCGGTGCGGCCATCGACGCCTTTGCCGGCCGCGACCGCACCGATATCTTCGTGCTGTTCCCGCATGGCCGCGTCTCGCCGGTGCAGCAGCGGCAGATGACGACATCGAGCGCGGCCAACGTTCAGGCGCTGGCCATCGAAGGCAATTTCGACGATTGCCAGGGCTTGCTGAAGGACATGTTCAACGATCATGCCTTCCGTGATGGCGTATCGCTGTCGGGCGTCAATTCGATCAACTGGGCCCGCATCATGGCCCAGATCGTCTATTATTTTTCCTCGGCGCTTTCGCTCGGCGCGCCCGACCGGCCCGTTTCCTTCACCGTGCCGACGGGCAATTTCGGCGACATTTTCGCCGGTTACGCCGCCAAAAAGATGGGCCTGCCGATCGAACGGCTGATCGTCGCCACCAACGACAACGACATATTGGCGCGCACTTTCGCGACCGGCGAATACCGCACCAAGGGTGTGTTTGCGACGACGTCGCCGTCGATGGACATCCAGGTGTCGTCGAATTTCGAGCGGCTGTTGTTCGAGGCCTCCGACCGCAATGCCGAAACGGTGCGGCGCTATATGGCCGGGCTCAAACAGTCCGGCGCCTTCACCATCGAAACGGTCGAAATGGCCAGGATGCGCTCGGAATTCGACGCCGGCCGCGCTGATATGGATGAGGTCGCCGCCACCATCCGTTCCACGCTGGAATCAAGCAACTACCTGCTCGACCCGCATACAGCAGCGGCCGTGCATGTCGCCGCCGGCAAGGCGGATGGCGCAGTGCCGATGGTGGTGCTGGGAACGGCGCACCCGGCCAAGTTCCCGGCGGCTGTCGAAGCCGCCTGCGGCGTGTCGCCGGCCTTGCCCGCCTGGCTGGGGTCGTTGATGTCAGCCGACGAAAAATACACGGTACTTCCATCCGACCTGAAAATGGTGGAAGATTACGTGAGCAGCCACTCAAGGGCTGCGCGTTAGGGAGTACTTGCCATATGGGTGTTGAGGTAAGCCGTCTGTCGAACGGCCTGACAGTCGCCACCGAAACCCTTCCAAGCCTCGAATCCGTTGCCCTTGGTGCCTGGGTCAAGTCGGGCGCTCGCAATGAGCGTGACGAAGAGCACGGAATGGCCCATTTGCTCGAGCATATGGCCTTCAAGGGCACGAAAAGGCGTAGCGCCTTCGAAATCGCTTCGGAAATCGAGGATGTCGGCGGCGAAATCAACGCCGCCACCAGCGTCGAGACGACGTCCTACTATGCCAGGGTGCTGTCCGACGACGTGCCGCTGGCCGTCGATATCCTTGCCGACATCTTGCAGGAGTCCGAGTTCGACCCGCAGGAGCTGGAGCGCGAGCAGCATGTGATCCTGCAGGAGATCGGCGCCGCGCACGACACGCCCGACGACATCGTCTTCGACCGTTTCACCGAGACCGCGTTCCGCCACCAGACGATCGGCCGTTCGATCCTCGGCACGCCCGAAACCGTCAAATCCTTCACCTCCAAACAGCTGCACGATTTCATCGAGCGCCAATATGGCGCCGAGCGCATGGTGGTTGTGGCCGCCGGCGACATCAAGCACGACAATTTCGTGCGCGAGGTGGAAAAGCAGCTCGGCGGCTTCCGCAGCAAGGCCGACAGCACGATGCCGCAATATGCGCAGTATGTCGGCGGCGATTTCCGTGAGGATCGCGACCTGATGGACGCGCAGATCGTGCTCGGCTTCGAAGGCCGCGCCTATCATGTGCGCGACTTCTACGCCTCGCAGGTGCTGTCGATGATCCTTGGCGGCGGCATGTCGTCCCGGCTGTTCCAGGAGGTTCGCGAAAAGCGCGGCCTGTGTTACTCCGTCTATGCCTTCCACTGGGGTTTTTCCGACACCGGCATTTTCGGCGTGCATGCCGCCACCGGACAGAGCGACATTGCCGAACTGGTGCCCGTCATCATCGACGAACTGCAGAAGGCCGGCGAGAACATCCTGCAGGAAGAACTCGACCGGGCGCGTGCGCAATACCGCGCCGGACTGATCATGTCGGCGGAAAGCCCGGCCAGCCGCGCCTCGCAGATCGCCAGGCAGCTGCTTTTGTTCGGCCGGCCGATCGCCAAGGAGGAGTTGATGGAACGACTGTCGGCGCTGACCGTCGAGCGGCTGACCGACCTGTCGTCACGGCTGTTTTCGACCAAGCCGACGCTGACCGCCGTCGGCCCCGTGGGTACGCTCGCGCCCTATGAGGCGATCCTCGATTCGCTTGCGGGCACGCACACCACGGCCCGCAAGCTCGCCGTCTAAGTCCCCTCAAGGCGCGCCCCGTGTTCGCGCTCCCTTTCTTTCGCCGTGACCTGCCGGCACTGAAGGGCGACCTGGTCACGCTGCGCGTGCCCTACACCAACGACTATCGCGAATGGTCGGCATTGCGCGGCGAAAGCCGCGGCTTCCTCGAACCGTGGGAGCCGCGCTGGACGCCCGATGAGCTCGACCGCACGGCCTGGCGGCTGCGCATCGGCCGCTACCGCGAAGATTATGCGCAGGGAACCGCCATCGCCTTCTTCATCTTCGAGAAGACGAGCGGCAAGCTCGCCGGCGGAATTACGCTCGGCAACATCCGCCACGGCGTCTCGCAAAGCGGCCATGTCGGCTACTGGATCGGCGAGCGGTTTGGCGGCCGCGGCCTGATGACCGACGCGGTCAAGGTGGTCTGCCGCTTCGCCTTCGATACGCTGAGGTTGCACCGGATCGAAGCTGCCTGTATTCCCGACAACGCCCGGTCGATCCGAGTGCTTGAAAAAGCCGGATTCCGGCGCGAAGGACTTTTGCGATCCTACCTCAGGATCAATGGCATCTGGCAGGACCACTACCTCTACGCCCGGATCGCGGACGATCCGCCGGGCGGCGCTGGAACGAAGGACTGATTTTTGACGAATTTCCTGCGAAACGGGTCGCTGTTGGCCTTTGTTCTGGCGGCTGTCGTCACGCTATGCGCGGCGCTCCCGGCCTTCGCCGTCGAACCGATCAAGATTGCCCGCGACGACGTCGCGCTCGACCTGTCGCGCGCCGTCACGATCTACCCCAACCAGGGCGAAAACTTCCAGGTGTCGACCGCGCCCGGCCCCGACGGCATCGTGCGGCGCATCGAGGTCGAGGCCAATAACGCGCGCTCGACCGGCGACTGGGCGGTGTTCGCGCTGGCCAACACCACCGACCAGCAGCTCGACCGCCTGATCGTGGCGCCGCATTTCCGGCTGGTGAATTCGGGCATCTTCTGGCCCGATCTCGGCGCCACCCGCATCGCCGCGATCACACCCAGCGAGGGCTTCGCGCTCGACCGCCAGTCAAGCCCCGACGCCGACGTATTCCGGGTGACGCTGAACCCGGGAACGGTGATCACCTTCATCGCCGAACTCGCCTCGCCCAAGCTGCCGCAGGTTTATCTCTGGGAGCCGGAAGCCTACAAGGACTCGGTCAATTCCTACACGCTGTTTCGCGGCATCGTCATCGGCATCGCCGGTCTTTTGGCGCTGTTCCTGACCATCCTTTTCGTCGTCAAGGGAACCTCGATGTTCCCGGCGACAGCTGCCTTAGCCTGGGCGGTACTTGCCTATATCTGCGTCGATTTCGGCTTTTTAAACAAGATCATAGAGATATCGCCCGGCAATGAGCAGATGTGGCGGGCGGGAACGGAGGTGGCCCTTGCAGCGACCTTTGTGGTGTTCCTGTTCGCCTATCTCAACCTTAATCGATGGCACGGCCATTTCAGCTATGGCGCGGTGGTCTGGATCCTCGGCCTGCTGTTGATCGCCGGTGTGGCCATCGTCGATCCGGCCGTCGCCGCCGGTATTGCCCGGCTGTCCTTCGCCGCCACCGCACTGACCGGGCTCGGCCTGATCATCCTGCTCGGTATTCGTGGTTACGATCGTGCGATCATGCTGGTGCCGAGTTGGGTGATGGTGCTGCTCTGGCTATGCGGATCGTGGATGGCGATCACCGGCATGCTCGACAACGACATCGCCCAGCCGGCACTGGGCGGCGGGCTGATCCTGATCATCCTTTTGATCGGCTTCACCGTCATGCAGCATGCCTTTGCCGGCGGCGCGCTGCATCAGGGCCTGTTCTCCGACCTCGAGCGCCAGGCACTGGCGGTGGCCGGCTCCGGCGACACGGTGTGGGATTGGGACGTGCTGCGCGACCGCGTCGTCACCAAGCCCGACGTCAGCATCCAGCTTGGCCTTGCGCCCAACAGCCTGGGCGGTGCTGCCCGCAACTGGCTGCCGGTGCTGCATGCCGACGACCGCGACACGTTCCGCACCACGCTCGACGTGGTGCTCGAGCACCGGCGTGGCCGGGTGTCGCAGAATTTCCGACTGCGTGGGGCCGACGGCCACTACCACTGGTTCTCGCTCAGGGCGCGGCCGGTGATCGGCTCGGACGGCGAAGTGATTCGCTGCGTCGGCACGATGGTTGACGTCACCGAGCAGAAGAAGTCCGAGGAACGACTGCTGCACGATGCCGTTCACGATAATCTGACCGGCCTGCCCAACCGTGAACTTCTGATGAACCGGCTGGAAGCGATCATCTCGATCGCGCGCACCGAAGAGAAGGTGCGGCCGACCGTCTTCGTCATCGATATCGACCGCTTCAAGCAGGTCAATGACGGGCTTGGCATCTCGGCCGGCGATACCATCCTGCTCACCATAGCGCGCCGGCTGCACCGGCTGCTGAAGCCGAAGGATTCGCTGTCGCGCTTTGCCGGCGACCAGTTCGCATTGATGCTGCTTTCCGAACAGGATCCTTCCCGCATCGCGGCGGTGGCGGACGCCATCAAGCACGCGATCAACAACCCGATCACCTTCGCCAAGCGCGAGATCGTGCTGACCGCCTCGATCGGCCTGATCACCTGGACTTCGGCGCAGACTTCGGCCGAGGATATGGTCAAGGATGCCGAGCTTGCCATGCACCAGGCCAAGCGCTTCGGCGGCGACAGGATCGAGCCGTTCCGGCCGGCCTTCCGCACCGTCGGCACAGACCGTCTGCAATTCGAATCCGATCTGCGCCGCGCCATCGAGCGGCGCGAATTCACCCTCGCCTACCAGCCGATCGTGCGGCTCGAGGACGGCAGCATTGCCGGCTTCGAAGCGCTGCTGCGCTGGGACCATCCGCGCCGCGGCATGATCCCGCCGGGCGATTTCATTCCGGTCGCCGAAAGCTGTGGGCTGATCGTGCAGCTCGGCCTGTTTGCCATGCAGCAGGCGGCCGAGGACCTCGCGGGCTGGCAAAAGCAGATCGGCGACACGCCGCTGTCGGTGTCGGTCAATCTGTCCAGCCGCCAGCTGATCCGCCGCGACCTGGTCAGCGATGTCCGCTCGGTCATCGCGCGCGCCAATCTCAAGCCGCGCTGCTTCCGGCTCGAACTCACCGAATCGCTGGTGATGGACAATCCCGAGCAGACCTCGCATGTGCTGACCAAGCTGAAGCAGCTCGGCATCGGCCTGTCGCTTGACGATTTCGGTACCGGCTATTCGTCGCTCGCCTATCTGACGCGCTTCCCCTTCGACACCATCAAGATCGACAAGAGTTTTGTCGACGACGCGACGCCGAAGCGTGCGGTGTTGCTGAAATCCATGGTCAACATGGCGCATGAGCTCGGCCTGTCGGTGGTAGCCGAGGGTATTTCCGATGAGAGCGATGCGCTGGAACTGCGGCAGATGGGCTGCGAATACGTGCAGAGCTTCATGTTCGGCGCACCGATGCCCGGCGACCAGGTGCTGAAGGCGCTGAAAGAGCAGTATCCGATGACGCAGGCCTAGAGGCCGTTTGGCCTCCGGGTGGCTGCCAGGTCAGGCGTGCCCCGCCGCCAGGCTCAAATGCGCCAGGTCGATGCCGATCGACGCCAGGATGCGGTCGTATTTGCGTTCGATGTCGGCGTCGAACAGAAGCTCCGGCGTGGCCGGGCAGGTCAGCCAGCCATTCTCGGCGATCTCGGTTTCCAGCTGGCCGGCGCCCCAGCCGGAATAGCCGAGCGCCATCAGTGCGCGCCGCGGGCCGCGACCGGACGAGATGGCGCGCAAGATGTCGACGGTCGCGGTCAGGCAGATGTCGTCGGAGACGGTGAGCGAGGATTCGACCCGGTAGTCGCCGGAGTGCAGGACGAAGCCGCGGCTGCGGTCGACCGGGCCGCCATTGCGCACGACGAAGTCGCGCGCCTGCGCCGGCAGTCTGATCGCCTCCTGCTCGTTCATGATACCAAGCTGCACGAGGAGGTCGGGAAACAGCATCTGCTGCGTCTGGTTGATGATCAGGCCCATGGCGCCTTCATCGCTGTGCGCGCAGATGTAGATGACCGAGCGCGTGAAGCGGTCGTCCTTCATGCCGGGCATGGCAATCAGGAACTGGTCGTCGAGAAAGCCGCGTCCGCCGGCCGTCTTCTTGTGGCGCAACAAGTCCATGAAGGGGAGCGTAACGCGTTTCCGGGACGCCGAAAAGATGCGCCGCGCGCGATTCGCCCAAAGCCCGATAGCTGGAGCAACGGATTCCCGATTGCCAACTTAATCCGGCTGATCGCTAGAACTCGACTGTTCCCCGCACGAAAGTCACGCAAATATGATACGCAGAGCGCCATGAAGACATTGCGCGGCCATGAACTGACGATCAAATCACCGCCATGCAAAGCTTGAAAATCCTGCTGCTCGGCGCTGCCATCGGATGCGGAGCAGCCCTTCCCGCCGCCGCTTCCTCTTCGGACTGGTACAACAGCGAAGGCGGCAAGGTACGGCTGGTGACATCAGGCAAGGCCGACGAGGCCGGGCGCATCCATGGCGTGCTCGACATTGCGCTGAAGCCCGGCTGGAAGACCTATTGGCGCGATCCGGGCGATGCCGGCGTGCCTCCTCAGATCGACGTCTCGGCCAGCACCAACATCACCGATGCGGCGTTTTCCTTCCCGCCGCCGCAGCGCCATGACGACGGCTACGGCAAATGGGCCGGCTACAACCATCCGGTTTCGCTGCCGGTGACATTCACCCTGTCATCGCCTGGGGATGCGGCCGTCATCGATGCCGACATCTTTCTCGGCATTTGCGAGACGATCTGCATTCCGGTGCAGACGCGGCTGAGCGTCGATCCCGCCGCCGATCCCGACAATGCCGAAGATGCGGCTCTGGTAAAGGCGGCGCTCGCCACCTTGCCCGCCCCTGCCAAGGCCGATTTCGGCATCAAGGTCCTGCCCGGCGACCATGAGACGCTGGTCGTCGAGGCGACTTTCCCCGGCGATCCGGAGGCGGCGGATTTCTTCGTCGCCGGCGAACGCGACTACATGTTTGGGGCGCCTGCGCGCAGCGAAAGGGACGGCCGGCTGGTGTTTACCATACCGATCCTCGACCGGCCGTCGGCAACACCGACCGATGGCGGGTTGTATTACACCCTGACAAGTGCGGAAGGCGCGGTCGAGGGCGTTCTGCCGTTCCCCTGATTCAAGTCCCGATCCAGGCTTTCCCTTGATCCAGGCCCTTGTCGGCGGTTGCGGGAAATGCCTGATTTCGCTATCGCAAGAAACCTTCCCTGCTTTCACACGAGGACCATCATGACCATTGCTGTTGGCGACAAACTGCCCGATGCGACCTTCAAGGAAATGACCGCCGACGGCGCCAAGGTGATCACCTCGGCCGAGATTTTTGCGGGCAAGAAGGTGGTGCTGTTCGGCGTTCCCGGCGCCTTCACGCCGACCTGCAGCAACAACCATCTGCCGGGCTATCTCGAGAACCACGACGCCATCCTGGCGCGCGGCGTCGACACCATTGCCGTCGTGTCGGTCAACGACGTCCACGTCATGGGCGCCTGGGCCAATTTCACCGGTGGTGAAGGCAAGATCCTCTATCTCGCCGACGGCAATGGCGAATTCGCCAAGTCGGTCGGCCTCGATTTCGTAAGCAACGATATGGGGCTGCGCTCGAGACGCTTTTCGATGATCGTCGACAATGGCAAGGTCACCGCGCTCAATGTCGAGACCAAGCCCGGTGTCGACACTTCCGGTGCGGCTCACATTCTGAGCCAGCTCTAATCCCGGATTGCCATATAACCTGACGATCGCACCCGTTTGGCGCGATGGCCTGCTTTTTGGGGGACCTCGGCGATGATTGACATCATCTGGCGCAGTGTTGCGATCGGCATCGGCGCCACGGTGCTGATGGATCTGTGGGCGATGTTCCTGCATCTGGCGTTCGGTCAGCCGCGGCCGAACTGGGGACCGCCCGGCCGCTGGGTCTGGCACCTCAGGGACGGCAAGGTCTTCCACGACGATATCGGCCATGCCGCGCCCTATGCGCATGAGACGGCGCTGGGCTGGGCCTTCCATTATTTCACCGGCATCGTCTACGGCATCATCCTGGTGGCGCTGGCGGGCAAAGCGTGGCTGGACGCGCCGACCTTCCTGCCGGCCTTCATCCTCGGCATGGTCACCATCGGCGCTGGCTGGTTCCTGCTGGCGCCCGGCATGGGCGCCGGCTGGGCCGCTTCAAGACGCCCCAACCCGATGCAGATCCGCGCCTTTAACGTGATCTCGCACACGGTGTTCGCGCTCGGGCTCTACGGCACGGCCCTGCTGATCCGCTAACCCTATTCGCTGACGGTGCGTGGCTTCATCGAGGCGACGGTGTCGATGATTTCCTGGCGCAGCGCATCTTTCTCCGCCTCGAATTGTTCCCGCGTGATGCTGCTCCCGCCGGTGGCGGTGACGCCGAATTCCTCCAGCACGGATTCATAGCGCGCCTTCCATCGGATCACGTGCCCAGTCATCGCCTGGGTGAGCGCCGGCACCGAGCCGGGATGCGGCGGCAGGCCGCAGGATTCCGTGGTCCTCGCATCCGCCGCCAGCATGACGACGTTCCAATCGTCGAAGCCGATTAGATCCATCTGGGCATAGAGGAACGCGCCATGCTCGCCATCCCAGATCGGATGGTCGATGACCAAAAAGGGCGCTGCCCGGCAATAGCCATTGAGTGCCGCCATCTCGGCGTTGAAAGCCTCGGTGCGCAGCTGAAGCCGGTACCTGGCCGCGGCGAAAAGAGCGATGTAGTCGTCCGCCGTGCGCATGATGTTGCGCTGATCGTCCGGCGCGAAGCCGGCCTCACGCAGGAAGGAACCGACCTTCGGATCGTCCCAAAGCTCTTTTGAAAAAACGCGCGTCACGCCATCGGCATCCGGCGTCGGACGCATCATTTTCTTGAGATCGGCAAAGCTGTGCTGCTGCTTGCCGAAAGTCCTGCGCCCGAACATCGCCGCGCCTCATCGCCAAGATCGATTGCGCCGTTCTATCACTCAGGGATGAAATCGACTTTAAGCCAAAGCCTAGAATTGCTGGCTTCCGGTCAGAACAGATGGCGCAAGTCTCTTCGCCCGTCCACGACGCGCACTATCTCGACGCACTCGACTAAGCCGTCGTCTGTGTCCGGGATCGTTTCGTAAAGCAGCAGGAACGGCGCCTCGACCAGCATTCGGGTTGAGGGACGGATGTCGGGTCGCCTCACGCCCATGCGTGGCTGATCGGCCAATTGCATGGCCCGCGCCTCCAGCCGGTCGTAATAGCGGTCGGCTGCTCGAAGGCTTTCGCCGCCTATTGTCAGATAGATGTCAATCAGGTCAGCTCTGGCCGCTGGCGACCAGACTACCCTAGCGGCCATTCGACGAGGCTTTCACCAGCCGCTGCCGAGCTTCCTTTCTCAGCGCGTCAAAGTCTACAGGCTCCGGCTTCCCGCTTGCCTTGCCTTCATCCCATAGCTGACGCAGCCGGCGCACGTCCTCTTGTCGAAGCTCGCGCTTGGTGAGCCAATCACGCATCGCCTCGCGCACGATCTCACTCGTGGTGGCGTATTCACCTGCTTCCACTGCCTCGCGCATGGTCGCCGCCTGTTGCGGCGTCACGGCCACGCTTATCTTTTCCACGTTTGCCATAGGATCTTACTCCTTGCTCTAAGGTAGTAAACAATACTCCTTTTGCTCCCCTCCAACAATCCGATTGCTGCACTGCGGACTGCCGCTTCTGGCCATATCAGCGGTCGATCGGCCGCCATCCGTGGAGGATGCGGTGCGCGCCGATGTCATAGGCGAAATAGTTGCCGCCGCCGGCCGGCTGATCCGCCTCGCGGCTGATCTCGCGATTGCTGAGTGAAAGCAGCAGCAGCGTTCCGACGCCACCATGGCCGACGAAAGCAATGTCGCCGCCAACGGCGGCGTCGAGTACCGCCTCGACCTCGCTCACAATACGCTGCTGGGCATCGATGGCGCGCTCCCAGCCGCGAATGCTTTTGTGCGGATTGGTGAAGAACTGGTCGGCGACCGCCTCAAACTCCGGCGGCGGCAGGAAGCCTGTCGCCGAGCGATCGTTCTCATGCATGGCCTCCCGCACCTCGACCGCAAGGCCGAGATGCCTGGCCAGTATCTCGGCGGTTTCTATCGCCTTTCGCTCCGCCGAAGAGACGACACGCCGGACCGACCCGACCCATGGCTGGTCGAGCATGGCCAATGCCCTCGCCCGTCCGATCTCGGACAGTCCCCATTCCGGCACGGGAACGTTGGCATCGATCTGAACCTGGGGATGGGTGATGTAGTATGCAATCGGCACGGGTGAGGTTTCCTGCCGGGAAGCCTAAACTCAATAGCTCTGGGTTGAGCGTCGCGCTCTCGGGGTTGCCGTCTGCTTGGCCGGCGCAACCGGCTTCAGCGCGGCTGCAGGCTTCAGTGCCACAGGATTGGCCGAACCCTTCTTGAACGGCGCCATGCCTTCCCTTGCGAGTTCGTCGGCGCGTTCGTTCTCGGTGTGGCCGGCGTGGCCCTTGACCCAGTTCCAGGTCACCTTGTGACGCCGGTTGGCCTCGTCCAGCGCCTGCCAGAGCTCACCGTTCTTGACCGGCTTCTTGTCGGCGGTCTTCCAGCCGTTCTTCTTCCAGCCGTGGATCCACTTCGAGATGCCGTCCATGACATACTTGCTGTCGGTGTGAAGCTCGACGGCGCACGGCTCCTTCAGCGCATTCAGAGCCGAAATGGCGGCGAGCAGTTCCATGCGGTTGTTGGTGGTCTCAGCCTCGCCGCCCGACAATTCCTTGGTCTTGCCGTTGAAGCGCAGGATGGCGCCCCAGCCGCCGGGACCGGGATTGCCCGAGCAGGCGCCGTCGGTGAAGATTTCAACCTGCTTGGTCATGTCAGTCCATATTCCGAAGGAGACCTGATCGCGCGGTGGAAGCGCATGCGGCGGATATATTCGGTCGGATCGCGCTTCATGACCAGCCCGCCATCGGGAACGGTCAGCCAGTCATAGAGCCGGGTCAGCATGAAGCGCAGCGCCGAGCCGCGCGCCAGCATCGGCAGCGCCGCCTTCTCACCGTCGCTCAAGGGCCGCACGCTCTGATAGCCGGCCAGCAGCGCCGTGCCCTTGGTCAGATTGAAGGAAAAATCCTTCTCGAAACACCAGGCGTTGAGGCAGGTGGCGACGTCATAGGCGTAGAGGTCGTTGCAGGCGAAATAGAAGTCGATCAGGCCCGACAGTTTTTCGCCGAGGAAGAAGACATTGTCGGGGAACAGGTCGGCATGGATGATGCCCGCCGGCAGGCCCTGCGGCCAATGGCGTTCGAGATCGGTGAAATCGGCGTCGACCTCGGCAGCCAATCCCGGCTCGACCTCATCGGCGCGCTCGCGCGAGGCGTTCCAGAGCTTGCGCCAGCCGTCGATGGCCAGCGCGTTGTCGCGGGTCATCGCAAAATCCTGGCCGGCGAGATGCAGCGCGGCCAGTGCCTTGCCGACTTCGCCGCAATGCGCCGCTGTCGGCCGCCGCAGCGACAGGCCTTCGAGGAAGGTGATGATGACCGCCGGGCGGCCGGCCAGCGTGCCGATGACGGTACCGTCATACGCGGTTACCGGCAGCGGACAGGAAATGCCTTTGCGGGCGAGATGGCCCATCAGACCGAGGAAGAACGGCAGGTCGGCCTTGTCGACGCGCTTTTCGTAGAGCGTCAATATGTAGGAGCCGCTCGAGGTGTGGAGCAAAAAGTTCGAATTCTCGGTGCCTTCGGCAATCCCCTTGTACGACAAGAGCTCGCCGACCGGATAGACCTTGAGGAACGCGCCGAGTTCGCCCTCGTTGACATCGGTGTAGACCGCCATGAGCTGTTCACGCGGCTCCGTTGACGAAGGCCATGTCGGCCCGCGTCAGTTCGACATCGCGCAGAACCCGCATGACTGGAAAATCCTCCGTTTCGGTCGCGGTGATCGCGAGATCGATGGTCACCTCGAAGCGCTGGCGGAAAGCGTCGATGATCTCGTCGACGATGATCTCCGGCGCCGATGCACCGGCAGACAGGCCGAGCGTCGAGATGTCAGCGATGTCATTCCATGGAATTTCGGAAGCGCGCTGTACGAGAAGCGACATGGTGGCGCCGGCGCGCTCCGCCACTTCGACAAGGCGGCGCGAATTGGAAGAATTGGGCGCACCGACAATCAGATAGAGATCGGCGCCGGCGGCGGTCTCCTTGACCGCTTCCTGGCGGTTGGTAGTGGCGTAGCAGATCGATTCGGCGGCCGGCGCATGCAATTGCGGGAAGCGCTCCTGCAGCGCCCGGATGATGCCGGCGGTGTCTTCGACCGACAGCGTCGTCTGGGTGACGAAGCCGAGCGCCTCAGGGTTGACCGGCGCAAAGGTTGCGGCGTCGGCCTCGGTCTCGATCAGCGTGACGGCGCCTTCCGCCAACTGGCCCATCGTGCCGATCACCTCGGGATGGCCGGCATGGCCGATCAGAAGCACATGGCGGCCGAGCCGTTGGTGGCGCATCGCCTGCTTGTGCACCTTCGACACCAGCGGGCAGGTGGCGTCGAGATAGAAGAGTTCGCGCGCCTGGGCGTCGGCCGGCACCGATTTCGGTACGCCATGGGCCGAAAACACCACAGGCGACTTGCGATGCTCGGGCGGGATCTCCGACAATTCCTCGATGAACACCGCGCCCAGGCTTTGCAGGCCTTCGACGACATAGCGGTTATGCACGATCTCGTGGCGGACATAGACCGGCGCGCCGTATTTCTTCAGCGCCAGCACGACGATCTGGATGGCGCGGTCCACGCCGGCGCAAAAGCCGCGCGGCTGGCAGAGCCTGATCGTCAAAGGAGGCTTGGTCTTGGTGTGGAGCATCTAATCCGGGCCGGTTGTTCAGAGGCGAAATGAGGTGTGCACCCCTGCCCTGTCAAGGGCAGCAGCGCATGACCCGGAAAATCGGAATCGATTTTCGGAAGGGATCATGCGCCAAACCAAAAGTGTTACAGCGTCCTTTGCGCGTCCAAAAGGACGCGCGGCGCTGTAATATCATTCAGGCTTTGCCGGGCGGCGCAACCTGAGGATCAGAACCGCGGCAAGGGCGGCGGCAAGGCCATACCAGGTGAAGGCATATTGCAAATGAGAGTTCGGCAGGTCGATGATGGTGACGCCGCCGACCGGCAGCCCGCCGGGGTTCGGCGTGTTGTCGGCGTCGATGAAGATCGGCACCAGCACGGCACCGGCGGGCAGGCCCGCACTTGCCGCCATGACGCCGCGGTCCTTCCAGTAGAAGATGTTCTTGGCTACATCATTGTCGGGCAGCATCATCGACGGCTTTGCCGATAGCGGATTGCGCGCCAGCCCGGTGACCGCCACCTTGCCCGTCACTTGCCCTTGCGGGCGTTTGGCAGCGTCCTTGAGATCGTAGGGCACGAAGCCGCGGTTGATCAGCACGAAGCGGCCATCGTCGAGCGCCAGCGGCGTGTAGACATTGAAGCCGGCGTCACCGTCCCAGGTGGCGTAGAAATGCCGCTCGCCCGAATGCAGGAACGTCCCGCTGACGGTGACCGGCGTGTAGTCGACATCGCCGGTGGCGGCGAATTCCTTCTCGACGTCCGCCAACGGCCGTGGCGCCGAGTGGGTGCGCTGATCGATGGTCGCCAGCAGGCCTTCCTTCCAGTGCAGGCGCTGCACCTGCCAGGTGCCAAGCCCCAGCAGAATGACGAACAGCACCAGGCCGAGGCCGAGCAGCAACGCCGTCTTCGGCCGCGAACGGCCGGTGGTTTTGGCCAGCGCCTCGCTCATTGCTCGTGGTCCAGCCGGCCTTCGGCAGCCTTGTTGGTGTATTGCAGCGTCAGCAGCACGCCCTTGATCAGCCTCAGCGCCGTCAGGCACAGCGCCACCGCCAGAGGTATCCAGATAATGAAATGCAGCCAGAGCGGCGGGCTCAGCGTCACCTCCACCCACAGCGCCAACCCGACAATGATGAACCCGATGATCAGGATGACGAACACCGCCGGGCCATCGCCGGCATCGGCATAGGAATAGTCGAGGCCGCAATTCATGCAGCGCTTGCCGACGGTCAGGAAGCCGGAAAACAGCCGCCCTTCGCCGCAACGCGGACAGCGGCCGTGCAGGCCGGCCGAAATCGGCTCGATGGGTGGCCAGATCGCCCTATCTTCACTCATGGATAGTGTCTTCGCTCATGTTCTACGGCTCGATTCCGATCGGCGTTCCATCCGGCACCATAGCCCAGATTTCATCCATGTCGGAGTCGGTAACCCCAATGCAGCCATCGGTCCAGTCGACCAATTGAAGCAGCCAGCCCAACCAGCCGAAGCCGCTGGGCCACGGATGGGCGCCAAAAAGAAGAAAGGCGGCCGCATTGCCGCGGCCGCCTTTCTGATTCCTTGGGATTGATTCCCCGATGAAAGCCGTCAGTGGCCTTCGATCAGCGCGCCGGCCGATCCCCAGACATAGATCGCGCTGAACAGGAACAGCCAGACCACGTCGACGAAGTGCCAGTACCAGGCAGCCGCCTCGAAGCCGAAATGCTGCTTCGGCGTGAAGTCGCCCTTCATGGCGCGGATCAGGCAGACCAGCAGGAAGATGGTGCCGATGATCACATGGAAGCCGTGGAAGCCGGTCGCCATGAAGAAGGTGGCGCCATAGATGGAATCCTTGAAGCCGAACGGAGCGTGAATGTACTCGTAAGCCTGCACCATGGTGAACAGCATGCCGAGGCCGACGGTCAGCACCAGGCCATTGATCAGGCCTTTGCGGTCGCCATGGATCAGCGAGTGGTGCGCCCATGTCACCGTCGTGCCCGACAAAAGCAGGATGATGGTGTTGTAAAGCGGCAGATGGAAGGGATCGAGGACCTCGAGACCCTTCGGCGGCCAGACGCCGCCGGTAAAGGCGGTGCGGGCATATTGCTGCACCTCGCCCGGAAACAGGCTGGCATCGAAATAAGCCCAGAACCAGGCGACGAAGAACATCACTTCCGAAGCGATGAACATGATCATGCCGTAGCGCAGATGCAGCGACACGACGCGCGTGTGATGCCCTTCATGCGCTTCCTTGATCGTGTCCGACCACCAGGCGAACATGGTGTAGAGGACGATGACCAGGCCGATGAAGAACAGCCACGGATTGGCGATGTTGTGGCCGAAGACCGGGAAATCGCCGTTCTTGAGATACTGCATCAGGGCGACGCCGCCGACGGCGGTGACCAGCGCGCCGATCGAGCCCAGGAAGGGCCACGGGCTCGGGTTGACGAGATGGTAGTCGTGTTGTGGTTTTGCGTGCGCGTCTGCCATATCAACCCCCGAGATTTGCTTCGGTATCTGAAACTTTGGTGGTGCTGTCCGGCGCCGATGAAGCGACCGGTTTGTTCTTTTCGACCGGGAACATGGTGTAGGACAGGGTGATCGTCTTCAAGTCCTTGAGTTCCGGCACGTTGACGATGTCTGGATCCACATAGAACACGACCGGCATGTCCAGCGTCTCGCCGGGCTTCAGTGTCGTGTCGGTAAAGCAGAAACACTCGACCTTGTTGAAGTAAGGGCCTGCCAGTTCCGGCTGCACGTTGAAGGTGGCGCGGCCGGTGACGGCGCGGTCGAACTTGTTGGTGGCGCTGTAATGCGCCTGCGTGGTCTCGCCGATCTTGATGGTGACCGAGCGGGCGACCGGCTGGAACTGCCAGGGAATGCCATTGGTGTTGGCGTCGAAGCGAACGGTGATGTCGCGGTCGAGGATGCGGCCGGCATATTGCTTCTCGGCGCGCTGCGTGGTGCCGCCATAGCCGGTGGCCTGGCAGAACATCTTGTAGAGCGGCACCGCGGCGTAGGCCATGCCGATCATGCCGCCGAAGAAGGCGACGCAGACGGCGGCGACAACGCGGTTGGTGTTTTTCTTCCCGGGGTCGGTCATGGTCTGGCGGGTCATCGTCGGCCTCACATCGATCCGGTATGGCCGAATTTGACGATAGTGATGACGTAGAAAACGACAACCAGCGCCGCCAGCGCCAGGCCGATCGCGGCCGAACGGTTGCGCCGCGCCTTCTGCTGGCGCTCGGTCAGCGTGACCAGTTCAAGCTTCTTGTCGATCATGGTCATGCTCCACCGATGGCCAGAGCGCGACCGACGACGTAGTCGGCCAGATAGATGGCGAAGATCGCAAACAGGTAGAGCAGCGAATAGGCAAACAGCGCCTTGGCCGGCTTCATGACGCGGTCGTCGCCAGTCATGCGCAGCACTTTCCAGGCATACCAGACAAAGCCGGCGCCGAGCGCCAGCGAAGCGATGCCGTAGCCCGCGGTGGTGAATCCGAGCACCCAGGGCAGCACGCCGATCGGCGCAAGGATCAGGGCATAGGCAAAAATCTGGCGGCGGGTCGAGGCCTGGCCGGCGACGTTCGGCATCATCGGAATGCCGGCCTTGGCGTAGTCGTCGGACTTGAACAACGCCAGCGCCCAGAAATGCGGCGGCGTCCACAGGAAGATGATCAGGAACAGGACGAGGCTTTCGAGGCTGACCGTTCCGGTCACCGCCGCCCAGCCGATGACTGGCGGAATGGCGCCGGCGGCGCCGCCAATGACAATGTTCTGCGGCGTCGAGCGCTTCAGCCACATCGTGTAGACGACGGCGTAGAAGAAGATGGTGAAAGCGAGCAGCGCCGCCGACAACCAGTTGACCAGCACGCCGAGCGTCATCACCGACAGCGCCGACAGCACAAGGCCGAAACTCAGGGCTTCACCGGGCAGGATGCGACCGGACGGAATCGGACGGCCGGCGGTCCGGCTCATCACGGCATCGATGTCGGCGTCGTACCACATGTTGAGCGCGCCCGAGGCGCCGGCGCCAATGGCGATGGCCAGGATTGCGACCATCGCGATCAGCGGGTTGACGGTCACGGGCGCCGCCACCATGCCGACAAAGGCCGTGAACACCACCAGCGACATGACGCGCGGCTTCAAGAGGGCGAAAAAATCGCCCGCCGTGGCTTCCGAAATTCGAAAGCCCGCTTCGTCAATCAATGGGTCGTCGACCAGGGCCATGCGTAGTTGAGTCCAATCATTCCGTTGGCCGAAACCGCCGGCGGGCCGGCGGTTTCGTATTCGGGCTGCCTTACTTGATCTTCGGCAGCTGTTCCCACTGGTGGAAGGGCGGCGGCGAAGGCAGCTGCCATTCGAGCGTGGTTGCACCCTCGCCCCATGGATTGGCGCCAGCCACCCGCTTCTTCTGGAAGGCTTCGAAGACGCCATAGAGGAAGATCACCACGCCGACGGCCGAGATATAGGAGCCGTAGGACGACACCATGTTCCAGCCGGCAAACGCGTCGGGATAGTCGATGGTGCGGCGCGGCATGCCGGCGAGGCCGAGGAAATGCTGCGGGAAGAAGATCAGGTTGACGCCGACGAAAGTGACCCAGAAATGGGTGTTGGCGATCACCGGCGAGTACATGTAGCCGGTCATCTTCGGGAACCAGTAGTACCAGCCGGCGAAGATGGCGAACACCGCGCCCAGCGACAGCACATAGTGGAAGTGGGCGATGACGAAATAGGTGTCATGCAGCGAGCGGTCGAGGCCGGCATTGGCAAGTTGGACGCCGGTGACGCCGCCGACCGTGAACAGGAAGATGAAGCCAAGCGCCCACAGCATCGGCGTCTTGAACGAGATCGACCCGCCCCACATCGTCGCGATCCAGGAGAAGATCTTCACGCCCGTCGGCACCGCGATGACCATGGTGGCGAAGACGAAGTAGCGCTGCGTGTCGAGCGACAGGCCGGTCGTGTACATGTGGTGCGCCCAGACGATGAAGCCGACGGCGCCGATCGCGACCATGGCGTAAGCCATGCCGAGATAGCCGAACACCGGCTTCTTCGAGAAGGTCGAGACGATGTGGCTGATGATGCCAAAGCCCGGCAGGATCAGAATGTACACTTCCGGATGGCCGAAGAACCAGAACAGGTGCTGGAACAGGAGCGGATCGCCGCCATTGTCCGGCGCAAAGAAGGCCGTGCCGAAATTGCGGTCGGTGAGCAGCATGGTGATGCCGCCGGCCAGGACCGGAAGCGACAACAGCAGCAGGAAGGCGGTGACCAGCACCGACCAGGCAAACAGCGGCATCTTGTGCAGCGTCATGCCCGGCGCGCGCATGTTGAAGATGGTGGTGATGAAGTTGATGGCGCCGAGGATCGACGAGGCGCCGGCAATGTGGATCGACAGGATCGCCAGATCCATGGCCGGTCCGGGCTGGCCGGAGGTCGACAGCGGCGGATAGAGCGTCCAGCCGCCGCCGACGCCGTAGGCGCCGGGCGCGCTCGGCATGAAGGCCGAGGTGATGAGCAGGATGAAGGCCGGCGGCAGCAACCAGAACGAGATGTTGTTCATGCGCGGGAAGGCCATGTCGGGCGCGCCGATCATGATCGGCACCATCCAGTTGGCGAAGCCGCCGATCAGCGCCGGCATGACCATGAAGAAGATCATGATCAGCGCGTGCGCGGTGCCGAAGGCGTTGTACATGCTCTTGCCGCCGTCGATGGCGGCATCACCGTTCACGCCGTAGACCATCTGCGCCAGGCCGGTGAAGATCTGGATGCCCGGCTCTTGCAGCTCCATGCGGATGACGACCGAAAGCGCCCCGCCGACGATGCCCGCGAAGATCGCGAAGATCAGATAGAGCGTGCCGATATCCTTGTGGTTGGTGGAGTACACCCACCGGACCCAGCCATGATAGGGCTTGTGGTCGTGGTCGTCGTGAGCTGCAGCTTCTGCCATGGTCGGCTCCGTTCCCTAATTCTTGCTAACCCGCGGCATCAATTGCCGGCGGCCGCTACCTTGTTGGTACCGTCGACCTCGGCCATCAGCGCCTTGTTGGCGCCGGGAAGGTCGGCCTTGGCTGCTGCCAGCCAGGTCTTGTACTGCGCGTCGGAGACGACGCGGATGGCGATCGGCATGAAGGCGTGGTCCTTGCCGCAGAGCTGCGAGCACTGGCCGTAATAGAGGCCTTCCTTCTCCGCCTTGAACCACGTCTCGTTGGTGCGACCGGGAACTGCGTCCATCTTGATGCCGAAGGCCGGCATGGCGAAGGAGTGGATGACGTCGGTTGCGGTGACCAGGACACGGGTCATGGTGTTGACCGGCACCACCAGCTCGTTATCGACCGCCAGCAGGCGTGGGTAGACCTTGCGGTCTTCCTTGCCGATCGCCGCGCGATCGGCATCCTGAAGGATGGCCGAGTTGAAGGAGAGCGTGTTTTCGATCTGGTACTCATAGTCCCAGTTCCACTGATTGCCCGTCGCCTTGACGGTGAGCTTGGCCTCTTCCGGCGGCGTGTACTGCGCGGTCAGGAGCTGGAACGAGGGAATGGCGATGAACAGCAGGACGACGACCGGCCCGACGGTCCAGATGATCTCGATCAGCGTGTTGTGGCTGGTCTTGGACGGAACCGGGTTTACGCTGGCGCGGAACCTGAAGATGCACCAGGCGAGAAGAGCAAGCACCAGCACGGTGATCGGGACGACGAACCACATCGTGTAGTTCCCGAACCACTCGATCTGTCGCATCATGTCGGTCGCCGCCGGCTGAAAACTCATCTCCCACGGCTGCGGCTGGGCCGCATGGGCGGAGGCACCGGCGAAAAATGCGGTGGCAGCAGCTGCTGTTGCCATCAATTTGGCGCTTGTTGGGAATTTTCTCATCGCCCTCATCATCTCCCGGTTCCCTGCCGTCGTGGCGTAGGAATATCGTACATCGCCGGGATGGGAATCCCGGACAGTCCCAAGGGTGGTTCAAACCATACTCTATTTCCCTCCGCAAGAAAGGAGCGGGCAAAACCGTGCGGCATTTTTGCGCGCAAGCGCGAGCTCGCCGTTTCAACGGCCTCGCGGCTTGCGCGGATCGTCGACAGATGGGCTATGCGGGCTGGTGGCCGGAATGCGCCCGACGGTCGCAATTCGGGCGAATTTGCTAGGGAAAAGCGCATTATTGCGCTTGCCGGGGCTGACCGGCGGTCGCCCCATCCTTTACTTGGCCTTGGCGCGGCTTAAAGTGCCGTGATTCGCAATGGAGCCGTCATGACCTCTTGGCTTTCGAGAAACGCTTGGCATTCGAAAAGCGCTTGGTTTTCGAGAAGCGGGGCGAAGGTCATCTTTCTCGCCGCCCTCATCGGTATCGGCTCGTCCGCAACCGGCGTCGCCAATGCAGCGCAGCCGAGCGGCACAGTCAAGTCGACGCATGGCGCGTGGTCGATCATCTGCGACACGCCGGCCGGCGCCACCTCGGAACAGTGCGTGATGATGCAGAATGTCGTCGCGGAGGATCGCCCGGAAATGGGGCTGTCGGTCGTGGTGCTGCGAACCGCCGACAACAAGGCCGAGATCCTGCGCGTGCTGGCGCCGCTCGGTGTGCTCCTGCCCAACGGGCTTGGTCTCAATGTCGACGGCAAGGATATTGGCCGCGCCTATTTCGTGCGCTGCTTCCAGGACGGCTGCTATGCCGAGGTCATTCTCGAAAAGCCGCTGCTCGACACGCTGAAGACCGGAACGTCTGCCACCTTCATCGTCTTCCAGACGCCGGAAGAAGGCATCGGCATCCCCGTCGACCTCAAGGGCTTCGCCGACGGTTTTGCCGCGCTCCCCTGAGCTTGATGCTTGTGAAATAGCCGGGCCTGACGCACCATTCCCACGAGTTGGTGTTGGCAGTGGGGGTCATCATGCGCGCTTTTTCTCTGCTTCTGTCGACCGGTGTGATGCTGACCGGCGCAATTTCCGTCGCCTCTGCCGAGGATGCCGAAATCCTCACAGCGCCCGATCCGGCCGTCATTCTCGAAATTGCGAAAGGCTATGGCTCGGCCAAGATGGACAAGGATGACGGCGGCGACCCGATGGTTTCCGGTCGGCTCCAGGGCATGAAATATGTCATCTACTTCTATGGCTGCGAGAACCATGAGAAGTGCAAGTCGATCCAGTTCTCGTCGGGCTATACGGATGCCTTTACGGTCGACCAGGCCAATGAATGGAACAAGAAGTTCCGCTGGGTGAAGGCCTTTTCCGGTGACGGGTCGAACTTCAAGATGGATGTCATGTTCAGGGGCGGGGTTACCCGCTCCTATCTCGAGGAGCAGTTCTCGAACTGGGATTCCATGACCAGCGACATCAAAGAATTCGTGAACGAGAAATAGGGCCGCGCGCTCCACGGTCGGCTGCGGAGCTTCATTGCGGATTGTGCAGGCGCGTCTTCGCGCCTACATCGTGGCAACACCATTCCTCCTGTGAACGGACCTGCCATGAACAGCCTGATCGGCCAATTCGACATTTCAGACGATCGCATCAAGCGCATCGTCGCCGACACCCTTAACGGCGCCGATGACGGTGAGCTGTTCCTCGAATACAGCGAGAGCGAAGCGCTGATGTTCGACAATGGCAGACTGAAGACCGCCAATTTCAACACCGACCAGGGTTTTGGCCTGCGTGCGGTGGCCGGCGAGGCGAGCGGCTACGCCCATTCCAGCGACCTGTCCGAGGCGTCGCTGCTGCGCGCGGCGGACGCAGTGTCGACCGTCAAGGGCGGCTATTCCGGCACGCTTGCCGCCGCCCCTGCCCGCACCAACCGCCATCTCTACGGCGACGAGAACCCGATCCCCTCGCCTTCCTTCGAGGTCAAGGCCAAGCTGTTGCAGGAGATCGACGCCTGGCTGCGGGCCGAGGATCCGCGCGTGCGCCAGGTGACGGCCTCGCTCGCCGCATCCTGGCAGCATGTCGAGATCGTGCGCGCCGATGGCCAGATGGTGCGCGACATCCGGCCGCTAGTCAGGATCAACGTGTCCGTCGTGGTCGGCGATGGCGACCGCCAGGAGAGCGGTTCCTACGGCATGGGCGGGCGCAAGGCGTTCGGTGAGTTCCTGGTCGAGGACAGCTGGAAGCATGCCGCGAAAGAGGCGCTCAGGCAGGCGCTGGTCAATCTCGAAGCCATCCCGGCGCCGGCCGGCACGTTCGACATCGTATTGTCCAGCGGCTGGCCGGGCGTCATGCTGCACGAGGCCGTCGGGCACGGGCTGGAAGGCGACTTCAACCGCAAGAAGACGTCGGCCTTCGCCGGCCTACTCGGCCAGCAGGTGGCGGCCAAGGGCGTCACTGTGGTCGATGACGGCACCATGCCGGAGCGGCGCGGCTCGCTAACCGTCGATGACGAAGGCACGCCGTCGGCCCGCAACGTGCTGATCGAGGACGGCAGACTGGTCGGCTACATGCAGGACCGCCAGAACGCCCGGCTGACGGGTATGAAGGCTACCGGCAATGGCCGGCGCGAAGGCTATGCGCACCAGCCCATGCCGCGCATGACCAACACCTACATGACATCGGGCGACATGGAGCCGGACGAGATCATCGCTTCGGTCAAGAACGGCATCTATGCCGTCTCCTTCGGCGGCGGCCAGGTCGATATCACCTCGGGCAAGTTCGTGTTCGGCTGCACCGAGGCCTACATGATCGAGAACGGCAAGGTGACGCAGCCGATCAAGGGCGCCATGCTGATCGGCAACGGGCCGGACGCCATGCACCGCGTGTCGATGATCGGCAACGACATGAAGCTCGACAACGGCATCGGCATGTGCGGCAAGGCCGGCCAGGGCGTGCCGGTCGGCGTCGGCCAGCCGCATCTCAGGATGAACCAGATGACGGTGGGCGGCACCAGGGTTTGAGGTGCCAGTCCGCCAGGCTTGAATAGTTGACGCAATAAGGATATCTTACCTTTGTCTTACACAAAGGCGTGCGCGATGGCTGCTACAGAAAAACTTACAACGACTGTCTCCACCAAGGGACAGGTAATCCTGCCCAGCGCGATCCGGAAGCGCAAAGATTGGGGTGCGGGCACACGCCTGCAGGTCGAAGATACGCCGGACGGAGTGCTTTTGAAATTGGCGCCGGCCTTTGCCCCGACGCGACCAGAAGATGTCTTTGGTGTCCTACCGCACAGTGGCAGGCCGAAGACTCTGGAGGAGATGGACGCGGCCGTCCTTGCGGAAGCCCGGCGGCGCAATGCTCGCGATTGATACCAACGTTATCGTCAGGTATTTGACGAACGACGATCCGGAGCAGTCCCCGCGAGCCCGGCGGCTGATCGATGGTCAACCCGTCTTTGTCGCCGTCACGATAGTCCTGGAGGCCGAATGGGTGCTGCGCAGTGCCTATGGCTATGGCCAAGCCGCGATCGTGGGCGCGCTGCGACGGTTCGGCGGGTTGCCCACGGTTGAACTGGAAGACGCTGCGATTGTCTCCTCTGCGCTCGATCTGTCCGAAGCGGGAATGGATTTTGCAGATGCGCTGCATCTGGGGAAAGCAGCTCATTGTGCTGGCTTTGCAACCTTTGACCGCAGTTTCCTGAAGGCTGCAAAGGCGGCCGGACATGATGGCGTGCAGGAAGTATAGCAAAGAGGCGCGCCGGTAGCGGCCTGCCGCTCGACGTCACCCTGAATGCGCCGGCTGTTTTCCAACTTCAAATCTCAGCCGGCACCTTGAAGCGAACACAATTCACATTAGTAACTGTTGAACTGCCTGGGCTGCCGTTTGCGCACAAACGCCGTACCCAGCTTCTCGTTGCGGTGTTGGTGATGGCAATGCGGCCCGGCGTCCCGGCTCTCCTCCTTGGCTTCGTTTCGTTGATTGGCGCGACAGCGCTGCAAGCCGGTCCGGCGGCAGCACAATCGACATGGTTCAAGGCACGGTCGACGCAATCCGCCGCCGCCGTCGGAGGAAGCACCAGCGTCCCCTACGGCTGGGTCGATTTCTGCCATCGCCGGCCAAAAGAGTGCAAGGTGCCCGCTCTGCCGGCCGCCGATGTCAAGCTGACCCCGCAAAAGCTGAGCATCCTCAAGCGGGTCAATCAGAAGGCGAACAGGTCCATCAAGCCCGTCAGCAATTTCGATCACTGGGGCACCATGGAAGACCACTGGGACTATCCTGTGGACGGCAAGGGGGACTGCAAGATCTACGCGCTCTACAAGCGCAAGCTTCTTCTGCAGGCAGGTTTCCCCCGGCAGGCGCTGCTGATGACGGTGGTGCGCGACCTCAACAATGAAGGCCACACCATCCTGACGGTGAAGACCGACAAGGGCGATCTTGTCCTGGACAATCTGGTCGATGAGATCAGGCCCTGGAACGCGACGGGCTATTACTTCCTGAAACGCCAGTCGCAGCAGAACCCAAATACATGGGTGTCGATCAACCAACGCGGCGGCACGCCGAAACTGATGTCGCCAAGCTAAAGCGCGTCGCGCTCAAACGGATTCAAGCGACGCGCTTTAAGTCTTTGTTTTGATGCATGTCGTTGTCCCAGAACCGCAGCACACTTCTGGGCGACATGCATTAGGCTGCGGCTACCGCCGTCTCTTTGGTTTCTCCAGCAGCGCCACCGCCTCGACATGCGGCGACCAGAGGAACTGGTCGATCGGCGTGACGCTTTTCAGCACGTAGCCGCCATCCATGAGGATGCGTAAATCCCGGGCCAGCGTCACCGGGTTGCAGGAGACGGCGGCGACGAACGGCACGTCGGAGCGGGCGATCTGCTTCGACTGATCCTCAGCACCGGCGCGCGGCGGATCAAAGACGACGCCGTCGAAAGCGTTCAGCTCCTTGAACGTCAGTGGGCGCCGGAACAGGTCGCGGCGTTCGCCGGTTACCCGCTTCAAGCCGGTGGCGAAGCGTGACCCCCGGTCGAGCGCAGACAGGGCGGCCGCATCGCCTTCGACCGCATGCACCTCGGATTTCGCCGCCAGCCGAAGCGCAAAGCTGCCGCAGCCGGCGAACAGATCGGCGACTTTCTTGGCGCGTTTCAGATGTCCGCCAACGATATCGGCCATCGCCTGTTCGGCGGCTTCGGTTGCCTGCAGGAAGGCGCCGGGCGGTACGGCGACAGCGACTGTGCCGAACATGACCACCGGCTTTTTCGGCTCGATGACAATCTCGTCGTCGATCGAAAGCCGGGCAAAACCGTTGGCCATGACGAAGTTGGAGGCGACCCGGCGCTGGTGCTCGCCCAGCTTGCCTGACTCATAGACCGCGACGTCGAGGCCCGAACCCGTAACAGTGACCGCCATGCGGAACGATTTGGTGGTGGCGCAAACCAGGTCGGCGACCGAGCGCAAGCGATCGAGCGCGGCGACGATCTCCGGCAGCGAGATCGGGCATTCCTCGATCGGGATGATTTCCGGAGACAGATGGCGATGGAAGCCAAGCAGCATGCCGGTGCCGGCGCGGCGGGCGGCAAGCACGACGCGGCGGCGTGTGTGGGGCGCGCACGGCACCAAGGCGCCGATATCGCCGGCAATGCCCTTCAAGGCATGTACGACCTTGTCGCGTTTCCACTGGTGGTAGGCGTCGGCTTCGAGATGCTGGACGGCGCAGCCGCCGCATTCTGTGAAATGCCGGCAGGCCGGGTCGATGCGCAGCGGCGAGGCTTCCAGCACCGCCATCAGCGTGGCGCGATCCCTTTCGCGCGCCGCGGTGACGGTTTCGCCGGGCAGCGTGAAGGGAATAAACAGCTCGCCCGTTTCGGTCTCGGCGACACCGTCGCCCTGCGAGCCCAGTCTCTTGATGGTGAAGCGCGTACTCATCGGTCCTTGATCCCACCGAGCAGGAACTCGCGGTTGCCGTCGCCACCTTCAATCGGCGACATGTGCAGACCCAGTGTCCGCCAGCCAGGGACGCCTTCGAGCCATTCCTGCAGCAGGCCGGCAACGCGGGCGGCGTCATAGGGGTCTTTCAGTAGGCCGCCCTTGCCGATCGCCTCGCGGCCGGCCTCGAATTGCGGCTTGACCAGAAACACGGCACGAGCTCCCAGGCTGGCGATGGCAAGCGCCGGCGGCATCGCCAGTTTCAGCGAAATGAAGCTGACATCGGAGACGATGAAATCTGGGATACGGCCGCCGAGATCAGCGGCGGTGAGTTCGCGGGCGTTGAGGCCCTCGATCACGGTGACGCGCGGGTCGGACGAGACATCGGGATGCATCTGGCCGTGGCCGACATCGATCGCCGTGACATGGGCCGCACCGCGTTCTAGCAGCACCTGCGTGAAGCCGCCGGTCGAGGCGCCGATGTCGAGCGCTTCGCTGCCGGCCGGATCGAGACTGAAATGGTCGAGCCCGGCAATCAGCTTCAGCGCCGCGCGTGAGACATAGCCCTGTGCGGGATCGTCGATGTCGATGAGGCATTGCGGCAGGACGGTCTGGCCGGGCTTGCGGGCGACCACGCCGTCGACTGAGACAGTTCCACGCTCGACCGCGTCGCGGGCGCGCGAGCGGCTTGCAAACAGGCCGCGCTGGACGAGCAATTCGTCGAGCCGCTGGCGTGTGCTGGCTGGCAGAGGGGAGTTCATCGGCCTTCATGGCGAAAGCCGGTCACGAAGGCAAGGACATTGGATGAGAGAGGCGAGAGAAGCTGGCCGGCCGCCGCCGGTTGATAATCGCACCCAGTCCAGCAAGATGCCTGGGCGGGATGGCCCGGGCAATGCAGAGGAAGACGAATGCTGACGGGAACCTGCCATTGCGGCGCCGCCCACTGGACCCTGGAGGGCGACCCCGGCTCGATCACCGCTTGCAACTGCACGCTTTGCCGCCGTTGCGGCACGCTGTGGGCCCATGATTTTGTCGACGAGCGCATCCGGGTTGCGGGACCTCTGCGTTCCTATGCGCGTGCTGGGAAAAACGAACCCTCGCTCGAGATCCTGTTCTGCCCGACCTGTGCCCGCGTGCTTGCGTGGCGCGGCCTGCGCACCGGTTCAAGCGGGCGCACGCGGATCGCCGTCAATGTCAGGCTGGCGCCGCCGGAGGCGGTCGCCGACCTGCCGATCGATCATTTCGACGGGCTGGACAGTTTTGACGATCTGCCGCGCGATGGGCGCTGCGTACGCGATATGTGGTTCTAGAAAATGGTGCGCGAAACCGACCGTTCGACGGCGGGCACCAAGCTGTCACTCGCATCGCCGGAAGCCTGCTTGGGCGAGCTCTCGATGGGCGCAGCCGGTACGTCCGGCACGACGACGAGCTGCGGCACCTGCTTGTAGGAAAAGCCGCCCCTGATGTTGCCCATCTTGCCGGCGACTATCTCGACCACCGCCTGTTCGAGCTTGCGGTCATAGCGGGTTTCGGCCACGGCCGGTGCGGCGATGAGGGCCAAAAAGGCCGCGCCGCACAGAAGCGTTCGCATTGTTTTTTAACTCCCTGCCTTGGTCGGGTTCTAGCAGGGCGGCGTTGAAAAACGGCCAAAAGACACGGTAAGCGAAACGCCAAACAGAAGCGTTAACAGAGCGTTACGGCTAGAGCGCTTGGCGCAATTCCCAAGGGAAAGCGCTACGCGCTTTTCCCGGGAAAACCGCTTCACACTTTTCCTGGAATTGCTTTAGAAGCCGACAAACCGCTTCAAAGGCGTGAGAGTTTGATTCAGGCGCGTTGCGCGCGAGCGGAATGGCCAAGCGCAACGAACACCGTGCGCACGATGCCGGCGGCGTCGAGCCCGGCGTCTGCATACATTTTTTCCGGCTTGGCGTGGTCGGTGAACTCGTCCGGAAGCACCAGCGGCCGCACTTTCAGGCCGCTTTCCAGCAGGCCTTCATGGGCGAGGAACTGCAGCACATGGCTGGCGAAGCCGCCGACAGCGCCCTCTTCCACCGTCACCAGCACTTCATGTGAGCGGGCGAGCCGGCGGATCAGATCCTCATCCAGCGGCTTGGCGAAGCGGGCGTCGGCAACCGTCGTCGAGAGCCCGGCAGCGCCGAGTTCCTCGGCGGCGATCAGGCAATCCTGCAGCCGCGTACCGAAGGACAGGAGCGCCACCTTGGTGCCTTCCCTGACGATGCGGCCCTTGCCGATTTCGAGCACCGAGCCACGCTCCGGCATGTCGACGCCGACACCGTTGCCACGCGGATAACGGAAGGCGATCGGGCCTTCGTCGTAATAGGCGGCGGTGCGCACCATGTGGCGAAGCTCCGCCTCGTCGGCGGCCGCCATCACCACAAAGCCCGGCAGCGTCGCCAGGAAGGTGGTGTCGAAGGCGCCGCAATGGGTGGCGCCGTCGGCGCCGACAAAGCCGGCGCGGTCGATCGGGAAACGCACCGGCAATTTCTGGATCGCCACGTCGTGGACGACCTGGTCATAGGCGCGCTGCAGGAAGGTCGAATAGATGGCGGCGAAGGGCTTGTAGCCTTCGGTGGCGAGGCCGGCGGCAAACGTCACCGCATGCTGCTCGGCGATGCCGACATCGAAGGTCCGGGTCGGAAACGCCTCGCCGAACAGGTCGAGGCCGGTGCCGTTCGGCATGGCGGCGGTGACGGCGACGATGCGGTCGTCGGCTCGCGCCTCCTGGATCAGGCTTTCGGCGAACACCTTGGTGTAGGCCGGCGCGTTGGCCGGCGCCTTGGTCTGCGCGCCGGTGATGACGTCGAACTTGTTGACGCCGTGATATTTGTCGGGCGCGGCCTCGGCCGGGCCGTAACCCTTGCCCTTCTGGGTCACGACATGGATCAGCACCGGGCCGTCGGCATTGTCGCGAACGTTCTTCAGCACCGGGATCAGGTGTTCGAGATTGTGCCCGTCGATCGGACCGATATGGTAGAAGCCAAGCTCCTCGAACAGCGTGCCGCCGGTGACGTAGCCGCGCGCATGCTCGACCGCCCGCGTGATGGCGCGATCGGCGCGCTTGCCGAGATAGGAGGTCAGTTTCTTGCCGAAATCGCGCAGGCCGAGGTAGGTCTTGCCGGAGGCGAGCCGCGCCAGATAGGCGCTCATGGCGCCGGTCGGCGGCGCGATCGACATGTCGTTGTCGTTGAGGATGACGATCAGGCGGGCATCGAGCGCGCCGGCATTGTTCAATGCTTCAAATGCCATGCCGGCCGACATGGCGCCGTCGCCGATGACGGCAATGACATTGTTGTTGCCGCCCGAGAGGTCGCGCGCCATGGCCATGCCGAGGCCAGCGGAAATCGAGGTCGAGGAGTGCGCGGCGCCGAACGGGTCGTATTCGCTCTCGGCGCGGCGGGTGAAGCCGGACAGGCCGCCCTCTTGGCGCAGGGTGCGGATGCGGTCGCGGCGACCGGTCAGGATCTTGTGCGGATAGGCCTGGTGGCCGACATCCCAGATCACCCGGTCTTCCGGCGTGTTGAAAACATAGTGCAGCGCCACGGTCAGTTCGACGACACCGAGGCCGGCGCCGAGATGCCCACCCGTATGCGAGACGGCATCGATCAGTTCGGCACGCAGCTCCGAGGCCAGCTGCGGCAGCTCGCTTTCGTCAAGCTTCTTCAGGTCGGCTGGAATGCGGACCTTGTCGAGAAGCGGCGTATGCAGCGTTGCGTTCACTGTTTTAGGAGCCTGCCCAGCTATTTTCGTTCATGCGCGTTGATCATGGGCGAAATATGCCTCCGCCCGCCGAATGTAAATGCGTGTCAGTGACGCGGCTGATGCTGACGTTAATTGTCCGGTAACGGAATGAACTCTTCCTCATCTCCAGGAACGATATCGAAGCGGCCCGTCTTCCATTCCTGTTTGGCCTGTTCGATACGCTCCTTCGACGACGAGACGAAATTCCACCAGATGTGGCGTGGGGAGCCGAGCGATGCCCCGCCAAACAGCATGAAATGGGCGCCGCGTTCGGATGAGACGACGAGTTCGTCGCCGGGCCGGAACACCAGCAGACGCTCGGCCGGAAAGCGATCGCCCGATATCGAGACATCGCCTTCCAGCGTGTAGATGGCGCGTTCCTCGGCGTCGGCGGGAATTTTGACGCTGGCGCCGGGCGCCAGGCGCAGATCGGCGTAAAGCGTTTCGGTATCGGCTCTTACCGGCGAGCGCAGCCCCTGGAAATCGCCGATCACCACACGGCCGCTGACGCCTTCGGCGTCGATTTCGGGCAGCAGCAGCGCCGCGGTGTTCTCGAACACTGGCGCCACCTCCTCCTTGCCGTCGGGCAGCGCCAGCCAGGTCTGCAGGCCGGAGACCGACATCGGCGCGCCGCGCAATTCTTCGGGCGTGCGCTCGGAATGGACGATGCCGCGGCCGGCGGTCATCAAATTCACGTCGCCGGGCTGGATGACCATTTCGGTGCCGAGCGAATCGCGGTGCCTGATCTTGCCGTCGAACAGATAGGTGACGGTGGAAAGCCCGATATGCGGGTGCGGACGCACATCGAGCGCCTGGCCGGCGCGCAGGATGGCCGGACCCATGCGGTCGAAGAAGATGAACGGACCGACCAGCCGCCGCCTTGCCGTCGGCAAAGCGCGGCGGACCTGGAAGCCGTCAATGTCCTTGGCGTTCGGAATGACCATCAGCTCGATCTGGTCGCTGGCGAAGGCGTCGCCAGGCTCAGGGTCCTTGCCGGGGAAGAAGCTCATCGAGATGTCCTCAGGCGAAGCGCAGCGCCGATTTGGCTTTTGCCTTGGCTGCCACCTCTTCGCGATTGCGCGGATGATGGCTGGTTTCGAGCGAATGCAGCAATTCATGCGCCGATTCAGCGATCGCCTCGACGGCACGGTCGAAGGCCGCCTGGTTGCGCTGCGAGGGGCGCGTCGTTCCGCTCAATTTGCGCACGAACTGAAGGGCGGCGTCGCGGATCTCGTCGTGGGTTGCCGGCGGATCGAAATTGAACAGGGTCTTGATGTTTCTGCACATGCTTGAACTCCTTACCTGCTTTCTCTGCCCGCCCCGTTTGACATATTATTCCGCGTCGAGCGGCTCCGTTCCCACCGGCTTGCCGTCACGAGACAGCCTGATCTTCTCGACCTTGTCTTCAGCCGACTTCAGCAGCCGGTCGCAATGGGCCTTCAGCGCCTCGCCGCGTTCATAGATCCTGATCGACTGATCGAGCGGCACGTCGCCGCGTTCGAGATCGTCGACGATCTTTTCGAGCGCGTCGAGTGCCTGCTCGAAGCTCATCGCCTTGACGTCTTCATTTGCTTCGCCAGCCATACTCTATCCCTTCATCAGCCGCCCGACATGGGCGGCGACCGAAAATGCCAGTCCCTGCAGATCGTAGCCGCCCTCGAGCAGACTGACGAGCCGGTTGCCGCTGTGGCGCCCGGCGCGTTCCAGCAACTGGCCGGTCGCCCAGTCGAAATCGTCCTCGCTGAGGTTGATCTCGGCCAGCGGATCGCGATGGTGGGCGTCGAAGCCGGCGGAAATAATGATCAGGTCAGGCGCAAAATTGTCGAGCGCCGGCAGGACGCGCGACAGCAAGGCATCGCGGAACATGTCTGAGCCGGTCTGTGGCGCCAACGGCGCGTTGACGATGTTGCCGGCGCCGGTTTCGTTCTTGGCGCCGGTGCCGGGATAGAGCGGCATCTGGTGCGTCGAGCAGTAAAGCACCGACGGATCGTCCCAGAAAATGTCCTGCGTGCCGTTGCCGTGGTGGACGTCCCAGTCGACGATGGCGACGCGTTCGGCGCCGTGTTTCTTTTGCGCATAGCGCGCCGCGATGGCTGCGGTGTTGAACAGGCAAAAGCCCATGGCGGTGGTCTTTTCGGCGTGGTGGCCGGGCGGACGCGCGGCAACGAAGACATTGGCGGCCCGGTCCTCGAAAACATCGTCGACTGCGGCATTGGCCGCACCGATGGCGGTGACCACCGCCTGCCAGCTTTTCGGGCTGGCGCTGGTGTCGGCGTCGATCGGGGCAATGCCACTCTCGGGGATCGCGGCGCGGACACGGGCGACGAAATCCTCGGGGTGGGCATAGAGAATGGTGGCCTCGTCGCCTTGCGGCGCCGTGACTCGGTCGAGCGCCGCAAAGGCCTCGTCGTCGAGCACGCGCTCGATGGCGCGCAAGCGGTCGGGTCGCTCGGGATGACCGGGCGGCGTCAGATGTTCGAGGAAGATCGGATGGGTGTAGAGCCTTGTGACCATGACCCGATATAGGCGCGCCCGGCCGCTTTGACCATGGTTTGGCGCCGCACTGTAGCGACGTTCAACAGGGATTAAGCGGGGCAACAGGGATTAAGCGGGGCAACAGGGATTAGGCGGGTTCTAGGTGTTGGGCGCCGGCTGGGTCCAGCGTGAGCCACCGAACGAGGCCGTGGCCTTTTCCTTGAGCTTTCGGAACTTGGACGACGCCTCGGCCAGCCGCTGGTCCCATTCCGCATTCGGCACCTGGCCTTCGATGGTCTTGAAATAGACCTGCATCAGGCAAGCGATGGCGAAGGGTTCGATGAAGGCTGCCTTGAAGGCCCAGGCCAGCAGGAGCGCCAGCACGAAGGCCCAGCCGCCGAGTTGCCCTGGTATGAACCACATGATGGCGGCGGCCGGCGCCAGCATCAGCAGGAAGATGACGAAGGAGACGCCCCACATGATGACAGCCAGCCAGACGGCGTTCTTGACCATGGTCTTGCCGTTCTGAGCGTAGAGCACGACGCCTTGCCGCGCCGTCTCGAAGGGCGAAGACGAGTTGATGCGGATGTTGTAGCCGAGGATGATCTCGTCGACATAGGTCAGCGACAGGCGGATCACCGTGTTGATGAAAGCGACCAGGCCGCCGAGGCCCGGAACGGGCAGGAAAGCGGCGATGCCGCCGATCAGGCCGGTGATGGCCCGGATCGCGCCCTTGACCAGCTGGTCGACCACGAAAAGGATGTTGGCCTCGGCGAAACGCTCCTTCACCACATCCTTGGCGTAGGCGATCTGGTCCTGGCCATTGGGAACGTCGCGGCCGTCGATCAGATGGACCATGACGGCGATATGGCCGGCCTTGACGACGTAGAGGATGTATTCGCGGATCCAATAAAGCGCGATCGAAACGACGCCGCTGCCGACGATGCCGCCCCACAGCGCAAAGGACAGCGGCCCGTCGGGATCGGTGGAGATATGGCCGACACCATAGCCGACCGAGGCGCCGCTGCCGGTCGCCACGATATAGGCGAGCGTGATGCCGAAATAGACGATCATGCGAAAGACGATGAACGGCCATGTCCTGATCATGATGGACACCGACCTGCCGATATCGAAATCCCACATGCCCGAATCTCCCCTCAGAGATGGGTGGGGAGGATGAACCTGGGCCGAAAATTGTCAATCTCGGCAAATGCCGGGTATTAGCTGGTGAGATTTCAGACCGGCTGCGAATCCTGCTTTTTGAGCAGCCCTTCAAGCAACTGCTTGAAGGCCGCCACCACGGTCTTCGACGTCGCTTCGGGGTCGCTCGAATTGGCGATGCGCTGCGCCGCCTGGCTGCTGGCGCCGTTGATCAGCCGCGCGGCGGTTTCGGGATCGACGCCGGGGACGACCATCCCCTCCTGCTGCAGGCTGGTCAGATGATCGGTCATTGAACCGACGCAGGCATTGGCATTCGGCCATTGCGCTGGATCGCCGAGCACGGCCGGGCCGTCGCGGAACATGATGCGCTGGATTTCCGGCTCCAGCGCCATTTCGATATAGGTTGTGCATTCGTCGACGAAATGCTGCCATCGGGTCGGCGCTTTCGACGCGATCTCATTTATGCGAACCGCCATCTCGCCGTCTATTTCGGCAATGACCGCCTGCAGCAGCCCCTTCTTGTCACCGAAATGATGATAGAGCGCGCCGCGCGTCAGCCCGGCCGAGGCGGTGAAATCGTCCATCGAGGCTTCGGCATAGCCGATCGTGCCGAAAGCATGGCGGGCCGCCGTGATCAGCTTGGCACGCGTCTGCGCAATCATCTCCTTGCGGGGTCTGTGCATGGTTCTGGCCTTATTCACATACGCATCGTATGCCAATTGACATACGCAGCGTATGCACTATCTTACAATCATACGCATCGTATGTAATTGTTGAATTGGCCTTTGTCGAGGAGCCCGCAATGCAAAACCCCTACGCCGAAATCTTTCGTGCCCCCGGAGCCAAGGGCTTTGCCACCGCCGGCTTCCTGGCGCGCCTGCCGATCGCCATGGCGCCGATCGGAATCGTGGCCATGCTGTCGCAAACGCATGGGGAATACTGGCTGGCCGGCGCCGTTGCGGCGACCTTCGCGCTGAGCAACGCTTTCGTGGCGCCGCAAATCTCAAGGCTGGTCGACCGGCTCGGCCAGACGCGGATCGTGGTTCCCACCACCATCGTCACCGTGCTCGCCTTCGCCGTGCTGATTGCGGCCGCCAATCAGGACTGGCCGCTATGGACGCTGTTCGTGTCCGCCCTGGCGGCCGCTGCCATGCCCAGCATGCCGGCCATGGTGCGCGCGCGCTGGACCGAAATTTTTCGCGGCCGGCCGCAGATGAACACCGCTTTCGCCTTCGAGTCTGCGGCGGACGAACTCGTCTACATCGCCGGGGCATCGCTGTCGGTGGGGTTGAGCGCCGCCCTCTTCCCGGAGGCTGGTGTTCTGGTGAGCACGCTGTTCCTCGCCATCGGTTCGACGGCTTTCATCCTGCAGCGTTCGACCGAACCGCAAGTCCGGCCTGTGGATCATGTCACGAGCGGCTCGGCAATCCGGCTGCGGCCAGTGCAGATCATCACCTTTGCCCTGATCTTCGTCGGCGCCACCTTCGCCACGACGGAAGTGAGCACGGTGGCGATCACCAAGGAGCTCGGCCAGCCCGGCGCCGCCAGCCTCGTTATCGGCGTCTATGCGCTGGGATCGTTCGTGCTCGGCCTCGTCGTCGGCGCGCTCAATCTGAAGGCGCCGCTGCAACGCCAGCTCGCCATCGCGGTCGCCCTCGTCGCGCTCGGCACATTGCTGCCGCTCACCGCCAGCACCGTGCCGCTGCTGGCGGTGACGGTGTTCGTCAGCGGCGTTGCGATCTCGCCGACCTTCATCACCGCTTTCGGCCTGATCGAGCGGCACGTGCCGGAAGCGATGCTGACCGAAGGCATCACCTGGGTGATGACCGGCATCGGCATCGGCATGGCGCTCGGCTCGTTTGCCGCTGGCGCCGTGGTGGACGAGTTCGGCGCCCGGAACGGGTTCTGGGTTTCGGTGGCGGCCGGAACTATCGCTCTGGTCACGGTGCTCGCCGGACAGCGCAGCCTGGCCACCCATGAATGCGAGCTGGACGGATGCGACGCGGCCGCCGTTCCTGCGGAATAGAAGCACACGCGTCCGGTTCAGCTCGCGGACCGGACGCAGTTTCCTCCGAACAAGTCCGACTTGCTAGGACTGTTCAAGCCTGGTGCGAATCTCGTCCCCGTCAACAACGACAACAGGACTTCCCAGTGTCTCGACCATATCCGGATTCAGATGGGGTATGGTTTCGGCACGCCCGACCATCGGCGGACATTCTCCGGCGCAATAAACGACCGAGCTGCTGGCGCGCAAGATTTTCCACAACCCCTCGTAGAGGCGTGGATCATCAGGCGGCCGCGCGACCGTGAAGCCGGAACATCGTGAGGCGTCACCGGGATCCAGATTGAGATAGAGGTCAGCCGACGACGTGTCGTCATAGGTAACGACCCAGCATGAGAACTCAGGCTCACGCCTGGTGATGAACGGCGCGAAGGCTTCCTCGATAATCGACGTGGGGAAGAAGCTCTCTTCGCCACCTTCAAAGCAATTGAGATATGCCTCGAAGCTCATCTCAATGCCTCCAGCAGCCTAGATAATCTCGGTCTTTGCGATGTGTATGCCAAATCCTTCGAGGCCGACATAGTGGCGTTCGCGCGAGGCGATCAGGTTGATCGACGAAATGCCGAGATCCTTCAGGATCTGCGCGCCGAGGCCGATTTCGCGCCATTCGTTCTCGCGGCGGCGCGCCTCTTCGTGGTCCTCGCGGTCGGCGCTCTGCGGCCGCTTGCGCTCCTGATGAGCAACGCCGACGGAGCCCTCTCGGAGATAGACGATGACGCCGCGCTTGCGCTCGCCCATCGCCTTCATGATGCCGTCGAGCCGGTGGCTGGTGCCGAACACGTCGGTCACCACATCCTCCGAATGCAGCCGCACCGGCACGTCCTCGCCGTCGCGGATATCGCCGAAAACGATGGCGACATGGTGCATGGAATCCCAGGGCAGCGTGTAGGTGAAAACCTGCGCCTTGCCGCCGAGCGTGTCGATTTCGGAGCAGGCGACGCGCTCGACCAGTGTCTCCTTGCGCTGCCGGTAGGCGATGAGATCGGCGACCGAAACCTGCTTGAGGCCGTGTTCTTCGGCGAAGGCCGCCACCTGCGGACCACGCTTGACGGTGCCGTCATCATTGACCAGTTCCGAAATCACGCCGACCGGCGGCAGACCGGCGAGCTTGCATAGATCGACGGCCGCTTCGGTATGGCCCGAGCGCATCAGCACGCCGCCTTCGCGGGCGATCAACGGGAAGATGTGGCCGGGACGGACGAAATCCGAACCGCCGACATTGCCGTTGGCGAGGTTGCGCACGGTCAGCGTGCGATCGTCGGCCGAAATGCCGGTGGTGGTGCCATGCTTGAAATCGACGCTGACGGTAAAGGCGGTGGTGTGGGCGGAATCATTGTCGGCGACCATCGGCGACAGGTTCAGGCGCTTGGCCTCCTCGCGCGGCATCGGCGTGCACACGATGCCGGAGGTATGGCGGACGATGAAGGCCATTTTTTCCGGCGTGCAATGGACGGCGGCAACGATCAGGTCACCCTCATTCTCGCGCCCGTCATCGTCCATGACGACGACGATCTCGCCGCGCTCGAAGGCGCGCAGGGCTTCGACGATTTTCTTCTGGTCGTATGGCATGGAGTGCTCGCTTCGCTCGCAGGGAATAGGAATTAGGCAGTAGGCAGTAGGGAAGAGAAAAGGCCGTGTCGGGCTGGCATGCTGCCTACTGCCTAATCCCTACTGCCTACTGCCTTCCCGTCTGTCCTCGATGCCGCAGATAATGATCGGCGACGGCGCAGGCAACCATGGCCTCGCCGATCGGCACGGCGCGGATGCCGACGCAGGGGTCGTGGCGGCCTTTGGTCATGACATCGACGTCGTTGCCGTCCTTGTCGATGGATTTGCGCGGCGTCAGGATCGACGAGGTCGGCTTGACGGCGAAACGGGCGACGATCGCCTGTCCGGTCGAGATGCCGCCCAAAATGCCGCCGGCATTGTTGGACAGGAAGACCGGCTTGCCGTCATTGCCCATGCGCATCTCGTCGGCATTCTGTTCGCCGGTGATGCGGGCGGCCTCGAAACCATTGCCGATCTCGACGCCCTTGACGGCGTTGATCGACATCAGGCCCGACGCAATGTCCTGGTCGAGCTTGGCATAGATCGGCGCGCCGAGGCCGGCCGGCACACCGTCGGCGACGATCTCGATCACCGCGCCGACCGAGGAGCCAGACTTGCGGATGCCGTCGAGATAGCTGGTGAAGACCGGAACCGAGGCCGGATCCGGGGTGAAGAACGGGTTTTCGGCGTCGCCAATAAAATTCCAGTTCCAGTTGGCGCGGTCGATCGACTTCTCGCCCATCGAGACCAGCGCGCCGCGCACCACCATGCCGGGCACCACCTTGCGGGCGAGCGCACCCGCGGCCACCCTGGCTGCCGTCTCGCGCGCGGAAGAGCGGCCGCCGCCGCGATGATCGCGCACGCCGTATTTGACGTCATAGGTGTAGTCGGCGTGGCCGGGACGGTACTGGCGGGCGATCTCGCCATAGTCCTTGGAGCGCTGATCGACATTCTCGATCAGCATCGAGACCGGCGTACCGGTGGTGATCATCGTCTCGCCATCCTCGTCGAGGATGAAGCCTGACAGGATCTTCACTTCGTCCGGTTCGCGACGCTGGGTCACAAAACGTGACTGGCCGGGACGGCGCTTGTCGAGTTCGGCCTGGATTTCGGCCCGCGTGAAGCGGATGCCGGGCGGGCAGCCGTCGACGACGCAGCCGAGCGACGGGCCATGGCTTTCGCCCCAGGTGGTGACGCGGAACAGATGGCCGAACGTGTTGTGAGACATGGATTTTGCCCTGCCCGGCAGCGGAACCGGATCAAGGGTGCCTTCTATTTGCGTTTTCCACAGCGGTCAAACTGTGATCCGGCGGTTTTAGTTTTGACACATTCGGTTGGTTTCTGCTCTCTTCCATCCGCCCGTTGAAAGCTCGCCGCCACCCGTGCAGGCGCAATGACAAAGAGGACGACGATGCGTACCCTGATCGGCGCTGCTGCCGCCATGTTGCTGATTTCCACCGCCGCCTATGCCGGCCAGACCGAAGGCATGATCAAGAAGGTCGACAAGGACGCGCTGACGCTGACGCTGGAGGACGGAAAGTCTTACAAGCTCAACGCCGAGACCGATCTCGACTCGCTGAAGCCCGGCATGGATATCGTCATCGCCTATGACGTGACGAATGGCGAGAACGTCGTCACCGACATGGAACTGCCTGACACCGAATAATATCCCCAGCAGACTTCGCTCGCTTCGCGAGCAAAGTCTTCGACAGATTTGCGGGACAGCGCCCCCCTCTGTCCTGCCGGACATCTCCCCCACGAGGGGCCTGTTGCGTAGTTGGCTGGTTGTGATTCTCTGAGACGGAAGTTCGGAGGGAATCACAATGGCTGTGAAGCAGA
>NZ_VFTC01000007.1 GCF_007003975.1 Mesorhizobium sp. WSM4306
TCTCCTTTCAACCGCAATGAATCACGAACTCAAACCAAGGGGAATCCTGAATCCTTTAAAAGGCGACAGGCTTTAGGTAGCACATGAGTTGTCCGGTTTTATGAGCAGTCCGATGGAGGCGGCGGCGCTGACCAGCGCCAATCCGGCGACGGCGCTAGGCCTTAACGATCGCGGCGCCATCGAACTCGGACTTTTGGCGGATCTGGTGGTAGCCGATCGCCAGCCGGTGGCGCGGGTGCGGGCGACATTCCGCGCCGGCCGCATTATCTACAGCGACGGCACGCTGGGCCGGCGCCGGGATGACAGGGCATAAAGTCCAGCCCTGTCAAGCCAGCCCGAACGTCTCCACGGCGCGCATGATACCGCGCAGTTCGGCGAGGCCTTTCAGGCGGCCGATCAGCGAGTAGCCGGGATTGATCCTTGTCTTGCCGATATCGTCGGCGAGCAGATGGCCATGGTCCGGCCGCATCGGGATTTGCCAGTCGGCGCGGCCTTCTCTGTGGCGGCGCGCCTCTTCCTGCATCAGCGCTAGGATGACATGCGCCATGTCGGTGCCACCCTCGAGATGCTCGGCCTCGTAGAACGAGCCGTCCTTCTCGATGGTGATGTTGCGCAGATGGGCGAAATGGATGCGGTCGGCGAATTCCTTGACCATGGCGACAATGTCGTTGTCGGCGCGCGTGCCGTAGGAGCCGGTGCAGAACGTCAGCCCATTGGCCTGGCTGTCGACAGCACTCAAGATGAAGCGCGCATCCTCGGCGGTCGAAACGACGCGCGGCAGGCCGTAGAGCGAGAAGGGCGGGTCGTCAGGATGGATGCACATGCGCACCCCCTCCTCTTCCGCCACAGGAATGATCTCGCGCAGGAACCAGGCGAGGTTGTCGCGCAGTTCCTTCGGCCCGATCCCGTCATAGTCGGCAAGCGCCTCGCGAAAACTATCGCGGTCATACTTGCGCTCTGTCGCCGGCAGGCCGGCGATGAGGTTGCGCTCGATCTGGTCGATCTTCTCGGGCGCCAATTCCTTGAGCCGCTTCTCCGCCTGCGCAATGCGCGCCGGCGTGTAGCTGTCAGCGCCGTTTTTTCGCTTCAGCACGAACAGATCATAGGCGGCGAAATCGATCGCATCGAAACGCAGGGCATAGCCCGTCGTCGGCAGCCGGTAGGCGAGATCGGTGCGGGTCCAGTCGACCACAGGCATGAAATTATAGCAGATCGTGGCGATGCCGGCCTTGGCCAGCGCGCGGATGCTATCGCGATAGTAGCCGGCATAGCGCTCGCGTTCCGGCGCGCCGATCTTGAAGGAATTGTGGACCGGGATGCTCTCGACGACCGACCAGGTCAGTCCGGCCGCCTCGATGATGCGCTTGCGCTCCAGCACTTCGGCTTCAGGCCACGCCCTGCCGTCGTAGATATGGTGAAGCGCCGAGACCACGCCGGTGGCGCCAGCCTGCTTGACATGATCGAGTGTCACCGGATCGTCAGGTCCATACCAGCGCCAGCATTGTTCCATTTTCGGCTTTCCTTCTGCGAGAGGTTGGCAACTTATTGTTGGACCGCGACGGGAGTCGATAGAAAAGGAAGGAGTTTTTAGAAATGACGGATTTCGAGGGCAAGGTGGCCCTGGTGACCGGGACGACCGGCATTGGCCTGGCGACCGCCAGGCGCCTTGCGGCCGGCGGCGCCGCAATCATCGCCTGCGGCATCGACCGCATCGCCAACGCGGCGATGAAAGCCCAGCTGGAAAGCGCTGGAGCAGCAGTGCTGGTCGTCGACACCGACGTCTCCGTCCCCGACCAGGTGCGCGACGCGGTGGCGGCCGGCGTCACAAGATTCGGCGGCCTCGACGTCATCGTCAATTCGGCCGCGGTGCATCCGTACGGAACCGCGACGACGACCGATTGGGAAACCTGGAACCGGGCAATGACCGTCAATGTCGGCTCGATCTATCTGACGGCGCATTTCGGCATTCCGGAAATGATCAAACGGGGCAGCGGCGCCATCGTCAATGTCGCCTCGGTGCAGGGTTTTGCCTGCCAGCAGAACGTCGCCGCCTACGCCACGACCAAGGGCGCCATCCACACGCTGACGCGCTCGCTGGCGCTCGACTATGCGGCGGCGGGCATTCGCGTCAATTCGGTCAGCCCCGGCTCGATCCGCACGCCGATCCTGGAGAAGGCCGCTCGCGGCGAGAGTGGCAGCGATGCCGATGTCGAAGAGGCCTACAAGCGCTTCGGCGCGGCGCATCCGCTCGGCCGCATCGGCGAACCGGAGGAGGTGGCCGAGCTCATCGCCTTCCTGTGCTCGTCGAAAGCCGGTTTCTGCACCGGCGCCGACTACAGGATTGATGGCGGCCTGACGGCAGGCATTGGCGTGAAGTAAGGCTGTGATGGCGTTCTGCACGCTTGCCGGCAATCGCGAACCTTGTCCGATCGCCCTATAGCTTCCACATCCGCCTGGCATTGCCCGACAGCAATTTCATCCTCTCCTCGGGGCTGGCGCCCGCGATCAGCGCGTGCGTCGCCGCCACCCAGGTCGCGAGCCCTCCGCCAAGCGTGCACACCGGCCAGTCGCTGCCCCAGACGACGCGATCCCACCCGAAAGACTCGATCGTGTGTTCGACATAGGGACGCAAGTTCTCGACACTCCACGAGCTGGGGTCCGCATAGGCCACGACGCCCGAAATCTTGCCAGTGACATTGGGGCGCCGCGCGATCTCGGCCATGTGCTCGCGCCATGGGTGCTCGGCGCGGCCTTTGATATCGGGCACGCCGCAATGGTCGAGAACGAACTGGACGTCCGGCGCGAGATCGGCGAGTGCAATCGCGCGTGGAATCTGATGCGGCATGACCACGAGATCGAAGGTCAGCCCGCTGCCGGAAAGCCGCCTGATGTTATCGCGAAACAGCGCACTGTCCGAAAGCTCGTCCGGCATGACATGCAGCACGCGGCGAAACCCCTTGATGAAGGGATCGGCCTGTTGGCGTTCGAGATAGGCGGCAAAGCCGCCCTCTTCTGGACGACACGCGGCAATCGCGCCGCGCAAAAGACTGCCCGCCTGCTGCGACTGCGCCTTGACATGGCTGGTCTCGGCCTCGATGTCGGCTTGATCGACATCGACCTCCATATGCAATGCCGCCTCGATGCCGGCGCGGCGGGCTTGGGTCGCATACTCCTCATGTGGGAAATCGCGATTGAGCGCCGGTGCGCCGGCAAGCCAGGGATAGCGCAGCGCCGACAGATCGATCAGGTGCAGATGGGTGTCAATGATCATGCTTTCCTCGCGAGTCGATTTCGTATCGTCGCCAGATATTCGAGGCCTGGTTCAATGCCGCTTCGGGATCTCTTTGTCCTCGAGCAGCAACGTCAGCCCCATGGCGACGAAGTAGAGCGCCACCACCCAGATGAACATCACGTTGAACCCGCTGGAGTAATGGTCGAGCACCACTTCGCGGATCGCGCCCGGCAGGCTCGACGCGAGATGCGGGGTCAGCCCGTTCAGGCCCTGCGGCAGCAGGGCGGCGGCATCGGCGGGGAGTTCGGCAGTCTGCCGGTTCAGGGCCCAGATCATCACCGCGCCGTTCAGCGCCAGTCCAAGCGATGCTCCGAGCGTCCGTGCCTGGGTGATCAGCGAGGTCACCGCGCCGATGTCCCGCAGGGGTGCCGCCGCCTGGATCGCCACGATCAGCACCTGGAACTGCAGGCCCATGCTGATGCCGAACACAGCCATCATTGTCGCCAGCACCCAGATCGGCGTGTGCTGGTTGGTGACGACGAAGCCCAGCATCAGGAACCCGCCAATAGCCATTGCGACCACCGGCATCCATTTGTAGCGTCCGGTTGCGGCAATCACGCGACCGGCGACGATTGAGATGACCATCGACGTCAGCGACGCCGGCAGGAACAGGAAGCCGACTTCGGCCGGGCTTAGACCCGTCAGCGTCTGCATGTAGAGCGCGAAATAGAAGAACATGCCCAGCGTCACCGTTCCGGCGACCAGCGACACGCCGGAGACGATGCTGACCGTCGAGTTGCCGAACAGCCGCAACGGCACGATCGGTTCTTCCGCCCGGCGCTCGACCATGATGAACAGGACGATGGCGACCAGTGCGACCAGCGGCAGCACGAAGGTGATGAGGTCCGGCCCGGTGGGGTCGAGCACATGATAGCCCCAATAGACGATGGCCGTCGTGCCGATGGCGAGCAGCGCGCCGCCGAGATAGTCGATGTGGTGCTTTCTCTCGTTGAACCGGCTGCGCATGGCGAAGGCCAGCACCGCCATCACGATGATGCCGATCGGCAGGTTGACCAGGAACACCCAGCGCCAGCCGAACAGACTGGTGATGTAGCCGCCGGCCAAGGGACCGAGCACCGACGACAGCGCGAACACCGCCGAACTGTAGCCCTGGTATTTGGCGCGGTCGCGCGGCCCGAACAACTCGCCGATCATGGCGAAGGCCGAGACCATCAGCCCGCCGCCGCCAATGCCCTGCAGCACGCGCGCGGCGATCAGGCTCTCCATCGACCAAGCCATGCCGCAGACCAGGGACCCTACGAGAAACAGGCCGATTGCCGTCAACACGACATTCTTGCGACCATACATATCGCCGAGCTTGCCGTAGAAAGGCGAGACTGCGGCGGTCGACAGCAGATAGGCGGCACCCACCCAGCCGAACAGATGCAGATTGCCGAGTTCACCGGCAATGGTAGGCAAGGCGGTGACGACGATCTGCATGTCGATTGTGGCCATGAACATGGCGATCAACGCACCGAAATAGACGACCAGTGTCGTCAGATCGGGCCTGGCTTCGGCCTCCACGGGCGCCGCATCTGGCAGCGTCTGGTCGACAGTCATCGGGATCTCCGTAGCTCGGGGCGCGATTTATGTGCCCACGACCGAGAGGTGTCAAATAGGCGATAACGCCATGCCTGGACGCAGTCCGTCCGGTTAACAGGGAGAGCCCCAGTGCCGGAGGCGCCCCTCCTTCTCCCGCGCCCCGGCTCCTGCGGGAGGATGTCGACGTGCGGAAGCCTGACCGGAGGCATTGTACACAGAGAGGTTGAGGTCAGCTCGACGCCGTCTTGCCCACCTTTACCGCCGCTGCCTGCTTCGCGCCCATTCCGAGCAGCAGATTGTCGTCGGAGAGTTCGTCTCCGCGCGCCTGCCGGAACAGGTTGAGCATATCGGGAACGTCAAGGCTCTTGCGCTGGTCGCCGGCAATGTCGAAGACGATGGTCCCTTCATGCAGCATGACCGTGCGCGTGCCATGGTCGAGCGCATCACGCATCGAGTGCGTCACCATCAGCGCCGTCAGTCTCTGCTCCTCGACAATCCTGCGTGTGAGTTCCAGAACGAAGGCCGCGGTGCGCGGGTCGAGTGCGGCGGTGTGTTCGTCCAGCAGCAATATCTTCATGCCCGTCAGCGTCGACATCAGCAAACTGACCGCCTGGCGCTGGCCACCCGACAACAATCCCATCGAATCACCAAGCCGGTTCTCCAAGCCTAGGCCCAGCATCGACAATTTTTCGCGAAACAATGAGCGGCGGGAGGCATCGAGCGCGCGGCCGAAGCTCCGCACGCTGCCGCGCGAAAAAGCGAGCGCCATGTTTTCTTCAATCGACAGCCGCTCGCAGGTGCCGGCCATCGGATCCTGGAACACCCGTGCGATCAGCTTCGCCCGCTTCGGTGCCGACCAGCGGGTGACGTCCGTGCCGTCGACGATGATCGAGCCTCGCTCCGGCCTTGCCGTGCCGCTCAGTACATTGAGCAGCGTCGACTTGCCGGCGCCGTTCGAGCCGATGACGGTGACGAACTCGCCTTCGGGGATGGTGAGGTCCAGGCCGCGCAGCGCGCGATGCTCGAGCGGCGTGCCGCGGCCGAAGGTGACGTGAACGTCGCTGAGGCTGATCATGTCGCGCTCCTTTTCAGGAGACTGCGCATCGGATTGACGACCTTGGGCAGGATGAGCGCCATCGCCACCAGAACCGCGGTGACCAGATTGAGGTCGGAGGACTGCAGGCCGAGCCAGCCGGTGTTCAGCGCAAGCGCAATGGCGATGCGATAGCCGATGGCGCCGAAGACGCAGGAGAAGATCGCAATCACGATCGACTTCGTCCGGAATATCGTTTCGCCCAGGATCACGGCGGCAAGGCCGGCGATCGCCGTGCCGGTGCCGACGGTGACATCGGCAAAGCCGGCGGTCTGCGCAAACAGCGCGCCCGCCAGCGCCACCAGCCCATTGGCCATTGCGACGCCGATATAGGTGTGCATCTCGGAGGGAATGCCTTGCGCCTGCGCCATGCGCGGATTGGCGCCGGTGGCGCGCATTGCCAGGCCGAATTCCGAGGTCAGGAAGCGGGCAAGTAACGCGCCGACAACACTGACGATGATCAGCAGCGCCAGCACCTTGAGCGTCGGCCGTCCTGGCAGTCCGGAAGCCTCGACCAGCGGCCGCAACCACGCAAACAGGTCGATCAGCGTCGGCTGGTTCATCAGTGGAATGTTGGGCCTACCCATGATGCGCAGATTGACCGAAAACAGCGCGGTCATGGTGAGAATGCCGGCGAGCAAGTGCAAGATGCCGAAGCGGATGTTCAGCCAGGCGGTGACGACGCCCGCAAGGCAGCCGGCGACGATCGCCGCAAGCGTGCCGGTGATGGGATTGATGCCGCCCGAGATCATCGCCGCGGCGACGGCAGCACCCAGCGGAAACGAGCCGTCAACCGTCAGGTCGGGAAAGTCGAGGACGCGGAACGAAATGTAGACGCCTAGCGCCACGAGCGCGAAGACAAGCCCGATCTCGACAGCGCCGATCAGGGAAATCAGGTTCATGAACCGCTCCGTTGGTCCTAACAGATCAGGCGAGGCGCTTGCGCGCCACGCCTGATCCTTCTGTGCTGCAGGGCGCTTTGGCGCCCGTGCGGTTGTCCTATTCGATGACCTGCTTGGCGCGGTCGCGCACGCTTTTCGGGATCGTCACGCCCATGGCCTCGGCTGCCTTGGCGTTGACCATCAGGTCGGTGCCGGTGGCGTTGCGCACCGCAATGTCGCCCGGCTTTTCGCCCTTGAGCACGCGCACCACGATCGCGCCCGTCTCGAGGCCGACCTGGTAGTAGTCGAAGCCGACGGACGCGATCGCCCCGCGCTTGACGGTGTCGTTCTCGGCCGAGAACACCGGCAGTTTGTTCTCGGCGCCGACGGCCAGGATCGTCTCCAGCGCCGAGATGATGGTGTTGTCGGTCGGCAGATAGATGACATCGACCTTGCCGACCAGGTTCTGCGCCGCACCCGCGACATCGGCCGACTTGGACGCCGGCGCCTCGACGATCTCAAAACCCTTGGCCTTGCCCAGTTCCTTCAGCGCCGCAAGCAAAGCGATGCTGTTCGATTCCGCCGGATTGAAGGGCACGCCGATCTTGGCGGCGGAAGGCAGGAATTCCCGGATCAGGTCGAGCTGCTGCTCAAGCGGCGAGAAGTCGGAAATGCCGGTGACGTTGCCGCCCGGATGGTCGCGGTCGGTGACGATCTGCGCCGAGACAGGATCGGTGACCGCGGTGAAGACCACGGGGATATCCTGCGTCGCCGACACCACAGCCTGCGCCGATGGAGTAGCGATCGCGACGATGACGTTGGGCTTTTCGCCGGCGAATTTCTGCGCGATCTGCGCGGCGGTCGCCGGCTGTCCCTGCGCCGACTCGAACTCGAAGGTCAGATTGTCGCCTTCCTTGTAGCCGGCATCCTCCAGGGCCTTCTTGACGCCGGCGCGCGCCGCGTCCAGCGACGGATGCTCGACGATCGCGGTAACCGCAACGGTGACCTTGTCGGCCGCGAACGCGCTCGCGCAGCCCAAAATCGCCAGCGCCATGACGCCTCCGGCGAGACTTGAGATGAAACCCTTCAATTCTTCCTCCCACTGCTTCTGCTGGACGTCGCCTGACGTTCAGTTGCCAATCGCGAATCTATCGCTTTCCCGGCCGCAAAGCGACCGGAAGCCTTTCGAAATCCTGCTGTCGATGCCCGGCAGCAGCGCCGCCAGGATCGAACGGCGCCCCCGCCCGTCTGATAGCAGGCAGACCGGCTTGCTTGCTAGTTTGATGCTTTATGCCACTCACTTGGGCAGCCAATTGACCGGCGACCTTCGGATCGCCTCAGGAGAACTGAAGACTGACGGAGGGCCGCCACATTGTGGCGGCCCGGTTGGTCAGCTGTTGCCGGCGGCCCGGCGCCTTCGATACTCAGGCACCGGCAATCCGCCCCAGCCCCAATTTTCCAGCTCGACCTCCTCGATGACAACAAAGGTCGCTTCGAGCGGCTTGTGGAGGACGTCGAGCAGCAATTGGCTGACTCCGGCGATCAGCGCGGCCTTCTCCTCAACGGATCGGCCGGCGTGAGTGGGTTTCCTGCTCCTTGCCGCGACATGTTTCGGCAGAGCGCAAAAAAATGGGCCGGTACAACCGGCCCATTTTCAATCAATCCTCCTCAACGGGTGCCGGGGTCGCATCCGGCAGGTTCCGCTGTCCAACCCGGTCGGCAACGAGCATCGAAAGCATCATCTCGACAAGGCCATTGGCAGCCCCCTTCTCGCCACCGCTAGCGCCGATCTGGATCTGCGGCACGAGCGGTAGCCTGCCATTCTCGATCGCCTCGGCGAAGCGCATGAGAACCTGCGAGTTGAGCTGATAGTCCGGGCCGCCGAAGGCCGCGACCTTCTTCTCGGTGGCCTCGGCCTCCGCCAGACCGATGGCGCGCACCTTCTCGGCATCCGCAAAACCGGTCACCTTGATGCGTTCGGCATCTGCAAGCGCGATAGCCTTGATCATGTCGGCCTCGCCCTGGCCGCCGAGGCGCACCTTCTCGGCCTCTGCCTTGGCAGTGACCTGAATGGTTTCCGCCTCCTGGCGGGTGCGGGCGAGTTGCGCCTTACCCTCGTTCTCACTGATCTCGATGGTAAGTGCCGACGTCGTGATCTTGGCTTGCTGTTCGGCGAGCGCCTCCTTCTCACGCAACGTGCGTTCCTGAATGGCTGCCTTCTCCTGCAATTTATAAGTCTCGACCTTTTCGACTGCGATCTGGCGATCGCGCAGCTGGATCAGGATCTGCTCTATGCTGTTCTGGCCATTGGCAGCACGTGGCGTACCAATCAGCACTTCCTGCAGCTCGAGGCTGTAGGTATTGAATTTTTCGCGCATCTCCTCGCCCGATTTGCGCTGGATGTCGCTACGCTCCTGCAAAAGCTGGATCAGCGTCTTTGTCTGGGCGATATTCTTGAAGTAGGCAGAGACCATCGGATCGAGCGTTTGTTCGACCAGGCGCTTGATGTCACCGAACCGCTGCACCACAAGCGGCGCCTTCATATAGTCGATATGCACGACGACGGAGAGCGGCAGCACAGGCTCGAACGCATCCTTGGTGATCAACGACACTTCAGACAGGTTCTCGTCCAGCCTATGTTCGCCAAACTGCTCCTTCGTCCATTTGAGCACGAAGTTGGTAGTCGGCACCGTGATGATTTTGCCGGCATAGGTATTGAACGCATACTTGCCTGGCAGTAGCGGCGTTGACCAGACGCCGCGTGCGCCGATTTCGACCAACTCTCCGTGACGGTATGCCTGCCCGGATATATCCGTGCCGTGGCGGCCGTTATAGGAGACGACGACACCCACCGTGCCAACGTCGATGATCGTCTTCTCGACCAGTTCGACGGTCGCGAAAATGCGATTGAGGAAGTAGCTGCCGTCGGCCAGCACCTGCAACTGCCGGCCACGGTAGCCACCGGCATTGAGAAACTTCTCCGGGTCCTGAAAATTGTTGTGGAAGTTCGGGTCGTTCGGATCGTTGGCGACGGTCGGTGCGATGATCTCGCCGTCCGGTAGGGCCGGACCGTCATGGATGGTGACGATGCCGATCATGTCATCGGCATTATGGATGACGACCGGCTCAAAGCCGCCCCGCTCCGAGATCATGCTGGACATATTGGAAAAAAGGCTTTGTTCCGAGGCACTCAGATTAACGGAATAGATCGACTGGGTGGTCAGCACGATGAATTGTGCGAGATTTATGGCATACGTGCCTTCACGCAAGATCTTGCGTTGCGGTCCTTTCTGTCCGCCTTTTTCGAGAAAGCCGCGCACATCCTGGAAATCATCGGCGTCGGTGTTGGAAGCAAGTGTCTGCGTCGGAGGCAGCGGCTTGCCGTCACGGGCAAAGACGTAGCCGATCTGACCCTGCGGGATAGTGACAAGATTGGCGCGATGCATCGAATATTGGAACGGCATGAAGAAATGCAGGCCACCGCGCACGACTTCCGGCTGGTAGCCCGCCTCACGGTTGAGCGCGATGAACCCATTGCTGATGGAACCGCGAAAACTCCATAGTTTTTCCAGGATTCCGAGCCTGTCGTTTGGGATGTAGCGGACGACGCCGCTCCACCAGAGCAGGATTGCCAGCACGATGACCAGCACGGCGACCTCGATCGCCGTCCATTCGATCGGGCCGAGATATTGTAGGGCTTCCATCTCTTCTCTCCTGTGGGGCGCGCGGGTTCGTTCACCCGACGGCCAGCCGGTTGGTGTTGCTTGACGAAGCGTGGAGATTGCGCACCGACGCGCTCGACCAACTCAAGGGCGTGTCGAACGTTTGGGCTGCTCATTGTATGGGAAAATGACCGCGCGTCCCGAGTCCCCACCGAGGGGAAGCGTAGCCGTGAAATATCTCACATTGGTGTTGCCTTGATAGACACTACGACAAATGACGTAGATATCGCGCCAACAGTTTTAAAGATAGTCCGCACGAAAATTGTAGGAGTATTTCCGACGCTATTTCGAATAGCGTGGTGGTTGGTTTAATAAATTGGCAAGAGCGCGAAATGGCGCCCCCGACGGGCTGGAACCGTCGGCGACCGATCCGGCGGGCTGCCTTGCGCTAGTCGAAGAAACCGGCGTCCTCTTCCTTGAGATACTTCTTCGCTGCCGCGGCATCCATGTCGAGGCCCAATCCCGGAGCTTCGAGCAGGTCGACCATCGAATCCTTCACGATCTGCTTTGGCAGGCCGATGACGATATCCTCCCACCAGGGGTCGGAGGCGCTGGGATATTCGAAGGCGATGTAGTTGGCCGGTAGCGTGGCGCAGACATTGATCAGTGCGCCGAGGCCCAGCAGGCCGTTCGCCGTGCCGTGCGGCGCCATCATGATCGAGTGCATGTAGGCGTGCTCGGCCACCCATTTGAGCTCGGCGATGCCGCCAATGTCGGCGGGGTCGGGGCCGATGACGCGAACCGCCTGGGTCTCGATCAGTTCCTTGAAGTTGTGACGCAGGTAGATCTGCTCGCCCGTATGGATCGGGGTGGACGTCGATGTCGTGAGTTCGCGGTAGGCCTGCGGATTGACCCATGGAACGTAGTCGCCGGTGAGCATATCCTCCAGCCACATCAGATTGTATTTCTCGACGGCCTGCGCAAAGCGGATCGCATCCGGCAGGAACCAGCCGGGGCCGCAATCCAGCGCCAGCGAAACCTTGTCGCCCAGCACCTCCTTCATGGCGATGACGCAGTCTATCATATGCGCCATGCCGCGCTCGCTGATCTGCCCCTGGTCCATCGCGCCATGGTAGATGGGCGGCTGGCGCACGCCGTAATGGAAGTCGGGCACGCTGGTCTTCATATTGGAGTGGAAGCTGATGCCTTGCTTGACCATGAAGAAGTTTTCCGGCCGCTCCATCATCCATTTGACGTCGGCCGCGTAGTCCTCCGGCCTGTCGCCGGTGCGCTTCTTGCGGATCGAGCCGTTATAGACCCGCACCTGGTCGCGGACCTTGCCGCCGAGCAGCTTGTAGACCGGAACGCCTGCCGCCTTGCCGGCAATATCCCACAGCGCGTGCTCGATGGCGCTGACGGCGGCGCCGTAGGGCTTGAACGAGCCGCGCTGGCGGATCTTCAGCATCACGCGCTCGACATCGGTCGGGTCCTCGCCGATCAGCGCGTCGCGGAAATGCAGCACCCAAGGCTTGAGATAGGGTTTGGTGTACTCGACCTCGCCGAGGCCATAGAGGCCCTCGTCGGTGAGGATGCGCACGATGGGGTGCTTGCCGATGACGGCGCACCGGAGATCGGTAATCTTCATGATGTCCTCTATTTCACCGACGAGAAGGCGGTTGGCGCGAGAAACTGGCTGGAAATATTGGCCAGGATCGGGCCATCGCGCTCGGACTCGTCGCGGACCTTGAGCCATGCCGGATCGGTGGTGAAGGCCTTCCATTTCACTTCGCGCTCGGCAAGGGATTCCCAGGCGACGAAATAGGTCAGTCGATTGCTGCTTTCGCCGATCACCGTGGTGAAGAACCCCGCCTGGCGGATGCCGTGCTTATCCCACAGCGCCAAGGTATGGTCGTTGAAACGCTTGAGCAAAGCCGGCAGCCTGCCCGGCAGGCAGTCATAGATACGCAGTTCGTAGGTCATGGTTTCGTCCGTTTCTCTCTTCGCCTCTCCCTTGGGAGAGGTCGACACGAATGGTCGGTCGTTGGCCCCGCGAGCCTGGGGGAATGAGGCCAGGGGGTCCGGGCTAACTCCAGGTCCGGTCCCAGCTATACTCATTGTCCCAATGCTCGGTGGATTGCCATATCCCCGTGACGCCCTCCTGCAGGTGTTGGCTGATGACCTCATCGACGACGTCGTCGATGCCGAGGCCTGGCTTGTCCGGCACCGTGATGAACCCGTCCTTGACCAGCGGCTTGGGCAGACCGGTGACGATGTCGTCCCACCACTCCACTTCGACGCTGTGATATTCGAGCGCCATGAAGTTTTCCGTGGCCACCGCGACATGCGCCGCGGCCATCGCCGCGATCGGGCTTTCCGCCATGTGAATGGCCATGGCAACGCCATGCTCCTGCGCCGCGTCGCCGATCTTCTTGGTCTCGAGGATGCCGCCTGACGTCAGCAGGTCTGGGTGGATGACCGAGATGCCCGCGTTGAGCAGCGGCTCGAACGCTTGCCTGAGGTAGATGTCCTCGCCTGTGCAGATCGGCACCGACGTAGCCTGCTGCAGCTGCCGATACTGTTCGGTGTACTGCCAAGGGATCACGTCTTCGAGCCAGGCCGGTGCGTATTTCTCGATCCGCCGGGCGAGACGGATGCCATCCTGCAGCGAGATGTGGCCGACATGGTCGATGGCGAGCGGAACCTCGTAGCCGATCACCTCGCGGACTTCGTGGATATATTGATCGAGCAGGTCGATGCCCTTTTCGGTGAAGTGGAGACCGGTGAAGGGATGCGGCACGTTCTGCGCATCATAGGCGGCATTGCGCGCCCGCCGCTCGTCGAGCGTGCGCGCCGGACCACGGGCGGCATGGCTGCGGAAACCGTCGAGCACGCCGGCCGGCGCCACCACCGCGCCCGGTATGTGCGAGATCTGCGCCAGCCCGAGGTCCATCTTGAGGAAGGTGAAACCGAGATCCATCCGCGCCTTGAGCCGCTTGCCGGTCTCGGTGCCGCTGGGCTTGTCCGCATCGGTGTCGCAATAGACCCGCACCTTGTCGCGGAACCGTCCGCCGAGCATCTGGTAGATCGGCACGCCATAGGCCTTGCCGGCGAGGTCCCACAGCGCGATCTCGATTGCCGAGACACCGCCACCTTGCCGCCCATGGCCGCCAAATTGCTTGATGCGCCGGAACAGCCTGTCGACGTCACAGGGATTCTCGCCCAGCAACCGGCTCTTCAGCATCAGCGCATAGGTCGCGCTGGCGCCGTCGCGCACCTCGCCCAGGCCGACAATGCCCTGGTTGGTGTAGATCTTGAGCAAAGCCGAGGTGAACGGCGCGCCGACGATCTCGGCGACGCGCAGGTCGGTGATGCGCAGTTCGCTCGGCCTCGAGTTCGTGTTCACCCGATTGAGCGTCTCGCCGGCTGCGTCCGTCTTTAGCATGATCTATCCTCGTTCTGGTTGGCTGCGCTTGGCGGGCCCGCACGCTGCGCCGGGCGAGAGCATTGCTAGCCCAGCTCAATCTCGTGGGCCTGCAGGTACTCGCGGTTCATCTCAACACCCAGACCGGGTTCCGACGTCAGCTTGAGGTTGCCGTTTGACACGTCGAGGGGTCTGTCGATGAGGTGATCGTATTTGCCAAGGTTCCACTCCGACGTCTCGAGCTTGTAGAAGTTGGGAACGGTCATCATCACCTGGGCTCCCGCGACCACATTGATCGGCCCGGCAGCGTCATGCGGCGACACCGGGATGTAGTAGGCTTCGCACAGAGCGGAAATCTTCTTGAGTTCGGTGATGCCGCCGGTCCAGGTCACGTCCGGCATGATGTAATCGGCGAGCTTGTTCTCGAGCACCGGCACGAAATCCCACTTCGTGTGGCCGCGCTCGCCCCACGAGATAGCGGCACTGACTTTCTCGCGCACCTGTTTGAGGGCGTTAAGGCTCTCGGGCGGACAGGGTTCCTCGAACCAGTCGATCTGGCCGGCTTCCTCGAGGCTCCGGCAGAGGCGAATGGCGGTAGGGACGTCGAAGCGACCATGCGCATCGATGAGGACGTCGATGTCGGGGCCTGCCGTTTGGCGGATCAAAGCTGTGAGTTCGGCCGCTTCGCGCTCGTCCTTGCGGGTCATGCTGCCATCGAGGTAGCCGTCCCGCTGCTCGCGCGATTGCCCATCGGCGGTGCGGCCCTGATGCGGGAAAGGATCGAACTTCAGCCCAGTGTGTCCGGACTCGACGATGTCTCGAATTTCGCGAACCACAGCCTCCTTGCTGGTAAACTTGCGTTGGTCAGGATGGGTATAGAGTGCGACCTCATCGCGTACCGGCCCGCCCAGCAGTTCGTAGATCGGCTTGCCAAGGACTTTGCCGCGGATGTCCCACAGAGCTATGTCGATGGCGCTCACGCATTCGACGGCGGCGCCGCGGCTGCCCATATAGGTGAAGCTGCGGAATATCTTGTGCCACAGATACTCGATACGCGCCGGGTCCTCACCGGTCACGGCGGCACCGATCTGCCGCAGGATCGTGCAGAGAGCGCGGTTGGCGAGCCTTGTGGTGGTGGTGATCTCTCCCCAGCCGCTTACCCCCTCGTTGGTCGTCACTTCGACGAACAGGAACTCTCCCCAGTAAGAAGCACCGGACTTGATCAGCCACGGCCGAACGCTCGTGATTTTCATCTCAACTGCCTTTATGTGAACTGGATCGGGATAGCGGCGTTCCGGACCGGATATTCTATCCCGCCCGAGCGGCGCTGCGCGCGCGCATGTGTTCAAGGACATGCCGGCCGGAGCCTTCGACATGGCGCGCAATGAGTTCGGCTGCCTCGTCGGCATTTCCCGCTTTTACATGGGCGATGAGCTCGCGGTGCTCCCGAAGGATCGCGGCACGCCGGGCGAGCGTGAAATTGAAACGCCGGCTCACAGCCCGCAGCACTTCGCGATGCTTCCACCAAAGCTCGGCGGCATGGCGGTTGTAGTGCCTTTGGTACATCACGGTGTGAAAGGCGGTATCCAACTCGCTGTGCCTGAACGTGTCGGCAAAATTGTTCTCTTCAATCAGGCCTTGGATACGTTCGAGTTCGGCAATGTCCTCGACGGTAGCCATATTCACAAACCATCGCGTCAGTGCTGGCTCGATCAGGACTCCGATCTCGTAGATATCCCGGACAAAATCCTGGTCTATAGGCCGCACGCGCGCCCCACGGTTGGCAACAAAGGTGACAAAGCCCTCGCCCCGCAGCAGCTGCAGAGCCTCGCGCACGGGGTTGGTCGAGGTACCGTGACGCCGGGCGAGATCGGTGACCACAAGCCGTTCGTTGGCGGCGAGCCGCCCCTCGATGATGTCTTCCCTGATCAGTTGATAAAGCGAAGCGCCCTCGCTGGAGGCCCCGATAGGGTCGATCCCTTCGGGTGGCTCTGCTTTGAAATCGCTTGCTTCGGCCAAGGTTGCCCCCAAATCAATACACGCTTTGATCGATATCACGCACGGTTTCCATAAACAATGTACGATTTGGCGCGTTGACAGACAATCCACGATCTGAAAACGTATGAAGCGCTCGAAGGGATACATCGAACGGCACGTTCGGCCACCGACGAGCAGGACCGCTCGCCTCGACGCAGAGCGGCGTGGGAGAGAAACCTGGAGGATACCCTATGACGAGGATTTCACTCGGCGGTGCCGTCCTGCGCGGCACTGTCTCCACTGCTTTGATGGTATCGTTGATGTCCGCATCGGCGCTGGGTGCGGCGCCGGTCGACTTGAGCAAGTGGTCGCCGGAATATGTGCGCTCCATTGCGGGCACGCAGGATTTCGACACGGCCGCCGATTGCGGCAAGGTCACCCCTCTAGACTACAAAGGGCGACTGACTTTCTGGTATCAGGGCGTGTTCGAGGGTGACCCCGACCTCCTACGCCAGTACTACAAGGATTTCTTCGAAACCTTCCGCAAGACCTATCCGAACATCCAGCTGGAAGAACAAGCCCTCACCTACAACGATCTCCTCGACAAGTTCCGCACGGCGCTCCTTGGCAATGCCGCGCCGATGGCGGTTCGCCTTCAGATTCTGGGCGGCACCGAGTTCGCCTCAAAAGGCTATCTGCAGCCGCTCAAGCCCGAGGATGTCGGATATTCGACCGAGGATTTCTGGCCCGGCGCCATGAAGGCCGTTACTTGGGACGGCGTGACTTACGGCATTCCAACCAACAACGAGACAATGGCGTTCATCTGGAACGCCGACATATTCAAGCGTGCCGGCCTCGATCCGGACAAGGCCCCGGCAACCTGGGATGACGTCGTCAAGTATTCCAAGCAGATCCATGACAAGCTCGGCATTGCCGGTTACGGCCTCGTCGCCCGCAAGAATGCCGGCAACACGCCGTACCGCTTCATGCCGCAGCTGTGGGCCTATGGCGGCGGCGTCTTCGACGAAGCCTCGGCAAACCCGACCTACAAGGAGATCGAACTCAACAGCCCGCAAAGCAAGGCGGCGCTGCAGGCATCCTACGACATGTATGTTCGCGACAAATCGGTTCCGGTTTCGGCACTCACCAACCAGCAGGCCGACAACCAGCCCCTGTTCCTGGCCGGCCAGCTTGGCATGATGATCTCGCACCCGTCCGACTATAACGTCATGCTCGATCTGCAGAAGAAGGCGACCGGCACCGACAAGGACAAGGCGCAGACCGTCATCGACAACATGCGCTACGGACTGATTCCGACCGGCCCGGACGGCAAGCGCGCAGTCGTGTTCGGCGGCTCGAACATTCACATCCTCAAGCCCGAATATGTCGAGGGCGGCAAGGTCGACGAGCCGGCCGCGAAGGCAATCATCTGCATGTGGACCAGCCCGGAATGGTCGCTGAAGATGGCCTACGCCGGCTCAAACCCGGGCAACCTCAACGGCTTCAAGACCAAATGGATGAAGGAACGTCTGGACAACATCAAGTTCCTTGATGTCACGACCTCGATGCTGCCATACGGCATCCCGTTCCCGGCGCTGCCGCAGTCCCCCGAGATCATGAACATCATCGTCCCGGACATGCTGCAGAATGCCCTGACCGGGGCGATGACCGTCGATCAAGCAGCGGACGACGCGGCCAAGAGGGTGAAAGAGCTGATGGGCGGCGGACTCTAGGCGAAGCCTGACCTGCGATCCACCGGCTGCACCGAGAGTGCAGCCGGTTCGTTCCGAAGAACAAGGGCACGCCAAAGTGACGATCGTGACCGGCAAGACCGGGGCTCGGCAAGAGTTGCGGCCCGCTCGTTGGAGCCTGCTGCTGCAAAAGATCTGGGAGCATCGCGCAGACTACGCGTATGTGCTGCCTGCGATCGTCGTGATGCTCATCGTCATCGCTTACCCAATCTACTACACGGTCGAGCTGTCGTTCTTTAATACGCCGCCCGGTCTGCAGCTTCGCGACAAGATCTTCATCGGCTTCGACAACTACACGGCCATCCTCACAAGTCAGGTGTTCTGGAAGGTCACGTGGAACACTCTTGTCTGGACATTGGCATCCACTTTCATCTCCTTCGCCCTCGGCTTTGCCGCCGCGCTGGCGCTCCACCGCGACTTTGTCGGCCGTGGTGTGTTGCGCGCTATCCTGATCATTCCCTGGGTGATCAGCGCGGTCGCCGCGTCCTATATCTGGAAGTGGATCTACCATTCGGATTTCGGCATCATCGGCGCAGTGCTGGTCGGCCTCGGATTGACCGACCGGCCGCCGAACTTCATCGACAGCGTCAGCACGGTGTTGCCCTCCCTGATCGTCGTCAATATCTGGCGCGAGTTTCCGTTTGCCATGATCATGATGATGGCCGGCCTGCAGACAGTCCCGGACCAGTTGCTGCGCGCCGCCAAAGTCGACGGGGCCAATGCGTGGCAGCGCTTCTGGCACGTCACCTTCCCGCACCTGAGAGACGTCTCGACGGTGACGATCTTGCTACTCGCAGTGGCCAACTTCAATTCCTTCATCATCCCGTGGATCATGACCGGCGGCGGGCCGTCCAACGCATCACATATCTGGATCACCCATATTTATGAGCTCGCCTTCGGCCGGCAGCGCTGGGGGGTGGCTTCGGCCTATTCGGTGCTCCTGTTCCTGTTCATGATGACACTGGGTTACTTCTACGTCCGCGCGCTGAGCGGCAACGAGCGCAAAGAGGCGAACTCATGAGCACGATTGCCGAGACTGCTTCTCGAAGCCGGTCCTGTCGCCGTGGGGGCGTCGACGGATGGCGGTGGGCCGGACGCATCTTCCTCGTGTTCATGCTGCTCTACACAGCGTTGCCGATGGTCTGGATGCTGATCACTTCCATCAAATCCGGGTTCGCGGCGATGCAATTCCCGCCGCAATGGTGGCCCGACGAACCCACCCTCGCCAGCTACCAGAAGCTGCTCGATCCGCAGAACAGTGTCGGCCAGGACTTCCTCCGCTTCTTCTGGAACAGCCTTTTCGTGTCGACCGCCACGACAATCCTTTCGGTGATCGTGGCTGTCCCTGCAGCCTACGCGTTTTCGCGCTTCCGTTTCCCCGGCCGGAACTTCCTGTTCTTCACCGTGCTGCTGCGCAACATGTTCCCGGCGGTGATCTTTCTGGTGCCGCTCTTCATCCTGATGCGCATGCTCGGGCTGGTGAACACGCATGGATCGCTCATCCTCACCTACCTCACATTCGGTTTGCCGCTGGCGATCTGGCTGCTCAAGGGCTTCTACGACAACATTCCGGTGCAGCTCGAACAGGCAGCGCGCATCGATGGGGCAACCCGGTTCCAGGCCTTTATCCTGATCGTGATGCCGCTCTCGACACCGGGGATCATCGCAACGGCGATCTATTCCTTTATCGGCGCGTGGAACGAGTACATCTACGCCTATACCTTCCTGTCGAAGAACGAGCAGTTGACGCTGCCGGTCGGTATCCAGCGCTTCTTCTCGGAAAACACGACGGACTTTCCCGGCCTGATGGCCGCCAGCTTCATGATGAGCGTGCCCGTCGTGGTGCTGTTCCTCGTCCTGCAACGATACTTCGTACGCGCCCTTACAGAAGGCGCGGTCAAGCACTAGGGAGCTGCCGATGGCCCACGTGGTCCTCAAAGATCTGATCAAGACCTATGGCAGCTTCAAAGCCGTCAACAATGTCTCGCTGACGGTCAATGACGGCGAATTCGTTGCGCTCGTCGGCCCCTCAGGCTGCGGCAAAACGACGACGCTCAATCTCATCGCCGGGCTGATCCCGATAACGTCGGGCGATATCTTCATCGGCGACCGGGTGGTCAACGGCCTCGACCCCAAGGACCGGGACATCGCAATGGTGTTCCAGAACTACGCGCTCTATCCGCAAAAGTCGGTCTATATGAACCTCGCCTTCCCGCTGCAAATGCGCAAGCTGCCCAGGGACGAGATCGACAAGAAGGTCAGGGAAGCGGCGAAGGTGCTCGACATGACGCAGTTGCTCGAGCGCAAGCCACGCGAACTCTCGGGCGGGCAACAACAGCGCGTGGCCCTGGGTCGCGCCCTGGTTCGAGATCCGGCGGTATTCCTGATGGACGAACCGCTCTCCAATCTCGACGCAAAGCTGCGCGTGCAGATGCGGTCCGAAATCAAGCGGTTCCACCAGGACCTCAAGGCAACGATTGTCTATGTGACGCACGACCAGCTCGAGGCCGTGACGATGGCCGACAGGATGGCTGTGATGAACGGCGGCTTCCTGCAGCAATACGATTCGCCGGCGCAAGTTTTCGCCCATCCCGCCAACATGTTCGTCGCGAGCTTCGTCGGCAGCCCGGCGATGAGTCTTATCCCGCTAGAGGTATCGACCGCAAACGGCGGCACCGTTCTGACGAGCGCCGAAGGCTGGAGCCTCCCGCTGTCGCAACTCAACGCGCGCAAGGTTCTGGGAGCAACCACGAGGAAGATCGTGCTCGGCGCGCGACATTCGACGATCAAGCTGCACAAGAGCGCTGCCCCCGGCGCCATTCCGGCCAAGGCCTATACGGTGGAACCAACCGGAGACGTCACCTTCGTGCAGGCGTTCCTCTCCGGCGCGATCGTCAACATCAGCGTGTCTCCCAACATCGCCGTCACACCCGACGAGCACATCTGGCTCGAGTTCGATCAGGAACGCATCCATCTGTTCGACGGCGAAACGGAGATGGCCCTCCAGGCCGATTGAGACAGGGGGATGCGTGGGGGAATGCGTGTGAATGACCACGAAGCTTAAGATCACGGCGATCAAGCCTTATCCGGTGTGGGTGGGAACGCGCAACCAGATGCTCGTCAAGGTCGAGACCGACCAGGGCATATGCGGCTGGGGCGAGAGCGGCTTGAGCGGTCGCGAAAAGGCCGTGGCCGGCGCGCTCGAGCACTATCGCGAATTTCTCATCGGCCGCGACCCGATGCAGATCGGGCGGATCTGGCAGGAGGTCTATCGCAGCCAGTACTTCGAAGGCGGACGCGTTCTGCAGGCGGCAATTTCCGCCATCGACATTGCCCTTCACGACATCAAGGGCAAGGCGCTGGGGGTGCCGGTCTACCAGCTGCTCGGCGGCAAACAGCGCGACCGCATCCCCACCTTCGCCTCGACCGGAGATGAGGCCGAGGGCGATGTTGCCGTCGAGCGAGCCCGGGAACTGTGCTCACAGGGGTGGCAGGCGATCCGCTTCTTCCCCGCCGGGCAAAGCAGCAAGGACATCTTCGAGCCACGCGAGTCGATCGGCGCTACCGCGAGGATGCTGAACAAGGCACGCGAGGCGCTGGGCGACGAGGTGGTCCTTGGTATCGACTATCATCATCGGCTGTCGGTGGCCGAGGCGGCGAGCTTCTGCAACAAGCTCGGCCGTGGCGTGCTCGATTTTCTTGAGGAGCCGATACGCGACGAGACACCGGAGGCTTACGAATCGCTGCGCACGATGACCGACATCCCGTTCGCCATCGGCGAGGAATTTGCCAGCAAATGGCAGTTCCTGCCCTACATCGAGCGCGGCATCCACCAGTTCAACCGGCTCGATGTCTGCAATGTCGGCGGGCTCACCGAGGCGATGAAGGTGGCTGGCTGGAGCGAGGCGCACTATGTCGACCTGATGCCGCACAATCCCCTTGGCCCGGTGTGCACGGCCGCGACCATCCATCTCGCCGCGGCGGTGCCGAATTTCGCCTGGCTCGAGACCAGGGCGCCGGAAAGGAAGCTGGGCTTCGACAATTCCGAGTTCTTTCCCGTGCAACCACGGCTGGACGGCCCCGATTATCCGGTCAGCGATTTGCCGGGACTGGGCGTCGAGATCAACGAGGCGGCGATCCAGGCGCAGAGCTTCCGCTTCTGGGAAGCGCCGCACCTCAGGCGTCGCGACGGGTCTGTCACGAACTGGTAGTTTCCTTTCAACCGGAGTCCACAATGACGCATACCCCCGACATCACGCGGCCGCCAAAAGACCTGATCGACGCGCTAAGGGAGATCGGCGCCGCGACGGTTGCCGGCACGCTTGGCCACATGGGCTTCCGCAATCCGCACATGGTCGGTCCGGTGGCGCAGAACCACGGCAAGTCGATCGTCGGGCCGGCGCTGACGCTGCAATTCCTGCCGCAGCGGCCCGACCTCTTCAATGAGGGAGAATATGCCGATCCGGAGACGCAGTTGCACCGCCACGTGCTCTATCATGCCCAGGAGGGCGACGTGGTCGTGGTCGACGCGCGCGGCGACATGAGCTCCGGCGTCTTCGGCGATATGATGTCGACTTATTTCAAGGGCAGAGGCGGCGCGGGCATCGTCATCGACGGGTGCATGCGCGACCGGCCCAATGTCGAGAAGCTCGATCTGCCTTTGTGGCTGCGCGGCTGGACGCCCAACTACCATGTGCAAACCAGCATCTACCCCAATGCCGTCAACGTGCCGATTGCCTGTGGCGGTGTCACGGTGATCCCCGGCGACATCATCGTCGCCGACGATGATGGCGCCGTGGTTGTTCCCGTCTCGATGGCGTCCAAGGTGATCGAAGAGGCAAAGAAGCATCACGACTGGGAAGAGTTCTCGCGTGAGAAGCTGATGCAGGGCGCCCCGCTGCAGCGTTACTATCCGCTGCATGACGACGCCCGTGGCGAATATGAGGAATGGCGCAAAGCCAATCGATAAGAATTGCAGGCGACCCTGTTAGCCCAGGAGTGCACTATCTGTGAACAGACGATTCAAGAAGAGCGCTATCCCCAGGCGAGGCAGGAGGTCCGACACGGAAGTCGAAGGACAGGACCCGTGTCACAGCGGTGTCGACCTCGCACCGGTAACTCAGATGGTACCATGTGGTCGCAGTGCGGAACGCGACATCCGGGGCGTCGACAACATTGCCGGCCTTCAGCGGAAGACTTGGTATCAATTCCGGAAAATAGGAGGCGCCCAACAGATGCTGGTCCAATGCGCTGGCGCAAAGTTTCGCGCCCCTTTGATCGCGAGGCACGCCGGACATCGCGGTGGTCGCGAGCGCATCGCCAGTAGCACCTTGTGAATAAAGCTTGCGGACACCCGGAAGGCCTGCGTAAGCCCGGGCAGCGGCAGCGTCCGTGGAGCCTGGCCTCTCGGCCCCTCCGCTTTCAAGTTTTGCGACCTTTGCGGGGCTGGGCTTCGGCGCGTTTTCAGGCCTGGCCTTCGGCGCCTGGGCCGAAGCGGGGAGCTCGATCTCACCGTCGTCGCCAGGGGCACCCAGCGGCGTTGCTGCCGCTGCAGCCTGTTTGTCGGCGTCAGGTGCCGCGGCCTCCTGCTTGTCTGCTGCCGGCTTCTCGTCAATCTTGGTCTGCTCCGTCGGCCCTCCGGCGTCGGGCGCTAAGACGGGTTTACTCTCTGCATCCTTTGGCGCGGCAGTTGGCCTTGGCTCGCCGTCCTTGGCTGGCGACGCCGCGTTGTCTTGAGCGCTGCTCCCATCCAGGGATTTCCTGGGGCCGGTATCCTTGTCTCCGAACTGGAAAACCGGCTTCAGGACATCGACCGGCGGCATCTTCCTTGGCGCAGGCTTTTCAACCTTCTGCTCGGGCGGCTTTTTCGCCTCGGATTGCGGCGGAGGCGGCGTGGGAGCAGGTTTCGGTTTTGGCGGATCGGGCGGCACGAGCGCGACATTGACCGGCTGCTCCTCCTGCGGCTGCTCGGCAGGAATGGGCAGGCCGTAGACCAGGAGCACAGTGATGAGCGCGTGCAGGATCAGCGATGCGGGCAAGGCCCACAGGAAAGTCCGACGCCGCTCGGATGTCTCCGTCTTCATTCCTCACGATGTGGAGCGAAACTGCGGTGGCATCAAGCGTGGTTGCTGGATTGACGCATTTTAGCCGCAGCCCGGTGGTGAGGACGGAACGATCAACGCCTGCGGCCAACGCAGCGAAGTGCTTGCGCGTTTTTCGATCTGTTACAGTCACATCGTGCGAAATCGGCGAGCATCCGCTGAACTTTCGCTCGCAGAACGGAACGCCGCGACGGCTTTGCGTTCGAAGAGTTCGAATTCGTTACCTCGGACGGCGAACGGGTGCGCGGCTTCTTCACCCGCCCTGCTTGCGCCTGACGTCGTCGACTTCGCCATGGACGGTCGCCGTGTCATGTCGGGGCCCGGCGTCACCGGCCGCCCAGGTACCGACCCCGATGCGCGGCACCGAGCGCCCATCCGAAAGCTCCATCACCCGCCTCTATTGTGCTAGCGACGCAGGGTGGCGTGGCGGGCATGCTCGCGGATGTCTTCGCGGGAAATGCCGGCATCTTCCAGCGTGCGCTCCGGAACCCGCCTCAAGCTTGCAAGCGTCTGGCGATAGGCAAGCCAACGAGCGAAACGGCGTCGAAGGTCATAAAGCATGATCGTCTCCCTTGGTGCGCGGAACGCTCCGCGTCTGGGTTACTCGAATGCGCAAAGCGTACCCTCCTAGGCTCATTCGCCGTCGAAAGGATTGTGCTGGCTTTGGGCCGATTGAAGCGATTGTCATTGTATTCCACGCAGGAATTGTTCAACGCTTCCAATGGCTACATACTTGCGCGTGATGCCTCTTCGCGCTACAGCCAAGGTCGCAAGGAGTTTTTCATTTCTGAAAAATGGATATCGACTGGGACGATCTGAGGTTGTTTCTGGACGTTGCGCGGCTGGGTGGCTTGAGCGCGGCGACGACAACCACGCGCCTCAGCGCGGCCACCCTTGGACGGCGCGTCACCGCGCTCGAAAAGCAGATCGGCGAGCCGCTCTTCGTTCGTCAGCAGACCGGCTACCGGCTGACAGCGGTCGGCGAGGACCTGCTGCGGCGCGCCGAAGACGTCGAGGCGGCAATGCGATCGCTGACCCGCTGGCGCGAAGGAAACCTGCCCGACCGCATTGTCCGCGTCTCGGCCGGGCCATGGACCTCAGCCTTCATATCCGCCCATATCGGCGATCTCTGGACGGTCGATGACGGCATAAGGCTGGAACTCGTCACCACCACCGACCGTGTCGACATCGGTCGCCGTGCCGCCGACATCGGCATCCGCAGCGAGCGCCCGACCGAGCGTTGGCTGGCGGGCCGTCAGAGCGGCAAGGTCACCCACGCCATTTACTCTGGACGTCACCTGATCAACGGCGTCGCCGCCGGCTTGTTCGTCGGCGTCACCGGTGAAGGCGCAAACATAGCCTCGGCGCGCTGGCTGCAAGCCCATCACGGCGACCGCATCGCCGTACGTGGTAACGACAGCCATTCGGTACGCGAACTGGTGGCCGCCGGCGCCGGCCTTTCGATCTTCCCGTGCTTCGTCGGTGACAGCGATCCGCGACTGGTTCGCGTCGCCCAGCCGCTGCCCGAACTCGAAACCGACCAATGGGTCGTCACCCATCATGATGAACGTCACTCCCCGCCGGTACGAAAGGTCGCCGAGCGAATCGCCACCTTGATGCGGGCGCACCAGCCGCTGTTTCGCGGCGAGACGCCTATACGGTAGGCCTCATCGTGTCCCCAACGCGCAGTCGACCGCGGCCAGCGCGGCTTCGAATGCCGGCGCGAAGGTGTCGAATCGCACTCCGGGTAAGCGCATATGGTACGTGCGCCACATCTTGTCTTGCCGCAAAGTTCACCCTCTGATTCCCTGCGCCAAGGCTGTAGAAGCTGATTCTTGCTCCTGGCGTGTTCAAACGGCGCGTTCCGGGATGAATCTTTTGTCGATCAATTCCAAGGAGACAAGACGATGAGCACAGCGGCAAGGCCCGTCATCTCTGAAATGCGGCCGAAGATAACCGTTGTCGGCGTCGGCGGTGGTGGCGGCAACGCGGTCAACAACATGATTGCGGAAAATCTGCAGGGGGCGGAATTCATCGTCGCCAACACCGATGCCCAAGCTCTCACCATGTCGAAGGCATCGCGGCTGATCCAGTTGGGATCCCATGTCACGGAAGGCCTGGGCGCCGGGTCCCTGCCCGCGGTCGGCCGTGCGGCCGCCGAGGAATCGATCGACGAGATCAGGGACCACCTTGCGGGAACCCATATGTGCTTCGTGACCGCCGGCATGGGAGGCGGAACTGGAACCGGTGCCGCGCCCGTCATAGCGCACGCTGCGCGCACAGCCGGTATCCTGACCGTGGCGGTCGTCACCAAGCCATTCACCTTCGAAGGAAAACGCCGCATGCAGGCGGCCGAAGAGGGCATCGACCGGCTTCGCGAATGCGCCGATACCGTGATCGTTATTCCCAACCAGAACCTGTTCAGGATCGCCGACGCCAAGACGACTTTCGCGGACGCCTTCGCCATGGCCGATCGCGTCCTTTATTCCGGCGTGGGCTGCATCACCGACCTCATCGTCAAGGAGGGGCTGATCAATCTCGACTTCGCCGATGTGAAATCGGTGATGCGCGACATGGGCCGCGCGATGATGGGTACCGGGGAAGCCACGGGTGAAGACCGCGCCAAGAAGGCCGCCGAAGCGGCTATCGCGAACCCGCTTCTCGACGAAGCCTCGATGATCGGCGCCAAGGGCGTCCTGGTCTCGATCTCGGGTGGCATGGACATGACGCTGTTCGAAGTCGATGAGGCCGCCACCCGCATCCGCGAGGAGGTCGATGCCGACGCCGACATCATCGTCGGCGCGATATTCGACCGGGCACTTGCCGGAAAATTCAGGGTCTCAGTCGTCGCGACAGGATTGCGGCCGGGACTTGAGATGCCACAGTAAGCAAGGTCCGGTTCCTGACCCAACGGCGTTACCGAGGCAAAAGCCGCTGCGCCGAGGCCTATCAGGGGCGAAGGCTGCTGCTCGGACGCGCAAGATGACGTCCTTCATTCCACGCTTCGCTGGTCGGAAAACCCGAACGGGCACGAGGCGTGCTATTCGCTCCGGCGGTGAGCCTGACAACGTCGCTGTCGGCCACCCGGATCAGGTTCCCTCGGTGGATCTCGAACATAAGCTGTCCATCAAAGGAATCCTGAATCCTCTAAATCACGACTGGCCTAGCCAGGTGGCGGGGCAGCCACAGGGTGGACATTTCAGCCCACATGGAAAATGATCATGTTGCCATGCACAACAGGGCTCTGATTTCGACGAGAAGCCTGAGCGTGCAAGCGGATCAACCGACCTCCGGGTCCAGCGAGCGGGGACGCAAATGGACAATGGGCAATTGCATCGCGACGGGGGCGAGCGACCCCGTCGATCGGCCGGCTGGCTTGCCCGCGCCGCCGTGTCGGCGGCATTCCTGCTCGCTATGGCTTTCAGCAGCATTGCGTTTGCGCAGGACCAGCAGCTTCCCGTCGTGACGGCCGCCAAGCCGGTGGTTCGTGAAATCGTCGAAGACGACGAGTTCGTCGGGCGCTTCGAAGCCGTCGACCAGGTCGCCATCCGTTCGCGCGTCAGCGGCTATCTGGACAAGGTCAGCTTCCAGGACGGCGCACTGGTCAACAAGGGTGACCTGCTCTTCACCATCGACCAGCGTCCGTACCAGGCGGCTTATGATGCCGCCAAATCGCAAGTGGACGTCGCCAAGTCACTGCTCGAATTCTCCAAGATGCAGCTGGATCGCGCCGACGAACTCGCCAAGACCGGCAATATCTCAACCGCGACGGTCGACGACCGCCGGCGGGAATACCTTTCGGCGCAGGCGCAGATGCAGGGCGCGACGGCTGCGCTGACGACGGCCAGCCTGAACATGGAATTCACCGAGATCAAGGCGCCCTTGTCCGGCCGCATCGACCGCCGGCTGGTGTCGGTCGGCAACCTGGTGCAGCCGGATTCCACCTTGCTGACGACCATCGTTACGCGCGATCCGATCGACTTCTATTTCGACGTCGATGAGCGCCTGTATTTCAGCTACGCCCGCGACGCGAAGGAGCGCGGCGGCAGCATGCAGGAAGGCGCCGGCGGGCTCGAGGTGGTGGTTCGCGTCGCCGACCGCGCGGAGGCGGTATTCAAAGGCAAGCTCGATTTTGCCGAGAACCGGATCGACAACGCGACCGGTACCATGCGGGTGCGTGCAACGTTTCCCAACGCCGACGGCGTTCTCCAGCCAGGCATGTTCGGGCGCATCAACGTGCCGGGGTCGCTGCCGCATAGCGGCGTGCTGGTGCCCGACGAGGCGATCGGCGCCGATCAGGATCGCCGCATCGTGTTCCTGGTGGATGAGGCCGGGATGGTGTCGGCGAAGCCCGTGCGCACCGGCCCGCTTCTCGACGGCTACCGGGTGATCCGCCAGGGCCTGACCGGCGACGAGACGATCATCGTCAACGGGCTCATGCACGCCAGGCCCGGCACCAAGGTGAAGGTCGAAATGGTGACGTTGCCGCCCAAGGTCGAGACCGCCGGGTTGCAGCAATGAGGTTCGCACATTTCTTCGTCGACCGTCCGATCTTCGCATCGGTCGTTTCGATCGTCCTGCTGATCCTCGGCGGGATTGCTTATACCCAGCTGCCGGTCGCGCAATATCCCGAGATCGCGCCGCCGACCATCGTCGTTCGCGCGCAGTATCCGGGCGCCGACGCCGAGACGGTCGCAGCGACGGTGGCAACGCCGATCGAGCAGGAGATCAACGGCGTCGAGGGCATGCTCTACATGTCGTCCTATTCGTCGGGCGACGGTGCGATGGCGCTGACCATCACCTTCAAGCTGGGCACCGATCTCGACCAGGCGCAGGTGCTGGTGCAGAACCGCGTATCGGTCGCCGAGCCGCGCCTGCCCGAAGAAGTCCGCCGCCTCGGCATCACCACTACCAAGAGCTCGCCCGACCTGATGATGGTCGTGCACATGCTGTCGCCCGACAATACCTACGACCAGCTCTACGTTTCGAACTACGCCCGCTCGCGGGTGCGCGACATACTGCTCAGGTTGGACGGCGTCGGCGACCTCATCATCTTCGGCGAACGCGAATATTCGCTGCGCATCTGGCTCGATCCGGAAAAACTGTCTGCCCTGGGGATGACCTCTGGCGATGTGGTGCAGGCGCTGCGCGACCAGAACGTCCAGGTGTCGGGCGGCTCGATCGGCGCGCCGCCGACCAACACCGGCGCGGCGTTCCAGTACACGGTCACCACGCAGGGCCGCTTCAAAGACGCGCGCGACTTCCGATACGTGATCGTCAAATCGACCGAGGACGGCCGCCTGATCCAGCTGCAGGACGTGGCGCGCATCGAGCTCGGCGCCAAGGATTACGTCACCAACTCCTATCTCAACGGCAAACCGGCGGTGGCGCTCGCCATCTTCCAGCGGCCGGGCACCAACGCGCTCGCCGCGGCCGCGGAGATCCAGGACAAGATGAAGGAGCTTTCCCGCGACTTCCCGAAGGGGTTGAGCTACGACATCGTCTACAATCCGACTGAGTTCGTCGCCGAGTCGATCCAGGAGGTCTACAAGACGATCCTCGAGGCGATGGTGCTGGTCATCATCGTCATCATCGTCTTCCTGCAATCGTGGCGCATGGCGATCGTGCCGATCGTGGCGATCCCCGTGTCGCTGATCGGCACGCTGGCAGTGCTTTACGCCGCCGGCTTCTCGCTCAACATGCTGACGCTGTTCGGCCTCGTTCTGGCGATCGGCATCGTCGTCGACGATGCGATCGTCGTGGTCGAAAACGTCGAGCGCAATATCGCCAGAGGGCTGGCGCCCAATCCGGCGTCGCACCTGACCATGGACGAAGTCGGAACGGCCGTCATCGCGATCTCGCTGGTGCTGATAGCCGTATTCGTACCGACAGCCTTCATCCCCGGCATTTCCGGGCAGTTCTACCTGCAGTTTGCGATCACCATCGCGGTGTCGACAGCGATCTCGGCTTTCAATTCGCTGACGCTTTCGCCCGCGCTGGCCGCACTGCTGTTCAAGCCGCACCACACTGCTGCGGCGCCGCCGCGCTTTTTCCTGGCGCGGTTCGGACAGGCGCTCGCCGACGGCTTCAATCGCGGCTTCGACAGGCTCGCCCATTGGTATTCGAGCATCGTCCGCGTGCTGGTCGGCTCACGAATAGCGATCGCCGCCATGCTGGCCGTTTTCGCGGCCCTCATCTACGCCACGGTCTACATGGTGCAGACGGTGCCGCGCGGTTTCATTCCGTCGCTCGACCAGGGCTATGCGATCGTCGTCGTCCAGTTGCCGGACGGCGCCTCGCTGTCGAGGACCGATGCGGTCATCCAGCAGGCGTCGCAGATCATCCAGAAAACGCCAGGCGTCGACTACGCGGTCGCCTTCGCCGGCTTCTCCGGCGCGACCTTCACCAACGCCAGCAACGCGGGCGTGATCTTCGCCAGATTCAAGCCGTTTGACGAGCGACTGAAAGAAGGCCAGTCGGCGACCCAGGTCATCGGCAATCTGTTCGGCAGCCTGCAAAGCATCAAGGAAGCCTTCATTATCGCACTGCCGCCGCCGCCGATCCGCGGTGTCGGCAATGCCGGCGGCTTCAAGCTGCAGATCCAGGAGCGCAACAGCGCCGACATGCGGCAGATCCTGGCGCTTGCCTACGAAATCGCCGGCAAGGCCAACAAGACGCCGGGGCTGACGGGCGTGTTCACCACCTTCTCCGCGTCGAGCCCGCAATTCTTCCTGGCGATCGATCGCGACAAGGCGCGCATCCTGAACGTGCCGATCCCCAACATCTTCGAGACGCTGTCGATCAATTTGGGCACCGCCTACGTCAACGACTTCAACGCCTTCGGGCGCGTCTACCAGGTGCGGGCGCAGGCCGATCAGACGTTCCGGCTCGATCGGGCCGACATCTTGAAACTGAAGGTGCGCTCGGCGACCGGCGCGCTGGTTCCGCTCGGCACGTTGATCGAGATCCGCGACGTCACCGGCCCGGCACTGGTCCAGCGCTACAACATGTACGTCTCGGTGCCGCTGCAGGGCAACGCCGCGCCCGGCGTTTCCACGGGCGACGCGCTGGCATTGATGGAAAGGATCACGGCAAAGACGCTGCCGGCCGGTACCTCCTATGAATGGACCGAGCTCGCCTATCAGGAGCGCAACACCGGCAATGCCGCTGTCTATATCTTCGCACTGTCGGTGCTGTTCGTGTTCCTGGCACTGGCGGCGCAATATGAAAGCTGGGTGCTGCCATTCGCCATTGTGCTGGTGGTGCCGCTGGGCGTGCTCGCGGCGTTGCTCGGCGTGTCGTTCCGAGGGCTGGACAACAACATCCTCGTGCAGATCGGCCTCATCGTGCTGATCGGACTTGCCGCCAAGAACGCCATCCTGATCGTTGAATTCGCGCGGCAGGCGCAGGAACGCGGCCTGTCGGTCGCCGAGGCTGCCGTCGAAGCCTGCCGGCTCAGGCTGCGACCGATCCTGATGACCGCCTTCGCGTTCATCCTCGGCGTCGTGCCGCTGATGATCGCAACGGGCCCGGGCGCAGAAATGCGCCAGTCGCTCGGCACTGCGGTGTTCTCCGGCATGCTCGGCGTCACCTTCGTCGGCCTGTTCCTGACGCCGGTGTTCTATGTCACGCTCAGATCGCTGTTTTCACGGCGCAAGCCGCGTGCCGAGGCCGAGCCTTCCGGTCTGGCAGAGGCGCCATCGGAGACGGCCGCCGAATAGGGTTACGAATTCGCTGCGTCGGGCGCGGCGCGGCAACGGCTACGATCTGTGCGACCTCGGCGTCGGGGTGCGGCGGAGACCTTGCTCGCCTGCCCTGGTCTGCCTGCTGTGAGCCGCCAATGTCGCTGCCCCGTTGCGGGCTGTCCATAGGCGACGCGAGCGGTGGCGTCTCTGCCGTGTCGGCTCGGATAGGCGATCTGGAAGAGCGCCACATCCAAGAGCCGGCCGCATCTACTCCGCGGCCTGAAACCGATTGACCTGGATGATCGCCCTGATCTCGGCCCGACAGGAGCCGCAATTGGTGCCGGCCTTCAGGGCGCCGCCGATGGCATCGACGGTCGCGCAGCCGGCCGTCACTGCCGCCACGATCTGGTTGGCCCCGACGCCGAAACAGGAACAGACGATCGCACCGGCATCTGGCCGTTCGGCTCCAGCGCGGCCGGCGACGATGCGGAAGCGTTCGCGCTGGCTGGCGTGCACCTCCTCAAGCTGTTGCGCTGCCCAGCCGCGTGATACCGCGACCGGGCCGGGCGCAACGAACAGGGCCCCGGCGAGGTGCTTGTCATCGAAGGCGGCGATACGGTGCTGGCCCGCGTCGCGGTCGTGATAGGCGAGCATTTCGGTTTCCGGCGGCGCGCCGAACAGGGACTGGGCAAAGCCTGTCCAGTTTATCTCCGCCTCGGCGAAAGCGAGTTCGATGCGCCAGCCACCCCTGCAGCGGGCTGCTGCCCAGTAGTCGGCGTCGATCATCTCGGGACGTCGCCGCGTCACGGCGAAGCCAAAAGCTTTTGCGGTGAATTTCTCAAGCCGAACCGCGACGTGTTTCAAGGCGGGCTGACCGGAAACAGGGTCGGTGAGCGACGCGGTCAACGAGTCGAGCCGGCCCTTGGCGGCGAACTGGTCGGTCCAATGCATCGGTGCAAACAGACTGCCACGGCGCTGGCGGGACGTGATCATTGCGCGCACGAGCACCTCGCCGCGCGGGCTGGAGATACGCACGATGTCGGCGTCGCCGATGCCGTAGCGCTGCGCATCCGCCGGGTGAATCTCGACGAAGGGCTCCGCGATGTGCTGGGACAGACGCGGGCTTTTGCCGGTCCGCGTCATGGTGTGCCAGTGGTCGCGGACCCGGCCGGTGTTGAGGATGAGCGGATAGTCCGGATTGGTGCGGCTTTCCGTGGCGGCCCGAATGGCGACGAACCGCGCCTTGCGGTCGGCTGTGTAGAAATTGCCGTCGGCGAAGAAACGGGTGATGGACGGACCAGGTGCGGTCTTCTGGGAGCTCGACGCTGGCCACTGGAAAGGCGCCAGCGCGTGATAGTCTTCTTCATCGACACCTGAATAGGCACCGATATCGAAATCGCGCTCGCCGTTATTCTCGAAGCCCGACAGCGCGGCGTGTTCGGCGAAGATTTTCGCCAGCGACGAATAGGAAAATGCTTCGCCAAAACCGATCCGCTTGCCAACCTCGGCGACAATCCACCAGTCGGGTCGCGCCTCGCCGGGTGCTGGCAGAAAGGAGCGCTGGCGCGAGATCCGGCGCTCTGAATTGGTGACGGTGCCGTCCTTCTCGCCCCAAGCTGTCGCCGGCAGCCGGACATGGGCGTGGCGGATCGTGTCCGTCTTTGCCAGCACGTCCGACACCACGACGAACGGGCAGGCTTTGATCGCGGCTTCGACGGCATCGGCATCCGGCATCGAATCGACCGGGTTGGTGGCCATGATCCACAGCGCCTTGATGCGGCCGTCAGCCACCGCCTTGAACATATCGACCGCCTTCAGGCCGGGCTTTTCGGCGATGTCAGGCGAATTCCAGAAACGCTGCACGCGCTCACGATGCTCGGGGTTCTCGATCTCCATGTGAGCGGCGAGCATGTTGGCCAAGCCGCCGACTTCACGACCGCCCATGGCGTTGGGCTGGCCGGTCACCGAAAACGGCCCTGCCCCGGGTTTGCCGATCCGGCCAGTGGCGAGATGGCAGTTGATGATGGCATTGACCTTGTCGGTGCCCGACGAAGACTGATTGACGCCCTGGCTGTAGACGGTGACGGTCCTCGCGGTTGCGGTGAACAGGCTGTAGAAACGGACGATCTCATCCTCGCTGAGGTCGGTTGCGGCTGCGACACCGGCAAGGTCGAGTTTCGAGGCGGCAAAAAGGGCCTGGCCGAAACCCGCGGTGTGCGCAGAGATGTAGCCGCGGTCGACCGCGTTGTGCTGGCCGAGATAAGCGAGCAGCCCCGTGAACAAAGCAACGTCGCCATCCGGCGCGATCGCCAGATGCATGTCGGCGATGTCAGCGGTCATGGTACGCCGCGGGTCGACCAGCACGACCTTCATGTCGGGCCGCTTTTCCCGCACTGCTGCGATGCGCTGGTAGAGAACGGGATGGCACCAGGCGAGGTTGGAGCCGACCAGCACGATCAAGTCGGCGAGCTCGAGATCCTCATAGGTGCCTGGCACGGTGTCGGAGCCGAAGGCGCGTCGGTGGCCGGCCACCGACGAGGCCATGCAGAGGCGGGAATTAGTGTCAATGTTGGCCGAACCGACAAACCCTTTCATCAGCTTGTTGGCGACATAGTAATCTTCGGTCAGCAATTGTCCGGAAACATAGAAGGCGACCGAGTCCGGACCGTGCTCGGCGATGGTCCGCGAAAAGGTCGCGGCGACGCGGTCGAGCGCTTCGTCCCAGCCGGCGCGGCGCCCGTCGATTTCGGGGTGGAGCAGCCTGCCGTCGAGGTCGATGGTTTCGGCCAGGGCCGAGCCCTTGGAGCAAAGCCGGCCGAAATTGGCAGGATGGTCGGGATCGCCGCGGACCGACACTTGCCCGTCCGCGGCGACCTTCGCCAGCACGCCGCAACCCACCCCGCAATAGGGGCAGGTGGTCCTCACCTCGCGCGCTGCGTCGATTTCCATGTTTCAGGCCGCGCGGCTGGCCAGCGCTTCCAGCGCGATGAACAGACGCTCGCCGTCGATTTTCACCGGGATGGTGCGCACCGCGCCTTCGTCGGCGCCGAGCGCCTTGCCGGTTTCGAGCGAAATCACCCAATTGTGCAAGGGACAGGTCACCGCCGTGCCATGGACAATGCCTTGGCTCAGCGGTCCGCCTCTGTGCGGGCAGTGGTCGTCGATTGCATAGACCTGATCGTCCTGGGTGCGGAACACGGCAACCTTGCCTTCCGGCGTGGCGACGCAGCGCGCCCCACGGCGCGGAATGTCCGAGAGCGAGCCAATCGATATCCAGTTCATCTCCATCACTCCGCCGCCTGCGCAAACCCGACCGAAGCCATCGGCCTGAACTCGTGCTTGTCCTTGCCGGAGACGCGCTCCGACCACGGGTCGACCTGGGCGAATTTCTGGCTGAAGATGAAGCGGTCGTAGTAGGCCTTGCGCTTGTCGCCGTCGTCCATGATCTGGCGCTTGATCTCCGGGATGCCGATTCGCTTGGCCCATTTGTAGATGCGTTCGAGATAGCGGCCCTGCTCGCGATACATCTGCGTCAGCGCCACGATATGTTCGAGCGCTTCGTCTTCTGTCTTCACAAGGCCGAGCACCTCGGTGCCCTTGATGTCGAGGCCGGCGGCACCGGCGAAATGGATCTCATAGCCACTATCGACGCAGATCACGCCAACATCCTTGCAGGTTGCCTCGGCGCAATTCCGGGGACAGCCCGATACCGCCATCTTGACCTTGGCCGGCGTCCACGAGCCCCACATGAACTTTTCGATGCGGATGCCGAGGCCCGTCGAATCCTGCGTGCCGAAACGGCACCAGTCCGAACCGACGCACGTCTTCACTGTGCGCAGGCCCTTGGCGTAGGCATGACCTGAAACGAAGCCGGCCTGGCCGAGATCGGCCCACACCGCCGGCAGGTCTTCCTTGCGGATACCGAGCATATCGATGCGCTGGCCGCCGGTGACCTTGACCATCGGTATCTCGAACTTGTCGACGACGTCGGCGATGGCGCGGAGTTCCGCGGCGTTTGTCACGCCGCCCCACATGCGCGGCACCACCGAATAGGTGCCGTCCTTCTGGATGTTGGCGTGAACGCGCTCGTTGATGAAACGCGACTGATAGTCGTCGGCGTAGTCATCCGGCCAGTCGCAGACGAGGTAGTAATTGAGCGCCGGCCGGCATTTGGCGCAGCCGCAGGAGGTCTGCCACTCCAGCTCCTGCATGACGGCCGGAATGGTCTTGAGGTGCTTTGCCTTGATCAGCCTGCGCACCTCGTCATGGCCAAGCGTGGTGCAGGAGCACATGGGCTGCACGGCTGCTGGGTTGTAAGTGTCGCCGATGGTCAGCACCATCAGCTTCTCGACCAGGCCGGTGCAGGAGCCGCAAGAGGCGGACGCCTTGGTGTGGGCACGCACATCGTCGAGCGAGGTCAGGCCCTTGGCCGTAATCGCTGTGGTGATCTTGCTTTTACAAACGCCGTTGCAGCCGCAGATTTCCGCATCATCCGGCAAGGCTGCAACGGCCGCCATAGGGTCCAGGGGGGCGCCCCCCTGGTATGACTGGCCGAAGATAAGCGTGTCGCGCATCTCCGAAATGTCGGTCTGCTTCTTCTTGAGGTCGTTGAACCACGCGCCGTCGGCGGTCTCGCCATAGAGCACGGTGCCGATGATGCGGTCGTCCTTCAGCACCAGCCGCTTGTAGACGCCGGCCGAAGCATCACGCAGCACGATCTCCTGGCGGTCGTCACCATCGGCGAAGTCACCGAGCGAGAACAACTCGATGCCGGTGACCTTGAGCTTGGTCGGCGTGTCCGAATGGACGAAGGCAGCCGCCCCGTCGCCGGCAAGCTGGGAGGCGGCGACGCGCGCCATCTCATAGAGCGGAGCCACCAGCCCGTAGACCATGCCGTTGACCTCGGCGCATTCGCCGATGGCGTAGATGTCGGGGTCGTTGCTGCGCATGCCGGCATCGACGACGATGCCGCGGTTGATGGCAATGCCCGCCTCCTTGGCGATCGCCGCATTCGGCCGGATGCCGACAGCCATCACCACCAGCGTTGCCGGGATGATGGTGCCGTCGGCGAGCTCGACCTGTTCGACCTTGCCGTTGCCTGTGATCGCTTGCGTGTTGGCCTTGGTGATGACCTTGATGCCACGCTCTTCGACCGCGCGCTGCAGGAGATAGCCGGCGGCGGGATCGAGCTGGCGCTCCATCAGCGTCGGCATGACATGCAGCACGGTGACGTCCATGCCCTGCGCGTTGAGGCCGGCCGCGGCCTCCAGCCCGAGCAGGCCGCCGCCGATGACCACGGCCTTCGCCCGCGACTGGGCGGCAAGCATCATGGCGCGGACGTCGTCCAGATCGCGATAGGTCAGCACGCCGGGCAGATTGTGGCCCGGCACGGGGATGATGAACGGCACCGAGCCGGTGGCGATGACCAGCTTGTCGTAAGGCTCGGTCACGCCATGATCGGAGGTGACGGTCTTTGCCTGCCGGTCGATGGCGACAATCTTGTGGCCCTTGTAGAGGGTGATGCCGTGCTTGATGTACCAGCCGTCACCATGGATGATGATCTCCTCATAGGCCTTTTCGCCCGACAGAACCGGCGACAGCATGATGCGGTCATAGTTCACGCGCGGCTCGGCGTTGAAGATGGTGACCTGGTAGCGGTCCGGTGCCTTTTCCAGCAGATGCTCCAGCATGCGCCCGGGGGCCATGCCGTTGCCGATGATGACGAGTTTCTCGGTCATATTGTTGATCCGCTCCGGTCTCACTCAGCCGCGTAGGAAAGGCTTGAAGCTTCGGCAGATGCCGCGCGCTCCATCCGCCGGACGGACACATGCATCCAGGCAAAGCCTGTGACGACGATGACGAAGAGCAGCATGAAGCAGCTCGACCACACGCCGGTGAAGTCGTTGAGGGCGCCGAAGGCGATCGGCAGGATGAAGCCGCCGAGCCCGCCGATCATGCCGACAACGCCGCCGACCGCGCCGACACTCTGCGGATAGTAGGCCGGGATGTGCTTGTAGACGGCGGCCTTGCCGAGGCTCATGAAAAAGCCGAGGACGCAGGCGACGGCGATGAAGGCGAGCGGGCCGATCTCGAAATGGAAGGCGATCGGCCCGCTAATGCCGCGCACGACATAGTCTGCCGAGGGGAGAGACAGAACGAAAGTCGCGACGGCACTGACCGCGAAGGTCCAGTAGAGCACGGTGCGGGCGCCGATCCGGTCGGACAGCACGCCGCCATAGGCGCGGAATATGCTCGCGGGAATTGAATAGGCCGCGCCGATCATGCCGGCGGTCGCAAGCCCGAAGCCGTAGACGCCGATCAGATAGCGCGGCAGCCACAGCGACAGCGCCACGAACGCACCGAAGGCGAAGAAATAGTAGAAGGCGAAGCGCCAGACCTGCAGGTTCTTGAGCGGCGCGAATTCCTGCCAGAAGCTCCTAGCGGGTGCTGCCTTGCCTGCGCGGCGCTCGCGGATGACCGGATCGTCACCGGTGGTGAACCAGAAGATGGCGGCCATGACGACGAGTGCCGCCGCCCAGATCAGCGCCACCGACTGCCAGCCCCAGGAGAGAAGCACGAACGGCGCCAGGAACTTGGTGACCGCGGCGCCGACATTGCCGACACCGAAAATGCCGAGCGCCGTTCCCTGCTTGCCGGCGGGGAAGAAGCGCGAGACATAGGCGACGCCGACGGCGAAGGAACCACCGGCAAGCCCGACGCCGAGCGCGGCGACCAGCATCTGCCCGTAGGTGTGCGCAAAAGCCAGCAGGAAGGTCGCGACCGCGGCCGCAAGCATGGTGGCGGTATAGACCAGCCGTCCGCCGAAGCGGTCGGTCCAGACGCCGAGCACCATGCGCACGAGCGAGCCGGTGAGGATGGGCGTGCCGACGAGCAGGCCGAACTCGGTCTCGTTCAGCCCAAGCTCCTGCTTTATGCGCACGCCGATGATTGAAAAGATCGTCCACACCGCGAAGCAGACGGTGAAGGCGATCGTGGACATCACAAGCGCCTGCCGGGGAGCACTGTCCTGGCTGGGCGCGGCTGGGAGATTTGCGGTCATCTTGGGCTCCGGTTTGCGGCGTGGGAGGCGCCGCCTTGTCTGTTCGTTCGCGATTGTCAGCGGCGCGGCATCGGTGAGCTGGTTGAAACCGAGCTCTGCACGGTCACTTCGGGACCGTTGCCGTCAGTCTTGGCGCCGACGGGAAAGAGAAGGAGCGCGGCGGTGAACAGCGCCGCGGTCAACGCGCTGCTGGCAAGAAAATCGCGGCGGGTGAAATCCTTGAGGGTCGTGGCCGTCCCGATCCGTATTGTCATCGTCGTCTCCGCTTGGCACCGCTTGGGATCGATGCCGTCGATTGCGTGAAAACAAAAAAGCCGCCGGCCAGGCCTCTCGCGTCCGTCCATCCGGGAGCGCGTGTTGACCTGAGCGGCAGCTTTGCCTGTGGCGCCCGTCATTGGACGCCGTATCTCGTGGCCCTTGCGGACCTATATTTTGATAAGCAGGAAGCGTGCCAATTCGACAAAGCTCCAGATTATCAAATGAAATCAACGTGAAGCCGCTGCCGGTCTGCTTTGACCAAGCCTGGCAGCGGGTCAAAGACTAGTCAGAATGACTTGCAGAGCAGCATAAAATTTGTGCAATGCGGAAGATCGCCCGTCGTCGATGCAGGTTGCCCATTGATGGTGATGACGAGTTTTCAGTCATGGTCCTACGCCGCGGTTTCGACGAAGCGGTGGCGTTCGTAGAGGAACTTCAGCACCGCCTCGCGGCAGCGCAGAAAGGTGCGGTCCGAAGAGAGTTCGATGCGCCGGCGCGGCCGGGCCAGCGGCACGTGAAGCACTTCGCCGATGGTCGCGGCCGGACCGTTGGTCATCATGACGATGCGGTCGGAGAGCAGCACCGCCTCATCGACATCATGGGTGATCATGATGGTCGTCGACCCCAATCTGGAATGGATGTCCATCACGGCGTCCTGCAGATGGGCGCGCGTCAGTGCGTCGAGCGCGCCGAAGGGCTCGTCGAGCAGCAGAATCTTCGGCTCCATGGCCAGCGCCCGGGCAATGCCGACGCGTTGCTTCATGCCACCCGATATTTCCGCCGGCCGCTTGTCCCTGGCATGCGCCATCTGGACGAGATCGAGATTGCGCATGATCCAGTCATGCCTTTCGGCCCTGTTCTTCGAACGTCCGAGGACTTTCGATACCGCCAGGTTGATGTTTTCGTACACGGTGAGCCACGGCAACAGGCTGTGGTTCTGGAACACCACGGCGCGTTCGGGTCCGGGGCTGTCGACTTCCTTGTCTTCGAGCAGCACGGCGCCGGCGGAAACCTTGGTCAGTCCGGCGATCAGGTTGAGCAAGGTCGACTTGCCGCAGCCGGAATGACCGATGATCGAGACGAACTCGCCTTTGTCGATGGTCAGCCTGATGTCCTTCAGCACCTCGCTGACCTGGCCGCCACGGGCAAAGGATTTGTCGATATGGTCGAGCTTCAGATAGGCTTTCATCGCCCTCTCCTCACTTTGCCGGTGTGCCGCGGGTGACGAAGGCGCCGACTGCCGCGACCAGACGGTCGAGGCAGAAGCCGGTGACGCCGATATAGGCGAGCGCGACGATGATGTCGGGCAGCCGCGACGAGTTCCAGGCATCCCAGATGAAGAAGCCGATGCCGACGCCGCCGGTCAGCATTTCGGCGGCGACGATGGCGAGCCAGGACAGGCCGATGCCGATCCTCAAGCCGGTGAAGATGTAAGGTGCAGCAGCCGGCACCATGATCTTGACGAAGAATTCGAGCTGGTTGAGCCGCAGGATGCGCGAGACGTTGCGGTAGTCCTCGGGAATGTTGCGCACGCCGACGGCGGTGTTGATGATGATCGGCCAGATCGAGGTGATGAAGATGACGAAGATCGCCGACGGGCTGGAATCGCGGAACGCGGCCAGTGACAGCGGCAGCCAGGCGAGCGGCGGCACGGTACGCAGGATCTGGAACACCGGATCGAGACCGCGCATCGCCCAGATCGACTGGCCGACCAATGCTCCAAGCGCGACGCCGACGACCGCCGCCAGGCCAAAGCCGATGGCGACGCGCTGCAGCGAGATCAGCACCCGCCACGCCAGCCCGATATCTTGCGGACCGTTGTTGAAGAACGGATGGGCGATCAGGTCATAGGCCTCGTTCCAGACCTGGCTCGGCGGCGGCAGGCTGGCGGTGGGCGACGAGCAGGCGATCTGCCAGACGACCAACATCAGGGCGATGACGATCGCTGGCGGCACCAGCGCACGGGCCAGTTTGCCGGCGATCACGATCGGATCAATGCGGCGCCGCGCCTTGGCGGTGAAGGCGATGACCTCCGCCGGCTTCGCGGGGAACGCCTTCACCGTTGTGTCCTCGATAGTCTGAATCGACATCTCTGGGAAAAACTCCTTGGGGCACTGGCGCCGACGATTAGGCGGATGCCTTGATCTTCAGGCTGTCGAGATAGGCCGACGGGTTGGCCGGATCGAAAATCTTGCCGTCGAAGAAGGTCTCGACGCCGCGTGATGGAGACGCCGGAATATCGGCCGCCGCAACGCCGAGATCCTTCGCCGCCTCGCGCCAAATATCCTCGCGGTTGACCTGATCGACCAGCGCCTTGATGTCGGTCGTCGCAGCGAATTTTCCCCAGCGGATGTTCTCGGCGAGGAACCAGCTGTCGTGGCTCTTGAAGGGATAGGAGACGCCGCCGTTCCAGAACTTCATGTAGAGATCGGTGCCGGTGGCGACACGGCCGTTGCCGTAGTTGATGTCGCCCTTGAGGCGGCCGATGATGTCGGCGACAGGCACATTCATCCATTGCCGCTTGCCGATGATGGCGGCCATCTCGTCCTTGTTCTCCATGGCCTCGCACCATTGCTGCGCTTCCATGACGGCCATCAGGATCGCCTTGGTGGCGTTCGGGTGCTTGTCGATGAATTCGGCGCGCAGGCCGAGCGCCTTTTCGGGATGGCCCTTCCACAGTTCGCCGGTGGTGGCGGCAGTGAAACCGACACCCTGATGGACGAGCTGTTCGTTCCACGGCTCGCCGACGCAGAACACGTCCATATTGCCGACCTTCATGTTGGCGACCATCTGCGGCGGCGGCACGACGATGGTCGAAACATCCTTGTCGGGATCGATGCCGCCGGCGGCCAGCCAGTAGCGCAGCCAGAGATCATGGGTGCCGCCGGGGAAAGTCATGGCGGCCTTGACCTCCTTGCCGGCTGCCTTCTTGGCGGCGAAGGCGTCCTTCAGCTTCGAAGCATCGAGGCCGACGCCGGTGGCGGCGTATTCCTGCGCCACCGAAATGCCCTGGCAGTCGTAATTGAGCCGCGCCACGATCGCCATGGGCATCGGCTGGTTGTTCTGCGTCACCTTGCCGGTGTGCATCAGGTAAGGCAGCGGCGTCAGGATGTGGGCGCCGTCGATGCCGTTGGCTTCACCGCCGAGCATCAGATTGTCACGCGTCGCGCCCCAGGAGGCCTGCTTCAGCACCTCGACATCGGGCATGCCGTATTTGGCGAACAGCCCCTTCTCCTTGGCGATCATCAGCGGTGCCGCATCGGTCAGCGCGATGAAGCCGAGCTTGGCGCCGGTGACTTCCGGCGTAGTGGTGGCGGCATAGGCGCCGGACGGGAAGAGCTTGCGGGCTGCCACGACCAGACCGGCCGTCATCGCACTGCTGACGAGAAAATCTCGACGCGTCACATCCGTGAGCGATGTGCCGGTTCCGATCCATTTCTTCACCATTTTCTTCATCGTCTTCTCCCGGTTGGACGCGACCTGCGCCGTCGATTGCTGGCCAAAACAAAAAAGCTGCCGACCAGGCCTCGCGCGTCCGTACATCCGGGATCGCGTCGTGACCTGAGCGGCAGCTTTGCCTGTGGCGCCCGCCATTGGACGCCTGTTCCGTTGCCCGCGAGGGCCTGATTATTTCAAAGCAGGAACCGTGCCAGTTCTGAACAAGCGACAAAACGTCAATAAAATCAGCAATCCAGGGCGATTCCCATCATGCCTGCTCATAGGGCTGGGAGGCCACAGATTGTTCATTAGAGCAATCGCACGCACAATTTTTGTGCAATGCACAAGAATGGCGTGAAAATGATCAGGTCCGGAGCAGGCCCGATTTCTGGCTCGCAATGTAGGCGTCGATCTTATCGGGATCGAAGATCTGGCCGTCGAAGAAGCCGTCCGGGCCGAGCACAAGGCTGGCACCCGCTGAACCGACAGGGGTCGCCGCCTTCAGCGCGCCCTCGACCTTGGCGTTGGCGCCGGGCAGCGCCACGCCGAGCGGCTTCAGCGCCGCGCGGTAAAGGTCGGGGCGATAGCAATCCCTGGCGATGGCGAGGTTTCGCGGCGTGTGCGCGATGTCGCCCCAGCGCACCATCTGCGTGTAGAACCACAGTGCATGGCTCTTCCAGGGAAAGTTCGCCGCCTTGTCGAAAGGCACGAAGAAATCCTCGACCGTCCGCTCCGCGCCGCCGCCAAGGTGGAGATGTCCGGTGAGGACAGGCATCTGGATCGCGGGCGGCTGGCCGAGGAAGCGGGGTTCCGCCATCAACGCGGCCAGATCGCTCCGGTTTCCCGCGTCCTGACACCATCGGGCGGAATGATGCAGCGCTCTCAGAAGCGCCGCCAGCGCCTGCGGATTTTCCTCGGCCCAGGCCTTGCGGGCACCGATCACCTTCTCCGGGCTGTTCTTCCACAGCAGCGGCTTGACGGTGACTATATGGCCGGTGCCGGCAGCCACTGCGGCGCTGTTCCAGGGTTCGCCGACGCAGTAGCCGTCGATGCGCCCGGCGGCCAGCGCGTCGGCCATGAAGGGCGGCGGCACGATGACGATCTCGATCTCGCGCTCTGGATCGATACCGCAGGCAGCAAGCCAGTAGCGCAGTTCGTAATTGTGGCCGGAGTGCGGGTGGACGACGGCGAAACGCAGCAGCTCTCGGCCCGTTGCCGCCCGATCGCGGATAAATGCGCCAAGTGCTGCCCCGGCTCGCGCCGGGTCGAGATCCGCCTCGGCGCCATGTGCTGCCATGCCGCCCCAGACGGCGTTGGAGACGGTGACGCAGTTTCCGCCCAGGCCCAATGAGAACGGCACGACGGTGTCGGATGCGAGCGGCGTCAGGCCAAGACTGCAGGCGAGCGGCATTGGCCCAAGCATATGGGCAACGTCGAAATGGCCAATGGCGATGCGGTCGCGGATGTTGGCCCAGGATGTCTCGCGCTGCAGCTTGAGTTCAACCCCTTCGCGGGCGGCAAAACCCAACTCGCGGGCAGCGACCAACACGGCGCTGTCGAAAAGCGGCATGAACCCGGCGGTGATCTGGTGCACAGCAGTCATGCTCATTCGTCCCCCATCGGCCCCAGCAGCCCGGCGGCAGTCACCAGGCTCTGGGCGATGTCGCTGATCTTGCGGTTCTGGTTCATCGCCGTCTTGCGCAGCAGCGTGTAAGCGGCCTCTTCGCTCAGGCCGCGCGACTTCATCAATATGCCCTTGGCGCGGTCGATCACCTTGCGGTTCTCGAGCTCACCGCGAACCTCTTCCAGTTCGCGCGCCATGCGCGAGAAGGCGTTGAAGCGGCTGACTGCCATGTCGAGGATCGGCTTGACGCGCTCCTGCCTGAGACCGTCGACGACATAGGCCGACACGCCGGCGTCGACCGCTGCCTCGATCGAGGCCTTGTCGGAGCGGTCGACGAACATGGCGATCGGCCGCCTCACCGCGCGCGACAGCTGGAACATGCTTTCCAGCATGTCGCGATTCGGATTTTCGAGATCGATGACGATGACGTCCGGCTCGATCTCGGCGATGCGACGTGCGATGCCGATCACGTCATGAATGATAGTGACCCGCTCATGCCCGGCCTCACGCAAGCCTGCCTCGATGATCGAGGCACGGATGCGATTTTCGTCGATCACCAGGACGGCGAGTGGGGAACGGACCATGGCTTCAATATCTCGAAGCGATGGGATTGTGCAATGCGGGATCATCGACCGGTCAAAGGCGGATCCCCTGGTGCGTCGAGCTTGCCGCTATACGATCGATCCGATTTATCTGAGGAAGGGCACCGACAAGTTTGAACTTTTCAAAAATGGCAGAGAAAATTGCGGGCCAGATGCTTTCCGGCTTCGCAACGAAGATAATCAGAAGTTCAACCTACCTCGGTCGGGGCCCCCGGCCCCTCTTGCCTTCGCAAAGTGTGTTGACGAAGTTCAAACGGGAACGCGATCTGACAAAAAGCGGCGCCAGCCGCCGAATGACGAGATGTCAGAAGCGCCTAGCAAGCCCACGGATTCCACCAGAAAGCCTTTGGCGGTGCTGCCGTCGTCAAGCTCTATACTGCCAATGCCCAGCGGCGGCGGGATGGCGGCCACAAAGTGGCCGAAAGCGTCGGCAGGGAGCCGCCAGACCTCCACCTCGATCGCAGTGCCGCCGTTGCCGACACGGACCAGCCCCGGCTTGGGCGTGGCTTGGCCCGCGAGCTCATAAAGCTTGTATGAAGAGGCCGTCCTCATCGCCCGGCAGAACCGGGCACCAGCCTCCCTGAGCTGGCCATTGAGCGGCATTCCCGAGAGGTGAGCGCCGACCACCACCAATTCGATCGTGCCGTCTTCGGCCGATGCGCCGGCAGCCTGCGCGCTCGGCTGCCGCCAGCCAGTCGCGCCGAGGGTGAGGCCGCTCGCGGCATGGAGATCGCGCGCGACGGACGCCACAAGGCCGTCCAGTCCTGCGGCCGCAAGCAGCGTCACGCTCATCGGCAGGCCGTCATCGCGCGTGGCGGTCGGTACGGCAATGCCGCACATATCGAGCAGGTTGACGAAATTGGTGTAGGTGCCGAGCCGGCTGTTGGTCTCGACCGGATCGGCGAGCACGCCGGCAGTGGTGTAATGCGTCGGCGCGGTCGGCACGCAGAACAGGTCGACCGAGGCGATGACCGGGGCGAGCTTCGTCTTGTAGGCCTGCAAGGCATAGAGGCCGCGAAAGGCGTCCGCCGCCGACAGACTTCTGGCGCCGCCAATGATCTTGCGCGTCACCGGATGCATGGCGGCTTCGTTGGCTTCCATGAAATCGCGGATCGCCGCATAACGTTCGGCCACCCAGGCGCCCTCATAGAGGAGGTTGGCGGTGGCGTAGAAATCGCCGAACGGGATTTCGACCAGCCGGCAGCCGAGCCGCGACAGCATGGCAAGCGAGGCCTCGAAGCCATCCTGCATCGCCGCATCGCCGAAGAATTTCAGGTCGGCTTTTGCCGGGATGCCGACGTTCAGCACCGGCGGGCGGGCGGCGAGCGGCTGGACGGCGATGTCGCGCGAATAGGCATCGGCCGCATCGCGCGCGGCTGCGACAGAGAACACCCGATAGGCGTCGTCGACGGTCAGCGCGAACACCGAGACGCAGTCGAGCGTGCGGCAGGCCGGCACGACGCCGGCCGTCGACAGCGCGCCGACGGTCGGCTTCAGCCCGACGATGTTGTTGAGGCCGGCCGGGATGCGGCCGGAGCCGGCCGTGTCGGTGCCGAGCGCGAAGGAGACGATGCCGCGCGCCGTCGCCACCGCCGACCCCGAGGAGGAGCCGCCCGGCACCAGCTCCGCGTCGATGGCGTTGCGCGGGATCGGCCAGGGCGTGCGGACGCCGACAAGGCCGGTGGCGAACTGGTCGAGATTGGTCTTGCCGACGACCAGCGCGCCGGCTGCCCTCAGCCGCGCCACGACAGTGGCATCCTTGTCAGGTGTATAGGCATATTCGGCGCAAGCGGCCGTCGTCGGCATGCCGGCGACGTCGATGTTGTCCTTGACGGCGAAAGGGATGCCCCACAGCGGTTTTCCCAGCGGGTCGAACGGGCCGAGCGCTTCGGCCGCCGCAAGCAGATCCGCCCTCGCGGCGAGATGGATGAAGATGCCCGGATCGTCAGCCGTCTCTATGCGGGCATGGATCGTCGCGATCACATCGCCAACGCTGACGCCGTCCCGATAGGCCGCGTGCAGGCTCGCTATGTCGAAGTGGACATCACTCATTTCGTTTCCCCCAGAATGATCACCGGCAGGTCCCACTGGATCAGCACGACGCAGCCGTCCTTCGTCCAAACCGAATGCTCGGTCCCGACCGGGTTGAGGATCACGCTGCTGGCCGGATAGTCACCGTTCTCATCGCTCTGGGTGCCTTCCAGCACGACGATGGTCTCCAGCCCGACATGGCGGTGGCGCGGCACGCCGGCGCCAGGCCGGTATTTGAGGATCGCGACCGACGGCTCGACCGGTCCGCCCTTGAGCAGCCAGTGCACCCCGATGCCGTCGCGGAAGGGCTCGAACGCCAGATCGCGCCAGCCGCAGTCGAGCAGGCCGGCAAACGCGAGATTAGGCATTCGCGATTCCCTCCAGCACCTGGTCTGTCGTTGCCGTCCAGCCGACGATGGCGCCTTGCGCCCTGATCATGGCCAAGGCCGCTGCCTTGAATTCGGGAAAGTAGCTTTCCGTCGCGTCTTCGGCGACCAGGCATTCATAGCCACGGTCGTTGGCCTCGCGCATCGTCGTCTGCACGCAAACTTCGGTCGTCACGCCGGCAAAGACGAGTTGGCGGGCGCCGATCCACTTGAGTTCGTTGCCGAGGCTGGTCGCATAGAAGGCGCCCTTCCCGGGCTTCTTGATGACGATCTCGCCGGGCAAGGGCGCAAGCTCGTCGAGGATCGCGGTGCCGGGTTCGCCCGCGATCAGTAGACGTCCCATCGGGCCCATATCGCCGATGCGGATCGACGGATTGCCGCGGTCGCGCTTGGCCGGCGGCAGGTCCGAAAGGTCGGGCCTATGGCACTCCATGGTGTGGATCACCGGCAGGCCGGCGGCGCGAAAGCCTTCCATCAGCCGCTTCACTGTCGGCACGATCGCGGTCACGCGACCGACATCGTTGCCGAGACTGGCGCCGAAGCCGCCGGGCTCGGCGAAGTCTCGCTGCATGTCGATGACCATCAGCGCTATGGTCTGCGGCTTGAAGGTGAAGGAAAACGGCAGCGCATCGATTTCCGCCATCAGTGATGTCCCGCCATGTGTTCGCCGATGGTCTGCACGCTGGCCTGCGCAATCGGAGTCTCGTAGACCAGTGCGCCGTCCGACATGACGAAGATGCGGTCGGACAGTTCGAGCAGTTCGTCGAGGTCTTCCGACATCAGGAGCACGGCGGCACCCGCATTGCGCGCCTTCATGATGCGGGCGCGGATTTCGGCCACCGCCGAGAAGTCGAGGCCGAAGCACGGGTTGGAGACGATCAGCAGATCGACTTCGCCGGTCAGTTCCCTCGCGAGCACGGCACGCTGCACATTGCCGCCCGACAGCGAAGCGATGGGCGAGGCAAGCGAGGCGGTCTTGACCTTGAACTGCTCGACCAGCCTGGCGCTGAATGCCCTGATGGCGCCGGCGCTGATCCAGCTCACCGGTTTGCCGTTGCTGTCGATGTCGAAGGTGCGGAAAGAAATGTTCTCAGCCACCGTCATCTTCGGCGCGCAGGCATTTTTCAGCGGCTCTTCCGGGATGAGGCGGACGTTGAGCGCACGCGCCTCGGCGCGCGTCGCCGCATAGGCGGTACCGCGCACCATGACTTCGCCGGCATCGCGGGGGCGCTGCCCGGCCAGCACTTCGAGGAATTCCTTCTGGCCGTTGCCGGAAATGCCGGCGATGCCGACGATCTCGCCGGAGCGCACGCCGAGATCATCGATCCGGATCGACTTCAGCCCGGTGCGGTCCGGCGCCTTCAGCGCCTTGACCTTGAGCACGATCTCGGCGTCCGGCTTCGGCTCGGCGCGGCTGTCGAGCGCGGCGATCGGCTGGTCGCCGATCATCATTGCCGCCATGGCTTTGCGGTCGAGGTCGACGACGCGGCCGGTACCGGTCAGCCTGCCCTTGCGCAGCACGCTGACGTCGTCGGCGAACGCCGTCACCTCGTGGAACTTGTGCGAGATCATCAGCACGGTCAGGTCGCCGGCTTTTGTCATGTCGCGCACCAGGCCAAGGACCTCCTGCGCCTCGCCGGGGGTGAGCACCGAGGTCGGCTCGTCCAGCACCAGGAAGGAGCGGCCGAGATAGAGCTGCTTGATGATCTCGAGCTTCTGCTTCTCGCCGGCAGCGAGCTCGGCCACCTTGACGTCGAGCGGCAGCTTGAACGGCATGCGATCCATGAAAACGGCAAGGTCGCCGCGCTCCTTGCGCCAGTCGATCACGCCGGGAACCTTCTCACGCGAAATGACCAGGTTTTCGGCGCCGGTCAGCGACGGGACAAGCGTAAAATGCTGGTAGACCATGCCGAGGCCGAGCGCCGAGGCGTCCCTGGGGCTGGCGATCGCCACCTCTCGGCCGTCGACCAGAATGTCGCCGGCGGTCGGGTGATAGAAACCCATCATGCATTTGACCAGCGTCGACTTGCCGGCGCCGTTTTCGCCGAGCAGTGCGTGGAACGATCCGGCCGGCACCTTGATCGAGACGTCGCCCAGCGCCGTGAAGGCGCCGAAACGCATGGTCATGCCGATGGTCTCGACGCCGACGGCCTTGCCGGTGATCGCGCTCATCCTGGTTTCCTCACGGCAGCTGGGCGACGAGGGACGCCGCGTTCGACACCGCGCCGAACACGCCGCCCTGCATCTTGATCATCTTGATCGCGGCGAGATGATTGCCGTAGTCGGTCGCGCCGCAGCAATCCTCCAGCATGACGCATTCGAAGCCGCGGTCGTTGGCCTCGCGCATGGTGGTGTGGACGCAGACATCGGTGGTGATGCCGGTGAGCACGATGTTTTCGATGCCGCGCTGGTTGAGGATCAGCTCCAGGTCGGTGGCGCAGAACGAGCCCTTGCCCGGCTTGTCGATGATCGGCTCGCCATCGATCGGGTTGAGGTCGGGAATGATGTCCCAGCCCGGCTCGCCGCGCACCAGGATGCGCCCGCAAGGGCCGGGGTCGCCAATGCCGGCATTGATGCGGCGCGAGCGCCAGCGCTTGTTGGCGGGCAGGTCGGCGAGATCGGGCCGGTGGCCCTCACGGGTGTGGATGATGGTGTAGCCTTTCGCGCGCATGGCCGACAGCACCGACTTGATCGGCTCGATCGGCGCGCGCACCAGCGACAGGTCGTAGCCCATATGGTCGACATAGCCGCCCGGTCCGCAGAAATCGGTCTGCATGTCGATGATGATCAACGCCGTGTTGTCGGGGCGAAGTTCGCCATTGTAGGGCCATGGATACGGGTCGGCGTCGATATAGCGCTGGGTGATTTCGGCTCTGGCGTTCATGGCAAAAACTCCAGTTATTTGGTGCCAGTTATTTGGTGATCGACAATTCGCCCGGCGCGCCGGCAAGCGAACGGGTCGGCGACGAGGTGGCGATCATGATGATCAAGGTGAGGATGTAGGGGGCGGCGTAGAACAGGTAGTAGCCTTGCGTGACGCCGACCGACTGCAGCGCCGGTCCGAGCGCTCCGGCGCCGCCGAACAGAAGGGCGGCGGCAAAGCAGCCGAGCGGGTTCCAGCGCGCGAAAATGACCAGTGCCACCGCCATCAGCCCCTGGCCAGACGAGATGCGCTCAGTCCAGCTGCCGGGATAGTAGAGCGACAGATAGGCGCCGCCGATACCGGCCAGCGCGCCGCCGACACCGGTGGCGACGAGGCGCACCGTGTTCGGGTTGAGGCCCATGGCGCGTGCGGCGTCGGAACTGTCGCCGACGACGCGCACGATGAGGCCGGCGCGAGTGTTGCGGAAGGCCCACCACAGGACGAGCGAAAGTGCCGCCCCGATCAGGAACAGGACGTTGACGTCGAGCGCCGCCTGCACCTGCGGAACGTCGGACCATGCGCCGAACGGAATGGCCGGAAGGTTGGGCGCCTTCGGCTTGATGAACGGCTTGCCGAAGAAGAAGGCGAGCCCCGAGCCGAACAGCATCAGCGCGATGCCGATTGCGATGTCATTGACCTTCGGGAATTTGCAGATCCAGCCATGGAACAGGCCGAAGCAAAGGCCGGCGACCGCGGCGGCCAGCAGGCCGAGCCACGGCGAGTCGGTCATCACCGCGACCGCATAGGCGGTCATGGCGCCGAAGACGAGCGTGCCTTCGAGGCCAAGGTTGATGCGACCGGAGCGCTCGGTGATGGCCTCGCCCAGCGAGACGAAAATGAAGGGCGTCGACACGCGGATGGCACCGCCGAGGATGGCGAGCGGTACGCCCCAGAGACCGATCTCGGTTGCGTCCATCAGGAGGCCCTCTGCCACAGGTCGGGATTGAAGGCCTTGAAGCGGCCGTACAAGGTCTCGCTGAACAGGATGACGATAAACAGCATGCCTTGCAGCACCAGCACGGTGGCGTCGGGCAGGTCCATGCGGCGCTGGATCAGCCCTCCGGACGCGTCGATGCCGCCAAGCAGGATGGCGACCGGGATGATGGCCAGCGGGTTGTGGCGAGCGAGGAAGGCGACGAGGATGCCGGTGTAGCCATAGCCGGCGGCGAGCGAGCCGTTGGCGCTGCCTTGCACGGCCGCGACTTCCAGCATGCCGGCAAGGCCGGCAAAGCCGCCGGCAAGCGCGGTAAAGCCGACGATGAGCGGTCCGACGGCCAGCCCCTGCACCTGCGCTGCCCTGACATTGCCGCCGGCGATGCGGGCGGCAAAGCCCCAGCGGGTCTTTTCGATCAGCACCCAGGAGAGCACGCAGGCGACAATGCCGACGGCAAGCCCCCAATGCACCTCCATGCCCGGAATGTTGCCGATGCGGTAGATGTCGGCAAGCGGCTGGGTCGAGGGCTTGTTGAGCGAGGCCGGGTCGCGCAGCGGCCCTTCCACGAGCTGGTTCATCAGCGCGATGGCGATGTAGGCCATCAGCAGGCTGGAGATGGTTTCGTTGACGGCCCGGTAGTGGCGGAGCGCGCCGACGGCACCTATCCAGATGCCGCCGGCGGCCATGCCCGCCACGCCCATGGCAAGAATGACGATTGATGATGGCGCGCCGCCCAGCGCCACGCCGATGGCAGCGGCGGCGACGCCGCCGAGAACGATGGCGCCCTCGCCGCCGATGACGACCAGGCCGAGCCGCGCCGGCAGCGCCACGCAGAGCGCCGCAAGCAGCAGGGGCGCCCCCCGCGACAGTGAGTTCTGGATCGAGAACCACGAGCCGAAGCCGCCGCGCCACATGGTTTCATAGAGCTGGACCGGCGATTTGCCGACCAGCGCAATGAACAGGCTGAACAGGACCATCCCGACGACCAGCGCCGCGAGCGGGATGACGAAAGCTTCCGCCCGCCTGGCGACCCATTCGAGCGCCGCCGGATACCCCCTGGCGCCGAGCATCGCCGGCGCTTCCGCACTGTTGGTCGTATCCGTCATGGTGCCCGTCTCCGCCAGCTTCAGGCGGTCGAGCCGACGACGCCCTCGACGAGATAGTCCATGCTTTCGAGCTCGATGGCGGTCTCCGCGAAGGCCTGGCCTTCCGTCGCCACGACGGCGCCCTTGTTGCTCTTCAGCGGACCCTTGATGACGGCGAAGCCGCCCTTCATCATTTCGGCCAACGTCGCGTCGAACTGCTTGCGGGCCGGCTCGCTGACGGCCGGGCCGAGCGGGCTCATCTTGACGAAGCCGTCGGCCAAGCCGCCGCGGGTGAAGTTGGGCAGCGGCGTGCCGGCGACGAGGTCGTCGACAAACATCTTGTAGACCTTGGCCCAGTTCCATTCGGCACCGGTCAGGTACTTTTCCGGCGCCAGCGGGCTCTGGTTGGCGTGATAGCCGCAGACGAAGGCGCCGCGGCCGGCCGCCGTCTCGACCACCACTTTCGGGCTGTCGACATGGCAAGTGATGACGTCGGCGCCCTGGTCGACCAGCGCATTGGTGGCTTCCGCCTCCTTGACCGCCAGCGACCACTCGCCGGTGAAGATCACCTGGCAAGTGATGGTCGGATCGACCGAGCGCGCGCCAAGCAGGAAGGAGTTGATGTTGAGCAGCACCTGCGGGATCGGCTTGGCGGCGACGAAGCCGAGCTTTTTGCTCTTCGAGGTGTGGCCGGCGACGACGCCGTTGAGATACTGGCCCATGCCGATATAGCCGAAATAGGAACCGGCATTCATCGGGTGCTTGGCCTTGTCCCACATGCCGCCGCAATGGCGGAACTGCACGTCGGGGAATTTCGCGCACATGGCCAGCATGTGCGGATCGAAATAGCCGAAGGAGGTCGGGAAGATCAGCGAGGCGCCATCGAGATTGATCATCGATTCCATCGTCTTCTGGACGTCGACCGTCTCGGGAACGTTTTCCTCCTCGACGACGGAGATGCCTTCGATGCCCTTCAGCGACGCCGCCCCCTCGGCATGCGCCTGGTTGTAGCCATAGTCGTCCTTCGGGCCGACATAGATGAAGCCGACGGTGGCGGCGGCGGCGAAGGCACGGCTGATGGGAAAGGATGCCGAGGCCAGGCCGAGTGCGGCTCCCGCGGCGGAGGTCTTGAGCAGTTGGCGGCGGTTAAGGATGAATCTGTCGGTCATAGTGAATGCTCCCCTTTAGGACCCTTTTCCGGGTCGGTTAACATGCCGTCAAGAAAGTGCATGCAATCACCGTGCCAGTTTTCGAATAGAAATTTATCCAATAAAATCAGTTGTCGTATCGAAGGTCCGTGCTCACAGCAGAGGCAATTGCATGCACTTTTTGCCTTGAAAATAGCCAGTTTGACATGCAGATTAAAATAGAGGCATAGAGGGCATATCGAGTCGAAGGACCAGCGAGTCGGCCGGCTCCGCGAGAAGACGGGACGGAGGAAACTTGTCGGGGAAGCGCAGCTTGATCAGGTCGGGCACGACCGTGGATCAGATGGTGCGGGCGATCGGCGACCGGATCGTCACCGGCTACCTGCGCCCCGGCGAAAAGCTGGACGAGACCTCGCTCGCCGCCCGCTTCGACGTATCACGCACGCCGGTCAGGGAGGCGCTCGGCCAGCTCAGCGCCATGGGCCTGGTCGAGAGGCGGCCCAACAGGGGCGCCATCGTCGCCGTCGTGACGCAAGAGCATCTCGCCTCGATGTTCGAGAGCATGGCCGAACTGGAAGCGATCTGCGCGCGCTTCTCGGCCGAGCGCATGACCAGCAGCGAGCGCCGCGGGCTCGAGATCGAGCACCAGGCTTCGGCGCGGATGGTGCAGCTGGGTGCCGAGGAGGACTACGAATATTTCAACACCGAGTTTCACACCCGGCTCTATCGCGGCGCCCACAATACGCATATTCACGATCTCACCGTGATGACCCGCAGCCGGTTGGCACCCTTCCGCCGCGCGCAGTTCATGCTGCCCGGACGGCTGGCCAAATCCTGGCAGGAACACGACCTAATTGTCACCGCAATCATGCGCGGAGACAGCGTGGCTGCGGGCAAAGCCGCCAGGGACCATGTCTCTATCGTCAGCGAGGCGAGCGCGGTGTTCGCGACTGATGATCGCAAGCCAATTCGGCGGGACGTGGCCTGAAAATTTCCGGACAGCCCGAAGCCCGCAGACGATGTCGCTTCCAGGCAGTGCACGTATTAAAATTATTGATTTTATCGGCTTTTTCGTGGGCCACAATCAGAAGTCCTCCCATCTCGTTCCGTCTGGCTTCCGCGACCGAGTTCGTCCAGTCGAATTTCACTGGCATATGAGCGCCCAAGAGAAGTCAGGGACTGCGCCCAGAAACGGACAGCTTTTGATCAGCGCCGGCCAGTGGCGAAAAATCGGATATGGCCAGCACCCCAGCTATCCTGGCAAAGCCGACAAATGCCTGTCGCGCCTGTTCGGTTGTCATTTGCTTGGCGATTGCGGCGTTGCAACTCCTCACCGCGCAGCTGTATATCGGTCCTCGACGGCCCTTCGGCCAATGATTCAAGAATACCAGCGCCTCCCGGACCGAGTTGATGTCGTGTATCGCGTCACTGGTCTTAACCTGCACCGGGGCACGGAAAGCCAGACTGGTCATTTGTTACCTCCTGAATTGCAAGGGTTGATTCAGCATCACATGAAGCGGCTCTTTCGTTTGGTGTCAGACGCGATTTGATAATCCTCGCTGCCTGCAAGGCCAGGGCTCGACGAACCCTGGCCTCATTCGCGAACGTCATTTGCTGCCGTTGATTGCAATGCGTTTGGCGTTTGCCTGCGCCTTTTTGGTCTTCGGCAGTATCACCGTGAGCACACCGTTCTTGAACGTGGCCGCCACCTTGTCGTCTTCAACCTCACGGCCGAGACTGAAGCGCCGCTCAAAGCGCCCATAATAGCGCTCGCTGAATTGGCGGTCCTTGTCCTCGGTCTCTGCTTTCTTCTCGCCGCGAAGCGTCAGAACACCATCATCCAGCATGACCTCGACGTCGTTTTCATCGAGGCCCGGGATTTCGGCCGTCACCCGGATTTCCGTATCGGTTTCCGAGAACTCCACGCTTGGCCAAGTGCCGTTGAGAGGGGCCATGCGGCCCAGGACCGAAGGCGTGTCAAAACCGCGGAACACCTCGTCGAAAAGCCGGTTGACATTGCGATGCAACGACAGGAACGGATCTATATCGTCACTGCGATAAATGTTCGGTGCCTGGCTGCCGCCACGACTCCAGGGAATCAAGTCACGTACGCTCATTTGTCTTTCTCCTTTCCGTTGTATGGGCCGCACCCGACCCCACCCACGACAGGACGGGGTGTCTGCTGCAGGCCGACCGCCAAAGATCAGGCCGCCGCGCTTTCAATGCGCTTGGAGGCCGCCTTCTTGTCCGTCTCGATGTTGATCGCTATGCGGCGCGGCTTCATCTCCTCGGGAATTTCCTTCTTGAGGTCGATGATCAGCAGACCGTTTTCGAGCTTTGCCCCGACTATGGTCACATGATCGGCGAGCTCGAAGCGGCGCGCGAACGACCTCAGCGCCAGGCCATGATGGAGGTACTGAACTCCGTCGTTCTCTGTCTTGGCGCCCTCGATCACGAGCATATTTGGCTCATGCGTGATCGTAAGCTCGTCTTCACCGAAACCGGCGACCGCGAGGACAATGCGATAGGTGTCTTCGCCGAGCTTGGCGATATCGTATGGCGGCCAGCTATCCACGTTCTGCGGGGGGCTGGCGTTTTCGAGCAGGTTGAAGATGCGGTCAAAGCCGATGCTCGACCGATAGAAGGGGGAAAAGTCCAGGTTCGTTCTCATAGCTACATCCTCCTTGGAGCAACATAGATACGAGGGAACGCCAAGAAGCCCGGCGCTCCCTGACACATCGGCCCCTTGCGCGGCGACCGACAAAGATGAGTTGGGAATCGATTTCGGCCGTGTCAAGAGCGACCGCTAAAGCAGTTTCGCGACCGCCTTCGGATGGCAGGGTGGCAAGCTCTCCAGCGAATGCCCCATCTACTTCGCAGGTATTTCGAACGGAGGAAAAGGATGACTATGACACGCCAAGACGTCGTCTCGGTCCTCGGTTTCATAGACGACGTGACGATTGCGGAGATCACGCGTCCGGTGCCTCGCTCGAGGAATTGAGAAGGCTGGGCCTAGGCCTTCGGTGATGAGGCGCTAATGAGCCAGGGACGACCATTGCCGGGGACACGGGTTGCAGCGCAAGGGAACCGGGACGAAGCGTGAAGATGCCGGCAGGTCCTGCCATTCAGGCAGACGAGTCGTGCGATCCGGTTGGAAAGTTGTCCGTGCTGGAGGCATCTATGTGAACACACAACGACAAGAGGCTCGGCTTCCCGCTCCCCTTGCCCCGGTGACGTGCCGCTTTGATGCTGCGGCGGTAGATTGCCGCCGCAGTACTAGCCCTGACTATCTAAAGATGGTCTATTTTGCTGATCTTCGGCCCTGTCATCCACTGCGGCGCCGCGGGCAGATCCTCGATGACGGCGACCCTGCGTGCCCAGGTCATAAAGGCCCTGTTCGCCGCCTCGACAGACTTCCGGCCATCGTACGCGGAGTAGCATGCATCCGACGCCGCAGCGTGGAGGAGGCCGCGCCTTTCAACCGGCCATTCTTCCAGAAACTCTATCGCATCCATGACACAGCCGATCTTTTGGACAACACGGCCCTCATCTCTTACGAAAACCGGTTGTTTGAACGTCGCGCTTTCCATAGTGACCTCCCTTCAAACCTTGGGGCAACTGCATCTTGCCTCCCCGTGCGCTGCTCCCGGCAAACGATGTCGGCTACTTGGCGAACGCCACGGAAAACGGCGGAAACCGGATTTTCAAAGAGCATCGTTTCCATGCGATCGTTCGGCTCCTGCTAACCCGACATCCGGCAAGCCGCGCTGGACACATAAAAAGATTGGAAACGCCACTTTCCAGTTCAAGGGGAGCGGATCCGGCTATTGAATTGTGAAGATGCCGTCTACGGCCTGCCATTCGGAAGGCCGGATAAGGCTGTGATGGGCGACTCGCACGGAATGCAGCGCGCCTTCAAGTTCGCGCTCCCAGTAATCCAGAAACCCCTTGAGGGTCGGGAATTCCGGTGCCAGGTCGTATTCCTGCCAAACGTAGAGCTGCAAAAGGCTCGGATGATCGGGAAGGTGGTAGTGAATTTCCGCAGTTGTGAGACCGTAGCCCTCCATCTGCAGCCGGAATTCCCTGCTGACCATGCGTCTCTCCTATCGCGCGCGTTCAGGCATCAATTCTTTGCGGGCGTTCTCGGCCCGCCGTTCCTCGACGTCACAGCCTGCCTCGGCGCGACTATCATCCAGTCGGCGAAGTGCATCCATGACGGCGTCAAATGTCACCGGGTTCGCAGCACCCGGTGGCTTTCGCAGCGCAGGCATGGAGTCGACGGCGCAAGCATCAGAAGCCCATGAGGCAAGAATGGCGCGCTTCTCCTGAGTGTCGAGCGTGCGGTCGCCCACCACCTCATCGGGGTGGCTAAAGTGCCGCGCCGGAAACAGCAGGCGGTCAAGCGAAGGATCAGTAGTTTCAGGGGCGATCGAGGGTATGTTTTTTGGGAAGGTTCGTTCCATCGACAGTCTCCGCTTCCTGACAATCTCCTTGGCATTATTGGTGTTGCAGTGACCCTTTTCGGGGTCTCCAACCGCAAAAAAATTTCGTGGAGTTCGGGTCGAATTTCAAGACCTGAAAATCGCGCGCCCCGCAAAAATAGCTGCATGAATTCATGTGGCTAGCACTCCGGAATGCCGAGTGCCAAAATTTTTTCAGCGACCTCTTGAAACGCAGAAAATGCAAAACTAGTTCGATATGCGCGCGATGCCTGAAAAAGGGTCGCGGCGCCCCGCACTGGCCCGATATTGCCGGTCCGGTGTGGAGGACTCAAAAATCTGTTTGTCCTGAAGGAGAACGATATGACGTTCCGTCCATTGCATGACCGTATCCTGGTCCGCCGCATCGAAGCCGAGGAGAAGACGGCCGGCGGCATCATCATCCCCGACACCGCCAAGGAGAAACCGCAGGAGGGCGAGGTGATTGCCGTCGGCCCAGGCGCCCGCGACGAGAGTGGCAAGCTCACGCCGCTCGACGTCAAGATCGGCGACCGCATCCTGTTCGGCAAGTGGTCCGGCACGGAGATCAAGCTCAACGGCGAAGATCTGCTCATCATGAAGGAAAGCGATGTGATGGGCGTGGTCGAGCAGACCGCGACGGTCAAGAAAGCCGCCTGAGCGAGGCTCTGGTCCAATCGCAATCCAGTCAATGAAGCTACCTACTGAAGGAGTGATCCAATGGCTGCCAAGGAAGTGAAATTCCATTCCGACGCTCGTGAGCGCATGCTGCGCGGCGTCAACATCCTCGCCGACGCGGTGAAGGTGACGCTCGGCCCCAAGGGTCGCAACGTCGTCATCGACAAGTCGTTCGGCGCCCCGCGCATCACCAAGGACGGCGTGACCGTCGCCAAGGAGATCGAGCTCGAGGACAAGTTCGAGAACATGGGCGCGCAGATGGTGCGCGAGGTCGCCTCGAAGACCAGCGACATCGCGGGTGATGGCACTACCACCGCTACGGTGCTCGCCCAGGCGATCGTCCGCGAAGGCGCCAAGGCGGTCGCGTCGGGGATGAACCCGATGGACCTGAAGCGCGGCATCGACAAGGCCGTAGAAGCCGTCGTGGCTGAGCTGAAGACCAATGCCCGCAAGGTGACCAAAAATGACGAGATCGCCCAGGTTGGCACCATCTCGGCCAATGGCGACGCCGAGATCGGCCGCTTCCTGGCCGAAGCGATGCAGAAGGTCGGCAACGAAGGCGTCATCACGGTCGAAGAAGCCAAGACCGCCGACACCGAGCTGGAAGTCGTCGAAGGCATGCAGTTCGACCGCGGCTACCTCAGTCCCTACTTCATCACCAACCAGGACAAGATGCGCGTCGAGCTTGAAGAGCCCTATGTGCTGATCCACGAGAAGAAGCTGTCCAATCTGCAGGCGCTGCTTCCGGTGCTGGAAGCTGTCATGCAGTCGTCCAAACCGCTGCTGATCATCGCCGAGGATGTAGAGGGCGAAGCGTTGGCGACGCTGGTCGTCAACAAGCTGCGCGGTGGCCTTAAGGTCGCCGCGGTCAAGGCGCCCGGCTTCGGCGACCGCCGCAAGGCAATGCTGGAGGATATTGCCATCCTCACCGGCGGCACCGCAATCTCGGAAGATCTCGGTATCAAGCTCGAAAACGTCACGCTCAACATGCTCGGCCGCGCCAAGAAAGTGGTGATCGAGAAGGAGAATACCACCATCGTCGACGGTGCCGGCTCGAAGAGCGAGATCCAGGGCCGCGTCAGTCAGATCAAGGCGCAAATCGAGGAGACTACGTCCGACTACGACAAGGAAAAGCTGCAGGAGCGGCTGGCCAAGCTCGCAGGCGGTGTCGCCGTCATCCGCGTCGGCGGCTCGACCGAGGTCGAAGTCAAGGAGCGCAAGGACCGTGTCGACGATGCCATGCATGCGACGCGGGCTGCGGTCGAGGAAGGCGTGTTGCCAGGTGGCGGCGTGGCGCTTCTGCGTGCGGCCCAAGCACTGGACAGCGTGCAGGCCGAAAATGAAGACCAGAAGCACGGTATCGAGATCGTGCGCCGCGCGATCGAAGCGCCTGTGCGCCAGATCGCCGAGAACGCCGGCGCGGAAGGCTCGATCATCGTCGGCAAGCTACGCGAGAAGCCGGAATTCGGCTGGGGCTGGAACGCACAGACCAACGCGTTCGGCGACCTCTACAACGAGGGCGTCATCGATCCGGTAAAGGTGGTGCGGACCGCGCTCCAGGATGCGGCATCGGTTGCCGGCCTGCTGGTAACGACGGAAGCGATGGTTGCCGAGAAGCCGCGCCGTGGGAAAAGCTTCCGATCGATTGAGCTAACCACGTGAACGGAGGAAAACATGGAACACAATCAATTTCAGCATCCCGTGAGGGTGCTCGTCGGTCTTGGGTTTCCGACCGACATTCAAAGCGTAAAGAAGCCTTCGTCCTGCTGGATGAATGGCCGCCATCGAAGCGAAACCCTGCTCATGGCGTCGCGCTGAATGCCTGTCGGGCAGCCCCTCGCCGGCGAGGTGGATGCCGAAACCGCTCGCAGCACTTTTGTTGCCTTCGCCCGCCGCATGGATTTGCTTGTGCCGACCGCAGCGGACATCGTCGCGGCCAAGGCAGTCGGCACCTTCGGATTAGCTGCGGGAGGCCATTTCAACAAATCGATGTAATCGATCTGTCGGAACGGAGGAAACCATGAGGGATATTCGATTTCCCGAACCAGTGAGACTGCGCGTGAGACCCTCAAGGGAGCGGGTGGTTGCCAGCAGTTGGGAAGCACTTGAGTGCCTTCATGACCAATGGTCAGAATGGGCGAGAGGACCAAGCTATCGAGCTGCCTGCCGCACTTGCCGCGACTCCCTGGACGGATGGCGGGCTCCACAACAAGCAAGAAGGGCATTCTTGAAAGCGGCCCGTCGTGCAGGTTTGGTCCAGTCCTCATAGTTGCGGGTCCAGTCGGGCACATAGGCCGATGGCGTCACCAGCGTCACCTTCGCCCCCTGGCGCGCCAGCCGAGCGCGCGGGCGGCTTCCAGCCCGGCGGGGCCGGCACCGACGATCAGCACGCTGTCGCCCTTGGCGTGCATCCGCTCGGAATGCCACCCCTTGCGCCTCTCCGCCATGAATGTCGGGTTCTGCGCAGCGCGAGATCGACATGGTCATGTCGCCGGTGATGCAGATGTTGCAGCCGATGCGTTCGCGAATGTCCTCGATCCGCCCCTCCTGCACTTTCTTCGGCAGGAAGGGATCAGCAATCGACGGCCGCGCGCAGCCGATGAAATCCAGCGTACCGGACTTGATCATCTTCACCATCACGTCTGGCGAGGTAAAAATCATCAGCAAGCGGACGTTCCGCTGGCAAGAAGAATTTCGCCTTGGTGGCGGACAAAAAAATAGCGACGGCGTGCAGATCCTGGCCGTGCCAGAGAGAGCCGACATGTGAAAACATCAATTGCCGGGGTGAAAATCTCGATCGCGCCCGGTATCATCTATGAAAATACCCAAATCGGGAGGACGCCGGTGCAAACCAAGAAGATCATCAATGACGGCAACCGCGCCGTCGACGAGATGCTGGAAGGCATCCTGGCAGCGCATCCCCGCCATCTCAAAAGCGTGGACGGCAGCCCACGTTCGATCATCGCCCGCGACGGACCGCGCCAAGGTAAGATAGGCCTCGTCATTGGTGGCGGCTCGGGCCACGAGCCGAGTTTTCTCGGCTTTGTCGGCAAGGGGCTGGCAGACGCGGCGGCCATCGGCAACGTCTTCGCCTCGCCGCCGCCCGACCCGATCCTTGAATGCGCAAAGGCAGCAGATGGCGGCGCCGGTGTGCTGTTCATGTACGGCAACTATGCCGGCGACGTAATGAATTTCGACATGGCGGCCGAGATGGCTGGTATGGACGATATTGAGGTGCGCACGGTGCTGAGCACCGACGACGTCGCGTCCGCGCCCGTTGGCGACAGGCACAAGAGGCGGGGTGTCGCCGGCAATTTCTTCATCTTCAAGGCGGCAGGTGCCGCCTGCGACCGCATGTTGTCCTTCGATGAATGCGAGCGCATCGCTCGGAAAGCCAACGACCAAACATTCACCATGGGTGTGGCGTTGGCGCCTTGTTCGTTGCCGCAAACCCGCCGGCCGAATTTTGAGATCGGACCCGACGAGATGGAGATCGGCATGGGCATCCATGGCGAACCCGGCATCGCACGCGGAAAACTTAAAACGGCCGACGAGATCACCGACGAGATGCTGGACAGGATTCTCGCCGAGATGGCGCCGACACTCGGCGAGAAGGTCGCCGTGCTGGTCAATTCGCTTGGTTCGACGCCGCTGATGGAACTCTACATCATGAACCGGCGCGTGAAGCAGAGGCTTGACGATATCGGTGTCTCCATTCACGCAAGCTGGGTCGGCAATTACTGCACCTCGCTCGAAATGGCTGGCGCTTCGATCACGCTGCACCACCTCGACAGCGAGTTGCAGACGATGCTCGACCACCCTTGCGACTGCGCCATGTTTCGCGCCGGCTAAAACCTGTCAGAGCAGCAAGGGGACAAAGACATGACAACGGTCGACACTGCCCACCTTGCCGCAATGTTCGCTGCCATTGCGGACGCCATGTCAGCAGACAGGGACCGGCTGTGCGCGCTTGACGGCGTGATTGGCGACGCCGACCACGGCATTGCGATGGAGCTTGGATTTTCCGCGGCACGCGACGCGGTTGCCGCATTGGACGCCGGGACCACCGAACCGACCACTTTGCTGAACACGGCGGCGAGGTCGTTCCTGAATGCCGTCGGCGCATCGTCCGGTCCGCTCTATGCCACCGCGTTCATGCGCGGCGCGGCAGCCGTGAAAGGCAAGACGACGCTCGCTGAGGCGGACATGGTCGCCATGTTTCAGGCCATGGCCAAAGGCATCCAGGATCGCGGCAAGGCCGAACCTGGCGAGAAGACGATGATGGATGCATGGGCGCCGGCTGCGACGGCGGCGGGCGAGGCGCTGGCCGCCGGCACGGGCCTGGCCGGCAGCCTGGCAGCCGCGGCCGAGGCGGCAAAGGCGGGCGCGGAGGCGACCAAGGCGATGATCGCCACCAAGGGACGGGCCGCCCGCCTCGGCGAACGCTCGCTTGGCCACATGGATCCGGGAGCGGCGTCTGCCGTAACCGTGATCGAGGCGATGCGGATCGCCTTGACCGGCTAGACCATCTCCATTTCGGAAAGATCATATTCAAGCAATAGGATAGAGGCTTGACTTGACTCTATCCGGCAAGGCCCTTCCTCAGCGCTTCGCGTCGAGCTTGTCGATGGCATCCACGTTTCCAGCAGAGGGACCGTTTGGATCGAATTCGGAGGCCAGCCACGCATCGGCGATAGATTTTGCCAGTTCGGGACCGATAACGCGCGCACCCATGGTGATGATCTGGGCGTTGTTGGATTTCGCAGCGCGCTCCGCCGAATAGGTGTCGTGGGTTAGCGCGGCGCGGATTCCGGGCACCTTGTTGGCCGAGATGCTGACCCCGATGCCGGTGCCGCAAAACAGTATGGCGCGGTCGTAATTGCCGTCGACAATTTCGTGGCCAACTGCGGCAGCGATATCGGCGTAGTAGCCGGCCCGGCTGAGATCAACGATCTGCAGCTCGGGCTTGGTAGCGAGATGCTTGGCGATGACGTCGAGCAGCGGCTTGCCAGCGCTGTCGGCTCCAAGTGCGATCTTCATGACGATGAGCTCCTTTGCTTCGTGGTCAGCGCTCGATGGCGGCCGACGCGTTTTTCAGAATGTCGATATAGCCTTCCGCTTGCCATGCCGAGCGGCCGATGAAAAGGCCATCGACATGCGGCTGGCCGATCAGTTCGGCGGCATTGCCGGGATTGACGCTGCCGCCGTAGAGCACAAGCGGGGCGTCCGGCAAACGGCTTGCCGCCACCTGTTTGATCAGCGCTTGCTGCTTGTCGGCATAGTCGGCGCTGGCTGGAATGCCTTTCTCGCCGATCGCCCAGACCGGCTCATAGGCAAAGAGGATCTCCGCCGACAGTTCATTGTGCGCGAGGCCTTGCAGCGCGCCAAGCACCTGCGCGGTCAGGATTTCATCGGCGCGGCCGCCCTCGCGCTCGGCCAACGTCTCGCCGACACAAATCAACGGCACCAAGCCGTGCCTGACTGCCGCCGCTGTTTTCAATCCCACCGTCGCATCGGTTTCGCCGAAATGCTCGCGGCGCTCGCTATGGCCGAGTTCGATCAGGTCGAGCCCGCAATCCCTGAGCATCACTGGCGAAATCTCGCCGGTCCACGCCCCGGCATCGTCCCAATGCATGTTCTGCGCGCCGACCTTGATGCGGGTGTCGGCAAGCGCTGCCTTCACCTGCCGCACGGCGGTGAACGGCGGAATGACGAAAGGCTGTATCGCCGGATCAAAGTCCGGCACGAAGGCCGCCAGCGCCTCGGCGAATTGCAGCGCCTCTGCCAGCGTCTTGTTCATCTTCCAGCTCGTGCCGACCCAATATGGGGTCATTCTTTTCTCCTTCGATCCGAAATTCGGATGATGCGTGTCTCCGGGCCCGCGTGCCGCCTCCGACCCAGCGCTGTCCACTCAGGCGCGAGGCTTGAGACTGTCGCGACCGCTTTCGATATAGGGCGCCCAGAAATCCACCGACTCGCGGATCATTGCAATAACCTGATGATCGACTGGTTCCCTCTCCCGGAACGAAAGTTCAAGGCAAATCTCATTGTCGGTCCCGCCACCAGCCCGCACCGTGTCGAGCAGCTTCTGTGGGAGGATTCGGCCATCCTTGTTGTAGGCCGCCGTAAACGGCCAGTGGCCGCCCTTGTTCATGGAGGATTGCTTGATGTGGATGATCGGCGACTGCAATGGAAAGGCTTTCGCCCACGCATAGGGATCGGTGTCGTCAGGGTTGGATGAGGTCACGTCACCATGGTCGATGTCGACCATCATCTGCATCGGTATCGGCAGCTTGGCCGCATCGATGGCGCTCTGCAATTCGACGCTGCTTTCGATCGTGTGGCCAAACTCCCGCCCGACCGACATCGGTTCCCAGAACAAATAGGTGAGGCCCGCTGCTTTGGCGTGCTCGGCCACCTCTCGCCAGCATTCGAGCGCGATGTCAACAAGTGCCGCGCGCCGCTGCGAATCGTCAAAATCCTTGTAGGTGAATATGGCGAACTGCGTGCCCATGCCCGAAGCGCCGAGTTCGGCGGAGATGTCGGCAAAGGTCTTGAACCAGTCGACATAGTAGCGGCGCACATCTGCGTCCGGATGGCCGAAATGGTTGAGCCTGCCATAAGGCCCGGTCATCCCTGAGGTGACGCGCACGCCGGTCCGCGCCAGTGCGCTGTTGAACAGGCGCAGGAATTTGGCGATCGTTGCCGCCGGCCAGCCCGGATTGACGAATTCATGCGTCAGCTGCACGTCGCGGATGCCGATGCCATAGGCAATGGCGTCGATCAAATCGTCGGGATCAGCGAAACGATTGACCAGCGGGTTGGTGTTGAGGGAAAGCGTGAAGGCCATCAGTTTGCCGCCGCCATGATGTTAGCGCACCAGTCTTCAAATGTTTTCCGCTCGGCCGCATTGATGTGCAACCCGTGCTTGGTGCGGCGTTCGAGAACATCGGCAGCAGTCATCGCCCATTCGGTCTCGAACAGGAAGGCAGCTTCGCGCTCAAAGAAATCCGGGCCGAAACGACGGCCGAGATCGGCTTCGTTTTTCACCCCTTTCAGCAAAGCGCGCGTGCGCGTGCCGTAGCTTCGCGCATAGTGCTTCACCAGCGACGGGCTAAGCGAGGAAAACTCGGCGTGCAGATCGCTCAAAAACTGCTCGAAATCCGCGTTGGGCAGGTCGCCCCCCGGCAAGGGAATTTTGGCGGTCCAGGCTTTCTTCATCGTCGGGAAGAATGGCTGGATTTTTTCCAGCGCATGTTCGGACAACTTGCGGAAGGTGGTGATCTTGCCGCCGAACACCGAAAGCAGCGGCGCGCTGCCATTCGGGGCGTCGAGTTCGAAGATGTAGTCGCGTGTCACCGCGCTTGGGTTGTCGGCATTGTCGTCATAGAGCGGTCGCACACCTGAGAAACTGTAGACCACGTCCTGCGCAGTCAGCTGGCGCTTGAAGTAGCGATTGACCACCTTGATCAGATAATCGACTTCGCTGGCCTCGGCGGCCACTTCCTCGGGCTTGCCTTCATAGGGAATGTCGGTGGTGCCGATCAGCGCCAGATCGTTCTCATACGGGTTGACGAAAATCACCCGCTTGTCGCTGTTCTGGATGAGGTAGGCCTGCCGTCCTTCCCAGAATTTGGGCACGACGATATGGCTGCCTTTTACCAGGCGAACGTTGCGGGTGGAATTCTGCCCGGCGACGCGGCTCACAATGTCGTTGACCCACGGTCCGGCGGCGTTGACCAGCCCCTTTGCGCGGACCTTCGTCACAGCACCGGTGCGACCGTCCTGCATGTCGATCGACCACAGCCCGGCTTCGCGCCTGGCAGCAATACAGGCCGTGCGGGTGAACACTTTTGCGCCGCGCTGACTGGCGTCAAGCGCATTGAGCAGCACCAGCCTGGCGTCATCGACCCAGCAGTCGGAATATTCGAAGCCGAGCTTGAATTCGTCCTTGATCGGCGCCCCTTCCGGTGCCGTTCTTAGGTTCAGCGTCCTCGTTCCCGGCAGCCGCTTGCGGCCGCCAAGATGGTCGTAGAGAAACAGCCCGAGCCGGACAAGCCATGCCGGCCTGTCCTCGGGGCTGTGCGGCAGCACGAAGCGCATCGGCCATATGATGTGCGGCGCCGCCTCAAGCAGCACCTCGCGTTCGATCAGCGCTTCGCGCACCAACCGGAACTCGTAATATTCGAGATAGCGCAGGCCGCCATGCACCAGCTTGCCGGAACGCGAACTGGTGCCTTGCGCCAGATCATCCTTCTCGCACAGGATGACCGACAGCCCTCGACCGGCCGCATCGCGCGCTATCCCGGCGCCGTTGACGCCGCCGCCAATTACAAAGAGATCGACAACATCTGACGTATCACTCAAGACTTTGCTCCTGTGCGGTGCGCCATGCCTTTCCACACCGGCCGCAGCGCCTGGCGCGCCGCGACGAAGGATGGAAACAGCGCATCGTAGGTTTGGGAAAGCGCCTCGTCATAGGTGTCGCATTCGCCCAGAAGTGGTGTCACCCATTCGGCGCAGCAATCATCCATGGAGCGATAAACGCCAAGCCCGACCGCGGCCATCATCGCCGCACCCGCAGCACCGGCTTCCTGGCGGCTGCTCGTCCTGACTTGCGCGCGGGTCACTGCGGCGATGATGCGGCGCAGCGAAGGGCTGCGCGCCGCGCCGCCCGACAGGCGGATTTCGCCCGGCACCGCGCCCATTGCCTGGTAGCAATCGCGCGCCGCGAAGGCCAATCCCTCAAGAACCGCGCGCGCCAGATCGCCAAAACCGTGCTTGACCGAAAGGCCGATGAAGCCTGCCCGCGCATCGGGATCGACAAACGGTCCGCGTTCACCGGCGAGGGAGATATAGGGCTGATAGACCAGCGATCCCGGCTCCGATCCTTCGACCCAGGCATCGAGTGCTTTCAGCAATTCGTCGCGCGAAGGCTTGGCGCCGCTGGCAGTCAGCACGTCGCGCGCCAGGCCAAGCAGCCAGTCTATGTTGAGCGTCGCCGCCATGTTGGATTGCAGTTGCGCATAGGCGCCGGGAACCGGCATGGCGATCGTATAGCCGGACGCATTGTCGTTGAGCACGACATCGTCGGCGGTGCGCGCCAGGCGCGTGTGAATGCCGGTAGAGCCGATGACCGTGCAGCCGACATTGCCGCTTGGATCGTAGAGGCCGGCTCCGAGCGCGGTGCTGACCATATCCACGTAACCCAGCACCACCGGCGTGCCTTCGAGCAGGCCGGTCTCTTCGGCTGCCGACGCAGAAAGTGGATGATGGTCGGTCGTGCCTTCGAGCATTGGCGGCAACAGGCGGCGATGTGTCGTCAGATCGAGAATGTCGAGCACCGCGTCGGAATAGCTGCGCGAGCGGAAATCGCCGAAAGTGAATGTGCCTTCCGACGGATCGGTGGCGCGCTCGCCGGTCATTTTGAAATAGAGCCAGTCCTTGCAATGTAAGGCGGTGGCGGCCCGCTCCAGGATTTCCGGGCTGTTCCTTTTCAGCCAGCTGAGCTGAGCGCCCTGCTGGCAGGCGTTGAGCCCGGTGCCGGTGATCTCGAACCGCGTGCGATCTCGGGCATCGCAGCGCATCTCGTCCACCAGATGGCCGGCGCGGGCATCGAGCCAGAGCCAGGCGCGCCCGACCGGCATGCCGTCGCCATCGATCAGCCAGGTACCGTCGCCCTGCCCGGTGATCGCCACCGCCGCGGTTCGCCGCGCGAGATCGGGAAGCTTCGGCGCCAGTTCGCGAACCGTCTCAACCATGTCGCGCCAGGTTTGATCGAGATCCTGCTCGGCGCCGCCGCCTTCCAGCGTGACGAAGCTGTTGGTTACCGACGCCATGGCAAGCTGCCGCCCCGAAAGATCGAAAGCGACCGATTTGATCACGGAGGTTCCCGCGTCGATCCCGATCAGCAGGTCTTTCATGCGGCAAGTTCCGGATTGTTATGAAGGCAATTCAAAGGAGCAGTCTTTGTTGTCTGGAAGCCGTAGAAGAGGCAGGGAGTGTCCGCAAGGACACCCCCTGTGCACGATTTATTCCGAAAGCACGAAGGGTGCGGTGTACTTGTCCACATTGTCCTTGGTGATGAGAAGGCAATCGAACAGCTGCTTCTCGCTGGTGGCGCCGGTGGCGCCCGTCTTGATGAACGAGTCGGCCTGCTGCACGGCCTTCGCCGAGAAGATGGCCACCGGCTGAAGCACGGTGTACTGCAGTTCGCCGGACTTGATGGCCGCAACCGCATCCGGGGAGCCATCAAAGCCGCCGACCTTGATGCCGGCGAGCTTGCCGGCCTCCTTCAGCGCCGCAACCGCACCAAGCGCCATTTCGTCATTGCCGCTGATCACGGCGATGATGTCGGGATTGGCCTGCAGCATGCTCTGCATCTTGTCGTGGCCCTGGGTGCGATCCCAGTTGGCGACCTGCGAAGCAGCCTTTTCGAGATCCGGATACTGGCTCAGCACGGTCGCGTAGCCGTTCGAGCGCGTGGCAGCGTTGTTGTCCGACGGGGCGCCGAGCAGTTCGACATACTTGCCCTTTTCACCGACCGCCTGCACCCACTGCTGGGCACCAAGAGCCGCACCCTGCGCGTTGTTGGAGACGAGCTGTCCCTTGGCGAGGCCTTCCTGGTTGATCTCGGCATTGACGAGGAAAACCGGGATGTTGGCGGCAATCGCCTTCTTCACCGCGCCGACCGAACCATCGGCATTGGCCGGGTCGAGGATGATCGCCACCGACTTGTTGGTGATGGCGGTGTCGATCAGATTGCTTTCCGTGTTGGTGTCACCCTTGTGGGCAGCGACATTGGCCGTATAGCCGAGCTTTTCGGCCTCAGCCTTGGCGACATTGCCCTCGGTCAGCCAGTAGGGGTTGGCCGGATCGTTGACGATGATCGAGATCAGGCCCGCGGCCGATGCGGCTGCGCTAAACCCAACCACCATTGCGGCAGCAAGCAAACTTCTAAGCACGATTTTCATGTACATTCCTCCAATGATTTACGCGGTGTTGCTGCCGGTCACCCGGCAGTCTTCCCTTGGGCAGGATTGGCCGGTTCGGCCTTCCCCCGTTTCTGAGAAGTCGGTTGGCCGCCCGTGGAAGCTGAGAGCTTGCTACGGCGGCGATACTGAACGGCATTGAGGAGCACGGCGAGCACGATGACGGCGCCGGTGAACACTGTCTGCCAGTAGGATGAGATGCCGATGATCACCAGACCGTCGGACAGGAAGCCGATGACGAAGGCCCCGAGCAAGGTGCCGCGGATGTTGCCGCGCCCGCCGGTCAGCGCCGCGCCGCCGATGACGACGGCAGCGATGGCCGTCAATTCGTAGGTGGTGCCCGCGGTCGGCCCGGCCGAGGTCAGCTGCGAGGACAGGATCAGGCCGGCAATGGCGGCGCAGATGCCTGAAAGCACATAGACCGAAATCTGCACCGTCTTGACCGGAACGCCGGAGAGTTCGGCGGCGCGCTCATTGCCGCCCGAGGCGTAGAGCCAGCGGCCGAAAGCGGTGCGGTTCAAGACGATGCTGCCGATCAGCGCGATGACCACCAGCACCACCACGCCGGTCGGCACGCCGAACAGGCGGTTAAAGCCGAGCGCGTCGAAGCCGGTGTTGCCCAGCTCCGGCTTGCCGCCGAGATTGTTGTAGGTCAGGCCACTGGTCATCAGCAGCGCCAGGCCGCGCGCCATGTACATGACGCCGAGCGTGGCGACGAAGGCCGGAACCTTGAACCGCGCGATCAGCACGCCGTTGACCAGACCGACAACGGCGCCCAGCATGCAGGCCAGCACCGCCACCACCCAGACCGGAGGGTAGAGAACGACGCCCAGCCAGGTCAGCGTCACGCCCTGCATCAAAAATCCGGCAACGACGCCGGCAAGCCCAAGCGTCGAGCCCACCGACAGGTCGATGCCGCCATTGAGGATGACCAGCAGCATGCCGACGGCGAGAATCCCGAAGATGGCGACATGCGAGGCCATGGTCAGGAAGTTCGCCACCGAGAGGTAGTAGGGCGACAGGATCGAGAAGACGACGATGATGACGATCAGGGCAAAGAAAGCCCGACCCTCGAGCAGCAGCTTGGCCACGTCGAAGCCCTCGCCGCCCGTGCTGGGGCTGGACTGTTTGCTGGCCTGGCTGACATCGGTCATGGTCGGGGCTCCGAAATTCTGGGATCAGGCGACCACGGCTTCGCCGGAGGCGGCCATGATCTGCTCTTTGGTGGCGTTCGCGCCGAACTTGGCTGAAATCTTGCCGCGCCGCATGACGACGATGCGGTGGGCGATGCTGAGGCACTCATTGACCTCCGAGGTTGAGAAGACGACCGCCAGGCCTTGCGCAGCGCGCTCGCTGAGCAGACGGAAGACTTCGGCCTTGGCGCCGACATCGATGCCGCGGCTCGGCTCGTCGAGAAGGATGACCTTGGGGTTGGTCGTCAGCATCTTGCCGATGACGACCTTCTGCTGATTGCCGCCCGACAGCGATCCGATCATGGCGTTGCCGCCGGCGGTCTTGATGGTCACCTTGCGAATCGAGTCGTCGATCAGTGCGCGTTCCCTGGGCCGGGAGAGGAACAAGCCTTTGGCGAACGCCTCGATGCTGGCAAGCGACAGATTGCGGCCGACGGTCATGGTCTGGACCAGGCCGTCGCGCTGGCGGTCCTCGGGCACCAGCACCAGGCCTCTGGCGATGCGCTGGGCAATGGTCAGCCCCGTGACGTCCTCGCCTTCCAGCAGCGCCCGCCCGCCCGCCATCGGCACGCGTCCGGCAACAGCTTCCAGCAATTCCGTGCGCCCGGCACCCATCAGCCCATAGATGCAGACGATCTCGCCTGCCCTGACGTCCAGCGACAGGTGATCGACGACCGAGTAGCCTGAACCCGAAGTGTCGGTGACGCTGACATCCTCGATCGAAAGCGCGACCTCGCCAAACGCATGGCCGGTCGGCGGCGAGCCGAGGTCAAAATTCTCGCCCACCATGTTGCGGACGATCCATTCGAGGTCGATGTCCTTGGCTTCGGCCGTTGCGGTGATCGCTCCGTCGCGCAGCACGACGGCGTAGTCGGTGATCTGCAGCGCCTCTTCGAGGTGATGCGATATGTAGACGATCGAGACGCCGCGGCTGGTCAGGTCGCGGATCACCTTGAACAGCACCTCCACCTCTGTCGCACTGAGTGCGGAGGTCGGCTCGTCCATGATCAGGATGCGGGAATCGACCGACAATGCGCGTGCGATCTCGACGATCTGCTGCTGCCCAAGCCGCAGATCCTCGACCAGGGTCATCGGATCGATGTCTTCTTCAAGGTCGGCCATCAGCGCCCGCGCCTGGCGCGACTCCTCGGCGAAGTCGAGGCCGGTTCTGGTGCGCAGTTCGCGGCCCATGAAGATGTTGTCGCGAACGCTCAGATTCGGTGCCAGGCTGAGCTCCTGGTGGATGATCGAAATGCCGCGATCGCGTGCATCGGAGGACGAGGAAAAGCTGACGAGATTGCCGTCGAGCACGATGTCGCCGGATGTCGGCGTCACCACGCCGGACAGGATCTTCATCAGCGTCGACTTGCCGGCGCCATTCTCTCCAAACAGGGTGGTGACCTTGCCGCGATGGATGTCGAAGTTGACGCCTTTGAGCGCGTGAACGCCTCCATACGACATGACGACATTGCGCGCCGAAAGCACGGCGTCGCCAGTCGCGGGTTCTGTGCCGGAAGCCGTTGTCATTTGACGTCCAGCCTCACCGGCGTGACCAGCCAGCTCTTCGGATTGACCAGCTTGAAAGCGCCGACCACCGCTATGGTCTTGCCGGTCAAGGCGCTGGTATCGACTTTCGCCAGCACCTCTTTCTTCATCTCGTTGTTCAGCGCCGAGCCGGCATCCTGATATTCAATCTGGTTGGTGAACTGGCCGAAGGTGATCTTGCCGGTCGCGTCGCGAAGCTCGGTTCCGTTGATCGCCGGCCCTGTCTGCACGCGGACCGTCAGCGTGTCCGGCAAACCGTCGACGGCGACCTTGTAGATGCCCGACTTTCCCTCGCCGACGACGCCGGTGAACTTGACCGAGATGACCGGCCCGACACCCGCGGGCACGCCGTATTCTTTCTCGGCCGTCGCCCTGTCCTTGGCGATTGCCGTCGCCACCGTCACCGCATCGGCGGCACGGGTCTCGACATCGGCCTGCACCTTGGGAAATTCCGACTTGCCGTAGTCGGCTGCGGAGAACACGGCGTTGCGAACATCGCCGGCGGAGCCGATCTTGACGATTTTGGTATCGAGCGCCATAGCGCCGAGCAGAACCAGGACTGCGGCGCCGGCAAGTGCGCGGCGCAGGCCGGGCGAAGTCTGCCGGGGCGATGCGGTGGCAGCCTTGGCGCTCATGATACAACCACCAGCGAAGCGGATTTTCCGTTGTTACGCATTCGACGATCCTCCGTTCACGCGGCGTTTCGTTGCACCGGACGCACTCTCAAGCCGGCTCTGTTCGATCAGTGCCCTGGCGGTGCATTCGTCGGTGATCAGGCCGCTCAGATAACGGCTTTCGAGCACCGCCTTGATGGCCCGTACTTTCACCTTGCCGCCGGCCACCGCGACGATCCTGCGGCCCTTCAGCTGGTCGCGGGGCAGCGCCAGGATTCTTTCCGACAACGCTGTTTCGACCGGGCGGCCCTTGTCGTCGAAGAAATGCGCAAGCAATTCGCCGACGCCGCCGTCACGTTTGACATCGTCGATTTCGGACGGCTCGATCATGCCTGTGGCGACCAGCGACGCTTCCCGCTCGGCCGTGCCTATTCCGACGAACATGAGGTCGGACCGGCCGGCGAGAGCGAAGACATCGCTGATGCCGCGCTGGCCAAGCAGCACCTCACGGTCCTCGGCGGTGTTGGCGACGAAAGGCACTGGCATCACATAGGCCTGCGCGCCGGTCCGCTCGGCCAACCGATGCATGACGTCGTGCGGATTGGCTGCGAATTTTCGCGTCACCCCGCCAAGCAGCGAGACGAAACGGATATGGGCGGCGGCGGTGCGCGTCAGATATTCGACGCTTGCGGCAAGGGTGCGGCCATGGCCGACGCCGATCAGCATGTCCTCGCCACGATCCATCTCGCGCTTCAGGAATTGCGCCCCGGCGATGCCCAGCCCCCTGAGCGGCAGGTCTTCCTGATCCAGATCCGGAACCACCTCGCAATAATCGAGCCCGTATGCGGCGGTCAGGCGATGCTCCAACTCCACACATTCGGCAACGTCGCCGTCGATGAAGACCCTGACCAGGCCTTCCTGGTTGGCCTTGGTGATGAGCCGGTGCGCCTTGAGGCTGGTCAGGCCAAGCCGCTTGGCCACCTGAGCCTGGGTGAGACCTCCGGCATAGTGAAGCCAGGCCGCGCGCGTGGCGAGGCTGGACTCATGATCGCGGTTAGCGGTTCCGCCGGATTTCAAGCCATCTCCTCCCCAGGGTGATAATATTATCTTTGTATGCAAAAATTTTCACACCTTTGCATCGCTGTCAATCCTCCGCAGATGGTTGCCCCAGCCGACGGATCGGGAGCCGAGGCAGCATATTAGGAGGTCAACATATCAGGCGATCATACGGCGGCGTTAAGTTAACGTCAATTTGCGTTATATCGTGTTCAACCACAACATGGACCCTTGAGCGCCGGCAGCCGAAACAACGAATAAGCGTTTGTTTTTGTTTCAATGTTCGGTGACGATGAAAATCCCAATCTGGATGTAAGACAGGAATTTTGGTGCACAAGGCGCAACAAGGGCAAACCGATCGGATTGCCCTAGAATACTACCGGCGTCGGCGACGGCGCGATCAGTCCAGCCGCATCAGGTTCCTGCCCTCGAGCTCGACAACAGCGGCTTCGACTTCCCGCGCGAGGCGCTCAGTGCTCCACGCCAACGCCCGCCCGGCGATCGCGGCAATCTCCTCCAGGTCGCGGCGCGTCAGCGAACCGCCTATCGCCAAAGTGCTGCGGCGCATGACGACATCGGCCAAATGTTCGACGAATTCGTTGCGCGCGATGTAGTCGATTTCAGCCTTGCCATAGCCGACCGAGTCCGGCAGGCGACCCTCATCATTCGACCTGTGCCTGGCGATCTGCGCGGCTCTGGTCCCGTAGCGCGACAGCAATTGATCAAGGCGCTCTTGCTCGACGCCCGTTGCCTGCTGCGCCTCAGCCAGCCAGTCCGCGCGCGCCGCGGCATTGACCGGAAAATCCCTCCCACCCCCGATCGGCATCGACTGAGTGGACACCTTGCGGCTGCGCTGCAAGCGCCCGAGCACGGTGTCAGCGACTTCCTCGGCAAAGCCGCGGAACGTCGTCCATTTGCCGCCGACCAGCGAAATGACTGCAAAGGGCCTGTTGCCGTCCGGCTCGGCGACCGGCGCCGAATGATCGCGGCTGATCAGTCCGGGCGTCGCGGCTTCAGACGTCGGCAGGGGTCGGATGCCGCTATAGGCATAGACGATCTGGTCGCGCTCGAACGCCATGCCCGGCAGCAGCGTTCGCACGCTGTCGAGCAGATACTCGACTTCTTCGGGTTCGCAGCGCACCGCGTCCGGATTGTCGGCCTTGATGTCGGTCGAGCCGACCAGCGCCAGGCCGAGATAGTCGTAGACCAGGCAGATGCGGCCGTCATCGGCCTCGAAATAGAGCATGCGCCCTGCGAGGCTTTTGACCAGTTCGTCATGCTTTAACAGGATATGCGAGCCCTTGGTGCCGCCGATCATCTTCGACGACGCGCCAAGCAACGCATTGACGTCATCGATCCACGGACCGGCGGCGTTCACCACCAGCTTCGGCCGCACCGAAAAAGCGATGCCGTTTTCCGGCTGGAAGGTGAGCACGCCATTGGCTGAGGCCGCCAGTGTCGTGTAGTTGGCACTGGCAGACGCCGCGTGGGCCTGCAAGCCGTCGAGGATCAGTTCCAGCACCAGCCGTTCCGGGTGGCTTACCTTGGCGTCGTAGTAGGTTCCGGTGGCGACGATCGCCGGATTGAGCGCCGGCAGCTCGCGAAGTGTCTGCCGCCGTCCGACCATGCGGTGGCGCGGCATGACCTGGTTTCGCGAACCGTAGAAATCGTAGATCATCAAGCCGATCTTGATCAGTATGGCGCCGCGGCTGCGCGGCGCGCTGGTCGAGCCGAACAGCGTTCGCAACGCCGCCAGCATGCCCTTGCTCCACGAGAAGATCGGGATGACGGTCGGCAGCGGGCTGACATAGTGCGGCGCGTTTTGCAAAAGCAGATTGCGTTCGAGCGTCGACTGCGCCACCAGCCCGAACTCGCCGGTCTCGAGATATTTCAGGCCACCGTGGATGAGCCTCGACGGCGCGGCACTGGTGCCCGAGCCGAAATCCGCCTTGTCGACGATCAGGCAGCTGACACCTTGCGCGCACAGATCGCGAAACAGCCCTGCTCCGTTGACGCCGGCGCCAAGAATGACGACGTCGACCTCGCCGATCCCGGCCATCGCGACGAGGCGTCCGGCGCGATTTTTCGCCCCTGCTCCTTCGGCTGGGCTCATGGCGCTTTCGTCTTGACGATGCGCAGCTTCACCCCGGCCCGTTCGAGGCTCTGCATCTGCGCGTCGCCCAGGCCCTCGGTCACCAGCACGGCGTCGAAACTGGTCAGATCGTCGAAGACATGCAACGCGATCCGGTCGAATTTTGCGTGGTCGACCAAAAGGATGCGCTTGACCGATGCAGCCATCATCGCCTGCTTGACCCGCACGACATTCGGATCCTGGATGAAAGCAGTGGTTCCGGTGACGGCCGAAGCCGAACAGATCAGCACATTGGCGCGCAACTGCGCCACGGCGTTCTCGCAGACGATGCCGATATAGGCATTGTAGGTGCCGTGATACTGGCCGCCGAGACAGATGAAGTCGAGGTCGTCGACATTGATCAGCAGCGCAGCCGTCGACACGCTGTTGGTGACAACCGTTAGCGGCTTGACGTCGAGCAGCAGCGTCGCGACCGCGTTTGCCGTCGATGAATCGTCGAGCATCACCACCTGGCCGGCCTCGACATAATCCAGTGCTGCCCGCGCAAGCGCATCCTTCTCGGCTCGATTGACGGTCACCCGGTAGCGGAAGGCGCTCTCATAGAGACCCGAGGGCTGGACCGTCACCGCGCCATGCAGCTTGCGCAGCACGCCCTGCTGCGCCAGCCGGTCGATATGCCGGTGGATGGTCATGCGCGACACGCCGAAATGCTCGACCAGATCGTCGATGCGCACCTGGCCGAGCTTGATCACATAATCGGCGATCTCTTCGCGTCGTTCGTCAGCCTTGATCATGCATTTCCCCCCGGCCGCGCCAGCCTTTCGATTTCCGGCCAATGCGACTTCAGCTGCTCGGCTATGCGGCAGTAGAGCGAAAACCGCTCATTGAACACAGCACTGGAGGCCGGCGCTGGCTGATATTTGCGCTCTGTCATCCCGACCTGCCTGGCGCCCTGTTGCGGCGTCGCGAAGATCCCGATCGCGGCCCCCGCGCAAAGGGCGGCGCCCAGGGCCGCGGCCTCGTCGGTCGAGGTGATGGTGACCGGAGCGTTCAGCACGTCGGCAAACATCTGGACGAAAGCGGGATTGCGCGAACCGCCACCGGTCAGGCGGATCTCGCGAACGGCAAAGCCCTCGCGCAAGGCCTCGACATGGGTGCGGTGATTAAAGACAATGCCTTCCAGAACCGCCTTCAGCATGTCGCCGCGATTGTGCCAGCCATGCAGGCCGATAAAGCTGCCGCTGGCCACGTCGCCATAAGGAGAGCCGAACAGATAGGGATGAAACAGGATGGTCGAGGGCTTCTTCAACGCCGCGTCGATCTCTTCCGCCAGCAATTCGTGGAGGGAGCCGCCATCCGCGTTTGTCCTGTCTTGCTCCAAGCGGCAGAAAGTGTCGAGAAACCAGTCGTAGTTCGCAGTCGAGGCCGGCGAGATCGCCATGTTGTTCCAGCGGCCCGCGTCGATGGCGTTGCGGCAGAACCAACGCTGATCGACGCGCGGTTGCGAAGATACGACTTCGTTGATGGAATAGGTACCGGCGACGATGGCGAGCACGCCGTCCTCATGGCCACCCATGCCAAGCGCCGAGGCGGCCACGTCGTGCAGGCCGCAGGCGACGGGCGTACCCTTGGACAGGCCGGTCATATCGGCGGCCTCGGCGGTCACCTGTCCAACGATGTCGGCCGAATGCGCCACCGGCGGTAGCGCATCGAAAAGGCCATCCAGTCCGAAGATGCGCATCGCTTCCGGCGCGAAGGCTTGCGTGCGGAAATCCGTGAAGGAGGTGCTGGCCTCCGTCCGGTCGGTGCCGATGGTGCCGGTCAGGCAAAAGCGCAGCCAGTCCTTGCAGGCCAGCACATGACCAATACGACGGTAGCGTTCCGGATCGTTCTGCCTGATCCACGCCAGCAGTGCGGACGGTGCCGAAACATGCGGCGCCTGACCAGTTAGCGCCAGCGCTTCGTCGAAAACCGAACCTCCAGCCCATCTGTCGACAATCTCGCCCGCACGACTGTCAAGCGACAGGATTCCGGGTCCCAGCGGCCGGCGGTCCTTGCCGAGCAGATAAAGCCCGTCGCCATGCGCGGTCGCCGCCACCGCCTTGATGTCTTCCGCCGGCCTGCCGGAGAGCGCGATCGCCTCCTTGATGGCGTCGGCGGTCGCTTGCCACAGGCCTGCCATGTCGCGTTCCACCGAACGCGCAAGGGGCATCGATTGCGGCACCCGCCGACGCGCCACCGACAACTGCGTGCCATCGGCATCGAAGATCACCGCCTTTGTGACCGTGAGGCCGTTATCGATTCCGAGCAGGCTGGGCATGATCACCGCCTCTTTCAGCAACTGGCGATTGCCACAGCGCGATCCTGCAGTCTGATGCAAGGGCGAAAACACATAGCGACAACCCCGATAGAGCAAAGCGGACGAACGATAAAAGCACCTTGCCGCGAGAAAGAACCCATATCTTTATGTGATTTTAACGTCAACACGCGCGACAATTTCGACGCTATTCAAGCCATTGCGTTTCAGGTTGTCGACTAGGCTTTCACTAAGGCTTCGGCGCCAGTCGAGGCACGGATGGATCTCGCGGTTGCTGGCGCGGACGCGTTGTCAACTGCGAAGGCCGTCGCGGATGGCGCTGAAATAGCGATCGGTTCCGACCTGCCCGCCCTTGAGCGCCACCTCCAGCCCATCGATCGCCTTGATGCGCGAGTGAGCGACGCAAAGCGGCGAGCCCGGCGATGCCGGGAGCGGCATCCGCACCGTCAGCGCATCGACGCTCATCTGGCCGAGTGCGTGGCTCGACGTATCGCCGCCGGCAATGACGACGCGTTGCAAATTCTGTTCGATCGTCAGCGCGCGAAGCAGTTCGCCAAGGCCGCGACCAAGCTTGTGGCGGGCACCTTCCTGCCGGTCGATTTCGGCGCCGCGGTCCGCCGCGGGACCAAGGGCCGTGTAGAGAACCACACTACGGCCGGCTTCCAGACTGGAGCGGCCGGCAGAAACTGCGCGCGCGATTGCATCTCCGGACGCTTCGGAGATCAGTTCGACAGGATCGACCTCGATGCCGTCGAAGCCATCGGTCAAAGCGTGCCGGATCTGTCGTTCGGTCGTCGGCGAACAACTGCCCGAGACCACTGCGATCCGGTCGGCCGCACCTGGCGGCGAAAATTTTGGTTCAGCTCTGACCGTCCCGTTCGACACCCATTCGGCCAGCAGCGCATATTCGATCCCGGACGAGCCGACGACGAAAGAGCCGCCCGGCTTGCGGACACGCCAAATCTCCTTGCCGGCAAGCGCCTGCGTCTCCCGGCTGTCAACATCGACAAGCACGATGTCGGTGCCCTCGGCGAACAAGCGATCGAACGCTTCAGACCGGCCCGCCGACTGCAGCGTCGCGAGATCGACCAGCCCCGACGTCAGCTCCGTCTGCCGCGACAGATGGATCAGCAGGTCGGCTTCATCCATCGGCGTCGTCGGGTGGCGGCTCATCACCGGATGGCGGTCGATGCGGAAATACTTTTCGCGATAGGCTGCGAACAGATGGCCAAAGGCGGTGCAGCGCTTGAGCTGCGGCGCCCCGACCAGCAGCGGCACGCTGTCCTGCCCGAAGACCGAGCGGCCGATCTCGATGGCGCGGCCGATGCTGCCGATCGTCGGGCTGGAGTCGAAGGTCGAGCAGACCTTGTAGTGGCAGAGCGCGGCGTTCAGCGTCTTCAGCCAGGCGAAGGCTTCGCGCAGGTTCGTGTCCATCCAGAGCGGAGCCTCGCTGCGGCTGGTGCCGGCCAGTCCGACGGCTCGGCAATGGCTGAACTGCGCAAGCATGGCCGCGTTCGGCTGGCGCATGAACAGCACGGTCGGCACGCCGCCGAGCTCGAGCGCCTCCATCACATCGGTCGAGCCAGTGAGGTCGTCGCCATAATAGCTGAGCAGAAGGTTTTGCATCGCTTCAGGCTGCCTTGCCGTCGCCGAATTTTTCGATCGACCGCGCCAGCTCAGGATGGCTCAAGGCGAAATCCGCCAGCGGAATGCCGTCGACCGCCGCCTGCCAGGCCTGCTGCACGGCGCGCACGCCGGCGCCCGGCCCGTCGGGATGGCTGACGATGCCCCCGCCGCACAGATAGAGCAGGTCGACCGTGCGGCCGGTTCGCGCATAGGTCTCCGGCGCCTGCCCGCCCCACTGGCCGGAGCCGGCAACCGGCAAGGCGCAATCATCAGGCGAAAAGATCGGCGTCGTCACCGCCTTGAAGGATTCGACGAAGGACGCGTCCGGTTCCCAGTACTTCGATTGGATGCCGTTGATCTGGAACTGGTCGACGCCGAGCAGCCGCCAGAATTGTTGCCAGACCTTGAAGTCCATGCCGAGACCGGGGTGACGGGTGAGGATGTCCCAGCCGTTGCGGTGGGCGTGCAGCACCAGGCTGGAGCGCTTCCTGAGAAAGGCCATGCCGCCGAAGCCGATGGAATTGATGTTGACCACCGCGCAATTGCCACCGGCCTTGGCGACAAAGTCGTGGTTGCGCATCATCTCGTCCGGATCGGCATGCGAAATGCCGAAGGCATACATCACCTTCTTGCCGGTCTTCTGCTCATGGTCGAGGATCAGCGGCATGATTGCCTTCACCCGTTCCGCCAAGGGCGAATAGGCCGGGCTCATCAGCTTCTCGTCATCCTTGATGAAATCGACGCCGGCGGCGATCAGCTCGCCCACCATTGCGGCGGTCTCATGCGGCCGCAGCCCCAGCGCCGGCTTGACGATGGTGCCGATGATCGGCCGATCCGTGACGCCGGTCAGCCGGCGGCTGCCGGCGACGCCGAACTGCGGCCCTGGATGCGCACCGCGGAATTGCTCCGGCAGCTTCATGTCGACGACGCGAATGCCGGACGGGCCCTTGATCGAATAGGCGCCGCCGATGGCAATCGTCATCAGCGCCGACAGGTCGGTGCCGATGGCATCGAACGGAAAGGCGATGTCGACATCCGCGCGCTTGAACGGCCCCTCACCGGCCTCGGGAATGGAGGGCCGAAGGGCGTCAGGCAAATTCCGTATCGCCAGCACGCGCGCCGCCACCCGGGCCTTCAGCTCCTCGGTCTCACCGGGCAACGCAACGAAGGTTCCGGTCGACTGGTCGCTGGCGATCTTGGCCGCCAGCGCCTCGATGTTGCTCGATGTTTCGATGCGGTAGGTTAGCGTGATCATGGTTCGTTGTCTGAGGCCGAAGGAGGTTCGAAAAGAGTTCCTTGATCGTCGAAATCTGGTATAATGAGTACATAAGCTTTGCAAGCAATATCCTGCTCGCAAGGTATGGGCTGATTGGCTGGCAAACATTCTGGAAATCGTGGCGGCAGTGCTAGATAGACACCGGTCAAGGGAGTGATTCGCGACGATGAACCGTTCGGAGCCGATCGTCCGGCGCAAACTTTCCGACGAAGTGTTTCTGCGGCTGAAGCGCCTGATCACCAGCGGCGAATTGACGCCGGGCGACGACATGCCGTCGGAGCGCGAGCTGATGGAGCGCTTCGAGGTCGGTCGGCCGGCGATCCGCGAGGCGATGCAGGCGCTGAGCAATATGGGCCTGGTCGCGATCTCGCATGGCGAGCGCGCCAAGGTGCTGCAGCTGACCGCCAAGTCGATCATCAAACAGGTCGATGGCGCGGCCAAGATTATCCTGTCGTCGTCGAAGGACACGCTGGAACACCTGAAAACCGCGCGCATCTTCTTCGAGCGCGGCATGGTCAGGGAAGCCGCCGAAAACGCCACCGCCGAGGACGTTGAGCGACTGCGGGCCACAATTGCCGAACAGCGCGGCTTTCGCGGCGATTCCGAAGCCTTCATCTCCGCCGACATGAAGTTTCACACCCAGATCGCGGCGATTTCAGGCAACCCGATCTATGTCGCCGTCAGCGAGGCGATGCTCGGTTGGCTGAAGGAATATCATACGGAAATGCTGATCTGGACCGGCAAGGAAAAGTTCACGCTGACCGAGCACGAAGAGATCATCGACCGCATCGAGAAGAAGGATGCCGACGGCGCCGAGAAGGCGATGATCAAGCATCTCGAGCGCTCCCGCGCGCTCTATGTGATGAATTCCGAAAAATAGCTTAGCCGATCCGCTCGATCGCGTAAGGCGCCATCAAGAATTGCTCCCGACCAAGCGCTGAGATGTCGACCGACACGTCGCCCGCTGTCAGGTTCACCAGCCACAAGATGATCTTGCCCGAGGCGGCGCGGCCAGCCAGCGCCAGCACCTTGGTCTCATCGCTCGTCGTTGCCGCCACATGCGCAAGGCCGGCCATTTCGCAAAGCCCCTTGATAGCATCGAAGATCGGCCGGGGTGATCCTTCCGCGACGGATTCTCCGGACGCCGCCAGCACGCCGAATGGTCCGATGAAGCCGGAGAGCGTGAGCACCTCCAGCCCAGCCGGGGCGACGCGCGCGGCATAGCCGATCGTCCACGCGGCGGCGAACAGCCCTGCATGGCGCGGGTCGCGGTCGGCCATGGCGATGCGCTGTCCCCCAGGATTGGCCTTGGTCACGCCGCCATACGGGTTCTGGCGCATGGCAATCGTCGACGGACCGATGCGGTACGGTTTTTCCCCAAAGATCGCCCGCGTCGATGCGGTGATGAAGGGCAGCGCCTCTAGCGACTGCATGACGCTGAGATCGTCGGCGGCGTGCACGATCGGGCACGTGCAGTGGGTGACGAAATCCAGCAAGCCGGCCGGCACGCGCTTGCGGTTGAGTTCGGTGAAATAGCTGAACATGCCGCCGCCAAGCCGGATATCGGGAAAGGCGCGCCGGGCAGCGGCATAGACGTCTTCGAGTGGCGGACAGTCCGGCCACGCGCTGCCCGGTGGCGTCGACTGTCGGTCGACCGAAGGCGAGACGGCGATCGCCGAGAGTTTTAGCCCCGCCTGCCGCACCAGGTTCGCGACGGCTGAAAGTTCAGCGTCGAGATCGCTCGCGCCGGCAACGACGCATTCCAGTGTCGTCTGCACTGGATAAGCGGCGGCAAGTTTTGCAAAGGAGCGCAACGCGTCAAGCCCATGGCCACGTGTCGGGTCGTAGTGGAAGATCAGCTGTTGTGGGCCGAGCTCGACCAATGTCGGAAGGTTTGCGAGCGCTGTCTCGACATCGGCGGGATAGATGATCACGCCGATATCCGGCAACCTCGACCCGGTCTCGCCCAGTTCGATGCGCACAGGTCCGGTGCTTGCTGCAGCAGCCGGCAGCTTCCCGCCGCCGATGATGCGCAGGCTGACCGTCTGCCTGACGGCTTGACCGGCAGGCAGCACATACGGCCATGGCAGCGCCAGCGGACGGACATAGGTCTTGTAGGACGCGTCCGACCAGTTGCGCTGGTCTTCCATCTCGAAAGTATCGCCCTCCATCCGGCATTCGGCACTGACGCCGGGCCGCACCTGATGTGTGATGGCGCGCATGTCCTTGAAGGGCTGCCAGGGATCGATCAGCAGCGGCAGGCTCGTTTCCACCACGCTGCCGTCGGTGTGCTTGACCGTCACCGGGCTGCCGGCCAGCCCAGCGATCGGATGCAGGATGCAGAAGCCGCAGCGATTGGTCTCGAAATCGCTCTCAGGCAGAGCGCTGACGTCGAACACCAGTTCGCCCCTGGCGGAGCCCTTGATGGTGGCACGAAAGCCGAGCCGGCTTCCGGCCGGTCCAACGCAACTCGCCGAGTAGCTGACAGCGAAAGTGTTGGCGCTTTGTTCGATGACAAGGTCGGTCAGCTCAGGTTCGTAAGTGCCCCAGTCGCGGTCGCGCACGATGTAGGCGATGGCGCGCAGCACTTCGGTGCCGCCATAGCGGATCGTCCGCAGATTGCCGTTGACGAAGTCGGCGCTGAGCAGGCCCGCGCTCAGCCTGACTGGCTCGGCCTCGACCACGTGTGTGCCGTAGAGGAGGAAGGCGTCGGCCGTCATTTCAGCAAGGCGTCGATCTGCACCGGTTCCCGGCTTGCCGCACCCAGATAGGCAGCCTCGACCAGCGCAAAGGTTTGGAGATTGTCCGCGCCCGAGGTCGCCGGCGCGGTTCCCTTTGCCAGGCAGTCGACCCAGTGCTGCTGGATGGCGACGACGCTCTCCTGGATGTTGTGCCAGGGCCGCGATGCCCAGGGCAGCAGCGGCGGCGAGACATCGCTGACCACTGTTCCGCTCGTGCCGGTGACCGTGAGCCGATATCCCTGCGCCAGCCGGATCGTGCCGTCGCTGCCGTCGATCTCGATCAGCGTTTCGGGAAACGGCTCCACGGCAAGCTTGGTCGCGTAGCTGCAGTCGACCACAGACGTCGCGCCGCCCTTGTGATCCATCAGCATCGTCGCGACGTCCTCGCCGGCGATATCCGGGTTGATGCGCGCCGTTCGCGTCGTGATCGTCGACACATCGCCCAGCAGGAACCGGGCGATGTCAAGGCTGTGGATGCCGAGGTCCTCGATGATGAAGCGCTTTCCAGTCGCCAGATAGGGCTGGCCGGAAAACACGTCATAGGCGGAGCGGAACGAGATGCGGCCGAAGAACGGCGTGCCGATCTCGCCGCTGTCGAGCACCGCGCGCACCGCCTGGATCGGCGACTGCCATCGGAAGTTCTCATGCACCATCAGCGGTACGCCGGCATCGGCACAGGCCTTCACCATGGCCTTGGCGTCGGCCAACGTCGGCGCGAACGGCTTTTGGCAGATCACCGGTACACGGTAACGCGCCGCCATCTCGACCAGCGCTCGATGGCTGGGCGCGGTGGTGGCGATGTCTACAAAATCCAGCGTCTCGCCTTCGAACAAAGCGGCCGCGTCGGTGTAGCGCTTCGCAATGCCGAACTGGTCGCCGACGATCCTCAGCCGTTCCTGATCGCGGTCGCATATGGCGACGATCGAGGCGCCGTCGATGTCGCGCCAGCCATGCATCTGGTTGACGGCAAAGAAGCCGCAGCCGATCAGCGCTCCCCGCAACGTCGCCATGCTCACCCCACCTTCGCCATCTGCATCAGTGTAACGCGGCTTTGCAGGCGGCGCTGCGCCTGGTCGACGACGACGGCGACGATGATGACGAGGCCCTTGATCACCATCTGCCAGAACGAGCTCACCCCCATCATCACCAGCCCGTCGGACAGGATGCCGATGACGAAGGCGCCGACGATGGTGCCGCCGATCGTGCCGCGCCCGCCCGACATCGAGGTACCGCCGAGCACCGCCGCGGCGATGGCGTTGAGCTCAAAACTCTCGCCGGTCGCCGGATGCGAGGCCATCAGTTCGGACGAGATGATCAGCCCGACGATCGCCGCGCAGAAGCCGGAGAACATGTAGACGAACATCTTCACCATGTTGACCCGCACGCCCGAGATCCGCGCCGCCCGCTCATTACCGCCGACGGCGAAGATGTGGCGGCCGAGCGGTGTGTATTTGGCGAGATAGGCGGCGCCCAGCGCCACAACGATCAGGATCCAGATCGAGACCGGCAGGCCGAGCAGCTTGCCGGCGCCGAGATAGCCGAAGCCGGTGGTGCCGAGCTCCGGCTTGCCGACGAGGTTGGGGAAGGTGCGGCCGTCGGACGACAAGAGCGCCAGGCCGCGCGAGACATAGAGCACGCCGAGCGTGGCGATGAACGGCGCGACGTTGAGCCTGGTGATCAGCAGTCCGTTGACGGCGCCGATCAGTATGCCGACGGCCAGCGTGATCAGCGCGATCTCGACGACGTTGAAATAGATGGTGTAGCCGAATTGCAGGTCGATGCCGTTGAGCACCAGATAGCCGGCGACCATGCCGCACAGGCCGACGATCGAGCCGACCGACAGGTCGATGCCGCCGGTGATGATGACGAAGGTCATGCCCATCGCCAGGAAGGCGTTCAGCGCCACGTGCTTGGCCATCAGGATCAGGTTTGCGGCCGACAGGAAGTTGGGAGCGGCGATCGAGAAGAACACCAGCACCGCGATCAGCGCGATGAAGGTCCTCAGCTTCATCAATGTCAGAAGCATCGAGCCGCTGGATGCGGAAGGGGCAGCCGCCTTGGCTGGGATGTCAGTCATGGGTGGTGGTCTCCCTATGCCCGGCCGGTCCGTGGCCGAGCGCCGATGCGGCGACGATCGCCGCTTCCGTCGCCTTGGCGCGGTCGAACATGCCGGTCAGTTTTCCATTGCTCATCACCGCGATGCGGTCGGACAGCGCCATCACCTCGTCGAGATCCGAAGTGGCGAACAGGATGCCCAGCCCGTCGCGCGAAAGCTTGCGCATCGTGCGGAAGACGTCGGCCTTGGCACCGACATCGATGCCGCGGCTGGGCTCGTCCATCAACAGCACCTTAGGCCCGGTGAGCAGCGCCTTGCCGATCACCACCTTCTGCTGGTTGCCGCCAGAGAGCGAGGAGACCTCCTGCGCCGGGTCGGCGACCTTGATCGCCAATTCGCGCACCATGCCGGTCACCGCCTGCCGCTCCTCGGCGCCACGGATATGGAACAGGCGGGCAAAGCGCGACAGGCTGGCCAGCGTCAGATTGCTGGCGACGGACAGGATCGACACCAGGCCCTCGCGTTGGCGGTCTTCCGGGATCAGCGCCAAGCCGCGCCGGATGCGCCGCGTCGTATCGCGTTCCCGCACCTGCTTGCCGGCGATGAAGATCGCGCCGGTGGCATGGCCGTGGCGGCCCATGATGCAGTCGAACAATTCGCTGCGCCCGGCGCCCATCAGGCCATAAATGCCCAGAATCTCGCCGGCGCGCAGCGACAGCGAGACATGGTCGACGGCGAGACCACCAGTCGCACGCGGCAGGCAGATGTCCTCGGCGCGGAAGATCTCTTCGCCCGGAAGGTGGCCGTCGGCCTTGGCGAAATCCTTGGCGTCGGAGCCGATCATCTGCCGCACGATCCACTGCGTGTCGACGTTTTTCATCTGCTCCTGGCCGGTGATGCGGCCGTCGCGCAGCACGGTGATGTAGTCGCCGATGCGGATCAGCTCTTCCAGCCGATGCGAGATGTAGACGATGGCGACACCGCGCGCCTTGAGGTCGGCTATGACCTTGAACAGGATCTCGACCTCCGCCGCGCTCAGCGCCGAGGTCGGCTCATCCATGATCAGTATGCGCGCGTCGAGCGAAACCGCCTTGGCGATCTCGACCAGTTGCTGCTGGCCGATGCGCAGATCCTCGACCAGCATGTCCGGGCGGATGCCGGCCTGGAGCCTTTCGAGGAATTCCGCCGCGCGGCGCTCCTGCTCCCTGCGGTCGATCTTGCGGAAGCGGTTGGTGATCTCGCGGGTGGCGAAGATGTTTTCGGCGACCGTCATGTTGCCGAACAGGTTGAGTTCCTGGAACACCATGCCGATGCCGCGGTTCACCGCATCGCCGGATGAGGAGAACGACACCTCTTCGCCCTCGAGCAAGATGCGCCCGGCGGTCGGCTGCTCGACGCCGGCGATGATCTTCATCAGCGTCGACTTGCCGGCGCCGTTCTCGCCGACCAGCACGTTGACCGCGCCCCTGCGCACCTCGAAATTCGCGCGCTTGACCGCGACGGTGCCGGAATAGACCTTGGAGACGTCTTCCAGCTTCAGGATGACATCGCGAGCAACCACAGCGCTCATGGCTTCGGCCCGATTTCTGCCTCCGCCGGCGTCACCAGCGGCAGGTCCCGGCCGCTGCCCAGCGTATAGGCGCCGAGCACCTTGGCGCTGCGGCCTTCGAGCGCCTCGCGCGGCAGCTTGGACAGCACCATCTTGTCGGCATAGATGTTGAACGCCTTGCCGAACTGGGCGAAGTCGATCTGGTTGGTGAAGTCGTTGAACTGGATGAAGTCGAGGCTGTCGCGCAACGCCGTGCCGCGCACAGCCGGTCCGATCTGCACCCGCGCATCGGCCTTGCCGTCGCCGTCGACATCGACGTCGACGGTCGCCGCGCGCGACTGGGTGTTGGCGGCGACGATCTTGCCCTCCAGCCGCACCGCGAAGGTCCAGGGCGAGTTCGCCTGCTTCTTCGGATTGCCGTATTTGGCGCCGGCGGCGGCCGGATCGGTGGTGGCCAAGGCGTGCACTTCGAGGAACGGCCCGCCCTTCTGCTGCAGGTAAGGGATAACCTTTGGCGCCCAGATGTCCTCGACCATCTTGTCGGGATTGAAGGCCGGCGCGTTGCCGCCGCCTTGCGCCGACGGTGTCGGCAGGATCTTGCAGGCGGTCAGGGCGATGCCGGCGGTCGCGGCGAGGGCTAGCCAGTTCAGCTTGTTGGGCATGGCGGTCAGAAGCACCCACGGAAATTGGGCAAGGGACGGACCTCAGGCCCGTCCCTTGTGGTTGATGTGATGCTGCGGCTCAGTTGGTGAGCGCGAAGGTCTCCAGCTTCTTGGCATTGTCGCCATTGACCAGCACGCAGTCCATCAGCTGCTTTTCCTGGGCGGGAGATTTCTTGTTCTTGATGTAGTCGTCGGCCTGCACGACGGCCATCTGCGCCTGCGCGAAGGCCGGCTGCAGGACGGTCGCCTTGATGCCGCCGGAGCTGATGGAGTCGCGCACGTCGTTCGATCCGTCGAAGCCGACGACGATGACGTCCTTGCGGCCGGCCGCGGCGAGTGCTGCATAGGCGCCCATCGCCATCGTGTCGTTGCCGGAGATCACGCCCTTGATATCAGGGTTGGCCTGCAGGATCGATTCCATCTTGGAATAGGCTTCGGTCTGGCTCCAGTTGGCCGACTGCTGGGCGACCATTTTCAGGTCCGGATAGTCGTCGATGACGTCGTGATAGCCTTTCGAGCGGATGCCGGCATTGGTATCGGATTCCTTGCCGACCAGCTCGACGAAATTGCCCTTCTCGCCCATCAGCTTGACGAACTCCTGCGCGCCGAGCTGCGCGCCCTGGTAGTTGTTGGAGACGATCTGCGCCACCGCGACGCCGGTGGCGTTGATCTCGCGGTCGATGAGGAAGGAGGGCACGCCGGCGTCCTTGGCCTTCTGCACGGCGGCGACGGTGGCGTCGGCGCCGGCATTGTCGAGGATGATCGCCTTGGCGCCGCGACCGATCGCGGTGTCGATCAATTCGGACTGCTTGTTGGCGTCGTCGTCATGGACGAGCACCAGCGCTTCGTAACCGAGTTCCTTGGCCTTGGCTTCGGCGCCGACAGCTTCCGCCTTGAAGAACGGATTGTCATGCGAAGGCGTTATGATCGCGATGAGATCGGCTGCATAGGCAGGCACTGCCGTGCCAAGCGCCAGCATGCCGGCAAATGCCGCGAGTGTCATTCTGCGTGTGAGTTTCATGATGTCCTCCCGTTTGAAAAATTGCCCTTGATCAACCAAGGCCTCTGCCTGCATTCAAATTCGTCACCCAGCGCGGGCCGCTGACCAGTTCGGGCTGAAATGCCTTTGCCGGCTTCCCCCTGACGGATCGTTGCTCCCCCGCTGCCCTCCGCTCTTCCAAGCTTCGAACTCCCCTCGGAACCCTTATCGATCCGAGACATGAACAGCTAAGCCAACTGGTATGATGAGTCAATCACTAATTCAGATGACATGTACCTGATGAGCCGTAGGCCGTTGAGCGCCGGCGGCGGTGCGCCGACGCATCCAGACGCTCCGGCGAGCGCCTGACTCAGCCTTTCTCAGGTAATGCGCTGTATGCTCGCGGCGATCTCTTCCGGCTCGAACACCCGCTTCCAGTCGTCGCGCATCAAGACCGGCTTGCCAAATTCGATAGCCTTGTTGCAGGCGTCCGAGAAAACGCCCTTGGTTTCGCCGAAGATGACCGCGCCAAGCACATTCATATGGCCGAGCAGGAAATCGAGCGCGGCTTGCTTGTCGACACCGCGCGCCACGACCTCGTCGACGGCTTCCTTCATGACGACGAGCAGTGACGCGCACACCGTCTCCGAAAGCCCGGGCTCCAGCAACGCCATCTGATCGACAGTGACACGGTGCGAGCGCATCACCGGCGCCCAGATGATCTTGGCGATCGCCTCGCCCTTGGCGTAATCCGCTTCCGGGCCCTGCATCAGCGCGCTGACCATATGCTGTTTGGCCTTGACGCCGCCAAAATAGTCTTTTTTGGCCGCCATGTCGGTCTCGTCGTTGAAGATCGGCGGATGGCAGGGATGGGTGACGAAATAGGTCAGGTCCGGCCGCTGCGGCAAATGGCCGGCGAACGGTGCGGCGGCATCGAGCACGATGACCATCGTGCCCGATGCAAGCTTGCTCTCGATGCTGGCCGCCACCTTGCCGATATGCGTATCGGGCACGGCCAGGATCACCACATCGGCGCCTTTGAGCGCTTCATCGGCGCTGACGGCATCGAAGCCCAGCCCCGACTTCAGCCGCTCGCGGCCGGCATCGCTGACCTCGACATGGCGTATCGTATAGGGCGAACCGCGAAAATTGGTCGACAGGCGGTACCCCATCTTCCCGCCGGCACCGAACAGCGCAATCGTCGTCATGTATCCCTACTCCCGATCTTTAAACGACGGCCACGCCGATCGTCATGTTATTAACTGGTATAATCACATTACCACGCTTTAGCAAGTTGAATAGGCCGAGAATTTGCCCAAACTAGAGCCCCGTTGCCACGCTTTGCCAGACGTTCGATGCCCACGCTCTGGACGTCTGCGAGGTCATTTTCTCGGGTGCTCGCGGCGATCCGGACGTTGCATTTTCTCTACGTGTACGGCAGCCTGAGGTGTCGGTAGCTAATTAGCCGACCCATATCCTTCGTGCGATCTCGTATGGTCTGGCGAACCCGAAAACAACGAACGGGATTGATTGCTGGCTCGACATACCAATTTAGCCCGAGTTGCCCCAGGACTCACTTTGTGAATGGCCGAAATGTGGCCGGAAACGGACGGTCCGCTTTCGGAGCAGCCCAAAGAGAAAGCGGTATTTTGGGCCCGAAATCGCTCTTGGCCGAGGATTGCATTCTTCAGAAGACGGTGGACGAATGAGATAGGGGCAACCTTTGGGGCCTGAAACCCTAAGATCAACGCGGTCCCGGGGCAAAGCAATCGATGATGATGGGTTGCACGGAGCGGGCAGATCAAACAGCCAATCTTAGCGAGGATGCGACGAATTCACGGTAGATCGACTTGGGTGAGCGCTACCGGTTTCCGACGAGAAGACGTCTCGTGCCGCATGAGAACGCGTTCAATGACGCGGACAATCGCGATCAGTAGCAGGTTGATCACCAGGTAGAGTACCCCGGCAATGGCGAATATCTCGAAGATCGCGAAGGTCTGGCTCATGAGCCGCTTGGCGTAACCGGTGATTTCGAGCACCGTGATCGTCGAGGCGAGGCTGGTGCCTTTGACGACAAGGATCAGCTCGTTGCCATAGGCCGGCAGTGCCTGGCGGATGGCGAGCGGGAACTCGATGCGGCGGAACCGCAGCATGCGCGACATGCCGCACGCCTGGGCTGCTTCGACGAGACCGACCGGAACCGACATCAATCCGCCGCGCAGGATTTCTGACGTGTAGGCGGCCGTATTCACTGCAAGCGCCAGCACGGCACAGCGCGCGCCGTCGCTGATCACCCACCACAAAGCCGCATTGTCCTTGATCAGCGAAAGCTGGCCAAGCCCGTAGTAGAACAGGAATATCTGCACCAGCAGCGGAGTCCCGCGAAAGACATTGCTGTAGTATTTGGCGAAACCTGACAACAGCCGGTTCGACGATAGCCGCATCAGAGCCAGACCGAGGCCCAGATTGAAGCCGATCAGCACCGAAACGAAGGTCAGCGCCGCCGTGACCCCTAGGCCCTTCAGCAGACCGGGAACCGCAAGCTGGATGAGGTCTATCATACTGCTTTTCTCGTCCGCAGCCTTAGCAGGCGTTCGATCCCGTCGAAGCCGGCCTGGCTTACAAGGGTGATGAGGAGATAAACCGCCGCTGCGATCAGGTAGAAAATAAACGGATGGCGCGTGGAATTCGCGCCGATGAAGGAAATGCGCATCAACTCCTGAAGACCGACCACGGAAACCAGGGCAGTGTCCTTGATCGTCGTCTGCCAGACATTGTTGATGCCGGGAACCGCGATGCGCAGCATCTGCGGTGCGATGATGCGGCGAAAGATCCGCCCACCCGACAGTCCCAGCGCGCGAGCAGCCTCGATATGCCCATCGGGGATCGCGCTAAGTGCCCCGCGCACGACCTCGGTCGAATAGGCGCCGGAGATCGCGCCGATGGCGATGACCGCGATGACGAACGCATAGCCGCTCTCCGCGACACCGGCATAGCCGAACGCTGTCACGACCTTGGTCACGAATTCAACCGAACTGAAGAACAAGAGATAGATAATGAGCAATTCGGGCACGCCACGCACCAGCGAGGTATAGGCATCGACCAACAGCGAAAGCGGAAATATCCGGGCCCATTTAATGAGACCGCAGACGATGCCGATCACCAGACCGGCCGCCATGCTGACGAAACCGACGAGGATCGTTATTGACGCGCCGCGCAGGATGGCGGTGACCCAACCCGCTTCCCAAACCTGCCAGAGACCGAATTCCATATGAGTTGCCCTAAATGTGCCGCGTGAATGAGACGCATGCGCCCGGCAGCCCGGACGCATGCGAGAGCTTTTCAGCGTTTATTTGCAAGGCCGGGAGATGTCGGTCTTGAACCATTTCTGGCTGGCCTTGCCGACGGAGCCGTCGGCGATCAACTCGCAAAGCGCCTCGTCGATCTTGGCCTTGAGCTCCGTGTTGTCCTGCGCAATGCCGACGCCGATTCCTTCCCCAAGCGTCGGATCGAACGTGCTCTTGATATCGACGCCGACCAGTTGGAAATTCTTTCCGTCCGGCTTGTCCAGAAAGTCCTGCAATGCGGATTTATCTGCGAAAGCAGTGTCGATACGGCCGCTCGCGAGGTCGATCTGCATTTGATCCAGCGTATCGTAGGTCTTCAGGTCGGCATTCGGCGCACGCTTCTCGAGGAAATGCGCGTGAGTGGTGCCGGCCTGCACGCCGGCCTTCTTGCCGTCAAGCGCTTTCAGCAACGTGTCGACATCGGTGATCGCGGCGAGATCAGAACCTTTGGCTGCAACGAAGGTGTTGGCCAGTTCGGCGTATCCAACGCTGAAATTGATCTCCTTCTTGCGGTCGGCGGTGATCGACATGCCCGAGATGATGACATCGAAACGCTTGGCCTTCAGTGCCGGGATCAACCCGTCGAACGCCTGCACGACGAAATGGCACTTCACTTCAAGCTTGGTGCAGAGCAAGGCGCCGACATCGGCGTCGAAGCCGGTGACATTGCCGTTGGCGTCGGACATGCTCCAAGGCGGGTAGGCGCCTTCCGTGCCGATGGACAGCTCGCCTTCGGCCGCCAACGCGCTGCCCATGGTTCCCGTGAGGAAGGCGAGCAGCGTCAAGACTTTCAGTTTCATATCAGTTCCCCTTGTTGTTGGTCTTCATCGCAATTGTCCGGTCCGAACCGGACGCTTCGAGGATGCGGCTTCCTCACAGTGTCCGGGCCAGGAATTGGCGCAGACGCTCCGAGCGCGGACTGCCGAACAGCTCCGCTGGCGCACCCTCTTCCTCCACCTTTCCCTGGTGGAGAAACAGAACCTTGTGGGAGACCTCGCGCGCGAACTGCATCTCATGCGTCACGAGGATCATGGTGTTGCCTTCCTCCGCCAGCTGGCGGATCACGCGCAGCACCTCGCCGACCAGTTCAGGATCGAGCGCCGAAGTCGGCTCGTCGAAGAGGATTACCTTGGGCCGCATCGCCAGCGTGCGGGCGATCGCCGCCCGCTGCTGCTGGCCGCCGGACAACTGGCCGGGATAGTGGGCATGCTTGTCGGCGAGCCCGACCTTCTTCAGCAAGGCGTGCGCGTGTTCGATGGCCTTCTCGCGCGGCTCCTTCAGCACATGCCGGGGCGCCTCGATGATGTTTTCCACCACCGTCATGTGCGGCCATAGATTGAAGTTCTGGAACACCATGCCGACGCGGGCGCGGATCCGCTCGACCTGCGCCATGTCGGCCGGCCCAAGACGGCCGTTCGACACCGGCTTCATCTTGATTACCTCGCCGTCGATGGCGACCTTTCCGCCGTCCGGCTGTTCCAGAAGATTGATGCAGCGCAGGAATGTGCTCTTGCCCGAGCCTGACGAGCCGATCATGGAAATCACTTCGCCGGCGTGAGCGGTAAGATTGACGCCCTTCAACACCAGAAGCGAGCCGAAGCTCTTGTGAAGCTCGTCGATCTGTACGGCCGGCGTCGTGATCTTCGCTTCGACGGCGGGCGCCGGATCGGCAACCTCAGCGCGAACGGTGGGCGGCGACGGTTCGCCTTTGATGGCTTCGTCCTGATCCAGCTCGACAGCCTTCAGGTCCGCCAGCGCACGGTCGAAATGGCGCAGGCTGCTGGACAGGCAGGCGCGCTGCCAATCCGGATCATCCGGAATGAAGGCCGAGCCCAGCGTTTCCCGGATCCGCTTGCCGAGCGGTGAATCGAGCTTGCCGAACAGATGCAGCCAGTTGTCGGCCTGCACCGCTTCCATGACGGCCGGCCCTTCCAGGGTGCCGCATTCGACGACAAGCGGCAGCACGCGCGCGTTCGGCATTGCCTTGCGCACGGCGTCCGAGACATAGCCGGTCGCCGTCGCCGCGATGCCGGTACCTGTCTTGGCGCCCGGGCCTGTCAGCACGGTCGTCAGCGCTGGCCCGAAGATGGATTTGCCCCAGGCAAGACCGGCATGCTCGGAACTCGCCACCGAAAGCAGTGCCGGATAACCGTAGGGCCCTGCTCCCGTATGCAGGTCGAAGACGATGGCCCGCCGCGCTTCCGCGGCAAAGGTCTTCAGGATTTCGTTCAACGTCCGGTTCGACCAGACAGGGCCGCCGCCGCCATAGAACATCCCGTCGGCGAACTCATATTGGCCTGCCTCGATAATCGCCGCCAGCCCGGCGTGCCCAAGCCTCTTGCGCGCCGCGGCGAGCTTCTCGTCAGCCGCTATTCGATCCGGCCCTTCCCACTCGCGGTATGCCAAGGCGTCGTGGAGACCGGCATAGCCGTTGTTGACCGGAGCACTCGCCGACCAGTCGATGAAGTTGCGGTTGAGGTCGACATTGTCTTCGTTGACGCGCCGCGACCACGCGGTGCCCCAGGGATTGATGAGATGGATGGCAAGGATCGCGGTGTCGTCAGGCAAGCGCCGCAGATTTTTCTGGCCAAGCCAGGCGGTTTGGCAGGTCGAGCCGAACGGCCCCTCGACACCATGCGTGCCCGAGATGATCACGATCAACTTGCGCGCATCGCGTCGGCCCAGCAGCGCCACATCTGTCGCCAGCGCCTCGCCATCCGGTCCGTTCAGCGGGTGAACATACTCAGACAGTTCCGCGCCCGCCCGCTCCGCCGCTTCGCGAAAGCCCTGGCGCAAGGCGGCGAAATCACAGGCATAGGCTGGTGCCGGCTCATCATGGCGCATCGATCCCACGGGACGTCGGGTGGTTGCGGTCAATCCATTCATTCCCTGCGGTTGCGGCATAGGGCTACTCATCGTTGAGGTCGCTCGCGTTGGTGAGGGGCAATCGGTGCTCATTGCCGGAAAGGGACGGCCTGTAGGACCGGACAAACCAGGCATCGCGGGGAAGCACCTTGTCGGGGTTCATGATCGACTGCTCGTCCAGCGCTCGTTTCACCCGCTCCATCGCGTCGAGCTTTGTCGGGTCAGCTGTCGCCAGCAAGGAATGGATACGCTTTGACCCAACACCGTGCTCGGCGGAAAAGGAACCGCCAATCTCCCGGAGCTGTTGATAAAGAACGCACTCGACAGCCTCCGCGACGTTAGGCGCCAGCGGGCCCTTCCGGTTGAGGATGATGTGCAGGTTCCCATCGGCGAGATGTCCGAAGACATAGGGTGCAAGACCCGGTTCGACGGCGGCGAGCCCGGGCAGGATTCTGTCGAGATAGGCCGGAATTTCCGACAATGGCACAGACACGTCGAACGAAGGCGCCTGGGGATGAGCGCGGTAGAGCACGCTGGTGTCCTCGCGCAGCCGCCACAGCTCGCCTTCCTGCCGCCGCGAGTCGGCGATGATGCCGGTCGCTTCGGGATGCTGCTGCACCGTCTCCAAATAGATCCGCTCGATGTCCTCGCGCAGTGCATTTTCGTGCGCCCCGCCAAGCGACAGCAGCAGGAACAGCGGCTGATCGAGTGGCACGCTGGGTTCAGACCATTCATGCGCGGCGGCGGCCAGGCCGAAGTACGAGGTCCACATCGCCTCGGCCGCGCGCAGATGCCCGGCGTCGGATTCAAGCGCCAGCCGAATTGTCCGCAGGGCCGCCTCGACCGACGGCAGTCCGAACAGCGCGGTCGCTGTGGCGCGCGGGGAAGGATCGAGCTTGACGGCCACTCGGGTGACGATGCCGAGCGTGCCCTCGGCGCCGATAAACAGATGCTTCAGGTCATACCCGGCTGAATTCTTCACCACCCGGGTCAGGTCGGAATAGACCGATCCGTCGGCCAGCACGGCCTCGAGGCCAAGCACGCGGTGGCGCATGACGCCGTTGCGAAAGGCCATCACCCCACCGGCGTTGGTCGACACCATGCCGCCGATCGTCGCCGAGCCGCGCGCGGCTAGGTCGATGCCCGGCTCCAGCCGGTGTTCGAGCGCGACCGTCTGCAAGGCTTCGAGGGTGACCCCGGCCCCGACCACCGCCACGCGTTCAAGCGGTTCGAGCCGCTCGATGCGGTTCATGCGCGCCATCGAAAGAACGATCTCGCCTGGCCACGAAACGTCGCCGCCGACCAGGCCCGTCTTCCCGCCTTGCGGCACCACCGAAACCTCGTTCTGGCGGCAGATGCGCACCACCGCCGCGATCTCGGCGGTCGATGAAGGCGTGACGACGATGCCGGCGCCACAATCCGCGTCACTGGTGCGTACGTTCGCGGCGCCAACGACGTCGCGGATCGCGTCGACGACCGAAAGCGGCACCGCTTGTTCGTCCCGGTTCGTTTTCCTTGGAGACACGAGGCCGCTCATTGCGCCATCAACCCCTGAAGCGCTGCGATCAGCCGGTTATTGTCAGCCGGCAGCCCGATAGTGGCGCGCAGATAGTGCTCATAGCCGGCTTCGCGCCACGCCTTGACAATGATCCCCTGCTCAATGAGGGCAGCGGCAAGGCTCGAACTGTCGCCTTTGCAGTCAAAGAACAGGAAGTTTGTCTGCGACTGCGCGACCCGCAGGCCAAGGTCGGCAAGCCGGGCGGCGGTGCGCACGCGCTCGGCCCTGACGCGGTCGGCCGACGCCTTCATCCAGCTTTCGTCGGCGAGTGCCGCGATGGCCGCGGTCTGCGCCGCCGCATTGACGTTGAATGGCGTCTTGGCCGCGGCAATCACTCTTGCCAGCTCGAGGCCGGAGCAGATGGCATAGCCGACGCGCAAACCCGCCAGACCGTAGGCTTTCGAGAATGTCCGCAGCACCACGTGGTCGATGCCGCTGTCGCGCAGGACCTCGATGCCGTCGGGTGCGCCGGAATCGGCGAATTCGAAATAGGCTTCGTCGAGCACAAGAAGGGTGCCTGGCCGTACCGCGCCGATCAGCCGTTGCAGGCTGGAATGGTCGAGCCCCGGCCCAACCGGGTTCCAGGGCGAGGATATGAAAACGACACGTGGCCTGGCGGCGATCGCCGTTTCGAGCGCGGCAATGTGGAACCCCATGTCGGGTGTCATCGCGATCTTGATGACATCGGCCCCTGCCGCAAGGGGTTCTATCTCATGCAAGCCGAAGCTCGGCACCGTGGTGACGACGGAGGCGCCCGGCACCAGGACGGCGCGCGATATAGCGGCAATCATCTCCTCGGAGCCGTTGCCGGCAACGATCAGCCCGGGATCGACACTGAGTCTTTCGCCAAGTGCTGCTCGCAACGCCGTGCAGGCCGGATCGGCATAGCGCCATGGTTCGAAGGATGAGGAGGACAATGCGGCCATGACGGCTGGAGAGCAGCCATCCGGGTTCTCGTTGCTGGCCAGCCGGGCAATGTCGTGACGGCCACTCAGCTTGCGTGCCATCGCGATGTTCATGCCGGCATTGTAAGGCGGCAAGGCCGCGATATGCGGATTGAGCGGCAGGCTCGACGCTGGTTTGACCGACTGTTCCAAATCCCGACTTCCGTTTCCCCGCGCCCATGCGCGGCATCACGATCTTGTCAAATATCCAGGACGACTGATTCGCTCGGCCTGGAGCAGCACAGCAGCACTTCGCCTGCTCCCAGCTCGTCCAGCGGTTCTTCGAAATAGGCGACTTCACCCGAAACCAACCGCGACTTGCATGTGCCGCAGATGCCGGACCGGCAGCTAAATTCCGGCGCCAGACCCTGATCCTCGGCAAAGTCGAGGAGCGATGCCGCCTTGCCATCCCAGACCGCCGTCAGGCCCGATTTTCGGAACTCCACAGTGGCCACCTCGCCCGCCGGCTCGATCCGTGCCTGCTGCGCCAGCGCAGCAGGGGCTCGGGCGGCATCAGGCTCCAGCACTGTTGCCGGGCCGAAAAATTCGTAGGCGATGCGATGCTTCGGCACGCCAAGCTCGCGCAGCATGCCGTAGATCGCCTGCATGAACGGAGGCGGGCCGCAAAGGTAGAAATCATAGTCGTCGATCGGCAGCAGGCGCTGCAGCACATCCTTCGAAATCATGCCTTCGCTGTGGAAGTGCCCGTCGGCCCTGTCGCGCTCCGACGGGGACCGGTAACAGTAGTGAGCGCGCAGGCCAGGCCGTGTCGCGACAAGGCCCGCGACCTCATCGCGCAAGGCATGCACGTCGCCGTTCTCGCAGGCGTGAATGAAGACGACACGGCGATCCGGGATGGGAGCCAGCGCATGCAGCATCGATACCATCGGCGTCAGCCCAACGCCGCCGCTGAGCAACACCACCGGACGGCTGCTGGCCTTGTCGAGCACGAAATCGCCGCGTGGCCCTTCGGCCTGGAGTACATCGCCGACGTCGATCCGGTCATGCAGGAAGCACGAGCTTGCTCCGTCGGGCAGACCCGGCGCGGGTGCTGCTTCACGCTTCACGCTGATCCGGTAGCGCCCCTTGGCGGCCGGGGAACAGGAGACGCTGTAGTTGCGCAGCACATATGCCTTTTCGCTGGCTCCCCGCGGCATGGGTATCTTGAACACCAGGAACTGCCCTGGCTCGAAGTCGCGCCAGTCCTCTGGATTCACCGGCTCGATATGGAACGACGTGATGATGGCGCTTTCGCGCACCTTCGCGACCACCTTCAGGTCGCGAAATCCGCTTCTTGCGATAGTGTCGCGAGCGGTGAATGCGTTCATTCGGCGGCCGCCAATTGCTGGCTCTCGCTGGCGATCAGCTTAGCGAGGTTGCGGCGAAAGCGCAGTGGCCCGACATCGATCTTGAGATCGAGATTGGGTGTGCGCTTGTTGGCCATGCCCTTGTGCACCGCATTGAGCACTGTGCGGTCCTCATCGAAGGCGCCGCGCACGGAGGTGGCGAACTGGCGCGAAACCTCCAGGTCATCCGGGGCGAAATTGCGCATCTGGAACCAGTAGTATTTGGTCTGGTTCTCATCGACCGGCGTCATGAAATTGTAGCTGTCCATGAGGAACACATCCTCGTGCAGCGGCTTGCCTTCGCCGCCGGTGCGGGCCGGCACGAAGATCGCCTTGATGATCGCGTTAGAGGGGTAGCGCACCTCGTAGTGCTGCTTGCGGTCGCAATTGCCGGAGAACTTGAGGAAAGGCGCATAGAAGGGCGCCGGCGCGGCATCGACCACCCAGCGCCATACGGTCACGCCGTCGGCGCCCACCGTGGTTTCGAGCGGTGCGTCCTCCATGGCCTGGACGCCGCCGAAGGACGACTGGTGGACCCAGGAGACATGCGAGGGGTCGAGCAGATTGTCGGTCATGTAGAGGTAGTTGCAATCGAGCGCCATGGACTCGCCGCGATTGACGCCCCATGCCGGATCGCCCCAATGGTCGACGGCGAAAATCAGCGCGGGGTCGGCCTTTGCCGCCTCGCCCATCCAGACCCAGAGCAAGCCGTAGCGCTCGGCAATCGGATAGGAACGAACGCAGGCGACATGCGGTATCTTTTCGGCCCCCGGCACCCGCGTGCAGGTCCCCGTGCTGTCGAAGGTCAGGCCGTGGTAGCCGCATTCGACCGTATCGCCCTTGATGCGGCCCATCGACAGCGGCAGCTTGCGGTGCGGACAAGCGTCTTCGAGTGCAGCCACCACGCCGTCGGTGCGGCGGTAGAGGACAATGTCCTCGCCAAGAATCCGCGTCGGCACTAGCCGGTCGGCAACCTCATGGTCCCATGCGGCAACGTACCAGCAGTTTCGAAGAAACATGGCGTCCTCCCGGGCTTGTGAACGCCCAAACGAATATCTTGCGGACCGGGGACGACATAGGGCTTGCATCTGCGTTCTATTTTAGAAAAACTAAATCAAGCTGACCCCAGGATCGTTGCCCAGGTGAACAAGACGCCCCCGCTGCGTGCGATACAGGCCTTCGAGGCGTTTGGCAGGCGTGGCAGCGTGACGGCCGCGGCAAACGAGCTCGGTGTATCCGTCGGCGCTGTCAGCCAGCAGATACGCAAGGCCGAGGATGCCTTGGACGCACGGCTTCTGGAACGTCGCGGCAGGAGCGTCGCCCTTACAGCGCTGGGCCGCGTCTACCACGCGGCGGTTTCCATCGGCTTCGAAAAGATACGCGAGGCCCAGGATGTCATCGAACGGGCCCGTTTCGCCGACACTTTGACCATCTCTTGCCTGCCGTCGCTCGCCAGCAAATGGATCGGTCCGCAGCTTCTGGATTGGCAGATCGGCCATCCCGGCGCCACCGTGCGACTGGTCGGCGCCGAGACAGAGCCAAGGCTGAGCGCCGAACAGGTCGACTTCCGCATTTCCTACGGCACCAAATATCGTGATTTCGACCACTACACCGAGTTGTTCACCGACTGGGTGGTGCCAGCCTGCTCGCCCGCGCTGCTGGCGAAACATCCGATCCGCAAGCCCGCCGATATCCTCGATCTGCCGCTTCTCAGTATCGAATGGGCGCGCGACCATCGCTCGCCGCCCACATGGGCGGAATGGGCGGCAAGCATCGGCGCGGTGCACCGCAAGACATCGGGTGAAGTCGCCTTTTCCCTGTCGAGCGCCGCCATCGATGCCGCGGCCAACGGCAGGGGCTTCGTGCTGGCACAACTGTCGATGGCCGCCGACGACATAGCGTCGGGCAGGCTGGTGGCGCCGTTCGACAAGCGCATCCGGCTGCCGGAGCCCTATTTCCTGGCCTGGGACCGGGCGATGCTGGAAAAACCTTTTGGGCCGGAGCTGCGAACCTGGATTGTTTCAATTTCCAAGCGGCTTGGCGCAACCTTGGCAGGTTAGCCGAGCGCTGATCTCGGGACGCACATTCCATTCTGTTCTAAGGTCGGATAGTCAGCTGACTGGATGTCAGCTTGGCTAAATTCGTTGTTGGTTCGGCATTAGCGATGTCAGATTACTCGTCCGGCGCCAAATTCCTCCGAATCCACCTTTTCCGCTACGCCAGACCCCTGGCAAACCATCTCGACTGCTTAGTAGGTGATCTTCGGGTACCAGTCGGTCCCGCGACCTCCTGGCGTCCAGTCCAGGACGTTCCACAGCATCATCAGGTCCGGCTCGGTTGTCGGGTCTTTGCCCGGATCGGCTGACTCGAAACCCAGTTCCGCGCCCCAGAAGTGCCGGATGGTCCCGTCGCGCAGGGTGAAAACGTTTTCGGCGGCGGTGTCGGTCCCGTCGTCCATGATGGCGTGGTAATCCCGGCTGAAATTTCCGTTGACGTCGGCATAGAGCGGCAGGTTCTTCCAACCACGCTCGACCTTGAAGGCAATCTGCCGCTCGATGGCCGAAAGGCCGACGACTGCGAGGGCGATCCGCTGGCGAAGGTGATCGGCGTTGCCGTCCAGGCAGCTCAGGAGCGCGGTGCACATGGGGCAAGGGCGCTGGCGCTTGGGGCCATACATCCAGTTATAGACGAACAGAGTGTCCTTATCGCCGAAGAGCTCCTTGAAGCCGACGGGATTGGCGCCGGCCACGCTACTGGCTTCGCCGATGAACTGATAGTCGCCCTTCACCTCGCCGCCAGGCGGCAAGGCGCGACGCTGGGCGGCAACGCGCGCGATGTGGCGGTTGAGTTCGATCTCCTCGACCAGCAGAGCCTCGCGCGCCTTGCGGTACTCGGCGCTTTCGTTCGGCTGGCGGGCGCGGTTCTTGTGAGCGATCGCAGCAGCGGGTTGCAGGGCGGAACCGTCGGCCATGACCTTGTCTCCTTTCCAATCCCTTTCAACCGGTCACCCGCCTTAGGGTTCCCACTGGATCGCTCAGTGCGATACGCAGACTGTCGTATTTAACGTCACTATTGGGATTCGTAGAATTCCAACGGCAATCCATCCGGGTCGCTAAAGAAGGTGAAGCGCCGATCGGTATATGGGTCGATCCGGATAGGCTCTACGGCAACGCCGGCGGCTTCCAGGCGCACAACTACGGGGTCGAGGTTCACCACGGCAAATGCCAAGTGCCGCAGTCCTGTCGCCTCTGGATAAGACGGCCGCGGCACCGAGGCAGGGAAGGAGAATAATTCCAGCTGGGCGGATCCGATCCGCAGGTCGGCCTTCCAAGACTGCCGCTCCTCCCGATAGACCTCGCGGATCAGGTCCAGGCCGAGGAGCTCGACATAGAACCGTCGCGACCGATCGTAGTCGGTGCAGATAAGCGCGACGTGGTGAATGGCGTCCAGCATCTTTCGAACTCTAGCCAAGCTGGGCTTTGGAGCCAAGGTCACCACTTTGTTGCTGTCGTCGCAGAGAGGCTCGCCTTATCCCTGCGGATATTCATCCACGCCGGGTCGGCTTGATTTCGGCGTAGATAGCAAGCAATCATCATGTCGGCGAGCTTCGCGATAGGCCAACGCCGATCTTGTCAGAGCTGTAGCGCGGGAAAGTCCTATGTCAGCTTGTCGAGCGCAACATCTGCCCAAGGCATGTACGGCGACAGTGAGGCGCAAAGCCGCCATGCCGTTGAGGACAAATGCGGTTACACTAGTGGCGGGACGCGTTCCTTGAATCAGCTTTAGCGAACCACCTTCGTAAGCTATTGATTTATAACGATTATATTAGTATCTGAGGGCCCAAAGTCGAATAACAACCTACCCGAGAGTTTGGCTTGCCAGGGCATAGGTCTTCGGTCTGGTCGCACCGCCGACGGCAAAATCGGTTAGGCGTTTGCCCAGCGACATGGTCAGCACCGTGTCGAAGACTGGCATTCCAGCGTGCGACAGAAGGGTGGCGAACTCGCCAGTGTCCATGTGGGTGTCGATCCGCAGGAATGACCCTGAATGGTCATAGACGTGCGGCCGGACGATCGCCACGGCATCGGCGTCGCTTTCCGCCACGACCGGCCCCACGACGTGGCCCCTCCCGAATGGCCGGCAGAGCGCGAATGCGCTCAGCCTGCCATCCTTGAAAAGACCATAGCCGGCCGAGTTTGCGAAAAGCCTTTCGATGAGCGCCGCCCGCCTCACGCCAAATCCTGCCGCGTCGAGCGCGATCGCTGCGGGAATATCACCTGGGTCCAAGGTCCTGACATGGCGCATGTCCGTCGGGCCACCTGTCGTCTCCAGGCGGGCGATGCCCTGGCATTGATAGACGGTCTTCTCAGGCTGAAAGTCGAGCGAGAGATAGAGCCGCCTTGCCGCGCGCGTTGCGTTGAGGCGCAGATCGCAGCCGACGACGTTGTCGAAAACCCGCTTCATCAGCCATTGCCCCGCTCCCAGCGTCTGAAGTCGCGGCGAGGTGATGACCATGCCCACGGTCGCGAAATCGGTACCATGCGCGAACCACATGGCCGAACCAAGAACCCGGCCGATCTCATCGAGCGCCACGAACCCGTGTCCCGACTCACACAGGAATTGCCAGTCCTCAGCGCGATGCGGCCATCCCACGGAGAGCGAGAGTGCGTGCAAGCGGTCCAGCTCAACGCCTCCGATGTCGCCAATCCGCATCGAGAAGGTATCGATTTTCAAGCTTCCGGACGGCTTCAATGCAATGCCCCTGAAGGATTATCGTACTAGAAGGCGACGCGTCGCTGGCCACCTTCCGGCTGCCAACGCTAAACAAGCAGACCGGTACGATTTGCTCGAAAGCCGCGCAGCAACGCTAGATTCAACTGAAACATTTCCGCTTTCGGCATGCAATCGCGAAAGAACGCGCACATCCTCTGCCGAAATCGAGCAGCCGACGGCATCGATCCCGGCAAACCCGGAATGCCAAACCTGAAATGCTTTGAGGGCTGGAATGGACGTCTTCGATATCCTCGACCGTCTTGTCGCCTTTCCATCTGTCGCCCGCAAGCCGAACGGCGATATCGCCGGCTGGATCGAGGCCTATCTGGCAAAGTACGGAACGCAGGTTACCCTGCTTCGAGGGCCGGAAGGCGACCGGTCCAATCTGTTCGCGACGATCGGCCCCGCCGACGTCCCCGGATACATTCTGTCCGGTCACATGGACGTCGTCCCCGCCAGTGAACCGCAATGGAGTTCGAGCCCTTTCGCGCTGCGCAAGGAGGGCGAAAGGCTCTATGGACGCGGCACGACGGACATGAAGGGGTTTCTTGCCGCGGTGCTCGCGGCGGTGCCTGACTTGGCGAAAATGCACCTTGCCAGGCCGATCCATCTCGCCTTCTCCTATGACGAGGAGGTGGGATGCCGCGGCGTGCCGCATTTGATCGCCCGCCTTCCCGAACTTTGCGCGAAGCCGCTCGGCGTCATCGTCGGCGAGCCGAGCGGCATGCGCGCGGTACGCGGCCACAAGGGCAAGGCGGCCGCCCGCGTGATCATCAACGGGCGCTCCGGCCATTCCTCCCGACCCGATCTTGGGCTCAACGCGATCCATGCCATGACCGATGCGCTGAGCGCGGCCGTGGCCGAGGCCGAACGGCTGACGCACGGTCCGTTCGACCCTGCCTTCGAGCCGCCCTACTCTTCGCTGCAAGCGGGCGTGGTGACCGGCGGACATCAGGTCAACATCATCCCCGACACCTGCACGCTGGACCTGGAGGCACGCGCCATACCTGGCGTCGACCCGGCGAGTCTGCTGGCGCCTGTAAGGGTGCGAGCAGAGGCCCTTGCTGCCCATGGCTTTCGCATCGAGTGGACACCGATGAGCGCCTATCCTGCGATGTCGCTGCCGCCAGACGCGCCACTTGCGGGACTACTGCACGCCTTGACCGGCGAGGTGCCGCTTGCCGCCGTCAGCTACGGTACGGAGGCCGGGCTTTACCAGGCCGCAGGTTTTGATGCGATCATCTGTGGCCCCGGCGACATCGACCGCGCCCACAAGCCGGATGAGTACATTTTCACCAGCGAGCTCGCCGCCTGCCAGCGATTGATCGAGGCGCTGGGCGCCCGTTGCGCGACGTGAAGAGGAGCAGGAATGACATTCCTGTTCAATTCCGATGCGCGCCGCGGGGCGATCTTCGCTGAGGCATTCGCGAGAGAACTGCCGGACGTCCCCTTCACGATGGATGCCGCAACGGTCGACCCCGACGCCGTGCGTTACCTGATCAGCTGGACCGTGCCGGATAATCTCGGCCGCTACAGGAACCTGGAAATCCTGTTTTCGATCGGCGCCGGCGTTGACCAGTTTCACCTCGATGCTGTGTCTGCGAACGTGAAGATCGTGCGCATGGTCGAGGAAGGCATCGTGCGCATGATGCAGGAATATGTGACGCTTGCCGTCCTCGCGCTCCACCGCAACCTGCCTGGATATCTGGCGCAGCAGCGCGCCGGCGAATGGGCCGATATCGCCCAGCCGCAGGCCGGATCGCGCCGGCTCGGCGTGCTCGGCCTCGGGCAACTCGGACAGGCCGTCCTCGACCGCCTGAAGCCCTTCGGCTTCCCGCTCGCCGGCTGGAGCCGCTCGCCGCGGCAGATCGAGGGCATATCCTGTCATCATGGCGAGCTTGGACTGAAGGAGATGCTCGCGGCCAGCGACATACTGGTCTGCCTGCTGCCGCTGACCGAAGACACGCGCGGTTTTCTCGAAGCCGAGCTGTTTGCGAAGCTGCCCAAGGGCGCGGCGCTGGTCCACACCGGCCGGGGGGCACAGCTCGATCATGAAGCACTTGTCGCCGCGCTCGACAGTGGCCACCTTTCGGCGGCGATGATCGATGTGACCGATCCCGAACCGCTGCCCGCGGGTCATCGTTTCTGGTCGCATCCAAAGATCATCCTGACGCCGCATGTCGCCAGCGTCACCCAGCCCGCGACCGCTGCGCGCGCCGTCATTGAAAACATCAGGCGTTACCGCGCCGGTCTTGACCCCATCGGGCTGGTCGACCGGTCGCGCGGCTATTGAAATTCAACATGAAAGGCCATCCGTTGTCCCTGCTCAAGACCGTCGATACCAGCCCTGCCTTCCAGCCGCGCGAATCCGGGGCGCTGTCTGAACGGCTGATTGCCGGCAACCCCGCCTTCAAGACCTGGGCGCAGGACGTCGCCAAGGACGACCTCGTCCATACCGGCGTATGGGAGGCGACGCCTGGGGAAACGCGCTCAATCAAGGGCGACACTTTCGAGTTCTGCCACATCCTCTCGGGCGCGATTGAAATCACGCCAGATGGCGGCGAGGCGGTGACCTACCGCGCCGGCGATAGCTTCGTGATGAAGCCTGGTTTCACCGGTGTCTGGAAGACCATTGAAACGGTGCGCAAGATCTACGTGACGGTAGGGTAAATGGCGTGCGAGCGAGGCTGCTGGCCCCGCAACAGATTTTGCCGTCTGTCATTGCCGGCACACAACAATCATCCGCGACCGGTCGCCGAACGGTGCATGCTGCGCTGCTGCCCGCGCTAGGCTCCCGCAGATTATTCCAGAGTGGGTGCCATGGGCTTGAGCTTCGACCCGGATACCGTCCCCCTGCCCGTCGGCCATTTCATCGGCGGCAAACTGGTCGCGGCCGAGGGAGCGATCGAGATGAACCGACCGTCGGACGGCAAGGCATACGCCGCTTGCCCGGTGGCCGGCGTCGATATGGTCGGCCGCGCCGTGGAAAGCGCCAAGGCGGCACTAAAGGCCAGCAACTGGGGCGGCGTCCGGCCGCGCGAGCGCACCCGGGCACTCCAGGCCTGGGCCGACCTGATCGAGGCGGAAGCCGAAACGCTGGCCAGGATCGAGGCGCTGAGCTCCACCCGGCCCGTCGGCCAGCTCGTCGCCGGCGACATCGCCGTGACCGCAGAGCAGATCCGCTTCTTCGCCGAGTTCGCCGACAAGGAAGGCAGCGAGCTGGTGCCGACCGACGATGCCAGCCTCGGCATGATCATGAGCGAGCCCTATGGTGTGGTCGGTGCGATCACGCCCTGGAATTTTCCGATCTCGATGGCCGGATGGAAGGTTGGTCCGGCATTGGCCGCGGGCAATGCGGTCGTGCTGAAGCCGTCGGAAATGACGCCCTTTTCGGCAGTCTATATGGCGCAACTCGCCGTTAGGGCGGGCCTGCCCGCAGGGCTCATAAACGTGGTGCTGGGAGACGGTCCGACGACCGGCACGGCACTGACCGGCCATCTCGAGATCGCCAAGGTCTCCTTCACCGGCTCGACCCGCGCCGGCTCGGCCATCATGGAGAACGTCGCCCGCACCGGCGTCAAGCCGATGACGCTGGAACTCGGCGGCAAGAGCCCACAGATCGTCTTTGCGGATGCCGATATCGACAAGGCGGCGACAGCGATCGCCGGCAGCGTCACTTTCAATGCCGGACAGGCCTGCGTGGCCGGCACGCGCCTGATCGCCGAAAGGGGCGTCGCCGACAGGCTGACGGCCGCTATCCTGCAACGGGTGAAGATGGTGCGGCCAAGCCCTACCTGGGACGACGCGACCCAATATTCGCCAATCATCTCGGAACGGCAGCGGGCGCGTATCGACGGCATCGTGCGGGCCGCGATCGGGGCCGGCGGCGAATGCCTGACCGGCGGCGGCATCATGGACAGCCCCGGCTATTTCTACCAGCCGACGCTTATCGCCGATGTCGATCAGGCCAATCTGGCGATCGTCGAGGAAATCTTCGGCCCGGTCCTGACGGTCCAGACCTTCGAGACCGAGGAAGAAGCGCTGGCGCTGTCCACCCATCCAACCTACGGGCTGGCTTCCGGCCTGTTCACCTCCGACCTGTCTCGTACCATCCGCTTCGCGCGCAAGCTCGAGGCGGGCACCGTCTGGGTCAACCGCTACAGCCGCTCGCGTGACCATATCCTGCCGACTGGCGGCTACAAGCGCTCCGGCATCGGCAAGGATCTCGGCCGCGAGGCCTATCTCGCCAACCGCAGGACCAAGAGCGTCCTGATCAGCCTCTAGAGAGATGCCGATGAAATCCTATTCGATCGCCCTGATCCCCGGTGACGGCATCGGAAGCGATGTGACCGCCGCCGCCTGGTCCGTGCTGGAGACCGCGGCCAGACACGCGGGCTTTGCCTTGACCGCAACCGAATTCCCCTGGTCCTGCAAATTCTACAAGGATGCCGGCCGCATGATGCCGGAGGACGGCATCGAGACCTTGCGCGGCTTTGACGCCATCCTTCTCGGCGCCGTCGGCTGGCCGTCGGAGGTGCCTGATTCGGTTTCCCTGCACGGCCTGCTGCTGCCGATCCGCAAGGCATTCGTGCAATATGCCAACATCCGGCCGCACCGCCTGCTGCCGGGCGTGTCAGGCCCGCTGCGGGCGGAAGGTTTCGACATATTGTGCATCCGTGAGAATACCGAAGGCGAATATTCGGGCGCCGGCGGGCGCCTGCATCAAGGCACGCTGGACGAGGTCGCCGTGGAGACCTCGATCTTCACCCGCGCCGGCGTTGAACGCATCCTGCGCTTCGGCTTCGAGCAGGCGCGGACCCGGCGCGGCAAACTTGCATCCGTCACCAAGTCCAACGCGCAGAAATACTCGATGGTGTTCTGGGACGAGATCACGCGAAAGCTGGCCGCGGAGTACCCTGACGTCGCCGTGACCAGCTATCATGTCGATGCGCTCGCCGCGCGCATGATCATGGCGCCGGAGAGCCTCGACGTGGTCGTCGCTTCCAACCTGTTCGGCGACATCCTCACCGACATCGGCGCGGCGATCCAGGGCGGGCTTGGCTACGCCGCCTCCGCCAACATCAATCCCGACCGCTCGGCGCCGTCGATGTTCGAGCCGGTGCACGGCTCGGCGCCCGACATCGCACATCTCGGCATCGCCAATCCGATCGCCACCATCTGGTCCGGCGCCATGATGCTCGATCATCTCGGCGAAAAAGCTGCCGCCGGCCGCGTCATGCAAGCGGTCGAAGCGACAACTGCGCGAGGCATTGGAACCACTCCGGGCAAAGACAGAACGGAAGCCATCACGGCCGCCGTCGTCGCAGCGCTCTCCTGATTGCAAGGTCGTTTTCGATGAAAAACCTGAAAGACAAAACTCTGTTCCGCGAAGCCGGCCTGATCGGCGGCGAATGGATCACAGCTGGTTCCGGCAGGACGGTCGACGTCGTCGATCCGGCGACCCAAGTTGCGATTGGCTCAGTGCCCGACATGGCCGGTCCGGAGACCCACGCGGCCATAAAGGCCGCGGCTTCCGCCTATGGTGACTGGAAGAAGAAGACCAACGCCGAGCGGGCCGGCCTCCTGGAAGCCTGGCATGGCCTGATGCTTGCGCATCTGGACGATCTCGCGCTGATCCTGACGACGGAACAGGGCAAGCCGCTGGACGAGGCCAAAGCCGAGATCCGCTACGGCGCATCCTTCGTCAAATGGTTCGCCGAGGAGGCGCGCCGCATCAACGGCCACACCATCCCCTCGCCGACGCCGGACCGGCGCATCATTGTGCTAAAGGAGCCGGTCGGGGTGTGCGGCATCATCACGCCGTGGAATTTTCCCAACGCGATGATCACCCGCAAGGTCGCGCCGGCGCTGGCCGCCGGCTGCACTGTGGTGATCAAGCCGTCCGAGTTTACGCCCTATTCGGCGCTGGCGCTCGGCGTGCTGGCCGAACGGGCGGGCATCCCCGCCGGCGTCATCAACGTCGTCACCGGCATGCCGGCCGAGATCGGCAACGAGATCATGGCGAGCGAGACCGTTCGCAAGATCTCCTTCACCGGCTCGACGCGGGTCGGCTCGCTGCTGATGCGCGGCGCGGCGGACAGCGTGAAGCGGCTCAGTCTCGAACTCGGCGGCAACGCGCCGCTCATAGTCTTCGACGACGCCGATCTCGATCTCGCCGTAGAGGGCGCGCTTGTCTCGAAGTTCCGCAATGGCGGCCAGACCTGCGTCTGCGCCAACCGTATTCTTGTCCAGGCTGGCGTCTATGACGCGTTCGCTGCGAAGCTCACTGCTCGAGTCAACGCCATGACGGTGGGGCCAGGCACGCAGCCCGGCGTCGCCATCGGGCCGATGATCAACATGGCGGCGGTCGAGAAGATCAACCGCCATGTCAAGGACGCGCTCGCCAAAGGAGCTGCGATCATCACAACGAGGCCGGCGTTGCCGGAAGGTCCTCAGTATGTCGCGCCGCTGGTGCTGACCGGCGCCACAAAGGACATGCAGCTCGCTGGAGAGGAAACGTTCGGCCCGGTCGCGCCGCTGTTCCGGTTCGAGACGGAAGAGGAAGCGATCACGCTCGCCAACGGCACGCCCTACGGGCTTGCTTCCTATTTCTACACCGAGAACCTGAAACGCGCCTGGCGCGTCGGCGAGGCATTGGAGTTCGGCATGGTGGGGCTCAACACCGGCTCGGTCTCGATGGAAGTCGCCCCCTTCGGCGGCGTCAAGCAGTCCGGCCTCGGCCGTGAGGGTGCGCAGGCCGGCATCGAGGAATATCTCGAGATGAAGAGTTTCCACATGGGAATAGGCAGTAGGTGATAGGCAGTAGGGAGTTGGGAGACACTGCCTACTGCCTACTGCCTACTGCCTACTGCCTACTGCCTACTGCCTACTGCCTACTGCCTACTGCCTACTGCCTACCTCACCTGGTCGAGCGCCTTGTAGTAGAGGCCGACCATCGGCAGGAACCATGGCTTGCCGGAATAGCCGGGGATGGAGGGCCACTCGAGCCCCTTCATCGGATTGCGGTCTTCGCGGCCGAGCATGGCATCGGCCAGGATCATGCCGAGATGGGTGGAAAGCTGCGCGCCGTGGCCGGAATAGCCCATCGCGTACCATACACCATCATGGTAGCCGGCCCGCGGGAAGCGGTCCTTGGTCATGTCAACCAGCCCGCCCCAGCAATAGTCGATCTCGACCTTGGCGAGTTGCGGGAAGATCGCCGCGAGGCCTGCCTGCAGTATCTGTCCGCTCCTGGCATCGGAGCGCTGGTCCGATGTCGCCGAAAAGCGCGCGCGGCCGCCGAAGATCAGGCGCCTGTCGGGCGAAAGCCGGAAGTAGTTGCCGATGTTCATCGAGGTCACGCATGTCCGGTTGCCCGGCATGGTCGCGGCAATCTCGACGTCGCTCAACGGCCGCGTGGCGATGATGAAGCTGCCGACGGAAATGATCCTGCGGCGGAAGTAGTCGAAATTCGGAGTCGTGTAGGCGCCGGTCGCCACCAGCACATTGTCGGCGCTGATGCGGCCACGCGAGGTGGTCAGTTCGTGCCTGCCGCCGGCCTGCTTGCGATCGGTGACCGCCGCATTCTCGTGGATCACGGCGCCGTGGCGGGCGGCTGAAGTAGCGAGACCCGCCACATAGCGGCCCATATGCATCATGGCGCTCTTCTTCGACAGCATCGCGCCATGGAAGGGTGAGCCGATCTCGGACTTGAGATCCGCCGCCGACAGCAGCGCCGTATCCGGATCCACCTCGGCATGCAGGGCCTCGAAGTTGCGGGCGATTGATACAAAATGCTGCGGCTTGGAGGCGAGCTTCAGCTTGCCGGCGCGGCGGAAACTGCAGTCGATGCCTTCCTCCGCGACCAGCGCCTCTATGGTGTCGACGGAGTCGTCCAGCGCCCGGTAGAGGGCGATTGCGCGGTCCTTGCCGAGCTCCGTCTTGGCGGAGAGGTAGCTGTGGGCGAGGCCGTTGTTGAGGTGTCCGCCATTGCGCCCGGATGCGCCCCAGCCCACACGCTCCGCCTCCAGCACGGCCACCTTGGCGCCGGCCTTCGCCAATTGGCGCGCGGCGGCGAGACCAGTGAAGCCGCCGCCGATGACGGCGGCATCGTAGTGCCCCTCGACCGGGCCTTGCGCCCCGCCGGAAAAGACAGGGGCCGTGTCGTGCCAGTAGGAGACGAACTTCATTGGCAATCCGCCTGTTTCAGAGACCGACTACGCCTGCAAGACCAGAAATGTCCGATATCTCGACATAGCCGTAATACGGGTTGGCCGGTTCGTGGCCGCGATTGACCCAGACCTTGTTCTTGATGCCGAGATCGTGTGCCGACATCAGGTCGTAGCGGAAAGAGGACGAGCAGTGAAGAACGTCATCCGGGCCGCAGCCCAGCATGTCGAACATGTATTCGAAGGCCTGGAAGCGCGGCTTGTAGGCCTGCGCCTGCTCGGCCGTGTAGACGGCATGGAACGGCGCGCCGAGCTTTTCGACATTGGACATGATCTGCGCGTTCATGGCGTTGGACAGGATGACCAGCGGAATTTCCTTGGCGACCTTCGCCAGGCCCGCCGGGACGTCGGCGTGAGGTCCCCAGGTCGGCACGCGCTCATAGACCATCCTGGCGTCGTCCGGGCTGAAGGCGACACCGTTGCGCTTGCAAGCGCGCTCGAGCGCATTGTGGACAATGTCGGCATAAGGCTTCCAGTCGCCCAGGATCTCGTCGAGCCGGTACGCCGCAAAATTCTTGATGAACTCCTGCATGCGCGGCTCGTCGAGCCGGCTGCCGTAGAGATCGCGCGCCGCTTCCGCCATCTGGAAAAAGGTCAACGTGCCGTAGCAGTCGAAGGTGATGTATTTGGGCCTGAAGGAAGCCATGTCCGTCGATCTCCGGTGGAAGCACATCCGCGCTGGGATGTATTTCATCATAGAGCGGCAGGCGGCGACCACCTGACCGAAATAGGCCTTCTGGAAGCAGAAAGTTCCGTATCCGCCATCCGGTTTGGCACGCTGTAGCATCTGGCGTGCCGATTGCGGCGCCGCGCGCGGCGTGAGGCGCACCCGCAGCGGACGGTGCCAGCACAAGATGCGGCGCACCGCTCGCGCTACGGCGAAAGATACTGTCGAAGCCAATGCCTTCAGATGATCTGCGGCGCGCCGATGGTCGAAACTTGGCATCAGACGGAAGGGAAGCCTATGCAGCAGGGCGAGATCCAAATCCAGGCGTTCGGGCCAGACCATATCGAGGGCGCTGTGGCGCTTTCTCGCCAGGAGAACTGGCCGCATCGCCCGCAGGACTGGCAGATGGCGCTGCAGCTCTCGAGCGGGGCGGTCGCGCTCGATGACCAGGGCCGCGTCACCGGAACCATCCTGGTAACGCCCTACGGCGCGGATTGCGCCATGATCAACATGGTGATCGTCGACAGGAACGTGCGCGGCAAAGGGCTCGGGCGCCGACTCATGAAACAGGCCTTTGACTTGGCAGGAGACCGCCCATTGCGGCTCGTCGCGACGACCGACGGCATGCCTCTCTATCAGAAACTGGGCTTTGTGCCCTCCGGCACGATCCTGCAGCACCAGGGCAAGGTTGCAGAGCTTGCTGCGCCCGAAGGTGTGGAAGCAGCAGGTGCCGACGATCTGCCGGAGATCAAGGCGCTGGACCGCGACGCCTATGGCGCCGACCGTGAAGCTCTAATCGATGCGCTGGCCGAGCGCGGCCAATTCGCCGTCATCCGCCGCGACGGCGCCATCGAGGCCTATGCCGCGATCCGCCCGTTCGGACGCGGCGAGGTGATTGGTCCGGTCATCGCGGGAAGTATCGACGAGGCGAAGGCCCTGATCGGCTTCTTCGCCGCCCCGCGCGCCGGCGCCTTTCTGCGGGTGGATACCGGCAGCGGGACCGGCATCGCCGGCTGGCTCGAGGAAATCGGCCTCACCCATGTCGGCGGCGGCGTAGCCATGGATCGTCCGCCCAAGACGATCGCGGAACAGGCCAGGCCAAAAGTCTACGCCCTCGCCAACCAGGCGCTAGGATAGTCGGAGAACAACAATGCTCGCCAATTCCCTGATCGAACTCGATCGCGCCCATCTCATCCACCCGGTCTCTTCATACCGTGGTCATGAGGCACAGGGCGTGCGCGTGTTGAAATCGGCGAAGGGCGCGACCGTGACCGATGCGTCCGGCCGGCAACTTCTCGACGGTTTCGCGGGGCTGTGGTGTGTCAATGCTGGCTACGGCCATGACAGCATCGTCGAGGCAGCGGCCAAGCAGATGCGAGAGCTTCCCTACGCCACCGCCTATTTCGACCTCGGCTCGGAGCCGGCCATCCGCCTCGCCTCGGAGCTGGCCGAGCGCGCGCCAGGCGACCTCAACCACGTCTTTTTTACGCTTGGGGGGTCGGACGCGGTCGACAGCACGATCCGTTTCGTCCGCTACTACTGGAATGCAAGGGGTGAGCCGAAACGCGATCAGTTCATTTCCATAGAACAGGGTTATCACGGCTCGTCGGTGGTCGGCGCGGGCCTGACCGCCCTGCCCGCCTTTCACGCCGGCTTCGGCATTCCCTTCGAATGGCAGCACAAGATCCCCTCCCCCTATCCCTACCGCAACCCGGTCGGCCAGGACGGCAACGCGATCATCGCGGCATCGCTCGCCGCGCTGAAGGCCAAGATCGAGGAGATCGGGCCGGAGCGGGTCGCCGCCTTCTATGCCGAGCCGATCCAGGGCTCGGGTGGCGTCATCGTTCCACCGAAAGGCTGGATCAAGGCGATACGCGAGCTCTGCCGGGAGTACGGCATCCTGTTCATCGCCGACGAGGTGATCACCGGTTTCGGCCGCACGGGGCCCTTGTTCGCCTGCACCGATGAGGACATCGTTCCCGATTTCATGACGACGGCGAAGGGTCTGACCTCGGGCTATGTTCCCATGGGCGCCGTGTTCATGGCCGATCATGTCTACGACGTCATCGCCGATGGCGCGGGCGCCTCGGCCGTCGGTCACGGCTACACCTATTCCGCCCATCCCGTCAGCGCCGCCGTCGCGCTCGAGGTGCTGAAGCTCTACGAAGACGGCCTTCTGGAGAATGGTATCAAGGCCGGCGCCCGCCTTATGGCAGGACTGGCAAGCCTGACCGACCACCCCCTCATCGGCGACGTGCGCGGCCGCGGCATGCTTGCCGCGATCGAACTGGTGGTCGACAAACAGAAGAAGACGCCGTTTCCGGCGTCGGCCATGCCGGCGCGGCGGGTCTTCGACAGGGCGTGGGACAATGGCCTCATCATCCGTGCCTTTGCGCATGGGGTTATCGGCTATGCACCGCCGCTCTGCTGCACCGATGCCGACATCGATGCGATCATCGAGCGTACGCGCCGGACCCTCGACCAGACGCTGGACGATCCAGACGTCCGCCAGGCCCTGGCATGATGGCGGCGAAATATGTCGTGTCTCGAAATATCGCAGGGGCAGACGATTTCGCAATTTTGTGCCGCCTCCTTACGCCTTTTCGGCGAATCCAGCGCGGGGGAAGTGCCAGACTGCTGCGAAGACAAGGCCAGAAAGCCCGGATTTACGGGCCTTCAAAAAGGGCCGACGCCCCGGACAGCACGGAATTTTGTTCTGTTCAACACGTGCAATTCGGCCGCATGCAGAGGAGACCCGGTCTTGGCCAGGGGCTTTAGCGAATTCAAATACATGACCTTCGATGTGGTCGGCACGCTGATCGACTTCGAAGGCGGGATCACGACCTGCCTGGCGGAAATTGCCGCCGAGGCCGGCGTTTCGATCGATGGCGAGGAGGCGCTGGCCCTTTACCGGCAGGCCCGCTACATGCCCGATGCGAGCCTGTTTCCCGACGATCTCGTGCGTGTCTACACGGTCATCGCACCGCGTCTCGGCCTGCCTCCCGAGGAGAAATACGGCATGCGCCTGCGGGACTCCGCTAGTGTCTGGCAAGGCTTTCCTGACAGCGCGGCGGCATTGGCGGACCTTGGGAAGTCGTACCGATTGATCGCCATGACCAATGCCCGGCGCTGGGCGCTCGACCATTTCGAGAAGCAGCTCGGCTCGCCCTTCTTCGCCACCTTTACGGCCGATGATACTGGCACCGAGAAACCGGACCCGGCCTTCTTCCGGAAGGTTTTCGATTTCGTGGCCTCCCGGGGCGACAGCAAGGACAACATCCTCCACGTGGCGCAAAGCCAGTACCACGATATCGGCATATCCCGGGCGCTTGGCATGACCAATTGCTGGATCGAGCGCCGGCATGCCCAGAAGGGTTACGGCGGCACGATCGAGCCCGAGCGTTTCACCGCGCCTGACTACCACTTCACGTCAATGGCGGCCCTTGCCGCCGCCGTGCGGGAAAGCCTGAAGCAACGAACCTGAGCCCAAGCCCGGAAAAGCCGCAGCAAGACGAGCAACCCGGAAAAACAAACAGAAAGGGGAATGATATGACCGACAAAATCACGAACTGGACCAGCGCAGACGATGCCATGGTCGAAAACGCCATTCGGCGGGGCGCGAGCCGCCGCGAACTTCTCAAGATGCTGTTGGCCGGCGGCGCCGCGGTTGCCGCGGGCAGCCTGGTGCTCGGCCGCGCCACCCAGGCCGTCGCCGCCGAGCCGGTTTCCGGCGGAAATTTCAAGGCGGCCGGCTGGTCGTCATCGACCGCCGACACGCTCGATCCTGCAAAAGCGTCGCTCTCCACCGACTATGTGCGCTGCTGCTCGCTCTACAACCGCCTGACTTTCCTCGACAAGGATGGCGTCACGCAGATGGAGCTGGCCGAGAGCTTCGACAGCAAGGACGCCAAGACCTGGACCATTAAGCTGCGCAAGGGCGTCACGTTCCACGACGGCAAGGACCTCACCGCCGACGACGTCGTCTTCTCGCTGAAGCGTCATCTTGATCCGGCGGTCGGCTCCAAGGTCGCCAAGATCGCCGCCCAGATGTCCAGCTTCAAGGCGGTCGACAAATCGACCGTCGAAATCACGCTGGCCGACCCGAATGCCGACCTGCCGACCATCCTGGCGCTGCACCACTTCATGATCGTCCAGGATGGCACCACGGACTTCTCCAAGGGCAATGGCACCGGCGCCTTCGTGCTGCAAACGTTCGAACCGGGCGTGCGTTCGGTGGTCACCAAGAACAAGAACTACTGGAAGTCGGGCACGCCACATCTCGACTCCTTCGAGTTCATCGCCATCAGCGACGACAGCGCCCGCGTCAACGCTCTGCTTTCCGGCGACATCAATTTTGCCGCCTCGATCAATCCGCGCGCGATGAAGCTCATCGGCGGCCAGCAAGGCTTCGAATTGTCGAAGACGACCTCGGGCAACTACACCGACCTCAACATCCGGCTTGACATGGATCCAGGCAGCAAGGCCGACTTCGTTGCCGGCATGAAATACCTCGTCAACCGCGAGCAGATCGTCAAATCGGCATTGCGCGGCCTCGGCGAAATCGGCAACGACCAGCCTGTCTCGCCGGCAAACATCTTCCACAATGCCGACCTCAAACCGAAGGCTTTTGACCCGGACAAGGCGAAGTTCCACTTCCAAAAGGCGGGCCTGCTCGGACAGTCCATCCCGGTGGTCGCCTCCGATGCCGCGACGTCGTCGATCGACATGGCGGTGATCATCCAGGCCGCCGGTGCCGATATCGGCATGAAGCTCGATGTCCAGCGCGTGCCGTCCGACGGCTACTGGGACAATTACTGGCTCAAGGCGCCGGTCCATTTCGGCAACATCAATCCGCGCCCGACGCCCGACATCCTGTTCTCGCTCCTCTACGCCTCCAACGCGCCCTGGAACGAAAGCCAGTACAAGTCCGAGAAGTTCGACAAGCTGCTGGTCGAGGCGCGCGGCTCGCTCGACCAGGCCAAGCGCAAGGAAATCTACGGCCAGATGCAGACCATGGTCTCCGAGGAGGCCGGCACCATCATCCCGGCCTACATTTCCAACGTGGATGCTCTCTCCAGCAAGGTGAAGGGTTTGGAGGCGAACCCGCTCGGTGGCATGATGGGCTACGCAATGGCGGAATATCTCTGGCTCGAAGCCTGAGAGGCGCCTGCCAGGGACCGTCGGTCCCTGGCACCTATTGCGCAACATGGCTTGGCCGAACGCAACCGCAGGAGCGCTTCCATGACGTCTGGGGTTCTAAACCTCGTGCTGAAGCGGCTGGCGATCGCGGTCGTTACACTTCTGATCGTCCTTTTCGCCGTGTTTTTCGCCACCAGCATGCTGCCTGGCGACACCGCGTCGATCCTGCTCGGCCAGGCGGCTACACCCGAAGCCGTCGCCGGCCTGCGCGAGGCCATGCATCTCAACGATCCGGCAATCCTGCGCTTCCTGCGCTGGCTTCTCGGCCTGCTCCACGGCGATCTCGGCACTTCCTATGCCAACGAGATGCCGGTCACGGCGCTGATCGGCGGGCGCTTCGTCAACACCATGGAGCTCGCCGGCATCACCACGCTGCTCTCGGTGCCCCTGGCGCTGACGCTCGGCATCACCGCCGCCATGCTGCGCGGTTCGCTCTACGACCGCACCGTCACCATTCTTGCGATCGGCGTCATCTCGGTGCCGGAATTCATGGTCGCGACCCTCGCGGTCCTGCTTTTCGCCGTTTATCTCAAATGGCTGCCGGCGCTGTCCTCGGTCAATGAGGCGCATACGCTGACCGATCTCGTGCGCATCTATGCCATGCCGGTGATCACGCTGACCTTCGTCATCTCGGCTCAGATGATCCGCATGACCCGCGCCGCGGTGATCGAAACGCTGTCCACGCCTTACGTCGAGATGGCGCTGCTCAAAGGCGCCTCACGCGGCCGCATGGTGCTCAAGCACGCACTTCCCAATGCGCTCGGGCCGATCGTCAACGCGGTTGCGCTGTCGTTGTCCTATCTGGTCGGCGGCGTCATCATCGTGGAGACGATCTTCAACTATCCCGGCATCGCCAAGCTGATGGTCGATGCGGTCGCGACCCGCGACCTGCCGTTGATCCAGAGCTGCGCAATGATCTTCTGCCTCGGCTACCTCCTGCTCATCACGATCGCCGACATCATCGCCATCATGTCCAACCCGAGGCTCAGATGACGATGGCGCGCGTGGCAGCTTCCCGACGGTCCCTCCTGGGCCACAGCTACAATCTCGTGGGCGTCGTCGCCTCGCTGGTCATCCTGGCGTGGACGCTGATCGCCATCTTCGCGCCCACCATCATTCCCCATTCGATCGGCGACATCGTCGACGACGATTATTTCGGCCCGATGCGACAGGGCCTATGGCTCGGCTCGGACTATCTGGGACGCGACATGCTCTCGCGGGTGCTGATGGGTGCGCGCTACACCGTCGGCATATCGCTCGCCGCCGTCTGTATCGCCTGCTTTTCTGGCGTCGTGCTGGGGATGATCGCGGCCGTCACCGGCGGCTGGCTCGACACCTGCCTCAGCCGCTTCCTCGACGCCATGAACTCCATCCCCAGCAAGCTGTTCGGCCTTGTGGTCGTTGCCGCGGTCGGCTCGTCGATCCCAGCGCTGATCCTGACGCTCGCCGTCATCTACATACCGGGCGCCTATCGCTTCGCGCGGGCGCTCGCCGTCAACATCAACACCATGGACTTCATGACCGTCGCTCGCGTCCGCGGCGAAAGCACCGCCTATCTCATCGGATCAGAGATCCTGCCCAATATCATGCGCCCGGTGCTGGCCGACTTCGGCCTGCGCTTCGTCTTCATCGTGCTCTTGCTGTCCGGCCTGTCCTTCCTCGGGCTCGGCCTGCAGCCGCCGCTCGCCGACTGGGGCGCGCTGGTGCGCGAGAACATAGGCGGCCTGCCCTTCGCGGCTCCCGCTGTCATCGTTCCCTCGCTGGCGATCGCCAGCCTCACCATCAGCGTCAACCTGCTGATCGACAACCTGCCGCAGAAGATCAGGGACAGGGACGCATGACCAATCTCGTCGAGGTCAGGAACCTGAGGATCGAGGCAACGACCGACGCCGGTCGTGTCGTCGACATCATCAAGGGCGTCAGCCTCGACATCGCCGACGGCGAGATCGTCGCCCTGATCGGCGAGAGCGGCTCCGGCAAGACGACGATCGCGCTCTCACTGATGGGCTATGCGCGGCCTGGCTGCCGGATCACCGGCGGCGAGATCAATGTAAACGGCAAGAACATGGCCGCACTTACCGAAAAGCAGCGCGCCAAATTGCGTGGCACCGACATCGCCTATGTTCCGCAAAGTGCCGCCGCCTCCTTCAACCCTTCGTCCACCATCATGGAGCAGGTGATCGAGGTTACGCGCATCCACGGGCTGATGGCGCCCGAGCAGGCACGAAAGCGCGCGGTCGAGCTGTTCCGGGCGTTGTCGCTGCCGGACCCGGAAGGCATCGGCGCCCGTTATCCGCACCAGGTTTCAGGCGGGCAGTTACAGCGGCTGTCGGCGGCGATGGCGCTGATCGGCGATCCCAAGCTGATGATCTTCGACGAGCCGACGACGGCACTCGACGTGACGACGCAGATCGACGTGCTGAAGGCATTCAAGTCGGTCATGCGAGCCGGTGGGATAGCGGGTGTCTACGTTTCCCACGACCTCGCGGTCGTCGCCCAGATCGCCGATCGCATCGTTGTGCTGAAGGGCGGCGAAGTGCAGGAGGCCGGCACCACGGCCCAGATCCTTTCGGCTGCCCAGCACCCCTACACGCGCGAATTGCTGGCTGCCTTCGAGCCGAAACCCCGGCAAGCACATGCGGACGCGGATGCCGGCACGAAGGCGTTGCTGCGTATCGACGATGTGACCGCCGGCTATGGCTCGGTGCGGGCCGACGGACTGCCGCTTATCCGCGCTGTCAATTCCGTCAGCCTGGTCGTCGAGAAGGGGCGCAATCTTGGCGTCATCGGCGAATCCGGCTGCGGAAAATCGACGCTGGCGCGCGTCATCGCCGGCATCCATCCGGCGGCGGCCGGCGACATCGTCTTCGACGGCAGGCAACTGGAGCGCGCCGCAGGGAAGCGCAGCCAGAACCAGCTGCGCGAGATGCAGATCGTGTTCCAGTATGCCGATACCGCGCTCAATCCGGCCAAGCCTGTGGAGGACATCATCTCCCGGCCGCTGGCCTTCTATCATGGACTCGACCGGCAGGCGCGCTCGAAGCGCGTCGACGAACTGCTCGATATGGTTCGCCTGCCCAGGACGTTGCGCTACCGTCGCCCGTCGGAGCTCTCGGGAGGCCAGAAGCAGCGCGTGAACTTCGCGCGCGCTCTGGCGGCCGGACCCAAGCTCATCATCTGCGACGAAATCACCTCGGCGCTCGACACGGTGGTGGCGGCCGCCGTGATCGAACTGCTCAAGGAGCTGCAGCGCGAGTTGGATCTTTCCTACATTTTCATCAGCCACGACCTCTCCGTCGTCGAAGCGATCTGCGACGAAATCATGGTCATGTACAATGGCGAGCGGGTGGAGCAGATCACGCCCGACAGACTGAAGGCGCCCACCCACCCCTATTCGAAGCTTCTGTTCTCCTCCGTGCCGAAGCTCGATCCGACGTGGCTCGATGGTCTCGTCCGCGACCCCGAGCTGGTCAGCCAGTACGGCCATCGCTAATGCATGTCGCCCCGAAGTGTGCAGCGGTTCTGGGGCAACGACATGCATCAAAGCAAAAACTAAAGGCGGCAGAGCCTCACCTTGGAAACAGGCTGGGCAACGGCATATGCGCCTTGACGATGGGAGATTTCAGCACCACGAAGCTGAAACACTTGTCGATGCCGATATCCATGTCGGTGAGCCGCTCCACGATCGCCTGATATTCGGCAATCCCACCCGTGACGAATTTCAAGAGATAGTCGTAGCGGGCGGAAACGCGGTGGCATTCGACGGCCGCCTCAACTTTATCCACGGCGGCAAGGAAACGCGCGAAGTCGATCTGACGATGGTTCTTTAGCGTAATTTCAGTGAAGACGGTGAGCGTCCGTCCCAGCTTTGCGATGTCGATCTGCGCCGAATAGCGCACGATATAGCCTTCAGCCTGCAGCTTCTTTACCCGCATCAGGCATGGGCTGGGGGAGAGGCTGACCAGTTCCGCCAGCTCTACATTTGTGATGCGGCCGTTCTTCTGCAGCTCGTACAGAATCTTGATGTCAATCCGATCGAGCTTCATTGGCTAACGTGCTTCCTGTCAGGGCAAATCGGCCTGCCGCAGCCGGCTTTCACCCTGTCTACAATTGCGAGCAGAGCCGGTAGGCCTCATAGATCGACGAATAGATGTCCCGGCTGGCGACTGCGTCTCCAATGCGGTGCAGGACGAACGAACCAGCAGCCTGGGGACCATTGTCCGTTTTCGATTCCGTTCCGGTCATGAGTGCTATGTCGGTGACGCCGTTGTTGGCGGAGCGGCCCCGCAATTCCTGGTAGGTATCGTCCATGGGTACCGTACCGCGCTCGACAATGAGTTGGGCCGAGGTCATTTCCGTTTCCGCACCGGTGAGTTCATGCCGGAACGTGGCGGCGATCCCGTTGTCCTGGCGCGCTGCCTTGACCAGGCGCACATCGCTGACGACGCGGATGCCGCGTTCCGAGGCGCGTTTGCGGAAACTCACCCGGTCCGGATAGGGCGTCTCGATCGCCAGCGTGTCGTCCGCCATAGCCAGGCTGACCACGCGCCCCGGACGTGCAAGATGCAGGGCGCAGGAGACTGCCGCCTGGCGACCAGTCTCATCGTAGATGAGCACGTCGTCCTTCGCCGGCACGACCCCGGTCAGGACGTCCCAGACGCTGTCGCAATGCTCGGCGCCCTCCAGCCGTTCCATATCCGGAATGCCGCCGGTGGCGATGATGACCGCATCCGGTTTTGCGGCAAGGACGATTTCTGCGTCCGCATAGGTGTTGAGACGGACTTCCACACCCAGGCGAGTGAGCTCACCGGTACGCCAGTCGACTATGCCGATGAGATCCTTGCGATCGGAGGCCGAGGCCGCGACAAGCACCTGCCCACCGAGCTGCGGTCCAGCTTCAAGCAGGCTCACCTTGTGCCCGCGCTCGGCGGCGACCCTTGCCGCTTCCATGCCACCCGGTCCACCGCCGACCACGACCACACGTCTCGGCCTTTCGGCCCGGGCGATGGTATGGCTGATGATCGTTTCATGGCCGCTGGCCGGGTTGTGAATGCACTGCACCTTCTTGTACAGGCAGTAGGATGCGCCGACACACGGGCGAATGCGTTCTTCTTCGCCGCGCATCACCTTGTTGACGATATGGGAGTCGGCAATATGCGCCCGAGTCATGCCGACCAGGTCGACAAGGTTTTCGCGGATAGCATGCCGCGCAGTCGCTATCTCCCGGATGCCTGCAGCATGGATCACGGGCAGCCTGGTTTCCCGTTTGAACTGCCCGACCAGCGGCAGAAACGGCGCGCTCTTGGTGAACATGCCGGGCATGTTCTGCTCGGCCAGCGACAGATCGGTGTCCATTCGGCCGAATATGCAGTTGAAGAAGTCGACATGACCTTCCCGCTCGAACAGCCTGGCGAAGGCAAGGCATTCCTCGAAATCCGACCCGTCCTCGGACGCTTCGTCGATGACCAGTCGAATGCCGACAACGAAGTCGTCGCCAACCGCTTGGCGGATCGCCTCATGAACCATCAAGCCGAAGCGCGCGCGGTTTTCCAGTGAACCGCCGAAACCGTCCGTGCGTCTGTTGGTTCTGCGCGAGAGGAATTGCCCGATCAGATGGCCGCCGGTGACGGTTTCGACACCATCCAGATCGCCGTCCAGGCAGCGCCTGGCGGCACTGGCGTAGTCCTTGATGATCCGGTCGATGTCCGCGGTGTCCATCTCCTTCGGAAAATTCCGATTTCGCGTCTCGCGAACGCGTGACGGCGCCACGGGCGGCAGCCAGTTCCCGGCATAGGCGGTGGCACGCCGGCCAAGGTGTGAGACCTGGCACATGACGGCAGCGCCGTGGCGATGCACTCGCTGCGACAACGACTGGAGATGCGGGACGATGCGATCGCTCGAAAGGTCCAGCTGACCGCCGCCCCAACTCGAATCGGGCGAGGTCATCGCCGAGCCGCCCGCCATCGTCATCGCCAGGCCGCCGCGCGCTTTCTCTTCGTGGTAGCGCTGGTAGCGTTCTAGCGGCAGGCCGCCTTCGTCCAGCATCGAGGCATGGCTGGTACTGACGACACGGTTGCGCAGCGTTAGACCCTTCAGCCGAAATGGCTGAAGCAGAGGATCGCCGGATGTGCCGCCTGCTTGAGATGCCGCCATCTTCACGTCCTGCTCCGCCCCATTCATGAGGGTTATAGTTCGTCATTTGCGGAGCTGGAGAAAGCTTGAAAATTGTTGGGGTGGCTATACGCTGGGCGTATGGCTGGTTACGCAAAACTCGTTCCTTCCGCGCGCGGACTGCTGGTTTTCGAAGCGGCTGTCCGGTCGGGCAGTTTCACCGCTGCCGCGCGCGAATTCAACGTCACGCAACCATCGATCAGCCGCAGCATTGCGCAGCTCGAGGCCGATTTCGGTGTTCCTCTTTTCACGCGAGGTCCAACGGGATTGGCCCCGACGGCAGAAGGACGTGCCCTCTATTCGGCTGTGCGGGAGGGATTTGACGGCATCGCGGAGGTGATCCGGAGGATCAAGCAGAACAGCGCTGCAAAGCCGGTGGTGACCCTTTCACTTTCGAGTTCTCTGGCAACCTATTGGTTCGTTCCCAGGTTAGGGGCATTCAACACGAGATTTCCTGACGTCGACCTGAGGTTCGAACTGATCGCGGGCGTTCTGCGAGGACCAGCCGAGAATGTCGACCTTGCCACGAGAATCCTGGCCGATGACGACACCCACTATCACCACTGGGCATTCTCGCCGGAAATCATAGTTCCGGTATGCAGCCCATCCTATTTGTCGGCCCACGGTCGGTTGATCCATGCCGGAACCGGGGAAGGTCATGCCCTGCTTCACCTGACCGACGCCAAGGAGCGGTGGCTGGACGCATGGGGCAGTGTGGCGGACCGCAAGACCAGCAAGGCAAAGTGGCTCGAATTCTCGGACTACGCGGTCGTGCTTCAAGCCGCCATGAACGGGGAAGGCGTGGCGCTCGGCTGGCTCAGCAACGTTTCAAGGGCGTTGCTTCAGGGAACCCTTGTCCCGGCCTCGGACAGACAGATCAAGACAGGCCGGATCCATCAGCTGATTGCACCGCGCTCAAGGCCGGTACGGCCTGTCGTCTCCGACATCTGCGCGTGGATGATCGCCGAGATGCAAGCCGAATTGAAAGCGCTGCACCCGATATTGCGGCCGGACACCTTGTAGCGGGCGACAAGCGCAGCGCGCTCGTCGTTGACTACCTCGGAAACAGGCTGGGCAGCGGCATGTGCGCCTTGACGATCGGGGACTTCAGCACCACGAAGCTGAAATACTTGTCGATGCCGATATCCATGTCGGTCAGCCGTTCCATGATGGTCTGGTACTCGGCGATGCCGGCGGTCACGAATTTCATCAAATAGTCGTAGCCGCCCGACACGAGGTGGCATTCGATGACCTGGTCAATCTTCTCCACAACGGCGAGAAAGCGGGCGAAGTCCACCTGGCGATGGTTCTTCAAGGTGATTTCGGTGAACACGGTCAGCGTCTGGCCGAGCTTGCCGATATTGACCTGCGCGGAATAGCCTTCGATGTAGCCTTCCGACTGCAATTTCTTCACCCGCATGAGGCACGGGCTCGGCGACAGATGCACCAGATCAGCCAGTTCCACATTGGTGATGCGGCCGTTCTTCTGCAATTCGTGAAGAATCTTGATGTCGATCCGATCCAGTTTCATGGCCGTCTCCGCAGAACGCATGCCACAGCACAAAATGCTGCCTTGCTCATAGGCATTGACACTACCACAGCCCGTTGGCCTGTCCATCCAAGCGGACAGCGCTTTGAAACGCAGCGGCTCCCGATTTTGACCGGCCTGCCGGAATAAAATTCTGCTTCAGCTTCAACTGCGGCAGCGACTGCCTGCACAACGCGGTAGATTGGCGCGTCAAGGCAGAGAGACCATGCGCGCTCAATTGCAGCAAATCGAGACATCTGGCGAACTGCCACAGTCCGCGGACGCGGTGGTGATCGGCGGCGGCATCGTCGGCGTCTTCGCGGCCTATTATCTGGCCAGGCGCGGCATGCAGGTCGCTCTCGTCGAAAAGGGCCGCATCGGCGCCGAACAATCATCCAGGAACTGGGGATGGTGCCGCCAGCAGAACCGCGACGCCCGCGAGCTGCCAATGGCAACCCGAAGCCTCGATCTGTGGAACAGCTTCGCGGCGGAAACCGGCGAGGACACCGGCTTTCGGCGCTGTGGCCTGCTCTATCTCAGCAATGACGACGCGGAACTGGCCGGCTGGGCGCGCTGGCGTGACTTCGCCAAAACGGCCGGCGTCACCACGCACATGCTTGACGGCGCCGAAGCCAGCGAACGGGGCCGCGCCACGGGCCGGACCTGGAAAGGCGGCGTCTTCTCGCCGACCGACGGCACCGCCGATCCGTCGCGGGCCGCGCCCTCGGTCGCCCGCGCTATCCTCAAGCTCGGGAGCTCCGTGCACCAGAATTGCGCCGCGCGCGGTATAGAGACCGAGAGCGGGCGCCTGAGCGGCGTGGTCACCGAAAGCGGAACGATCCGGACGAAGCTGGCGGTCCTGGCCGGCGGCGCGTGGGCGTCCTCCTTCTGCCATCAGTTCGGCTTCCGCTTTCCGCAGGCGTCGGTCCGATCCTCCATCCTGTCCGTCTCGCCCGGCGCTGAGGGCCTGCCGGATGCGCTGCACACGGCACGGATTTCGGCCACGCGTCGCGGCGACGGCGGCTACACGCTCGCCATAAGCGGACGCGGCCGCGTGGACGTCACGCCGCAGCAGCTGCGCTTCTCGTCGCAGTTCCTGCCCATGTTCCTGAAGCGGTGGCGAAGCCTCGCGCCCGGCGGTCTGCAGGGCGTGCGCTCGGGCCACGAAACGCTCCGGCACTGGCGGCTCGACCAGCCGACGCCAATGGAGCGGATGCGCATCCTCGATCCGGCCCCGGACCAGGCGACCATCCGCCTGACCCACGCCCGGGCACTCGAGCTGCTGCCGGCACTGCGCCAGACCAGGATCTGCGCAGCCTGGGCCGGCTACATCGACAGCACGCCGGACGGCGTGCCTGCGATCGGCGAGATCCATAGTGTTCCGGGTTTCTTCCTGGCCGCCGGATTTTCGGGACACGGCTTCGGCATCGGACCCGGCGCCGGATACCTCGTCGCCGATCTGGTGACCGGGTCGCAACCGATCGTCGACCCGACGTCCTACGATCCTCGGCGCTTCGATGCTTCCGTGTGGGGGAAGGTCGCCGACTTCTAATCCAAAGTTCGGCATGTTCCGGCAGCCCTGCGGAGATCACTGTGGAACCGCATCAGCCGTCCCGCAGAAAAGCGCCGACGGGCGCCGGGCGGACAAGCGCTTGCTCGCGCAACCGGCCTACTGTAGCAGGCGTGCAGCCGGTCTGCGCCGCGATGAGTTCGACGGCGGCCAACTGACAATAGCGTCCCTGGCATCGCCCCATGCCGACGCGCGACAGCGATTTCACCCTGTTCGCTTCGCCGCCGCCGAAATCCACACTTTCGCGTACATCTCCGGCGGTCACGTTCTCGCAACGGCAGACGATCGCGTCGTCGGGGAGCGCCCGTGTCATCGCTGCCGGCCAGGGAAAGGCGCAAGCCAGGCCACGGGCAAAGCGCTCGAACCGCGCAAGCTTGCGCAGATCGGCGCCGGCGGACGGCGCTGGAAATCCAAGATCGGCAAGGCACGCCACTGCCGCCAGATGCCCCGCGATCTCCGCGCCGTCTGCTCCCAGAAGACGAACTCCATCGCCCGCGAGATAGACTCCGTCGCCAGCGCGCCCCATCTGGTCGGTCTTCGGCAGCCATTGCCGCCACCGCTCGTCATAGGTGAAGGCGCATCCCGCCAGGTCGGACAGATGCGTCTCCGCCCGCAGGTGCCAGCCCATGCCTATCATGTCGCAAGGAGTGCGGTGCTCCCGGCCGCCGGCGTCGCGCCAGCGCATCGCCGTGACACCTTTTTCGTCAGCCTCGATCCGCTCGAGCGTCACGCCCGCATGGTAACGGCCGCCGAGCCTTGCCCGCAGGGCCAGACCGCGCAGCGTGACGAGCGGCCGGGCGGCAAGCTGCCAGAGCCCCCGCATCTGCTGATGCCAGGGAGAAGTGTCCAGCACCGCCGCCACATCGGCTCCAGCTTTGACGAGCTGGGCGCCGACCAGCGTCAGCAAAGGCCCCGATCCGATCAGGACGGGGCGCCGCCCAAGCGCCACGCCCTGCGCCTTGAGCGCGATCTGCGCCGCGCCGAGGCTGTAGACGCCGGCGCTCTGCCAGCCCGGGACCGGAGCGACACGGTCGGACGCGCCGGTGGCAAGGATCAAGCGGTCATAGCTGACTAGCTGCACGCCGCCCTCCCCCAGCACGTGCAGTCGCCCGTTCTGCGCGGCGATAACCGAACTCGCCGCGCAATGGGTGAGCCGCCTCTCTTTGGCCAGCCAGTCGAACAGCGCATGCAGCGCGTCCGCCTTCGCCGCCTCCGACCCGTAGAGCTGCTTCGCGGTGCGGGTGAACCCGGCGGGCGGGCGGCGATAGATCTGTCCGCCTGCGCGCTGCCCTTCGTCGATCACCACCGGGTGGAGCCCGGCCTCCACAAGCGTCGCGGCGGCCCTTATGCCAGCCGGACCGGCGCCCACGATCACGATCCACGGCGGCGGGGTCTCGCTCACAGCCAGCTCTCCGATGGCATCGTGCGCAACCGCATGCCTTCGCTGAGAAGTGTCGAGCACGCCCGCAGGCGCGGTCCCTCGTCCTGCCATACCCAGCAATCCTGGCAGGCTCCCATCAGGCAGAAGCCAGCGCGCGGCTCGGCTCCGAACTCGGACTTTCGCAACGCGTGCCCTGACGCCAGCATGGCGGTCAGCACGGTGTCGCCCGCAAGCGCGCCGTGCATCTCACCGTCGAGAAAGAAATGCAGCTGCGCCCGGTGGCGTTCGGCCAGCCGGACGATGCGGCCGTCGATGATCATTCCGCGGCCTCTCGTACGGGGCGCGGACGCGGCAGTTCGGGGAACCGTTCGCAGACCGCATCGAACGCCGCCTGGACGCCTTCCGGCCCCGAGCGCCCCTTCATGCGGCGGAAGATCTCCGTCTTGGCGAAGAACCGCCAATGGATCGGCAAGTCCCTCAGTATGGCGGTGAGCCGGTCGTAAGCCAACGGCGTCCACTGCGCTTCGTAACCGTCGCGCTCCGGACCGAAATGGAAATGGCCGGCGGCCGGCTCCTGCCGCGCACGCAGTTGCCCCGTTGCCAGCTCGTCGATCTCGCCGCCACGGATGACGACGCCATAGTCGTGCTCGGCAGCTGTCGTCGAGACGTAGCCGCGCCGCACATCCTGTGCGACCCGCCAGGGTTCGCGTTGATGTGGATCGCCGCGTCCGCCGCCTCCGGCGGAGCGGATCTCAAGCACATCGCCGGGCTGCAGCACAGTGGTGTCAATGTTGCCCAGCCGCCGCTCGTGCTCGGTCCCTGGATTGACGATCATGTCCGACAGGCCGGCCGCCTTGCCGCCCAGCACGCCCCAGGGACGGAAGAAGCTGCGGTCGCGGTTGCGGGCCGTGATCCTGGAATCAGGAGCGAAGACGCGGAAGGCCATCTCTGTCGCCAGCCCGCCGCGCCAGCGGCCCGCGCCGCCACTGTCCCTGGCGAGCCCGTATTTCACGAATTCGACCGGAGTTTCGGTCTCGGTGATCTCGATCGGCGTGTTCTTGAGATAGGCTGCATCCGCGCCTGATCCATTGGTCCCATCGCGATGCGGCATCGCGCCGCCGCCGCCGACCACGGGGTTCACCGCCGTGATGACGGTCCGGCAGGTGCGCTCATCCGTGGTCATGACGTTAACGATGCAGTTGTTGCCGGCCGGCGCCGCGGGCAGGCGCTCAGGCATCACCTGCGAGAAGGCACCGAAGATGACCGACCGCAGTCGGGCGCAGGTGAGCGAGCGCATGCCTACGGCGGCGGGGTGTACCGGGTTCAGCACGGAGCCCCGGGGCGTGATGCAGGTAAACGGCCGGGTCAGGCCGGTGTTGAGCAGAATCTTGGGGTTGAGCGTATAGAGCACGTAGTAGACACCCACCAGCAGCATGGTGTGTCGCGGGTCGCCGCCGGAAGGCACGTTGAGCGAGGAACCGAGCTGCGGATCCGAGCCAGTGAAGTCGAGCACCGCCGCATCGCCCTTGATCGTCAGCGTCAGCTTCAGCCGGCACGGATTGGCCTCGACGGAATCCTCGTCGGCATAGTCGGCGAATTCCCATGTGCCGTCGGGCATGGCGCGAAGCACGTCGCGCGCCTGCGCTTCCGCCTGGTCGAGAAGCGCGGCAACGCCTTCGATGAAGCCGGCCTTGCCGAACTTCCGCACCATTGCCTGGATCTTGCGCTCGCCGGTGTTGAGCGCACCGACCAGCGCTTTGATGTCCCCGATGTTAAGGTCGGGCTTGCGCACATTGGTGCTCATGATCCGCAGGATCGACTCGTCGAAGATGCCCTCATTCACCAGCTTCATGGGCGGAAAGCGGATGCCTTCCTGATGGATTTCAGTCAGCGCCCGGCTGAGCGAAGCCGGCACCGCGCCACCCATGTCGGTGTTGTGGATATGGCCACCGGTCCAGGCGACGATGTCGCGGTCGACGAAGACCGGCTTCCACAGATGCGTGTCGGGCGCGTGCGTGGCGACGTGGCCCGAATAGGGATCGTTGGTGAAGGCGACATCTCCCGGCCGGTAGTCGTCGACCATCGCGATCGCACGGTGATACGAAAGCCCCGGATACCAGGTGGCGCCGAGTTCCATTGGCACGGCGAAGGTGGCGCCTGAACGGTCCATCAGCATCACGGTGAAGTCCTGCGTCTCCTTGACGAAGGCGGAGTGCGCGGTGCGGTGCAGCGTGTGCGCCATGTTCTCGGCGGCCGCGCGGGCATGGTTCGCCAGAACCTGAAGGTTTGTCCGGTCAAACATGGCGTCACTCCGCGAAGGTCAGCAGAAGATTGAGATGGCGGTCGACCCGCGCCTGCGCTCCCGCGGGAATGGCGAAGGTCGTGTCTTCCTGAACGACCACGGCAGGCCCGTGGAACGTGCTGCCCGGCACGAGGGTCTGCCGGTCGTGGAGGTCGACGGTCTCGACGCTCGCGCCCGTGTAGACGGGAAGACGGCGCGCCGGGATGGCCGGAGCGTCGATCTCGTCGGTCTCCGGGAGGGAGAGCTTCGGCCCCGCGCCCACTGCGGACAGCCGCACGTTCACGAGTTCGATCTCGCCATCAACGTCGTGGAAGTCGTAGAGCTGCTGATGGGTGAGATGGAAGGCCTTCGCGATGGTGGTCGCATCACCATCTGCCAACCATTGCGGCGACAGGACAACCTCGATCTCATAGCTCTGCCCGACATAGCGCATGTCGCAGGAGAAAGTGAGGTCCGCGGCCGCGTCGTGCCCCTGCGCCGCAAGCCAGTCGCGCCCCTCTTGCGCCAGCGCCTCGAAGGCCTTGCGAATTCCGGCGAGCGACACGCCCGAGAGCGGGGTGAAGATGGTGCGAATGAAATCCCCGCGCAAATCCGCCACCAGTCCGCCGAGCGCCGACACCACGCCGGGGCGGCGCGGCGCCATCACACGCTTCATGCCGAGTTCACGGGCAAGAAAAGCGCCGAGCATCGGCCCGCCACCGCCGAAAGGCATCAGCGTGAAGTCGCGCAAGTCGACGCCGGCGCGCGAGGCGAGCTTCTCGACCTCGACGAACATCTCCGACACCGCGATATCCAGGATCGCCTGCGCGGTCTGCTCGATGGGGCGGCCGAGCCGGGTGGCAAGCTCGCCGACCGCGCGATGCGCCAGGCCGGTATCGATTCTGAGCTGGCCATAGGCCATCTCGCTGTGACCGAGCCATCCGCACACCACCATGGCGTCCGTCACCGTCGGCCTCTCGCCGCCACGGCCGTAGCAGGCCGGTCCCGGCGTCGAACCGGCCGATTCCGGTCCGACCCGCAGCACCCCCTGCGCATCGACACTGGCGATCGAGCCGCCGCCGACACCGATCGAGCTGACCGACACGGAGGGGATATGGAGCGGAAATTCGCCGATCAGCTCGCCGGTGCCGAACTGCGCCTCGCCGCCGATGATGAGCGCGAAGTCCGCCGAGGTGCCGCCGATGTCGAGTGTAAGAACCTTGTCTTCGCCTGCCTGACGCGCCAGCCAGGAGGCGCCGATGACACCGGAGGCCGTTCCCGACAAAAGCATGTTCACGCAGGCGCGCTTGCCCTCGGCAGCGTTCATCAGGCCGCCATTCGACTTCGTCAGCATCGGACGCGCCGGTACGCCACGGCTTTTCAACCGCTGTTCCAGCGCCGTCAGATAGCCGGAGACGCGCGGATGGACATAGCCGTTGAGGATGGCGGTCGAGGTGCGCTCGTATTCGCGGATGACCGGCCAGACCTCGGCCGAGGAGAAGACGAAGAGGTCGGGCGCAAGACGCGCGATCGTCGCCTTCACGGATGCTTCCTGCGCGGCATTGCGCCAGGAATGGAGGAAGGACACGATGATCCCCAGCGCCCCGTTCGCTTTCGCCAATGCCACCGCCCTTTCCACCGCCGCCATGTCCGGCGCCCGGGATTCGCTGCCATCGGCACGCATGCGCGCCGGAATGCCGAAAACCATGTCGCGCGAGATCAGCGGGTCCGGCCGCGCGCAAAACAGCGAATACATGTCCGGCATGCGCAGCCGCGCCAGTTCGATAACGTCCTCAAAGCCGGCATTGGTGAACAGCGCGAGCGGTGCGCCCTTGCGCTGGATGATCGTGTTGATGCCAACCGTCGTACCGTGCACGAAGTGTGTCATACGGGTAGGATCAAAGCCTTCGCGTTCGGCCAGAAGCGTGAGGCCCGTCATCAGCTCGGCGCCCGGATCCTCCGGCGTCGTCAGCACTTTCAGCGAGGCGACGCGACCGGAGCGGGCTTCCAGCGCGCAGAAATCGATGAATGTGCCGCCGATATCGACGCCGACCTTCCAGTCGGTTTCGTTCCGCGCCTCGTTGGCCGCGATGACACCATCCATGATGCGTCCCTTCCTGTCTGCCAACCAAAGCTGACACGACAGGATGGCCAGGGTCCAAGACGTATGAAGAGGAACGATATAAGTCTTGCTTATGCCCTGGCACCGCCGAGCACGACGGAACAGGCGGTGCGGATCTGGTCGCGCATCATTTCATCGACCCGCGAGAGAGCCCTTGTGCGCGAGGTGAGCAGCGCGATCGGAAATTCCGGCCCATTCGCGAGCGGCCTAACGGCAAGCCCGGCAAACTGATGCCAGGGCAGCAGCGCGTCGACCAGGGCGACACCCAGGCCGGCCTGGACGAAGCCGACCGCCGAGATGGAGACGTCGATCTCGAGCGACGGCGAAAGCGCCACACCTTGCGCGCGGGCCGCGTGGGCCAACTCGTCGGCGGGGCGGGTGTTTCCGCGATAGGATATCAACTCTTCCCCGGCGAGATCGGCGAGGCTCAACTCGGTTTTCCCGGCCAATGCATGCCCGGCGGGCAGCAGGCAGGCGAAGCCGACGCTGCCGATCACCTCTGCATCGATATCGGGAGGCAGCCGGTCGTCCAACGCCACGCCGAGGCTGGCATCGCCGGCGCGCAGCATGTCGACGATCGCGGCGATCGGCGCGCTATGGGAACGCAGCAGAATATCGGGATGCTGCGCCCGGAAGCTGGTGAATGCGCGCGGCAAGATAGCCATGGCCGGCGGCGGCGAGGCCGCGACCCGCACCAGCCCCGTCCGGCCCAAACGCAGGTCTGTGGTCTTGCGGCGCAAGCCCTCCAGCCCCGCCGACAGCCTCTCGGCATCGGCGAAGATCTCAAGTGCCTCCGGGGTCGGCCGCAGCCGGCCCTTAACCCGCTCGAACAGCGTGAAGCCGAGTTCGTCCTCGGTGTGGAGCAGGATCTGGCTGAGCGCGGGCTGGGAGATGTTCAGCATCCGCGCCGCGGCGGTCACGGTGCCCGCGCGCATGACGGCGATGAACACTTCGAGCTGACGGGCACGCATCGCCACTCCATAGGCTAAGCTTATGGCTGTTGTCCAAACCCATCTTTGACGCAATGAAGCGGTGCCGACAAGATCGGCGCCTTCAGGGATTGTCCGCTCCGCGCTAGATGAGGATGACATTTGGTCGAATAGCCGTCATCTAGCTCTTTGTTGGAGCATGATCTCTGGACAAACGGAAACCGTTTGTCCGAGAAAACCGGTTCCCACTTTTCGGGATCATGCTCTAGGGAATAACCATGGATGTGATCGTGCTGGGCGGCGGACTGATGGGGACGGCTTCGGCCTATTTCCTCGCCCGGCGCGGCGCGCGCGTGACGCTGATCGAGCGCAATCGGGTCGGCACCGGAGCGACAGTCGCCTCCTTCGGCAACATCCGGCGCACGGGACGCCATCTGTCCCAGCTTCCGCTGGCCCACCGCTCGCTTCGACTGTGGGGCGAAGCCGAAAAGATGCTTGGCCGCGACGTCGAGTTCCGCGCCACCGGTCATGTCCGGCTGATCTTCGATGAAGGAAGCCTTGCCGACATGCGGGCCTATGCCCAAGCCGCGCAGCCCTGGGGCCTCGAGCTGGAAGAACTCGGCCCACGAGAGATTAGCGCCCGCTTTCCCGGCCTCGGCACCGACGCGATCGCCGCGTCATTTTCTCCGCATGACGGCAGCGGCAATCCGCGGCTGATCGCGCCGGCCTTTGCGGCGGCGGCCCACAAACTGGGGGCGCAAATCATCGAGGGAGCCGAGACCGAGAAGATCACCTATACCGGCTCCGGTTTCCTAATTACCAGTTCGAAGGGCTCATTCGCCTCGGAGTGCCTGCTCAACACCGCCGGAGCCTGGGGCGCGCGCATCGCCGCTGAGTTCGGCGAAGAAGTCCCGCTCGACGCCCGCGGTCCGCAAATGGGCGTGACCGAACCGCTGCCGCATCGGATCCTGCCGGTGGTCGGCATCTGGACCCGCGACAAGGACCATGGCGCCTATCTACGCCAGGTCGAGCGCGGCAACATCGTCTTCGGTGGCGCGGCAGAAAGGGTGAGGGTGGACCTCGATCCGGGCCATGCGCTCGCTGATCCCATGCGCCTCCCGTTGCAACTCCGCGCCGTCGCGCGGCTGCTCCCGGCAATCGCGAAGGTCGCGGTCATCCGCACCTGGTCCGGATGCGAGGGCTATGTTCGGGATATGCTGCCGGTCATGGGACGCTCAGCGACGACGCCAGGCCTGTTCCACGCCTTCGGCTTCAGCGGACATGGCTTCCAGCTCGGCCCGGGCGTGGGCGACGCCATGGCCGAGCTCATGACGACCGACCGTTGCGAAACACCACTCGACGATTTCAGGGTCGATCGCTTCGGCCGCGCCGCCTGGAGGGATTCGGCCGACGGCATGTGGACCAAGCCCACTGGATGAATGTGTCGAAATCCCACCGGTCCGCAACATCGAGTCCGAATGCGCTTTTGTAGAACCTGACCGACAGGTTCTCGTCCACCACCCGGATCATCGAGTGAATTGCTTTCGCCAAAGGAACCTCCAATCTGCCGGGTGTTCTCGGATGCCGCCGACGATGGCTCATTGGTGGCAAAAAGGGGTGGCAGCCGGTTACCACGTCAGGAAATTGGCGTAAGGCTGGTTCACGCACTAAGGTCCGATTGTAGTCACTGCAAATTGAGCGGAAAATGCGCTTCGGGTTGGTATCATATCGGCGAATGGGCCCAGAAGCCGCGCCAAAGCAACATCAAACGGGAGGTCTTCGCATGTGTAAGGTCTTTGCCGGGCAGGATCCGGAAGGGTATCGGCTAATCAATCGCTCAGTTCGAATAGGTGGCCATTCGACGAGCATCCAGCTCGAGGCCACTTTTTGGACCCTGTTGGACGAAATCGCCCATGGACAGGGGATGACGGCGCCGAAATTCCTCTCGACGCTTTACGATGAAGCGCTGGAGATCAACGGCCATATCCCGAACTTTGCCTCTATGCTGCGCACCACGTGCGCACTCTACCTGCGCAACAGGCAACCATTTGACAGCGACCGCTCGGAATTGACGAACAAGGCAGCCTGACACGGGCATGACTCAAAACGCCCGATCCCGTGTAGCAGCCGCCTGCTACCGACGACCCGAATTTTGGCGCTATGGGATAGGAATGGCGAACTTCACCGAGGCGGTGTAGAGTTCACCTCAAAAGAGGAACAAGCCGTACCAACGGCGACGCCAAGCGAATCTGGGAGGATTCATGGTTGAAATTATCTCCAAGCGGGATGGCCCGCGGCGCGAGGACGTACAAGTCAAGAGATTGATTGAGCAGAACCGCTCGACCATCGTTCGCCTTGCCGACCAGATCAGCGGCGGCGGCTATTCGGCTTCCAGGAAGCCGCGCCAGCAACCGAAGGCGGAAGGCCTGATCATCCATGTTGGCGCCAGTGCCGCGCCTGTGGCCGAAGCCAAGCCGTCCATCCAGGTCACCATCAACGGCCGCGTGATCTCGAAGGATCAGAACACGGGCCGCCAGCTTCACCATATCGGCGACGTCCGCAACCGGAATGGAGACCAGATCTTCGTGCTGGCAAAGAAGCAGAATGGCTTTTTCTCACCGGTCGACGAAACCATCGCCGAGGCGCTTGCCGGGTTGGATGGATCGCGGCTGACCGCGACTTATACCGAAGAGCAGCTTGCGGCCGATATCGGTGCGAAACTAGGAATCGACTAAGGACTGATATCCGGGCGTCGCTGTGCACGTCCTATCCGCGACAGCATACAGAAATGGCATACCCCAAAGGTACTGTGATGACTGAATGAAACACCCGAGCGGGCCCAATCCGATGAAAACCGATGCTCTTCCGACGCGTGCGTCGATGGCCACCGGGCAGCTGGTTCTAGACAAGATCGACTATGATGAGCGCGCCACCATGCGCGCGTGGGAGAGTTTTCTTTCCGACGAGCCGGCATGCGCTCGCGATCCGATCCACGTTCGCTCCCTGATCCACGATTCCTGGTATCGCAGCGCCACCGGCGGTATCAATGCGCAGGGCATCGAAGCACCGTTGAGCAGCGACCGTGACGAAATCGAATACCTGACCCGGGCCAATGCCGAGCTGCTTTCGGCGGCGCGGCGATCGTTCGCTTCCCTTGGCCAGTTGCTGGACGGCACGGGAGCAATGCTGGTGCTTGCCGACAGCGACGGCGTGCTGATCGATGCCATCGGCGACAAGAAGACGCTGCATGACGGCATGGACATTCATCTAGGCATCGGCGGCAAATGGAACGAGGACGCCGTCGGAACCAATGGCATCGGCACCGCGCTCTGGACGGGCGAACCGATTTTCGTCCACGCGGCCGAACATTTCTGCGCCGGCATCAAATCCTGGACCTGCGCCGGTGCGCCGATCCGCGATCCCCTGGATGGCAAGATCATCGGCGTCGTTGATCTGTCAGGCTATTCGCCGATCTTCCGGCCGCACAACACGGCGCTAGTTGCCGCCACCGCCCGGCAGATCGAAAAGGCACTCGCCGAACAGCAGCAGGAGCAGCGCACGCGCCTGCTCGAAGCCTTCATTTCCTCGGCGCCCAGCTACCGCCGGAAGGACGGGTTGGTCATCGTCGATCATCGCGGCCGGGCGATTTTCTGCAACAACGTGCCCAACGGCGACACGACGGAGATGATGGACGGCCCGATGGAACCCGGGCGCGGCCGTTGGCTTATGAACCTGCCGGCCTCCGGCTCGGAGACCGATCTCGCAAAGGCCCTGCCGGCGCATCTGCGTTCCTGCCATGTCACGCCGCTGAAGCTTGATGGCGACCTGCGTGGCGCGGCGCTGGTATTCCCTTCTATGCCCGCCGTTTCGAGCGTGATGGTGATTGACCGGCAGGCGGACAAACAGCTGCAGACGGCCGCCGCAATGATCGTCGGCGAAAGCGAAAAGCTGCTGGCTGCGGTCGATGTCGCCTCCCGCGTGGCGCGGTCGAACGGCGTCACCTCGCTGCTGATAGAAGGCGAAACGGGTGTTGGAAAAGAGCTGTTTGCGCGGCTTGTCCATGCCGGCAGCCGGCGCACGGATAATGACCCGTTCATCGCGATGAACTGCGGGGCGATAACCAAGGAATTGTTCGGCAGCGAACTGTTCGGGCACGTGGCCGGGGCCTTCACCGGGGCCTCGCGTGAGGGCAAGCCGGGCATCTTCGAAATGGCCAATGGCGGCGTGCTCAGCCTTGATGAAATCGGCGAGTTGCCGCTCGAGATCCAGCCGTTCCTGCTGCGTGTACTGGAAGAGCGTGTGGTCCATCGCATCGGCGACTCGAAGGGTCGACCGGTGGACGTCCGGCTTGTCGCCTCGACCAATCGCGACCTCAAGCAGGAAGTCGCTTCCGGGCGCTTCCGCAGCGACCTCTACTACCGCATTGGGGCGGTCTCGATTCATGTCCCGGCGCTGCGCGAGCGCGGCGACGACGTCCTGTTGCTGATCGAGCATTTCAATCGCCAGATCGCCGCGCTGGCCGGCAATGATCCGCTGGAATTTTCAAACGACGCGCTCGATGCGCTGCTGGCCTATCGCTGGCCGGGCAATGTCCGCGAGTTGAAAAACCTGGTCGAGCGTCTGCATGTGCTCGCGCGCGGCGGCACCGTTGAACTCCAGGATCTTCCCGGCGAAATCAGTGCGGGCAACCGCAACAACACGGCCATCCACAGCGACCATCCCGCAGCCATGCTCGAGGCACCGGTATGCACATTCGAGGATGCAGAACGCCAGGCGATCAAGAACGCGCTGGCGGCAGAGAGCGGCAATCTCAGCAAGGTCGCCGTCAGGCTCGGTATCTCGCGGCCGACGCTCTATCGCAAGCTCGGCCAATACGGCATTCGGCGGGGCTTCCTCTAGATCAGGCCTGCCACGGGCAAAAAAGCCCGCGGCATTCGCGCCACGGGCTCGGGAATGTTCGGCGACTGAGTTGCCCGGAAGCAGTGGTCGCCGGGATGATCAGGTCTTTACGACAGCACCAGTCACTTTCTCGGAGACATAGCCAAGGACATTGCCGATGATCAGCGAGATCACCACGGCGGTTGCGACCTTGATTATGCCGCTGGCACCTTCGCCATAGGCGGCGGCACCAAGCAGAAAAAGTGCGGCGGTCGTTGCGTAGCCATAGACCGCTGACGGAATGGCGCTGAGCAACGGCAGCTTGGCGGCGAGAATCAGGAGGACGATTGAAATACCGACGCAAATGCCGGCCATGATCGCCGTAACCCCGATGGACGTCAGTGCTATCAATGCGGCGGCCGCACAGATCGCCCCCCAGAGATTTGCAACCGCCGAATTCCTGAACCCGGCTTCCTTGCCGCTACAGTGATAAAAGCTGCCCCAGCCGACAAATACCGCCCAGATCAGCAGATAAGGACTGCCGATCGTGATTGCCGCCCATGTTGCAATGCCACCCATGATGCCGATGACCACGGCCAGTCCTGTAATAAGATCCATGTTGTCCTCCCGTTTTTCCAAACCTCGAAGCAAAGACATTCGTTTCAGGATCGCGCTTCGCTGACGTCCCCGACACGCAAAACGCCATGGCGTCCGCCACGGGGTTGAAGAAGATTTGCAGGCCGGATCCGGCAAGCAATCAGGCCGGCTGCGCCGCCGTTTCGGCCGTGCCGATTACGCCAGCGCGCAATGCCAGCCCGGCGGCGGCGGCGCCCAGGCAGGGCGCCACGATATAGAGCCAGAGCTGCGATAGCGCCGCTCCGCCAGAGAACAGAGCCGGACCGAGCGAGCGGGCCGGATTGACCGATGATCCGGACACAGCAATGCCGGCTAGATGGATCATGACCAGCGTCAGGCCGATCGCCAGACCAGCCAGAGGACCGGCGCCGCCTTCGGCGGTGGCGTGCAGGATCACCAGCAGAAACAGGAACGTGGCGATCGCCTCGAACAGGAAGGCCGAAGTTGCGGAATAGGCAGACCAGCCGTTCTGGGCAAAGCCATTTGCCGCCACGTCGTAGCCGCCGCCCTTGCCTTGCACGATCACGTAGAGCACCGCCGATGCAACGATCGCCCCCGCGCATTGCGCGACCACATAGCCGATGAGATCATTGGATTTCATTCGGCCGGCGACGAAGAAGCCGAGGCTTACCGCCGGATTGAGATGGGCGCCTGAAATGGGCCCAATCGAATAGGCCATCGCCACCACCGACAAGCCGAAGGCCATGGCGACGCCCAGGAGGCCGACTTCGGAGCGCATGAACAGAACCGTCGCGCAGCCGAAGAAAACCAGCGCGAAGGTTCCGATGAATTCACAGACGTATTTGTTCATATGTATCTCTCCCTCTGGATGATGGTGTGAACCGGACACCGCACGCGCCCGCGCGAAGTCCGGTTCAATGTTTCAGGGTACGATGACGCCGCGGCCGGTGAATCGCCGGTTCTTGAAATCGTCGAGCGCGGTGTTGATGCTGGCGAGGTTGTATTCGGTGTAGTGCATCTTCACCTTGCCGTCGGCGTTGAGTTCCATCAGTTCGACAAGCTCGGTGAAATTGCCGACCAGGCTGCCGCCGATGTTGATCTCCTCGATGACGAGGTGCGCGGTCGGCACGTTGATATTGCCGCCATAGCCGACGACGAACAGTTGCCCGCCCTTGCGCACCATTTTCCAGCAGATGTTCTCGACGCCGAGCTCGCCGACGAAGTCGATGACCACATGGGCCCCGCCGCCGGTGATCGCCTTCACCTCCTCGACGACATTTGGCCCGCCATCGAGAACGAAGTCGGCGCCGAGATCCTTGGCCAGCACGCGCGCGGCCGGCTCTCGGTCGACGGCAATGATGCGGCAGCCTGAAATCGCATGCAGGGATTGCAGCGCAATGTGCCCGAGCCCACCGATGCCGAGCAGGACGCAATAGCTGCCCGGCCGCAAAAGCTTCGCCGCTCGTTTGGCTGCCCGATAGGCGGTGATGCCGGCGTCGGCCAACGGCGCCACTTCGATCGGCGTGACATTGGCGTTCAGCTTGATCAGCGAGCGCTCGCTGGTGATGAAGTACTCGGCGAAACCGCCGTTCATGCCAAGGCCGGGGAACTGGCCATTGTCGCAGTACATGTCCTCGCCATGTCGGCAGTTGAGGCAAATGCCGCACGAGCGGAAGGGATGGCAGATCACGGCGTCACCACGCTTGACCGACCTGACGCCGCTGCCGACCTCCTCGACCCAACCGGCATTCTCGTGGCCCATGATGTAAGGCAAGAGGGTGCCTTCGGGATCCATGGTCGGTTTCCACACACCCTCGATGATGTGCAGGTCGGTGCGGCAGAGGCCGGCGGCGCCGACCCGCACGATGACCTCATCGGGGGAAGTGATCGTCGGGGCCTTGACCTCCTCGATCTTGAGCTGGACGTTCATCTTAGGGTCGTATTCGTAGAGTCTGGCAGCTTTCATCGTCGTATCCTTTCGACGTCGAGAATGTTCGGATTGCTTCAGGCGCGGCCGAGCTTTTCAGAGCCGCCGCCGCGAGCTGGGCCGGCTGTCGGGTCCTCGTCCTCGGCGAGATGGCCGATAAGCGTTTCGGTGGTCAGGATCAGCGTCGCCACCGAAGCTGCGTTGGCGAGTGCTGTGTAGGTGACGCGCACCGGATCGATGATCCCCGCCTCGAACATGTTCTGGTAGCTGCCGGCAGACGCGTTGTAGCCGTAGCCGCCGTTGATGCGCGTGACTTCCGCCACGACTGCTTCGGGATCGGCGCCGGCATTGGCGGCTATGCGCCAGAGCGGCCGCGACAGCACCGAGCGCACCAGGCGCACGCCTTCGGCGACGTCGCCGCCGACATCGGCCGCCACCTTGTCGAGCAGCGGTGCGATCTGGGCAAGCGCCGAGCCGCCGCCGGCGACCACGCCCTCCTCGGATGCGGCGCGCACCGCATTGAGCGAATCCTCGATGAGCTGAATGGTTCGCTTCTGCTCGACCGGCGTGACACCGCCGGCATAAAGAATCGCGGTGCCGCCAGAGAGCTTGGCCAGACGTTCGCGCAGCTTGTCCTGGTCGATGTTGGGCGGCGAGGCTTCATACTGCCGCTGCACCTGGGCGCGGCGCGATGCGATTGCGGCATGGTCGCCGCCGCCCCGAATGATCGAGGTGTAGGACGAACTGGTCTTCACCCGATCAGCCGTTCCGAGATCGTCTGCGGTGATGTCCTCCAGCCGACCGCCGAGGTCGCGAGCGATCACCTTGCCCCCGGTGATGATGGCCAGGTCCTCCATCATCGCCTTGCGCCAATGGCCGTATTCCGGCGGATGGACAACGAGGTATTTTCCAGGCCCCTGCTTACCGAGCAGTGTCACCACCACTTCCGGCGACATTTCCTCGGACACGATCAGCAGCGGTCGACCGTCCTCGTCGGCAATGCGGCGCGCCGCATCGAGCGCCTCGGGTTCCTTGATCTTGAGATCGGTCATCAGGATGTAGGGGCGGTCGAGAACAGCCTCCATCTTCTCCTGGTCGGTCACCATGTGGTGAGAGAGATAGCCGCGTTCGAAGGACATGCCCTCGACAACGTCGAGCGTGGTCTCGGTGGTGACGCTGAAGTCCGTGGTGATGACGCCTTCGGCTCCGACGCGCTGATGGGCTTCCGCCACCAGTGCGCCAAGCTTGGTGTTGGTCGCCGCGATGTTAGCGACCGAAGCCAGGATGCCGTTGCCCTTTGCCGGCTTGGCCGAAGCCTTGAGGGCGGCCACCACCGCGGCCACCGCAAGATCGATGCCCTTGCAGAGATCGACCGATTTGACGCCTCGCTCATTCGCCTCGATGCCACCCTGGATGAGCGCGTTGGCGAGCACGATGGCAGTCGTGGTCCCGTCGCCGGCGACCTCGTTGGTCTGCATCGACACTTCACGGACGACCTGCGCACCCATGTTTTCGAAGCGGTCGTGCAGTTCGATCTCGGAGGCAATGCTGACGCCGTCGCGGGTCACCATCGGCGTGCCGATCGGCCGGTCGATCATGGCGTTCATGCCTTTAGGGCCGAGCGTCGGCTCGACGGCAGCGGCCAGGCGAAAGACGCCGCGGGCAAGAGCCCGGCGGGCCTCGGAATTGTGAAGCATAATTTTGGGCATGATTCCTCCTTCCGCCTTACGGGCGGGTTGTTGGTTAGGGGCCTCGTGCGAGGGAGGCCGTTGTTGTCAGTTCAGCCTCAGGCGGTCGGCGCGGCTCGAGCCGGCACGCGATCCATGATGAAATCGACCAGCGTCGGTTCGCCGTCGATCACATCCAGTTCCTTGTATCGGGTCTGCTTGAGCCCCCGGCAAAGCGCGCCGTTGAACTCCATGTTGATGCGCACACCGCGCAGCTCGGCGAGGTGGGCACTGAGTGCGCTCGGCGGGATTTTCTGCCCTTCCCAGGTCACGAACACAGGGGCGTCGGCCCGGCGGTCGGGAAAACGCTCGAGCAGAGCCGCCCGGTACCGCGGCTGCTGTTTGGCCGCCTCGCCCGGTTCGAACCGCGCGACGTCGTATGCCGGCAGGTCCATCCCGATGATTTCGCGATCGGTCAGACCGTGCGCCTTGAGGCCGCGCAAGACTGCCTCCTGGCGCCGCTTGAATGCCTTCATCCTGAAGGTCTCACGCAAAGCGCCAAGATCCTGATCCTCGGCAAGCACGGCAAAAATGTCGCCGAAGGTCTTGCCGGCTTCCATGCCGCGATTGACCTCTTCCGCGAACATGTGATCGTGCAGCTTGACGCGATAGGCGGGCGCCCAGGAGAGCTGGTCGAGCGCCTTGCGGACGCCGTCTAGCATCAGGAAGGCAAAGTTGGGCGAGCACCAATAGGTCGGCAGGCGGAAGTCTATCTCCACGCTGCCATCGCCCGCCATCGCGGCCCGCTCGACGAAGCCCATCTCGGTAATCGGTTCGTCGAGCTCAGGGTCGTTGACCTCACCAAGGCGCCGCCAGAGTTCCTTCTCGCGGCTGCTGGAAACGCTGGCGGTTGCCATGGCCCCTACTCCGCCGCGATGCTGAAGGGCGAGCTGGCGAGTACCTTCTTCTTGGCCTCGACATCGATGTTGTAGAGACGCGCAGCGTTGAGGCCGAGGATCTTCTCCTTGATCTCGTCGGTCAGCTGCACACCGCGTTCCGCGGCGATGTCGTCCGGGATCTGATAGGCCCAGAATTTCTCGACCAGCCAGCGCGGCGTCCAGATCGCGTAGTCGGAACCGAACAGGATTTTCTCCGGCCCGATCCAGAACAGCAGTTCGGCGATCACCTCGCCGAAGTAGCGCGGGCGGGAATGGATGAAGGGCAGCGCCACGGCCAGGCCGCCATAGACGTTGGTTTCCTGCGTTGCGATCCAGCAGAAATCGTCGAGGCGCGGCAGGCCGCAATGCTCGACAATCCAGTTGAGGTTCTGGAAATCCGTCGCCGCGTGGTCGACGTCATGCACGTCGAAGGCATCCTTGCTGAGCGGGATGATGGTCGGACCCTTGTGGACGTGGATGTTCCTGATGCCGAGCTTGTCGCAGAGTTCGAAGCATTTGTAGGCATCGGGGTCAGTGAGCTTCCAGCCTTTGGAGGCGCCGTTCCATTCGGCCGTGTACATCTTCACGCCCTTGACGTCGTAGGTCTCCTTGAGGAAGTGGATGTACTCAAGCGCCTTCTCACCGTCGCGCGGATCGAAGGCGCCATTGACGATGAAACGCTCCGGATAGCGCTTGGCCACCTCGGCGTTGCGCTCGATCGTGTTGAAGCCGTTCTTGTAGAAGTCCTTGAGATAGGTCGACTGGACGATCGCCACATCATCGGGACCGTCGATGAACAGGTCGCGATAGAGGTCGTCGGCACTGTATTTCTCGAACTTCGACTTCTCCCACAACTGGTCCTTGGGGCTCAGGCCGGTGTGATAGGCATAGAAGCACTCGATGAACTGCTTGCCGTGGATGTTCTTCTGGTTCTCGGGGCTGCCGTCCCAGAAATGGGTGTGGCCGTCGACCACGAAAATATCCTTGCCTTCCGGTGTTCTAAACATTCTTCCCTCCGCAGGATGGCGTTGATCGGTTCGGCGCGCAGCACGTCGGCGGCGCGCCCATTTTTTGGCGCCTACTCGATGTATTCGAACATCTCGTCCATGTTGCCGAACAGGATCACCGTGTTGTCGTCGACACGAACCATGCGGCCGTAGTGGGTGGAGGTGTTGACCTCGAAGGTCTCGGCTGAAATTTCGCGGCCGAGGTATTCACCGATGGCGTCCATCTTGAAGATCAGTTTGCCGTCACCGTCGATGCGGATCAGCGCCGGCTGGTAGGTGATCGTCACCCCAGGCTTCTTGCCCATGAATTCAGCGATGGCCCTGGCTTCGACGGAGTCGTTCATGGTGACGCCGCACTGGTGCGAAATCGTCTGTTCGAAGGTGATGTCCTTCATCTCCTTGAAGATGTTGGAATGCGTGGCATCGCGTGCTGATAGTGACATGACAATTTCCCCTTTTTTCAGCGCTTGAGGCCGAGTTCGCCAAGGATCTGGCCAATCCGTTCGTCGGATTTGGCACGGACATCCGCGAACGCGACCGGCTTGGAATGCGGCATCGACCAGATCGGCTGCAGGCCGGTGGCTGCCTTGTCGGCGAGCGCGCCGTGTTTCTTGACCCAACCCTGGAAGAGCTTGCGGTTGGCGGCGCCATGCGTTTCGTCATTGGCGAGGAGGTGCATGAGGTCGATCGTGTTGGCGAGGTTGCGCTCATAGTCGGCTTCGGCCGCCGAAATCACCGCCGGTGTTATGAAGTCATGGTTGGCGGCGGCGATCTGCATCAGGAAGCCGGAGCGGAACACTTCGCCGACCAACGGCTCGAAGATGATGTTGATGGCGAAATACTGTTCGAGATAGTCGGTCGCGCCCATGATGGTTTCGATCGCTTCGCGCGTGCCTTGCCAGTTGTTGTCCTCGAGCCAGGTCTTCTTGCCGAGTTCGTCGTCCCAACCGGGAAGGTCCATGCCGATCTCGGCAAGGTAGAGCGTGATGTCCTGCGCAAGCCTGAGCTTGTAGGACGAGTTGGTCAGCGTCGCGTTGTTGATCATCTGGGTGTAGCCGTAACGCTGCGCCTGCATCAGCGAGGTACCAAGCCCGAATTCGGCATGCTTCCAGGCGCCGAGCTGGGCCTGAAGGATCTTGACCCAGGCCTTGTCGAAGGTCTTCGGTGCACCGGACTTGCGCGCATTGTTAATGACGCTCTGCACCATCGTCTCGATCTTCGACTGGCGCTGGTAGTGCGTGCGCTCCCATTCCTGATCGGGGGCGCGGAAGGCATGCCAGTTGGAGCTCTGCGCGGCGGTGTTCTGCTTGACGTAAGCGCCCTTGCCGTCGGCGAAGGAAATGATCCAGTCCTGGATCAGGTAACGCTCGGGATCGGGCTGCACGTCGACCGTCATGTCCTCATAGTGGGTGGCACGCTGGCCCTTCGGGTCGAAATACCGGTACTTCCGGCTGTCGGAGTCGGCAAAGATCGCCGCACCGGCGGCTCCTGATCCGACTGAACTCGAGGTTGCTGGCATAGTTCTCTCTCCCTTGTTGCAGTTGTGATTGGCTTTGCGTGGCCGCCCCTCAATGGGCCGGGGTTGCGCCTGCCGATGTGGTGAACTTGTCGAAGAAGATCCGCTCCGTTTCGAACCCGTTCATGAACAGGACCGGCTGAAGCGCATCGATCATCGGCGGCGGGCCGCAGGCATGGACATCGCCCTGCCCATCGACCGCCAATTGCTTGAGCGTGGCATCGACACTCTGGTGTATGAAGCCGCGTTCGCCTTGCCACTCGGCGTCATCGTTCGCGTGCGACAGCACGGGAATGAAACTGACCTCCGAATGTTGGCCGACAAGCTCGGCGATCCTGTCGAGATAGAACAGGTCGTTGCGCGTCCGGGCGCCGTAGAAGAAATAGACCGGACGTTTCTCGCCGCTTTTCAGATGGTCGTTGAGGATCGACCAGATCGGCGACATGCCCGAGCCGGCTCCGACCAAGATTAGGGGTCCTTGCCGTTCTTCCCTTCGGAAACAGGTTCCATAGGGTCCGACGACGGTGACCTCGGCTCCGACCTTAATGCCTCCGGAATCGAGTTCCCCGGAGAATTTTCCCTCAGGGTATTTTTTGATGATGAAGCAGAGTTTTTCGGTTTGGTCCGGCGTATTTGCCATGGAGAACGAGCGCGTAATCGTCTCCCCTTTTTGCGTGGTAACCGTGATGTCGACATATTGCCCCGCCCAGAACTTTATCGGGGAGCCGAGTTCGATCTCGATGCCGCGAATGTCGTGGGTCAAATGCTCGATCAGAGCAATCCGGCCCTTGAACGTCTTTACGGCGATGGCTTTCGCCAAAATCTCCTCGTCGTAGTTGAGAAGCTCGACTTCCAGATCGGAGTAGGCGATGCAGCGGCACAAAAGGACGTGGCCGCTCTCCTTCTCCATGTCGTTCAGTGCGAAGGTCGAGTATTTCAGCATGTCGGCTTCGCCGTCGAGCAACACGCTTTTGCAGGCCGAGCATTGCCCTTCCTTGCAGCCATGCGGCAGGGCGATTCCCTGGCGGAACGCGGCGTTGAGCACCGTTTCACCATGCTCGACCTCGAAATCGACGCCGACCGGGCTAAGTCTGACCGTGTGGGTTTCCGACATGCGGACCTCCAGTTGGATGAGCCGGGGGCGGGACGAACCCGCCCCCTTGGCCTGATCAGTTGCAGGGGGTGATAGTGAAGCCCTTGGCGTAGTCCGCCAGGTGCTTCTCGCGGTCCGCTGGCGACATGCCACGCAGCGCGTTCAGCGGCGATCCGAGCTTGTTGCCGCGCACGTCGTCAAGCGTCCACATCTCCTTGTCGTCAAAGCGCATATGCGGCTGCGGAACCAGCGTCTTGCCGTCGGAACGGACGAAGTTCAGGTCCTTGATCGCATCGGCCAGATCCCAGCCGTCATAGAGCGTCTCCCACTCGCGCTTGCCGCTGAAGCGGCCCATGGCAGGTGTCGGACGGCCCTGATACTCGTCGGCGAAGGCCACCGTCGCGGTCCACTTGTCGAGTTCGTGGGCGAAGGTGTGCAACTGGCCGTCGATCTCGCCGACCACCATGTCCTCGCGGATCAGGCAGGGAACGAGGCAGGACCAGCAGCGGTGCGGATAGACGTAGCCGACGTCGCTGTTGAACAGCAGCACCTTCTCGCCCTTGTGGCTGAGCTTGGCGTACCACTTCCAGAAATCGCCGAACTCAGCGTACCAGCCCGGATACTTGTGCTCGAACCACTCGAAGTCCTCGTCGGTCTGGGCTTCGATGCGCCAGAAGTTGACCGGCCAGCCGACCGCGAAGAACTGCCCGACCTTATGGACGTAGTTCTTCTTGGTGATGCGTTCCCAGGCAGCCTGGACGTCGTCGTGATGGACCTTGATGCCGTATTTCTCGAGCGGCAGCATGTAGGTGCGGTAGTAGTCCTCATAGATCCAGCGGTGCCACATTTCCGCGTAAGACTCCTTGTTCTTGTCGCGGTTGGTGGTGCCGTATTCGATGAAGGTGCCGATGGCGGCATCGACGATCGCGTGGTTCTGCCAGAAGGCGTAGCGCAGGTCGCGCTCGAGCAGCAGGTGGTTTTCCGGTTCCTTGAGCGCCGCCATCAGCAGGGAGTGGCCGTTGCCGATATGCCGGCTCTCGTCCGATTGCACCGACAGGAAGACGGTCGGAAGCGCATAGTCACCGTTGCGGGCGGCCTCCGAAGGCATGGCGACGAACAGCGTGTTGGTGAAAGCGGTTTCGGCCACCACGGTCAGGTACATGCAGGCGGCGGTCATGGTGTCGCCGGTGATGAAGCCTTCGGCGAACTGCCGGCCGATGGTGGTGGCGTAGCACTTTCCGAAGGCTTCTTCGGTGATGTCGAAGCCGGCCGGATCGATGTAGTTCTCCATATACCATTTCTTCAGGTTCATCTGGATCGTCGAGTGACGGAACTCGTCGATCATCTGCATGGTGAAGCCGGTTCTGAGTTCCTCGCCGGGCGCGATGCGGGCGACCATCGCCATCGAGCGCGCGGCGGAGATTTCCGGGAAGGGAATGATGGCCAGGAAGAGTTTCATCCACTCGACCCAGCGAGGTTCCACATTGCGGAACATGTCGCCGCGCAACGCTGCATCGAGCGCGCCATAGACACGGTTGTCCTTCTCTTCCTGCATTGGGAAATAGGACCGCAGGACCTGCTTCATCGGGTCGCGCGGCGTCTTGTTGATCTTGTAGTCGGTCGGAAACGTCATCGCTTCCTGGACGTAGGAAGGATTCCAGCCGAGGTCGGCGATCTTCTTGGTTGCTTCGCCCACGGAGATTCCGCGTTGCGAGGTGATCTTGTTGAGCGTCAGAGACGTCATCGTCATAAGCCTCCACCAGGTTGAGCCGCGGGTCCCTTGACCCCGGCATGAAGCGGCGCACGGCACCGCCAGTGAGAGTGCGAACGGCACGACAAAGGGTTGCGCATTCAGGCGCGACTCATGGTCCGGCCATTCAAGTGGATCGCGGCAAAGGTTTTCGAGGTGTCTGGCAGGGGGCCGCGAGACGCCAACCGCATTTTGCGATGGCGTATCGAAGCGGATGTACCTGTCCTGCTTCCTCCGGTCCTTCGTTCTTTTGGCACCGCGTCAAGCGCGATGGGCTTCTTATGCAAATAGGTAAAGCAATCGCCGTGCCAGTTTGAAAACAGGGGCCGTGAGCCACGCGCTGAGCGAAACCTCAGCCCGTTCCGCTCATAAACGCATGGGCAACTGTAGCGATATTTTACACATGTATATTACGAATGTAACATTTATGCATGTTTGCACTGCAATATATTCAGTTAGCTTCTGCAAAATAATCAAATTCTTTCGAGATCTATTCATTTTACGATCATTCTCTACTATCTAGAGGCAGGCGTTGGACGGGCGCGGTGCCAGAGAAAGATGATGCCGAACGACAAAGACAACCGGGGCTCAGCCCCGCCAATCTCCAACCAGGCCGACGGGGTGACCGGAGATCTGGTCAGGTTGATGCCGCGCGACCTGGTTTTCGTCATGCGTTTCATGGGCGAAAGCCAGTACCGGCTGCAAAGCCATTTCCAGGACTTCATCCGGGCCGAGCTTGCTGCCGGTGGCGTCACCCCGCAAACCCATCCGATGATCCATCTGTTCATCGAGAGCCATGCGATCCTGCTACGCGACTTCGTGTTTTCCGGCGTTTCGCTGACGCGCCAGTTCCGCGTCGACGAGATCGAGCGCCTCACCGGCGACACCACATCGATGATCCGCGTCGATATCTGGGATCAGCTCAAGAGCCACATCGAAACGGCCGAGAAGCAGTTCCAGTCGGAGCCTAAGCTGCTTTCGGCTTTCGAAAACCCGACCGGGCCGGCAGCCGGGGAGGACAAATGATGGCGGGTTCGGTGAACAGGCAAGCCACTACGCGAGAGGCGCTGCTCGAGCGCCGGCTGGCTCTTGTCGGAAACGTCTCGGCGCTCACCGCCGAAGCATTGCGGCTCAATCAGAAACTCGCTGGCCTCGAGATGGATCTGCTGCGCGTGGAACTGGAGATCGGCAGGAGCGGCGCCAGCGCGCAACTGGTGCAGGATTTGCATGAAGCGGAAGAGAGCGCCAAGGCGATCATGAACTCACGCGCGGCGTGTGAGACTCGCATCGCCACTGCCGAAGGCCAGATCGCGGATGTCGATCGCGAGCTTGCGGCGACAGTGAACGAAGACTGATGGGAGAGACACAAGTGAACCAGCAGACGATGCAAAACCTGACCCTGTTCGACCTGCTGGCACGCAGCTGGCGTCGACCGTCGGCGGTCGCTGATCTGTGCTTCAGCGCCGATGGTTCGACCGTTGCTTTCACATCCGTGGACGGAACCGTCGCCATAGCCGCGGTTGCTGACAGGGAACCGCCGGAGGCGCGCATCAGGGTAAGCGGCGATCTCGGCCAGACGACCATCCGCCCGCGCGAGAAGCCGCCGGTGCCGTTGATCGCCTCCGCGGTATTTGGCGAAGGCGATGCCCTCCTCGCCACCTATCTGGATTCCAGCTTCCTCATCGGAACGGCGGCCGGCAAAGCAGTGCATCTGACGGCTGACGGCGAAGCTGCGGAGACGCCGATCAAGATCGAAGGGCCCATCGTCGCCATCGATCATAGTGCCCGGACAGCCGTGACGGCGGTCAGCGACGGGCGCGATGTCTTCCTGTCCCGCGATCTCGGCGATGTGACGAAACTGGAACGCGGTGCAACATCGTCGACGGACGCACTGGCCTTCTCCCCCGGTGGACGCCGCCTCGCCTGCGGCTTGGGCAATGGGCTGTCGATCTGGGCGGTCGAAGGGCCTGCCAGCCTGATCCGAGACTTTGCCTTTCCGGCGCGCCCGACATCGATCCGTTGGAGCGGCGATGGCACATGGCTGGCCAGCGGGCTCGAAACGGGCGGCTTTGCCCTGATCAGCATCGCCGATGGTCTTAGCGGCGTCATCGCGGGATTTCCCTCGCCGGTCCGCACAGTGTGCTGGAGCCAGCCGGCGAACGCGCTGCTTGCCTCGGGTGCGTTCCGGATTGCCGGTTGGTCGATGACCGCACCGCCGCTTGACGGCGAAAGCGCCGGAGCACTGGAGACCGGTCGCGCCGGTCTCGTTCTGGTAGAAACGGCGGCGGCGCATCCGGAGAAGAAACTCGTCGCGGCGGGTTACGCCAACGGCCGGATCACCGTCGCCCAGATCGGCGGACGCGACGAGCTTCTCGTCCGGCCCTTGGGCAGTGGGGTAACCGCGCTTGCCTGGTCCGGCGACGGACGGCATCTGGCTGCGGGCATGGTCGACGGCACCGCGGCCATCATCACCTTTCCAGCGCAGATGTTCAAATAGCGGACGCGGTCCGCGTGAAAGAGGAGGATAGAATGCAGACCGAAATCACCACCGAGGAAGAGAGCAAGGACGCGTTCTTCGAACAACTCGCCAAATTGTCGGAAGAGATGGTCGCCAAGCACGGTAAGGATTTCAGCATGGGCGCGCTGGTGCTCGCTGCGCGCTGGATCGCCGAAAACCGGATTGGTCAATTGAAGACGAACTAGCGTCGGGGAGAGCCGGCGGATGTCGTGATCTACGCCCAGAACCTCGATTCCGGCGCGCGGAGGTGCGTCCCAGAGAAATGTTTGCGCCAGCCGACGCATTCGATCGCACAGCCAACGCCGTTAGGAAGCAAAACGGTCTCCTCTGGTGCTCGCCTACTGCGGAGCCGGTCTCGGAACCCAAATTGTGACAACCGTTCCGGCTATTCAAGTAGAAATATCCATTCGAACTTCTGAATATTGCTCTCGACAGAGCGTTTCTTAGGTTGTTTGGCTCACCAAGCGGTGGCATAAAATTCGTGGGCACCTTGGGGTACACGCCACAGATGGCACTTTTTCGTTATCTTAGTGATGACGCATTTCTGATCTTCTCACGCAAATTCCGGTTCCTCTACGAGGCGGCGTTGCTGGACACCTACGAGCGCTTCTTCTCTCGTGGAGCGTCCTTCCCCACCCCCCAGGAGGTCGTCCATGCAATCTACGATCTCATCAAGCGAATGCCCGAGCTACTTGCCGAGGGCGACGACGTTGGCGAAGGTCTGCCTGACCTAGTGTCTAAGCGTCGTCGGCGCCTGAAGTTCGCAGGCGAGGCGAACGAGGCTGCGGAGGCTGCGTTGCGGGTCGCGAGCGTTGCCTACCAGAAACTGCTCCAGACCGGTTGGCTCGAAGAGGAAGAATATGGGCTAAGGGTGACGGTAGATATGCCCATGGGAGCAAGCTTGGTCATGCAGCTCCTGTCCAGCCTGAAATCCGACGTGAGCCAGCGCTTCGGCGGCATCGTCGTCAACGTGAAGCAGAGTCTGGAACTAGCGGCGAGACTCCAGTCGGGCTCTTCCGGAAAGGAGGCCGTGGATGCTGCATATGCCGTGGTGCAGGCTAGAGAACAGGCCACCGCCTTTCTTAAAACGCTCAGGGCGATCCTATCCGACCTGAGGCGTATCCGCCGTACCATCATGGAATCACGGAGCATGCGCGAGAGAGTAGACGCCTATTTTCAGGAATTCATCGGCGAGTTGGTTCTGAAGGACTTCCAAGCGATCCACACTTTCAACCACCCCTTTAGGTTCAAGGATCATATCCTCGATCTTGCCCGCGACATTTCTCTCGATCCTGGAACCATGAGGACGATCGCTTCGGGGTATGTTGAGAACGGGATGGCCGATACACTTGAGAATGGGCTTAGAATAGCTGAGACCGATCTTCTATCGATCCAGGAGGTCTTTGATGGGATCGGCGAGATGTTCGATCGAATCGCCGTCTTCCGGCGGCAGCTAGAACAGCGTCTCCGGAACACGGTCAAGTATGCGGAGCAAGGAAGCAGTGGTATTTCAAGCCGGGCCTCGCAACTCGTGCGCCGGCTCCACAAGGTGATGGACCAGCGCCCCGCTCTCTCTGAATACGCGTGGGTTCCCCTGCCGGTCGAACCGATGGATACGCCATGGTCGGAAAGGCATCTCGCGCAACCGCGGCAACCCCGCAAGGCCTTGGAGTCAATGGCGGTTCCACCCAAATTGGTGGATCCATTGCTGGTGCTGCGCAAAAGGCTCAAGAAGGAGTACATGGAAAGAATCGTTCCAGACGAGATACGATTGCTCCAATGGCTGCATGAGAACGTCCCTCTTGCGGTGACGAAAGAGGCGCGCTTCCTTGAGATCGAAGACGTGGACTCATTCATTGCATTCGATGCGATCCGAAGGTTCACCAAGCCGGGCGATATTCCGCCCTCTATCGCGGTGGCGTTCGAGATCGTGGATGACGCTGACGGACCGCAGCACGATAGCGATTGGATCAGGTGCGGGAATTTCCTCATCCGGAGAAGGTCTGTCCCGGCTGGAGGCGTCGATGCTGGCTGAGTTCGAAGAAGTAGAGGCCCGATTCGGGGCGGACAAGGGCGCCGATCTTCGCAAGGCGTGCCGATACCTGCTGCGTCATCAATTCGTGTATTCGGGCGACCGGGGCGTGGCAACTATCTACGATGTAATTATGGATAGTCGCTTCAGAAGACTGATTGACGAATTCTTTGACTGCATCGGCTACCGCCTCCACCGCGAGCAAGAGGAACAGTGGGCCGGGATCGTGCTCTGTGACGAAGAGATGTCGTCAACGCCAAAAATGAAGGCTGATGAGACCATCGTTCTCCTGGTGGCGGCGGCTCACTGGCAGGACGAAGCGAACCAGGGCAACGTTGAGGAGCGCGCGACGGTCTTGACCACGTTCAACGTCCTTTACGAGAAGTACAGGGAAATGGCCGAAAGAGGCACAAAGATGCTGGTAGCCCAGTCAAGGTTCCAAGATATTCTCGAGGATCTTGCTGCCCGCAACCTGATCTGGCTTGGAGAGTTCGACCGCGCCCTCCAGGACCGGGAGGTAGTGGTCCGGCCGATAATCAAGCTTGTTTCCGGATCCGACGCGCTAAAGCGGATTGAGGAGCAGGTTGCGCTGGAAGATTACGAGCCTCGCCAGTTAGCACCCGCTGGGGAGAATGTCCAATGATGGAACTCGTGCACCTCGCGCTGGTGAACTGGCATGCGTTCAACGTCGAAGATATCCCGGTTTCTGGCCACGTCGGTTTCCTCGGTGAAAACGCCTCGGGCAAATCAACAATCCTCGACATGATCCAAGTGGTGCTCACCGGCGCCAGCGGACGGTACATGAACCTCAACCCAGTCGCTGGTGAGAGTCGCCGCAGAAGCGGTCCGAGACGCACGGTACAGGCGTACTGCCTCGGTGCCCATGGAGAGGGTGATTTTCGGCGCGAAGCCTGCCTTACCTACGTGACTATCAGTTTTCGCGACGCCGATGGAGTGAAGCCCGACTTGACGGTAGGCCTCGCCATGGAGGCGAGGAAGACACAGCCAGCAGAAACTGTACTCGGCCGTTTCGTCGTCCGCGGCAAAATATTGAAGACGACGGATTTCCTGCGTGAGCGGGAAGGACGGCAAGAATTCGCGCAATGGGAGGAAGTCAGGCAATCCCTGGAGAGGGAATGCGGTGGCGGCTTCGTGAATCATCGCGACAGCGCCACGGATCACATCCGCGAGTACATGCGCGACTTGGTTCCAAGATCGGCGCCGACCGCGGGAAACGCCGGCGCACTTGCAAAGGCGATTGTGAACGGCATGACTCTTAACCAAGGCCTATCCGCAACAGACTTCGTCAGGAGCTATATCCTCGAGGAATCCCCCATGAGGATTGGTGAACTGCGAGAGTCACTGAAGACTTATCGGCAAGTCAATCAGACCATCAAGAACATGCGTGAGCGCGCGAAGCGGCTGAAGGTGGTCAAAGCCCGTGCGGAAGAATTCAGAAATGCTCTCAACGAACACGACGAGGAGGATTGGATTAGTCGCAAGGCGAAGTATCTAGCGGCCTCGGCGGCAATGCGGGCACTTGAAGAAGAGATCAAGGAAGCCGAGGCATCTCTCCTAGCCGAGAGCGAGGAAATCACCGACCTGAACCACTCGATCACTGAAGCGAACCAGGATGTGCATCGCATCATAAAGCAGATCGAAGCGATCAAAGCGAGGACGGGCATCGACGATCTGAAGAAGATGGCAGAAAGCCATTCCTACTCCGCCACAGATTGCCTCAATCGGGTCTCCGAGCGAGTGAAGCACATGCAGCGGATCGCCGCGGCGGCCGAAGCACTCGGAAAGGGTGAAGTAAGCTCCCGCGAATTGGCCGCTCATGCCTCCGCGCTGGCCGAGGCCGTCAGGTGTGGCAATACAGAAGCCACGGCGGTCATCGAACAAGCCTTCCTGGCATCGCTCCCCGTCATCGCCGAGAGAATTGGGAGAGCGCGCAGCGAGGCGGAAGCGACTTTGCATACCAAAACTGAGGACGTCGGTAAGCTGTCTCGGTCTATCGAGGCGGCCGCTTCCGGTTCCCGGGATTCTCACCTCGGCGACCATACCCGCGAGTTGATGAGGCTCTTTCGAATGGCCGGGATGATTCCGAGAGCGCTTTGCGACATCATTGATCTTACGGACAAGGACTGGGCGCAAGCGGCTGAAGGTCTTCTCGGTCGGGACAGGGAGGCGATCTTCGTCGATCGCGATCACATCCACGGGGCAACGGCCATCCTGAGGGAAAATAGACGGGAGCTCCGCCAGGCGTCCTTGGTCAGCCTAAACAAGCTTGAGCGATACCAAGATCCGGCTCAAGCAGGTTGGTTCCCGTCTCTTTTCAGGTCCGATGACAAAGACGCGCTCGCCTTTCTGCAGCGCAGATATGGCAATGTGCGGCTGGCCCGCACCATGGAAGGATTCAATCAGCCCGGCCGCGCCGTTATGGCTGACGGCCTGTATGATGATGGGCTGGTACGGGGGACCCGACTGGAGGAAGCCTCCCGCCTCAAGATCGGCAAGACGGCCCAGGAGCAGCTGCTCCTCGAGCAGAAAAGGCGTTTGGAGGAATTGCAGGAGGAAATCGAAACCCTGTCCCAGCGCAGGCGCGTCCTTTCCGAGGTTGACCGCTCCGCTGCCATCTTGGCTTCGACTGCGGACGGCGAGACAGTAGTAGGCCTGCTTGCCAGGGCGCAGGATCAGGAGGGGTTGGCACAAGAGGCTCGGTCCAGATTGGAGGCCGTGGATCAGGGCGACCTGAAGCGCCTTTACGAACTTGAGGAGAAGAAGAAAGTTCAACAAGCCTACATTCAGGCCAGGAACGGCGAGCTCACGTCGATCCAGAAGAGGCAGGGAGCCTATCAGAAACAGGCCGAAACCGCGAGAAAGACGCTCGAGAGCCTTACAAGCCAAGAGGGATCGCGCCATTCGCGGAACCTCTCCCGCCGCCTGTTCCACTATAGTTGGCGCCTGACGGCCGCAGTGCCCGCCAACCGCAGGTATAGGGAGCGGATGGCGGATAAACAGATCCCAAGCTTTTCATCTGCCCGCTACGCAGCATTGGCCGGGATCCATCGTGCGATCGGACAGCGCGCGGAGGACCGCTCCAAGCAAGCTAGGGACAGAATGATGGAGGCCGACAGAGGCGTGCGAGCCGCCATGAGGAGCTACTTTGACATCGCCCCCTTGAGTTCTGTGGCTGGAGTAGAAAGCGACATCCTGAAGGACATCTTACCATGGGCAGAAGCCACGATTCGCGATATCGAAGAGAACGAGCTCACACGGCATGAAGCGTTGGCGGATGAGGCTTCCGAGCGGGTCTCATCCATCTTTCGTGGTGAGTTCGTCAACTCCCTCCATTCACGCATCTCTAAGCTGAAGAGAGATATCGACGCGCTGAACCATAGTTTGCGCAATCACACGTTCCACGGCGAGCGATATTCGTTCAGCAGGATGCAATTGGCCCAGTACTCGCCCATCCTGAAAGCTGTCGAGATTTACGTGACGTCCGAGGACGCACTAGATCTTTTATTCAAGGGCGAAATTCCCGAAGACTCTCCCCACAAGCCCGTGCTCGATGAGGTGAAGCGCATCCTGGAGGATCCCGACACCGACTTTGACAATTTTGAGGACTATAGGAACTTCTTCGTATTCGAGGTCCACATGGAAAACCTCGATACCGGGCACAAGACACGCTGGGAAACTCGGCGCGGAACGGGTTCCGGAGCCGAGCAACAAGTCCCGCTTTACGTTGCCATCGGTGCCTCGCTGGCTTCTGTTTACGGAACCGCCGAGGGAAGATTCGGATCGCGACTTGGAATGGCCCTTGCCGTCTTCGACGAAGCCTTTGCCAAGCTCGACGGCAAGAACCAGCGGCAGATGATGAAGTTCTATGAGAGCCTTGGCCTGCAGGTGATCGTGGCTGCGCCACCCGAGCGGCGGCCTTCCTTGCTCGGCTACATGCATGCCATCGTCGAGGTAGACAATATTGGCAACGGGCAGTCAGAGACGACCGTAGTTCAACTGAAGGAGAAGGCCCGCAAGGAACTGCTGCGGATCAACCCCGAGCTCATGGACGATGATGCGTTGCGCAGGATGGCAGCGGAGTGAGATTCACAGATCCAACCGCCCTTCTCTCTCATCTCCTGAACAGGCACGAGGATGGTCGAGCGGGCGCCCGCGCTTATCCGGACAACGGTGCTTTTTCGAGCATCGTCGAGGCCGACCGCTTTCGGAAGAAGTTGGAGGAGGCAAGTCGGGCGGGTGCGATCGAGCTACGGATGGATGAGGGGCGGCGAGCCGGCGAGGTCAAATTCGTGCGCATCGCTGACGCGGCGAGCCTGTATCGTTTCGTCGAACGAATTCCTTCCGGTCAGCGCTCGGCGTCAGCACTCGAGGACCTGTTTCGCCGCGCTGAGCTGTCTGCCCCGTTCGCTGAGTATGCGCGGGAGGCTGCCGGAGCCTGGTCCAGGAATCGGCGGTGGGCTGGCATTGCTCCCGGCGATATAGGTTCGCTCGAGCGTACGCTCACCCTCGCGCAAGCGATTTATAGACAGCAACACGTCGGACTGGACTATCGCACTTTTTCTAGGAGGGCTGTTTCTGACAGCAAGGCATTGGAGCGGCTGGAGGCAGCAGTCGCAAGGGTCCTGCGCGGCGTTGGCGCAGACATCCCGGAGGGCGCTACTCCCCGAGAGGCACTCGGTGCGATCGGGCTGGAAAAGGTGTCTCCTCCCCTCCTCCTTTCTGGCCCCATCGCCTTGAGAGCGGCCCAACCGGACGTTTCCTTCCTTGGCTTCCCGGCCGATGCAATCGATACCATCGCCTTCAGCCGGACGCCGGAATATGTCCTCGTGGTGGAGAACTACACGAGCTTCGTCAGGCATGTGACTGAGGCAGATCCGGATCGCCGAGGACTCGTCCTGTACGGAGGCGGCTATCCTTCCGCTGGAATTCAGAAAGCGTTCGGCTTGATTGCCCGTCGCTTCCCCGACGAGGTACCTTTTTACCACTGGTCCGACATCGACCCTGATGGCATCTGGATCTTCCTGACAGTTGAGAGAGCATTCGGTCGCAGGCTGCTCCCGCACCTCATGACCGTCGAGTTGGCCGAAATGCACGGTAGTCCGCCGGAGCAAACGGCTGGCAGAATTGCTAAGGCAGACCGATCGATTCTCTTTGAGCTGACCACGTACCTTTCAAAACCCGGTGCAAAACACTTGGAACAGGAGGAACTCGATCCTGTAGTTCCGCGCCTGTACGAAAGTACGCAGAGAGCCTCGTCACGTTGATCAATCTCTGTGCGGCCTCCAAATCGGCGTCGACATAATCGGTGAAGTCGCCACTCCCGCGGCCGTGTTCGTGAACATCGAAGGCGTCAACCATAGTCGGCAGTGTCTCGGTCACCATGTGCCCCGCGGGGGATATCTTTGAAACTCCGAAGCCTCTCAAGTTCTTCAGGCTCCATACGCGAGGCAGAGAGTTCCTCGTCGACGCGCGCGTAGAGTCGCGGGATGTCAATCAGACTCTGGTACGCCTTGGTGTCGACTTTAACGGTCTGCCGCTGGATCCGGTCACCCATACCGAACGACCATGAGGATGATGGCATCTGCTCCGCTAGCGCGAGAAGAAATTCTGGTTGTGAGAGGGCGGCGTCGGTCCAGGCCCGAACTTCGCGAACACCTTCAGTCCCGGCGAACCTTCGCCATTCGAAAAGGAGGGAGGCCATATCTTGAGTGCAGATCAATGAGCCGTCGTTCGCCGCGTCCCTCAATCGAGCAAGCGCAATGTTCTTGAACTCCCCCGCGACGGCTTCGCCGACAATCGGCTCGAAAACGCACCAAAACTGGCGGACTTAATGGTGGGCCCGGAGGGACTCGAACCCCCAACCAAGCGGTTATGAGCCGCCGGCTCTAACCATTGAGCTACAGGCCCCACGCGCGCTGGATTAGTGTTTTTCCTTACGCGGCACAAGGCTTTCCGGACGGGCTGGCCGAGATCGCCCAAATCAGCCCATATTCGCATCCTAGTCGGCAGGCGCGACTGGATCGCAGACCGAGGAGATTTTCATGACCAGACATCTTTTGCCGCTCGCACTTGCCGCGGCGATCGCTTTTCCGGCTATTGCCACCGCCGCCGATTCGCTGCCCCCGCCCCGCATCATCGTGTCGGGGGAAGGCCAGTCGACTGTAGCGCCGGACCTGGCGCTGCTGACGCTCAGCGTCATGCGCGAGGCTAAGACCGCACGCGCCGCACTCGACGCCAACAACGATGCCATGGCCGCCGTGATCGCGGCAATGAAGTCGGCCGGGGTCAAGGACCGCGACCTGCAAACCGCCGGCATCCAGATCAACCCGCGCTACAACTACACCAACAAGCCCGACGGCAGCCAGGAAGCCGAACTTGTCGCCTACCAGGTGACCAACACGCTCTCCGTACGCATCCGCGACATCGACAAGACCGGCGAGATTCTCGACAAGGCGGTGTCCCTCGGCGTCAACCAGGGCGGCGGCATCTCGTTCTCCAACGAGGATCCGAAGGCTGCCGTCGCCGAGGCCCGCAAGAAGGCGGTCGCCGACGCCATGACCAAGGCCAAGACGCTGGCCGAGGCTGCCGGCGTGAGCATCGGCCGGGTGCTGGAAATCACCGACCAGAACATCGCGCCGGCGCCGATGCCGATCAATGCCAAGGCCTTCGATGCGGCAGGCGCCGCGGTACCGGTGCAGGCCGGCGAGAATGCCTACGCGGTGCAGGTCACCGTCACCTTTGAGCTCAAGTAGGCTTATCCAAATCAGCAAAGGCCCGCGGCAGCTGCTGCGGGCCGAACTGGCCGCTATTTTAATTGGCACCAAATATGAAAAACCCCGGAGGACACGGTCCTTCGGGGTTTTCTTCGAGCCGCACCCTTCCGCGCTATGGGAAAGGGGGCTCCTGGCCGACCCTCGCAGAGGATCATGCCGCTATCACAGGCTGATCCTCGCAGAGGATCATGCCTCCAGACTGATCTTCATCGGCAGATCAGTCTCCTGCCTTAGCGATAAATAACCGGGCAACCGCGCTCATTGGCGAACACGACCACCACGCGATCGCCATACTGGCGGCCGGCGACCTTCACGACGCGGCGATTGACGTCGACGAGGCGGACGCGGTGCAGGCCCATGCGCTCGGCCTTGTCGAGGGCGCGCTCCGGCGAACAGCGGCGCCAATAGCGCTCGCGGCGAAAGCCTTCATCGTCGTCGCCGGTATAGACGCCGACGCGGCGGTCGTGGTTGTTGCCGAAGCCGAGATAGATCGAGTCCGCATGGGCGGGCACGGCGGTAAGCGTGCCGAGGGCTACGAGACCCGAAAGGGCCGCCGTTTTGATCGTGTTGAACATTGTCTTCTCTCCTTATTGAGGGCTGGCGCCCGTCTTCGTCGAACCGATGGGGGGAGAATGCTCCTTGCAATCTGAACTCTTTGCGAACCGGCCGTTCATTTTCGGTTAATCTGCCGGACAGGTCGAAAGCAACCTCCCCTTCCACGCTGCAAACGACTTGGAGTGTCAAAAACGTCCGGTCATCCCAGAACGGGCGGCGGCTACATCCGTTCCAGACGCTTGAGCATGAAGCCGAAAAGTGTGACGCGGTTTTCTCGGACAAACAGTGTTTGTCCAGACATCCTGCTCTATAACTTTGAATCTAGGGCTCGTCGTCGAGCATATAGTCGAAATAGTCGTCCGGCTCGGCAAGATCGGTCTCGCTGGCGCGGACGCGGCCGCGCATGGAAATGCCGGCCTCATGCACGGTCTCGGCACTTCCCGACACCAGCCTGTGCCACCAGTAGAGATCGTGGCCCTCGGCAACCAGCCGGTAGGCGCAGGTTTTTGGCAACCAGCTGATGGTGCGCACATTCTGCGGCGTCAGCCCGACGCAGTCCGGCACGCGCGCCAGCCGGTTGGCATAGTCCGAACAGCGGCAGGTTTGCCCGTCGAACAGACGGCAGCCGACTGATGTCCAGTAGATTTCGCCGGTATCTTCGTCCTCGAGTTTCGACAGGCAGCATTTACCGCATCCGTCGCAGAGCGATTCCCACTCGGCCGGCGTCATTGCTTCCAGCGTCTTGGTTTTCCAGAACGGGGTTTCCATCATGGGCTGAGATGTGGCCCTCGATGGCGGTGAGGTCAAGCTGTACCGCCGCCGCAAATGCCGCCCGCACCATACGAAAAACATGAAGTTGCCTTCAAAAGGCCGGTCAATCGTCCTTCGTTGTCGGTAATGCTCGCGAACCGGAACCAATCCGGCTGATGAAAGTTTGGGCAGGGATGGGACCCCACAAGGAGAATTCGTGATGAAACGCCAACCACGGGTACTGGCAGGTACGGCACTCGGCCTGCTGATGGCATCCGCGCCGTTGGGCGCATCCCCGCTGCAGGGCAACGCCGTTTTCGGCCCCTTGCAGCACACGGCCGCGCCATTGATCCTGGTCCAGGACGACCCTGCTGCAGATGGTCAGCAGACCGACCAGGAACTGCGCAAAAAGAAACGCAAGCAGGCTGAACAGGCACCGGCCGAACAGGCAGCGCCACCCGCCGAGCAGGCTGCACCAGCCGAGGAACAACAGCCGCGCAAGAAGAAGCATCAGCAACAGCAGCAGGTCGAGCAGGCCCCTGCTGAACAAGCCGCTCCGGCCGAAGAGCAGCAGCCGCGCAGGAAGAAACGCAATCAGCAACAGCAGACGGAGCAGGCCCCCGCCGAGCAGGCCGCTCCGGCCGTGGAGGAACAGCAGCCCAGGCCGCGCAAGAAGAAGCGTGAGCAGCAGCAGCAGATCGAGGCAGCGCCGGCGGAACAGGCAGCGCCTGCTGCCGAGCAGCCCGCCCCCACTGTTGATGAACAGCAGCCTAAGCCGCGCAAGAAGAAGCGCGACCAGCAGCAGCAGATCGAGGCGGCCCCGGCTGAACAGCCAGCCCAGCAGCCGGCTGAGCAAGTGGCGCCCACTGAACAGGCTGCGCCGGCAAACGACAACAATCCGCGCAAGAAAAAGCGCAAGCAGGACCAGCAGCAGATCGAGGCCGCACCCGCCGAACAGGCGCCAGCCACCAAGGTTGCCCCTGCCGGAGAAGCCGTGCCGAAGGCTGAACCTGTTCAGCCGCCGGCCGATCAGCAGGCCGCTCCCGCTGAGGGCGAACAGCCAAAGGACCAGGCCAGGAAGCACGGCAAGAAACCTGTCGGCGAACAGCCGGCGACGGGCGAACAGCAGCCTGCGGCCGGCGAACAACAACCCGCGACGGGTGAGCAACAGCCCGCCAATGCCGAGCAGCCGGCGCAAGGCGAAAAGCCGGCGCAGGGCGAAGCTGTGGCCAATCCCGACGAAGCGCCCATTCTGGACAGCCAGAAGGATGCCAGGCGCAAGCACCGCAAGGACCAGGGCGGCCAAGATGTCGGTGGTGGCCAGAATGCGGGCGGCCAGACGGGCGAGCAGCCCGCGCAGGACGGCACCCAGGCGCAGAACCCGAAGCCGGCTCCGGCTCCGGTCGACCAGGGACCGCCGCCCACCGACGACAAGTCGGCCCAACAGGCAATCCAGCCTGAAAAGATCGCGCCGGTGACGGAGGAAAAGGGCAAGCGCGTAGAGCGTGCACCCGATGAGAACGTTCGCGACCGCCGGCGTCCGAAAGGCGTCGACGTCGTCAGGGAACTCGGCGACCGCGTCATCCTGCAGTTCAACAACCAGACATTCGTCCAGAGCAATGACGCCCCGCGCATGACCCGCGGCGCCAGGAACGTCTACTACGAGGATCTGTCGGGCGATCGCACCCGGGAAATCGTCGAGCGTGACAACGGTGTCCAGATCGTCACCATCCGCAACCGCTATGGCGACGTCATCCAGCGTTCGCGCATTGCGCCGGATGGACGCGAATATGTGCTGAGCTATGTCGACGAGCGGCACTATGAGGATGATAGCGACTGGCGCGATCCCGGCGACGATCTACCGCCGATGCGGCTCACCATTCCGCGCGAGGAGTATATCCTGGACTCCGAGGATGTCGAGGACCCGGACGACTACTACACCTTCCTCGAACAGCCGCCGGTGGAGCGAGTCCAGCGCCTCTACTCAATCGACGAGGTCAAGCGTTCGGCCCGCGTGCGCGACATTGCCCGCCGCGTCGATCTTGATACGCTGAACTTCGAGTTCGGTTCGGCGTCGATCTCCGACACCGAGGTGCAGAAACTGGAAGGTGTCGCCAGCGCCATGGAGAAGTTGTTGAAGAAGAACCCGGCCGAAACCTTCCTGATCGAAGGCCATACCGACGCCGTCGGCACACCGGAGGCGAACCTTGCTCTGTCCGATCGTCGGGCCGAAGCGGTCGCCGAAGCGTTGACCAATGCCTTTGGCATCCCGCCGGAAAACCTGACCACGCAGGGCTATGGCGAGGAGTACTTGAAGGTCAACACCCCGGCGCCCAACCGCGAGAACCGCCGTGTCGCCATCCGCCGCATCACCTCGCTGGTGGCGCCGGTGGCGAGCAACAATTGACCTGAGTTTCCAGAGACTTAATGGATCTTCTGGAACCAGATCGGCAAGGAAACCCATCCCGGCGAACCGGGATGGGCAGATCTATCCCGTTCAACAAGAATTGTAGCGATATTAGAACCGGCTCATTGAACCACGGGGCGGCAAACCCCAGATTCGGGGCTGGGCGTTCCCTGCCCCGTCCCGACTCCAGCGGGATGCATTGAGCCCCGCCGGCCCTCCCGGCGGGGTTTTTTGCGTCGCAATGAACGCAACGCGCTTTGGCCTTGCAAACCGCGGCAAGCTGGACCGAATACCCCATTCGATGATGTCAGCTAGTAGATGCTTTTGACCTTCGTCGGTGAATTGGCGAACACGTCGTCCGGCACGAAGAAGTCGCCGGCCAGCGATCCTGTCGCACCGGGCGAATAGATCGAAAAGTCCGTCACGCCCTCGGCGCGCAGCACCTCTTCGTCGATGTAGAAATTGCCTGACGTCTCGCGCGATGGCCGCACGAAGATGGCATGTGCGGCATCGGCCATGATATCGGGCAAACGGCTCATCGCCGCCACCGTCGCGCCGCCGAGCAGGTTGCGCACCGCCGCCGTGTCGATGGTCGAGATCGGCCACAGCGAATTGACCGCGATGCCGTCCTTGGCAAACTCGGCGCTCATGCCCAGCGTGCACATCGACATGCCGAACTTGGCCATCGTGTAGGCAACGTGGTTCTTGAACCACTTGGCCTTCATGTCGAGCGGCGGCGCCAGATTCAGAATGTGAGGATTGCTTGCCAACTTCAAGTGCGGAATGCACATTTTCGAGACCAGGAAAGTGCCGCGCGTGTTGATCTGGTGCATCAGATCGTAACGCTTCATGTCGGTCTCCAGCGTGCCGGTGAGCTGGATGGCGCTGGCATTGTTGACGCAGATGTCGATGCCGCTGAATTTTTCCACGGTTCTAGCGACTGCCTCCGCAACCTGCGCCTCCTCGCGGATGTCGCACAAAACCGGTAGCGCCTTGCCGCCGGCCTGCTCGATTTCTTCGGCAGCCGTGTAGATCGTGCCCGGTAGCTTCGGATGCGGCTCGGCGGTCTTGGCCGCGATCGTCACATTGGCGCCGTCGCGCGCCGCCCTGAGCGCAATCGCCAGCCCAATGCCGCGCGACCCGCCGGAGATGAACAGCGTCTTTCCCTTCAGCGACATGTCTAGGCACCTCCCTTGCGACATCACTGGCGCGAACCTTTGCGCGGCGACAATGCAGTGCGCAAGGCCCTAGCAGTCTCCAAGCGGGTTACGCAGCGTAGGGTCAATCGGAAAGAGGCTCAGACGAGCACCAGGCCCTGCCGCATGGCAATCGCGATCGCATCGGTGCGGTTCGCCGCGCCGAGCTTGATCAGGATCGCGGCGACGTGGAACTTTGCCGTGTGCACCGAGATGTTCAGCCGTCGCGCGATCACCTTGTTGGGCGCGCCCTCGGCAAGCAGTGCCAGCACTTCGGCCTCGCGCGGTGACAGTGCCGGTCGGGAGGCATGTTCATCGGAGAGGTCTTCCTCTAAAGGCTCGCCATCGCCGGCATGAAAATCCCCATGGCGCCCGCCACCGCCGTCGCCCGAGACGCGATAGCCAGCCGCCGCCAGCCGCACCGCCGCGGCGATCAGCAGATCGTCCGCGCCGGCAGGCATGACCGCCATCACCTCGCCGGCAGGCCGTTCGCCGCCCGCACGCCCAGACAGTAGCACCCGCGGCGTGGCGGACGGCACGGCATCAGCGCCGCTGCCGTCGATGATGGCGACGTCGGCCGCACCGCTGCCGGCCGCGACCGGCAACAGATCGTCGCTCGCGGCAAGCGCGGCGGCCAAGCGCTCAGCGCGAACAACGTCGCCAAGCGCGATCAACACCACCAGCCGCCGCGAGGCGGGGCCGTCAGCCATGATCCGATCGTTGGCGAATGTGTCCATCAATTCCTCAGCTCAGCGGCTTCTCGCCGACGGTCAGCGCGACATCGCGCTGCTCGCCGCCGCGCACCACGCCAAGCGTCACTGCGGCACCGGCGCTATCGGGCCCAAGCTTGCGGATCAGCTCGCGCGGCCCATGTACGGCCTCGCCGTTCCACGCCACGATGATGTCACCAAGAGCAAGACCGGCGGCCTTGGCCGGGCCATTGTCGTCGAGGCTCATCACCATGGCACCGCGCGCCGCGCCGTCACGGATCGGGTGCAGGCCGGCGCCGAGATAGCCGCGCGCGACATGGCCCTTTTCACGCAACGTCTCCACCGCCCGCTCGATCGTCTCATAAGGCATGACCAGGGCCCGGCCGCGCGGCCCGAACAGCAGCATGCCAATCAGCGCGCCCTTGGCGTCGAGCACCGGCCCGCCCTCGAAACGGCCGCCGGCATTGACGGCAAGATTGATGCGCCGGTCGATGCTGCCGCCCCGCATCGAGCGCCATGCCGGACCGACCTCACCGACTGAGCCCGACACGGCCAGAGCCGAGCCCTGGCTGCTGCCGATGGCAATGGCCAGATTGCCGGGCCGCACCGCATCCGCTTTGGCAAACGCAGGCGCCGTGGCCGCACCGGCCGGCTTCAGAAGCGCTACGCCGGTCGAGGGGTCGCGGCCGACCAGTTCGGCCTTCACCGTCTCGCCCGAGGCCAATGTCAGTTCGATCTCTTCGCCGGCCTCGACGGCTTCCTCGGCGGTGACGAAATAGCCATCCCGCCAGTGGAAGGCGCTGGCCGTGCGATGGTGATGGGTAGCGAAACTTGCCGTCGCCGGCGCAGCCGTTGCCGCGACATCTGCGATGGCCTCGGAAAAGGTGTTGAGATTGAAGTCGCTCATTTTGGTCTCCTGGGTTTCTTGCATGCCCCAGATATCGCGCGACAGCTGGCTCGCAGATACTCGCCTGACGGCTAGTTCATGGTTTCACTGGCCATCTGGTCAGGTCGCGGCGGTTCCGGCCGCTCCGCACATATAGTCACGAACAAGCCTGAAAACACGGAGCCCACCGATGGCCCTCGCCGCCGCCAAATTCCAACCGGACGACACACTGCTCGACGCCTATTCGACGACGGTGGCCGACGCGGTCGACCGCATCGGCCCCGCCGTCTGCCGCATCGAGCGCATCGGCGGCCAGGGCGGCCACGGCTCCGGCTTCGTCATTGCGCAGGACGGCTTGGTCGTCACCAACTTCCATGTCGTCGGCGACGCCAGGACCGTGCGCGTCTCGATGCCCGACGGCGCCTCCAGAGAAGGCCGTGTTCTCGGCCGCGATCCCGATACCGACATCGCCTTGGTGCGCGCCGACGGCAGCTTTGCCGATGTCGCGCCGCTTGGCGATTCCAAGCGGCTGCGGCGCGGCCAGATCGCGATCGCCATCGGCAATCCGCTCGGCTTTGAATGGACCGTCACCTCCGGCGTCGTCTCCGCGCTCGGCCGTTCGATGCGCGCCTCGACCGGGCGGCTGATCGACGACGTCATCCAGACCGATGCCGCGCTCAACCCCGGCAATTCCGGTGGGCCGCTGGTGTCGTCGGCCGGCGAGGTCATCGGCGTCAACACCGCCATGATCCATGGCGCGCAAGGCATCGCCTTCGCGGTTGCCTCCAACACCGCCAACTTCGTCATCTCGGAGATCATCCGCTTCGGCCGCGTGCGGCGCGCCTTCATCGGCATCTCCGCCGACACAACCAACCTGCCGCGCCGCGCCGCGCTCCTGTCACAGGTGTCGACCAACACCGCGGTGCGGCTGCGCAGCGTCGAGAAGAACGGCCCCGCGGCCAAGGCCGGCCTGAAGGAGGGCGACATCATCGCGGCCATCGACGGCCGCCCCGTCACCGGCGTCGACGACCTCGTGCGCATGCTCGACGCCGAACGCATCGGCCGCGAAACGCTGTGCACCGTGGTACGCCGCACCGGCGTCAGCCAGGTCACGGTGACGCCGGTGGCAAGGGCGAGCTGAGGCCTATCGCTGATTAAGCACCCGCCCGAGCAGCGACACCAGCAGCCGCGCCAGGTCGCCCGTCGGGTCGAGGTCGGGATCGAAGATCGTCATGTCCATGCCGATGCAGCGCTTGTCCGCCACCAGCGCCGACAGGGTGGCAACCAGATCGTCGGGATCGATGCCGGGACTGCCGGGTGAATCCACCGCCGGCATCACCGTCTGGTCCAGCACGTCGACATCGAGATGCAGCCAATAGGGACAATCGGCGCGCGCCAGCGTCGCTCTCGTCGTCTCCACCACCTTTACAGCGCCCAATTCCCGTGCCGTAAAGACGTCAATGCGTGTGATGGAGGTCGCATCGATGTCGGGCCAGGCAAAATCGACATCGCGGCTCTCGCGCTCGCCAATCTGCACCACCGCCTCGTCGGCGACAAGCGGACCGGCAATGCCGGGCCACTCCGTCAACAAAGGCTCGCCGCGCCCGGTGGCGAGCGCAAGGTCCATGCCGGCGGCGGAGCCGAGCGCGGCATCGACATCGTAATTGCCGGGATGGCGGAAATCGCTGTGGCCGTCGACATGCACCAGCGCGACCGCGCGGGACCGCCGCGCGGCCGCCAGCGAGCCAAGCAGGATCGAGCAGTCGCCGCCGATGACCAGCGGGAACTCGCTTTGCCCGAGCGCACCGGCGATGATCTCGGCAAGGTCTAGGTTGAAGCGGCGGATCGCCGGACCATTACGCAGGCGTGTGTCCGGTTGCGGCTCGGTGCTGTAAGCGGGCCGCTCGAGATCGACCACCCTTGATGGCGCAAGCACCTCGACCAGACCAGCTTCGGTCAGCGCCTGCGGCGCCCGCCAGGTGCCGGGCACGTGGCCCGGCCGCAGGGGCCGAAGGCCGAGATTGGATGGCGCACGAACAAGGCAGATGTCACGCATGCAACAGGACCAGCTTCAGCATCATCCAGCATAGACTGCATAGCAGGACCCCGGCCACATGGGCTGGAGCCGCTGCCGACATTTGCTGCCATCGGGCACAGGTTCAGGCTGCGGCGCCCTCCACGAATTGCGCCTGAAACTCCGGGCTGAGCGGGATTGGCTTGATGACGTCGATCAGCACGCCATTGGGATCCCTGGTGATGAAATGGCGCTGGCCGAAGGGTTCGTCGCGCAGGCTGCACAGGATCGGCAGGCCGGCGGCAAGGATCCGCTCATAGACGGCGTCAGGATCCTTGACCTCGAAATTGATCAGCAGCCCTGATGTGCGGCCCCGCCCCTCCTCCGGGATGGTCTCGTGGTCGCCGTGGACGATGCCGAGATTGACGCGCCTGTCTTCGGCCGACTGCAGATGCACATACCAGTCGCTCGCAAACAGCGGCTTGAAGCGGAAGTGATTGACATAGAAGGCTTTCGTGCCGGCCACGTCGCCAGTCATCAACACTGGATAATAGCTCGTCGCCTTCATCTTTCTTTCTCCTCTCAGCTAACATACAGTCTGCATGTAAATTGAAATAACATACAGGCTGCATGTATGCAACGAGAAATCGCTCGCCGTTCGAACCGGGACCGCACCGAAGCGACGCGCGCCGACCTGATCGCCGCCGCGCGCAAACTGTTCATTGAAAAATCCTATGCCGAGACCGGCACGCCGGAGATCGTAGCGGCCGCCGGCGTCACCCGCGGTGCGCTCTATCACCACTTTGCCGACAAGCAGGCGCTGTTTGCCGCCGTGGTCGAGCAGGAGGCAGAAGCTGTCGCCGCTGAGATCGATCGTGCCTCGCCGCCATCGCTGTTTTCCCGCGATGCACTGATTGCCGGATCGGACGCCTATCTCGCCGCCATGCGCCTCCCCGGCCGCACCCGGCTGTTGCTGCTCGACGGGCCGGCCGTTCTCGGCCGCGCCGCCATGGATGCCATCGACAACCGCCATGGTAACCGTTCGCTGCGCCAGGGCCTGGTCGCGGCAATGCGCGAGCAGTCGATGACGAGACTACCGGCCGACGCGCTGACTGCTTTGCTAGCCGCTGCCTTCGATCGGGCGGCGCTCGCCGTCGAAGCCGGCGCCTCGGCCGAGGATTACCGTGCCGTGCTCATGGCGCTGATTGCCGGATTGTCTCCGGCTCCTCGCCAGGCACCTGGCCCGGCTCGAACTCGTTGAAGCGGCCGAGCTGGCGTTTGAACTGGTCGATCAACCAGGCCGCCGCCGGCTTTGGGCTGCGGTCGACGCGATGCATGGCATAGAGCGATGAGCGCACCTCGCTGTAGGGTTCGAGGTCGAGTTCCACCAGCCGGCCGCTGGCCAGATCGTCGGCGATAAGCCAGCGCGGCAGCCCGCCCCAGCCCAGGCCCTCGCGCATCAGAATATGCTTGGTGCGCACATCCGTCAGCCGCCATGTACGATAGGCAAAGACACCAAAGTCGCGTCCCTTGGTGCGTTCGGACTGGTCGGTGACAACGAGTTGGGTGTGTTCGCGCGCATCTTCGAGCGCCACCGGCTTCGGCAGCCGGGCCAGCGGATGGCTGGGCGCGGCAGCCAGCACGATCGACATGAAGCCGATGCGCACGAGATGCACGTCGACCTCGCCCAGCAGGCCACCAATGCCAAGATCGGACTGTCCGCTGACGACATGATCGGGGATCAGGCCGAGCGAACCGATATGCAGGCGCAGCATCACGGTTGGAAACTGCGCCTCGAATGCCTTCAGTACACGAACCAGCACTGGCGAAGGCAGCGTCGCGTCGACCGACAGGGCGACTTCCGCCTCCAATCCCTGATGGTGGCCGTCGACGCGCGAGCGGATGCGCTGCAGCACGCCGACCATGCGCCGCGCATCTTCCAGCATCGCCCGGCCGATCTCGGTCAGTTGCGGTTCGCGTGTGCCCTCCCGCTCGAAGAGCTTCAGCCCAAGCTGCGCCTCGAGATTGGCGATGCCATAGCTGATGACGGATTGCGCGCGGTTCAGCTTGCGGCCGGCGGCCGAGAAACTGCCGGTGTCGGCCACGGCAACGAGGATCTGCAATTGGTCGAGCGTCGGATTGGGTTGCATGAAATATCTACTTTATGGATTGATTATATAGAAAATATACCAGTTTTTTGAATAGATCGATAGGCCCATATCAGCGGGGACAATTCAATTCCCACTGGAGAGAACCGCTATGTCCATACTTCTTGTAACCTCGAGCCCGCGTGGCTCTGCTTCGCACTCGACCCGCATCGCCACCGAGTTCGCGCAAAAGCTTGTCGCCGCCGATCCGTCGGCTGAGCTTGTCGTGCGCGACCTCGTCGCCAACCCGCTGCCGCATATCGACGCCGACTACTCGACCGGCATCTACACGCCTGTCGAAGCCCGCACCGAGCGTCAAGCCGAAGTGGTCGGCGTTTCCGATGTCGCGCTCGACGAACTGTTTGCCGCCGACACAATCATCCTTGCCACCGGCTTCATCAATTTCGGCATCTCGTCGACCCTGAAGTCCTGGGTCGACCATGTCGCCCGCTCCGGCAAGAGCTTTGCCTATGGCGAAAACGGCCCGAAGGGCCTGGTCACCGGCAAGAAGGTCTACATCGTGCTGGCCTCGGGCGGCATCTACTCCGAAGGTGCGGCCGTGCAGTTCGATCACGCCATCCCCTATCTGCGTGGCGTGCTCGGCTTCCTCGGCATGACCGACGTCGAAGTCATCCGCATCGAAGGCGTCGGCATGGGCGCCGATGCCGTCACCGCAGCTCTGGCCAAGGCGACGGCCAAGGTCGACGCCGTGGTTGCCGCGACCCGGCAGATTGCTGCAGCAGCGTAAGCGCACGCCATTCCAGACCTGAGTTGAAAAGGCAGGCGCTCCGGCGCCTGCCTTTTTGTTGTTCCACGAACGTCGACCGGAACGAAGCAGCGCGTGTATTGAAACGCGCCGCGAGATCGCCACGTAACCGTGTGCGCGTTGTCGGGCGAACCCTCTTCACATGTGTTTGATTATTCAGATAAGTTCCATTTTGAGTTTTATGCCAAGTACAGAATGCGCAAGTCACATGCGTCATAAATGACAAGCCACCTCAAAATCTCTCATGGAGACCTGTTTGTCTGAGTTCCCAATTCTCGGCATTGACCTTGGCACGACCAATTCGTTGGTAGCTCATTTTACCGACGAAGGCCCCATATTGATCCCCAATGCTATCGGCGCTTTTCTGACGCCTTCTGCCGTAGGGCTTAGCGACAGTGGTGACTTGTTGGTCGGCCAGGCAGCCAAGGACAGGCTCGTGTCCAATCCCGATATAAGCACGGCACGATTCAAGCGTTATATGGGCACGGACCACATGGTTCATCTCGGCCGCAAGACATTTCGCCCGGAAGAGTTGTCCGCGTTCATTCTGCGCTCCTTGAAAGCGGACGCCGAGGCGCATCTCCAGCACCCTATTGACGATGCGGTTATTTCCGTGCCGGCCTACTTCAACGATGTGCAACGCAAGGCAACGATCGCTGCCGCACAACTCGCGGGCCTTAAGGTAAGCCGGCTGATCAATGAACCGACCGCAGCGGCCTTGGCTTATGGCCTGCATCGCAAGGACGATGAAAGCACCTTTCTTGTCGTGGATCTTGGCGGCGGCACATTCGACGTTTCAATTCTGGAGATGTTTTCTGGCGTCATGGAGGTACGGGCGTCGGCCGGGGACGCATTTCTGGGCGGAGAAGACTTCACGGATATCCTTGTAGCGTTGCTGGGCAAGGATCTTGGCCGTGATGATTTAGGAAAGGGAGATCTGTCACGGCTGCGTGCGCTGGCTGACGAAGCAAAGCATAAGCTTTCAATCAGCAAAGACGCAGATATCCGATATGTCCTGGACGGCGAACAGAAGCAGCTTTCTGTCTCTGCAGATCGTTTTGAGGAGGCAACGACGCAGTTAGTCAACCGGATGAAGGCCCCTTTACAGCGCGCGATGCGCGACGCAAACCTAGGCAACGATCAGATCGATCGGATCATACTCGTTGGCGGCGCAACGAGAATGCCAATCATCAAGTCTGCAATAACCAAGCTTTTCAAGCGTTTTCCGGAACATGATCTCGACCCCGATCATGTCGTGGCCCTGGGCGCGGCGGTACAGGCCGGGCTTGCTTCCCGGCATCAGGCACTCGACGACATCGTCATGACCGATGTTTCACCCTTCACCTTGGGTATCGAGACAAACCATCAAGTCGGACCGAACGGCCAAACCCTGCCCGGATATTTTGCTCCAATCATTGAGCGCAATACGGTTATTCCAGCGAGCCGGGTTGAGCGTTTCAATACTGTAGTTCCTGGCCAGCAGAAAGTGGAAATCAATGTCTTTCAGGGCGAGGCGCCGCTGGTACGCGACAATGTGAAGATAGGCACATTGAGCGTTCCTATTCCTGTCAACCGCAACGCAAATGAAGCAGTCGACGTGCGCTTTACCTACGATACGTCCGGAGTGCTCGAAGTCATCGCAACGGTCGTCACCAATGGCAAGGCTCATCGACTTGTCATAGAGGGCAATCCGGGCGCTCTTTCGCAAAAAGACATTCTGCAACGCCTGAAGGAACTTGAACGGATCAAGATCCATCCACGCGAAGAAGCGGTTAACGCGGCGCTTGTCGCGCGCATCACGAAAGCTTTTGAAAATGCCTTGGGGCCGCAACGCAAGGTGTTGTCGGCACGGCTTGGGGAATTCGAGGCGATCCTTGCCCGGCAATATCCCAAGGAAATCGCCGCCGTGCGATCCCAAATCACGGAAGAACTCGAAGCGTTAGAGAAGTACGATGTTTATTGATGCGTTTTCCATGCTCGGAATATCCGACCGGGAAGACGTAACCGAACGCGAGATCAAGCGCGCCTACGCTACAAAGCTCAAACTGATCAACATCAATGAGGATCGCGACAGTTTTATTGCATTGCGTCAGGCATTCGAGCAGGCGCGCGATCAAGTCAACAGGCGGGAGTATTTCAAGGAAATTACTTCCCCTGACGGGGCACAAATTGCCGAAGACACCGACGCGCCCGCGTTGAAGAACGTGCCACTATCCAACGAGAGTGCGGTTCCCGCTATCCTCGAAGCACACGCTTTGCGGGCCATGGAAGATGATATCGAGACGCTCCTTATCGAAAATATCGAACCAGATGCACCGAAAGAAGCGGCTCCTGCCCGCACGGCTTCAATTGCCATCGAAGCGCCTGCCCTGCGTGCCATGAAAGCTGTCGAGTCGCTTATCACCGAACCATGGAAATGGCAGAGAATAGACAGCTGGCTGGCAATTCTGGATGGCGAACTCCTACAGACGATTGATGACATTCAAGAGTTTGAAACCCGTATGCGGACCTATGTTTGCGAGCAATCAGGCTTCGGCGAGCGGCAGCGTCCGTTGGCCAAGCCCTGGATGGTTCAACGCTTGCTTGACCTGTTTGACGAACGCTTTGGCTGGACACGCAATCGCGGATCAAACTATTGGGAGCGTCAACAGCTTGACTGGTTGCACGCGCTAATCGATCCTGAGACGGCGCCCCAGTATCGTATGGCGTCCACGCCGCAACAGGACCCTGAGCCCGAAACGATCGCACCATCGAGCCAAACCACCGGTTCGGCGCGTCAATCACCTGTTTCCGGGTGGGTATGGGTTATGATCTTCTTTGTGCTTGTTAAACTTGCCGCCGCTCTTTCGGGCTCAAATGAGCCCGCGAAAACATTCCCACGGCCCGGTGCCACACAACAAGTGCCCGCAGGCGTTCTTCGCGACCTCTGTCGTAATCTGTCGTTTGACGAATGTTTCAAGAAGATGAGTGGGATGCCGGAGCCATAGGCCGAAAAATTATCAAACGGAAATCGGGGGAAAGATACAGCCGGAACAACGTTGGCCACCGGAGGCTCTAGCCGAAAATCTTCTCGCCCTGCTCGTCGACCAGCTGGATGCCCTTCTTGATCGAGATGTCAACGGCGTCGTCCAGTCCCGCGAACCGGTCGGCGCGGATGAAGCGGTGCTCCTTCATCACGCCACCGACTTCCTTCGAAACCACGCCGCAGGTCTGGTACTGGCCGTCCGCCTTGTAGGGCGTGGCGCTGATCAGAAATCCCTTGTGCTCGATCTGTTTTGCCGGGGCGGCGCTTTTAGGCCCGCCGGCGTCACCGCCGCCACCACCGCCGAAAAGACGTTTCAGAAATGACATGAGCGCCCTCCTACGGCGATCATCCCGCACGACAGGGTGTGGTGCAGGATGATTTTCAGTACCGTTCCTCAGTCGAACGAGCAAGGGCCGACGACCCCGCCAGAGCTCAGCCGCGCGACAGCGCTTCGAGGGCTTCGGCGGCCTCTTCCAGTATGGCGATTGCTTCGGCCTGCTTTTCGGCCGGTGCGTCGACGATGTCGCCAAGGGCAGCGCGCAGCCGGTGGCGCACGGCGCGGAACTCGTCGCGGGCTTCCGAACGGCCGCCGCGGCCACGCCGTCCGCCCTCCTCGCTGTCGTCGTTCCAGCCAAACCACTCGCGCGCCTTGGCCATCTTCCGGCCGAAGCGCTCGAGATGCTCGAGCACACCGTCGATCATTTCGCGGTTTTCGGTGAGATGCGCCTGGCCCGCCTCGGTGATCGAAAACACCTTCTTGTTGCCGTCGGCCGCAGAGACGGCATAGCCGGCCTCTTCGAGGAAAGTCAGCGTCGGATAAACGACGCCCGGGCTTGGGCTGTAGATGCCGCTGGTGCGCTCTTCCAGCGCCTTGATGATGTCGTAGCCGTGGCGCGGCGCCTCGGCCAGCAGCGACAGGGTGATCAGCTTGAGATCGCCGTCGGCCAGCATGCGTCCGGCGCGAAACATGTCGCCTGGGCCGCCGCGTCCGCCGCCGCGACCACCATGTCCGAACGGCCCGAACCCGCCGCCACGCCCGCCAAACTTGCCGGCCATATGCAGGAATGCGCGCTCGGCGCGCTCGCCAAAGGGATGATGTCTGTGCATTGATTGCTCCTTGAGTTCTATCTTTCGATATATCTTAAGTAGGTGCATGCGTCCCATGAGTCAAGATATATCTTACGATGTATCGAAAGGCAGCGCCAGCGTCATGCGCCGGTCAAGGTTCGGGGATGTCTGCGGGGCTTTCCCGAACTACCAGCGGCCGTTGCGCCGGTTCCACGCATAGAGCAGGTCGGCGAAGCGATCATAAGCGAAACGCGTCAGCGGCAGCACGACCGGATTGCCGAACAGCGCCGCCAGCCAGCCCTCGCCCGGCGTCGCCCTCCAGACGGCGACCGCCACATCGGCGCCGACCAGCAGCCTGTCGTTGTTGTCAGTGGCATGCAGCCGGCGGCGGATATCCTCCAGCGAGGCGCCGTGGCCGGCGAGCGCCGCCGGTTCGAGGTTGATGTCGCGGAATTCGATCCGCCCGGCCTTGATCGCTTCGATCAGCCGCCGTTTCTGCCTGGTGATGCCGCCATCGCAGACTGGGCAGCGTGTGTTGTACCAGACGGTAAGCGCAGGCTTGGGCATGGCTTTCAGACCGCGACCTGAGGGACGGAACCGACTATCCCTGCAATGCGATCGGCCCGCAACATGGCGAAGCGCCGCGCTTGATCAGAACTCGTAGCCGAAGCGCTCGAAGTCTCTGAGATAGAGCCGCCGCACGATCGCTTTCGCCTCCTCATCGTAGAGGGCGCGATAGTCGACCGGCGCCCCGACATTCAATCGCGGAAGCTCGCCGGGAAGGCCGAGCCGCTCGGCCAGAACATTGAACTGCTCGGCCAGTGTTTCGAAGCGCAGGACCTCGTCGACGATCAGCTTTCCATCCCTGTCCGAAATCCAGCTCGTCTGGTCCACCCGCGCCAGCCGGTTCTTGCGTTCGAGGTAGCGCAGGAACGCCTTGAAGTCCCAGCGCTGCGCCTGGCGATGCCGGCGCCGCGAGGTTTTCCGGCGCAAATGCTGGTAGTTGGAAACCACCAACTCGAAAGGATTGCGCACCACGGCGAATTTGTAGGCGCCGGCATAGAGATGGGCCGGCAATTTGCGCCGCAACCAGGCGGCTCTGTCATGCTGCCTGAAATTGATCCTCACCGGCGCCTCTGGCACCGGCAGCCTCGACAGCAGACGCCGCCACTGCGTCGGTTTCGGCTTCAGGCACCATGGCCGCAGCGCACGAGTGATCGAGGTCCCGGCCGTTTTCGGGATGTGGATGAAAATGAAGTTCTTCTCGAGCGAGAGGAGCATTTCTCCTCAATATCGGCAGCTCAGGCGCCGTCAAGCGGCACCCGCACCGACCGCCAGGAAATGCGTCCGACCGCGTTGTCTCAACCAGCGCGCCTATCCAAGCGAGGTGATGATCTCGCGATAGGCAAATTCGGGGAAAGCCTTCAGCGTTCGCGTCTTGACGCTACCACCCGCCCCGAGCATCAGCGCAAAACGCGCCAACACTGCATCGTCGGGCGCCTCGACCACGGCCACCATGTCGCATTCACCCATGGTGAGATAAAATGCCTTGAACGATCCGCCCATGTCAGCCAACTGCTTCTTGGCGGCATCGAGCCGTTTCGGCGACTCGCGCACATTCCTGGAGCCCTGTTCGGTCCAGTTCATCAGCAGGATGTAGGTTGTCATCGCACACCTCCCTCCGGCGCCACGGAGCACGGCTGAGAGTCTCAGCCGGGGCGGGTATCCGGTTTGTCGCCCAGAACATGGCATCCGGCTTGGGAAGTATCCTCCCGACGGAGATGGGCGGCAAGACGATCGCCAACAATAAACGACGATCTCCGCGCCCCTCGAAAATTGCCCCGTGGCGCCCGCTGTTCAGGAAGCACCAGAACTTGAGCAGCCGGCGGCCTGCCAAAGCAGTCGAGGCTCTATGCGGTTGAATAGAACGAGTAGGCGTAGGCTTAAATTCCAGAGGAATCGCAATCAATCAGCGCCCGAAGCGAAAATCGCGCTGGTGGCTTTACACATCATTTCTGGAGGGACACAATGGAAGCAATAACAAGGGGAGAGGGTGATGGAAACACCAGGGGCAAGAAATATAGGATTTGGGTTACTTTGGTTTGTTGGCGGGGCTCTCGTCACAATAATCACATATGGGGCGGCACCCGGAGGCTATTTTGTAGTCGCTTCGGGGGCAATTGTTGGCGGGCTTCTCCAGTTCTTCGTTGGGCTATTTCAATATCTCAACCATGTATCAAAGAATAAAGTGGATCGACTGATCCCCGGACCGGAACTGCGCGCCCTCGTCCGTGCCATGATGGCGATGGCCAAATCGGATGGCAACGTTGAGAAAACAGAGCTGGATTCGATCAGGAATATCATCAACAGCGTTACAAAAAATCAGATAGCATGGGCAACAATAGACGAGGTCTGCAAAGAGCTTTCCTTGGAAAAAAAGTCCATACCCAACTACCTCGCCGACAATGCGGCAAATTTCGAGGACAGTATCAAAGAACTCATCATACATTGCTCGGTGATGATCGCGGCGGCTGACGGCCGCATCACAGAAGACGAATTCGCACTTGTCTCAACGATGGGTCAATCGATGAGAATGCAGGCTGCCGATGTCTTGAAAATTCTAGAGGGCCTTTTGGCGCCACCGGAACCTGTGCAGAAGTCGGCCGGGGCCTGAATTCTTGTGTTCATACTGATGCCGGCGAAAATGGCGTCGTCGGCATCAATCGGCAACTCCTGGTCCATCCAGCGAGCTCTCTCAGCCCGCTGATCGAACACCGGTCATTTGCCAGCGACCGTCCTGATCAATTCATCTTCGGCAAGGTCGACTTTGTCCCGAAGCGTGTATCTATGGCCAAAGCCAACAGCATCCTCTGAAAAGCCGATAAAAGCAGCGAGTTCGGCATGGAGGTCGAGCGGATTGATGTAGTCTTTCGCTCCATTCATACCCAGAATCTGGAGCAGGTCGTCAAGCGCGGCCGGCCTGCCGATTGTCGCCAGCAGCGCGGGCGCATCGTCGATCGTGGGCAGCATATCGTCGTCGCCGGGATCTTCCATCTCAATGCCAGGACAGGAATTGTAGCGCGATTCCAGACGGCCATGCCTAGCAACGCTTAAATTCAACACCTCCTCGTCATAGACGGTGACGGCGATGCCGACGCACGCCAGATCGAGGGTCAGACTTTGCAGCAGGCCCTCTGCCCAATGCATGTCCTGCCCGTCTGTCTGCCGATCGGAAAAGGTGACCCAGCCGTTCTGCTCGGCACCCACGAATGCATCGATGTTCTTCGATCGGAGCCAAGCGACCAACGCGGCCTGCGTTGGCCCCTTTGTGCTGATGTTTCCGTAGGTCGACCCCACGCCGAAGCCCCCGGTCGGCAGTGTCAGCTGTCGAGGAAGCTGCGCAGCTTGCGCGACCTGCTCGGGTGCTTGAGCTTACGCAGCGCCTTGGCTTCGATCTGGCGGATACGCTCGCGGGTGACCGAGAACTGCTGGCCGACTTCTTCCAGCGTGTGATCGGTGTTCATGCCGATGCCGAAGCGCATTCTGAGCACGCGCTCCTCGCGCGGCGTCAGCGAGGCAAGCACGCGCGTGGTGGTCTCGCGCAGATTGGCCTGGATCGCCGCGTCGATCGGCAGGATCGCCATCTTGTCCTCGATGAAATCGCCGAGATGCGAATCCTCCTCGTCGCCCACAGGGGTTTCGAGCGAGATCGGCTCCTTGGCGATCTTCAGTACCTTGCGGACTTTTTCGAGCGGCATTGCGAGCTTTTCGGCCAGTTCCTCAGGCGTCGGCTCGCGGCCGATTTCGTGCAGCATCTGGCGCGAGGTGCGCACGATCTTGTTGATCGTCTCAATCATGTGCACCGGGATGCGGATGGTGCGCGCCTGATCGGCGATCGAACGCGTGATCGCCTGCCGGATCCACCATGTCGCGTAGGTCGAGAACTTGTAACCGCGGCGGTATTCGAATTTGTCGACCGCCTTCATCAGGCCGATATTGCCTTCCTGGATCAGGTCGAGGAACTGCAGGCCGCGATTGGTGTATTTCTTGGCAATGGAGATGACGAGGCGCAGATTGGCCTCGACCATTTCCTTCTTGGCGATTGCGGCTTCGCGCTCGCCCTTCTGCACCTGATTGACGATCTTGCGGAATTCCAGGATCGAGATCGCCGTTTCGGTGGCGAGGTTCTGGATCTCCGAACGCAGCTCCTTGATCGCGTCCTTCTCGTTCTTGGTGAATTCCTTCCAGCCGCGCGAGGTAAGATTGCCGATCGAGCGCGTCCAGTTCGGATCGAGCTCGGAACCCTGATATTCCTTGAGGAACTCCTCGCGGCGCACGCCATAGCTTTCGGCCAGGCGCAGCAGCTTGCCTTCGTTCTGCACCAGGCGCTTGTTGATGTCGTAGAGCTGCTCGACCAGCGCTTCGATGCGCGCGGTGTTGAGCGACAGCGACTTCACCGCCTTGATCAGCTGGTCTTTCAACTCCTTCAAGCGGCGGTCCTGGCTGGGCGACAGCGTGCCGGCGGCAGCCAGACGGTTCTCGACCTGCTGGTCCTGCAGCTTCCTGAGCTTCTTGTAAGTGTCGGCGATGACGTCGAGCGTCTCCATCACCTGCGGACGGAGTTCCGCTTCCATCGCCGCAAGCGACAGGCTGGCCTCGTCCTCGTCTTCCTCGTCGTCATCCGTCAACCCGCGCGTGTCGGCGCCGACATTGGTGATGTCGTCTTCCTCGTCGCGTCCACGCCGCGGCTTGTCCTCGGGCTTTGGGGTCTCCTCGATGCGCTCGACCACCGGCGCCTGCTTGGCTTCGGGCCCGGCATAGGTGGCTTCGAGGTCGATGATCTCGCGCAGCAGAATCTTGGATTCGTTGAGCTCGTCACGCCAGATGATGATGGCCTGGAAGGTCAGCGGGCTTTCGCACAGGCCCGCGATCATGGTCTCGCGACCGGCCTCGATGCGCTTGGCGATCGCGATCTCACCCTCGCGCGACAGGAGCTCGACCGAGCCCATCTCGCGCAGATACATGCGCACCGGGTCGTCGGTGCGGTCGGTCGGCTCTTTCTTGGTGGTCGTGGCGGCAACGGCGGTACCGGTCTGCTCGGCCAGTTCGTTGGCGTCTTCCTCGGCATCGGCATTGCTGTCGGCGGCCTCAGGCTCCTCGCCCTGATCGTCGTCCTCGACCACGTTGATGCCCATGTCGGACAGCATCGCATTGATGTCTTCGATGCGATCGGGATCAGTCTCTTCCGACGGCAGCACCGCATTCAGCTCGTCAAGGGTCACATAGCCGCGCTTCTTGGCGGCCTTGATCATCTTCTTGACAGCATCATCGGAAAGGTCGAGCAGGGGGCCATCGGTGGCGCCTTCGCGTTCGGTCTCGACCTCTTCCTTTTCCTTTGTCGCCATAGTCTTTATCTTCTCCTAGCGGCCGAACATCGAAGCCGCGTAAGCTGCCGCACCGGTCAAATTATGCGCTCGTGACGAAACGCGCTTCACCGGGCCGGTAACCGCATCAACTCTTTTGTTTGGTTCATATCGTGCCCCAAAACCGGTTTTCACTTTTGGGCGACATGCATTAAGTCCAGATTAACCCTGATATCTGTGGCAGGCTAACAGCCTGTCCAGTGATCAGCACCTCACATCGCTGCATTTCCCATCGACGCCGGCACGGGTTAAGGTTTCGAATCGTCCTGATTCCGTCATTCTGCCAGAAGGTCAAGCGCCTCTCGCATGATTCGCATCAAAAAAGCGAATCAATTACCCGACTTAGAGGCGTCGATTCGACGCGCTGCACGTTTCAACTTCATTCTTGCGCAGGTTTCAACCTACACGCGCCCAGCCTTGCCCGAGGACACGCCGAACCCTTCGATCAGCGCTTCCGTTGCCTGCACATCACGAAATTGCGCCTGAATCTCGACGAGATGCCGGTAGTTTTCGTCTGTGGGATCGCTGGCGAGCGCTGCTTCCGCCTGTTTCAGTTCCTTATGTAAGGTGCGCGCGCTGCGCTGCAAGTGTAGCGCCTGGTTGAAGGCGTCGCGGGCATCGTCAAGGGCGGCGGTTTCCAGCGCCGGCCATTGCCGGGCGCGTTTGATCAGCATCACCGCCCGCCCCCAGATATCGCTGCAGCCGGCGCGCTCGATCGTGGCGATCACCGCGTCGCGGTCATTGGCCATGTCATGCGCCATGGCGTCGAGGATGGCCGCGTGCAGCCGCTTCAGGTCGGTGTTGGCGAGATCCAGGAACTCGACATGGGCGAAATTCTCGTCGATCAGCGCCGGATGGTTGACCAGTGCGACGATGATCGTCGCCTCGCGCACCGACATCATCTCGCCGCCGCGCTTGACCATGGCGGAGCGGCCGAGGCTCTCGGTGATCGCGGCGCGCGCGCCGACGCCGCCGCCTTTCGCGAACTGCCCGCCGGGTGCGGCCGTTTTGCCCTGCCCCGGTTTCCAATCCTGGCGGCCCTGGCGGGCACTGCGCTGCGAGCCGAAAAAGTTCAGCACGCGCTCGCGCATTTCCTGCTGGTAGTGGTAGCGCAGGCTCTCGTCGCGGATGCGGCTGGTCAGCTCGCGCAGCGTCTTTTCCAGCTCCGCCCGCCGCTCCGGCGTGTCGAAGACACCGCCCGCGGTCTCGCGCATCCACAAAAGGTCAGCCAGCGGCCGCGCTTCGGCGAGCACGGCGCGAAAGGCGTCCGGCCCTTCCGCCTTGACCAGATCGTCGGGGTCCTTGCCCTCGGGCAGCAGGGCAAAGCGCGCCGAGCGTCCCGGCTGGATCGACGGCAGCGCCATGTCGGCGGCGCGCCACGCCGCCTTCAACCCGGCCTGGTCGCCGTCGAAGCACAGCATCGGCTCGGGCGCCATGCGCCACAACAATTCAAGCTGGTTTTCGGTGAGCGCGGTGCCAAGCGGCGCCACGGCATTCTCGAAACCGGCCTGCGCCAGCGCGATGACGTCCATGTAACCTTCGACGGCAATCACCGTACCGCCCTTTGCGAGCGCTTTGCGGGCGCGGGCGAAATTGTAGAGCACATTGCCCTTGTGGAAGAGCTCGGTGTCGGGCGAGTTCATGTATTTGGCCAGCGCATCGGCGGCCAGCGCGCGACCGCCGAAGGCGATGATCTTGCCCCTGGAATCCGGGATCGGGAACATGATGCGGTCGCGGAACCAGTCATAGGAGACGGGAATGTCGTCGCCATGGCGCACCAGCCCGCAGGCCTCGATATCGGCCTTGGGCACGCCCTTGGCGGCAAGATGCTCCTTCAGCGCGTTGCGGCTGTCCGGTGCAAAGCCCAGCCGGAACGATTGCTGCGTCGCCGGCGTCAGCCCGCGGTCACGCAAATAGGCGCGGGCTTTCGCCCCTTCCGGTCCCTGCAGCCGCTCCTGGAAGAAGACAGTCGCCATCTCCATGACGTCGGTCAGGCTGGCGCGTTCCTTCTCGCGCTGCTCCTCCCGCTCGTCGCGCACCGGCATCGGCACGCCGGCCATCTCGGCGATCTTCTCGACCGCTTCGGGAAAACTCATGCCGTCGAGCTCGGTCAGGAATTTGAAATGATCGCCCGACACCGAGCAGCCGAAGCAGTGGTAGCGGCCCTTCTTGTCCTCGCAATGAAAGGACGGGCTCTTCTCGCCATGGAACGGGCAGCACGCCCAATAGTCGCCGCGCGACGCGTTGGTCTTCTTCCTGTCCCACGCGACGCGCTGGCCGATAACCGATGAAATCGGCACACGGTCGCGTATCTCATCGAGAAAGGCGGGTGGAAAGCGCATCGGGGAACTCGTTTCCCCACCATATAATCATGCCGGGGAAATCCGACGACCCTTATTGCGGACCGTACCCGGTTTCCACAGGCCAAAAAGAAAGGCGGCCGTCGCCGGCCCCCTCCTTTCAAGCTTCAGCAGTGTGCTGGTCAGACTTAATGCGCGGCGTTGGCGCCGAAGATGATGCCGGACAGGATGCTGACCAGCACATAGTCATTGCCGACGCGGATCCACTCCTGGCCGCCGCCGGGACCATGCAGACCAGGTTGTCGCCAAAGGCGCGGCAAACTTCGCCAATCCACTGTCGTGCCATGAATCCGCCGTGCAGTCATCTGCGCATCCGTCCATTTTCCGACACGGCCTGTCGCGTCGCGACGCCCCTTGGAATCGACAAATTTTATTATCCGGCTAAAATATTCCAGCTAATATAAGCGACTGTCATGACCATGATTCGCATCCTCGTTGTCCCCTCCAGGCGTCGCGCTGTCAGCATCGCACGTCCTGTCCGCATGCAGGCGTCGACATGAGCGGTTCGGTCGTTCTCCTGCATCTGGCCGGCGCCGTGGCGCTGATGCTGTTCGCCACCCGGCTGGTCAAGACCGGCGTCGAGCGCGCCTATGGCGATGTGCTGCGCCACCGGCTGCGCGCCACCATGCGCAATCCGATGATGGCGGTTCTGGCCGGCTGCGGCCTGTCGATTGCGTTGCAGAGTTCGACCGCCGTCACGCTTCTCGTCGGCTCCTTCGCCGGCGCCGGCATCGTCTCGGGGATGTCGGGTCAATTGGCGGTGCGCGGCGCCGAGATCGGCTCGGCGCTGGTGGTCAAGCTGTTGACCTTCGATCTCTCGCTGCTGGTGCCGATCTGCCTTGTCGCCGGCACCGTCATGTTCATGGCCACCGAGCGGCGCGACTGGCGCCAGTCCGGCCGCATTCTGGTCGGCATCGGCCTTTTGCTTCTGTCGCTGGAGATGATCGGCCAGGCGTCCGAGCCGCTGCGCCAGAGCACACTGATGCCGCTCATCGTCAACTATTTCTCAGGCGATTTCGTCACCGCCTATCTGCTCGCCGCACTGATCACCTGGCTCTTCCATTCCTCGATCGCCGCGGTACTGCTCCTCGTCACGCTCGCCGGCCGCGGCTTCATCCCGCCGGAACTCGGCATCGTGCTGGTGCTCGGCGTCAATCTCGGCTCCTCGATCATCGCGCCGCTGCTCACCCGCAACGCCGAGCCTGGCGTGCGCGTCGTGCCGATCGGCAATCTGTTGATGCGCGGCATGGGCTCGCTGGTGATGCTGATCCTGTTCATGACGCTGAAGCCGCCGGTCGCTTTCCTCGGCGCCACCGTGCCCGACCAGATCGTCAACGCCCACATCCTGTTCAATGTGCTGATCCTGCTCGCCGGCCTGCCGCTGGCCAGTCTGGTCTATCGCGTTTCGGAGAAGATCGTGGCGATGGGCACCAAGTCCGAACCGGCCGCAGCTCTCGACGTCATCGAGCTTTCCGCGCTCAACGACAGCGCGCTCGATGTGCCGAGCCAGGCGCTGGCCAACGCCACCCGCGAGGTGGTGCGGGTCTGCGAAACGGTCGAGATCATGCTCAAGCGCATCATCGAACTCTACGAGAGCGCCGACGCCGACAAGATCAAGGCGCTGGCCGCACTTGACGACCGTGTCGACAGGAAGCACGCGGCGATCAAGCTCTATCTGGCCAAACTGACCAGGAACTCGCTCACAGAGGACGAGGCCCTTCGCTGCCAGGAATTGATCGGTGCCTGCGTCAAGCTCGAGCAGGTCGGCGACATCATCGTGCGCAACATGCTGGTGCATGTGAAGAAGAAGCTTGAGCGCGGGCTGGAGTTCACGCCCGAAGGCTGGCGCGAACTCAGCGCCTTCCATGCCTCGGTGCTGGCCAATGCCAGGCTCGCCTTCAATGTGCTGGTGTCGCGCGATCCGGAGGCCGCGCGCCAGCTGGTGCTGGAAAAGGACCGACTTCGCGACCGCGAGAAGGAAACCAGCGCCAGCCATTTCGTGCGCCTGCGCGACGGCACCGCCAAGAGCGTCGAGACCAGCTCCATCCACCTCGACACCATCCGCGACCTGAAACAGATCAACTCGCTGCTGGCGTCGATGGCCTATCCGGTGCTGGAGGAACGCGGGTTGCTTGGTGGGTCGCGGCTCAAGGCCAGTTGAGCCCGGACAAGCGCCTGCTGCGGTGAAATTAGTCTTTGCGCGTCCAGCCCTCCCTCGGCTAAGCATCGGGTCAGTCCACCGGGAGGATAGTCTTTGGATACCCATTCGCGCAGCTTTGCCAAGGCGCTATCGTGGCGCGCCACCGGCACCATCGACACGATGATCATCTCGCTCGTCATCACCGGCAGCATCAAGCTTGCCGCGGCCATCGGCGCCACCGAGGTCGTCACCAAATCCTTGCTGTATTACCTTCATGAGCGGGCGTGGCTGAAAATCCCCTACGGCAGGAAGAACGCCGCTTAGACTTGGCGGGTACCGCCAGCTGGAATGGGCCGGATCAAGAAAACCTAAAGCGGCGTCGACAATTTCTGCATTGCCGGCAAGCGCCATCCATGATTTGAGGCGACCTCGTCTGAGGATCGCTTCCGCGCCATGCTTCCGCTCATTGCCCTGTTCATCGCCGCCTTCGCTTTCGGTACCACCGAATTCGTCATCGCCGGTGTATTGCCGCAAGTGGCCGACGGCCTCGGCGTTTCGATCCCGACCTCCGGCTATCTCGTCTCCGGCTATGCCGGCGGCATCGCGGTTGGCGGGCCGTTGTTGGCGCTCGCCACCAAAGGCATTTCCCGCAAGACCTTGCTGCTTGGCCTGACCGTCGCCTTCACCATCGGCCAGGCCGCCTGCGCGCTGGCGCCCGACTTTGCCTCGATGCTGCTGCTGCGCATTGCGGTCGCCGTCGCGCACGGAGCCTATTTCGGCGTCGCCATGGTGGTGGCGGTCGGCCTTGTGCCCGAGGACAAGCGCGGCATGGCTGTCGCCGTCATCCTCTCCGGCCTCACCGTTTCCAACGTCATCGGCGTGCCGGCCGGCACCGAGATCGGCAATCTATGGGGCTGGCGCGCCACCTTCTGGGTGATGTGCGCGCTTGGCGTGGTGGCATTTGCTGCGATGGCCGCCCTCTTGCCGCGCAAAACGGGCGCGTCGAGCCCGCCAGCCAACCTTGGCCACGAGGTGCGCGTGCTGGCGCGCCAGCAGGTCTGGACCTCGCTGATCCTGATGCTGATGCTGATGATCGGCCAGTTCGGCCTGTTCACCTACATCACCCCGACGCTGCTTGAAGTGACCCATCTCGACGAAAACCTGATCCCCTGGGTGCTGCTGCTCAACGGCGTCGGCGCCACCATCGGTGTCTTCCTCGGCGGCAAGCTTTCCGACTGGAAGCTGATGCCGTCGCTGATCACCATGCTTGCCCTGCAGGCGGTGATGCTTGGCGTGATCTATGCCGTCAGCCCCTATCCCGTGCCGATGGTCGTTGCGATTTTCATCTGGGGCGGCCTCAATTTCGCCATCGGCACGCCGATCCAGACCCGCATCCTGGCCTGGACGGCGGACGCCTCCAATCTCGCCTCCTCGCTCATACCGTCGGGCTTCAATGTCGGCATCGCGCTCGCCGCATCGCTGGGCGCCGCCATGCTCAATGCCGGTTACGGCTATCGCAGCCTGCCGATGGTGGGCGCTGCTGCCATGCTGGTCGCGGTGGCGGTGGCGCTTGCCTCCCACATCTGGGAAGGGCGCAGCCGGGCAGCCCCTCCGCTGCCAGCCGCAGCCGAGTAGCGCCCCTACAAATCGATCCGGAACAACAAGCTCTCGGCGCCGCCATAGGCGGCGTCCTTGATGAACGGGCCGATCAGCCGGCCGCCATTGGCCAGCACCACCTTCTGCGAGGCCGGATTGTCGAGGTCGGTGGTGAGATCGACGTAGGGCAAGCCGACCGCCCTCGCCTCGGGAAGCATCAGCCGCAGCGCTTCGGTAGCATAGCCGCGGCCGCGCTTCCACGGCACCACGGCATAGCCGATATGGCCAAGAACATGCGACGGCAGCGCCGACGTTCCGGGCTGCCAGCGAAAGCCGATCGAGCCGGCGGCCTCGCCGTCCCAGATCCAGCGCCGGAAGCCGGGCAGCCGCGGCACGGTCGTGCCATCGGGCAAGGCGATCGGCGGCCCCTTCGCCTCGGGATCGTCAAGGCTGGCAAGGAACGCCACCGGATCCTCCTCGATAGCGGCAAGCTGCTCACGCGTCGCTTCCATCAGGCGGACATTATCCGCCGACCAGCCGCGCTCGAGCGCCGCCTTGTAGGACGGCAGATGTTCGAGCGCGGGTTTGACGATTTCGATCATGGCGACAGGCCACTTGGCGCCCAACCCGCAAGCTCTCGGCGTGGCAGCAGAGAACCTCTACTGCAGCAGGCCCTTGACGATGCCGCTTGCCTTGCCAAAGTCCATCTGGCCGGCATATTTCTGCTTCAGCGCGGCGATCACCTTGCCCATGTCCTTCTGGCTGGCCGCGCCCGTGGCTGCAATCGCCTCGCGGGCCGCCGCAGCCACGGCCGCATCGTCCAGCTGCGTCGGCAGGAAGCCGCGGATGATCTCCATCTCGCCGCGCTCTTGCGCCGCCAGTTCCGGCCGCTTGCCGTCTTCGAACGCCTTGGCCGATTCCTCGCGCTGCTTCACCATCTTGGCCAGTATCTGCAGGATCTCCTCGTCGCTGGCGGGCTCCTTGCCCGAGCCGCGATTGGCGATGTCGCGGTCGTGGATGGCGGCCTGGATCAGCCGCAATGTCGGCAGCCGGTGCTTGTCCTGCGCCTTCATCGCGCTCTTCAGGGATTCGGCGATTTTTGCGCGCATGATGCTTTCTCCTTCGAACGGCGCGGACAATAACCGTGGCGAACTCGTAAAGCAAACGCGCCAAGCCCCTGATATCGTTCGACGAAACAAATGCCCGCCGATTTGGCCGGGCATCATTGACCGCTCTGGCGCCTTCCCCTATGTACTCGGCCTTGCATAAGACAATGAACTGATGCGTGCAGGCTCGAGAGATCGGCCGCGCCGTTTGCTGCGCAGATGGCCCGCCATCGAAGCGCGCAACCTGAAAGGAGCGCCGCCATGGCCGAGATGACGCCCGCGTTGACCCCCGCCTGGGCAACCGAAAAGCCGACCGCCCTTCTGGTGCTGGCCGACGGCACCGTCATCGAGGGTCGCGGCCTCGGCGCCGCCGGTTCGGCCGTTGCCGAAGTTTGCTTCAACACCGCGCTCACCGGCTACCAGGAAATCCTCACCGACCCGTCCTATGCCGGCCAGATCGTCACCTTCACCTTCCCGCATATCGGCAATATCGGCACCAATGACGAGGACATCGAGGACCTCAATCCGGTCGCCCGCGCCGGCGCCGTGGGCGCCGTGTTCAAGGCCGATGTCACCAACCCGTCCAACTACCGCGCCGGCACCGGCCTCGACCAGTGGCTGAAGAAGCGCGGCATCGTCGCGCTGTCCGGCATCGACACCCGCGCGCTGACCGCGCTGATCCGCGAGAAGGGCATGCCCAATGCCGTCATCGCCCATGCTCCCGACGGCGTGTTCGACCTCGACGATTTGAAGCGCCGCGCCGCCGCATGGTCGGGCCTGATCGGCCTCGACCTTGCCAAGGAAGTCACCTCCGGCCAGTCCTCGGTCTGGCGCGAAACGCCTTGGGTCTGGAACGAAGGTTTTGGCGAACAGGCTGAGCCGTCCATGCACGTCGTTGCCATCGACTACGGCGTCAAGCGCAACATCTTGCGCCTGCTTTCCGGCCTCGGCGCCAAGGTCACCGTGGTTCCGGCCAGCACCGGTTCGGAAGAGATCCTCGCCATGCAGCCCGACGGCATCTTCCTCTCCAACGGTCCCGGCGATCCGGAAGCAACCGGCGATTACGCCGTGCCGGTGATCCAGGATCTGCTCAAGACCGACATTCCGGTGTTCGGCATCTGCCTTGGCCACCAGATGCTGGCGCTGGCGCTGGGCGGCAAGACCGCCAAGATGCACCAGGGACATCACGGCGCCAACCATCCGGTCAAGGACCATACCACCGGCAAAGTCGAGATCGTCTCGATGAACCACGGCTTTGCCGTCGACGCCGACTCGCTGCCCGAGGGCGTCGAGGAAACCCATGTCTCGCTGTTCGACGGCTCGAATTGCGGCATCGCGCTCACCGGACGTCCGGTGTTCTCGGTCCAGCATCACCCCGAGGCCTCGCCCGGCCCGCAGGACTCGCACTACCTGTTCCGCCGCTTCGTCAATTTGATCCGCGAGAAGCGCGGCGAGGAACTGCTGGCAGAGCGGGCCTAGATAAAAGCCGGCCCGAAAGCTGCCTCCTACGTCGCTTTCCACCAGCTCACACTTCGTCGGCGACCGCTTCCTGCGCCTGCAGGCGCTCGACTTCCTTCGCCGCCGGCCGCGCAACTTTGGTGACAAAGACAATGACTGCAAGCGTGAGGAAACACGCGCCGAGCAGATAGGGCGCGCCGCCGAAGGTCACCGGTGCATTCGGCCCGGTGAACCAGGAAAAGATCGCGGTATAAAGCAGCGGCGTGATGATCGAGGTGATCGAAAAGATCGAGGTCATCGCGCCCTGCAATTCGCCTTGCGCCGAAGGCGGCACCTTGGCGGCGGCGAGGCTTCTCAGCGGCGGATCTGCCAGCGCCTCGAGGCAGCCGACGACGATCACCGCATAGATCATCCAGCCTTGCGAGGCGAAGGCGTAGCCGAAGGCGCTGGCCGCCGTGAATGTCAGGCCGATGACCGCCGTCCTCCATTCGCCAAGTCTAGGGATCACACGCGGCAGCACCGTCGCCATGACGATCGCCCCGCACAGGCCGAAGGCCCCGAGCGAGAAGCCGATCTGCTGCTCGCTCCAGCCATAGCGGTAATTGGAGACGAACGACCACACCGCCGGATACATCATGTGGCCGAGCGTCATCAGGAAGAAGGCGAGCCCGATCCAGCCGATGCCCTGGTACTGGCGCATCTGCAGCAGCGTGCCGACCGGATTGGCGCGTTTCCACTCGAAACGCCGGCGGTGCTTTTGCTCGAGCGTTTCCGGCAGGAAGAACAGCGCGATCAGGAAATTCACGAAGGCAAGCCCGGCGGCGAAATAGAACGGCACGCGCGGCCCGAACGTGCCGAGCAGCCCGCCCAGCACCGGCCCGATGACGAAGCCGACGCCGAAGGCGATGCCGAGCAGGCCGAAATTCTTCGCCCGGTTCTCATCGTTCGAGATGTCGGCAATGAAGGCCGATGTCGTGGAATAGCTGGCGCCCGAAATACCAGCTAGCACGCGGCCGATGAACAGCATCGGATAGGACCAGGCGATGGCGCAGATCAGATTGTCGATGGAGAAGGTGAGCACCGAGGCAAGCAGGATCGGCCGCCGTCCGAAGCGATCGCTCAAGCCGCCCATGATCGGCGCGAAGAAGAACTGCATCGCCGCATAGACGAAGAACAGCCAGCCGCCCTCGATCGCCGCTTCGCTGATGCCGACGCCGCTGAGCTCCCTTAGGAAAGCCGGCAACACCGGCATGATCATGCCGAAGCCGATAATATCGAGCAGCAGCGTGGTGAAGACGAGTGCAAGGCCCCGCCTGGCGGTTTTGGGGTCGATCATGATGGTGCTTGCTCCCTGGGCCGCCTTTGGGCGAAGGCGGGCGCCCCTTATAGGCGAGGCGTCATTCCGGAACAATAAGGGAACGCGCAGGAATCGTTGATCCTGACATTCCCTGACGGCAAGTAGGCGGTTGGTTTATGCTGGGAACTGCGGGCCCGAGACAGTCTCGTCAGATTGGACCGGTCAGCGTGTTGCAATCCGAAAGCTTGCCGCTTTTGTAGCCGCGCGCCAGCCAGGTCTGCCGCTGCTGCGACGTGCCGTGGTTGAAGCTTTCCGGCACGACATAGCCCTGCATCTTCTTTTGCAGCGTGTCGTCGCCGATCTGCTTGGCGGCGTTCAGCGCCTCTTCGATGTCGCCCTGTTCCAGAATGCCCTTCTGCCCGGTGAAATGCGCCCACACGCCGGCGAAGCAGTCGGCCTGCAGCTCGATCCGCACCGACATCTGATTGGCCTCGGCCTCGCCCATGGACTGCCGCATCTGGTTGAACTTGGGCAGGATGCCGGTGAGGTTCTGGACATGGTGACCGACCTCATGGGCGATCACATAGGCCTGGGCGAAATCGCCCGAGGCACCGAACTGCTGGTCGAGCTGCTGGAAGAAGGTGGTGTCGAGATAGACCTTATGGTCGCCGGGACAATAGAACGGACCGGCGGCCGTCGAGGCGGAGCCGCAGGCCGAGCGGATCTGGCCGCTGAACAGCACCAGCTTCGGGTCCTCGTACTTCAGGCCCTGTGACTGGAAGATGCCGGTCCAGGTCTCTTCGGTCTCGGCCAGCACGGTCGCCACGAACTGCTTCATCTCGTCGGAAGCAGGCGTGCCGGCACCCTCGTCCTGGCCGCCGCTGTTGTCGGTGATCTGGCCGCCGCCCCCCGGCAGCACACCGCCGCTGTCGCCGCTGCCCAGGATCTGCGACGGATCGAAGCCGAAATACCATCCGGCCAGCACCACAAGGATGACGAGCAGGATGCTGCCGCCGCCACCGGTGCGGCCGCCGATCGGGACGCGGAATTGGCCGGGGCTGCCGCCGCCGAAACCACCGCCGCCGCTGTCGCTGCGCTCGTCCTCGACATTGTCACTCTGACGGCGGCCCTTCCAGAGCATGGCAACTCCCCGTATGCAAAATTCCAGGCAGACCTGGCCGATGTCGTGGCCGGTCCGACCCAACAAACGAATATCCCAATGGTTGCACCAAGTCACAGTATTTTTCGTGCCGCGGCATCGCGGCTTCGCGCTCTGGTCGAGGCGGCCTGCGCGCTGTAGCATCCGGTTCGAACGGGGGTATCAGGGGCTTGCGGACGATCGGCCGATTTCTGTTGCTGGCGGCGCTGCTGTGCCTCGGCCCGTGGCCGGCGCGCGCCGTGACGCTCGATTCCAGCGTCGCCGTCACCGATCCCGACACATTGCAGGCGCTCGAGCGTGGCGGCCTGTCGATCAGCCGCCTGCTCGGCCCGGCGCTGGGTCTCACCCGCGAGGTCGACAATCGCGGCCTGTTTTCGGTGCGCGCGCTGACCCCCGTGCGCAACGCCGTCAAGCAGGAGATCGCCGACGAGCCCGCCGGCAGTCCCGACCCCTATGTCGCCGCTATGGCGAAGACGAAGGACCCCAGCCAGAAATTCAACCCCAACTACATCGACGATGACGGCTCGACGCTCGATCTGACTGGCGTCGTCAACCGCATGGACCGCGGCTATCTCGGCCACACCGAATGCGGCGAGATCAGGCTGATCTACCGTTTCCATTATTCGGTGGCGGAGAAGCCGGCGAAAGGGAAGACGGCACAACGCATTTCGTCGCGCCTGCCGCTGACCATGAGCCTGGTCTTCAACGCCAAGCCCGGCGAGGCTCGCGCCCGCGCTTCGAGAGACCGTCCAAGCGCCACCGCCGTGTCGTGTGCCGATGTCGCCAAGCGCTGGCTGGCCGCCGGGCAAAAAGACCTTCCGCCCGATCAGCTGGCGGCCTGGCTGCGCTCCGATGAAGGTCCGCTGTCTAACGCCATGCTGAATTCATCGCAGATCATGCGGCTCGAACTCAACATGCAGGTTCTCCGGCTATCGGCCTCGAGCCGGCGCGACTTCGGCGGCCATGCCGAATATCTCCTCAAGATCTTCAAATGGGATCCGGCGACGTCCACCTTCCAGGAATCGAAGATGGAGAACCAGATCGACAGGAAGATCGTGCTGGCCGACCGGCCGGCCTTCGCCAAATGGCTGCTAACCGACCGCAACATTTACGATCTCGATCGCGGCCGGCTGGTGATCAACGACAAATTCCTGGCGACCAGCGCCGTCTCGGTCGCGCCCGGCGGCATGAGCCGATCACAAAACAACATCGCCTATGGGCTGCTCGACGATGCCGATATCGACAAGGCGCTGCAGGACTATGTCGCCAGGGGCAACGAGCTGCGCAGCGTGAAATCGGTGGCCGGCTTCAATCTTCGCCTCAATGAGATGACCTGCACCGGCTGCCACCAGACGCATGGCATTGCCGGCTTCCACTATACCGGCGCCGATCCGGCGAGCGAGCCGCGCCGCAATGCCGTCTTCGTGCCGGGCTCGGCTGTGTTCTTCGCCGACCTGCCGCGCCGACGCGCCATCGTCGAGGACTTCGCCGCCGGCGGTCATCCCGATTTCTCCCGCGGCTTCGCCGCCCGTCCGGACGCCAAATTCGCCGAGGCGCTGAAAGACACCGACCTCTACAATGGCTGGGGTTCGATCTGCTATAGCGGGCAGGATGCAAGTTTCAAGGACTGGAACTGCGGCGACGGCCTGCGCTGCGCCGGCGTCCATGAAAGCGCTATCCATCCAAGCTTTGGCACCTGCGTCAGCGAGATGGGCACCGCCGTCGGCGATCCCGTCGAGTTCGGCGAGATCAAGATGTCGAGTTGGGGCAGCGACAAATATTGCCGCCTGTCACCGGCTACCGCAAAGGCCTGCGCCATCGATCCGGCGCGCGACAAGAAACCGCCGATAAAACTCGCCGGCTATGGCGCGGCGCGCCAGCGCTACGACAATCCCGAGCAGAAGACCGGCGGCTTTCCCGGCGGCATGCTGCGCAAGGCCAGCTGCGAGAAGCTGCCCGACGAGGCAAGCTGCGGGCGGCTGGCCAAGACCGGCTTCAACGACTGCATCGCCTCGGGCAAGGACCACAAATTCTGCACCAAGGAATTCACCAAGACCGCCGGCCTGCGCGCCTGCGACAAGGCCCATCCGTGCCGCGAGGACTATATCTGCACCGCCGGCTACGACGATCTGGCCGAGGCCAAGCCCGGCAAGGGCACCTGCATTCCGCCCTATTTCATCTTCCAGTTCCGCGTCGACGGCCATCCGCGCAGTTGGGTGCAGGACACCGAGGAGTAAGCGGCGCCGTTGTCGCCTTTCGAGCGAGAACTCAGCTCTTCTGCTTGGTGCCGGCGCTCTTGCCGTCCGAGCTTTTGGAGCGTTCCTCGAAACGCGCGGCGCCCTTCTTCAGCGGCCGGCCGGTTTCGGCTTCGGTCTTGCGCTCATCCTTTGCAGCCGCCTGCTTCAATCCTCTGGCAGCTTGCTTGCCCTTCGCGTTCGGTGCCTGTTCAACGCCCATCGTTTCCTCCCTTGTCGCGCACCAATCGCGCGACGTCAGGAGCAACGTGCGTAAGGTGTGGAGGTTCCGGTGAACTTCGAGCGAGCGGGGCTTTAGCGTGGCGCGATCATCGCCTTGCGAAACGCTTCCAGCGTCTCGGCGCTGACATGATGCTCGATGCCTTCGGCATCGATGCGCGCCGTCTCGGCGCTGACGCCGAGCGAGCGTAGAAACGCCTCCACCGTCTGGTGGCGGATGCGGCTTTCCTCCGCCACCTTGCGGCCGGCATCGGTCAGGAACACGCCGCGATACGGTTTTCTGGAGACCAGCCCGTCAGCGCACAGCCTGGTCAGCATCTTGGCCACCGTCGGCTGGGCGACACCAAGCCTTGCCGCGATATCGACCTGACGCGCCTCATTGCCGTCCTCGATCAGGTCGGCGATCAGCTCGACGTAGTCCTCGACCAGCGCGCTGCGGCGCGCCTCGCGCGTATGCCGGAAGCCTTCGGAATGGACATTGGCATCCGGAAGCGGCTCCTCGCGTCGAACCGGTTTGTGCTTCAGCGCCAATACGCGCTCCTTCCTGGCTTTCGACAAATCAATCAGCCTTTGCCATTCATAGCACGGGCTTAACTGCTCCAGCCGTTTATTTGCATTCCATGGCAGGCGCAACCGGCGTTTGCGATCCACCTTCGTCCACTCACCGATGAGGCCATGAAAAGCACATACAATGAAATATAGCATATTGCATAATGTTGAGCCCTGGCATAGATAGGATGGCAGATACCAATCCATTCAGTGGAAAGCCGTACATGTCCGAAGCCGACGCAACCGTTGGATCAACCTGGCGATTTGACAGGGCGGAAGACAATCCGCCCAGCCTGCGCGAGGTGAATTCGACGATCGCGGTGCCGCAATCCGGCGTCTGGTTCCGCCGTCTGTTCGCCTTCATCGGGCCGGGCTACATGGTTTCGGTCGGCTATATGGACCCGGGCAACTGGGCGACCGATCTCGCCGGCGGCGCGCAGTTCGGCTACACGCTTTTGTTCATCATCATGCTGTCCAACCTGATGGCGATCCTGCTGCAGGCGCTCGCCGCCCGGCTTGGCATCGCCACCGGCCGCGACCTCGCCCAGGCTTGCCGCGCCTACTATCCGCGTCCCGTCAGTTTCGTGCTGTGGATCGCCTGTGAACTGGCCATCATCGCCTGCGACCTCGCCGAAGTCATCGGCACGGCGATTGCGCTGCAGCTTCTGTTCGGCATTCCGCTGATCGGCGGCGCCGTGCTGACGGCGCTCGACGCCTTCATCGTGCTTTTGTTAATGAACAAGGGTTTCCGCTATCTCGAAGCCTTCGTCATCGCGCTTCTGATCATCATCTTCGGCTGCTTCGCCATCCAGATCTTTGCCGCCGCTCCGCCGGTCGGCTCGATCCTGCATTCGATGTTCGTGCCGTCGACGGAGATCGTCACCAACCCGGCGATGCTCTACATCGCGATCGGCATCATCGGCGCCACGGTCATGCCGCACAATCTCTATTTGCACTCCTCGATCGTGCAGACACGCGCTTATGAGCGGACCGAAAAGGGCAAGCGCGACGCCATCAAATGGGCGACGACCGACTCGACCATCGCGCTGATCCTGGCGCTGTTCGTCAACGCTTCGATCCTGATCGTCTCGGCTGTCGCCTTCCACGGCACCGGCCATCAGGACGTCGCCGAAATCGGCCAGGCCTTCGAACTCCTCTCGCCGCTGCTTGGCCTCGGCATCGCCTCGATCCTGTTTGCGGTGGCGCTGCTGGCCTCCGGCCTCAACTCGACGGTTACGGCAACGCTTGCCGGTCAGATCGTCATGGAAGGCTTCCTGCGCCTGCGCATCCCGCAATGGGCGCGCCGGTTGCTGACGCGCGGCATCGCCATCGTTCCAGTGGTGGTCGTCACCGCGCTCTATGGCGAAAAGGGCACCGGCCAGTTGCTGGTCTTCAGCCAGGTGATCCTGTCGATGCAGCTTCCCTTCGCGGTCATCCCGCTGGTGCAGTTTGTCTCCGACAAGAAAAAGATGGGCAACCTTGCCATTCCGCGCGGCGTGGCGGCCCTCGCCTGGGTGGTCGCGGCGATCATACTGGTGCTCAACTTCAAGCTGCTCTACGACACCGTCTTCGGCGTCGGCTGAATTTCCCCTTCCCGACCGCGACAAACCGGCGGCCCGCGCTATCTTATCCCCCACCATGACCGAGGTCGAAGACGCCAGGAAATTCTATGCGCGGTTGATGGCGGCCAGTGCCGGCTCGGCCGATCCGCGTCTCGAACAGGCTTTCGCCACGGTGCCGCGCGAGGCCTTTCTCGGCCCCGGACCGTGGACGGTCGTCGCCGGCAGGGCGCTGATCACCGGCAACGGCAAGATTATGACGCCGAGCGCCGATCCGGTTCACATCTATCAGGACGTGCTGGTGGCGCTCGATGCCGACAAGGGCATCAACAATGGCGAGCCCTCCCTGCACGCCATGTGGATCGGCAGGATCGCCCCCAGACCGGGTGAGGCCGTCACCCATGTCGGCGCCGGCACCGGCTACTACACCGCCTTGCTGGCACGGCTGGTTTCGCCTGGCACGGTCACCGCCTTCGAACTGGAGGCCGACCTTGCCGCCAAAGCGACAAAGAACCTCGAAACCTATGACAATGTCAGCGTCATTCACGGTGATGCCGTCACGAGCGATCTGCCGCCTTCCGACATCATCTATGTCAACGCTGGCATCATCGCCCCGCCGGTTGCCTGGCTGCGAGCGCTAAAGCCCGGCGGCCGCATGATCTTTCCCTGGCGCCCGTCCCAGAGCGTCGGCCTTGCCGTGACGGTGACCCGCACCGATAAGGGCTTTGCCTGCGACCCGTTCATGCGCTCATGGTTCATCCCTTGCGTCGGCGCCTCGGTCGCCAACTCGGCGGCGAAAATCCCCGACCTCCAGCTAGCGGCGCGAAGCCGCTCCATCTGGCTGACATCAGACAGGGCGCCGGACCGCACCGCCACCGCTGTCATCGGCGACGTCTGGTTTTCGTCGCAGGCGCTTGGCGGCAGGCGACAGCGGCAATAGGTATTTTGCATCGGCGAGCGGCGATTTTTTACCCGGGCCTGTCGGACTGCCGCCTGCCCGTCCGTCCTTGGATCGAAGTCCGGCCCGACGGCCCGGGCCAAAGAGAAGGAAAAATCCAATGAGGAAGATCATCGCCGCCACCTTCGTCAGCCTAGACGGCGTCATGCAAGCGCCAGGCGGTCCGGAAGAGGATCCGGTTGGCGGCTTCGAGTTCGGCGGCTGGACCTTCCATTATTTTGACGAGGTCGCGGGCGTCGCGATGGAAGAACTCTTCTCCAAACCCTTCGCGCTGCTGCTCGGCCGCAGAACCTACGACATCTTCGCCGCGTACTGGCCTTACCAGAAAGATGCGATCGGAGATGCCTTCAACCCTGCGATCAAATATGTGGCGACGCATCGGCCGGACAGCCTGACCTGGGAGAACACACAATGGCTTGGGGAAGATGTCGTCGCGGCATTGCGCCGCCTCAAGCAGGAAGATGGACCTGACCTGCTCATCCAGGGTTCGGGCGAGCTGATCCAGACTTTGCTGGCCAACGGGCTGATCGACGAGATACGGCTGATGATCTTCCCGCTGCTGCTGGGCAAGGGCAAGCGGCTGTTCGGCGACAACGCGATGCCGGCCGCCTTCAAGCTCGTCAAGTCGCAAGCCACCACCACCGGCGTCATCATGGCGACCTACGAACGATCAGGCGAGATCAAGGTTGGATCGTTTGTCACGCAGGAGCCGTCCGAGGCTGAACTCGAGCGGCGCAAGAACTGGAAGTGATTGGTTCTTTCTCCCCGTCACTATACGGGGAGAAATGCCCGGCAGGGCAATGAGGGGCAGCGCTGCCCTCGCCAATTCACGAAACGTCTGTGGAGCTAAAACGGATCGGTTCGCGCCGCCCCTCATCCGCCTGCCGGCACCTTCTCCCCGTATAGTGACGGGGAGAAGGCCGTACCCTCAAGCCGCCACCGCCCGTCGGGCTAGTCCATCCCGGATATACCGCGCGAACTCCTGCGCGGCCGGCGCCACGCCAAATCTTGGCAGGTGCAGATTGATCGAGAAATTCGGCAGCGACGGCAGGCCTGAATCGAAAGGCAGAATGTCGAGGTCGGCCGGCACGGTGGAGGCGAGCCACGTGGTGACGGCGAGGTCGGAGCGTACCGTCGCGGTCGTGGCATCGATGTTACCGTTTTCGAACACGGTGCGCCATTCCAGCCCGTGTTCGTTCAGCGCCGACAGCACCACCGGGCGGAAGGCGCAGGTGTCGGCGACGATCGACACCGGCAGCGGTCGCTTGGCGCGGGCAACGCCGCCCTTCGCCCCGACCCAGACCAGCCGCTCGATGGCGAGGCACTCGCCGGCCGACGGGCCAACCCGTTCTTCGATGACGGCAAGATCGATGGTGCCGGCCGCAAGGGCAGCAGTAAGGTCCGGCGAGGCAGCACAGAGCAGCGAAATCTCGACCCGCGGATAGGCCTCGGCATAGGCCTTCAGCACCGGCGCCAGCAAGGTGCCGACAAGGTCATAGGGCACGCCGAGCCGCACCTGGCCGGCAACTTCCGTGCCCGCCATCTCGGTCCAGATTTCGTCATTGAGGCCAAGCAGCCGCTTGGCCTTGCCGAGCAATCGCTCGCCGGCCCGCGTCAGCCGCAAGCCGCGCCGGTCGCGCTCGAACAGGCTGCAGCCGAGCGCCTCCTCCAGCCGCTTGACCTGCTGGCTGACGGCGCCTTGCGTCAGGTGAAGGGCGTTCGCCGCCGCCGTCATGCTGGCCTTGTCGGCGACGATGACGAAGGTGCGGATTAGCGCCATGTCGAGATTGCGGATCATGATTAGCATTATATCTGCTAATGCCAGCCATCGCAAACATTGCATTTACTGAAGTAGGCGGCGGTCTAACATGGGGCCTTCTACGAAGGACGCCCCATGCTCCAGCCCATCCTGCCGCTCATCCTGTTTGCCTTCGTGGCTACCGCCACGCCAGGCATCGCGACCACCTTGTCCACCGCTTCGGGCGCGCAGTTCGGCTTTCGCCGTTCTGTGCCGCTGATGGCCGGCAGTGCCGCCGGCCTTGCCACGGTAACGGGTGCCGCCGCCGCCGGGCTCGCCGGCCTGCTGCTCGCCATGCCGTCGCTGCAGCTGGCGATGAAGATCATCGGCTCGCTCTATCTCATCTGGCTGGCCGTCAAGATCGGCCGCGCCGGGCCGCCCAATCTCGATGTGACGATGGCCAAGCCGAACAGCTTCTTCGGCGGCGCCGGCATCCAATGGATGAACCCGAAAGGCTGGGCGATGGGATTGGGTGCCGCGGCCTCGTTCGCGGCGCTGGCCGACGGACCGGGACAACTGGCTTTGCTGCTCGGCTCGACCTTCGGCCTGACGGCTGCGATCTCGCTGTCCGTCTGGTGCGTGGCGGGCATGGTGCTGGCACGGCTGCTCAAGACCGAATGGCAATGGCGCGCGCTCAACATCGTGCTGGCGCTGGTGCTGGCGGCCTCGATCATTCCGATGTGGCGAGGGGCTTGAGGTGCGAGGCCTGGCAGGACTGGGGTTCCTCGCCCCCGCAAAGCGGGGGAGAGGTGGCCGCGAAGCGGACGGAGCGGAGGCAGCGCGGCGGGTGAAAACCAGGTGCGTTTCTTTCAACGCCTCTAGCTTGACGTAGGGCGTCCCCCTCTCCGTCTCGGCTTCGCCGAGCCACCTCTCCCCCACATCCGTGGGGGCGAGGAACCTGCTCCCTTCAACTCAAGCCGCGTAGCGGGCGGCCGGTTTGTCGGCGTGCAGGCTGCCGTAGAAAGCCTGCCTTGCGCCGAGGAACGTATCCAGTTTGGCCGCATCGGCAAGCGCCGGCACGGTCACGGCTTCGCCCCTGGAGAGACCGACAAGGGCGGCATCGACCATATCGTCGGCGCTCATGATGATTTCCTTCGGCAGGTTGTCGATGTCGCTGCCGGCAAGCTCCCAGAAATCGGTGCGGGTCGCGCCCGGCAGCACCGCCTGTACCCTCACTTTGGTGCCGGCGACCTCGCGGTGCAGCCCCTCGGTGAAATTGACGACATAGGCCTTGGTGCCGCTGTAGATGCCGCCGAACGAGGTCTCATAGGCGAGCACCGAGGCGATGTTGACGATGGCGCCGCGGTTGCGCGCCAGAAGCCCCGGCAGCACGGCGCGGGTCAGGCGGGTCAAGGCGATGACGTTGACCTTGATCATGCGCTCGGCCTCGTCAGCGTCGGCGGTTGCCACCACCTGCTGGCCGCCAATACCGGCATTGTTGACCAGCAGCGTCACGCTGTCGTCGGCGGCGATCGCCTGCTCGACGCGGCGCACATCATTGTCGTCGGCGAGATCTGCGGCAATCACACTGACCTTGCGCTTGTAGGCATAACGCAGCTTTTCAGCCAGTTCCTCGAGCCGGTCGGCGCGCCTCGCCACCAGCACCAGATCGTAGCCCTGCCCGGCCAGCCTGTCGGCGTAGACCGCGCCGATGCCGGCCGACGCGCCGGTGATGACCGCGGTGCCCTTGTTGTCCTGTCCACTCATTGTCCTGTTCCTTTTTTAGCTGCCCGGCGAGATGGGATGTCCCCCGTTCGCCGCCTGATTTTCAATTAGTGGCATATACCACTATTCCGGAAATAGGTATATGCCACTATCTTGTCAACGGCTGCGGCAGAAACTATTTCTGCGGCAGGCCGACAGACGCTTTTTGCCGGCGCGGAGCCGTGATGACCAAGACTGCGATGCCGGGATTTAGCCCTTGCAACAACGCCACGCTGCGGCGCGCCGCGCGCAAGCTCAGCCGCTTCTATGACGATGTGATCGCGCCTTCGGGCCTGAAGGGCACACAATACGGCCTGCTCTACCAGATCTATGTCGGCAGCGAGCCGGCGATGGGCACCATTGCCGAAGAGATGGTCATGGACTTGTCGGCGCTCGGTCACACGCTGAAACCATTGATCCGCGATGGCTATGTCGAGACATTCGCCGACAAGGACGATCGCCGCGTCAGGCGGGTGCGGCTGACACTCCTAGGCCTCGCCAAGCTCGAGGAGACGACGAAATTGTGGAGCTTTGCTCAGCAGAGGTTCGAGGCGCTGGTCGGCCAGCAACGAGCGGCCGATCTGCGCGCCATGCTGGATGAAGTCACGGAGCTGGATTACGAAGTACCACCGGCCGCCCCTTCAAGCTGAAGAAGCGGCCGGCGATCATATCTGGAAAAGCAATTCCAGGAAAAGTGTGCAGCGGTTTTCCGTCCGGAATTGCTTCAAACTAGTAAGTCTACTCCGCCGGCATCGCGACCGGCCGAGCCGCCCAGCGGCCGGCCAGCACCACACCAAGCCCGATCAGCGGGAAGATGGCGGCGATGAGGCCGAGATCGGCCGGCACGCCGTAGCGCAGCACGGCGCCGCCGACCACCGCGCCCAGCGCCACGCCGAGGTAGAGCGCCGAGGCGTTGAGCGACAGCACGATCGGGGCTGCGTCGGGCGCCAGCTTGATGATGCGGCTGGCCTGCGCCGGCGGGAACGCCCAGCCGACCATGCCCCACGGCACCATCATGGCCATCAGCGCCGGCCCGGCGATGTGCTGAGGCAGAAAGGTCGGCACGACCGACAGCAGGACCAGCATGGCTGCGCTCAGCGCCAGCGACCAGCCGACGGTGCGTGTCGCGCCGAACCGGTCGGCGACCTGACCGCCGGCAATGTTGCCGATGACGGCGCCAACGCCGAAGGCGAGCAGCATGCCGGGCAGCGCCAGCGGGCTCAAGCCGCCACTTTGGATGGCAAGCGGTGCGATGAAGCTGAAGACGGCGAAGGCGCCGATCAGGGCGAGCGCCGTGGTGAACAGGATCGGCATGACGCCGGGGCGCAGGGCAGCTGCCAGCCGCCGGCGCAGAGGCAGTTTGGTGCCGATGATGCCGCGCGGCAGGCGGTACCACAGGATGGCGCCTGCCAGCGCGCCGAGCCCGGCAATGGCAAAGAAAGTGCCGCGCCAGCCGGCAAAGGCGGCGACAAGCGCGCCGAGCGGTGCGCCGAGCGCAACCGCTACCGTTGTGCCGCCGACGACGACGGCAATGGCGCGCGCCCTGTGATGGTCATCGACCAGCGCCACCGCCGTGCCTTGCGCGGTCGACGCGAATAGGCCCGACGACAGCGCCATGATGATGCGGGCAATGAGCAGCAGTTCGAAGGATGAGCTTAGTGCTGCCACCAGATTGCCGATGACGAAGAACACCAGCGTCCACAGGATGACGCGGCGCCGGTCCCATTCGCCTGTCAGCGTCGCCAGGATCGGCGTGCCGAACGCATAGGCGAGCGCAAAGGCCGTGATCAGCGTGCCGGCGAGCGGAATGGAAATGCCGGCATCGCCGGCGATATCGGGCAAAAGGCTGGAAATGACGAAGCCTTCGGTCGAGATTGCGAACGATCCGAGCGCCAGCCAGTAGATCCGCTTATCCATGGGTCAGTGTCCTTAGTTCAAAAGTTATTGAACAATTGGACATAACAGGGCATGATGTCAATGAAGCCAGACGAAAATAGCTGAACCCTGCTGACAGCCCTGTGTCAGGACAACCGGTGGGCTCGCTGACGAAACGGAGAAACACTGTCTATGCGCAGCACATGATGGACGCGTTGAAATCGCCACCGACTGTGCTTAGTTTCGGGCCATGACCTTGCCGCATCCCAACACAGACCAAATCAGCCTGCCGATCGTGCTTGCCGTGCTTGGCGACCCGACCAGGCTCGCCATCGTGCGTTATCTCGCCAGCAAGGAAGGCGTGCCGCTGAACTGCAGCCAGTTCCTCGACTTTGGCTCGAAGACCAATCTCAGCTATCACCTGGCCAAACTGCGCGAAGCCGGCGTCACACGCGCCGAAGTGGTCGGCACCAACCGGATGATCACGCTGCGCCGCACCGATCTCGACGCCCGCTTCCCAGGCCTGCTCGACAGCGTCATCGCCGCGGCTGGCGACGATCCAGGCCTGCCCGCGGTCGGCGGCCACGACATCGAACTGCCGGCCTGAGGCGGCAGGTTCGAAAGTAAGATTTCTGTGCTCCTAGCGCTGCCAGAAACCGATATGCGGGGCGAGAAGCTCCTCGTCCATCTCGGGGAAAGGACCGTGGACCTCGACCGGCTTCTGCCCGGAGGCGAGGACCGTGCGCGACGACAGGCTCATCGTCGGATTCTCGGCATGGTCGCCGGTCAGCGCGAGAAGCTTGGTCTCCTCGTAGCCGTAGACCAGCCGGCCGATATTGGCCCAGTAGAGCGTTCCGGTGCACATCGCACAGGGCTCGCCGGTTGTGACCAGCGTGCAGGACCACAGGAATTCCGGTGGATAGGCGTCCGCGGCACGCCGGGAGAGTTCAGTTTCCGCGTGGCGTACGGCATTGATGTTGCCTTGCCGCATCAGGATGCGATCGTAGGGGCCGACCAGCACGCAGCCGAAAGGATGATGCCCGTGCGCGGCAGTCTCGCGCGCCACGTCATTGGCGGCGCGCAAGTGGGCAACCATCTGGTCGCGGGTCATCGCCTGGTCCCTCCAAGGCTGTCTTGAGCAGATCTCCCCCCAGACGAACTCTGGACGGCGTGGACGGTAGCAGATGGAGTGCTTCCGCGAAAGCCGAGGGTGAGGCTCCCGGCTGTCCCGAACAAGGGCTTGATACCGAAGGCAAGAGCTTGATAACGAAGACCGGCCGCAAGCCCCACCGGGCTGTACCAGGGAGCCCGCCGCATGCGCATTGCCGTTTTCGCCGACATCCATGGCAACGTCCTGGCACTGGATGCCGTGGTCGCCGATCTCGAGCGGCGCGGCGGCGCCGATCTCACCATCAATCTCGGCGATTGCGTCTCCGGCCCGCTCTGGCCGCGCGAGACGTTCGAGCGGCTGGAAGCGCTCGACCTGCCGACCCGTGCGCGGCAACCATGATCGCCGCGTCGCCGTTGATCCGGCCGACGATACGATGTGGGCTTCCGACCGCTACGCGCAGGAGCGGCTGACGGAGGCGCAGCGCGAAGCCCTCTTCGCCCTGCCCTTCACGCTGGAGATCATTCCCGGCGTGGTCGCCTTTCATGCCCGGCCCGATCATGACGAGAAATATCTGCTCGACGCGATCGTCGATGGCCAACTGGTGCGCGCACCGCTTGCCGCTATTCAGCGGCGGCTGAAGCCGCTCGACCCCACTTGCCGCATCGTGTTGTGCGGCCACAGCCATCGCCCGGAGCTGATCCGCATCCCCGGCGGCCCCGTCCTCTTCAACCCCGGCAGTGTCGGCGCCCCTGCCTATGACGACGATACGCCGCCGGCGCATGTTTCGGAGCAAGGCAGCCCGCATACGCGCTACGGCATCGTCACCTTGGATGGTGAAGGACCCGACCGTTTCGAGACCATCGCCGTCGACTACGACCACGAAGCGGCGGCCAGGCAGGCTGAACAGGCGGGGCGGCCGGAATGGGCGCATGCGCTCAGAACCGGCTTCATGCCCAAATCCTCTGGGCAAGGCTCCGTTTGACGGCACAGCCGTGCCCTGCGCCGCCCTCCCGGCACCAAACATCGGACGCATTTTCGGACTTACATGGCGCCGTATCGTCCCTTATAAAACCGCCTCGGCATGCGGCAGAACCTGCTGCGGCAAAGGTACAGAGTATCAGTGCACGGCCAATGATGAGGCGCACAGTTACGCTCCGAACAAGTCTGCTTGCGCTGATTGCCGCTCCGCTGCTGATGGCGGCGTGGTCGGCTATTGTCCCGGCCCACGCCGAAGACGCGCCCTTCATCTCCATCGTCACCGGGCTTGCCCCCGACGATCTCCTCAACATCCGCGCCAAGCCATCGCCGATGGGCAAGACTGAGGCGCGGGTGGCTGCCGGCGCGAGCGTGCGCAACCTCGGCTGCAACGACATTGACGGACATCCCTGGTGCAAGATTGTTTCAGACAATCCCGCCGCCACCGGCTGGGCGCCGGCGCGCTATCTCGTTCCGGTCAATCCGGCGACCGTGCCCGACTCTGACCAGCCGGCGGATGCGCCAGCTGTCGCCAGTGCCGGTCAGACACCGGACGCCACGACGCCACAAGCTGGCCAGGCACCAGATGCCGTCAGCGGAGCGGCACCAGCCGCCGAGGCTGCGATGCCGTCCGCTCCGGCTGCGTCTGCGCCGGCTGCCCCTACCGCATCGCCGCCCGACCTGAAGTCGCGGCTCGGCGAGGATGCGCCGCGATCGGCAGGACCGCCATGGAGGACGCCTATGGCCTGGCCTTCGCGGCGGTCGAGCCATCCCCTTTCCCGCCCGCCCCAAGCATCCCCTGCGCCCGCCATGTCGGCGAGCCGATGATGCAGTGCCAGATAAACGTCGCCCATACCGGCGGCGACAGCGCGGTGACCGTGACGTGGCCGGATGGCGGAGCGCGCATCATCAGCTTTCAGGGCGGCCTGCCTGTCGGCTCGGACTCTCCCGACGAATTCCGCTTCACCCGCGAGGGCAGCTTGAACATGATCCGCATCGGCGTGGCCGAACGGTTCGAGATTACGGATCAGCTGGCGTTTGGGAATTGAGCTGAGAAGGCAGCGGGACAGCGCCCCCCTCTGTCCTGCCGGATATCTCCCCCACATGGGGGGAGATTAGCAGTTTCGCTGTCGGCGCCTTTTCCAACACTGAAAATTGGCGAAAGCAGTCGCGCCATCGATCTCCCTCCTTGTGGGGGAGATGCCCGGCAGGGCAGAGGGGGCGCGAAGGAATGGGGCGCTCGCAACCGAAGCCCACAATCCCTCATTTTCGGGGTTACATCCGCCAAAACTCTTCCCTATAAGGCCCTCCTAGCCTGATACCAGAATCGCAAGCACAACCGGCCGGGTCTTCCCGTCCCGGTTTTTCGTGCAAGCCGCTCGCCGAACGGAACTCATAACGATGCCAAGACGCACCGACATCAAGTCGATCCTGATCATCGGGGCCGGCCCCATCGTCATCGGCCAGGCCTGCGAGTTCGACTATTCCGGCACCCAGGCCTGCAAGGCGCTGAAGGAGGAAGGCTTCCGGGTCATCCTGGTCAATTCCAATCCGGCCACCATCATGACCGACCCGGAACTGGCCGACGCCACCTATATCGAGCCGATCACGCCGGAGGTCGTCGCCAAGATCATCGCCAAGGAGCGCCCCGACGCGCTGCTGCCGACCATGGGCGGCCAGACCGCGCTCAACACCGCCTTGTCGCTGCGCCGCATGGGAGTGCTCGACCGTTACAATGTCGAGATGATCGGCGCCGACGCCACGGCTATCGACAAGGCCGAGGACCGCGCTTTGTTTCGCGAGGCGATGAAGAAGATCGGCCTGGAAACGCCGAAGTCGATGCTGGCCAACGCCACCGACGTCAAGAACACCGACCGCAAGACGCATGAGGCCGAACGCGCCGCGCTCAAGGCCGAAAAGCCTGCCGATCTCGACGCAGCGCTCGACGCGCTGGAAACCCGCTGGAACCTCGGCGAAGGCGACCGCAAGCAGCGCTACATCAGCCATGGCATGGCGATCGCCGCCCAGGCGCTCGACCATGTCGGCCTGCCGGCCATCATCCGCCCCTCCTTCACCATGGGCGGCACCGGCGGCGGCATCGCCTACAACCGCGCCGAATTCTACGACATCGTCCAGTCCGGCCTCGACGCCTCGCCGACCACCGAAGTGCTGATCGAGGAAAGCGTGCTCGGCTGGAAGGAGTATGAGATGGAGGTCGTCCGCGACAGAGCGGACAATTGCATCATCGTCTGCTCGATCGAGAACATCGACCCGATGGGCGTGCACACCGGCGACTCGATCACCGTCGCCCCTGCCCTGACGCTCACCGATAAAGAATACCAGATGATGCGCAACGCCTCGATCGCGGTGCTGCGCGAGATCGGCGTCGAGACCGGCGGCTCCAACGTGCAGTTCGCCGTCAACCCGGCCGATGGCCGCCTCGTCGTCATCGAGATGAACCCGCGCGTCTCGCGCAGCTCTGCCCTGGCTTCCAAGGCAACCGGTTTCCCCATCGCCAAGATCGCGGCCAAGCTCGCCGTCGGCTACACGCTGGACGAGTTGGAGAACGACATCACCGGCGGCGCGACGCCCGCCTCCTTTGAGCCGAGCATCGACTACGTCGTCACCAAGATCCCGCGCTTTGCCTTCGAGAAATTCCCCGGCGCCGAGCCGGTGCTAACCACCGCCATGAAGTCGGTCGGCGAAGTCATGGCCATCGGCCGCACGTTCCAGGAGTCTTTGCAGAAGGCTTTGCGTGGTCTCGAGACCGGCCTCACCGGTCTCGACGAGATCGAAATTCCCGGCCTTGGTCATGGCACAGCGCCCGCCAGCCACGTCGACGACCGCAACGCCATCCGCGCCGCGCTCGGCACGCCGACACCCGACCGGCTGCGCATGGTGGCGCAGGCGATCCGTATGGGCACGTCTCTCGAAGACGTCCACGCCATGTGCAAGATCGACCCGTGGTTCCTCGAACAGATCGCCGGCATCCTCGCCATGGAAGACCGCATCCGCGAGCACGGCATTCCGCAGGACGCCGTCAATCTGCGCATGCTAAAGGCGATGGGCTTCTCCGATGCCCGCCTCGCGTCGCTGACGAAGACCGACGCCGAAGTGATTGCGAAGACTCGCGAAAAGCTCGACGTTCATCCGGTTTATAAGCGCATCGACACCTGCGCAGCCGAGTTCGCCTCGCCCACCGCCTACATGTATTCCACCTACGAGGTTCCGTTCGCCGGTGCGCTGGCTAATGAAGCGCAAGTGTCATCGCGGAAAAAAGTCGTCATCCTCGGCGGCGGTCCGAACCGCATCGGCCAGGGCATCGAGTTCGACTATTGCTGCTGCCATGCCGCCTTTGCGCTGCGCGACGCCGGCTATGAAGCGATCATGATCAACTGCAACCCCGAGACGGTTTCGACCGACTACGACACCTCCGACCGGCTCTATTTCGAACCGCTGACGGCGGAGGACGTGCTGGAGATCCTGCGCGCCGAACAGGCGTCGGGCGAACTGGTCGGCGTCATCGTCCAATTCGGCGGCCAGACGCCGCTGAAGCTGGCCGACGCGCTGGAGAAGGCCGGCATCCCGATCCTCGGCACGTCGCCCGACATGATCGATCTCGCCGAAGACCGCGACCGCTTCCAGAAGCTCCTGCACAAGCTCAACCTCAGCCAGCCCAAGAACGGCATCGCCTATTCGGTCGAGCAGGCCCGCCTCGTCGCCGGCGAGCTCGGCTTCCCGCTGGTGGTGCGCCCGTCCTATGTGCTCGGCGGCCGTGCAATGCAGATCATCCATGACGAGGGCATGCTGCAGTCCTATTTGCTCGACACCGTGCCCGGCCTGGTGCCGGAGGACATCAAGCAGAAATACCCCAACGACAAGACCGGCCAGATCAACACACTCTTGGGCAAGAACCCGCTTTTGTTCGACACCTATCTCAGTGGCGCCATCGAGGTCGATGTCGACTGCCTCTGCGACGGCAAGGACACGTTCGTGTCGGGCATTCTGGAACACATCGAAGAGGCCGGCATCCATTCGGGCGACAGTGCCTGCTCTCTGCCGGTCCACTCGCTGCCGTCGGAACTGGTCGACGAGCTGGAGCGCCAGACGGCGGCGCTTGCCCGCGCGCTCAATGTCGGCGGCCTGATGAACGTGCAGTACGCGATCAAGGACGGCACGGTCTATGTGCTGGAGGTCAATCCGCGTGCGTCGCGCACCGTGCCCTTCGTCGCCAAGACCATCGGCCGGCCGATCGCCAAGATCGCCGCCCGCATCATGGCCGGCGAGAAACTGGAAGACGCCTTCGCCCATTACGGCGCCATGCCCGACCCAAGGAACCCCGGCCACATCGCGGTCAAGGAAGCCGTCTTTCCTTTCGCCCGCTTCCCCGGCGTCGACATATTGCTCGGCCCGGAAATGCGCTCGACCGGCGAGGTCATGGGCCTCGACCGCGATTTCGCGCTGGCCTTCGCCAAGAGCCAGTTAGGCGCCGGCGTCGACCTGCCGCGCTCCGGCACGCTGTTCGTCTCGGTGCGCGACGAGGACAAGAAAGGCATATTGCCGGCGGTCAAGCGCCTCGCCGGCCTCGGCTTCAAGGTGCTGGCGACCTCGGGCACGCAACGCTTCCTCGCCGAAAACGACGTCGTCGCCGAAAAGATCAACAAGGTCCTGGAAGGCCGCCCCCACATCGAAGACGCCATCCGCAACCGCCAGGTGCAGATCGTCTTCAACACCACGGACGGCCAGAAGGCGGTGTCGGACTCGAAGTCACTGCGCCGCGCGACGCTGATGCAGAAGGTGCCGTATTACACGACGCTGTCGGGGGCAGCAGCGGTGGCCGAGGCGATTGCGGCGCTGAAGGCGGGAAGCCTGGAGGTCAGGCCGCTGCAGGAGTATTTCGCTTAGGCGATTAGCTCCTTCTTCCCCGTCACTATACGGGGAGAAGATGCCGGCAGGCAGATAAGGGGCAGCGCCACTCGTATCCGAAAGGTCACCTAGGACAACAGACAGGCGGCGTCGGTTACTTTGGTAGTTTCAGAACACCTTGCTTCCACAAGACTCGAAGCCGATTTCTGATATTCATTGCGACCTGTCCAGCGTTTAGCTGGTCGTATTTGGAGCGTGTGTCCATCAGCCCGTTGAACCGTGCAATTTCATGAAGCGCCTCTAAGTCCGCAACGCGGTCAGGTCGTTTGTAGTAGGGAGCAATAATCGCTTCCCATTCGCCATTCTCAGGACGCTTTGACCATGCATCGCGTTGATCAGCTGTAATGTCCATCGTTCTCCCCATCTTTCAGATCTGATTTGAGCTTAGCGCGAAGTCAGCCGCAGCAGAAGCGCGTCGTCGGGCGCGGCTGCGGGAGCGATGCGGCGGCAGGGCTCGAAGTCGGTTGTGTGCGTCAAGTTCTGCAAAAAGGGGCGGCCATGTCGCTGGTCATGCGGCTTGGCGCAGAGCGAGCTTCT
>NZ_VFTC01000008.1 GCF_007003975.1 Mesorhizobium sp. WSM4306
CCCAGCCGCCGAAGCAACCGAACCTCCCCAAACCAGTTGGACTTCGCCTATGAATAACTTTCCCCGGACAGCCCTGCGTGAACGGGGCGAGGGACGCTGTCGCGGCTGCTTTCGCCAACTATCACCGTCGCAGAAGATGGCGCCAGCGTTGCGGCCAGCCTCTTTCTCCCCGTCACTATACGGGGAGAAATGCCCGGTGTCCGAACCGGATAGATAGGTAACAGAATGGACCGATAGCATGGGTGACAGTTTTCTTGTCCGCCGCAGGACCGGCGATGGTTTGGCGAGAGACTGGCATTATGGACGAGCGGCTTCGGTTTGTTGTTGAATGTCTTTCTGGAGATGAGACGATGGTGGCGCTTTGTGCGGCCCACGCGATCTCACGCAAGACCGGCTACAAATGGCTTGGACGCTATCGGGAGCTAGGCCCGGAAGGTTTGCACGACCTGCCGCGAGCCCCGCTCAATCATGGCCGGGCGACAGCTCTTGATCTGGTGGAGCGGATCGTCGCGGCGAAGGAGACGCATCCGCTGTGGGGGCCGAAGAAGATCGTGGCGCGGCTCAGGCGCACGGCTCCCGAGGTCATCTGGCCGTCGGCCTCGACGGTGGGGGCGATCCTTGCGCGGCATGGGCTCGTCAGCGCCCGCAAACGGCCGCGTCTGCGGGCCTGCGGCAATGGACCGTGGCCGCAAGCCGAGAGGCCGAATGCAGTGTGGACTGGCGATCACAAGGGCTGGTTCCGGACCCGTGACGGGTGGCGCTGCGAACCGCTGACGGTGATGGATGCGTCGAGCCGCTATCTTCTGGCGCTCGAAGCGACGGGATCGACGGCCGACAGCGAGGCTTGGCCGGTGTTCGAACGGCTGTTTGAGGAGCATGGCCTGCCGGATCGGTTCAGAAGTGACAACGGCCCACCCTTCGCATCGGCCGGCGTCACCGGGCTGACGCCGCTTGCGGTGCGCTTCATCAAGCTCGACATCGTGCTGGAGCGGATCGCACCCGGCAAGCCGCAGCAGAACGGACGCCACGAGCGCTTCCATCTGACCATGCTGCCGCTGGCCGAGGCGCCACAGGCCGACAGAACGGCCCAGGGCCAGGCCTTCGAGGCGTTCCGGCACAGCTACAATGAGGAGCGTCCGCATGAGGCGCTCGCCATGGATACACCAGCCCAGCATTACCGCCCCTCGCAGCGCGCCATGCCAAGAACGCCACCCGAGCCTGACTATCCGGCCGAGGCTGCGATCCGACGTGTGCGCCACAATGGTGAGATCAGGTGGAATGGCGGCTTCATCTATGTCTCGCAAGCGCTGGCCGGCGAGCCGGTCGCAGCCGCGCAGACCGAGGACGGCGAATGGACACTCTCCTTCCATGCCCATCCGCTCGGCATCATCGACACCAGGCGTATGAAGCTTGTCCGCCGCAGCGCCGCGCCAACCAAACCGCTTGGCGCTGCGCCGGACGCATAGGGGGAGAGAAGTGTTACCTATGTACCCGGTCCATTCTGTTACCCATCTATCGGCTGGACACCGGCAGGGCAATGAGGGGCAGCGCCAACATCGGGGATTGGTCGATCACAATCCCAGCCACTCGACCTCCGCCTTCCTCACCTTCAAATCATAATCGAGCAGAAACTCGTCCAATTGCGGCGGCGCGACCGACGTGCCCGACAGCATGGCGTGCACCTGGCCGCGATGGTGGATGTCGTGCAGGAAGACATTGGCGAGGATGTCGCCGATCTTTTCGGGGATCATGCCGTCCTCGCGCCGGTCGGTGATGACGCGACGGTTGGGATCGTCCGCCGACAGCCCGTCACAAAAGGCGATCAGGCGCCGGTCGGCCGCGGCTTGGGCGGCAAACAGCGCCTGCGGCTCATCGAACAGCACGTAGTCGTCATAGACGGCAGCGCCGATGCCGCCCTCTTCCAGAAAATCGAGATAGAGATGGTCGACCGCAAGTATGTGGTTGAGCGTCGCCTTGATCGACGGGAAGAAGCTGGTGCGTTCGGCTTCGAATTCGCCAGGCTTGAGCTGCAGCACGGCGCGGTAGAGCCGGTCATTCGACCAGAGATTGTTGTCGGCCATGCGGCGCAGATGGTCGAGCAGGGTCACGAGTTCATTCGTCTGACCAGGCCAACGCCTGCCGCCATGACCGCGAAGCCGGCGACAACGATCAGCAAAAGCCCGTTCATGCGCCGCCGCATGGCCTGCGTTTCCTCGTCGCGCGCCACATTGGTGTTGGTGATGGTGTGAAACATCATCGCCTTGCGGGGATAACCGCTGCGGTTTGTGAGATCGGGCGAGCGCGCTTCGATGCGGTAGCTCAGCCGGATTGCCTGGATGAACACCGCCAGAATCCCAAGCGCCCAGACGCCGGCCAGCAAATAGAACGCTTCGCCCGTCATTGCATTGCCCCTGCTATGCCTGGTATTTCTCGACCTTCTGCTCGATGGCGCCGAAGATCGAATGGCCGGTCTTGTCCTTCATTTCGATGCGCACTGTGTCGCCAAAACGCAGGAACGGCGTTTTGGGTTCGCCCGATTCGATGGTCTCGATCATGCGCAGTTCGGCAATGCAGGAATAGCCGGCGCCGCCCGCCGACACCGGTTTACCCGGCCCGCCATCCAGCTTGTTAGAGACCGTGCCGGAACCGATGATGGTGCCTGCTATCAGCGGCCGTGTCTTCGCGGCATGAGCAATCAGCGCGGGGAAATCGAAAGTCATGTCGACGCCGGCATTGGCGCGGCCAAACGGCTTGCCGTTGAGGTCGGCGAGCAGCGGCAGGCTGACCTTGCCGCCATCCCAGGCATCACCCAATTCGTCCGGCGTCACCGCCACCGGCGAAAATGCCGAGGACGGCTTTGACTGGAAGAAGCCGAACCCTTTGGCGAGTTCGGGACCAGTGAGCGCACGCAGCGTCACGTCATTGACCAGCATGACCAGCCGGATCGCGGCGCGTGCCTGATCGAGGCTGGCGCCCATCGGCACGTCATCGACGATCACGGCAACTTCCGCCTCCATGTCGATGCCATAGGCTTCCTCTGCCATACGGATCGGCTCGCGTGGGGCGATGAAGGAATCGGAGCCGCCCTGGTAGATCAGCGGATCTGTCCAGAAGCTTGCCGGCATCTCGGCGCCGCGGGCTTTGCGTACCAGCTCGACATGGTTCACATAGGCCGACCCGTCAGCCCATTGATAGGCGCGAGGCAGCGGCGAATTGGCGTCATGCTCATGAAACCGTGCCGAGGGTACCGCATTGTTTTCCAGCGATTCCGCGATGGTCGACAGATGCGGGGCGATGCGCCGCCAGTCGTCGAGCGCCGCCTGCAGCGTTCTCGCCAAGAACGAGGCGTCGGTGAAGCGCGTCAGGTCGCGCGAGACCACGACCAGTTTTCCGTCGCGCGTCCCGTCCTTCAATGTGGCAAGCTTCATGCGGTTTCCTCTCCTGATGCGGCTTTGGCGCCGTCTACGTTCACAACAAGGCCGTCGCGGGCAATCGTCAAGTCACCCACCCACGATTTCCTGACGGCGGCGATCCAGTCGGCCTCGCCGATACCAGGATCGTCGGCCGGAATGAGGTGATTGAGCACCAGTTTCTTGACGCCGGCATCGCTGGCGATGCGGCCAGCTTCCTCAGCAAACGAGTGGCTGGCGAGCAGATGCTCCCTCAGCCGCGCGCCATTGCCGGTTCGGGCGACCAGCCGCTCAATGCCTTCTTCCAGCATGGCTTCATGGACGAGAATGTCGGCATTCTTGGCGAAACCGGCGAGCGGCGGAAAGAAGGCGGTGTCGGCCGAGAACACGACGCTTTTGCCATCATGGTCGAAACGCAGCGCAAAACAATCGGTCACCGGCGGATGATCGACGCGCAGCGCCGAGACCTTGAGGCCGCGCTGCGCAAAAATCTCGCCCTCGCCGAATTCGACGATCGACACCAGCCCGCGAATGTCCGGCCTGCCTTCATCGACGATGCGGATTTCGATGTCGAACTCCATCGCCTGGCAGAAACGGCGCCAGTAATGGGCGGTGCCGGGCGGTCCGAACAGCGTCACCGGCTTGGCCAGACCGGCGGTCCAGGCGGTGTGCAGCAGCGGCCCCAGTTCCAGCACATGGTCGGAATGCAGATGGGTGATGAAGATCAGGTCGAGCGTCTTGAGGCTGATGCCGGCATCGACCAGGCCGCGCGTGACGCCGAGCCCGCAATCGACGACGATGGTTCGCCCGCCGAGTTCCAGCAGCGACGAGCTCGGCCATGGCCCGCCCGGCCGCAGCGCCGGGCCGCCTTTCGAGCCGAGACACACCAGCCGGTCGCTCATCGGCCTCAAGACCAGTCGCCCTCCGGCGTGCCGTTGAAACGCTTCTTCAGGTCAGACCAGCAGTCGATGTAATTGTCCTGTCTTGTTTCCAGCTCGGCGCCGTAGCGGGTCAGCATCTGCGGGAATCGGGTCTCGAACATGAAGGCCATCGTGTTGTCGAGCTTGACCGGTTTCAGCTCGACACGCGAGGCCTTTTCGAAGCCAGGCGCGTCGGGGCCGTGGGCCAGCATCAGATTGTGCAGGCTGATGCCGCCGGGCACAAAACCTTCCTCCTTGGCGTCGTACTGACCGTGGATGAGGCCCATGAACTCGCTCATGATGTTGCGGTGATACCAGGGCGGCCGGAACGTGTCCTCCGCCACCAGCCAGCGCGGCGGGAAGATGACGAAGTCGATGTTGGCGGTGCCCTCCTCGCCGCTCGGCGCCGTCAGCACGGTGAAGATCGACGGATCCGGGTGATCGAACAGGATGGCCCCGACCGGCGAAAACGTCGCCAGATCATATTTGTAGGGGGCGTAGTTGCCGTGCCACGCCACCACGTCGAGCGGCGAATGACCGATCTCGGTGACATGGAAATTGCCGCACCATTTCACCGTCAGCCGGCACGGCGTCTCCTTCTCCTCGAACCAGGCACAGGGCGTCTTGAAGTCGCGCGGATTGGCCAGGCAATTGGCGCCGATCGGGCCGCGGTCGGGCAGCGTCAGCTTCGCGCCGTAATTCTCGCAGACATAGCCGCGCACTTCGGCGTCGACCAGCTCGACCTTGAACACCAGACCGCGCGGCAGCACGGCGATCTCGCCGGGCCGCAGCTCGATGACGCCCATCTCGGTGACGAAGCGCAGCGCGCCAACCTGCGGCACCACCAGCAACTCGCCGTCGGCGTTGAAGAAATGGTCGTCAACCATCGAACGGTTGGCGACATAGACATGCGCTGCCATGCCGCTTTGGCCCAACACGTCTCCCGCAGTGGTGATGGTGCGCATACCGGCGGTGAAATCGGTCGGCTCTTTCGGCATCGGCACCGGGTTCCAGCGGTATTGGCCGAGCGCCAGCTCGTGATCGCCGACATTGGGGGCGGTCTTCCACAAAGGATAGCTGGCCGCCTTGAAGCGGCCGGTGTGTTTGACGCTCGGCCGGATGCGATAAAGCCAGGAGCGCTCATTGGTGCCGCGCGGGGCGGTGAAGGGCGAGCCGGAAAGCTGCTCGGCATAGAGCCCGTAGGCCGGCCGCTGCGGCGAATTACGCCCCTGCGGCAGCGAACCGGGCAAGGTTTCGGTCTCAAAATCGTTGCCGAAGCCCGGCATGTAGGAAAAGGCCATCCGATCCTCCCTGATCCCGGCCTCCTGAATGCGGCTTGCCGGCGATGTTGACCAAACTGGTTTCATTTGTAACCATTGAAAATGTAACTATCAACGGCGAACGCGTTCACGGTTGCGCAGATGGAACCTGATATCCTCGAACTCGAAAGCTTCCTGCCCTATCGGCTCTACCGGCTTGCCGATGCCGTCAGCCGCGAATTTTCAAAAATCTACCGCGACCGCCACGGCCTGACGCGGCCGGAATGGCGTACGCTTTCAGGGCTGGGACAACGTGGCACGATGACGGCAACGGCGCTCGGCGAGCAGTCGGCCATGCACAAGACCAAGGTTTCGCGGGCGGTGGCCGAACTTGAACGACGGCGCTGGCTGACCAGAACGCCTGACGAGCACGACCGGCGCGTCGAGCATCTGGCCCTGACCAAAGCCGGGCTCGCAGCCTATCGCGAGATGGTGCCGCTGGCGCAGGCGTTTGAGCAGGAGTTGCTGGAGAGGCTGAGTGCGGAAGAGCGGTCGGCGATCGTTACAGGCGTCGCGGCGCTGGAGGGTGCGTTGAAAGAAAAGTGAGCCGATAGGCTGACGGGACAGCGCCCCCCTCTGTCCTGCCGGACATCTCCCCCACTTGGGGGGAGATTAGCGGTTCCAGCGCACCGCTCGTCCTGCAACGTTGGGGATTGGCGAAAGCCCGCGTAACATCTGATCTCCCTCCTTGCGGGGAGATGTCCGGCAGGACAGAGGGGGGTGCCTCGCGCTGACGTCTCACCGGACAGCCCCTACCAATCCATCACCACCTTGCCCGAACTGCCGCTCCTCATCGCATCGAACCCCGTCTGGAAATCGTCGATGCCGATGCGGTGCGTGATCAGGCCGCTGACATCCAGCGGACCTTGCACCAGCGCGATCATCTTGTACCAGGTCTCGAACATCTCGCGGCCGTAGATGCCCTTGAGATGCAGCATCTTGAAGATGACCTTGTTCCAGTCGATCTCGAAACCGGTCGGCGCGATGCCCAGAATGGCGATCTTGCCGCCATTGTTCATGGTGTCGATCATGTCGCGGAAGGCGGGGGCCGCGCCCGACATTTCAAGACCGACGTCAAAACCTTCGGTCATGCCGAGCGCCGGCATGACATCCCTAAGCTTTTCCTTCGACGCATCGACGACATGCTGGACGCCAAGCTTTTTGGCCAGAGCCAGCCGCACCGGATTGATGTCTGTGATGACGACCTTGCGCGCGCCGACGCATTGCGCCACCAGCGCGCCCATGATGCCGATCGGCCCGGCTCCGGTGACCAGCACGTCCTCGCCGACCAGATCGAAGGACAGAGCGGTATGGACGGCATTGCCCAAGGGATCGAAGATCGCGGCGATCTCGTCGGGCACGTCGTCGGGGATCGGCACGACATTGTGCTGCGGGATCGCCAGATATTCGCCGAAGGCGCCGGGACGGTTGACGCCGACACCGAGCGTGTTGCGGCAGAGGTGGCCCCTGCCCGCGCGGCAGTTGCGACAATGGCCGCAGACGATGTGGCCTTCACCGGAGACGCGCTGGCCGACCTTGTATTCGGTGACTGCGGCGCCGAAATCGGCGACCGTGCCGACGAATTCATGGCCGGTCACCATCGGCACCGGCACGGTCTTTTGCGCCCACTGGTCCCAATTGTAGATGTGCACGTCGGTGCCGCAGATCGCCGTCTTCTTGACTTTGATCAGGACGTCGTTGGGGCCGATCTCCGGCACCGGCACCTCTTCCATCCAGATGCCCGGTTCGGCCTTGGCCTTCACCAGCGCCTTCATCATGTTCGACATTCTTTTGTCCCTTGAATCCTTTGATCCGGAATCGCTTTTGGCGGCTCAGGGGATGACGCCCAGTTCCCTGCCGACCGCCGCGAATGCCGCCACGGCGCGGTCGATATCAGCGCTGGAATGCGCCGCCGACATTTGCGTGCGGATGCGCGCCTGGCCTTTCGGCACCACCGGGAAGGAAAAGCCGATGACATAGATGCCGCGCTTCAGCATGCGCGCCGCCATCTCCTGCGCCAGGCTGGCATCGCCCAGCATCACCGGGATGATAGGATGATCAGCACCGGCAAGCGTGAAGCCGAGCTTGCCCATTTCGGACCTGAACCGCGCCGCATTGGCATATAGGCGCTCGCGCAAGGCGTCGCCCTTGCGGATCATGTCGAACACCTTGATCGAGGCGCCGGCGATCGCGGGCATCAGCGTGTTGGAGAAGAGGTAGGGCCGCGAGCGCTGGCGCAGCCAGTCGACGACCTGGCTTTTGCCCGAGGTGTAGCCACCCGACGCACCGCCCAGCGCCTTGCCGAGCGTGCCGGTGATGATGTCCACCCTGCCCTCGACGCCGCAATGTTCGGCCGAGCCGCGGCCGTTTTTGCCGACGAAGCCGACGGCGTGGCTGTCATCGACCATAACCATGGCGTCGTACTTTTCCGCGAGATCGCAGACGCCCCTCAGATTGGCGATAATGCCGTCCATGGAAAACACGCCGTCGGTGGCGATCAGCCGGAAGCGGCAGTCCTTCGCTTCCTTCAGCCGCGATTCGAGGTCGGCCATGTCGTTGTTGGCGTAGCGGAAGCGCTTGGCCTTCGACAGCCGCACTCCGTCGATGATCGAAGCATGGTTGAGCGCATCGGAGATGATCGCATCCTCCTCGCCGAGCAGCGTTTCGAACAGGCCGCCATTGGCATCGAAGCACGAGCCATAGAGAATGGTGTCGTCCAGGCCGAGGAAGGACGAGATCGTAGCCTCAAGCTGCTTGTGCTCTTCCTGCGTGCCGCAGATGAAGCGCACCGAGGCCATGCCGTAGCCGTAGCGGTCGAGCGCGCCTTTGGCTGCGTCACGCAATTCGGCGCTGTCGGCGAGGCCGAGATAGTTGTTGGCGCAGAAGTTCAGCACCTTGTCGCCGCCGACCTCGATCTCAGCCGACTGTGTCGAGGTGATCACCCGCTCGGATTTGTAGAGCCCGGCCGATTTCAACCCTTGCAGTTCATTGTCGATGTGGGAGAGGAATGCCGCGCTCATGATCAGGTCCTATTGAGATTGGCGGCGACTGTCGCGCCCCCTGAATGAAAAATCCACCGTAAATGCGACCGCTTCGGTGGCGCGGCAAGCTCAACCCTGGCGCGATCCGATCGCAAAACCAGCGTGTTGGAGTAGCACGCGTGCAAATAGGCCATGCCGCGAAAGGACATGATAACCATTCCGGCAGCTTTCGTTCACTGCTGAAGCAACAATTCCGCCGGTTTCGAGACCTGTTAACCCTTTCAAGCCAATGGTCTTCTCGCCATGAATCCGTGGCGGAAATCGTTTGACCGAGGGGTCACCTAGAATATGTCGCAGCAGCCGGCGCAAACCGTCTCGGGCAAACTTATCCTGCTGATCAAGACCGGCTACTGGCTGGCGCTGTTGATCATCGCGGCCATGGTGATGGCCTCCTTCATCCTGCTGCAGCAGATGATGGCGGCCCAGCAGCACAACCACACTCTGCTCGATATCGTCAGCACCCAGAAGGCGCTGTCGCAGCGCATCGTCTTCCTGGCAAGTGCAACCGGCTCTGCCTCGCGCGACAAGCAGCCGGCCCTGGTTGCGGCGCTCAAGCAAGCGACCACCGAGTTCGAGACGAATTACGACCTACTGCTCGAGCAGACCGGGGCCGATCCCCTGTCACCGGCGCGGTCCGACCCAAAATCGATCGAAAACGTGCTGTTCGCCAAGCCGTTCCACCTCGACTATTTCTCGGTCGGACTTATCGCCAATGGCGAAAGGCTGATCTCGTCCTTTGAGTCCCAGCTCTCCGGCAAGGCCGCCTACAAGGGTGGCGGCGAGCGCGTCAATCTCGACGCCTCCGTCGCCAACGCGACGCTGTCGGGCTATGCCGCCCTTGGCCAGCGTATCAGCGCCTTCGCCGACGAGCGGTCGGAAAAGCTCCTCGATCTCCACCGCACCTTGTTCTACGCCACCATCGGCGTCATCGTGCTGGTCGCACTTTTCATCTTCCGGCCGATGTCAAAGGCGATCCTGCGCAAGACGCATGAGCTTATCGACGCCCGCAATTCGATGGCCTTCATCGCCGTGCATGACGGGCTGACCGGCCTCCACAACCGCACCTTCCTGACCGATCACTTCGAAACGCTGATCAAGGGGGCGCATCGCAGGCGTGAGAGGCTGGCGGTAATCCAGCTCGATCTCGACCGGTTCAAGCAAATCAACGACACGCTCGGCCACGCCGCCGGCGACTATGTGCTGGTGGTCACCGCGCAACGCATGCGCGATTCCTGCCGCGCCTCGGATCTGTGCGCTCGTCTTGGCGGCGACGAATTCGTGATGATCCTCAATGGCGCCGGCGGCACCGAGGACATCAACATGCTGGCCAGGCGCATCCTCGAGCAGATCAACGAGCCGATCATGTTCCAGGGCACGACCATCCTTCCGGGTGCCAGCGCAGGCATTGCCGTCTATCCCATCGACGCGGATAATGCGGCTGATCTGCTCGTCCACGCCGACCTCGCGCTCTATTCCGCCAAGAAGCTTGGCGGTGGCAGCTTCTCGTTCTTCTCCGAGGAACTCAGGCGCGAACTCGATTACCGCAAGCAGCTCGAGCACGACATCAAGGTCGCCATTGCCGAGAGTGCCTTCCAGGTCTATTTCCAGCCGCAGGTGTCGCTCACCAACGGCGCCATCAGCGGCATCGAGGCGCTGGTGCGCTGGAAACACGCCGAGCGCGGCATGATCTCGCCGGGCGAATTCATTCCCGTCGCCGAAAAATGCGGCTTCATGCCCGAGATCGGCCGCATCGTCTTTGCCAAGGCGATCGAGCAAGCGGCCGAATGGGATCGCGCCGGCATTGCCTTCGGGCGGCTTGCCGTCAACGTGTCGGGCACCGAGTTGCGCGAACCCGACTTCGACCGCTTCCTGTTCGCGACGCTGGAGAAGGCTGGGCTGTCGGCCGACAAACTGTCGCTGGAAATCGTTGAATCCGTCATTCTCGATGACGAAAAGACCGGCATCGCGGCCAAGCTTCGCCACATCCGCGCCGCCGGCGTCCATCTGGAACTCGACGATTTCGGCACCGGCTATGCCTCGCTCAGCCATGTCAATCCAAACGAGATCGACCGGCTGAAAATCGATCGCCGCTTCGTCCAGAACATCAATGAGAACGGCGACAACAGCAAGATCGTGCGCGCCATCACCGAGCTGGCGCGCGGCCTCGGCATCTCGATCGTCGCCGAGGGTGCGGAAACCGAGGCCGAGCTCGATTCGCTGATGGCGATCGGCTGCGACCAGGTGCAGGGCTATTCCATCGCCTTCCCGATGCCTCAGGACAAGGCGCGCGAATGGCTGCTGGCGCGCAGGCCAAAGAAAGCCAAGCTCAAGGTGTTGCAGGGCAATCTGGCATAGCGGCTCAGACCGCGTCGGTCATTCGGCCGGCGCGACATTCGCCCGAAGTGCTGCCAGCACCTCGGCGAATTCGGCCAGCCTGTCATCGGGAATGCCGGCGCGCAGCCGCTTGTCGAAGGCGACGGCTGCGAGGCGCAACTTTTCGAACAGCGCTTCGCCGGCTTCCGTCAACGCCACCTGGTGGACCCTGCGGTTTTCCGGATCGCGGCGGCGTGTCAGCAACCCTTGCGCCTCCATGCCGTTGAGGTGATGGGTAAGCGTCGCGCCCTGGATGCCGATCATCCCGGCAAGCTCGCGCTGGTTCGCCAGTTCCTTCGACTTGACCGAGAGCAAGGTCACCCAAACCGGCAGCGTGCCGCCGGCCTCGACCATCGCGGCATCAAAAGCCTGCGCGACCACTTTCGAGGTGCGGGCGAGATTCATGCCGACGGGCGGCCGGTCAAACAGTGTCATGACCTGACAGTAGAGCAAAGCGATTGGAACATGAAAGGTGACTTCATGATTGACATCTAATCGTTAGATATCTAACTTTGTCTTATTGATGGCGTCGGCATGCTGCGACGCGCGGCGGGCGGCAGAGAGGAATGCGGTCATGCAATATGTCTATATCGTCACCATCGGCCTGCACGTCATGGCCGGCGTGTTCTGGGCCGGCACAACCATTGCGGTTGCCCGCGATCCGGAGATCAAGGCGGAGCGCTTCATCCGACCGCAGCTCGGCGCCTCCGGCCTGGCGTTCCTGACCGGCATACTGCTCTGGTATTTCTTTCATGAAGGCGCGTTCGGCTCGATGGAGCAGGTGCTGGCGCTGGGCATTTTGACGGCGCTGATCGCCGCTGGCGTGCAGGGCGCGCTTGTCGCCTCCGCCAGCAGGCAGCTGGCCGGCGCCGACGCTGCGACACAGACCCAGCTGCGGGCGAAAATGACCAGAGGCGAACGCATGGCCGGCGGGCTGCTGGTCATCACCGTGTTTTGCATGGCGACCGCTAAGCTGTTTTGAAATCGCACGGCCGGCAAAACCGACCGGGCGCAGCGCGCAACGGACCAAAGGTGGCTCTCCTTGCAAAGGTCCGTTGCGCGTCTGTTTTTGAGCATAATCTCGGGATCATGCCTTGGCCTATCAAATCCTGATCCCGAACCGGATGCCGTCATAGATGGCGGCGTGGATGTTGCGCGAGGCGACGGCGTCGCCGATGCGCAACAGCACGAAGCTGCCCTGCGGGTTGCGCTGCGGAAAAATGTCGCCGCCGCCGACGAGCCGCTCGTAGTCGACCGCGCCACCGTTTTTCGACAGCGGCTTCAGCGCGAGATAGAGATCGTCGAGGGGAGCTGTGCCATGCTCGACCACGACCTGGTCGACCCGCCTTTCGCCGCGCCAGCCATCGGCAAAGTCGGAGGCCAATTCGGCGACCAGCTGGTTGCCCTCGCGCCGCACCGAGCGCAGCCTGGTGTTGATGGTGATGGTGACGCCCTTTTCCTGGAAGGCACGCATATAGGGAACGTGGTTCATGCCGCCCATTTCCGGGGCGAAGAAGCGTTCCGGCGAAACCAGTTCCAGCTTTGACCCGGCATTGGCAATCAGCTCCGCCGCGCCCATGCCCTGGTGCCCGCCATTGTCGTCAAAGAACAGCACGTTCTCCGCCGGCTTGACGCTGCCGGCCATGATGTCCCAGCTCGACGTAACAAGATCGTCGCCCGCTGTCAGCGGCGGGTTTTGCGGCAGGCCGCCGGTGGCGATCACAACCACGTCGGGCGACAGCGCCAGCACATCGTCCTGCTCGGCCCAGGTGTCGTAGCGGATCTCGACGCCGAGCCGGTCGAGTTCGGCCAGCCGCCAGTCGATGATGCCGATCAGCTCCTTGCGGCGCGGGTTCTGCGTCGCCAGCCGAACCTGGCCGCCGGCCTGGCCGGAGGCTTCGAGCACCGTGACGTCATGGCCGCGTTCGGCCATGACGCGGGCGGCTTCCAGCCCGCCGGCGCCCGCGCCGACGACGACGACTTTCCGCTTCGGCCCTTCGGTCTTGGCGATGATATGCGGTATCTCGGCCTCGCGACCGGTCGCCGCATTGTGGACGCACAGCGCTTCGCCGCCTTCATAGATGCGGTCGAGGCAATAGGTGGCGCCGACGCAAGGGCGGATCTCGTGCTCGCGGCCTTCCATGATTTTCTTGATGATGTGCGGATCGGCGATATGGGCGCGGGTCATGCCGACCATGTCGAGTTTTCCTGTCGCTATGGCATGGCGCGCGGTGGCGACATCGGAAATGCGCGCCGCGTGGAAGGTCGGGAATTTCGTCGCCGCCCTCACCTCGCCGGCGAAATCGAGGTGCGGCGAAGAGCGCATGCCGGTCACCGGGATGACCTTGGTCAGTGCCGCATCGGTCTCGATCGAGCCGCGGATGATGTTGAGGAAGTCGACCTTGCCGGAGCCAGCAAGCCGCTTGGCAATCTCGACGCCCTCCGCTTTCGACAGGCCCTTTTCAAAATCCTCGTCGGCGACCATGCGGATGCCGACGACGAATTTTTCGCCGACCGCCGTCCGTACCGCATCCAGCACCATGTCAGTGAAGCGCAGCCGGTTATCGAGCGAACCGCCGAACTCGTCGTCGCGGTGGTTGGTGGCCGGCGACCAGAAACCGTCCATCAGATGGCCGTAGGCCTCGAACTCGATGCCGTCGAGGCCAGCCGCCTGGCAGCGTTGGGCGGCCGACGCATAGTCGGCGACGATGCGCTCGATGTCCCAGTCCTCGATGGTTTTTGGAAAAGCGCGGTGCGCCGGTTCGCGCACCGGCGAGGCCGATAGCACCGGCAGCCAGTCGGCCTTGTTCCAGCCGGTGCGGCGGCCGAGATGGGTGATCTGGATCATCACCTTGCAGTCATGCTCATGGCAGGCGTCGGCAAGCTCGGCCAGCCATGGCACGATGCGGTCGTCATAGACATGCAGATTGCCGAAGGCGGCCGGGCTGTCGCGCGAGACGATCGCCGAGCCGGCGGTCATGGTCAGCGCCATGCCGCCCTTGGCCTTCTCGGCGTGGTAGAGCCGATAGCGCTGCTTCGGCATGCCGTCCTCGGAATAGGCCGGCTCATGGCTGGTCGACATCACCCGGTTCTTCAGCGTCAGGTGCTTGAGCTGATAGGGCTGGAGAAGCGGATCGTTGGCGGTCATCGTCTTCCTGCTTTTTCAAATTGTGTTCTTATTTTAAGGATCGGATTTGTCCGAAAACCGATGCGCAGTTTTCGGTCCGATGCTAATGAGCGCCACGAATTCAAGGAATATTGCTCATGATCGACACCAAAACCCTCACCCAGCTCGGCACCCACGTCGAGACGCCACAGAGCCCTGAAGCAGCGGTCCTGGAGACCGTGCCGTTCCAGCGCGGCGACGGGCCGCCGGCAATCGTGCGCTTCACCTGCCCGGAATTCACCTCGCTCTGCCCGGTCACCGGCCAGCCGGACTTTGCCCATATCGTCATCGACTACGCACCCGACGCCGCCCTTGTGGAATCGAAGTCGCTCAAACTGTTCATGACCTCGTTTCGCAACCATGGCGCTTTCCATGAAGACTGCACGGTGATGATCGGCCGCCGCATTGTGGCGGCGACCAAGCCGCTGTGGTTGCGCATAGGCGGCTATTGGTATCCGCGCGGCGGCATTCCGATCGATGTCTTCTGGCAGACGGGGGCGCCGCCTGAAGGCGCTTGGCTGCCCGACACCGGTGTTGCCCCCTATCGCGGCCGAGGCTGAACGGGCGTCAGTCATTGGCGGCGCCGGTTCGGCACAGCTTCGTTGCGAGGAACGGAAGGACCGCATCGCGATAGCGCGGCTGGTCGTAGCGCAAGAGGTCGACATGGCCTGCCCCTTCGAACCAGACCAGTTGCGAGTCGGCGGCGGCATTCCGCATCGCCAGCACCTGCCCGCGATCGATGAAGGGATCGATGCTGCCGGCGAGCAGCATCAGCGGTTCACCGATCTTGCCGAGGCGGTCGACCGGCTTGGCGTTGTCGGCGCTCAAGCCGAGACGGAGCGGCATCTGCGCCAAAAGCACATCGGCCTGCAACCCGCGCCAGAAGTGGAAAGGCATGCGCCATGCCGTTGTCTCGCGCAAACTCGCATAGAGCTGCTCCAGCACATAGGCATCGGCAGGCGCTTGCGGTGCCGCGAAGACAAAGGCAGCGGCGCCCAGTGACGAGCCGACAGCGCCAAGCCTCTCGCCGGGAAAACGTTGCCTGGCAAAGGCAATGATGCGGGCGGCGTCCTGCCCTTCTGTGTAGCCAAAGCCCTGGATGGCGCCGCCGCTCTCGCCGTGCCCCGACAGGTCGAACAGGACGATGGAATAGCCGGCATCGAACAATAGTTTCGCTCGTTGAACCAGGGCCAGCCTGTTGGCGCCGCGCCCATGCAGCAGGACGATCGAGCCGCAACTGCCTTTTCGATCTGCCACCCAGCCGACAAGCTCGGGCGCGCCGGCTTGGTCGAGCACGACGCGCTCAACCGGCAGGTCACCCGGTGCCGCCAGAGCTTGCCGAGGCTCGCGGGCGATCAGCATGGTGCCGATGTGCCAGTAGACGACGCAGGCGGCAGCGCCGAGCCCGACCAGCACGATCGCGAGCAAAACGCGAAGCGTCATTGCCGCTCACCCGGAAGCGGTCGGCGGCTCATTCGCACTGATACTGGCTGAGCGCCCATTCGCCGGTCACCGAGAGCAGGTCGGATATCTTCCAGTCGCCATCGACCTTTTTCAGCTTCCACTCCAGCCGGTGCTGATTGCCTTCGACGACGAAGGCGACCACCACCTTGGCCTGATCACCATTGACGGCCTCGATGCTCTTCAGGCTCTTGTCGATTGCAAGCTTGTCGTTATCGGCATTGTCGAGCGCCATGTTGGGGTCGAGACATTCGCCCTGCCCCGACGCTCGCAGCGCATCGCTCTTGTCGAGCACGGTCTTGGCCGGATCGACGAAATTCTTGCGCTGGGTCGGATCGAGCTCCAGGCCGATATGTTCGTAGAACGGTTTGATTACCGCGGTCGGCGAACCCCGCAGGACGGGCGCGGCCGGCTCGGATGGCGGCCATGCCAGAGGTGGCGTCGCCGGCTCCACCGCATTACCAGGTTGATTTGCGGGCGGTGCGCCGCCCGGCGCTGTCTCGGCCGGGGCATTTGCGGGTGGCGGACCCAGCAGCCCTTGAGCGGCGGCGCCGCTCATACCCACCGCCAGCAGGCACAGAGTAGGCAGCGCCAGGGCGAGACGGCGGAACACCTGCATCACTCCGGCGCTTTATCCGGCATGCATTCGAGCGCGCTCAGCGTCCAGTTGCTGGTCTTCGAAGTGATGTCGGCGATCTTCCATTTGCCGTCGATTTTCTTCAACGACCACAGCATTTCGCGTTCGGACTCATCGCCTTCCGCAAAAAGGCTGAACGTCGCCGTCACCTCGGCTGTATCGCCGTTGACGGACTCGGCCAGCTTCAATGTCTTGGCAATCGTCTTCTGGTCGAAATCCTGAGCGTCGAGGCCGGGATCGAAGTCGAGGCAAGCGACCTCATCGGGCTTGTTTTTCTGCGCCTGGTCGTTGAGATCGAAGAGTTTCGTCACCGGCTCGGTGAAGCGGTCGCGGTATTTGGCATCCCCTTCGAATTTCACTTCAGGCACATAAAAGAACTTCACGGCGTTCGAAGCCGGCCCGGCCAGTGCGGCAGCGGGCAAGGCCATCCAAAGGGCAGCGGCCAGCACTATCGGTCTCATGCAGGAATCTCCGGATGTTCGGCGGCAAGGTGGCAATACCACACATCCTGCATATCGGCTTTTTTGCGGCTCATGAAGTCCCGGCGTGCGCCGTCTCAGCCGTCCAGCCAGACGTTTTGCAGGTCCATCTCGAAGGTCTGGTGGACGCCGTAGTTCTTCACCTTCTTGTTCATGTGGCTGTAGAGCTTCTGCCAGAAGGGCTGAATGATGACACCGGAATCCTGCAGGATCTGCTCCACATCCTTCATCACCTCGCGCCGCTTCTCCACATCGATCAGTGAAAGCGCCTGTTTGAGCTTGGCGTCAAAGTCCGGGTTGGAATAGGCCGATTCATTCCAGGCCTCACCGGTGCGATAGCCGAGCGCCAGCACCTGGACGCCGAGCGGGCGCATGTACCAGATGGTCATCGAATAGGGATATTTCGTCCAGTCGTTCCAGAAGGTCGAGCCCGGCAGCACCGTGCGCTTCACCTTGATGCCGGCATCGCGCAGCTGGCCGGCAATCGCGTCGCCGGTGTTCTTCTGCCAGTCGTCCTCGATGGTGATCAGTTCGTGCTCGAAATCGGCCTGGCCGGCGTCGGCCATCAGCTTCTTGGCACCGGCGGCGTCTTGCGCCTTCTTGGGCAGCGCAAAATACTCCGGATGGATCGGGCTGACATGGTGATTCTCACCGACGGTGCCGCGCCCGGCATAGCCGAGTTCCAGCACCGCCTGGTTGTCGACCGCCATCTGCAGCGCGTTGCGCACACGCTGGTCGTCATAGGGCTTGTGCGTGACGTTGGTGCGGGCAACCAGCGTGGTCGCAGTCGCGACTTCCGATTTCTCCAGCCCCATCTTGTCGAGGATATCGATGAAGTCGGCCGGCGATTCGAAGTTGAGGTCGATCTCGCCGGATTCGAATGCGTTCACCGAAGCGTTGAAGTCGGTGCCGTAGTCGATGAATTCGACGCTATCGAGCGGCGCTTCGCCGCCCCACCATTTGCCGTTCTCGCGGCGCTTCACCACCGCCTTCTGGCCGACATCGTAGGAGACCAGTTCGAACGGCCCTGTACCGATCGGCTTCTTGACCGGGTCGGCGCCGTCGGCATCGAAATTGCGGTGGACGACCAGCGCGGGATAGTCGGTGAAGTTCGGGATCAGCGAAATGTCGGGTTCGGCAAGCGTCAGTTTGACCGAGAAGTCGTCGACCTTGGTGATTGCGCCGTCCCTCGCCTTGCCGGTCTTGGCGTCAATCAGCGCACCGACGCGGGCGGCCATGGAATTGCCGGCGACGCCCTTTTCGCACCAGCGCGTCACATTGAAGACCACGTCATCGGCGTTGAAGGCGTCGCCATTGTTCCAGGTGATGCCCTTGCGCACATGCAGCGTGTATTCGGTGGCGTCGTCATTGACGTCCCAGCTTTCGAGCAGCACCGGCTCGAAGGTGAATTCCCTGGTGTAGCGGACCAGCGGCTCCAGCCAGGTGCGCGAAATATTGGCGAGTTCCACCCAGTCATAGGTGCGCGGGTCTTTCTGCGCCTTGACCGACATCGATATGTGCAGGGTGCCGCCCTTCTTCGGCTCCTCGGCAAAAGCCCGTCCCGGGGCGGCGAGCCCGATCATGCCGTAGGCCAGCGCCGTCGAGGCGCCGAGCGCACTTGCCAATGCAAGAAATTCGCGCCGGTCCATGCGGCCCGCACGCGTTTCCTGCGCCATCGCCTCGATGGTATCAGGCACGCGATCGCCGTTGCTTCTGAAAAGTGTCATGTCTTCCTCCCTTGCGGTTCCCGTCGGGTCTTTGCCCGTTATCAATTCACGCTGTTGTTCTTGTCAGCTGACGCTGTCGGGCAGCCTCTCCTCGCGCTGCGCGATAAAATCCTTGAGCCCTTCGGCGACGCCCTCGTCGAGCTTCGGCTCCTCATAATCGGCAAGCATGTTGCGGGCTTTCTCGCGGCCGCGTGTGTCGTGGTCCTTGGCGCCTTCGGCCTTCCACTGTTCGTAGGAGTTGAAGTCCATGATCGAGGGCATGAAGAAGGCGGACTCGAAATGCTCGAGCGTGTGCTTGGTGCCGAGGAAATGGCCCTGCGGCCCAACCTCGCGGATCGCCGCCATTGCCTCCTTGAAGTCGTCGAACGGCAGGCCGCCGGCATATTTGTACCAGCCGACGAGCTGCTCGCAGTCGGTGGCGAATTTCGAATAGCCGCAAGTGAGCCCCGCCTCGAGCCAGCCTGCCGAGTGCCAGATGTAGTTGGCGCCGGCGAGGATGGCGGCATGCATCAGCATGTTGGATTCATAGCCGGCCTGGGCGTCGTTGAGTTTCGAGCCGACATGGAAGCCCGAGGTGCGCCAGGGCAGTTTGTATTTCCGCGCCAGCGCGCCCATCAGGTACATCATCTGCGCCGCTTCCGGCGTGCCGCCCATCGGCGCGCCGGTCTTCATGTCGACGGTCACCATGAACTGGCCGTAGATCTGCGGCGAACCCGGGCGGATGAGTTGGGTGAAGGCGACGCCGGCCAGCGCTTCCGCATTGACCTGCGCCACCGCACCGACTGCAGAGGCCGACGTCGAGGCGCCGCACAGCGCGAAAGGCGCCAGGATCAAAGGCTGGTTGTGGCGCGCATAGACCTTCATCGCGTCCAGCATGGTAGCGTCCCACACCAGCGGCGAATTGCAGTTGGTGATCGACACCAGCACCGGGTTTTCGCGGACGTACTCTTCGCCGAAGACAATACCGGCCATCGCCATCGTGTCCTCGGCGCGCTCCTTCGAGGTAACAATGCCCATGAACGGCTTGTCGGAATGCTTCAGCGCCGAATGGATGATGTGCAAATGCCGCTTCGGCACCGCAATCTCCATCGGCTCGCAGATGATCGAGCTCGACGAATGCAGCGCCGGCGCCATGTAGGCGAGCTTGTGGAAATTGTTCAGATCGGCAAGCGTGCCGTAGCGCCGGTTGTTGTCGAGGTCGCGCACATAGGGCGCACCATACATCGGCACGAAGACCGAGTTCTTGCCGCCGACGCGCACGGTGCGCTCGGGATTGCGCGCATTGAGGGTGAACTCGGAAGGAACCTTCGAGACCAGATCCATCAGGAGAGCGCGATCAATGCGGACCCGCGTTTCCGAGACATCGGCACCCGCCGCCTTCCACATGGCGATGGCCTCATCGTCGCGGAATTCGCATCCGACCTCTTCGAGGATGGCGAGCGACTCCTGGTGGATAAGCTCCACCGCCTCGTCGGGGACCATCTGATAGGCAGGTATCTGGCGCACCAGGGTCGGGAACGAGGTGACGGGTGCGCTCCGCAGCGCCTTGCGTCCGAGGCGACCGCCGCCACGGCGATGAGTCTGCTCGGTGAGTTCAGCGGCCGGTGCGTTCATGGTGCCTCCCTTGCGGTCTACCCAGCCAAGTTAGCGAGACGAAATATGGATGTGACGCTGGAAAATCCTGATCTCTTGTATAAGCTCAGCTTATGCGAAGCCTGCGCCATCTCCTGCCCTCGGCCGGCAGCCTGATCGTCTTCGAGGCGGCGGGCAGGCTGTCGAGCTTCACCGCGGCGGGCCGAGAGCTCGGCATGACGCAGGCCGCCGTCTCCTACGCGGTGCGCGGGCTGGAAGAACAGCTCGGCGCGCAGCTGTTCCAGCGCCGCCATCGCCAGGTGATTTTGACCGAGGCCGGCGAGCGTTTCCATGCCGATGTCTCGCTCGGCCTGTCACACATCCGCAAATCGGCGGAGGACCTTCGCCTGCAGGTGACCGGCGGCCATGTGACGGTTGCAGCGTCGACGGCTTTCGGCTCGTTCTGGATGATGCCCCGCCTGCAGCAGTTCCGCGACGAACTGCCCGGTATCGACCTGCGCATCCAGACAGCCGACCGCGACCTCGACATTATCGCCGAAGGCATTCCGCTTGGCGTGCGCGGCGGCCTGCCCAAGCAATGGGCGGACTATCATTCGCTGCCTTTGGCCGCCGAGGAGATCTTCCCGGTCGCTGGCCCCAGCTATCTCGCAAAGTTCGGCCTGCCGGGGACCGTTGCCGAACTGGCCACGCACCGGCTCATCCATCTAGAAGAGCCCTATCGCGAGGCCGCCAACTGGGACGAATGGTTTCAATCGGCCGGCGCGAGCCTTAGCGATGCTGGTCGCGGCCTGCGCATCAACGACTATGCGCTGGTGATCCAGGCGGTCATGGAAGGACAAGGCATTGCGCTCGGCTGGCGGCATCTGGTCGAACGGCTGGTGGCATCGGGTCTGCTGGTGCCGGTGACGGATCATGTGCTCAAGACCGGCAACGTGTTTTACGTGATCTGGCCGAAGAACCGCGAGCTGAGCGAGAATGCGCGCAAAGTCAGGGATTGGCTGGCGGCGCAGGCGTAATTTCGCCTCACTGATCCACTGCCAGCGCAATTCTGCCCCTCCCCCTACGCCCTCGAATCCGCCTATAGTGCCGCCATGCCCATTCGCCAGCTTTCCGAAACGATGATCAACCAGATCGCCGCCGGCGAAGTCATCGAGCGTCCGGCGAGCGTGGTGAAGGAACTGGTCGAGAATGCGCTTGATGCCGGCGCCTCCCGCGTCGAGATCGTTACCGCCGGTGGTGGATTGAACCTGATCCGCGTCACCGATGACGGCTTCGGCATTCCGCAGCAGGAGCTGGCGCTGGCGATCGCGCGCCATTGCACCTCCAAGCTCGCCGACAACATCCACGACATCCGCTCGCTCGGTTTTCGCGGCGAGGCGCTGCCGTCGATCGGCTCGGTGGCGCGGCTGTCGATCCGCTCGCGCACGGCCACCGGCGACGCTGCCGCCGAGATCGGCATCGAAGGCGGCCGAGTTTCTGCGGTCAAACCGGCAGCGGCCAACCGAGGCACCACGGTCGAGGTGCGCGACCTGTTCTTCGCCACGCCCGCCCGGCTCAAATTCATGAAGGGCGAGCGGGCGGAAAGCTCGGCCACCAGCGACGTGGTCAAGCGCATTGCCATCGCCTTCCCGGCCGTGCGCTTCACGCTTGCCGGCTCCGACCGCGCGACGCTGGAATTGCCAGCCACCGACGACAGCGCGGAAGGCAGACTGCGCCGTGTTGCCCAGGTGATGGGCGCCGAGTTCCCAGACAATTCCATTGCCATCGATGCCAGCCGTGACGGCGTGCATCTGACCGGCCATGTCTCGATCCCGTCCTTCACCCGCGCCAATGCGCTGCAGCAATATGCCTATGTCAACGGCCGGCCTGTGCGCGACAAGCTGATTGCCGGCGCGATCCGCGGCGCCTTTGCCGATGTGCTGCCGCGCGACCGCCATGCTGTGACCGTCCTGTTCCTGACGCTCGATCCGGCGACCGTCGACGTCAACGTTCACCCGGCCAAGGCCGATGTGCGCTTCCGCGACCCAGGCTTGGTGCGCGGGCTGATCGTCGGCGCCATCCGCGAGGCGCTGGCCAATGCCGGCATTCGCGCAGCCACCAGCGGCGCTGTCGGGATGATGGCAGCGTTCCGGCCGGGTGCTGCGTCCTACGCCCATGCCGGTCCGGCCAACGGCCATCGCAGCTATGACGCGGCGTACCACGCGTCCGGCTTTGCCGGTTTCGACCGTTCGCCGCAGCGGCCGCTGGACATGGGCTTTGATGGCGCCGGCTTCGGAGAGAACGACCAGGCGGCGTTCGATTCTGGCCCGCTTGCCAGCGCCGACGCGCGGGCCGGCACAGCCGAGGCGGCCGAGACGCTGCTCGGCACGGCGCTTGGTGCTGCCCGCGCACAGGTGCATGAGAACTACATCGTCGCGCAAACCAGGGATTCGCTTGTCATCGTCGACCAGCACGCGGCGCATGAACGGCTGGTCTACGAGGCGCTGAAGAATGCGCTGCATTCGCGTGCGGTGCCGTCGCAGATGCTGCTGTTGCCGGAGATCGTCGACCTGCCGGAGGAAGACGCCGAACGGCTGGCCATGCATTCCGAGACCCTGGCCCGTTTCGGCCTCGGCGTCGAGCGCTTCGGCCCCGGCGCGGTGGCAGTGCGCGAGACGCCGTCGATGCTGGGCGAAACCAATGTCCAGCAACTGGTGCGCGACCTTGCCGACGAGATCGCCGACAACGACACGGTCGAGACACTCAAAGAGCGGCTGGACAAGATCGCGGCGACCATGGCCTGCCACGGCTCGGTCCGCTCCGGCCGCCTGCTCAAACCCGAAGAGATGAACGCACTGCTGCGCCAGATGGAGGCGACGCCGGGATCCGGCACCTGCAACCATGGCCGCCCGACCTACATCGAACTCAAGCTCGCCGACATCGAGCGGCTATTCGGGCGGCGGTAAGCCTGTGAGCGGCAACTCGACGGTCCAGTTCCAGTTCGAAGCCGAAGTGATCTACTGGCGGGGTCCGTCGCCATACTTCTTCGCGCCAATCCCCGACCATCATGGCGAAGAGATCAAGAAGGTGGCGAAGTTCGCGACTTATGGCTGGGGGGTGATACCTGTCGAGGCCACCATCAATGGCGTCACGTTCGGCACATCGCTGTTTCCCAAGGACGGCAGCTATCTTTTGCCCTTGAAGGACGACGTCCGGCGCAAGTGCAATCTGACTGCAGGCGATTCGATTTCCGCGTCTATCGCGATACGCCTTCGCTGACGACAACGACGCCTGTGGGCTACTGCGTGGGCAGGCGTCGTCTCACTTCTTCAGGCGATACTTCTTGGTCTTGCGGTCAAAGACATACTCCTCCTCATAGCCGGCGCGGCCGTCGTAGAAATTCACCGATATGATGTCCTTGCCCCGTTCTGTCTGCTTCTGCACATTCCAGTAGATGGGGGTCATCAGCATGCCCGCATTGCAGAGGTCGCCGCCGAATTTGATGGTCTGCACGACCTTCTTCCGCCTCTTGTTGATGATCTGCATCTTCGTCACGCAGATTCCGTTGTCGGTCTTGGTATAGATCCCGGCAAACCGGTCGGTGGCCGTCTGCGCCCAGAAGGGAATCTCGACGGTTCCTTCGACCTTCCCCTCCCCGGTATCGTCAAGGCCCGCGACCTTCCTGAGACTGACGGGCAATTTATCGACGCCCTTGCTCCAGCTTCCCGTCAAGACACCGTCACCAAGCTCCAGGGAAAACGGGCATCCAGCGGTATCAAGGCCTGTTTTTTTGCCCATGACGATGACGCGCTCAAACTCCTCGTCATCGGCAATCGCGCAAAGCGCAAGGCTGGCGCCACTGGCTTTTCCGTAGAGCGCGATCGGACTTTGCTTCGCGTCATAGAAGTAGCTGCCCTGGAGAGTGAGGCCGCTGCCGAAACTGTAGGTCTGCAACGAGAGATGGACGGGATCGGGACCGATGGACCCTTCGTAGTTTTCCACGTGATACCAACCCGCAGTGGCTTTGCCGCTGAGCAGCAACAAGCAGAAAACCGCTGATACGAACTGCCTGACCATCCCCGCCCCCCCGTGAATTCAACTCACCATAGCCAACCGGTGGTGTCATGTCTGCACCGCAACGACAGTCGGATATCTCGTGAGCTGAGAAATTCCGGTACGGCTCTCACTTTAATTCGGGAAAGGCGACCAACGCTTTGATCTAACGCTTCAAATTGACCACGATGACACCGCCGAGCGCCAGCGCGCCGCCGATTATGCCGAGCAGCGTCGGCACTTCGCCCAGCCAGAAGAAGCCGATCAGGGCCGACATGGGCGAGACCAGATAGAGGAAGTTCGAAGCGCGCGCCGCCGGGAGACGCGAAAGAGCGGTTGCCCAGGCGGCATAGGCGATCAGGCTGGGCACGATGCCGAGAAAGATCACGGCACCGATCCCGGCTGTGTTGGCTACCGCCGCCTGCGCAAAGCCACTTGGCAGAAAGGGTGCCAGACAAAGTGCGCCAAGGATCATGTTCGAGGCCGAGATGGTCAGCGGGTGATGGCGGGCAAAGAGCGGCTTCTGGACGATCGTGTTGACAGCCGAGCATAGCGCGGAGCCGAGAACCAAGAGCGCGCCGGCGTTGAAGTGCAGGCCATTGCCGTCGGCGACCGCAATGATGCCGATACCGGCGAAAGAAATCGCCGTGCCGAACCAGGCCCAGCCTGAGAAGCGTTCGCCGAGCAAGGCCATTGCCATGATGGCGGTGAAGATCGGGCTGACATTGATGATGAAGCCGGCCGCACCTGCCGAAACTGTCAGTTCGCCGTAGTTGAGCATGACCGTGTAGAGCGCGACGAAAATCGCGCCGCCAAAGGCGAGGCGCCACATTTCGTCGAGCCGCGGCAGCGCCGGGCGCTTGACGGCAAGGAAGATCGCCGCCGGTACCGCGGCGATGGCAAAGCGCAGCGCACCGAGTTCCAGCGGCCCGAAGGCGGCGAGGCCGGCACGGATCGCGGGAAAGGCCGAGGCCCAGCCGACCACCGTCAACGCCACGGCAATGGCCGCCGTGGTGTCCATCCGCTGTGTCGGATTCGACGTGCTGGTCGTTGCGCTCATCTCACTGTCCCTCGTGTTCTTGGGTCTCGAAAGCCAGAAAGCGCCTTTTCGGCGCCGTTGACAAACGACCAAATCGAGGATCACCTGTGACTATGGATCACAGCTCAGACACAATGGTGCCGCTCGAGACACTGCGCGCCTTCGATGCGGCGGCGCGCACCGGAAGCTTTTCGGCCGCGGCCGAAAAGCTCAACATCACCCACGGTGCCGTCAGCAGGCAGATCGCCAAGCTGGAGGACTGGCTAGGCCTGAAAGTGTTCGACCGCGGCGCACGCGGCGTCTCGCTGACCATCGAGGGCAACCGCCTGCATCTGCGCACGGCGGAAGCTTTTGCGCTGATCTCCACCCATTCCGACCGCTGGGTCGAGCCGCGCGGCACCGCCGTGGTGCGGCTGACGTCGATCCCCTCGGTCAGCGGGCTATGGCTGATGCCGCGGATGGCGGCGCTTGAGAACAATCCCAGCAAGCTGCGCATCGTGCTCGATGTTGACATCCGCCAGGCCGACCTTGCCGACGAGGGCATCGACCTGTCGATCCGCTGCGGGCGCGGCGGCATTCCAGGCCGCATCTCGGTGAAGCTGTTCGAGGAACATGTCTTCCCTGTCGCCGCACCTGGCCTTGCCCGCGAGATCGGCCGCGGCGACCCTGCTCGGCTGCTCAAATTTCCGCTGATCAACGATTCCGACGCATCGGGCTGGCGCGCCTGGTTTGCCGCTCAAGGCATGGACTACCGCCCGCGCCCGCAAGACCGCCGCTTCGAGGACTACAATCTGGTGCTCGATGCCGCCGCTTATGGGCTCGGCATCGCACTGGCGCGGCCGCCATTGACCGGGCAACAGCTTGATACGGGCCGCATCGTCGCTGTCGATGAACGCACGGCGCTGAACCCGGTGTCATACTGGCTCGACCGGCCTCTGGGGCGGCCGCGCACGGCTGCCGCCGAACTTTCGCGCCGCATCGCCGTCGAGGCGGGGCTGGCTATGGACAAGATGGAAGCGTTCCTCGAAGCCGAACGTTAAAATCTACGGTTCTGTGCTCAGCGCAGCACCATTAGGGTGAGTCCAATAATCGCGACGGCCAAAAACCCGGCTGCCAGCGCCATCAGGCCGACACGGATTTGTTGTCGGTCTACGGGCTCGGCCGCGTCATGCGGCCGAGACGTCGCCTGCCCTCGTCTTGTTGCCGTGTCGATGCCGGAGGCGCGGCGTTGCGGCGAAGGTTCAGGGACGAGAAAGGCAAGCCATGGCAAGCTTGGTGATTTTGCGGCAGCGCCATCGTCAGCCCTTGCCGGCGGCAGAGGAAGACCGCGCTGTGCGTCGTCGTTTGCCGGTGCAGGCGCCGCGGCCCTTGTCGGGGCACCATCTGGCGCCTCGGCGCCCGGTTCGGCAACTGCCAGATAGGCTTGCAGGATTTCAGCCGATCCTGTCTGCTGCGCCTTGGCGGAGGCGGTGGACAATAGCGCCTGCAGCGCTGGCACCGCTGCCGGCGGCAAAGGCGCGCCGGACGGAGCCGGCGGCTGCGCCAGCGCCTTGATAAGCGCTGCTTTCGCCGGATCGGCCTTCGCCGACGCGGCCGCCGCCAATATCATGGCTTCGCGCAGCAGTGTGGTCAGGCGGGCGGATGAAATGTCCATGCCGGTCCATGAGAACGGGTTTGCGGCGCGACAATAGAGCCTCAGCATTGCGTCAAGCTTGACCTTGGCGGCAATTTATGGCGATGAAATCAGCATGAAGTCAGGCACCACCCCATGATGAACCGCTTCGAAGGCCCTGGCGGCAAGGAAGCCCGGATCCGCTATCTCGACGGCGACTTCCAGGTCACCAGCCCCGGCGCATTCGTGCGCTGCGCGGTGACCGGCGAGAGCATTCCGCTGGACGAGCTCAAATATTGGAGCGTCGCCAGGCAGGAGCCCTATGTCAGCGCCGCCGCCTCGCTGCGCCGCGAGATCGAAACGCATCCGGAGATGCGCAGCCGGCGCTGACGCCAGCCCCCTGCCGGACCGGACCGAACTCAGCCCCGCAGCTTGCGCTGGCGCCACGCGTCCAGCGTCTCGTCGATGATGCGTTCGGGCACGTTGTCGAGCTCGAACATGGCGTCGATCTCCAGCACGTCGAGTTGGCCAAGGAATTCGGCCGAGGCACCATGGCGCAGCCGGGCGGCGTCCTTGGCGGTGGTGACGAGGCCCAGTCCCTCGCGGCGCGCGGTCGCCGCCAACTCAGTGAGCTCGTCAGGGGCATAGAAATGATGGTCCGGAAACGACCGGCTCAGCGCTACCTCCGCGCCTGTGCCGCGTAGCGTGTCGAAGAATTTTTCGGGATGACCGATGCCGGCAAAGGCGAGGAAACGCCGGCCGGCGAAGCGTTGCTTGGCTCCGGGCTCGGCATGCGCCTCGAAAATCGGCCGGCCGGCGCGCGCCGCCTGGCGCACGACCTGATCGGCGGCGGTGCCCTCGCCCATCTTCAGCAGCCCGTCGGTGAAGACCAGCTGATCGACGATGTTGGCGCGCAGCGGCCCACCCGGAATGACGCGGCCATTGCCGATGCCATAGCGGGCGTCGACGACGACCAGCGCATAATCGATATGGATGCGCGCGCTCTGAAACCCGTCATCCATGATCAGGAAATCGCAGCCATGGGCTTCCATGAGCAGTTTGGCGCCGGCGGCGCGGTTGGGGCTGACCGCAACCGGCGCATGCTCGGCCAGAAGCAGAGGTTCGTCGCCGACATGCTTGGCGGCGTCGTGGCCGACATCAACGACATGCGGTTGCGCGAACGAGCCGCCATGGCCACGCGACAGGAAGCCGGGATTGAGCTGCATGCGCCTGGCCTGCTTTGCCAGAGCGATGGCGACCGGCGTCTTGCCGCTGCCGCCGACGGTGAAATTGCCGATGCAAAGCACGGGTGCGTCGATCTTTTCGCGCGGCGCGCGGCGCATGCGGCGGCCGGCGACCATGCCGTAGAGCGCTGACAGCGGCGACAGCGCGAAGACCCGCCAGTCCGGCGCTTCCCACCAGAAAGGTGGCGCTTCGGACGCCACCCTAGCGCCCGTCGGCGCCCTTCAGGCGCGACTTGACGATCAGCGGCTGGATATAAGGCTCGAGCGACTTCAGCGTGTGCGCCAGCGCACCGCGCATCTGGTCGACGGTGGCGGCACCGGCCGCCATCATCTCATGGCGGGCGACTTCATTGCTCAGCAGGAAATTGACGGCGCCGGCCAGCATGTCGCGGTCGCGAACCAGCTTGGCGCCGCCGCTGTCGAGCAGACGCTGATAGGCCTCGCGGAAATTCTGGACGTTGCGGCCGGCAAGCACCGCGGTGTCGAGCATGGCCGGCTCCAGCGGGTTCTGGCCACCTTCCGAAGTCAGCGAGCGGCCGACAAAGGCGATTTCCGTCAGCCGGAGGTAAAGCCCCATCTCGCCGATCGTATCGCCGAGCAGGATATCGGTGTCGGCGGTGATCCGGTCGCCCTTGCTGCGCCGCGCCAGCTTCAGGCCCATGCCGGAAATCTGCGCGGCAAGGGCTTCGGCGCGGTCGGGATGGCGCGGAACGACGATCGTCAGCAGGCCATGGTGGCGCTTGTAGAGCATGGCATGGACCTCGGCGGCGACCACCTCTTCGCCGTCATGGGTCGAGATCGCCGCCCAGGTCGGGCGGCCGGCGGTCTGGCGCTTCAGCGTCGCCAGAGTCCTTTCGTCGACCGGCGGCGGCAAGGTGTCGACCTTGAGGTTGCCGGACACGGTGACCGGCCGGGCGCCAAGCGCGCGAAACCGTTCGCCGTCAACATCAGACTGGGCAACGACATGGGCGAGGTTCTCGAACAGCGCCTCGGCGATGTTGGCGCGCTTCTTCCAGGATTTGAACGAACGGTCGGACAGCCGGCCATTGACCAGCACCTGCGGCACGCGACGTGCGCCGAGTTCGAGGATGGTCATCGGCCAGATCTCGGATTCGGCGATTATCGCCAGGTCCGGCCGCCAGTGGTCGAGGAAGCGGCTGACCGCCGGCTTGAGGTCGAGCGGGACGTATTGGTGGATGATGCGGTCGCCGAGCCGCTCGTCGGCGACCTGCGCCGAGGTCACCGTGCCCGTCGTCAGCACGATGTTGACGCCGTAGTCGAGGATGCTTTGCACCAGGGGCACCACGGCAATGGTCTCGCCGACGCTTGCGGCATGGATCCAGATCACCGGGCCATCAGGACGCGGCCGCCCGGCGACGCCGTAGCGCTCGCGACTGCGACTACGATCTTCCTTGCCCTGCGACGTGCGCCAGGCGACGTAAGGCCCGATCAGCGGATAGGCGGCCGCACCGGCGAAGCGGTACGCCGTCAGGAAGGCGCGCGCCCAGCGCTCACTCATGCATGCCGTCCACGAGGCGATAGGCCTCAGCGGTTGCGGCATTGAGCGCAGTCGTGATTTCCTGGCGCTTGCGCTCCATTTCAGACTCATCGGCATCCGCCGCCACGAAGATCGGCGTGCCGATAGTAACAGCAGAACGGCCGAATGGCAGGTTGATGGTGGTTTTGTCCCAGCTCTTTTCCAGCACCTTGCGGCGGCTGGTGGCGATAGCGACCGGCAGGAGCGGCCGACCCGAGAGGCGTGCCAGAAGAACGATACCAAGCCCTGCGTCGCGCGGCGTACCGTGGGGAATGTCTGCGATCATGGCAACGTTCTTGCCGGCGACGAGCGACTTTTTCAGGGCGATGAGCGCCTTGGCGCCGCCCTTGTCGAGATGCTTCGTGCTTTCACGCCCGCCCGAACCGCGCACGGCTTCGATGCCGAATTTCTCCAGCATCAGCGCATTGAGTTCTGCATCGGCGCTGCGCGACACCATGGCGACCAGCGGCTTACGCTTGGGATAATAGGCCGGCGTCAGCAGGTGCTGGCCGTGCCAAAGCGCGATGATACCGGGTTCGAACTCCGAATAGCCACCGGCCGAAAAGCGTGCCGATCCGGTGACCAGCGGGCTGGTTATGCGAACCAGCCGCACGTACTGGGCGAGTAGACTGGCAATGGCGTTTTTGACGAATCGTGACTGTGCAAGCGGTTCGCGAATTTTGCGCCAGAACGCCTTGGTCGTACGACTGCGGCCCCTACCCGTGGGCGCGGCTTCATCGGCTGGCCCTTTCGCCAGATCATGATCCATCGAAGTCAACCGACGGCCTTGCTTTCGGGGTCGAGCAGCCGGTGCAGATGAACGACGAAATAGCGCATATGGGCATTGTCCACGCTGGCTTGTGCCTTGGCTTTCCACGCGGTGTGCGCGGTCTGGTAGTCCGGATAGACGCCGACAATGTCGAGCGCGTCGAGATCGCGGAACTCGGTGCCACCCAGCTTCTTCAGCTCGCCGCCAAACACCAGGTGCAAAAGCTGTTTCTTTCCGTCTTCCGCGGCCATTTCGGTCCTTCACATATTGTGAGTTTGTGACAGGTCTAGACCAAAGCTGTCGACTTTGGAACCTTCGATCACGCTTCCGTACCGGCAATGACGCCGGCAAGCACGGTCAGCAACTCGCCGCTGCCGGCGACCAGCGCCCCGTGGCGGATGATCTCGCCGGCATAAACCGGCGCGCGGCCATGCCCGTCGAGCACGGCACCGCCGGCTTCGCGCAGGATGAGATCGGCGGCGGCAATATCCCAATCATGCGCGTTGGGCTTGACGAAGGTGGCGTCGAGCGTGCCGTTGGCGACCATCGCCAGCCGGTAGGCGAGCGATGGAATATGGGCAGCGCGCTGCACCCGGCGCAGCCATTCGGCCGGCATCCGGTCGATCAGCTGCTTCAGCCCGCCGATTTCGACCGTCTCGCCCAAGCGACGCACGGCAATGGACCTGCCATTAAGGAATGCGCCCTGTCCGGGAAGCGCCCAATAGGTTTCGTCCTTGGCCGGGCATTCGAGCACGCCGGTGAGCGTGCGGCCATCCTCGACCACGGCGACGCTGACGCACCAGGAGCGCAGACCTTCGAGGAAGCCGCGGGTGCCGTCGATGGGATCGACGACAAAGGTGCGGCGCGCGAGAAGCCGCGCCGGATCGTCGGTGGTTTCCTCCGACAGCCAGCCATAATCCGGCCGCGCTGCAAGCAGGGTCTCGCGCAGATAGGCGTCGGCCGCATGGTCGGCTTCGCTGACCGGCGAGGTGCCGCCCTTCATCCACACTTGCGGGTTCTTGCCGAAATAGCGCATGGCGATCGCACCCGCCTCGCGGGCGGCATCGCGCAAAAGCTCGAGGTCTTCTGCTGCCGATATGACCGGGTCACGCGCCGGCAAGGGTCATGCCTTCGATCAGCAGCGTCGGTGCGGCGGTGCCGAAATTGCGGTCGAGGTCGCTCGCCGGCACCATGTTGAGGAACATCGTCTTCAGATTGGAGGCGATGGTCACCTCAGCCACCGGATAGGCAAGCTCGCCATTGTCGATCCAGAAGCCGGACGCGCCGCGGCTGTATTCGCCGGTCACCATGTCGACGCCCTGGCCAAACACTTCGGTGACGTAAAAGCCTGATTTCAGCGACTTGATCAGATCTTCCGGCGTCCTGTCGCCCGGCTCGATGGCGAGATTGGTCGATGACGGCGACACCGACGAGCCGCTGCGCGCACCGCGTCCGTTGGTGACAACGCCCAGTTCTCGCGCCGCCGAGGTCGACAGGAACCAGTGCTTCAGCATGCCTTTTTCGACCATCAGCAGCTTTTCGCCTTCGACACCCTCGCCATCGAAGGGACGCGAGGCCTGACCGCGACGCCGGAGCGGCTCGTCGGTGACGGTGATATCCGCCGAGGCAACCTGCTTGCCCATCATCTCGCGCAAAAAACTGGTCTTGCGCGCCACCGAGGCGCCGTTGATGGCGCCGGCGAGATGGCCGGCAATACCGCGCGCGACGCGCGGATCGAACACCACGTTGACCGGACCGGTCGCGGCCTTGCGGGCGCCGAGCCGGCGCACGGCGCGCTCGCCAGCCTTGCGGCCGATCAGTTCCGGTGCATCAAGATCCGAAAAATGCTGGTGCGAGGAATATTCGTAATCGCGCTCCATGCCAGTGCCCTCGCCGGCAATCACGCTGGCCGAGCGCGAAAAACGCGAGGCGACATAGTGGCCGACGAAGCCGTTCGACGTCGCCAGCACCAGCCCGCCCAACCCGGCGCTGGCGCCGCTGCCGGCCGAATTGGTGACGCCTTTGACGGCAAGGGCGGCTTCTTCGGCAGCCAGGGCCGCCTCCTTCAGCTGATCGGCCGAGACCTCGGTGGCGTCGAACAGATCGAGGTCGCGCACCTTGCCGGCGAGCAAAGCCGGATCGGCGAGACCCTGATAGGGATCTTCGGGCGAAACTTTCGCCATCGCCACGGCACGCTCGGCCAGTGCCTTGGGGTCCGATGCCGCCGTCGCCGATACGCTCGCCACCCGGTTGCCGACGAAGACGCGCAGCGAGACATCGTCGCCTTCGGAGGATTCGGTGTTCTCGACCTTGCCCAGCCGCACCGACACGCCGGTCGAGCGGCCGCGCACGGCAACCGCATCGGCGGCGTCGGCGCCGGCCCGCCTGGCAGCCTCGACCAGAGCCGTGACGCGGTCGGTCAGTTTCGCTGCCTCTGATGTATCGGTCATGCGCATGGTCCTGGCTTCAAGCCGCGCCGGGCGGTCGCGACTGCTGCACCATCTATTGTTCCGCTGCGGCTTGTGCAATGGCGCACCGGCAATTGCGCCGCTGCGGCATAGCGCCCGATCGGAGCGCGAAAGCCATCCGCGGCGACCGCCACAGACGCGCGGCTTGACCGGTTTGTGAGATTTAACCAAGGCCGATTTCTGTCAAAGAGCGGCGACCGGCGTCCAGATCACATCGTCGATCCTGGTCGCCCCCGTCGCCAGCATCACCAGCCGGTCGAAGCCAAGCGCCGAGCCACTGGCTTGCGGCATGATGGCGAGGGCGGCGAGAAAATCCTCGTCCAGCGGATAGCGCTCGCCATAGACGCGCTCTTTCTCGTCCATTTCGGCGGCGAAGCGCCGGCGCTGCTCGGCCGCGTCGGTCAGTTCGCCGAAAGCGTTGGCGAGTTCGACGCCGCAGCAATAGAGCTCGAAGCGCTCGGCAACGCGCGGGTCATCGGCGCCCGGTCGAGCAAGGGCCGCTTCGGAGATCGGATAGCCATAGAGAATGGTCGCCCGCTCCTGCCCCAGTACCGGCTCGACCTTTTCGACCATCACGCGGCTGAACAGATCGGCCCAATTGTCGTCGTCGGCCGTGCGCATGCCGGCCTTGACCAGAGCCTCATGGAGCGCATCGCGGTCGGTGCTGCCATCCGTTGCCACCGTGGCGAGAAGATCGATGCCGGCGTAGCGCGTAAAAGCCTCCGCGACGCTGAGCCGTTCCGGGTCGGCAAACGGATCGGCCTCGCGGCCGCGAAAGCGAAAGATTTTCGCGCCGGCCCGCTCCGCCGCCAGCCTGAGCAGTTCGGCGCAGTCTTCCATCAGACTGTCATAGGTCTCGCCGACCCGGTACCATTCGAGCATGGTGAATTCCGGATGGTGCAATGGGCCGCGCTCGCGGTTGCGCCAGACGACACCCAGGCTGAAGATGCGCTTCTCACCGGCGGCAAGCAGCTTCTTGCAGGCGAATTCCGGCGAGGTGTGGAGATAAAGCGGCCGGCGCGCGCCATCGGCGTCGATCGCCTCGGTGGCGAAGGCCGACAGATGCGCCTCGTTGCCAGGCGATATTTGCAGGGCGGCCGTCTCGACCTCGATGAAATCGCGGCGGGCAAACCAGTCGCGCATGGCGGCTGCGACGGCGTTGCGCGCCATCAACCGCGGCCGGCGGTCGGCGTGAACGTCCGGCGTCCACCAGGGCGAAGCCTCGGTCATGGCTTTGCCAGGCAACGGAATTGCCGACAGGGCTGGCGGTTCGCGCCAAGATGCGCTACGGCGACGGCTCTCGCAGCCGATTTGCGCCGAACAATCGTTTCAGGCCAACGAAGTCTAGGATTGAAAACCGTGGTGAAGGTCATCGCCAGTTCCCTGCGTAAAGGCAACGTCGTCGACAAGGACGGCAAGCTTTACGTGATCCTCTTTGCCGAAAACATCCACCCTGGCAAGGGCACGCCGGTCACCCAGCTCGACATGCGCCGCATCTCCGACGGGGTGAAGGTTTCGGAGCGCTACCGCACCACCGAACAGGTCGAGCGCGCCTATGTCGAGGACCGCGAGCACACCTTCCTCTACGCCGACGGCGAAGGCTATCACTTCATGAACCCGGAGAGCTACGACCAGGTCGCAGTGTCGGAAAGCGTGGTTGGCGATATGGCGCCTTACCTGCTCGAAGGCATGGCGGTGCAGATTTCGCAGTTCAACGGCATAGCGATTGCCCTGGTGCTGCCGCAGCGCGCCACGTTCGAGGTGGTCGAGACCGAGCCGACGACCAAGGGACAGACGGCATCGTCGTCCTACAAACCGGCCGTGCTATCCAACGGCGTGCGTACGGCAGTTCCCCCGCACATCGCCCCCGGCACCCGCGTCGTGGTGATGACGGCCGACGGCTCCTATGTGGAGCGGGCGAAGGACTGAGGCGCGAGCCCTCAATCCTGGTTAGTCCCTTGCATTGCCTTCTGCGGCCGCTCAATCGATAGTCTTGCCGATGTGGCAGACCTTTGTGACCTACTGGCCTCTGATCCTCGTGATCATTCCGATGCTGATGGCCGCCATCGGCATAGTCCATGCCATCATGACGAAGGAAGACGTCCGCGCCGCCACTGGCTGGGTGGGTGTGATGCTTTTGTCGCCGTTCCTGGGCGCCATCATCTACGCCATCGCCGGCATTAACCGCATCCGCCGCGCGACGATCAGCGCCATGCGACCCGTGGCCGGCGAAGCCGAGATGGCCAAGCAAGACCGCGACATAGCGCTGGAAGCGCTTATCTCAGCCGAATTCGGCCAACGGTTTGCCGGCCTGAAGACACTGGGCGACCGGGTGGCGCGGCGCGGCCTGCTTTCGGGAAACGCAATTACCATCCTGCAGACAGGTGACGACGCTTACGCAGCCATGTGTGGGGCGATCGACGGCGCACAGCGCAGCGTCCTGCTCGAGACCTACATCTTCGACAATGACGAGATCGGGCAGCGTTTCGTCGAATCGCTGGCCGGCGCGGTGCGGCGCGGTATCACTGTGCGCGTGCTGATCGATGCCGTCGGTGTGCGCTATTCCGTGCCCAGCATTCTCACGACTCTCCGCGAAGCCGGCGTCACCGTCGATCTCTTCAACGGCAACATCGTCATGGGCCTGAGACTTCCCTATGCGAACTTGCGAACCCACAGGAAAATCCTGATCGTCGACGGTGCGGTGGCTTTCACGGGGGGCATGAACATCCGCAAGGGATTCTCGGCCGAATTCGTGGGAACCGCCAGTTCGGCAGATACGCATTTCCAGGTCACCGGGCCGGTCGTGGCCGACCTGTTTGCGGTTGCCGCCGAGGACTGGCGTTTTGCCGGCAACGAAGCCCTCAAGGACGAGATCTGGCACGTGGAAAAACCCTCACCGCCTTCCGGTCAGCCGATCCTGGTGCGGGCCGTGGCGTCGGGGCCGGATGCCAGCAACGAGACCAACCACAAATTGCTCATGGGGGCATTTTCGGTCGCCCGCAAATCGATCCGCATCATGTCGCCCTATTTCCTGCCGGACCGGGAGTTTATCAGCGCGCTCACCACGGCGGCCAGGCGCGGCGTCGAGATCGACATCGTCGTGCCGGCGGTGAACAATCTCTTCCTGGTCGGCCGCGCCATGTCGGCGCAATACGACCAGGTGCTGAAGCATTATTGCCGTGTCTGGCGCCATGAGGGATCGTTCGACCATTCGAAGCTGCTGTCGGTCGATGGCGTGTGGGCCTATGTCGGGTCCTCCAACCTCGACGCCCGATCGCTCAGGCTGAATTTCGAGATCGATCTGGAGGTGTTGGATGCCGGCTTTGCCGCCGAGATCGAAGCGCGCATCGGAGCGGCAATCGCTTCGGCCAAACCCGTCACACTCGCAACCCTGAAGTCGCGGCCATTTGTCATTCGTGTTTTTGACCGGTTGTTATGGCTGGGATCGCCCTATCTTTAGAATCAGTACATTGATAGCAGGCCTATGGACATAAACGGACGCAGCCTCCCCGAGACCGTGCTCCTGTCGATCCGCGGCAGGAAAGCGCGCAAGGCAAATTCGACGCCGCGCAAGCGGGTCGAGGGCGCCGAAATGGTGGTCGCCTCCTACAATGTCCACAAATGCATCGGCACCGACCGCAGATTCGATCCCGAGCGGACCGCCCGCGTCATCCGCGAGATCGGCCCCGACGTCATTGCTTTGCAGGAGGCCGACAACCGGTTCGGCGACCGTGCCGGGCTGCTCGATCTTGCCCGGATCGAACACGAAACCGGGCTGGTGCCGGTGCCGGTTTCGGGAAACGGCAAAGGCCATGGCTGGCGCGGCAATGTGCTGTTGTTCAAGCGCGGCACGGTGCGCGACGTGCATCAGATCAAGCTGCCGGGGCTGGAGCCGCGCGGCGCGCTGGTGGCCGAGATCGATCTCGACGAAACGCGCACGCTGCGCGTCATTGCCGCGCATCTCGGCCTGCTGCGTCGCTCGCGCTCCGAACAGGCCCGCGTCGTGCTCGACATTATGAGCAGCCAGGATGAAAGGCCGACCCTGCTGCTCGGCGACCTCAACGAATGGCGGCTGGGCAACCGCTCGGCGCTGAACACGCTGCACACCACCTTTGCCACCCCGCCGGCCGTGCCGACTTTCCCCTCAGGCCTGCCGGTGCTGGCGCTCGACCGCATCATGGGCAATCGGCACGATCTGGTTTCAGGCGTCGAGGCGCATGACACGCCGCTGTCGCGGGTCGCCTCCGACCACCTGCCGCTGACCGCTTACGTGCACCTGTAGCCGAGCTAACCGTTGGCCGCCGCATGGCCGGCCGTCGGCGCCATTGGCGGCCCGATGATTTCGGCCTCATAGCGCGCGCTCACACTCTTCAGCGCCTCGATGTCGGGCGGCATCGCCGGCGGCAAACCTTCCGCCTCCGCCGGCCGGCCACCATCGATGAAAACGCCCTCGCCGCCGCCAGGCGTCAGCAGCGTCAACATCCGCGCCGGCCTGTCGCCCTCGACCACGAAAGTGTGGGGAACGTTTCTCGGCAGGAACACGAATGAGCCCGCGCTCGCCCGGAAGGTGCGATCGCCGCATTTCATCGTCAATTCCCCTTCCAGCACATAGAAGGACTCGTCCTCGCGGCGATGGACGTGCGGCGGCGAGAAACCCGGCGCTATGAGGGATTCCAGCAGGCCAAAGCCGCCTCCAGTGCTGGCCTCGGTGGCCTTCACCGTCATGCGGTTCCTCAGAAACCAGATTGCTTCCCCCTCGCCCGGTCCCAGGAAACGTGCGTCGGCGGCGGTATGGCTGGAGATTGTCATGAAAGCCCCCTTTCAATGTGCTTGATGCGGTTATTGCACTCTTGTGCAATTAATAATCCGCACCCACGCACCGCGCAGAAGCGTCGCACCCGCAAGGCGATCGTCGATGCGGCGATCGCCTTGCTTGCCCAAGGCGAGACGCCGACCGTCAACGACGTGGCCGCCGCGGCCGACGTCTCGCGCCGAACCGTCTATCTCTACTTTCCGAGCTTCGATCAGTTGCTGCTCGATGCGACCGTCGGCGCGCTCAGCCAGGCGTCGGTCGATCGCGCCATCGAGCAGGCGAGCGACGACGGCGAGGCGCGCGTGGAGCATCTTGTCCGCGCGCTGCATCACGTCAGTCCCGAGGTCGAAAAGCTCGGTCGCTCGTTGATCAAGCTCACGGTCGATGGAGAGCCGCCGGCGGAGGGCGCGCCGCGCCGCGGCTACCGCCGGATCGAATGGATCGAGCAGGCGTTGTCGCCATTTCGGGACCGCTTGGACCCGAAGCGCTGGAACCAGCTCGTCCGGGCGCTTGCCATGGTGATCGGCTGGGAGGCGCTGATCGTCCAGCGCGACGTCTGCGGCCTCGGCGCCGCGGAGGGCGAGGACCTGTCGGTGTGGGCGGCGAACGCACTTGTGCGGGCCGCGCTCGAGGATGAGGGCAATGCCGGCCCTCCGGTATCGGGAAGTTAGAAGTTCGGAAGGCCGGCTCTCGCCAGCATTTCAAGGAACCGCGAGTGATGATCATCCCTCACATAGCGCGGCAGAAAGCCGGGGCAGACATTTTCCACGTTGAGATGTGGAAGTTGCGACAGGCAATGATGGATGGCGCGTGAGGCTTCTTCATTGTTGCCGGTCGCCGAAGCAGCGGCCGCCCAGTAAAGGGCACCGCGGACGAACCCTGGCTTTGTCCTGACCACCTTGCGGGCGACTTCGAGCGTCCGGCGGTCGTCGCCGCCGGCGAACAGCGCGACCGCCAGTCCATGATGACGCCAGAAGTCGATGACGTCGTGCGTGCCGAGGCGTATCGCCTCATTGGCCGAGCGCAGCGCTTCGCTCACCTGGCCGCGCAGGCCGTAGAGCTCGCCGAGATCACCGTGGCCGCTCGGATAGCTCGGGTTGAGGCTGACCGCGTGGCGGCATTCGACGATTGCCTCGTCGATCCGACCATCACATTCGTAGGCGAACGACAAGATGCAACGGGCAATCTCATCATCCGGCACGGCCCTTACCGCGTCTTCGGCAAGCCGGATCGCGTTGTCGACATGCTGCCGCTTGCCAGGCAGCGCGCCGAATGCAAGCCCCATGGTCGTCGCGATGGATAGTGTCCGCTTTGCCCGAGCATTTTCGGGCGCAATCGAAAGGGCCTTTTCGGCGAGATCCTTCGACACCAGGAGCGAGTCCCGGGTCATCTCGAAGTACTTCATCAGAGCTTCATTCACCAACCTGCGCACTTCGGGGGTGCCCGGTGGGCTCTTGTCGCGAACCTTCCAGTTGGTCAGTTGAAGTTCGAGGCTGACCGCCAGCACAACCGCCTGCGCGATCCTGTCCTGGAATTCGAGCGCGTCCTCCGAATGGCCGTCGAATTTCTGGGCCCAGACATTGTGGCCATCGGCGGCGTCGACCAACTGAACGTTCACCCTCAATTCGTCCCCAGACCTCTGGATGCTGCCGTTGAGCATGTAGCGGGCCCGCGGGGCCGCCGACGCCTTGGATTCCTCGCCGCCCTCCTTGAGCGGCGGGAGCCCCGAGAGCACGACATAGTCGGCCACCTCGGAAAGCGCCGTGGTGATGTCATGGACCAGACCCTTGGCGAAAAAATCGTCGCCGCGCTCGCCCGTCAGATTGACGAAGTCGGCGACACCAATGGATGGACGGCCGAGGCGCTGAACGGCAGGAACGCTATTTGCCGATTGCCGGCTCGTCGAGACGTCGGCAGCAGAGATGGATTGCCAGAGCGCTCTTGTCTCCGGGCCGACGTCAACACCGAACTCCTTCTTCAGCGCACTCCTGCAAGCCTCGAAGGTTCGCAACGCCTTGTCTCGCTGGCCGCAGGCTGCAAGCAGTTCCATCTTCAGCCGATAAGATTCCTCTCGCGTCGGCTCCATGGCCAGAATTCGATCAGCCACGGCCAGTCCGTTTTCAGCATCCACGAGACGGGCGAGCTTCTCCATCGAGAGAAGCGCGCGGCTCAGCAGCCTTTCGCGTTCCGCTGCCGCCCAATCATCGAAAGCGTTGCTTCCCAGGTAAAAGCCATCGAGAAATGGCCCGGTGTAAAGCGCCAAGGCTGTTTCGAGTTCCGGCGCGGAACGGGCCGACACGCCCGCTTCGAAGTCCTCGACGTCAACCCGCACCGCGTCCGGCCTGAGGCCGATAAGCTCCTTGCGGGAGTGGACGATATCCATGCCCGCTCGCGACAGATCCCGGCGCAGGACGCTGAGCGTTTGCCGCAGACTGTTGCGCGAGTGCTCGCTGTCGCTATCGCTCCACAGGAGGTCGGCCAGCCTCTCCCGTGGTGCCGCCATGCCTGGACAGCGGGCCAGATAGGCGAGGATCGCCGGGCCTCGCTTTCCAGTCAACCAAACCGGACCGCCAGCTTCCTTTTCAATCTGGAAACCGCCGAAGAGTGAGACTTTGCTGCCGGCGACGCCCGCCCCATTTCGCATTTGCTTGAACAGCTTTTCAGAATGACGAAATTCTAACTTAAAACTAACGCTGCGGAAACTCCGCTGCCCCGCCCCCAAGCGCTGCCGTGACGATACATCAATTAGGCTTCGCTGAATTAGGGAAAACTGGAACCTACCATAGGTTTCCGGTCCGGGGGTGCGGCGGATGTCGAAGCTCACAGCCAACTTGCTGCTCCTGTTCGCCGCCGCTCTGTGGGGCTTCGGGAACGTGGCGCAAAAGACGGTGCTCGATCACCTCGATGCGCTGAGCGCCGTTGGCCTGCGCTGCCTGATCGGTGGGCTGCTTATGCTGCCCTTCGTCCCGATCGAATGGCGAATGCCTGCCGGCGCCGGCCATCTTTCCAGCCTGGCCCGGGTGGTCGCGCTGTTTGCCGTCTCTATCGTGCTCCAGCAGCTCTGCTATCTCGGCGCTACCGTCACGAATGCAAGCTTCTTGATCAGCACGACAACGGTGATAACGCCGCTTGCCGCCTGGCTGTTGGTGGGTGAGCGTCCGACGACCGGTCTGATACTTGCCGCAGGATCGACCGTCGTCGGCTGCCTGCTTCTTTCTGGTGGGGTCGATGGTTTCAGTGGCGGCGATCTGACGGCCCTCCTATCGGCCGGCTGCTATGCGCTCTGGACGGTCGAGCTCGGGCGGCACATGCAGGCCCATGCCCGTCCCTTCACGGCCGCGGCCGCGCAGTTCCTCGCCGTCGCAGCGCTCGCCCTTCCGCTCGGGGCGATGCAAGGCAATCTGTCATTCACCGCGGCTTCCGAGGCCGGCCCCGAACTGGTGGTGCTTGGGGTGTTCTCCACAGCGATCGCCTTCGGCATACAGATTGCCGCCCTGCGCTTCACATCGGCCAGCCACGCCGTCGTGATCGTCAGCGCCGAAAGCGTCTTCGGCGCCATGGGCGCAGCGATCTTCCTCGGCGAGCAGCAATCGGTCGTCGGCGCGCTGGGTGCGGCCATCATCCTCGCTTCAATTCTGTCGGTCGCGATGGCGAGCCGATCGCCGGTGCGCCTCACCTCGCGACCCGACGCTGGCGCTTCCGACGCCGGAGTCCGCGCCTTTGCAGGTGCACCAGCTGGCTGGGGGACTCCCGCAACCGCCAATCCTGCTCACGAGGAGGCGTTCCATGATCCTTGCCGGTGATGGCCCGCGCTCGTCCGCCAGCCGAAATCGACCTGTCGTTGAGATGGAGGGTAGAATGTTCGAATGCCTTCACGATGAACTGAGTTCCCGGCTTGATGCTGGGTCGGGAAAGAGTGCCCATTCCTTGCTGAGGCTGGCGGCGCTCGCCGCCATGGCGTTTTGGGTGCCGACCACGCAGGCCGCCGATGTCGACGGTGCGGTTCTGAATGTCGACGTCGCGGTCGTCTTCGCCGTGGACTTCTCCTCTTCGATCGACCCCAAGATCGCCGACCTGCAGCGCGAGGGCCATGCCGCGGCATTCACCTCGCCGGAGATCATCAGGGCCATCTCCCAGAATTACCTTGGCTGCATAGGCGTGGCCTATTTCGAATGGTCGAGCCCCGGCCACTCGCGCACAGTGCTGCCGTGGACGCGCATTTGCGGACTGGAAGACGCCAAGGCAACCGCGGCGGTGATCAGGGCGACCGGCGACACCGGCTATCTCCGTCGAGGCCGCGGCGGAACGTCGGTTTCGGCGGCCATCGATGTCGGAAGCCTTTTGCTCGACCGGTTTCCGGGGAATGCGATGAAGAAGGTGATCGACATATCTTCCAATGGCGAGAACAATGACGGGCTGCCCGTCCAGCCGAGCCGGCAGAACGCCATCGCCAAAGGATACACGATCAACGCGATCGCCATTCCAGCAGATGACGAGGACCCCAAGCAGCCGCTTGCGTCCTATTTTGCGCAGTCCGTCATCGGCGGCTACCAGGCCTTCGTGATGTCGCCGACGGGGCCGCGCGACTACATCACGGCGCTGCGCCGCAAGCTGGTGACGGAAGTCAGCATGAACGTCGACCCGCACATTGCGGCAACGGGCATTCACTAGGCCTGTATGGCCGTGCGTTTTATCAGGGCGCCGACGCGCCGCGTCGCCTCCATGCGGATGCGGCGACGGCCGCCCTCATCCCTCCCGCAGCCAGACCAGCATCTCGCCTGGATCGCGGTTGTCCCAGGCAAAATACGGGACCGCCTTGAGCTTCGTCGCTTCCGTCGCCGGCGGTTCAGAGCGATAGAGATCGGCGCCCCAGTTTTCCGCCGTTTCCCGGCTGCCGGTGGCCGAGAGGGTGACGACGCCGCCGAGGAGGTTCGGCTCGGGGTGCGCCTCGATCTCAGCCGTGCGCGGCAAGGTGATGCGGTGCAGTTGGCCGGCATTGTCGGTCTCTTCGACGCAGTAGATCAACGGGCCGCGCGCAAGTGCTACGCGGCCGATATCCTGGCGCACCTGCGGGTTGGCGAACAGGCGCGAGATCGACATGTCGAGGTCGAGCTCGACGCGGTCGCCCTTTTGCCACTCGCGCCGGATCGCCGCGTAGCCATCGTTCGACGCGGCATCGAGGTCGACAGACGCGCCGTTGACCTTCAGCGTCGCCTTGCGGCACCAGGACGGCACGCGCAGATGCAGCGTGAACTCAACGGGCGCATCCGGGTCGACCCGGATCGAGACCGCGCCGTCCCAGGGATAGTTGCTGGTCTGGACGAGGCTGACTGGCGTGCCCGCGATGTCGAAACGCGCCGTCGAGTCGCCATAGAGGTGGACGGCCAGCGCATCGTCGGCGAGGCTGTAGAAATAGCTGCCGATCGACGCCACCATGCGGCCGATATTGGGCGGGCAGCAGGGGCAGCGGTGCCATTTCCAGCGATTGTGCTTGCCCCGGCTTTCCAGCGGGTTCTGGTAGAAGAACAGCGAGCCGTCGAGCGACAGGCCGGAGATCGAGCCGTTGTAGAGCGCCCTCTCCATCATGTCGGCGTAGCGGGCGTTGGGACCCATGCCGAGCATGCGGCTGGCCCAGAACACCAGCCCGACCGAGGCACAGGTCTCGGCATAGGCGGTTTCGTTGGGCAGGTCGTAATCGCTGGTGAAGCCTTCATTGTGGGCCGACGGCCCGAGGCCGCCGGTGACGTAGAGGCTCTTGGTGGTGAGATCGTCCCAGAGCCGGTCGAGCGCTGCCCGCAGCGTATCGTCGCCATATTCGGTGGCGATGTCGGCCATGCCGGAATAGAGGTACATCGCCCTGACCGCGTGACCGACGACCTTGTCCTGCTCGCGCACCGGCCTGTGCGACTGATTGTATTCGTAGGTCTTGAAATGATAGGCCTTCGGGTCGGCGCCGCGCGCACGCGCCTCTTCGTCGAAATAATGCGGCTCGACGCCGCGTTGGTCGATGAAGTATTTCGCCAGCTCCATGTATTTCCGCTGGCCCGTCGCCCGCGACAGCTTGACCAGCGCCAGCTCGATCTCCTCATGGCCGCAATAGCCCTTCCGCTTGCCGGGCTCCGGCCCGAACGTGTCGGCAATATGGTCGGCATAGCGGCATAGGATGTCGAGCAGCTTGCGCTTGCCGGTGGCCTGGAAATAGGCGACCGCGCCCTCGATCAGATGGCCGGCGCAGTAGAGCTCGTGGCAGTCGCGCAAATTGGTCCAGCGCAGGCCAGGCTGGATGCGCTGGTACCAGGAGGACAGATAGCCGTCGGGCTGCTGCAGCTTTTCGTACATGTCGATGACGGCGTCGATGTTTTTCTCCAGCCGGTCGTTGCGGCGGCGGTAGAGCGAATAGGCGGCGGTCTCGATGGTCTTGCCCCAGTCGGAATCCCAGAACATCTGCGTCGTCACGGTCGAGCCGGTGAAGCCGGGCGTGGCCGCCTCGTCGGGCGACGGCGAATGGAAGGGGATGACGAGGCCGGGCGACGGCCGGTCCGGATCGATCTGCTCCAGCATGCGGGCCTCGACGCAGCGCTCGTAGAGGATGTCGGCGGTGCGCGAGGCGACCGCATCGACGCGGTCGCCCCAGAAGCCGCGCACGTCGACCTGCGGCACCGGCAGCGGGCGGAAGGCGAGGCTCAGTTTTCCCGTCTTCCGGGCGGCGGAGTTGTGTTCGGTCATCGGCTGGCTCCGTTCGATTTCGTCATTGTCATTTCACCGCGAGTCATTTCACGGCGCCGGCCATCAGGCCGCGTATGTAGAAGCGCTGCAGCAACAGGAAGAGGATCAGGCAAGGCACCATCATCACGGTGACGCCGGCCTGCACGGCGCCCCAGTCGATGGCGCCGAAGCGGCCGGATTGAAGTGCGGTCATCATGATCGGCAGGGTGAATTTGGACTGGTCGGTCATCAGCACGAGGGCGGCCAGGAACTCGTTCCAGGCGCCCAGGAACGCGAACAGCGCGATGGTGACGATGCCGGGCCAGACCAAAGGCAGCATCACCTTCAGCAGCATGGTGAAATTGTTGGCACCGTCCATGCGGGCGGCCTCCTCGATCTCGCGCGGCACCGCGTCGAAGGCGTTGCGCATCATGAAGATCGAGAACGGCAGCTGCAGCGTGACATAGACGCAGACCAGCCCGGTCAGCGTGTTGTGCAGGCCGACCTTGGTCAGCACCAGGAAGATCGGCGTCAGGATCGACTGGAACGGGATCATGATCGTCGACAGGATGACGACGAAGAGCAGGTCCTTGAACGGAAAGCGGAAGCGCGAGAAGCCGTAGCCGGCAAGCACGCTGACAATGACGGAAAACACCACCGTCATGGCGGAGACATAGAGGCTGTTTTGCGCCGGCAGCCACAGCCCGTCGCCGAAAGTGTTGAGCGTGCCATAATTTTCGACCGAGAAGCCGGTGGTCGGCCAGGGCGGCAGCGGCGGCAAGCGCGCCTCCTGCGACGGCTTGAAGGCCGACAGCACCGTCCAGACGATCGGCGCCAGGAACAGCACCGAGGCGATCATGCCGGTCGCGTGCTCGGCGATGCCGAGGCGCAAGCGGCTGTTGCGGCTTCTTGCCTGCGCCATCAGTCGACCCCCTCTGGCTTGCGCAGCAGCCAGAGCTGGAACGTGCTGAGCGCGACCAGGATGGCGAGCAGGATCATCGACAGTGCGGCGCCATAGCCCAGCTTGAACGACACGAAGGACTGGTTGAATATCCAGTAGACGGCGGTCAGCGTCTGGTTGCGCGGGCCGCCGCGCAGGATGATGTAGAACTGGTCGAAGGCGAGGATCGAGCCAGCGACCGACAGGATCAGCGCCAGCGCCAGGGTGCGGCGCATCAGCGGCAGCGTGATGGCGCGAAAGCGCGCGAAGGGCCCTGCCCCATCGATCATCGCCGCCTCCTGCAGATCGGTCGGGATCGACTGCAGGCCGGTCATCAGGATGATCATGGTGAAGCCCGCCACCTTCCACACGACCATGGCGATGATCGACCAGAAGGCCGGCTGGAAGGTGGCCAGAAGGTTGAATTTCTTCCCGGTCAGGCCGAGGTCGTAAGCGGCCGGGCTGAACAGACCGGAATCGACATTCAAAAGCCACGACCAGAGCAGGCTCGCCGAAGCAAAGCCGATGACAGCCGGCATGAAGAAGGACGTGCGGTAGAAGCCGGTGAGCCGCCGGGGACGCTCGATGAACAGCGCCAGCGGAAAGGCGACGGCGAAGATCGCGATCGTCACCACCACCGTGTAGAGGCCGGTGAAGCGCAGCGCGTTCCAGAAGCGGGTGTCGCGCAGGATCGCCCAATAATTATCGAGGCCGATGTAGCTGTGCTCGCCCATCAGCGGCCAGTTGTGCAACGACATCCACGCCGTCATGCCGAGCGGGATGATGAAAAAGACAACCACCAGCGCCACGGCCGGCGCGACATAGAGCAGGCCGATCCACTGCCGGCGGCCGGCACCGACCAGTTTTCGCGGGCGCGCCGGAACTGCGGTTGCTGCGATTGAGGTCATGCGATGCTCCAGTTGCGGCGTCCCCCTCCCCCTTGAGGGGAGGGTCCGGCCGAAGGGCCGGGGGTGGGGTCCTCTGCGCAGTGCGCCGACAGAAAGGCCGAGCACTTCGCAGGCGACCCCACCCGGACCCTTCGGGTCCGACCTCCCCTCAAGGGGGAGGTTGAGGGCGGCGCTATTTCTGCGGCGCCTGGTCGATGATCGACTGCATGGTCTCCTGCGCATTCGAAATCGCGCCGTCGACATCGTCGCCGAAGAAGACCTCGTTGACCATCTGTGTCCACGGGCCGTTGGCGGAGTTGATCAAATCGTTGAACACCACCGAATAGGGCGTACGGCCCTTGGCCATGGCCTCGGCGGCGATCTGGTAGCGCGGGTCAAGATCCTTCAGCGCCTCCTTGGCGATGTCGCCGCGCACCGGCAGGCTGCCGTATTTCGCCAGGATGGTCTGGCCCTCCAGCGAATAGGCGAAGTCGAGAAACTCCTTCACCACGGCGAGCTTTGTGGTGCCCTTGGTGACGACGAAATTGTCGCCGCCGGCGAAGGATGACCAACCGCCATCCTTGCCCGGCAGGAAGGTGACGCCGTAATCGACATTAGGATACTGCGTGTTGAGCGCGCCGATGGCGAAGGCGCCGGAGGGGGAGATGCCGATATTGCCGGCGGCGAAGGCTGCAAAGAAGTTGGAACCGGTGTCGGTCTGCGCGCCCGCCGGCACCAGGTCCTTCTTGACCATCGACCGGTAGAGGTCGATGGCGCTGCGTAGCTGCGGGCTGTCCAGCGTCGCCTTCGAGCCGTCCTCGGAGAGGATATCGCCGCCCGAGGCCCAGACCAGCGGCGTGAAGGTGAAGATGTTGCAGCCGCCGCAATTGCCGGAGAAATAGAAGCCCTTGATGTCGCCGCCGAGCGCGTTGACCTTCTCGGCGTCGGCTTCGATTTCGGCCCAGTTGGCCGGGCCCTTTTCAGGGTCGAGCCCGGCCTGCTTGAACAGCTTCTTGTTCCAGATCAGCACCGAGCTGTCGGCCGAGAACGGCAGGCCGTAGATGCGGCCCTTGTAGGTGCCGGTCTTGACGTGCGCCGGCGACAGGCTGGCGAAATAGGGCAGCGACTTCGCCCAGTCGGTGATGTCTTCCAGCTGGCCGGCGGCGGAAAAGGCCGGCGTGTAGATCAGGTCGAGTGAAAGCGCGTCGGGCGCGGTGCCGCCGGCGGCCGCGGCGCCATATTTCGGAATGATCTCGGCATTGGGGATGATGTCGAGCTTGATCTGGTTCTCATGCGCCTTGTTGAAGGTATCGACGATGCGCGGCATGAAATTCGAGCCGTCGGCACGCACCCAGATATTGGCCGTGTCGGCGGCCATGGCGGGCATAGCGAAAATACTCGCGGCAAAGGCAAGCCCGGCAATCATGGTTTTCATGGTTCTCCTCCTCATGGTTCTGTTCTCCTCCCTATTGCGGCGCTCTCCCAGATCGCGCCGCGCGTTCTCCTAGCCGCCTGGGGGACGGCCGCATGACTGACGCACCACCAGCCGGCACGGCAGTTTTCGGATGCCCGGCGCGGCCGGTTGGCCGCCGACGAGCGAAAGCAGCGCAAGACCGGCCTCGCGGCCAAGCGCTGAAAGGTTCATGTCGACCGAGGTCAGCGGCGGCCGCGTCGCTTCCGCCACGATCTCCCAATTGTCGAAGCCGATAACGCCAACATCGCCGGGCACGCCGATGCCGCGCTCGCGCAGCGCATCGATGACGCCGCGCGCGATCTGGTCGTTGCCACAGAAGACGGCGTCGGGTTTCTCTCCCCTGCCCGCCGTGCCGTCGAACAGTCTTGCGACCGCCTCATGCCCCCAGGCTTCCGACCAGTGTCCGAGCAGCGGCTCGGCAACCGGCAGGCCATGCTCGGTCAGCACTTCGCGATAGGCACGCGCCCGCTCATGCACCACGGTGAAGCTCGCAGGACCGCTAACATGGGCGATGCGCCGGCGCCCGAGCGCGCAAAAATGCTCGACCGCCAGCCGCGCCCCGCCGGCATCGTCGGATTCGAAGCCGATGGCGTCGGGATCGGGCTGGGTGAAGGCGTAGATAACGGGAATGCGCAGGTTGGCGAGATCGACCGGCAGGTGGCGGTCGATGCGTTTGCCGGTGGCGATTATCCCGTCGACGCGCTTGTCGAGCATGGCCTCGACATGCAGCTGGCCGAGCCGCTGGTCGTCCTCGACATTGCACAGGAACACCGAGACGCCGGCATCGACCAGCGCATCGGACACGCCGGCCATCAGCGGCAGCGAGAAGCGCCCGTAGGTATCGTTGGTCAGCAGCCCGACGGTGAAGGAGCGCTTGCGCAACAGGCTCTGCGCCAGGCTGTTCGGCCGGAACCCGAGCCGCTGCGCCGTCTCGCGAATACGCTCGCGCGTCTGAGCCGTCATCCGCCCCTGCCCGTTCAGCGCCTTCGACGCCGTCGCCACGCTGACGCCGGCAGCGAACGCCACCTCACGCAGAGTGACCGGTGTCTTGGCGGGCGGGGCGTCGGAAGACATGGTGGGCGGCGGACCCTTAGCTGGGAAAAGGTTTTCTCTTATTGCCCTGTGGGAGTGATGACGGGTGAGGTCAGCGGCCACAGGATGATTGGGAAAAGGTTTTCTCAGACGAGATTAGGGGAAGGATTTAGGGATAGCAAGGGGGGAGCTAGACCGATGATTGCGTTCGGCGAGCAGCAGATTCGTTGTCGACAACGGGCCGCGCCACTTTTTTCGAAGCGTGTAGCATCGACTCAGCGCCATCCGTCCTCTGAACAGAAAGGAGAACGCCCATGCGGAAACTGATCATCACCGAATTCATCAGTGTCGACGGCATTGCCGAGGTCGAAAAGCTGCCCAAAATGACCTGGAACGATGAAATGCAAAGGTTCAAGGAGGATGAGCTTGCCGATAGCGGCGCCATGCTTCTGGGGCGCACGACCTATGAGATTTTTGCGGGCTCATGGCCGAGCGAAACCGGCGACTTTGCCGACCGCTTCAACGCGTTGCCGAAATATGTCGCTTCGACCAGCCTGAAGGCGTTGGACTGGAAGCCGGCGGAATTGCTTACGGGTTCCTTGCCCGAAGCGGTGAGCAAGCTGAAGCAAGGCAGTGGCGGCAACATCTATGTGCATGGCAGCCTCAGCGTCGCGCAGGAGCTGCTGCGCCACGGCCTGGTCGACCGCGTCAGGCTGCTCAGTTATCCCGGCACTGTTGGCGATGGCAAGAAGCTGTTTCCGCCCGACATGCCCGTGGCGCTGGAGCCGATCTCGGCCATGACGTTCAGCAATGGCGTGGTGGCGCTGGAATATGCGGCCGGGAAGGTGTGATTAGCCAATCTCCCCCTCGTCGGGGGATGCCCGGCAGGGCAGAGGGGACGTCTCGCATGGAGCTCGGCCCCCTTACGGCAACTAGGAGGTCGCGCTAGGACGGACCGACCCCCTCTGTCGCCTTCGGCGACATCTCCCCCTCAAGGGAGATTAGCAGTTCAACCGGCCTTCTTCCCTCGCTTGCCCCCGGCGCGCGCCTCGACCACTCTTTCCACCTCGCGCTTCAGCTCGTCCTTGATCTCCTGCGTCTCGGCCAACAGGGTGTCGATCTTCATGAAATCGAGCACGCGGTATTTTGAGACGTTGGGGCGGATCAGGATGTCGGGCGGACCCTGCTTCAGCTTGTGGGCGATGATCGACTGCATCATCAATTGCGTGGCGCCGTACATCAGGTCGACGGTGGTCGGGTGCTTGCGCTCGGCCTCGCTCGGCGCGCCGACGACATCGATGGCGATGATGATGTCGGCGGCGTTTTCGATCAGGTCGAACGGCACCGGATTGTAGATGCCGCCGTCGATCAGCACGCGGTCGTCGCGCGTCACCGGCCGGAACACGGCAGGAATGGCGGCCGAGGCGGCGAGTGCCGAGTGCAGGTCGCCATCGTCGAAAACGGCCAGCTTGTGGCCGAAATAGTCGGTCGCCGTCACCTTGAGCGGGATCTGAAGGTCGGCGAAGGATTCGGGAATGGCTTCGGGCAGGAATGCCTTCAGGATGCGCTCGATGTTGAACTGGCTGACGCGGATGCCGCCCTGCATGGCCTCGGCGATGGTACCCGGCCGCGAGCGCCACATGCGCGCCGCAACCTCGGCACGGCGGCTCAGGATCGAACGGGCATAATCCTCGATTTCCTTGCCGCTCATGCCCGCGGCCATGCCGGCGCCCATGATGGCGCCGATCGAGGAGCCGGCGATGGCTACCGGCTTGATGCCGAGTTCGTCCAGCGCTTCGACGATGTGGATGTGAGCCAGGCCGCGAGCGCCGCCGCCGCCAAAGGCGATGCCGAAAGTGGGACCTGTCATTTGGCCTCCAGCTTCGGGCCGATGCTCATGATCGCAGGGGCCGCCGACAGCAGCTTCTTCGCCGCCGCCTTGACCTGATCGAGCGTCACGCCGTTGATGAGCGCCGTACGGCGCTGCACGTAGTCGATGCCGAGATGGTCGAGCTGCAATTCCACCAGGGTCGCGGCAATGGCGCTGGAAGAATCCAGATTGCTGATGGCATAGGAGCCGACCATGTATTTCTTGGTTGCGTCCAGTTCGGCCTCTGTCGGCCCCTCCTCGGCCATCTTCCTGACCACGTCCTTGACGATGCCGAGCGTCTCTGCCGCGCGGTCCGAACGCGTCGCCGTTGTGATGATCAGCGCGTTGGAATGCTGGTGATCGACCAGGTTGGAATCGACGCTGTAGGCCAGGCCGCGTTTTTCGCGCACCTCGTCATAGAGGCGCGAGGTGAAGGTGCCGCCACCGAGAATCTGGTTCATCAGCACCGCCGGGAAGAAATCCGGCGCATCGCGCTTCACGCCGGGATAGGCGAACTGCAGCGAGGTCTGCGGCAGGTCGTAATCGACCTCGAGCCGCTGGCCGAGCTTCAACTCAGTATCGGCAACCGGCCGCAGCAGCTGCTTTTCCGGCAGATCGCCGAACACGTCATCGAGCTTCTGTTTCAGCGTCGCGGCGTCGATATCGCCGACCACCGCAACATGCAGGCCATTGCGGGCGAAATTGGCCTTGTGGAAGGCAGCCAGATCCGCCGCGGTGATTGTGGCGATGCTGTCTTTGGTGCCCTGGTCCGGCCGGGAGTAGGGATGTTCGCCATAGATGGCGCGCAGCCATTTGGTCTGGGCGACGGTGTTGGGGTCGCGCTCACTGGCGATGATGCCGGACAATATCTGGGAGCGGATGCGGTCGATCGGCGCCTGGTCGAAGCGCGGGCTGGTAACCGCCAGCCTGAGCAGGTCGAAGGCCGCATCCTTCTGCTCGGCCAGCATGCGCATCGAGCCATAGGTGCCGTCGCGCGCCGCGTCGAAGCCCATTTCGGCGCCGGCATCGTCAAGCTTGGTCTGAAAGGCCTCGCTGTCGAGGTCGCCGGCGCCCTCGTCGAACAGGCCGGTCATCAGATTGACCAGCCCTTCCCGCCCTGCCGGATCCTGCGTCGAGCCGCCATCGAAGACGAAGCGAATGGCGATGATCGGAATGGAGTGATCCTCGACCAGCCACGCGTTGATGCCCTTTGACGAGGTCACCTGCTGGATGTCCATCGCGCGCGCGGCAAGCGCCGGCACGACGAGGAAGAGGATAGAGAGGAACAGGGTGGTGACGGCGCGGAGAGCTCTACCTTCTCCCCGCCAGGCTCCCCCTTCTCCCCTTGTGGGAGAAGGTGGCCGAGCGAAGCTCGGTCGGATGAGGGGTGCTCCAGCTTGGAGACGACGGCGATCCTTCACCCACCCCTCAACCGTCTCGGCGCTGCGCGCCGATCCACCTTCTCCCACAAGGGGAGAAGGTAGGCCGCGCGCGACGGCAGAAGCCAACACAGCTTGGTTCGTCATCGAATCAATTCCCCGCCTGTTGCTGCGGCAAGAGATAGCCGGTGGTCGAACGGTCGAGCAGCAGATAGCGGGCGGCGACCGCCTTGATGTCATCGGCGGTGACCTTGCGAATGCGGTCCGGCCATTCCTCGATGTCCTTCACATTACCGCCGGTGGCGAGCTCGGCGCCGTAGAGATTGGCCATCTCATCCTGTTTGTCGCGGGCGAAGATTATGGCCCTGATGTAACGGGCCTTGGCCTTCTCCAGCTCGTCGGCGGTGACGCCGTCCTTGATGATGCGGGCGATCTCGGCGTCGACGGCCGCCTCGACGTCGCTCAGCTTGGCGTCGCCGCGCGGCGCGCCGTAGACGGTGAAATTGGTGGCGTCGAGCATGGTGCCCTGGAAGAAGGCGCCGGTCCCCGATGCGATGCCCTGCTTGACCACAAGCTGCTGGTAAAGCCGGCTGCGGCTGCCGCCGCCAAGGATCTCTCCCAACAGGTCGAGCGCCTCGGCCTCGCCGGGTTTTGCGGTGTGGTAGGACGGAACCACCCATTGCGTCGAAAAGCTCGGCACCGAAACGCGCGCATCGGTGAGCGTCACCGTGCGCCTGGTGTTCTGCTCCGGTTCGACCGGGCGGATGCGCGGCGGCAGATCCGGGCCGCGCGCGACCTTGCCATAGGTCTTTTCGGCCAGCGCCTTCACCGCGTCCGGTTCGACATCGCCGGCGACGATCAGCACGGCATTGTTGGGGCGGTAGTACTTGTCATAGAAGGCAACCGCATCGGTGCGGTTCAGCTGTTCCATCTCCTGCATCCAGCCGATCACCGGAATGCGGTAGGGCTGGTTCTGCCAGAGTGTCGCGTCGACCTCTTCGTCGAGCACGGCCTCGGGGTCGCTGTCGATGCGCGAGCGGCGCTCTTCCAGGATCACGTCGCGCTCGGTCTTGATGACCTCGTCGGTCAAGATGAGGTTGCGCATGCGGTCGGCCTCGAAGCTCATCATCAGTTCGAGCGCCGAGGGCGTCACCGTCTCGTGAAAGGCCGTGTAGTCATAGGAAGTGAAGGCGTTGTTGGAGCCGCCTATGTCCGAAATGGCGCGGTCGAATTCGCCCGCGGCGTGGTTGGTCGTGGCCTTAAACATCAGATGTTCGAAGAAATGCGCGATGCCGGACTTGCCTGGCGGCTCGTCGGCGCTGCCGATCTTGTACCACACCATATGGGTGACGATCGGGGCACGATGATCGGGGATGACCACCACCTCCATGCCGTTGTCGAGCAGGAAGTTCGCCACCTTGCCGTCGTCCGCGGCCAGGGCCGGGCCGGCCAAGGTCAGCGCAGTGGCGAGCAGCGCTCTCCGCAGCCATTCAGTATGAGGTGTCATCAATGGCTCCGGTTTGTTATCGCGCGACGATAGGCAAGGTTAGCCACCGAGGCAAAGTGAATTGTGCGTCATTTTGAAGGCGCCAACCGCGCCGCCCTCAGCCAAGCTCGATGAACCGGATCACTGTCTCGCCGTAGTTGCGCTCATCAACCACCGAGAATTCGGGCCCGACCTCGAAGGGCGCCGAGGCGGCTTCCTCGACCACGCACAGCGCGCCGGGCAGCAGCCATCCGCCTGCCTTGGCCGAACGCAGCGCGCGTTCGCCGAGACCTTTGCCATAGGGCGGATCGGCGAAGATCAGGCCAAAGGCCGCAAGCGTGCCGGCCTCGCCCAAGGCAGTCGCGTCGCGGCGAAAGATCTTGGTGCGGCCGGTGAGGCCGAAGGCTTCGACATTGGTGCGGATCAGGCCGCGCCCTTCCGCCGATTCTTCGATGAAGACGCCATAGGAAGCGCCGCGCGACAGCGCTTCGAGGCCGAGCGCGCCGGTGCCGGCGAACAGGTCGAGCACGCGGGCGCCCTCGAGCTTGTCGCCGAAGCGGTGCGCCAGCACGTTGAAGACGGCCTCGCGGGCACGGTCGGTGGTCGGTCGGATGGCATGGTCGCGCGGCGTCGCCAGCGGACGCCCGCGGAATTGGCCACCGACGATTCTCATTTAAGCCCGGCTCTCATTCAAAGTACCGGTCTCATTTGGTCCGGGGACCCTTGGGACCATTGCGCGGCCGCTCACCGCCCCGACCGCCATCGGGACGCTCGCCGCGCGGCTTGCCGAACGGCTTGCCGAACGGCTTGGCTCCACCCGGCTTGCCATAGGCCGGCTTGCCATAGGCCGGCTTGAATGAGGCCTTGCGCGCTTTGGCGTCGGCCGCCTTGGCGGCATCGGCTTCCGCCCTGCCCTTGCCGATCGGGCGCGCGCCTGGCGCCATCCAGACATTGGCCTTGCGCTGGCCCGGCGGCTCGATTGGCCGCTGCTCGCGCTCGGGTTTTTTGCCGCCACGCGGTTTGTCACCAAAGGCGCCACGGGGTTTATCGCCAAAACCACCATGCGGCTTGTCGCCGAAATCGCCACGCGGCTTATCGCGAAACTCGCTGCGCTCGGGCCGGGGGCCGCGGTCGCCAAAGCTCTTTGCCGGCGCGGCGCCTCTTTCGGGACTGGTCGACAGCTTGCCCAGCGCTTCGTCGCGGCTGCCTTCCCGACGCTTGCGGTTCTTGATCAGACCGCCCTCGCCGATCGGCCGGCGGTCGCCCTCGCGGGTGAATTTCGGCCGTTCGGGCTCCACTTCGCGCTCACGCCGCACCGGCTGGTTGGAGAACGGCTTGGTGATCTCGGCGTCGAAATTGGCGCCGGAATCCTCGATCAGGCGTTCGCCGAGCTGCTCGCGCAAGACGCGGCCCTTGATCTCCAGCACATGGCCTTCGGCGAGGTCGTCGAGCTGGAACGGCCCGTAGGAGATGCGGATCAGCCGCGTCACGTCGAGGCCAAGCGAACCGAGGATGTTCTTCACTTCTCGATTCTTGCCTTCACGCAGGCCGATCGTCAGCCAGGCGTTGGTGCCTTGCTCACGGTCGAGCGTCGCCTCGATGGCGCCGTAGAAGACGCCATCGACGGCAATGCCTTCACGCAGACCTGCGAGCACGCTTTCCTCGACCTTGCCATGAACGCGCACGCGGTAACGGCGCAGCCAGCCGGTGGCAGGCAGTTCGAGCACGCGCGACAAGCCGCCGTCATTCGTGAGCAGCAGCAGGCCTTCGGTGTTGATGTCGAGCCTACCGATGGTCATCAGCCGCGGCAATTCGGCCGGCAGCACGTCGAACACGGTCTTGCGCCCCTCGGGGTCGCGGTTGGTGGTGACAACGCCGGCCGGCTTGTGGAACAGGAACAGCCTTGTGCGCTCGATCGGCGGGATCTCCATGCCGTCGAGGTGAATGATGTCGCCGGGCATGACGTTGAAGGCCGGCGAGGTCAAAGCTCGGTTGTTGACCTTGACGCGGCCGGCCGCGATGAGGTCCTCGGCGTCTCTGCGCGAAGCCAGGCCGGCGCGGGCCAGCCGCTTGGCGATACGCTCGCCGGCTTCTTCCGTCTCCGCGGCGCGCGGGCGCGGCTTGAAACCGCTGCCGGATGCGCCTTGCGGCCGGTCACCACCGAAATCGCGCTTGGGGCGATCCGCGAAGTCACGCTTGGGACGATCCCCGGCGTCGCGCTGCGGGCGATCGCCGAAATCGCGCTTTGGCCGGTCGAAACGCTTTTCGCCATCGGCGGCTGCTGGCCGATCACCGCGCGGTGCGTAGGGCTTGCGCGGACCTTCGCGCTTTTCGAAAGCCTTGCCTTCGGGACGCGGGCCCTTGCTGAACGGCCGGTCGCCGCTCTTGAAGTCGCGCTTCGGGCGTTCGCCATCGGCCGCCATCGGCCGGTCGCCACGCGGCGCATAGGGCTTGCGCGGCCCTTCGCGCTTTTCGAAAGACTTGCCTTCTGGACGCGGCCCCTTGCTGAATGGCCGGTCGCCGCTCTTGAAGTCGCGCTTCGGCCGTTCGCCATCGGCCGCCATCAGCCGGTCGCCACGGGGCGCATAGGGCTTGCGCGGACCTTCGCGCTTTTCGAACGACTTGCCTTCCGGGCGCGGACCCTTGCTGAACGGCCGGTCGCCGCTCTTGAAGTCGCGCTTCGGCCGCTCGCCTTCAGCCGCTGCCGGCCGGGCACCGCGTGGCGCATAAGGTTTCTTGGCCCCGAAGGAAGGCTTGCCGCTCTTGCCGGCGGCGCCATCACGGCGCGGCCCCGAGGCTCTCGGACCGCTTTTGCCCGGGCCTTTGTGGCGGGGAGATTTCTTGTCGTTGTCGTCCATGTGGCCTTTGTCCGTTTGCGCTGCTACAGCGTGGCGCATCCTTTGAGGCGCGCAACGAACGCTATAGCACTTTGATGTGGCGCATGATCATTTCCGAAAATCTGTTCCGATATTCGGGTTGACGCGCTCCATATCAGGATCACCGCTAAGTGGCGAGGAGATAATCGGAATGGAAACCGCGTGAAGCGGCCGGATTTCATGGCGCTGGCGCTGAAAGAGGCGCAAGCCGCCGCCTTGCGCGGCGAAGTTCCCGTCGGCGCCGTCATCGCCAGCGGCGATGCGGTGGTGTCATCAGCCGGCAACCGCACCCGCGAACTTGCCGATCCGACGGCGCATGCCGAGATGCTGGCGATCCGCGCGGCCTGCCAGAAGCTCTCCAGCGAGCGGCTGACCGGGCACGACCTCTATGTGACGCTGGAGCCCTGCGCCATGTGCGCCGGCGCCATTTCTTTCGCCAGGCTGCGCCGGCTCTATTTCGGCGCGGCCGACGAGAAGGGCGGCGCGGTGGTCAACGGCGTGCGCTTCTTCGCCTCACCGACCTGCCACCATACGCCCGATATCTATCCGGGCATGGCCGAAGCCGATGCGGCCTTGCTGCTCAAGGAATTCTTTCGGGAAAGGCGCGAACCGTAGGCCCGCCAATGACGGCGGGCGGATTCCTACCAGGAGGGCAGCCAGTCGAACAGACCACCGCTCTTGCTCTTGGCGGCAGCTTCCTTCTTGAGGCGGCGTTCCTTCTTGTATTCATCCTCGCCGAGTTCGCCCTGCGGCGCGGTGTCGGAGGCGGCGCGATAGGCCAAAGGCGGCTCGCTCAGATATTTGCGCGTGGTGGGATCGCCCTGCTTGCCCTCTGCAGTGCGGCGCTGGATCTCGGCGGCGCGGCCCTTGTCCGAATCCGCCGGCGACCAGCGCGGCGGGTGGCTCGAGCCTGACTCCGCCAGCGCCTTCTTCACTGCAGCCGGATCGCTCTGCACATCATCGACGATCTGCGACTGATAGGACGGATCATCCTGGTGGGTGGTGGCGTCGGCACGCAGACGGGCGCGGCGCTGCTCGGGCGATTCGGGCCAATCGGTGCTCGCCGTCTCGATGCTTTCCTGCGGCGCCGGCAGCGCTTCCTTTTGCCCCGGTGCGGGCTTCACCAGCTCCGGGCGTGGCTTGTAGTCGATCTGTTGCTTGCGCTTCGGCGCGATCGAAAAGGCGCCGGAGAGGTCGCCGGCAAGCTGCTCGCCCGCCGTCTTGTCAGTGCCGTAGGTGGGTGAGCTCATGCAGCCGGACAGAGCGAGGCCGGACGCGACAAGCGGCGCCAGCAGCGCAACGCGCACGGAAGTTCTGTCGGTCATGCCAAAAAGTCCCACTCTAGACAGCCTCTCGATCGTCACCGGCCAAAGGTCCGGTCCCCATCGTCCACGCTCTTGCGACGGAAATCCGGCGACAATTTGTCTTCCGGAGTTTCGCGTGTTTACCTCAACCACTCGTTAAGGGCAACGCGCGGGCGGTTTTCGCCCGCGGCGTGGCTTTTGTGCACCGGCTTATGGACTCACAAACGTCCCAGAGCCTGCAGCTCATGCAGCACCGCGGCATCGCGGGCCGAAACGTCGGGGAATTCGGCATCCTGCCCGACATCGGCCGTATAGCGCCACGAACGCGCGCATTTGACCAGGCCCCGGTCCTCGGCCTTTTCGACCACCACGGCGACACCTTTGACATCGTCGAGCGTGAAGGCGCCTGCCGGCGCCTTGCCGTGAGCGATGACGAGATCGCTGGTGATCGCCATCTCGGCCATGTCGACATCGGCAATTGCGGCTTCAAGTGCTGCATCGTCGAGGGTCACGACCGGCACGGCCTCCAGCGACGAGCCGATGACCTTCTGGGCACGCGCGATCTCGAGCGCGCCGGTGACGACACGGCGGACCTGCCGCACTTTGCGCCATTTCTCCGCCAGCGCCTCGTTCTTCCAGTCGGCCGGAATCTCAGGGAACTGGTCGAGATGCAGCGAGACCGCATCGGGATGACGGTCGAGCCAGGCTTCTTCCGTGGTGAAGGGCAGCATCGGCGCCAGCCATTTCACCAGGCAGTCGAAGAGATGGCGCACCACTTGCACCGAGGCTTTGCGCTTCAGGCTGGAAGGCCCATCGCAATAGAGTGCGTCCTTCCTGATGTCGAAATAGAAGGCCGACAGCTCGACCACCATGAAGTCGAGCAAAGTGCGGGTGATGCGCTTGAACTCGAACGCATCGTAGCCCGAGCGCACGACCTCATCCAGCTCAGCCAGCCGGTGCAGCATCAGCCGCTCCAGCTCCGGCATTTTTTCCAGCGGCACTTCCTCGCCGTCGTCATGGGCGAGCGTGCCCAGCATCCAGCGGATGGTGTTGCGGAGCTTGCGGTAGGCGTCGATGTTGGTCTGCAGCACGTTCTTACCGAGCCGCTGGTCTTCCCAATAGTCTGTCGTCACCACCCACAACCGCAGGATATCTGCGCCGGACTGTTTGATGACGTCCTGCGGCACGACGGTGTTGCCGAGCGACTTCGACATCTTGCGGCCCTCCTCATCCATGGTGAAGCCATGGGTGACGACGGTGTCGTAGGGTGCCCTGCCCCTGGTGCCGCAGCTTTCGAGCAGCGAGGAGTGGAACCAGCCGCGATGCTGGTCGGAGCCTTCGAGATAGACGTCGGCCGGCCATTTGAGGTCGGGACGATCTTCGAGCGTGAAGACATGCGTCGAGCCCGAATCAAACCAGACGTCGAGGATGTCCATCACTTGCTTCCATTTGGAGGCATCGTGATTACCGAGGAAGCGCTCCTTGGCGCCGGCAGCGAACCAAGCGTCGGCGCCTTCCTGCTCGAAAGCATCCATGATGCGCTGGTTGACCGCTTCGTCCTTCAGCACATTGCCATCCTCGTCAGCAAAGACGGCGATCGGCACGCCCCAGGCGCGCTGACGCGACAGCACCCAGTCAGGGCGCTCCTCGATCATGGCGCGGATGCGGTTCTGGCCGGCAGCCGGCACGAATCGCGTGTCGTCGATGGCCTTCAGCGCGCGGCTGCGCAGGGTCGTGCCGTCGCCGAGGTCCTTGTCCATGTAGACGAACCATTGCGGCGTGTTGCGGAAGATGATCGGCTTCTTCGAACGCCAGGAATGCGGATAGGAGTGCTTGAGCCGGCCTCGCGCGAACAGCGCGTTGCGCTTGATCAGCTCGTCGATCACCGCCTGGTTGGCATTGCCCTTCTTGCCGTTGTCGTCGAGGACGCGCGCGGCGCCGCCCTCGCGGTCCGGGCCGAAGCCCGGCGCGTCCTTGGTGAAGAAGCCGCCATCGTCGACGGGAAACGGGATCGCGGTGTCGATACCGCGCTTGAGCAGCTCGGCCACCGCATCCGTCCAGGCGTCGAAGTCCTCTCGGCCGTGGCTGGGCGCGGTGTGGACGAAACCCGTGCCGGCGTCGTCGGTGACATGGTCGCCGGCGATCATTGGCACGGGGAATTCATAGCCGCCGCCCAGCCCCCTGAAAGGATGCGAAAGCGTAAGGCTTGCAAACTGTTCGCTTGAGACGCTGTGAAGCCGAGTCAACGTGACCTTGGCTTTTGCCGCCGCGTCCTCGGCCAGCGCATCGGCGAAGATCAGCTTCTCGCCTGGCTGCGGGCCGAAGGCATTCTCGGCCGCCGTCACCGTGTAGAGGCCATAGGCGACCCGCGGCGAATAGCTGACGGCGCGGTTGCCGGGCAGCGTCCAGGGCGTCGTTGTCCAGATGACGACATGGGCCTCGAGCAGATCGAGCGAAGATTCCGACAGCGCCGCCGCCTGCGCGTCCTCGGCGCCGGTGATCGGGCGAGCAAGGCTGGCGACCGGGAATTTCACCCAGATCGTATCGCTCTCATAGTCCTGGTATTCGACCTCGGCCTCGGCCAGAGCGGTGCGCTCGACCACGCTCCACATCACCGGCTTGGAGCCGCGATAGAGCTGGCCCGACATCGCGAATTTCAACAGTTCGCCGGCGATGCGCGACTCCGCATGGAAAGCCATCGTCGTATAGGGGTTCTTGAAGTCGCCGACGACGCCGAGGCGCTGGAACTCACCGCCCTGGACCGAGATCCAGTGCGCGGCGAAGTCGCGGCATTCCTTGCGGAATTCGTTGACCGGCACCTCGTCCTTGTTCTTGCCCTTGGCGCGGTATTGTTCCTCGATCTTCCATTCGATCGGCAGGCCATGGCAGTCCCAGCCCGGCACATAATTGGCGTCGTAGCCGCGCATCTGGAACGAGCGGGTGATGACGTCCTTGAGGATCTTGTTCAGCGCGTGGCCGATATGAATGTTGCCGTTGGCGTAGGGCGGGCCGTCGTGCAGAACGTATTTTTCGCGGCCGGCGGCCTCCTCGCGCAGCTTGCGATACAGGTCCATGTCCTGCCAGCGCTTGACCAGCAGCGGCTCCTTCTCCGGCAAGCCGGCGCGCATCGGGAAATCCGTCTGCGGCAGATAAAGCGTCTTGGAATAGTCGATCGTTTCAACAGTGTCGGTCATTGGTCTGCCATGTGCATTGCCCGGCGGGCGTAGAGGCTCGGGCGTTGAATTATCATGATCTGGAAAAAGCGCGAGAGCGCGCGCCAAGATTCCCGGCGGCTCCGGCGGCGCTCAGGCCACCCGGAACACCGGGCCTGTAATTCGTATCGCAATCGCGAAAAGGCGCGAAAAGCTGGTCATGGCTGGGCTTTTAGCCGAAGCCACGGCAGGAATAAAGCGCGGAAATCGCCTACATTGAAAAGTTGAAACGGTAGGTGGTCGAGACGCCGACCGTGAACTGGTCGCGCTGGCCGCGCTCCTTGACCAGGCTGGAATCGGCAGCCGGGCCCATCAGGCGCGCATATTCGCCGAACAGGCTGGCGGTCATCGGCTCCGTCACCTTCCAAGTGATGGCGCCGCCGAGGCCGGTCGATTTCAGGCCGCCGCCGGGGTGATATTCGCTAAGGCCCGAGGCTGCGGCCTCCTTGGCGTTGACGCCGTAATAGGAGTCGAAATAGCCCGACGAGGCGAACGACACGCGCGGGCCGCCCGAAATCCTGACCGTCGGCGTCACATCGTAAAACGCGTCGGCGGCGATGTCGGCGACAAAGCCGTCATGGGCACGGATGCCGTGGCGCAGTTCGGCGCGGGCGCGCAGCCAGTCCGTCGGGTAGAATTCGAAGAAACCGCCGACCTCGCCGCCCCAGCGTACGGGATCCAGCCCTTTCAACTCGTCCTTGCTGCTGCGCGAAAACAGGAACTTTCCGGTCAGGCCGGCGCGGACGCCGCCATCGTCGACCAGTGCCAGCGAAATGTTGTCATTGCGCGAGGTGAAGCGGGCTGCAGGCCCGACCTTGCCCAGCGAGATGATCGGCGTGGCGCCGAGCAGCAGACTGTTGGAGCCCTCGAATTTCGGCGCGACCATGCCGGTGGCGCCAAGCGTCAGATACCAGTCGCCCGACAGCCAGCCGAAGGTCCCCTCGCCCGCGTTTGCTACCGTCGGCGCACCCAGCATGATCGCCGCCACAACCGCAGACATTTTCCTGACCGGACTCATGGTCACTCCACTAACACAACACCGCCGCGCCCCGGCCACAGCTTTGGCGGCCGTTTGGTAAAATTTGATTTAAATCCGAGACAGAGATCGCGGTTTGCAGCTGGCGGCCATCGCTGGACGGGTGCCGACGCCGGGACTAACCTCAGGGACGCGACAAGCCAGGCGATCTTTGATGCACAGTGACTTTGAGGAGATGCGGCTATGACCTTGCACGGTGACACCCTGAAAGACGCGATCGGCCGGACACGAGACAAATGGGGGTGGTTCGTCGCGCTCGGCGTGCTGCTGCTCATCTTCGGCGGCATTGCCTTCGGCAATCTGTTCATCGCCACCGTCGCCTCGGTCTATGTCGTCGGATGGCTGATGCTGATGGCCGGCATCATCGAGATCGTGCATGCCTTCGGCGTGAAGACCTGGAGCCGCTTCTTCTATTGGCTGCTCAGCGGCCTGCTCTATGCGGTTGCCGGCTTTTTTGCCTTCGACAATCCGCTGCTGGCATCGACGGTGCTGACCTTGCTGCTTGCGGTGGCGCTGGTCGCCTCAGGCGCGCTCAGGGCATGGGTCGGTTACAGCCATCGGCCGCAAAATGGCTGGGGCTGGGTCGTCGCGGCCGGCCTGATCAGCGTGCTGGCAGGCCTGACCATCGCCATGGGCTGGCCCGTCAACAGCCTGTGGGTGCTCGGCCTTTTCCTGGCCATCGACCTGATCTTCCAGGGCTGGAGCTTCATCGCCCTCGGACTGGCCTTGAAGAGGTAGACGGCCGGACGCTCAAAAGGCGATCGCGCTGTCCAGTTGCGACAGCGGCCTGACGCCGGCCAGCAGCGCGCGTGCCTCCGCCTCGTCACGCTTGATCTGCGCCACCAGCGCATCGAGCCTGTCGAACTTCACCTCGGGGCGGAGGAAGCCGAAGAACGAGACTTCGCAGATCTCGCCATAGAGATCGCCGGAAAAGTCGAAGACGAAGGTTTCTAGCAGCGGCGCGCCATTGTCGTCGACGGTCGGGCGGCGGCCGAAGCTGGCCACGCCGTCATAAAGCGTGCCATCGGCGCGGCGGAAGCGGACGGCATAAATCCCTTCCTTCAGTTCAGCTTCCGGAGAAAGCCTCATGTTGGCTGTCGGGAAGCCGAGCGTGCGGCCAAGACGCTGGCCGCCGATGACTTCGCTTTCGACGGTGAAGCGGTAGCCGAGCAGGCCGGCGGCCTCGGCGATTTCGCCTTCGCATAACAATGCGCGGATGCGGCTCGACGACACCACCTCGGCGCCTTCGTCGCGAAAAGCGTCGACCAAAGTGACGCCGAAACCGTGGCGCTCGCCTGCCGCCATCAGAAAGGCCGGGCCGCCTTGCCGGTCCTTGCCGAAGTGGAAATCGAAACCGGTGACGGCATGGGTGATGCCGAGGTTCCTTTCCAGCACATCGGTCACGAAAGCCTCAGCCGACAGGCCGGCAAAGGCGCGCGTGAATGGCTGTTGGACGAGTGCCGCAAAGCCCAGATGCGACAACAGCCGCGCCTTCATCGGCGGCGGCGTCAGCACGAACAGCGGCATATCGGGCCTGAACACCTTGCGCGGATGCGGCTCGAAGGTCAGCACCAGCGCCGGCACGCTGCGCCGCCTGGCTTCGGCAAGCGCGCGTTCAAGCACCGCCTGGTGGCCGCGGTGAACGCCGTCGAAATTGCCGATCGCCACTACGCCGCCACGCAAATGCGCCGGCAGCGGCGCGGTCGCGGAAATATGTTCGAAGGCTGCGCTCATGGAAGCGACCCTACCGCAGTCTCGGAATGACCGCGACCGGCCGGTAGCCGTGCTTTTGCAGAAAGGCTGCAAGCCTGGCAGGGTCCGGCTGCATGGGATCGCCATAGTCGCGTGCGTGAATGCCGCCCGACACGTAAAGCACGTCGATGCCATTGTCGGCGGCGCCCTTGACGTCGGTCATCATGCCGTCGCCGATGGCCAGCACCTCGGAGCGCTCGACGTTACGGCCAAGGAGCAAGGCGACCTCCCGCATTGCTGCGTCATAGACCGGCGCATAGGGTTTTCCGGCGATCAGCGTGCGGCCGCCGAGCTGGGCATAGTCGCGGGCCAAGGCACCGGCGCACCAGATCATGCGCTCGCCGCGCTCGACCACGATGTCGGGGTTGGCGCAGATGAAAGGCAGGTTCCTTGCCCGCAGCCGACGCAGCAGTTCGGCATAATCCTCAGGTGTTTCCACCTCGTCGTCGAACAGGCCTGTGCAGACGACGCCGGAGGCCTCGAACTCTTCGACGAGCTCGATGTCGAGACCGTCATAGAGGGTGAAATCGCGGTCGGCGCCGATGTGGAAGATTTTTCGCGGGCCCTCTCCGATGAGGTCGCGGGTCACATCGCCCGAGGTGACGACACGGTCGTAGGCAGCGGTGGGGACGCCGATCGCATTCATCTGCGCCACCACATCGGCATTGCGGCGCGGTGAATTGGTGACCAGGACAACCGGAACCTTCGCAGAACGCGCGGCGGCAAGCGCTTCTGCGGCCGCCGGGAAATGCCATTCGCCATTGTGGATCACGCCCCAGACATCGCACAGGATGGCCGAGTAGGCTCCCGACAAATCCGCGAGCGAGCCGATAATGTCAGGCGAATCCGCCATGCCGTTTTCCTGATGTGACGATCGTTGCGAGAGCTGCAGCCGACGGTCCGCCGCAACCGGCCCCGCATTAACCGAAGCGTTTCATCCTGTCACCAGCTTTCGGCGTTTTCGACGCCGTCGCGCCACGGCTTGATGGCGATTGCATCTCGCAGAAAGCGCCCTTTCCCAAAGCTTCGGTCGATCGAAAAATGTCGCGTCTCCGATCACCAGGGCCGAGTGGTTAACGAGCCTTGAAAGGATGGACCGATCTTGAACGCATTTCAGCAACCTGAAATTTAACGATTTGTGGGCATCTTCGCGCCGATAGTCGAGATTTGGGTCCTGGCAGGGGTGCTGAAGGCATGATCCGCAGATTTCTAGGCGACAGACGCGGCAATTATGCCTTGATGACAGTGATCTCCATGGTGCCCTTGATGGGCGCCCTGGCGATCGCCATCGACTACACCGAGTTGATCCGCCAGCGCCAGGACACGCTGAACGCGCTCGATGCCGCAGGCATCGCCACTGCCCAGCAGATCGTCTCCGGCGCGACTGACGATGCGACCAAGGCCTATGCCAAGAATTTCTTCGAGGCCAATCTCGGCCACGTCCAACCCGCCAATACGTTGCTGACCGTGACGCTTCCCAAAGACAACACCGGCGGCGGCACGCTGGTTCTGCAAGCCGCCCTGACGTACAAGCCGTACTTCGTGCCGGTTGCGGCCATGCTGCTTGGCAAGTCGTCCGGTAACACCAACGTCGATTTCACCGCCAGATCAGAGATTCGCCTCAAGAACTCGCTGGAAGTGGCGCTGGTGCTCGACAATTCCGGCTCGATGACCGAACTGGGACATGGCTCGAGCCAGGTGCGGTTCGAACTGTTGAAGAGTGCGGCCAAGCAGTTGGTCGACCAGCTTGCCGGCCAGGCGCAGCTGATGAAACAGGTCTCCAAGCCGGTCCAGTTCAGCTTGGTGCCGTTCGCCGCTTCGGTCAATGTCGGCCCGACGAACGCCAATGCCACGTGGATGGACACGATGGGCGTGTCGCCTCTCGACCAGGAGAACCTCGATTGGTCGACGCTCACTTCGTCCGCCCTCCCAAACCAGTACGCGGTGAAGTCCGGCAACTACTATTACGCGAAGGGCTCGGCCTGGGATGCGACGCAGCTGAACCAGGTGCTGACGCGTTTTTCGCTCTACAAATGGATGAAGCGCATTTCGTCGTGCACAAAAAACTCGAGTAACGTCTGCACGTCCAACATAGTCTACGCACCGATCGCGACCTGGGGTGGCTGCGTCGAATCCCGTCCCTATCCTTACAATATACAGGACACGGCTGCTTCGACCACGACGCCGGCGACCATGTTCGTGCCGATGTTCGCACCTGACGAAACCGACAATGTAGACACCAATTCACGGCCGGCGAACAACAACTGGCACCTCGATGCGACAGTAAGTAATGCAACCGACTCGGCTCGTCAGAAATACATGCCGAAGTATTTCACTCCCGGTACCAAGGTGACGCCGGCCTACGGCTCCAATGCCGGCCCGAACGCTAGCTGCAGCACCACCGCGATCACGCCTTTGACCGACGTATCGGTCGCGGTCGGCCAAACGGCGGTCAAGACAGCCATCGACGCCATGGTCGATGTTGGCGCCACCAATGTTCCGGAAGGCATGGCCTGGGGTTGGCGGACCCTTTCCAACGCCGCCCCCTTCAGCGAAGGCCGGCCGGAATCCGAAAAGGGCAACGACAAGGTGTTGATCGTGCTGACCGACGGCGCCAATACCTACTACACGCCGACGTCGGTAACGGCGCAGTCTTACTCGGGCACCAACTACCTGCAGGGAGGCAACGACCTCGCCGGCAGCAAGGCCATCTATTCGTCTCTCGGATATCTCGCCTATCCCAGCCAGACCAAGCCATTCAACAGCACCTATACCTATGGCCGCCCGTTCCTCGGCACCAGCAGCAGCGTCACTAAGACCGACTATTCGAATGCCAATTACACGAAGGCGATGAACGAGCACTTCGCCACGCTTTGCAGCAATGCGAAGACGACCGGCATGATCGTCATGACGATCGCGTTGGACCTCGACTCCACCAAAACGACCGAAGCGGCACAGATGGCCGCCTTGAAGACCTGCTCGTCGGATTCGCGCTTCCGCAAGGATTCGACCGGCAAGCCGCTCAAGCTGTTCTGGAACTCGACCGGTGCCACGCTGTCGGACGATTTCAAGGAAATCGGCAACGAACTGTCCAATCTGCGCATCGTCGGCTGACCGGCGCAATCCCTTGGAAACGAGGCGCCCCGTCTCCGGCGGGGCGTTTCTGCGAGCAGCGGTCATCCACCCGCCCCCATTTGGTTAGCGCTTGGTGAAGCGCTCGGCGCGCAATCGAGCGGTTTCCCAAACCCGTCCTTCAGCGTTTTGTGAAAGTGTGGCGGCATTGAAGAATCCGCAGGCGGGGCCGCTTACATCACATGCGCAAATTCTGGCGTGACTTCTGGCGCGACCGGCGCGGCAATTATGCTCTCATGACCGTTCTGGCCATGGTGCCGCTGATGGGCGGCGTGGCGATGGCGGTCGACTTCAGCGGCATGATCAGCGAGAAGCAGAAGGTGGTCAACGCGCTCGACGCCGCCAACTTCGCCACCGCGCGCCGGCTGGTGGAGGGCGCCACCGACGACCAATTGCGGGCCTATGCACTCGACTTCTTCAAGGCAAACCTCAACGACGTCGATCCCGCCAACACGACGCTCGACGTTACGCTGCCCAGCAGCACAGCCGGCGGCGGCATCGTCAAGCTTTGCGCAAGCCTGGTCTACAAGCCCTATTTCCTGCCGGCAGCTTCGATGTTGATCGGCAAGACGTCAGGCGACATCGACTACTCCGTGTGCTCGCAGGTGCGGTTGAAGAACACGCTGGAAGTGGCCATGGTGCTCGACAATTCAGGCTCGATGTCGAACAACGGCACCGGCTCCGGACAAAAGCGCATCGACCTTCTCAAACAGGCGGCCAAGCAGTTGGTCGACACGCTCGCCTCGCAGGCGGCGATGATCAAGCAGATCGACAAGCCGGTCCAGTTCAGCCTGGTGCCGTTCGCCGCATCGGTCAATGTCGGCGCCAGCAACGACAACGCGTCATGGATCGACGCCTATGGGCTGTCGCCCATCCATAATGAGAACTTCGACTGGTCGACGCTGAACGCCGCCGACAAATATGCCCAGAAGATCGGCGGCATCTGGTACAAGAAAGGCACTGGCTGGGCTGAGCAGGAGGGGCAGATGCTGACCCGCTTCTCGCTTTACCGCGACATGAAGGTGGTCACCAGCCACGAGCGCATCGTCGGCAGCAAACGCGTGGTCTGCGACAAATACCGTGCCAATCATACATGCTCGGACAGCCACGACGAATACGACTACACCGATACATACGGACCGTTCGCCAGTTGGCAGGGCTGCGTCGAAGTCCGTCCCTATCCCTATAATGTCAACGACGCGCCGGCCTCCGGCGGACCGAACAACACCGGCACCGGCGTCGGCGACCCCGCGACCATGTTCGTGCCGATGTTTGCGCCGGACGAGCCGGGCAACCACTGGTATATCACGCAGGATCCCGATGAGGCGGCGCCCAAGACCTATGGCGCTGTCAACAGCTGGTGGAACGACGATCCGTCGAGCACCACCGGCAAAACCAGACAGTCCAACATGGCTAAGTATTTCCAGCCGCGGCCGATCAATGCGCCGGTGCTGTCGAAAGGCGCCGGGCCTAATTACAGCTGCACCACGACGCCGATCACGCCGCTGACCGATGTCACCAACGCCGACGGGCTGGCCAAGATCAAGGCTGCGATCGACCTGATGGCACCCAACGGCAACACCAATGTGCCGGAAGGCATGGCCTGGGGCTGGCGCACCGTCTCCAGCACCGAGCCCTTTACCGAGGGACGCCCGGAGACCGAGCGCGGCAACGACAAGGTGGTCATCGTGCTTACCGACGGCGAGAACACCTATTCGACGGTGAGCTCCGACCCCGCCGGCAACAAGTCGACCTATGCGGGCTATGGGTATACCGGGGTCGGCTACAACGGCACTGCGGTCACCCGCCTGTTCGGCGGCACGTCGAGCGCCATCGGCCAGCTCAACTATTCGTCGAGCAACTACACCGCCGCGCTCAACGAGCAGATGGCGACGTTGTGCAACAACGCCAAGGCGGCCAACATCATGGTGATGACGGTGGCGCTCGACATGTCGACGACCGACGCCGGCGACAAGAGCGCGATGGACGCGCTGAAGACGTGTTCGTCCGACTCGCGCTTCCGCAAGGATCCGACCGACCCGAGCAAGCCTGCAAAACTGTTCTGGAATGCCACGGGCGCCACGCTGTCGGACAATTTCAAGGAAATCGCCAACGAACTGTCGAACCTGCGCGTGGTGAGCTAGGCACGTTCCCGTCCGGCCCGTGGCGCAATGGCTGATCACGCCATGCTCTTGTGCGCCGCTTCGGCCAAGCGCAGATATGCGGCCATGATCGGCACTGCGGTGAAAACGGAACGCGCAGGTTGCCGCCGTTGGAGATTGCCCGTGCCCGAAACCGCCAACCATCTCGCCTTCGCGCTGGTCTGCCTTGGCATGGTGCTGACGCCCGGGCCGAACATGATCTACCTGATCTCGCGCTCACTGTCGCAAGGCCCGAAGGCCGGGCTGATCTCGCTCGGCGGCGTGGCGGTCGGCTTTTTGTTCTATGTCGTATCGGCTGCGCTGGGTATCACCGCGCTGCTGCTTGCCGTGCCGTTCGCCTATGACGCGCTGCGCATCGCCGGCGCGCTCTATCTGCTGTGGCTCGCCTGGCAAGCGGTGCGGCCCGGCGGGCGCTCGCCGTTCCAGGTGCGCGAACTGCCGAAGGACAGGCCACGCAAGCTGTTCGCCATGGGCCTGATGACCAATCTCCTCAACCCCAAGGTGGCGGTGCTCTATCTGTCGCTGCTGCCGCAGTTCATCTCGCTGGACAAGGGCCATGTGCTGTCGCAGCTTCTGGTGCTCGGCGCCACGCAAATCTCGATCAGCCTCACCGTCAACGCCATCATTGCGGTGACGGCCGGCTCGATCGCCACCTTCCTCGCCGGACGGCCGCTATGGATGGTCATCCAGCGCTGGATGATGGGCACGGTGCTGACAGCGCTGGCCTTGAAAATGGCGACCGACGCGCAACGCTAGGGTGCGTTGCCATCCAGGTGATGTCGGCCTGACCTGGATATCAAAGCACCCTATGGCTGGGTGCCTGCTACATCGGCCGCCGTGTCTGCTGCGCGCGCTCCGGCTCCACCACCTTGCGATAGAGGTGCCAGGTGGCATGGCCAAGCACCGGCATGACCACGGCGAGCCCGGCAAACAGCGGGATCGAGCCGATCACCAGCAGCACTGCGACGAGCAGCCCCCACAGAAGCATCTGCAGCGGATTTGCCATCACCGCGCGCGCCGAGGTCTCGATCGCCGATACGGCGCCGACGTCGCGGTCGAGCAGCAACGGAAAGGCAACCACCGTCGTCGCCAGCACGATCACGGCAAAGATGAAACCGGCGGCATTGCCGACCAGGATCAGCGTCCAGCCCTTGCTGGTCGTCAGCACCTCGCTCACAAATCCAGCGATCGAAGCCGGCGGCTGATCGCCGAACAGGCTGGTGTAGATCGACTGCGCGGTGAACATCCACAACAGGAACAGCACCAACAGCATGAAGCCGATGGCCGCGATCGACGGCAGCGCCGGCGAGCGGCGCACGTCAAGCGCATGCCACCAAGAGGTGTTCATGCCGAGTTCGCGCCGGCGGCTGATCTCGTAGAGGCCGATCGCCGCGAACGGGCCGACCAGGGCGAAGCCCGACATCAGCGGATAGATGAGCTGGATGGCGTTGGAGCCGGAGGTCCACCGTGTCAGGATCAGGCCGACGACGGGATAGATCACGCAAAGGAACACGTAGTGCGACGGCTTGGCCCAGAAGTCGTCGAGACCGAGCTTGAACGCATCCCAGAGGTCTGCGGTGGTGATACGGCGCACCGTTGGCTGCACGTGCAGTCCTTGCGCGCCCGCCATGACATGAAAGCCGGCCATACCTTCCTCCCGTGTGTCGGGGGCAGTCATCGCCTGGATGGCCGCCCGCAGCTGCCACTTCAAGAACGCCCGCATCATAGCCGATATCTGGGGAAAAGTCGCCGCATTACGCGATTTTCATCGGCGCCCCCAAGCCGATCGCCTGACGCGGCGCGTTGAAGACCGCCTCGATGAATCAATCCGTAGCGATTTTCGCAGCCGTGCCCGGCAAAAGCCATGATCACCGCTATGTCAGGCAGGCATGAGCATTGCAGAAATCGAAACCCGTATCTCGAAACCAAACAGGCGCGTGCTGTTGATCGGCCTTGCGGCCATGGCCGGGCTGGCCGCGTGCAGCACCGTCTCGGTGCCGACCGGCGAAGGCGCCGGTGTCTCGTCCTCCGCCACGGCGACGCTGGCCGGCGTCCGCGCCTCGGCCGGGCTGCCGGCGCTGGTGCCGGACGCACAACTCGAGCAGGCCGCACTCCAGCAGGCCGGCTATATGGCCTCGCGCGAACGCATGAGCCACACGACAGGCTGGGGCAAGGATTTCGCGTCGCGGATGAAGGACAATGGCGTGCACGGTGCCGCCGCCGAGAACATCGCGGAGGGCCGCTTCGACCAGCAGAAACTGTTCGACATCTGGATGCATTCGGCCGGCCATCGCCACAATATGCTCGATCCGGATTTCAGCCGCTTCGGCCTTGCCTATGTGCGAGACGGACGCGACAGCGCTGTCCGTTACTGGAGCCTGGTGCTGGGAAGGTAAGCGCCTGCGGTTAGCGACGCCAAACCATCGTCAGCCTTTCGCGATGAGCTTGCCGATATCCCCGGCCGACAGCGGTTTGCTGAAATAATTACCCTGCATTTCGTCGCAATTGTTCTTGCGCAGGAAGGTCACCTGGTCTTCCGTCTCGACGCCTTCGGCAAGAACCCTCAGGTTCAGCTTTTGACCCAATGAGATGACGGCACTGGTAACCGCCTGATCGTTCTCGTCGGTCGCGAGGTCGTCGATAAAGGACTTGTCGATCTTCAGCCGCTGCACCGGAAAGGTCTTGAGCGCGCTGAGGCTGGAATAGCCGGTTCCGAAATCGTCGATCGATATCTGCACGCCGAGCCCTTGCAGCCCGTTCATCGTTGCGACCGCCAACTCGAAATCCTGCATGATCAGGCTTTCGGTCACCTCGAGTTCGAGATACCTCGCCTCCAGGCCGCTTTCCGTCAATGCGTTGACGACGCGGTCGATCAGGTTCTTCTCCCTGAACTGCCGCGCCGACACGTTGACGCAGACGGTGACTGGCGGCAGACCGGCGCGCTGCCAGGCTTTGTTCTGCCGGCAGGCTTCATGCAGGATCCAGTCGCCGATCGGCACGATCAGCCCCGTTTCCTCGGCGGTCGGGATGAACATCATCGGCGACACCACGCCTCGCGCCGGGTGGTTCCAGCGTACCAACGCTTCGACGGCCAGAATCTGACCCGATCGCAGATCGACCTGCGGCTGGTAGAGCAGCGCGAATTCCGAACGGGCGAGCGCGTTTCGCAATTCCCCCTGAAGCAGGAATTTTTCGTGTGCGCTTGAGTTGAATTCGGGGGCATAGAACTGGAAATTGTCGCGGCCGAATTCCTTGGCGCGAGACTTGGCGGCATCGGCATTGGCCAACAGCTTGTCCGGGCTCGTCCCGTCCTTCGGGTAATTTGCGATACCGATGCTGGCCGTTAATCGCAGGCGGTGCTCGGCGACAGGAACCGGCTCGGCAATCGCATCCCTGATCGTCTGCAGGGTTTCCGAAATGACATCGACATTGGTGGGTTGATCGAACAGGACGATGACAAATTCGTCGCCGCCTACCCGCACGACGGTGTCGGTCGCCTTCACGCATCCCATCAAACGGCTCGCGACGGACTTGAGGAGTTCGTCGCCGGCATTGTGACCCAACGTATCGTTCACCAGTTTGAAATTGTCGAGATCGATGAACACCACCGTCACCCAGCGATTGTACCGCTGCGCGTAGAGGACCGCCTGGGAAAGCCGATCCTCCAGCAAAGCGCGATTGGGCAGCCCGGTGAGCGCGTCATGGTTGGCCATGAAGTGGATCTGGTCTTCAGCCCGTTTGCGCTCGATCGCGATACCGGCAATGTGGGTGGTGAATTCGATCAGGCGGTTCTCGGTCTCGGTCGGCTCGCGCACGCTCATCGAATACATGGCAAAGACGCCCAGCACGACGCCCTGATGTGACAGGATCGGGGTCGACCAGCACGAACGGTAGCCATAGGGCGCCGCGAGTTCGCGGTAATCCTCCCAGAGCGGATCCTGCAGGATGTCGGTGACGATTACCGGTTCGCGCCGGTAGGCGGCGGTTCCGCACGACCCTGTCTTGGGGCCGATGGCAGATCCATCGATGGCGCTCATATAGGCTTTGGCCAGGCTCGGCGCCGCACCGTGCCGCAAGTGCACGCCATCCTTGTCGAGCAGCAGAACGGAACCGAATATCCCCTTCAGTTGGGATTCGACCAGGCGCATGAGGCTGTCGAGCACGTTCTCGAGCGGAGCGCTCGTCGCAATCATCTCCAGGATGTTTGCCTGTCCGCTGCGCAGAACATCCGCCCGCTTGCGGGCCGTGATGTCCCGGGCGATGCCGACCAGACCGAAAATCTCGTTTTGAGCATTGCGCAACGGCACCTTGGTCGATGAGAGCCATTTTACGGTGCCCGATGCATCGACGACAAACTCCTCCGCATCGATCAAGGGTTGTCCGCTTTCGAGCACCGACTGTTCGACTTGCCGAAACTTCTGCGCAACCTCCGGGGGATGGATATCGAAATCGGTCAAGCCGATCATGTCGGCGGTCTTGTCGCGGCCACTGTCAGTCGCAAGTGCGCTGTTGACGACGACGAAGCGGCTTTGCGTATCCTTGACCCAGAGATAATTGGGCACCCAGTCGATCAGTGCCTGCAACGAGATGCGCTCGTCGACGATCTGTCGATTGGCGGTGAGATCGGTAATGTCCTCATGCGTGGCCACCCAACTGCCGTCGGGCATCGGCTGATTGTAAATCTGGATGGTCCGGCCGTCGGCGAGTTCGGCGGTCCAGGTCCTCGGCGCCTTGCCTGAATTGACCGATCTCGCCATCGCCAGATAGGCGTCTGTGGTCAGCGCTGCCGTGCCGGCGGCACTGCGGAGCTCAACGATTTCGCTCAGCGTCAGGCCAGGCCGCAACTGCTCGGGTGCGAGGCAGTAGATTTCGGCATAACGGCGATTGCTCAGGATCAGCCGCTCATCGCGGTCAAAAAAGCAGATGCCTTGCGAAACGTTTTCGATCACCGTCTCGAAGCGCAGCGCCTGTCCTTCAAGTGCGGTGATTGTCGCCCGCAGCTCATGCTCCAGCGAAACGTCGGCCAACTTTGCCAACGCGGCCAAGCCGACAGGCTCAGTCGTTTCGGGGGATTTCCTGGATGATTTCGTAACCAAACAGACCGTCTCCCAGCTGGGCCTGAAAGAACGCAAAAATCATTTATGTGCCATGCGACGGTCTGTGGATAGTGTTAGATATGTACTAGCAGCATATAAACCGAACCGAAATCAGACGCGAAGATTTCTGGTTACCTGAAACTTAAGCGCCATTTTCAAATCGCCATCGGCGCTACAGAATCGACATTCTCCATTGTCTGGAGAATTTTGCGATTATCTCGAGAATCGTCCGACCTCACATATTCGCAGGTATGACCGCGACGACGTCATCTGATATCGGCAATTCTCGACCCGCGTCTCAATCCATATGTGCCGCCGGCGCCGCGCCAGCAGCCGGGGCCGTCTTCGGCTTGCGCAGCAGAAACACAAACGGGATGGCGATCAGCGTCATCATCATCAGTATTTTGAAGTCGTTGACGTAGGAGATCATCATCGACTGGATGTTGACCATGCGATCCATCTGCGAAAGCGCCATCGGGTCGCCACCAGCTGCCGCCGGGGAAAGCGCCCACAGATTGGGGTTGAATGGATTGATGAAGGCCGACAGCTCGGTGTGATTGACCTGCGTGTTGCGCACCAGAAGAACCGTCACCACCGACACGCCGATCGAGGAACCCAGATTGCGCACCAGGCTGAACAGCGCCGTGGCGTCGGTGCGGAAGCGCACGTCGAGCGTGGCGAAGGCCACTGTCGACAACGGCACGAACACCATGCCCATGCCCAGCCCCTGGATGACGCCGGAGCTGAGGATCAGCCAATTGTCCATCTGCGGCGTAAAGCCGGCCATGGTGTAGAGCGACTGGGCCGTGAGCAGAAAGCCGATGACGACGAGAATCCTGGCGTCGATCTTGCTCATGAGCCGCCCGACGACAAGCATCGAGATCATCGTGCCGACACCGCGCGGCCCCAAGACGATACCGATGGTGATGGTCGGATAGCCGAAGATGGTCGACAGCATCGGCGGCAGCAGCGACATCGAAGCCAGGATCAGCACGCCCATGACGAAGATGAACGCCAGCCCGGTGACGAAATTTTGGTCGAGGAAAATCTTGGGGTCGATGAAAGGACGTTCCGCCGTCACCGTGTGGATGATGAACACCCAGAATCCGGTGATCGAAAGAGCAAGCTCGATCCAGATTTCGACCGAAGAAAACCAGTCGACCTCGCCGCCTCGGTCGAGAAGCAGCTGCAGCGCGCCGACGCCGAGCGAGATCATGGCAAAGCCGAAAAAGTCGAAACTGCGCACCCGACGGGCAACGACCGGCAGATAGGCGGCCATGCCGAGAAAGGCGATGACGCCGACCGGCAAATTGATGAAGAACACCCAGCGCCAGTTGAAATTCTCGGTCAGCCAGCCGCCGAGCGTCGGGCCTAGGATCGGCCCCAGCATGATGCCGGCGCCCCAGATGGCCATCGCCTGGCCGTGGCGTTCCCTTGGGTTGATATCGAGCAGGAAGGTCTGCGACAGCGGCACGATGGCAGCGCCGAACACGCCCTGCATCAGCCGGAAGAAAACTATGCTCTCCAGGCTCCAGGCGATGCCGCACAGCATCGAGAACACGGTGAAGCCGACCACCGCCGCCAGGAAGAGTTCCTTGCGGCCGAAGCGGTCGGCCAGCCAGCCGGTCACCGGCGTCATGATGGCGGCGGCAACGATGTAGGAGGTGAGCACCCAGTTGATGTTGTCGGGCGAGGCGCCGAGATCACCGGTCATGGTCGGCAGCGCGACATTGGCGATGGTGGTGTCGAGCGCCTGCATGATCGTCGCCAGCATCAACGCCACGGTGATCAGGCCGCGATGCGGCACTTCCTTGAAAGGTTCTGGCGTGTTCATGATGCGGAACTTCCGACAGGTAACGAAAACGTGTACACTAGGCTTCCGGGCGGCGAGGCCTTCTCTGGTGAAGAGACGCTCATCGCGGTGGGACGCGATCTATCGATGTGGGGGTTACATCGAACGAAGGTCTCGACACATCAGGCGCTTGCCGCCCGGAAATCCAAGGACCGAACGATCGGCGCCGCGATGGCCAGGCTGGAGTCAGCCCGCGATGCGGCCCGGTCCAACCCACCCCTCGCGCAACCTGCCATCGGACCAATCCTGTCATCACAGCTCGCCTGAGCGAGCATTCTGCCCGGCCGTGGTCCTGCCTTTGAGGATCACGGTCCACTCACAGCTATTGTGCCTCAGCCGCCGTGGCGTGGCCGAAGATGGCCGGCAAACCGCGAGCGACGCCGGTGTCCACCGTAACCGAGGCGCTCATGCCGGTGCGCAGCGCCATCTTGGCGTCGGCATCGGTGAGCTCCAGGCGCACCGGAATGCGCTGCGTGACTTTCACCCAGTTGCCGGTGGCGTTCTGGGCCGGCAACAGCGAAAACTCCGCGCCAGTGCCGGCGCCGATTGCCTTGACGGTGGCTTCGAACGTGCGGCCCGGATAGGTGTCGACCACGATCTCGGCCTTCTGGCCGGTTTTCATATGGGTAAGCTGGGTTTCCTTGAAATTGGCATCGATCCAGGTGTCGCCGGTCTCGACCAGCGCAAACAAAGGCGTGCCGGAACCGACATACTGACCGACCTTGAAAGACGAGGCCTGGCTGATGACGCCGTCCGCCGGCGCCTTGACCGTGGTCTGTGCCAGATCGTAGGCGGCCTTGTCGCGCGCGGCGAGTGCGGCCATCACCGTCGGGTGCTTGTCGGTCTCGATATCGGGATTGCCGGCGAGAGCGGCCTTGGCGCTGATGATGCCCTGCTCGGCCACCGCCAGTTGCTGCCTTGCCTTGTCGAGATCGTTCTTGGCCTGATCCAGCGAGGATTTGGCGTTGATGCCCTTCTGGGCCAGATCGGCAGCGCGGTCATACTGCGACTGCGCGTAGTCGACTTCGCTGGCGTCGGACTTCTCCTGCGCCATCGCCTGGCTGTAGGCAGCGCGCAACTGTTCGATGCCCACGCGTGCGACCGCAACCGCCGCATCGGCCTGGGCCAACGCGATCCGGTAGGGCTCGGGATCGATGGCAAACAGCACATCACCCTGCTTGACCAGCTGGTTGTCTGAAATGTCGACCTGAACGATGCGCCCGGCCGTATCCGAGGCGATCGACACCTTGGCCTGCTGCAAATTGGCGTTCTCGGTCTCCTGATAGCGGCCGCCGGTCACCCAGACATAGCCGCCGCCAATGGCCAGTGCCGCCGGCAGGACGACCATTAGAAGCAAGCGGCCGAGGCGGCGCGGCTTTTTCGGAGCCGGCGCGGGCTGCACTGGCGCTGCAACCGCTACAGGCGCCGCTACCGGCTGCGCGGGGGCTTCGGCGGTCGGCTGTGCCGGCGCCTCCACTTCGAGCTTGGTGACGTTGTCGTCTATTTTGGCTGCCGCGTTCATGCCGCTGCCCCTTCCGTACTTTTTTGGGACGACGTATCGCCGTCTGTAAGGTTCTGCGCGATGGCGTCGAGTGCCCTGATCAGGACGCGGCGGTCTTCCGGCGAAACGCCGACTAGCGATTCCTCATAGACCTCGCCGGCCAGGCTCTTGACCTCCGCATAAGCGGCGCTTGCCTTCTGGGTCGGGAAGATCATGCGCACGCGGCGATCGGCGGCATCCGAGCGGCGCTCGATCCAGCCGCCTTCTTCCATGCGATCGACCAGCCGCGAAACGCTGATCGGCTCGATTTCGAGCAGCTCGGCAAGGCGCGCCTGGCTGATGCCCTCTTCCTTGGCGACCCGAACCATCAACCGCCATTGCGCAGAAGACAGGCCAAGCCCGCTGGCGCGCATCTCGAAGCGCTTGCGCAGCAGGCGCTGCACGTCGTGGATCAAAAAGCCCAGTCTATCTATGCCGTCGGAAACCATGAGCGGTATATATAATAAGCGTGCTTACCATTCAAGATACGGCATTGCGCCAGAGCCGGCAAACGGGGATGGCAGATATGCCGATCGTCGGGCGGCAAAGGTGCCTATTTCCCCAAAACTGGGTCGAGGGCGCGGTTGCGAGCGCCGAAAGTGCCGCAACCTTTTTGGCCCGCGGATCCATGCGCTTCTGCAAGGCAGACGTTTCGGCGGCAGCCTGCTGAGCAGCGGCTTCAACATGTGATCCTTGCCGCCGCGCGCTGCGCCACGGACAGTAGGCGGGGCGTTGACTTCACCCGTCTGCCCTTTGTGGGCCGCCGTCAGCGGGCCGTCGCCGTTAGCGCCAGTCGCTGAAAACATCGGAAAATTTTCAGAAACCGATCGGGATTTCCACCGCCGAAACGCCGAATGAGAGCGGGCTGGTGAAAGGGGCGGACTGAACCCGAATTTGCGCCAAGGCGCTCCCCTCTCCAACCAGGATCTTTGCCGCTGCCGTTTCGGCGCCAGCCGCACCATGGACAGGAGACAAGATGAAAGCCGTATCCCACAACAGATGGAGCGAGGCCCCCTTGAGCGCCTCGTCTGCAGTAGAGCTGAAAGGCATCGTTGTTGCCGGTTATGAGACCGATCGTGTCTTGGTCAGCGACGGTCTTTCCGAAGGCGGCATCGTCGTCACCGCCGGCGTCAACCGCTTGCGCGAACATGAAAAAGTCCGCACTCTTCAGGGAGAAACAAAATGAGCACGGCTCAAACAAAAGTCCTTATTGCCGGCGCCGGTCCTACCGGCCTGACGCTTGCGCTTTGGCTCACCCGTCTCGGCGTTCCGGTCCGCCTCTTCGACAAGGACGCCGGTCCCGGCGAGACATCGCGCGCGCTGGCCGTCCAGGCCCGCACGCTGGAATTCCATCGCCAGATCGGCATCGTCGACGACGTAATCGCCGCAGGCGTGAAAATCGAACAGCTCACCGTGCACACGCCGGCTGGCATTGCCGCAAAACTGCCGCTGGCCGATTTCGGCCGCGGTATCAGTCCCTACCCGTTTGCCTTCGCACTGCCGCAGGATGTTCATGAGCGCGTGCTGATCGCGCATCTCGAGCGGGCCGGCGTCCAGGTCGAGCGCAACACCGAGTTGGTGGCCTTCGAGGACAAGGGCAATGCAGTCGTTGCCACCTTGCGCAAGAACGGCACGGACGAGATCGTCAGCGCCGCCTATCTCGCGGGCTGCGACGGCGCCCGCAGCGCGGTGCGCCACGGGCTCGGCATCGGCTTTCCCGGCGGCACTTACGAGCAGGCCTTCTACGTCACCGATGTCGATGGGCGCGGCGACGTCACCCGCAATGGCATGGACACCGTCATCAGCACCTATGGCTTTGCGATCGTCATGCCGGTGCGGCAGTCGGGCTCGCTGCGCCTGATCGGCATTGTGCCGAAGGCGCGTGAGGCGGACGAGACGATCACCTTCGAGGCGATCCGCGCCGATATCGAGCGCGACACCGGCGTGACGATCGACAAGGTCAACTGGTTCTCGACCTACCGCGTCCATCACCGCGTCGCCGATCGCTTCCGCGCAGGCCGCGTCTTCCTCGCCGGCGATGCCGGCCATATCCACAGCCCGGCCGGCGGCCAGGGGATGAACACCGGCATGGGCGACGCGGTCAATCTCGCCTGGAAACTCGCCGCCGTGGCGCAGGGCCGCGCCGACCAGCGCCTGCTCGACAGCTACGAGCCGGAGCGCATCGCCTTTGCCCGCAAGCTGATCGACAGCACGGACCAGGCGTTTCGGGTCGCCACCAGCCGCTCGCGGCTGGTCGGCCTGTTCCGCCGCTATCTGATGCCGAAGATCCTGCGCGCGGCGCTAGGCACTACTTTCGGATCGCGCAGGTTTTTCGGACTGATTTCGCAGACCCGCATTCAATACCGCGAAAGCGCGATCAGCAGCGGCAAGGCCGGCACAATCGAGGGCGGCGACCGCCTGCCCTATGTCCCTGCGGTGAATGGCGACAATTTCGAACCGCTGCGTTCGCTCGACTGGCAGGTGCATGTCTATGGCGAGGCCAATGGCGAATTTCGCGCGATGCTCGCCTCGACCGGCATTCCGGTTCATGTCTTCGCCTGGTCGGACATTGCGGAAGCCGCCGGTCTGCAGCGCGGCGGCGCCTATCTGGTGAGACCGGACGGTCATGTCGCGCTGGCCTCACCGGTCCAGGAGGCGGCCGCCTTCCAACGCTACCTCGCCGGACTGGCGATAAAACCGAGGCTGGCAGAGCGCGCGCCCTATCGCATCACCGGCACCATGCACAGCCTGGCCTGATTGCTTAGCGCCGGCTTGGTCGTCGGCGCTCATCAATCCCAACCATCCCCTCTTTTCGCCATCGGCTTTCGCCGTGTGCGCTTGCGCCGTGGCGACCCCACTCAACCGAAAGGAAATCGACCATGGACCCCTTCTTTGGAAAGATCCTCGTGCGCTTCAACGCTGGCTTTCTGATCCTGGCATCAGTCGGCGGGCTCGCCACCGACGTTGCCGGCTCGTTCTTCGGCACCGGTGCTGAAGCCGTTCCGCTTGGCAATGCGCCGGGCACCGGCATCGGCTTCATCGAGGCGCACGGCCTGGCCCTGATCATCGGCGTCACGCTCTGGCGCATCGCCTACTCCCGCACATGGCATGCCTTCCTGGCTGCCGTGCACCTGCTGCTTGGAACCGCAAACCTCGCGTTCTGGCAGTTCTTCATCGCCGCCGACGTGCTCGTCGTCGGCTACGTCACAACCGCGGCGCACATCCTGTTCGTGGTTGCTCACCTGGCGGCATTGGCGGGCTCGGCCCGGCTTGCCGCTTCATCCTCCCACTAGGTTTCAACATCTGGAGAAATGAAAATGTCTATGAATTCCCTAAAGAAAATCCGCTCCCTGGCTGCCGTTCTGGCCATAACATTCAGCGCCCTCGAGACCGTCGGCGTCGCCGTGCCAGCACTCGCGCTGGTCGGCGAGGCGCAGGCCCGTGTCGGTGCGCCGTGGACACCGCGCAGCGCCGCCGGCGTCGCCCGCCGCACCACCGCATGGCGCGTGCTGCGCCACACCACGGCCTGGGCCGCCACGCTGCCGGCAGGCTGCGTACGCACCAAGGTCAACGGCTTCGACGTCTGGCGTTGCGGCGGCACCTATTACCGAGCCTATCAGGGCCGCTACATCGTCGTGGTCGTCGATTGATCGGCCTAGGCTTGGGTCTCGCCGAGGGCAAGTCTGACGCCTTCGGCGAGATGCTCGGCATCGGCCGTGTTCTCGAACGGCACGCCACGCAGCGCATAGTCGATCGGCGAAAACGGAGCGCCTTCCTCGATCAGGGCGATCTGCCGTCGCGCCTTCTCCATCTCGCCCAGCTGGGCATAGCAGGCTGCCAGCCGGGTTCTAATCCACGGCGCCGGACGCGTCGCCAGCTCCAGCGCATCCGCCGCCTGCCGGTATTCCCCCATCATGTAGAGCGCCAGCGCGCGGTCGAACTGGTACCAGTGCGGGTGCAAGGGATCGATGCGAATGCCGCGCGCCAGCCAGGTCAGGGCTTCGAGCGGCCGGCCGCGCATGGTGAGCAGCATGCCCATCTGCTCGATGCAGTCGGCATCGCAGGGGTTGAGCTGTAGCGCGATGCGCATGTGCTGCTCTGCGGCTTCATGCTCGCGCATATAGAGCCGGATCAATGATTGCACGCGATGCCCGGTAGGCTGATCCGGCGACAGGGCCAAGCCCTTTTCGGCGAGATCACGCGCATTTTCCAGCACTGCGTCGTTGGCGCGGCCGAACTCTCCATCCAAGGCCCGCACCAGAGCGAGATAGGTGTAGGCAAGGCCGTAGCCTGGATCCTTGGCGATCGCCGCCTCGAACAGGATTTCGGCGCTGCGTTGGTCGGTCTGGGCCGGATCGCGCAACATCGCAAAACCGCGCAATAGAAGCTCATAAGCGGCAAGGCTGGTCACCGGCTTGCGCGAGGCCTGTTCGAGACCGGCATTGGTGACGCGCGTGACCAGGCGGCTGACAATCTGCTCGACGATTTCGCGCTCGATGGCGAACAGGCCGTCGCCTTGGGACTGGAACCGGTCGCCCCAGAGCTGACGGGCGGTGGCGATGTCGACGAGGCTGACGGCCACCACGACATGCTCGCCCTGGCGGCGCAGCGACCCTTCGACCAGATAGTTGGCGCCGATGCGGGCGCGAACCTCAGGCCATTCGGAACGCCCGAAGGAGGCGAAGGAAAAACTCGAATTGCGCGCCAGCACGGTAACCGTGCCAAAACGCGCGACGCCGTTGATGAGATCCTCGGCAAAGCCGTCGACCATCGCCTCGTCGGCCGGATCCCCGCTCTCATTGCGGAAGCGCACAACGGCCACCACCGGCTGCGCGCCGATCTCAGGTGCGGTCTGCGCTTCGGCGGCGAGCATATAGCCGCGCTTGGACACGGTGCGCACCATGTCATCGCCCAGCACCTTGCGGATTTCGCGTACCGACTGGGTAAGCGAATCCTCTGTGACGTAGACACCCGGCCACACCACATCCATCAGTTCTGATTTCGGCACGACGCGGCCCATGTTGCGGGCGAGATGCGACAGCAGCGCGTAAGCCTTGGGGCGCAGGAACAGCGGCTCGTTGATGCCGCGCAGCGTGCCCATGGCTAGGTCGAGTGTAAACCCGCCAAACCGGAACACCTGATCGGCAGCCGTCGCTGTCATCGGGACATCCTTCCCCGGATCGTGCCGTTTCGATTCCCACATCGACACGGCATGCTGCATTATTGCCCAGGGCGCAATTTCGATCAAACTGCCGGGCGGCGCGATGGATAGTGTCGATCCGCCAAATACGAGGAGCCATGAACCCGACCGAGAAAGCGCTGTGGTTTGTCGAAAGCCATCTGCCGGAAGCGATCTCGCTCGACGATGTCGCGCACAGCAGCGGCGTGTCGCGCTTTCATGTGACGCGCGCCTTCGGCGCCGCCACCGGACGTTCGGTGATGGGCTATATGCGCGCCCGCCGGCTGACGGAAGCGGCGCGCAAGCTGGCCGCCGGCGCGCCCGACATTCTCGCGGTCGCGCTCGATGCCGGCTACGCCTCGCATGAGGCCTTCACCCGCGCCTTCCGCGACCAGTTCGGTACCACGCCGGAACTGGTGCGCGCGCAGGGCAGCCTCAAAAACCTCGACCTCGTGGAGCCGATCCTGATGGATCAATCCTTCCTCGCTTCACTGCCGCCGCCACGCTTCGAGGCTGGGCGGCCGTTCCTCATCGCCGGCCTCGGCGAGCGCTACAGCTGCGAATCCAGCGCCGCGATTCCAATGCAGTGGCAGCGCTTCGGTCCCTATATCGGCAACATTCCGGGCGAGACCGGCGACGTCGCCTATGGCGTCTGCGTCAACGGGGACGACGCCGGCAATTTTGACTACATCGCCGGCGTCGAAGTCCTGGATTTCTCCGACCTGCCGAAGGAGCTTTCCCGGGTGCGAGTGCCGGCACAGAAATACGCGATCTTCACCCATGCCGAGCACATCTCGACCATCCGCCGCACAGTCAACACGATCTGGAACAAATGGCTGCCGGCCTCTGGGCACGATATAGCGGACGGCCCCGAATTCGAACGCTACGGGCCGGAGTTCGATCCGCGCAGCGGCAACGGCGGGCTGGAGATCTGGATCCCGGTCAAGGTTTGAAGTCCAGGTTCCAGTTCTGGCCGACCAGATCCCTGCCGAAGGCGTGGTGGCGCTCTTCGTCGGCCAGCTTGAAGCCGGCGCTTTCATAGATGTGGCGGGCGGCGGTCAGGATGTCGTTGGTCCACAGGGTCAGCGTCTTGTAGCCCTTGGCGCGGGCGAAGCCGATGCACTCCTCGACCAGCCGCTTGCCGATGCCGAGGCCCCGCGCCGAGGGCTCGACATAGAGCAGGCGCAGCTTCGCCACGTCGTCCGACTTGCGCACGACGAAGACCGAGCCGACCACCTCGCCTTGCCGTTCGGCGATCCAGCTGCGCTCCCATTTTGGATCGAAGGATTTTACGAAGGCGCCGAGGATTTCGGCGACCAGCGCCTCGTAGGTTTCGTCCCAGCCATAGTCCTGTGCGTAGATCTGTCCCTGGCGACGAACGATCCAGCCGATGTCGCCGACCTGCAAGGGCCGCAGCATGTAGGGAACTTTGGCCTCCGGGCTCTCCCCCAGGAGTTGCTGCACCGTCTGCATGGCCTTGACCAGCCGGTCCTGTTCGACAGCCGGGAGACGCTCCAGCAAGGCCGCGACCTGGTCATGTGAATCCCGGTTCAGCGGTGCGAAGGCCTGCCGGCCCGCCGGCGCCAGCGTGATCGACGATTGCCGCGCGTCCGACGCAAGCGCCGTTCGCGAAATCAGCTGTAAGTGCTCGAACTTCTTTAGCAGCCGGCTGACATAGCCTGCGTCGAGGCCGAGATCGCGAATGAGGTCGGTGGCGGTCAGCCCATCGCGGTTCGCCAGTTCATAAAGCACCCGCGCCTCGGTCAGCGAGAAGGCGCTTTTCAGCAGGCCTTCGTCGAGCAGCCCGATCTGGCGGGTGTAGAAGCGGTTGAAAGCCCGCACCGCGTCGATGCGTTCCTTGCCGGGTTGATGATGGATCGTCATGGGCCAGCCTCCTCCTGCTCCAGGACGATCGATCATTTATTTGACTTAGTCAAGTATCTCCATGCCGATCGGCTGGACGCTCACGCCATCGTGTCTTCGGGAAAAGTGGTTTCGGTCAGGCGATGGCGCGGCGGCGCGCAACCAGGATGAACAGGCCAAGCATTATGACGCTGGCCGCGGCACTGGCGGCGGCGAATTGCGGCACCGGCCGAAAGTCCTTGCCATCGATCAGCAGCGATGCCGCGATCGGCCCGATGGCCAGACCGAAGAGCTGGGCGGCCGGCACCAGGAGCACGGCCGTGCGCGTCTCGTCGGCGGTGATCGCCAGCCGGATCTGATAGGGCACGATGAACAGAAGAATGAAGCCCATGACCAGCGCGGCGGCCCAGAATATCGCCAGGCTGGGACTGCCGGCGAGCACCGTGGAACAGGCGACAGCGACCACGCCGATCGCCACTATAGCGAAGCGGTAGTCGATGCGCGCTTCGAAGACGGTCGCCGTCATCGCGCCCAGCACCTGGATCGCAAGGCTGGCGGAGACGATCAGGCCGACGGTGCGCCCGTCAATGCCGTATTGCGCGCCGAGCGGCTCGAGAAAGGCCCAGATCGAGCCGAAAAACATGAAGTAGCAGAAGACGCACAGCAGAGCGGTGATCGAAGGCACGGTCAGCACATTGCCGAAATTCTCCTCCTTCGGCAGGTCGGCATAGTTGTCCGGGACGATGAAGGCGACCGCCAGCGAGGCGATGCAGACGACGGCAAGAACGATGAAGCCGCCCGCCGATCCGGCAGCCGGGATGACGTAAAGCGCCAGCAAGAGCGCCAGCGCGCATTGCGCCAGGGTCTGGATGGTGACGAAATAGCCGCCGATACGCTCGGCCCGGCGCGAGCGGGCGATCAGTTCGGTGGCGACCGCCACCAGGCCACCTTCGGCGAGACCGGCGACGGTGCGTGCGCCAATCAGCGAATTCGGGCTGACCGCATAGGCGGTTGCCAAGTTCGCCAGTGCCAGCAGGACCAGAAGGACCGCACTCTTCCAACGCATATTGCGCGCGGAGAGCAGCATCGCGATGACCGCCGAGCCGATGCCGATGGCGATCATTTCGGCCGTGGCGACCAGAGCGAGCTCATCGCCGCTGACATGTCCTTCGGTGTAGAGGGCGCCAAGCAGCACCGGCTGCAGGCCGAGAATGAGCAGGCCGACCGAGCCGATCCACAGTGCCGAGGCCAGTTGCGCCCCGGTCGGGTTGCCGACCAGCCAGTCACCGTTTCCGGCCTCACCAATAGAAGTCACGGGGGCGCCTCCAACGTCCTTGCCTGACGGCAAAAAAACTGACAATCTGTCAGTATTTAGAAACTGATACTCGATCATATTCGTTTGTCAATCATTAGCGGGACTCGGCATTAGCAAGGCTGGGCATCGAATGGTCTTGGCGATCGAGGGGATGGCAACATGAACGAAGTAATGAGAACGGCGACCGAGCCCAGACGCAGACCAAAGCAGGAGCGCAGCCGCGAACGCATAGACGCCATTCTGTCGACGACCATGCGGCTGATCGGCGAAAAGGGCATCGACGCCGTCACCATGAAGGAAGTCGGCGCGCTGGCCGGCGGGCCGATCGCCACCGTCTATCATTACTTCCCCAACAAGTCGGCGATCCTGGCGATGCTCTACGAGCGTTTCTCCGAAGTGAGCCGCGCGCGCCTTGCCGTGATCGTTGCCGACATCGGCGGCCTGAGCGACGTCATCGCAGCCGCCGACCGTCTGCTCGACGACTATTATGAACGCGTTGCCGGCGACCCGGCCATCCAGGACCTGCAGAACGCAATCCAGGCCGACAAGGCGCTGCAAAATCTCGATATCGCCGAGACCCGGCGCCAGGCGGCGATGTTCTGCGACCATGTCGGCCCGTTTCTCGCGGCCGAACGGCGCCAAGAGTTCGGGCGCATGGTTTTCCTGATCTTCCAGCTTGCCGGCGGCGTCGTGCGCATGGCGCTGACCCAGGACGAAACGGAAAGCCGCCATACGATCGAGGACTACCGGTCGATCATCCATACGCAGTTGCGCCAGTTTCTTTAGGCGAGAAGCACTGCCTATCGCGCCCGGCGCATGAGGCCTTCGAAGCCGTCGGCCAGATGGGCAGCGCCAGCCGCAAACATTTTCACCAGGTTTTTGGGACGGCCCGGCGTCTTGTTGGCATCGAGCAGGATCGCCCTGCCCTCATGCATGACGAAATCGAATTTGCCGTAGTCGAAGCCGAGTTCTCGTCGCAGCTCGCGGATCTCGTCGGGAACAGGGACAGGCTCACGTCGGATCGTTTCAGATGCCTTGACGAGGCCATTTGGTGAGATGTAGCGGGTGCAACGCTCGCTCTCTCCGCAAAACACCCAGAACCGCATTGCGAAGCCATCGGGTTCCCGTTCGGCAATGAACTTTTCCACGACCAGATCGTCGTCGCCGAAGACGCCATCCGGGACGTCGCCAAGAGACTCGTAGACCTCATAGGGCTGCAGCCCCTGCACATCGGGAAAAGGTGGCGGCTTGCCCGCGCGTCTGGATCGCCGGTTGAGGAACGTCTCCGGAATGCCCTGATTGTTGAGATTGGTTTTGACGATGACCGGGCCCTGCCAGGCGTCGTTACGCTTTAGCAAAGCGCCGCTAATCCGTCGCTTGGAGATGTCGGCCGTTGCGAGATTGAGGCAGAACGGAAAACCCCGTGCATAGTCGAGATAATCGGCCGGTGTGACCGTTGCATCAACATGTAGAATTGCAATGTCGGCACTGTGCGTCCTGGCCGGGCCTTGCTGGATCCGGACCGAATGGCCGCGCCTTCTCAGTTCTTCGAGAACATCGAAAAGCATGTAGGGGCTCGACCTGCGCAGCAAGAGGTTGCGGCCGCTCTGGAACCGATCGTGCTCATGCGTTACGACGACAATACGTGCCACAGACAGCCTTTTGATTTCCTGCAATTTTCTAATAGGCGACTGTGAACACCAAAAGCCAGAAGTCTCGGACTCTGCAAAGGCAGCATGACGAATCATTGGGACAATTATCACCGTCACTGGAGGCTTCTGGACGCGCCGCTTCGGCCGACGCCGGAAACCGTTGATATATTCAAGCGCGAAGTCAGCCTGGCAAATGCTGATGTCCTGCTCCTTGGGGTGACACCGGAACTTGCCGTGCTCGGCAGATCGATGCTGGCCATCGACCAATCGGCGGCCATGATCTCGGGCGTATGGGCAGGCGACAATGCCTCGCGCAGCGCGATGGCTGGAAACTGGCTGGATCTGCCGGTTGCCGGGGCCAGCACCGAGGCAGTCATTGGCGACGGATGTCTGTCCGCCGTCGCCTCGAAGGCGGCACGCAATCGCCTGCACGGCGAAATCGCCAGGGTCCTGAGACCCGGCGGGCGTGCCGCGATCCGCGTTTTCGCCGCCCCGGAAACGTCCGAGGATCTGGCCAGCATTGAAGCCCAGGTGCTGGCCGGCGCGATCGAGAATTTCCATGCGCTCAAATGGCGGATCGCCATGGCGTGCACCACGGGCGGCCCGGATTTCGCGATCCAGGTGCGAATGATCCGCGACACATTCGACGGCCTGTTCCCCGACCGCGAGGCCCTTGCCGCGCGGACCGGATGGAGCATCGCCTCGATCAACACGATCGACGTCTATGCCGGCTCCGACGTAAGCTACAGCTTCGCGACGCTGGCCGTGCTCGTCGATGAGGCGAGTGGGTGGTTCGGCGATGTGCGCGTCGTGTCGAGCGGCTCCTATCCGCTGGCGGAACGATGCCCTCTGCTGGTGCTTGGATCGCCGAGGCGTCGCTAGGGTTCCCGTCGGACCACGGCAGGGCCCAAATTAGAGCAAATTGAGCCCACCGCTCGCCTTGACTCTCGAAAGCCACGCGCCTATTTCAGCGCCACGTTAGCACTCTCCCTTGGTGAGTGCTAACTCATGTCCGGCATCGCCGGATGGAGGAACTGTTCTCACCGTTCTCATTCGAGGAAGAAAAAATGGCAAAGTCGAAGTTCCGCCCGCTTCATGACCGCGTGGTCGTACGCCGGGTCGAATCCGAATCCAAGACCGCCGGCGGGATCATCATCCCGGATACGGCAAAGGAAAAGCCGCAGGAAGGCGAGATCATCGCCGTCGGCTCCGGCGCTCGTGACGAAGCTGGCAAGCTGGTTCCCCTGGACGTCAAGGCTGGCGACCGCATCCTGTTCGGCAAGTGGTCGGGCACCGAAGTCAAGCTCAATGGCGAAGACCTTCTGATCATGAAGGAATCCGACATTATGGGCATCATCGGCTGATTATCGGCCTCCTCATCAACTGAATTTTCGGGCTCTCCCCGAGCCCTTGCCAGGAGCTAAAACATGGCTGCTAAAGACGTAAAATTCTCCCGCGACGCCCGTGAGCGCATGCTGCGCGGCGTCAACATCCTCGCCGATGCGGTGAAGGTCACGCTCGGCCCCAAGGGCCGCAACGTCGTCATCGACAAGTCGTTCGGCGCCCCGCGCATCACCAAGGACGGCGTGACCGTCGCCAAGGAAATCGAGCTTGAGGACAAGTTCGAAAACATGGGCGCGCAGATGGTCCGCGAAGTTGCTTCGAAGACCAACGACATCGCCGGCGACGGCACCACGACCGCGACCGTTCTGGCGCAGTCGATCGTCCAGGAAGGCCACAAGGCCGTTGCCGCCGGCATGAACCCGATGGACCTGAAGCGTGGCATCGATCTGGCCGTCACCGAAGTCGTCGCGGCTCTCGGCAAGGCTGCCAAGAAGATCAAGACCTCCGAGGAAGTTGCCCAGGTCGGCACGATCTCGGCCAATGGCGACGAGTCGGTCGGCGCCATGATCGCGGAAGCGATGCAGAAGGTCGGCAACGAAGGCGTCATCACGGTTGAAGAAGCCAAGACCGCCGAGACCGAGCTGGAAGTCGTCGAAGGCATGCAGTTCGACCGCGGCTATCTCTCGCCCTACTTCGTCACCAACGCCGACAAGATGGTTGCAGAGCTCGAGGACGTCTACATCCTCCTGCACGAGAAGAAGCTCTCCAACCTCCAGGCCATGCTGCCGGTTCTCGAAGCCGTCGTGCAGACCTCCAAGCCGCTGCTCATCATCTCGGAAGACGTCGAAGGCGAGGCTCTGGCTACGCTCGTCGTCAACAAGCTGCGCGGTGGCCTGAAGATCGCCGCCGTCAAGGCGCCGGGCTTCGGTGATCGCCGCAAGGCCATGCTGGAAGACATCGCCATCCTCACCGGTGGCCAGGTCATCTCGGAAGACCTCGGCATCAAGCTCGAGAACGTCGGCCTCAACATGCTCGGCCGCGCCAAGAAGGTGTCGATCTCCAAGGAGAACACCACCATCGTCGACGGCGCCGGCAAGAAGGCCGAGATCCAGGGCCGCGTTGCCCAGATCAAGCAGCAGATCGAAGAGACCACCTCGGACTACGACAAGGAGAAGCTGCAGGAACGTCTCGCCAAGTTGGCGGGCGGCGTTGCGGTGATCCGCGTCGGCGGCGCGACGGAAGTCGAAGTCAAGGAAAAGAAGGACCGCGTTGATGACGCCCTGAACGCGACCCGCGCGGCCGTGGAAGAAGGCATCGTTGCAGGCGGCGGCGTCGCTCTGCTGCGCGCTTCGGCCAACATCAAGGCAGCCGGCGCCAATGCCGACCAGGCTGCCGGCATTAACATCGTTCGTCGTGCGCTGCAGGCTCCGGCCCGCCAGATCGCTTCGAACGCAGGTGCTGAAGCTTCGATCGTTGCCGGCAAGATCCTCGACAACAAGGGCGCGACCTACGGCTATAACGCCCAGACCGGCGAGTATGGCGACATGATCGCCATGGGCATCGTCGACCCGGTCAAGGTCGTTCGCACGGCTCTCCAGGACGCGGCCTCGGTCGCCGGCCTGCTCGTCACCACCGAAGCCATGATCGCGGAGGCTCCGAAGAAGGAGTCGGCTGGCGGCGGCATGCCTGGCGGCATGGGCGGCGGCGGCATGGGCGGCATGGGCGGCATGGATTTCTAAGAAATCCATAAAGCACGCCCATGAGCTAAAGTTGCTCAAGCCCGCAAGCGGGCTTGAGTGGCGGTATGGATTCCCAATCCAGCCAACCTGGCTTGTGCATACGGAAAGGGCGCCGAAAGGCGCCCTTTCTGCGTTTAGGCTGAAGCTACCGAGGTTCAGACGGCGGCATCCGCACGTCGCGGCGTCTATCCTCCAGTCAGCACAACGCCTTTGACGAGAGCCGCGACCTCGTCGGCGACGACGGCCAGCGCCGAGCGGTCGCGGGTGGCCCGCACAATCACCATCAGCCCTTCCAGCGAGGATTCGACCAGCAGCGCCAAAGCGTGGGCGCGCCGCTCCGGTACCCCTGCCCTGACGAAAGCCTCCCGCAGCAAGCCGATCCATTGCTCGAAAGCCGAGCGGCAGAGTTCCACCAGTTCCGGTACGTCGGTCGGCGAATCCAGCACCACCGGCGCGATCGGACAGCCCAGTGAAAACTCGTTTTCCTCCAGCATGCGTCCGACCGACTGATAGATGTGATGGACGGCCACCGCCGGATCGCTCTCGGCGGCAAGCGCCTCGCCCAGCCTTTTCGTCACGTCGGCGACGCTGTCGCGCGTCACCTCGATGACCAGCTGGTCCTTGCCGCCAGGAAAATGGAAGTAGAGCGAGCCGCGCGGTGCAGCACTGGCGCTCAAGATATCGTTGAGCGAAGTGCCGTGATAGCCGCGCTGCCTGAGCAGCAGCGCCGTCGTCTCGAGTATGCGGGTGCGGGTGTCGTTTGCCATGTCAGCCTCTGTCAGGAGCGGCCATTATAGGCCTTGCACAAAATATGACAACCGGTCTACATAATATATAGATCAGTCTACATACTTTTGAGGAGAGCGATATGCGCAGCTACCGTCTCGAAGGATCCGGCGGGGCCGATTCCCTGGCGATGCGCAACGAGGCGCGGCCAGAACCGAAATCGCATGAGATTGTGATCCGCGTTCGCGCCACCTCGCTCAACCGCCGCGACACGATGATCCTTGGCGGTACCTATCCGCTGATGCCGTGCCCGGGCGTCATTCCGCTCAGCGACGGCGCCGGTGAGATCGCCGCCATTGGCGATGCCGTCACCCGCTTTGCCGTCGGCGACCGCGTCACCGGCAGCTACTTCGCCCGCTGGATCGACGGCCGCATCAATCCCGGTCTGATCGACCAGCTCGGCTGCACATTGGACGGCATGCTGGCGGAATATGCCGTGCTCGATGAGCAATGGGCGGTCCGGTTGCCCGACCATCTAAGCTGGCATGAGGCGGCGACGCTGACCTGCGCCGGCGTGACGGCCTGGAATGCGGTGACGGGTCCCGGAATTCTCAAACCAGGTCAATGGGTTCTGGTCATCGGTTCAGGTGGCGTCGCGCTGTTTGCGCTGCAGTTCGCCAAGCTCGCCGGTTGCCGCGTCGTGGCTGTCACATCGCGCGCCGAGAAGGCCGACAGGCTGCGAGGGCTGGGCGCTGACCTGGTTGTCTCCAGTACCGACACGCCGGAATGGGGCGGCTGGGTGCGCGAACAGACAGGTGGCATCGACCTCGTCGTTGAAACCGGCGGCCCGGCCACCTTTGCGCAGTCGCTGATTGCCAGCACGCTTTATGGGCACATCGTGCAGCTGACGCTGCAGGACGCCAAAGGCAGATCGATCGAGATGCCGGCAGCGCTTTATCAGCGCAGCCTCGTCACCATCAGCCGCCTGTTCGTCGGCAGCCGGACGAACCTCGAGGCAATGCTGCGCGCCGTCTCGCAGCATCGCCTGAAGCCCGTCATCGACAAGGTCTTCCCGTTCCCCGAAGCCGGCGATGCTTACCGCTACTTCCAGCAGGGCGACGTGTTCGGGAAGGTTGTCATCGACGGCGCCTGACCCGTTTGCCAGCTCATCATATTGAACCCAACGAAGGAGAACGACCATGACAATCCGTGAAGCTTTCGCAGAATGGCAAGGCACGCTGAAGGAAGGCGGCGGCCGCCTGCGGCTTGGCAGCGGCGTCTTCGAAGGCGCATATTCCTTTCCGTCGCGCTTTGAAAACGGTCCAGGCACCAACCCGGAAGAACTGATCGCGGCAGCCCATGCCGGCTGCTTCTCGATGGCGCTGACCTTCATCCTCGGCCAGGACGGCCATGTTGCCCGAAACATTCGCACCGCCGCCAAGGTGCATCTCGGCGCGACCGCCGCGGGACCGACGATCACCCGCATCGAGCTCGAAACGCAAGCCGATATGCCCGGCCTCGAGCCTGCCGAATTCCAGCGCATGGCGGAGACGGCGAAGACGACCTGCCTCGTCTCTCGTGCTTTGGCCGGCGTTGCAACAATAGCGCTCAAGGCCGAGCTCGTCGCCACCACTGCCACGGGACAATGAAAACCAGGAGATATGAGATGAGCCAGAACAGCATCACGAGCATTCATCCGGACGACCACTCCAGGCAGACTGCCGAAATCATGCAGCGCTTCAACAATGTGTTCCAGCTGCACGATCCATCGGCGCTTGGCGAACTGGTCGCCGAGGACTGCGTCATCGAAAACACTGTGCCGGCACCGGACGGCGCCCGCCATGCCGGTAAAGGGGCATGCGTTGCCCTATGGTCGGCAATCGCCACCCAGCCCGGCACGCGCTTCGACCTCGAGGAAACGTTTGTCGCCGGTGAACGGGCAACGATCCGCTGGCGCTATTTCATGGCCGACGGCAACTCCATCCGCGGCGTCAACCTGATGCGCGTCGCGGACGGGCGCATCGTCGAGGCGATGGGCTATGTGAAGGGATAGGCCTTGGCCCGATGCTGGACCATACGCGGATCAGCCCGGAATCTCGCCCCACAGGGCAGAGATTCCGGGCTGCTATTTCGTCACTGCCCGACCTTTTGCAGCTTCACCGTGGTCCTGGGGCTGTTCTGGATGGTCTGGAAGATCACGCAGTAGCGGTCGGTGAGTTCAAGCAGCTGGTCAAGCTGGTTCTGCGAAGCCTCGGTGTCGATATCGAACCGCAGGCGGATTTCCTTGAAACCGACCGGCACGCCTTCGGTGACACCCAGCGTACCGCGAAGATCGACGTCGCCTTCCGCGGAGACCTCAGCCGACCTGATCGGAATGTCGAGCACGGCTGCAGCCGCCCGCATCGAGACGCCGGCGCAGGCGATCAGCGCCTCCAGCAGCATGTCGCCGGAGCAGAGTTCCTGGCCGCTGCCACCGGCCATCGGATGGATGCCGGCAAGTGCCAGCCCACGCCCGGTTTCGACCTTGCAAGTCACGGTGGATGCGTCGGCGACGCCCTTGGCCTTCAACGTGAGAAACGCGGCCTGCGCATCCCTGCGGTAGAGATCCTTGATCGGTTCCTGCGTGGCCCGAAATGTTGCGATTTCCATGGATTATCTCCTGTCTTGAATAGTCGTTGTGAAAATGGCGAACAGCGGTGGCTTACTCCGGCACGGCGATGCCGGAGCCGCCGAGTTCCGCCGGAAAATCTCGCAGCTTGGGCAATCCGTCCTTCATCGGCAGCACGGTCTCGGCATAGTTGACGTGAAGCCCAGGCGTGAATTTCATGCCGGGAATCGTCGCCGCATAGACGTCGACGAGGCCGAGCGGCGGATGGGCGGTCATCAGATGGCCTCCGCATTTCGTGCAGAACTGGCGATCGCTCATTTCGGTCTTCTCGAAGCGCGACAGGAACTCCGCGCCCTTGGTGACCTTGACGTTTTCCGGCTTCCACAGCGTGAAGGCGTTCACCGGAGATGCCGACCAGGATCGGCAGGAACTGCAGTGGCAATAGCCCATTGCCTCGGCGGTTCCGTGCACTTCGATCTCCACGGCGCCGCAAAAACACCCGCCTCTATGTACCGTCATGACTTTTGTCCTTTGTTGGTTTCGAGTGCGCTCAGCGCCTGCTTTCGGCAGCGCTTGAGCACCGGCGGGGGTTTAAGCGTTCCGGCCGCAAACTGAATGATGCGGCGTCCGCCTTGCTTGACAGCGCGTCCGGAACTGGAAAGGGATGATGCCAGACCGGCTTGCCGGGTGCGGGACAAGGTGGAATGGCCGGGGATGCTCTGTCTGACCTGTTGAGGACGGTGCGCCTTACCGGCGCGACGTTTTTCGATATCGAAGGACATGAGCCGTGGGCTGTCTGCTCACCGGCGCCATCGTCCATCCTGCCGAAGATCCTGCCCGGCGCCGACCATCTGATTTCCTACCATGTGGTGACGGCTGGAAGCTGCTTCGCCCGCATCGTCGGCCAGGAAGCGATCGCGCTGCAGGCCGGTGAAGTCGTGGTCTTCACCAAGAGCGATCCGCACATCATGTCGAGCAATCCGGCGCTGCGCGCCGATCCGCCGACCGCCGATGTGCTGGATATAGCGACTGCCGGCCAGATGCCGTTCTACATCAACTGCGCCGGCGACGGGGCAATGTCGGCCAGGCTGGTGTGCGGCTATCTCGCCTGCGACGCTCAGCCGTTCAATCCCCTGCTCGAGGCATTGCCGCCGGTGATCAAGGCCGGAGACGCGAAAGGCGATGGCGGCTGGCTCGGCCAGTTCATCAAGCTGGCGGTCTCGGAAGTGGCTGAAAAGCGCGCCGGCAGCGAAACAGTGCTGACCAAGCTCAGCGAGCTGATGTTCGTCGACGTGCTGCGCCGTTATGTGGAATCCTTGCCGCCGCAACATACGGGCTGGCTGGCGGGCCTGCGCGATCCGCATCTGGCGAGGGCGCTGGCGCTTATCCACGACCGGCCGGCGCATAACTGGACGGTGGAGGCGCTGGCGAAGGACTGCGCGCTGTCGCGCACGGTGCTCGCCGAACGCTTCACCAGGCTCGTCGGCATGCCGCCGATGCACTATCTCGCCAAATGGCGCATGCAGATCGCCTCGGAACTGCTCAGCGCCGGCAACAGCAACATGGCAAACATCGCGGCCGAAATCGGCTACGAATCCGAGGCGGCGTTCAGCCGCGCCTTCAAGAAGATGATCGGTGTTCCACCCTCGGCCTGGCGCCTCGGCATCCGGACCCGGTCCGAAAGCGACGAGGTGCTTTAGGCCGAGGGGCTGGCAGTTCCAGATCTACCGATCGGCCAGCGCCAGCTTGGCGCCGAGCATGACGAAGGCGCCGGCGAAGGTGCGGCGCATCCAGGTCAGCACCATCGGCCGCGACACGACGTGGCTGCGGATCGAGGCGGCAAAGATGCCGTAACCGACGAACACGACGAAGGTCAAAAGCATGAAGACGCTCGAGAGTTCGAGCATCTTGCCGAAGGCGTTCGGTTCGGTGGTGCTGACGAATTGCGGCAGGAATGCAAAGAAGAAGATCGACAGTTTCGGGTTGAGAATGTTGATCAGGATGCCGGAGGTGATGACCTTGGCGGCGGAACGGGGTGCTGCGTTTTCGTCGACGCTCAAGCCGCCCTTCTCCTTCAACGTGTTCCAGGCCATGTAGACGAGATAGGCGACGCCGAGATATTTCAGCGTCTCGAAGGCGACAGCACTTGTGTGCAGCAGTGCCGCGAGGCCGGTGATGGCGGCGGCCATATGCGGGATGATGCCGAGCGTGCAGCCGAATGCGGCGATGATCGAGGCGCGCACCCCGCGCGAAAGCCCGGCGCTCAGCGTGTAGAGAACGCCGGTGCCGGGCGAAGCCACGACAATCAGCGACGTCAACAGGAATTCGATGCTCATGGATCCTCCAACGCCCTGCCCGGCGTGGAAGCTATCGGGTGATGTGAGGTTGGGCAAGCGGGTGGCATAATCTCCCCCCTCGAGGGGGAGATGTCGCCGAAAGGCGACAGAGGGGGTCGCCGCGCGTGAAGCGCCAGCGTTTTCCATAACGAAAGGGGCGCCGGCGCTCCATGCGAGACGACCCCCTCTGACCGCTTCGCGGCCATCTCCCCCTCAAGGGGGAAGATCAACCATGCCGTGCGCCTTGCGCGCCATCAGGCAATCGTCGCCGCCGGGCATGCAGGCGCGGCAGACATCAGGACGGATCTCGTAAATGCCGCAGGCCGTGTGCTTGCCAACCTCGCCGGTCAGCGCCGAACAGCGGACACCGTCGCAGCGCATGCCGGAGAGGTCAGCCGCCACGAATTTTTCCGGGATCCGGTCGAGCTGAGCATCGTCTTCCATCGAGAAGCGTGGCCATTCGGCGGAGTAGGAACAGCAGGCGCCGCAGCTCTGACAGTCGAAGATTGCGACCGCACCCTCATCGCCAGACAAAACGTTCGGAGCGCCAGCCAGGGCGGGTGCGATGGAGGGATAACCGGCATCTCGTGGCAAGGCGCTATTTTTTCTTGGCCGCCTTGCCCTTCGGTGCGTCAGCCGGCGACTTGAACAGATCGGTCGCGGCCTCGGCAGCCTTCGGCGCGGCAGCGGGCTTGGCCGGCTTTGCAGCGGCAGCCGTCGCTGCCGGCTGGTCCTTGGCGGAAAACTTTATGGCCATGTCAGTCCTCGTCGGAAAAACGCGATGATGGTGCGCGCGGATTGCGCAAGCGGCCGATCAGCGCCGAGACCGCCGTGATGTTCATTTCCTCGGGCGACCAGTTCCTGGTTTCCGCGATGTGATGCGCCGCCAGCTCGCGATGCGTGCTGCCGCTATAGGCGGCATCCTGATAGGTCACCCGCTCCAGGGTCTTTTTGTCCTCGCGGACATATTCGATCAGGTAGTTCGGGGCTTCGGCGCGGCCGCGCACGCCTACGCGCACCTGGGCATCGCCATGCGCGCGCTTGCAGCGCTCGAGTTTTTCCAGCACGCGGCGGACATATTCGACCGGCTTGTCCAGGCCTTCGACCATGGACGCAATGGTCGAATCGGCATCGATCGGCGTAGGCGGTACGCGCTTGGTGGCCATCAACGTTTACCTGCCCGCTTCGGCAACGCCGCAAGGGCGGCGGCCGCTGCCATCTCGTCGGCTTCCTTTTCCTTGCGCAGTTCGCGCAAGCGTGCGGTCTTGGCTTCGCGTGCCTCGCTGACGGCATCACGCTCGGACAGGATGCGGTTGAGCGACATCGACTGGGTCTGCGTCTTGCTGAACAGCGAGCCGGCCTGATCGGCGGTCTTCGATTGAGTGGTCAAAAACTTTCTCCTGTCGGGAGCCTGGTGCCGATAGAGCGAGACCGGTCGTTGGTCACGACCAAATCAGTAAGGCATCGGGGCATTACGGGCGGTTCAGATTGCTGGAGCGTCCTTTAGCACGTTCCGGCCGGCGTGCAGCGCACTTTTAGCGGCATGACACGCAAAATGAAAAAGGCCAGGCACGGCCTGACCTTCCATGGAAGCGCCGCGCATCCAACTGGATGCGCAAGGCACTCCTTTCAGCCTTTCACCGGTGCCAGTACATCCGTGGTCACCGGAAGGCCGAATTTCTTGATCAGGCCGCCTTCAACTGGTCGGCGGACATCTTGCCCGACTTGTTGTCGCGGGTCATCTCGTAGCCGAGCTTCTGGCCCTCGACGATGTCACGCATGCCGGCGCGCTCTACGGCCGAGATGTGGACGAAAACGTCAGCGGAGCCGTCGTCAGGCTGAATAAAACCAAAACCTTTGGTGGCGTTGAACCATTTCACTGTGCCGGTGGCCATGAAGAACCCTTTCCCTGGCAAATATTCGTTCACCATTGTGCGACTGCACAACAGCGTTTGTCTCGATTTTTGATGGGGAAGTTCGTCAAAGGCGCGCATGCGTGCGCGGATAACAAAAGTCGGTCAAACAAATATCGACATATGTCTTGTAGACTTCTTTTGGCGCCGAGTCAATTTCTGGTTTTCCTGCGGCCAAAATTCAACCTGGAGATGCTGAGGGATGACGCCTCAACTGGCGAGCCGAAGCAGGGTAAGGCGGGCGTAAAAAAAATGTGCCAGGCTTGGAACCATTCCCAAGCCCGCGCATTTTTATGGTGTCAGCAGTACAGAGAGCAATCTCAGAATGCTGGCAACAGGACGCCTCCCACACATTAAACGGTGCGAGAGGCGTTCTTGTATGTGCCGGGTCTATCGCATTAGTTTTTTTCGCAATTTCCGAACCGAAAACCGCTCACACTTCCTGGATTGCTCTAGCGGCCTACAGGATCGCGCTGATCATCGGCAGGATCTCGTAGTGGAAACCGCGGCCCGAACTCGACACCGGATCGCCGTCGGTCACCGCCCGCGCCTCGGCTTCGCTCCCGACACGCAGGATCAGCAGCCCCAGGGGCCGGCCGGGTCGGCGACCCGGCCAGCCAAAATCATGGTGCCCTCGCGCAGCTTGCCACGCAGATAGTCGGCATGCCGGCCCATCAGTTCCCTCTCCTCCTCCGTCATGGTGAAGGCAAAGTCCGGCCGAGGCGGGATCAGCCGGCAATGGAAGATTGATGGAGCCTTGGTTTCGCGCGGTCCGTCATTGCTGGCCATCGGTCCCCTCCCCAGGGTGTCGTCAAGCCGACCTATTCGTCCGGGCCGGGTTCCGGCCACGTCTCCTTCGCCGCTTCCGCATACCAGTGCCGCATTGCCGGCGTTGCCAGCACGGCATCGACATAGGCGCGTATATCCGGCGCCAGTTCGCCACCATAGGTGTCGAATCGGGTAACGACCGGCGCGTACATGGCATCGGCCGCGGTAAAATGGCCGAACAGGAACGGACCGCCCTTGCCGTGTTGTTCGCGGCACTGGCGCCAGATCGTTTCGATGCGCGCCCGCTGCAATTCGCCTTCGGCGTCGAGCGGCTTGTGCCCCTTTGGCCGGCGCAAATTCATCGGCCAGCCATAGCGCACCTCGCGAAAACCGGAATGCATCTCGGTCGCCACCGAGCGCGCCAAGGCACGAGCGCCGATATCCTGCGGCCAGAGTTTTTTCTCCGGAAACAGATCGGCCAGATATTCAAGGATGGCAAGGGTTTCCCAGACGATCCTGCCGTTGTGATTCAGGATCGGCACGAGGCCGGTCGGTGACACTTTCGCCAGGTTGGCAAAGGTCTCGGGCGTGCGCAGGCGCACAAACCCTTCCTCGAACGGTATCTCCAGATGCTTCATCGCCAACCATGGCCTCAGCGACCAGGATGAAAAGCATTTGTTGGCGATGATGAGCGTGAATTCGGCCAAGACGGTCTCCCCCAAAATTTTCGTCACACTAGCCGCTCATACGATGGCGGCAAGCATCCAGGCGACCAGATAGGCAACCAATGCGACGATGATTTTCTGTCCGGGGAACCTAAGCCACGCCTGCCCGTTTGCCCCCTGCAAACAAAAATCCCAGGAGATGCAACGATGGTGAACAAGGATCAGGTCGCCGGCGTGGCAAAGCAGATCAAGGGTTCGGTCAAGCAGGCTGCCGGCAAGGCGACCGGCAACAGGCAGACCCAGGCCGAAGGCACGGCCGACAAGATCGCCGGCAAGGTGCAGAAGGCCTACGGCGACGTGAAGGACAAGGTCAAGAAAGCGCTCTGATCCGATCTTTGCAGGCTACGAAGAAGGCGGCTCCAGGCCGCCTTTTTCGTGCGCACTGTCAGAAGGTCAGTTTCTTGCTGAAGGCATTGGTGAACTTGACCTCGCCATGGTCGCCGGTGGCCTCGCCCAGCACCACATCCATGGCCTCGCCGGTTACTTTCGCCAGCGCAAAGCCACCCATATAGGCGGCCTTCGGCTTGAACAGGTCGAGACCGTCGCTGTTGTAGATCATCGGCACTTCGTGCTGGTGGCCATGGAAGATGGCGATGACGTTGTAGCCTTTCAGCGCTGCAAGCAACGCCTGCCGGTCGGCCTCGCTCCACCAGTGCGGCGCGCCTGAGCCGTCATCGTCATAGGTGCGCTTGGCCGGGTCCCAGCGCTCGACCGAAAAAGTATCCCAGCCATAGTGCTGGAACAGGATGACGGGACGGCCGTCCGCGGCGTAGGTTGCCAGATCCTGCTTCAGCCATGGCAGGCTGCTCACCGCGCCGTGGCCGGTGTCGCCGGCAAATCGATGCGTCTGGACCAGATGCAGGCCGCCCCAATCCCAGGAATAGCAGTCGGTGTCGACATCGTATTCGGTGGCCGGCACCGGCGGTTTGAAGAACACGCCCGGGCGGTGGTTGACCTCGACATAGTCGCGCAATTCACGCCGGTACCAGTCGACATGCGGCGGCGAGCCGTTCTGGTCGAGATCATGGTTGCCCAGCCCGACATAGACCGGCATGTGCACACGGTCCGGGCCGATGCCCTCGCTGTAGCGCTGGCTGAACTGCAAGAGCTGCGTGCCTTCGCTGGGTTCTGTGATCTGGCCGCCGCCATCGTCAGTGATGTCGCCGCCAACGACGAGGCCGAGTGGCGCGCCGATGTGGCTGCCTGCCGAACGCAAGCCGGTGGCAACGCCGTCGATCTCGGCCGGCCATTGCCTGTCGGCCAAACCATTGAGGGCCGCGACATTACGCAACAGCGCGGCATCGGTCTTGCCTTCCTGCAGGCAATTGGGGCTCAGGCCGCTCGCCATGCGACAGGCATGGACATCGGCGATGAACAAGAAGGTGGCGTCGATCGGCTGGATACGCTTTCCGGTCTGGCCGAGAGCGGCGCGCGGCAGCATGCCAGCCATGGCAAGGCCGGCTGCCTGTTCGAGGAATTTGCGCCGGGTCGACATGCGATTCATGGTCCGAGTTTCAGCACAGCCGGCGTCCCGCCGTCCAGTTGCCACGCATGGCAGGTCGACACAGCATTGTGGCTCTGGCATTTTTCCGCGCCGATGCACAGTGCGCGGGCAGAGGAGGATTTCATGAAAGGTGCTTCGATAGGCATGGTGCTGGCTGGGCTGCTGCCGGCGGGTGCGGTGCATGCCGCCGATTGCGTCGACGCAAAATCGGCCAAAGCCGGATTCGTGCTGGAAATGCCCGGCGTCCGCAGTGAGTTTCGGCCGGTGGCCGGCGGCATGGTGTCCGTCGCCAACACCTACGGATCGCAATCGCCGCAGACGCAGTTCCTGTTCGCCGGTCTGGTCGAAGTGTTTCGCGACAGCGATACCGGCCGGGTGGCGATGATCCCGTTTTCCGACCTGCGAAAGCTGTTTCCGCTGAAGACGGGGGCAAAGAGCACGATTGAATTCGTCGAGCTGTCGCCGAACAAGCAGCCGAAGAGCACCAAGACGCTGAGCCTTGTCGTCAAGGGCAAGGAGACGTTCAGCGTCGGCGCCTGCAAGTACAACGTACTGGCCGTCAAGGAGACGTTCAAGAACGGCGACGGCGAGACGCTGGACACATTCACCGCGCTCTATGCGCCCGATCTGCAAGCGGCACTCGCCCGGCGCTACGATGAAGGCACCAGCGCGGAATCGGTGAACGGCTACGAGACGATCAAACCGCTTGCCAATTAGAACAGCGCTGGCCTGGCCTCAAGGTTTTCCCGGCCGCAGCAGAATCCTGCGACGCCGCTTCGCTCTGCTCGGGAATGGCGGCATTGGGCTGCCCTCAAGTTCGGCCAGGCAATCGCGCAACACGCTGGCGTCCTGCGCCGTCTTGGCCATCGACATGGCGCCGGAATAGGCGGCGACGGCAAATGCGGCAAAGCGTTCGGGATCGGTGCCTTGCTCCCTCCCCGCCTGCTGATCGGCCCTGATCTTGTCGGCGATCGCCTGACGCCATTCGGCGAAGATGCCGGCCAAAGCGGCGCGGAAATCCGGGTCGGCGAGCGACAATTCATGCGCCAGATTGTTGAGCGGACAGCCGCGAACGAAGCCCTGCTGCTCCAATTCAGCCGCCACCGCCTCGAAGACTGCGCGCACGCCTTCGCGTGCCGTATCAGCCGCCCTTACCGGGCTGATCCAGGTCTCGTCCAGGGCGGCGGCCACCCGCTCCTCGATCACCGCCAAGGCGAGCGCCTTCTTGGTGGGGAAATGGTGATGCAGCGCGCCGCCGCTGACGCCGGCGGTAGCCATCAACTCGCCAAGGGCGGAGCCATGATAGCCGTGCGCCTGGAACGACGCTTCGGCGACATCGAGCACCTTGTTGCGCAGGCCTTCGGGATCGTTGGTGCGTTTTCGCGGGGGCTCTTTCGCGGCCTGTGCAATCTCTGCTGACATTTGCGAACGATAGCAGATTGACAAAACAGGACAACCGGTCTGTTTTGTAAACCGGATGATCATCCTGTTTTGGAGACGACACAATGACCCTTTCCCTCAATGTGCCTGCCACGACCAGTCTGCTTGCTTCACCGGTCGTCGAGTTGCGGCAATACACGCTGAAACCCGGCCGGCGCGAGACGCTGATCGATATCTTCGACGGTCAGTTCATCGAAGGCCAGGAAGACGCCGGGATGACCATCATCGGCCAGTTTCGCGACCTCGACCGGCTCCACATGTTCGTCTGGCTGCGCGGTTTTGGCGACATGGAAGCGCGGAAGGACGCGCTTACCGCCTTCTATGACGGGTCGGTATGGGCGGCGCACCGTGACGCCGCCAATGCGACGATGATCGATTCCGACGATGTGCTGCTCTTGAAGCCGGCTTGGTCAGGCGCCGGTTTCGACCTGTCGGGCGCGCAGCGAGGCGCTTTGCCGGATCATGGAAAGCCGAGCACAGACAATCGCTTGACCGGTATTGTTGTCATCCGGATTCATCATCTGCGGCCTGGCGCCAAGGCCGATTTCGCCGGCAATTTCGAAACGGATACCGTTCCGATCCTTGCCGCCGCCGGCGGGCGGTTGCTCGGCGCCTTCATCACCGAACATGCCGAAAACAGCTTTCCCCGCCTGCCGGTGCGCCTGGGCGAAAACGTCTTCATCGCCGTCACGGGTTTCGACAGCGTCGAAGCGCACGCTCGCCATGACGCAGCCCTTGCTGCCTCGCCATGGTGGCAGTCGTTTCAGCAAGCGGCCGATACGACCAGGCCGACTGAAACTTTGCGCCTGTCGCCGACGTCGCAATCGCTGCTGCGGTAACTGGATCGGGACGGGACCTACCGAAGTTCATACTGAGCGATAGGCCGGCGGCTTGACCGCCCTCGTCGATCGGCATTGCTTTCCTGACCTGGAACAGCGAGAGCGTCGATGCGACTTGGCCTTCAATGAGACTTTCTGGCAAACGGGCACTGGTCACCGGCGGTTCGGATGGCATTGGCCTGGCCATATCGGAAGCCTTTTTGCGCGAAGGCGCCGAAGTACTGATCGTTGGCCGCGACACCAAAAAGCTCGAAGCGGCACGCCAGAAACTGACGGCCGCAGGCAGCGTGGAGACTCAGTCGGCCGATCTTTCAACCTCTTCCGGTATCGATGCCGTGGTCGAGCGCGTGAAAGCAACCGGCCCGCTCGATATCCTCGTCAACAATGCCGGCGTCGCCTATCTGGTGCCGTTCGAGACCGTCACCGAGGACCAGTTCCAGCAATCCTTCGCGCTCAATGTGAGCGCGGCGTTCTTCCTTACCCAACGGCTACTGCCGCAGTTCGGCGCGGGTGCCTCGGTGATCAACATCTCCTCCTACTTCGCCAACAAGATGATCCCGAAGCGGCCGTCGAGCCTCTATTCCCTGTCCAAGGGCGCGCTGAACTCGCTGACCAAATCGCTGGCCTTCGAGCTTGGGCCGCGCGGTATCAGGGTCAATGCGATCGCGCCCGGCACGGTCGACACCGCCATGCGGCGCAAATCGATCGAAAACCTGCCGGCGGCAGCGCAAGCCGAGCTCAAGGCCTATGTCGAGCGCAGCTACCCGCTTGGCCGCATCGGCCAGACCGGGGACCTCTCAGGCATCGCTGTGTATCTGGCCAGCGACGAGGCCGCCTGGACCAGTGGCGGCATTTTTGCGATCGACGGCGGCTATACGGCGGGATGAGGCGGCTTCGAACGAGCGGCGGGCTTGACCAGTCTCTCGATCCCGCGTCTGTCTAGGCATCGAGCAGAATTCCAGATATCCCCGGTGCCATGCCGTCAGACGATCCGCTGATCCTTTTCTACACAACGTTCTTTGGCAAACCTGTCGATATAACGTCGATACAATGCACAATGCCCGGGCGATGGACATTGGACAAACGCCGGATATCCGAGGCTGCGGCGATGGTCTTCCATCTTCCGGACTTTCGCGAAATCGGCGATGCGTACAAATATCCCGGCCAGTACTGGGTGGCCTGGTCGATGGAATGCGGCCAAAACTACCAGCGCGTCACCGCTCCGGAGTTCATGCGCCACTTCGACATCACGATGACGCATGAAACCGGGTCCGATGTCTGGACACCCTATCTTCCGCCCGCCCAGTGGTGGAAGGACACGCTGGCGAAAACAATCATGCCCAAAACCGAAGAAGCGCCTGTCGCGCTTTTTCAATCAGCCGGGACGAATGCCAGCAAGCGGATCGACCTGGCGACCGAACTGGCGCGCCACATCAGAATAGATTCCTATGGCCGTTACTTCAACAATCGATCTGTCGCCGGTCCCGATCTCGGCCCGCAGACCAAGATTGAAACCATTGCGCGACATAAATTCTGCTTCGCCATGGAGAACGCGATCGAGGCCGACTACGTCACCGAGAAAATCTACGACGCATTCCTGGCCGGCACGGTGCCGATCTATCTCGGCGCACCGAATGTGGACGAGTTCGTGCCGAGAAACTCCTATGTCGACGCCAGTGCCTTCGGCAGCGCCAGGGAGCTTGCTGTCTACCTTCAGCACCTCATTGAAACGCCGCAAGAGTATGAGGCCTATTTTGCATGGCGCTCAAAGCCCCTGCCCGACAATCTGGTCGAACGCATGCAGATCCTGGAAACTCCGGCGCGCTGCAGACTGATGACGCTCGTGGGCCAACGCCTGGGAGAGCGGCCGTATCAGCCCTCCGGACGGCGGACACTTCCGTTCGGCTACATGTCCTATCTGCGAACCAAATTGCGCCGTTGGCAGAAGAAGGTTCCGCGCTGACAGCTGCCAGCACGGCGATCAGGCGCGCTTCAACCGATTTGTATCCTTAACCACCGCAATCTCTGCTTGAAGGCCATTGTGCAACGCGATACGCCGTTGCCGAATTCGATCGTCGGAGAGACAAGTGACCGCTGCCAGGACCAGAACCGAAACCGACACGTTCGGCCCCATCGAGGTCGCCGCCGACCGTTATTGGGGCGCGCAGGCGCAGCGTTCCCTGGGCAATTTCAAGATCGGCTGGGAAAAGCAACCGGCCTCGATCGTGCGCGCGCTTGGCATCGTCAAGCGGGCGGCGGCGGAAGCCAATATGGAGCTGAAGCGGCTCGATCCGGCCATCGGCAAGGCGATCATCGAGGCGGCGCAAGAGGTCATCGACGGCAAGCTCAACGACCATTTCCCGCTGGTGGTCTGGCAGACCGGTTCGGGCACGCAGTCCAACATGAACGCCAACGAGGTGATCTCCAACCGGGCGATCGAACTCCTGGGCGGCGTCATGGGCTCGAAGAAGCCGGTGCACCCCAACGACCACGTCAATATGAGCCAGTCGTCGAACGACACTTATCCGACGGCCATGCACATCGCCTGCGCCGAGCGCATCGTGCACGACCTGTTGCCGGCGCTGAAGCATCTGCATGCCGCGCTCGAGGCCAAGACCAAGGCCTTCGCCCATATCATCAAGATCGGCCGCACCCACACGCAGGACGCCACGCCCCTCACCCTCGGCCAGGAGTTTTCGGGCTATGCCGCGCAGGTCGCCTCCTCGATCAAGCGCATCGAGATGACGCTGCCCGGCCTGCAGGAACTGGCGCAGGGCGGCACCGCCGTCGGCACCGGGCTCAACGCGCCGGTGGGCTTTGCCGAAAAGGTGGCGGCACGCATCGCCGATATCACCGGCATCGCCTTCGTCACCGCGCCGAACAAGTTCGAGGCGCTTGCCGCGCATGACTCCATGGTGTTCTCGCACGGCGCCATCAACGCGGCGGCCGCGGCACTCTTCAAGGTCGCCAACGACATCCGCTTCCTCGGTTCGGGCCCGCGCTCGGGCCTCGGCGAACTGTCGCTGCCGGAAAACGAACCGGGATCCTCGATCATGCCGGGCAAGGTCAACCCGACCCAGTGCGAGGCGATGACGCAGGTCTGCGTGCAGGTCTTCGGCAACAACACATCGCTGACCTTCGCCGGCAGCCAGGGCCATTTCGAGCTCAATGTCTACAACCCGCTGATGGCCTACAATTTCCTGCAGTCGGTGCAGTTGCTCGCCGACGCCTCGGTCTCCTTCACCGACAATTGCGTCGTCGGCATCGAGGCGCGCGAGGACAACATCAAGGCGGCGCTCGACCGCTCGCTGATGCTGGTGACCGCACTTGCGCCCACAATCGGCTACGACAATGCCGCCAAGATCGCCAAGACCGCGCACAAAAAAGGAACGACCTTGCGCGAGGAAGCGCTGGCCACCGGGCTGGTCAGCGCGGCCGACTATGACCGGCTGGTGCGGCCCGAGGACATGACGCATCCGGGATAAGCAAGTCCAGGCGCGTCTCGATTCCCTGGGGAATTGCGTCAACCTGCCTCAGGAATTTGGCGGTGGGAAAAATGTACTGCCGTTGAACGCTGGCCCGACACGAATTTTGCGCCTTTCAACCGATCACTGAAATGTACGCCCTGTGAACAATGCGTCGCCGACTGGCGTCTTTGGTGAACAGTCGGCTTGGTCTATCTGACAGGGCATCAACCCTTTTCGGAGAGCCACCATGTCCATCAACACTTCCACTGCCGGAGCCGGCACCGCGTCCAACAGCTCCACCACCATCCTGCTCGGCCGCATCCTGCTCGCCGCCATCTTCCTGCTTTCCGGCTTCGGCAAGCTCACCGCCATTTCCGGCACCGCCGGCTATTTCGGCGCCATGGGTCTGCCGGTGCCGACCGTAACGGCCATTGTCGTCGGCCTGGTCGAATTGCTCGGCGGCCTTGCCATTCTCGTCGGTTTCCAGACCCGTATCGCCGCCTGGGTGCTTGCCATCTTCACCATCGCTACGGCTTTCGTGGCCCACACCGGTTGGGCCGACCAAAACCAGATGATCCACTTCCTGAAGAACGTCGCCATCACCGGCGGTTTCCTTCTGCTGGCTTCCTCGGGCCCGGGCGCCTACTCGATCGACGCCAGGCGCGGCTGAGCTTCCCTCCCAAGCCTGAAAAAAGCGGCGCGGAATTTTCCGTGCCGCTTTTTCGTTGTCTGTCTAAGAGCGCCCGCGTCCTATCTTGCTAGGATCGGGTTCAGAACAGCCGGCGGACAGACAACGGAGACGACCATGCCCCGCGATGCACTGCTTCTGCTTTCCCGGCTGCTGCTCGCCGCCCTGTTCATCCCGTCCGGTTACCATGCGCTCGCAGACATTGCCGGCACATCAGGCTATTTCGCCGGTCTCGGCGTGCCGCTGCCGACGCTTGCCGCCTGGGGCACGGGGCTGTTCGAGCTGATCGCCGGGCTGTTGATCCTGGTAGGCTTCCAGACGCCGGTGGTCGCGTTGCTGCTTGCCGCCTTCTGTATCGTCGCTGGCGCCATCGGCCATTACGGCCAGGGCGGCGATGATCCAATGCTCGCCTTCCTGCACCAGCAGATGCTTATGAAGGACATTGCCATCGCCGGCGGTTTTTTGGCACTGGCCATGGCTGGTGCCGGCGCTTGGTCGATCGATGGGCGGATGGCTGCGGGCCGCGGCTGAGCGTGTCTGGACTACTTCACCGACACGCTCTGCCCGCCTTCGACCGCCAGCACCAGCCGGCGGTTGGTGATCCGCGCCAGTTGCGCCAGGCGTCCGGCCGGGCGCTCGCCATAAAGGTCGGAAAGTGCTGCCGGCAGCACCAGCGCCAGCGTGCCATTGCCGCGGTTTTCCCATTTCAGTCTTGGCATGACGCCGGGCATGGCCGCGGTCAGCAGATAGACGACGCGCAGCACCGCCGCCAGGATGCGGGCGCGCTCGAGATAGCGCGGCGTCGCCAGGCCGCGGATTTCCGGCGCGGCGTCGTTGAACACACCCTCGTGCCGGAACAGGCTGACCAGCGCCAGGAAGGCGCGGCCGGGATGATCGACGCCGATGAAGGAAGCGTGGGCGATGATGTTGAGCGACTGCTTGCCGCGATATTCCGGGTGCGCGCGCCAGCCGATATCGGCCAGCAGACAGGCGGCGTGACGGTAGCGCGCCTCATCCTCGGTCTCGTCGATGCCGAAGGCGGCAAAGGTCTTGCCCGTCCATTCGACCAACTCATTCGCATGGGTGACGGAACGCGAGCGCAGCCGGGCCAGTTCCTCCGAGGCGGAGACCAGTGGATCGGCCTTCTGCTCGGCCTGGTCGAGCAGCGAATAAAGGAACCCCTCGCGCACGCCGAGGGCCGAAACGATGATCTTCGACGGCTGCATCGCCGCCATGATCTCTTGCAGCACGACCGCGCCATAGGGCAGCAGCGAGCGTCGGTTTTTGGAGACTCCCTCGATGCCGCGGACCTTCTCGATCTCGGGCCGCGCCACCTGCTTGAGGAAGCTCAAAGCGCTTTCGGTCGAGATCTCGTAGTGATGCATAACGCCGAGCGGATAGTTGCTCATTTCCATGTGCAATCTGGCGAGGTTTCGCCAGGTGCCGCCGACGGTGTAGAAGGGCCTGCCCTGCCCGCCCTTCAAGAGCTTGGCCCGCGCCAGTTGCTCGCGCGTGATCTTGGCCGCCTGGGCGAGCGAATTCTTGGCCATATCCTGCAGCCGCAGGCCGCCCAGCGGCAGCGTGATGCCGTCGCCGATCGCCTCGCCATTGATGTCGATGAGCTCCAGGCTGCCGCCGCCAAGGTCGCCGGCAATGCCGTTGGCCGGGTGGAAGCCGGAGATGACGCCGAGCGCCGAATAATGCGCCTCCTGCCTGCCGGTCAGCACGCGGATCTCGGTCTTGAGCACATCCTCGGCGCGGTGGATGAAATCGGGGCCGTTGATCGCCTCGCGGGCAGCGGCGGTCGCCAGCACATACATGTGCTCGGCACCGGCCTGGTTGGACAGCGCGCGGAAGCGGCGGAACTCTTCCATCGAGCGGGTCACGCCCTCGGGATCGAGCTTGCCGGTCGACACAATGCCGCGACCGAGGCCGGCCAGCATCTTTTCGTTGAACAGCAGGGTCGGCGAGCGCGCCAGCCCTTCATAGATGACAAGGCGGATCGAGTTCGAGCCGATGTCGATGATGGACAGCGGTCGGCGATCCTGCAGCCGGCCCTGGGAAGTTGAAATCATCAGCCGGACGCTGCAGCGTTTTTCTTGCGGCGCTTGAACTGCGCGATGCGCTTGGGCGCATGCGACTTCAGCGCATCGCCCCGTCCGGACAGGCTAGGATTGGTCATGAAATATTCCTGCGCGTTGAACGGTTCCTCACCCTCCTCCAGCGCCACGCGCCGGGAGGTTCCGTCAGCCAATACGTCGAAACTTTGCTGGTTGTCCATGATGTTGCCCAGCATGATCTGGCCAAGTATCTGTTCATGCACAGTTGGATTGGTGATCGGCACCATGGTCTCGACGCGGCGGTCGAGATTGCGCGGCATCAGGTCGGCCGAGGAGATGTAGACGATCGCCTCGTCCGACGGCAGGCCGTGGCCGTTGCCGAAGCAGTAGATGCGGCTGTGTTCGAGGAAGCGGCCGACAATCGACTTGACCCTGATGTTTTCCGACAGGCCCGGCACCTGTGGCCTCAGGCAGCAAATGCCGCGCACGACGAGGTCGACCTCGACGCCGGCGCGGCTGGCGTCATAGAGCGCGTCGATGATGTTCGGATCGACCAGCGCGTTCATCTTCATCCAGATGCGCGCCGGCCGGCCGGCCAGCGCATGGCCGATCTCGTCGGCGATGTGCTTCAGGATGCGGCTGCGCAGCGTAAACGGCGAGATGGCGATCCGCATCTCGTCGGTCGGCTCGGCATAACCGGTGATGAAGTTGAACAGCTGCGCGACATCGCGCGCGATCGTCGGATCGGTGGTGAAGAAGGACAGGTCGGTGTAGATGCGCGCGGTGACCGGATGATAGTTGCCGGTGCCCAAATGCACATAGTTGCGCAGTTTGCCGTCTTCCCGCCGCACCACCAGCGACATTTTCGCGTGGGTCTTCAGTTCGAGGAAGCCGAACACGACCTGGACGCCGGCGCGCTCGAGATCGCGCGCCCAGCGGATGTTGGCTTCCTCGTCGAAGCGCGCCTTGAGCTCGACAAGCGCCGTCACCGACTTGCCGGCCTCGGCGGCATCGACCAGCGCGCGCACGATCGGGCTGTCGTTCGAGGTGCGATAGAGCGTCTGCTTGATCGCCACCACTTCCGGATCGGCCATCGCCTGGCGCAGGAACTGCACCACCACGTCGAAGGATTCGTAGGGGTGGTGGACGACGATGTCCTTCTCGCGGATGGCCGCGAAACAATCACCGCCATGCTCGCGGATGCGCTCGGGAAAGCGCGGATTGTAGGGCCTGAACTTGAGGTCGTCACGCGGCACGGAGACGATCTCCGAAATCTGGCTGAGCGCCAGTGGGCCGGTCAAAACGCTGATGCGGCTCGAAGAGACGCCAAGCTCGCCGGCAACGAACTCGCGCAATTCGCCGGGCATCAACTTGTCGAATTCGATGCGGATGACCGAACCGCGGCGGCGGCGCTTCAGCGCCGTCTCGAACAGGCGCACGAGATCTTCCGACTCCTCCTCGACCTCGATATCGCTGTCCCGGATGATGCGGAAGGTGCCGGAGCCCTTGACCTCGTAGCCAGGGAACAGCTTGCCGATATAGAGGCCGACCGCCTCCTCGAGCGGAATGAAGCGGACATGCTGCTTGCGGTCGGGCAGACGGATGAAGCGCCTCAGCGCCACCGGCAGGCGCAGAAGCGCGCTCATCTCCTCGCCATTCTTGCGGTGGCGCAATTGCAGTGCCATCGAGAAGCCGAGATTGGGAATGAACGGAAACGGATGCGCCGGGTCGATCGATAGCGGGGTCAGCACCGGGAAGACCTGATCCTGGAAATGATCTTCCAGCCAGACCTTCTCATCCTTGGTCAGTGCATCGCGGGTGATGCTCTCAATACCTTCCTTGTTGAGCAGCAGCATCAGCGCCGACAGGCTGTTCTGCTGGTCCTCCTGCAGCCGCTCGACCTCGCGCAAAAGCTGTTCGAGCTGCTGCTCGGGCGTGCGCCCGTCGGGGCTCTTGAGCGCGATGCCTTCGCGAACCTGGCCGGCAAGACCGGCGACGCGGACCATGAAGAATTCATCGAGATTGGCGGCCGAGATCGACAGGAAACGGACGCGTTCGAGCAGCGGGTGGTGTTCGTTCTGCGATTCTTCGAGAACGCGCCGGTTGAACTGCAGCCAGGAGAATTCGCGGTTGACGAAGCGGTCAGGGTTGCCGCCCTCGGGGCTTGCCACCTCGACATTGATGAATTCGCTCTGCACCGGCTTCAGTTCGTTCATGGTTTCCTGCCCGCAACCGTTCCTTTTGGAGCGCCGCACATGCCGGAATGGTCATGGACGCTCTAACATGCCCTTGTGACGCACAATCCGTCGCGGAATCGCTCGGCTTCCCGGTCATGCGCTTAACCGGCTCAACTTATCCTCTGCCAGCCTTTTGCGACAGTTTCATTTCATCGATCTTGCAAACAGGTCCGTTATGATCCAGATGCTTTTCGACGAGATCAAGGAGACGACGATGGCAGGCGGTTCCATTCCCCATTTCCAGAACGATGCGGGCCATCCGGCAATCGAGATCGGCGTCCGGGAATTCATGTGCACTGGCGCCAACCCGCCCTTCGATCATCCGCATGTCTTCCTCGACATGGGCGACGACAATGAAAAAGTCTGCCCTTATTGCTCGACGCTCTATCGCTATTCGGCGAAGCTGAAGGCGACGGAAACCCAGCCGCCCGGTTGCCTCTATATCGACCAGGCCGCCTGAACCTTTCGCGACAAGCCCGATGCAGGACACACAGGCCCGGCAGGTCATAATCGCCGGGGCTGGCATTGCTGGGCTGACCGCGGCCCTTGCCTTCGCCGAACGCGGTTATCCCGTAAAGCTGTTCGAACAGGCGTCTCGCCTCGAAGCGGCCGGCGCCGGCATTCAGCTTTCGCCCAATGCAACACGCATTCTTCGAAAACTCGGCGTGCTCGACCGGCTGCTGCCGGCGGCCTTACGGCCGGAAGCGGTGGTGCTGAAGGACGCGGCAACGTTGCGCGAACTGGCACGGGTGCCACTTGGGCAAGCCGCCGAAGCGCGCTGGCAGGCGCCCTATCTCGTCGCCCACCGCGCCGATCTGCAGGCGGCGCTGCTGGCGCAGGTGGCTGAGCGGACGGGGATTGAGCTTGTCACGGGTGCACGCGTCAGCAGCATCGCCGTCAATGCGCCAGATGTTGCCGTGACCGCCGAAGCGGATGGCAACACCATCGAGGCACGTGGCCGGCTCCTGGTAGGCGCCGATGGCGTCTGGTCATCGGTTCGGGCGCTGCTTACGAGTAAGGAACCGGCTTTCGGCAAAAGCCGCTTCTCGGGCGAACTCGCCTGGCGGGCAACAGTTGCGGCCGAGAGTGCCGCCGGAGAAGCCTTTGCCGCCATCGCCGCCGCCGACTGCGTCACCACATTCCTGCATCCCGGCTTCCACATGGTCGCCTATCCGGTCAGCAACGGCCGCGCTTTCAATCTCGCCGCCTTCACCAAGGGCGAGCGTATTGACGAAGGCTGGTCGGGCCATGCCGACCCAGCTGTTCTCGACGGCGCCACGCGCGGCACAACGCCGGGCCTGGCCAAGCTTGTGGCGCTGGCAGGCCCCTGGACGGCTTTTCCGATCCATACCGTCGAACAAGCGCGGTGGACGAGCCCGCAAGGCATCGCCCTGATCGGCGACGCCGCGCATGCGATGACGCCCTTTGCGGCACAAGGTGCGGCCATGGCGATCGAGGATGCCGTGACGCTGGCTGACGTCACCGCCGATTTCCCTGCCGATCCGGCGAGGAGTCTTCAGATCTGGGAAAACCTGCGGCGGCCGCGGGTCGCCAAAGCCGCACGTCGCGGCGCCGTCAACCGCCTAGCCTGGCACGCCGCCGGCCCGGTGGCTGTCGCCCGCAACCTGTTCCTGGCCATGCGCTCGCCCGAAAAGCTCGCGGCCGATCTCGATTGGCTCTACGGCTGGGAGCCGCAGAAAATCATCCGGCGCTAGAAGTCGCCGGGATGCCGGTTTCGCCTAGTTGTACAGCCGCATCGACAGGCCGAGCGAGGCCGGCATCGGGTTCCACCAGCCGGTGCGCAGACCGGCGGTGCGCAGGCCCGCCGCCGTCCAGGTGTTGCAACCGACCAGCGCATTGAAATGGCCGTTCGCCTCGAAGAAGCGGTCGAAGCGGGAATAGGCCGCATTCTCGATGACGAGCGGCCCGGACGGTCCTTGCTGGAAGCTCGCGTCGATGTAATCGAGCAGTGCCGCAAACCGCGCCTCATCGATGTCGAAGCCGGTGACATCGGGATGCGGCTCGGCGATGGCGCCGGCGATATCGACATGCATGACCGAGGCGTCCAGCGTCAATGCTTTGAGCACTGGCACTGCCTTCAGCTCAGACCAGCTCGGCGTCTCCAGATAGAAGGCGCGGCCACCCCAGCCAACGACGATATAGCGCACCTCGGGAGCATCGGCGGGGATGCCGGCATCGACCAGAAAACGAAAACGCTGACGCACGGCATCATCAACCGGAATGGCGATGTCGGTGTGGATCGGATTCTTCAGCACAAGAATGTGGCGCGTGCCCGCACCCGCAGCGGCCGCCGGCCAGAGCGGGCGCGGCACCAAAGTGCCGAGTGTTGCGGCAAGTGCGGCCGCGACAACCAACATGGCCAGGAAACGCAGGGCTTTTCTCATGCGGCGGCGGCTTTGCGGTCTCCCGACGTCATCGTCCGGCCCCAGATAGCAAAAAAGCCCGACCGCATTGCGGCCGGGCTTTTCTGGTTCGCATGGAAAATGCTCAGTGCAGGATCTGCGACAGGAAGAGTTTCGTGCGCTCGTGGCGCGGATGGTCGAAGAACTCGGCCGGCGTGTTCTGTTCGACGATCTGGCCCTGATCCATGAAGATCACCCGGTTGGCGACCTTGCGGGCAAAGCCCATTTCGTGGGTGACGCACAGCATCGTCATGCCTTCCTCGGCCAGACCCACCATCGTCTCCAGAACTTCCTTGATCATTTCAGGGTCGAGCGCCGAGGTCGGCTCGTCGAACAGCATGATACGCGGGTTCATGCACAGCGAACGCGCGATCGCCACGCGCTGCTGCTGGCCGCCGGACAGCTGGCCCGGATATTTGTTGGCCTGTTCCGGGATTTTCACGCGCTTCAAGAAGTGCATGGCGATTTCCTCGGCCTGCTTCTTCGGCGTCTTTCGCACCCAGATCGGCGCCAGCGTGCAGTTCTCCAGGATGGTCAGATGCGGGAACAGGTTGAAGTGCTGGAACACCATGCCGACCTCGCGACGCACCTCGTCGATCTTTTTGAGATCGTTGGTCAGTTCCTTGCCGTCGACGATGATCTTTCCCTTCTGGTGTTCCTCCAGCCGGTTGATGCAGCGGATCATGGTCGACTTGCCGGAGCCCGAAGGACCGCAGATGACGATGCGCTCGCCGCGCATCACCTTCAGGTTGATGTCCTTCAGCACATGGAACTCGCCATACCATTTGTGCATGCCGATGATATCGATGGCGACATCGGTGGTCGAGATGTGCATCTTCTTGGCATCGACCTTGATCTCTTCGGCGCTGACGGCATTTTCTATAGCCATGGCAGGTTCCCCTTTTTGTTCTTAGCGTTTGTGGCCGGTGTCGAGCCGGCGTTCCGTGTACATCGAATAACGCGACATGCCGAAGCAGAAAAGCCAGAAGACGAAGGCTGCGAAGATCAGGCCAGATCTCGCGGTCTGCGGCGTCGCCCAATTGGCGTCCGCGAAGTTCTGCTTGACGACGCCAAGCAGGTCGAACATCGAGATGATGATCACCAGGCTGGTGTCCTTGAACATGCCGATGAAGGTGTTGACGATGCCGGGAATGACCAGCTTCAGCGCTTGCGGCAGTACAATCAGCGTCATCTTCTGCCAGTAGCCGAGGCCCAGCGAATCCGCACCCTCATACTGACCCTTGGGGATCGCCTGCAGACCACCGCGTATCACTTCGGCCATGTAGGCAGCGGCAAACAACGACACACCGATCAACGCCCTGAGGTATTTGTCGAAGGAAACGCCCGCAGGCAGGAACAGCGGCAGCATGACGCTGGCGAAGAATAGAACCGTGATCAGCGGGATGCCGCGAACGAACTCGATGAAGATCACGCACAGCGTCTTGACGATCGGCATCTTGGAGCGTCGGCCGAGCGCCAGCACGATCCCCATTGGCAGCGACACTGCAATACCGACAAATGACAGGCTGAGCGTCACCAGCAACCCACCCCACAGCTGCGTCTCGACATGAGGCAGGCCAAACATACCGCCAACCAGCAGCACGAAGGCGATGATCGGCAGTACCAGGAACAGAAGGATGGCGTTCAACCCCTTGCGCGGCACGCGGGGGATCAGCAGCGGCACCAGCAGCGCCACGAACAGAATGGCGACCAGGATCGGCCGCCAGCGTTCTTCGATCGGATAACGGCCAAGCATTAACTGACCGAACTTGGCGTTGACGAAGGCCCAGCAGGCGCCGGACCAGCCGTCCGGCTGGATGCCGCCTTGCCCTGCCGTGGCGCATACCGTGCGATCCGGCCCCACCCATTGGGCGTTGATGAAGGCCCAGTTGATGATGGGCGGCACGATCATCACCACCAGCGCAATAGCCAGTACGGTCAGGATGACGTCGCCCACCGAACCGACCAGGTTCTTGCGAACCCATGCCAAGGGCCCCCGCACTCCGGCCGGCGGCTGTTGCGCAAGTGCCATTTCGGTGCGTACCCAGGAGGTATCATGTTCCTGCATGGCCTTACCTCTCCACCAGCGCCATCCTGGCGTTGACCACATTCATGACTGCCGAGGTCACCAAGCTAATTATGAGGTAGACGACCATCATGATCAGCACGCCCTCGACCGCCTGGCCGGTCTGGTTCAGCACCGTGCCGGCGATTGCCGTCAGGTCCGGGTAGCCGATGGCGATGGCCAGCGACGAGTTCTTGGTCAGATTGAGATACTGACTGGTCAGCGGCGGGATGACGATGCGCATAGCCTGAGGCACGACGACAAGCCGCAGGATCGATCCCGGCCGCAGCCCAAGCGCGCCAGCCGCCTCGGTCTGGCCCTTGCTGACGCCGAGAATGCCGGCGCGCACGATCTCGGCAATGAAGGCGGCCGTGTAGAATGACAGCGCCAGATAGAGCGACAGGAACTCGGGTCCGATCTGGAAGCCGCCGGTCAGGTTGAAGGTCGATTGTTTGGGAAAATCGAAGCTCAGCGGAAAGCCGGCCAGTGCGTAGGCCAGCAATGGCAGGCCGACGATCAGCGCCAGCGAAGTCCACAACACCGGGAATTGCTGGCCGGTCGCCATTTGCCGCTGGCGCGCCGTGCGGGCTACGAACCACGCCATGGCGATGCCGACAAGCAAAGCGACGAAGATCAGCCAGGAACCTTCGCCCCAGATAGCCCGTGGAAAATAGAAGCCGCGCTGGTTGAGGAAAGAGCCGAACGGCAAATTGAAACTGTCGCGAGGCGCCGGCAGCACCGCCAGCACGCCTGAATACCAGAAGAAAATCACCAGCAGCGGCGGGATATTGCGGAACACCTCAACATAAACGGTGCAGATCTTGCGAATCAGCCAGTTTCGCGACAAGCGGCCGATACCGACGACAAAGCCGATGATGGTCGCGGTGACGATGCCAGCAAGGGCGACGATGATGGTGTTGATCAGCCCGACAATGATGGCATCGCCATAGGTCGAGTCCGAGGTGTAAGCGATTGGCCTGACTGGGATGTCGAACCCGGCGCGGTTTTTCAGGAAGCTGAACCCGGAAGCGATATGCAGGCGCTGCAGATTCTCGATAACGTTGTGGACGATCCACCAGACGCCCGCCACCAGCAAGATGACAACCACCGCCTGGAAAAAAATCCCGCGGACTTTTGGATCGTTGATGAAGGAACCCCGGCTCGGCTCCTCGCGAAGAACTTCCTGCGACGCCATTGCACCATCCCCTGGAAAGAGAAACCGGAAGGCAGACGATCTGCCTTCCGGATCACATTTCGATCAGCGGATCGGTGGCGCGTATTGCAGGCCGCCCTTGGTCCACAGCGCATTGATGCCGCGCGCGATCTTCAGCGGGCTGCCGGTGCCGACATTGCGCTCGAACATCTCGCCGTAATTGCCCACGGCCTTGACGATGTTGACGACCCAATCATTGCTCACGCCGAGGTCGGTGCCGATCTTGGTTTCGGCTTCCTGACCGAGCACGCGCTTGATCTCCGGATTATCCGAGGTCTTCAGCTCCTCGACATTGGCCTGGGTGATGCCCAGTTCCTCGGCCTGCAACAGCGCGAAGTAGGTCCACTTGACGATGTGGTACCATTGGTCGTCACCCTGGCGCACGGCCGGACCGAGCGGCTCCTTGGAGATGATCTCGGGCAGCACGACATGGTCGGCCGGCGCGCTGAGCGTCAGACGGATGCCATAGAGACCCGACTGGTCGGTCGTATAGACGTCGCAACGGCCGGCGTCATAGGCGGCGTTGACCTCTTCCAGTTTTTCGAAAACGACCGGATTGTACTCCATCTTGTTCGCCTTGAAGTAGTCGGCCAGGTTGAGCTCGGTCGTGGTGCCGCTCTGCACGCAGACCGCCGCACCCGAAAGCTGCAGCGCCGAATTGACGCCCGGCAGCTTCTTGGCGTTGATCATGAAGCCCTGGCCGTCATAGTAGGTGACGCCGATGAAGTTCAGGCCAAGTGCGGTATCGCGATTGATGGTCCAGGTGGTGTTGCGCGACAGGATATCGATCTCGCCCGACTGCAGCGCGGTGAAGCGCTCCTTGGCGCTAAGCGGGGTGAACTTGACCTTGGTGCCGTCACCGAAGACGGCAGCCGCGACGGCGCGGCAGAAATCAGCATCGATGCCTTTCCAGTCGCCCTTGTCGTCAGGCGCCGAGAAACCGGCCAGACCAGTCGAGACACCGCACTGGATGAAGCCCTTCGCCTTGACGTCGCCGAGCGTGGTCGCCGACGCAGACGAAGCCATCCATCCAAGCGCAGCGGCGCCGAGAATGCCAATTGCAATGTGTTTCATAACCCACAGACCCTTTTCTGTTTTCAGGTAAACCCTGATCCTCAGGCAAATCCTGATCTTTTTCCCGCGTGAACCCGGCTCCCATCCGGTGCATTCCGGAACCCCGCGTCGTAACCGACGCCCGGCCCCTCCCATTCACGAACTGCATCGAAGGCGATTATTCCTGTGAGGTCAAGGGAAATGACCGATTCACGACAGCTTTGAAAACCAATTGCCGCGAATGCCTGAAATGCACACAAGAGCACCAGGAAATCGGCAACCCGTGCAAACAAATCAGTCAAAGAAGCAGTCGCACAAGTCCATAGCTCGCGGCAGACTCCGCCGTCACTATAGCGATGCTTTGTTGGAGGCGCGAACCGCGATGGATTGGCCCATCTAAACCCCACCGCTTGGCGGGTCCACGGCTGTTGCGCGGGCTTTGCCACCGCTTTATGGCTGATCTCCTGACATCCTTTGACAGGCGGCGAACCATGGCGACAGACGGCAGCGAACTGGGCATCAACACGCGGCTTGCCCATTCAGGCAACAACCCGCACGACTATTTCGGCTTCGTCAATCCGCCGGTCGTGCATGCCTCGACCGTGCTCTACCCCAATGCCGCGACGATGGCGGCGCGCAGCCAGAAATACACCTACGGCACGCGCGGAACGCCGACCACCGACGCGCTGGCGCATGCGATCGACGCGCTGGAAGGCTCGGCCGGCACGATAATCGTGCCGTCGGGCCTTGCGGCGGTGACCATTCCGCTTCTGGCTTTCCTGTCGGCGGGCGATCACATCCTGATTGTCGATTCCGTCTATCACCCGACCCGCAATTTCGCCGACACGATGCTGAAGCGGCTGGGCGTCGAGGTCGAGTATTACGATCCATATGCCGGCGCCGGCATCGCCAAGCTGATCAAGCCCAACACCAAGGTCGTGCTCACGGAATCGCCGGCCTCAAACACCTTCGAGGTGCAGGATGTGCCGGCCATTGCCAAGGCAGCGCACGCGGCCGGCGCCATCGTCATGATGGACAACACCTGGGCGACGCCGCTCTATTTCCGCCCGCTCGACCACGGCGTCGATATCTCGATCCATGCGGCGACGAAGTACCCGGCCGGACATTCCGACGTGCTGATGGGTACGGTGTCGGCCAATGCCGACTGCTGGAAACAGCTGTGCGAGACGTTCTACACGATGGGCTGCTGTGCCGGTCCCGACGACGTCTACCAGGTGCTGCGCGGCCTGCGCACGATGGGCGTGCGGCTGGATCACCATCAAAAGAGCGCGCTCGCCATTGCCTCCTGGCTCGAAGGGCAGCCCGGCGTTGCGCGCGTGCTGCACCCCGCGCTCCCCAGCCATCCCGACCATGCCGTGTGGAAGCGCGACTTTTGCGGCTCGAGCGGCATCTTTTCCATTGTGCTCAAGGGCGGTGGCCAGAAACAGCAGCACGCCTTCCTCGATGCGCTGAAGATCTTCGGCCTCGGCTATTCCTGGGGCGGCTATGAAAGCCTTGCCGTGCCGGTCTTCCTCGGCGATCGCACCGTCGCCAAGGGCCCCTATGACGGCCCGCTCATCCGCCTGCAGATCGGGCTCGAGGACGTCGAGGACCTCAAGGCCGACATCCTGCGCGGACTGGCAGCGGCCGCGGCAGCATGAACCGCAACCTACCAAGCTGAATCCGCAAACCGGCACAAAAGCCTGAAAAGACTGGCTGGGAAGCGTTGTGAGACGCCCGATGTCGCAAAGCCGCTCATTGCTCGGCTGTGCGCAATGTTATTTCCCGAATATGCGGGTTTTTCGGATTGGATTGACTTTCAAAGCGGGCAGTCAGCTCGCATTGCAAGGCGCTTCGAGCCGCAACTTCCAGCCAGACTGAGCTTACCATGGCCTTTCGTCTCTTCGTCCCCATTCTCGCCGGCGCGACGCTGCGCGAGCGCCTCATCGCCTGTATCGGCGCAATGATCGGCATTGCGCTGACCGGAGCGATCGGCGCGCTGGTGCTCGGCAACGGCCCGCATGTGCCGCTGCTGGTGGCGCCGATGGGCGCGTCGGCGGTGCTGCTGTTTGCGGTGCCTGCGAGCCCGCTGGCGCAGCCATGGTCGATCATCGGCGGCAACACCATATCCGCGCTGATCGGCGTGATCGTTGCGCATTTCGTGCACGAGCCGGCTCTCGCCACGGGTATGGCCGTGGCGCTGGCGATCGCTGCCATGTCGTTCACGCGCTGCCTGCATCCGCCGGGCGGAGCCGCCGCGTTGACCGCCGTCCTCGGCGGACCGGCGGTGACCAGCGCCGGCTTCCTGTTTCCCTTCGTGCCGGTGGCGCTGAATTCCATCATTCTGGTCGCACTCGGCTATGCTTTCCACAGGCTGTCGCGGCGCAGCTACCCGCACCGGCCCGCCCCTGCCGCCAACAGCCATGGAACGGCAGACCCGCCGGCCGTGCAGCGCGTCGGCTTCCGGCCCGAGGATATCGATGCCGCGCTTGGTGCGCTGGACGAGACTTTCGACATCGACCGTAGCGATCTCGAATTGCTGCTGCGCCAGGTCGAACTGCAGGCCATGGTCCGCTCGCACCGAACGTTGCTGTGCGCCGACATCATGTCCCGCGACGTGGTGTCGGTGCCTGAGCACGCCTCGCCCGATCAGGCGCGACAGCAACTCCTCGACCACAACATCCGCACCTTGCCGGTGGTCGATGCGGAGGCAAGGCTGGTCGGCGCCGTCGGCCTTCGCGAATTGACGAGAGCCACAGAAACGGTGAAAGGCGTGATGTCGAACGCCGGCACCGCCTCCCCCGACACGCCGGCGATGAGCCTGCTACCCATACTCACCGACGGCCGCAGCCATGCCGCGGTCATCATCAACGGCGAGCGCCGCATCCTCGGCCTGATCACGCAGAGCGATCTCCTGGCGGCAGCCGCTCGGATACAGACGGCAGACAAGGCGCGGCCAGAAGCTGTAGGATAGATCGCTCCAGGTGCCGAAAAGGTCGGGAACCTTTTGTCTGCGGCAGCATCCAAGGTCCCGATCAAGCGTCTGGCCAGGGAGAGCCGTCGTGACCAGGAAGTCAGCAATACAAACTGTCGCGGTTTCCGCGCCCGGCGACATGCAGCTTGTCCACCGCGCAATGGCGCGCGAGGCGGGCGCCTTCCGTGCCATCATCAAGATGCACAATCAGCGGCTTTATCGCATCGCGCGTGGCGTCGTGCGCAATGACAGCGAGGCCGAGGACATCGTCCAGGAGGCCTATGTCCGGGCGTTTGCCGCTCTCGCGACGTTTCGTGGCGATGCTTCCCTGGCGACCTGGCTGTCGCGCATCGTCATCAACGAAGCGCTCGGCCGCTTGCGCAAGAGGCGGCGCACCATGGCTATGCCTGCAAGCCAGGAAGCGCAAATCATCCAGTTCCCCCTCAACCCAAGTGACGATCCGGAGCGGACGATGGCGCAGCGGCAGATTCTCGGGCTGGTCGAGCGAGCGACCGACAATCTCCCCGATGTCTATCGGACAGTCTTCATTGCCCGCGTTATCGAGGGCCTGAACATCGAGGAAACGGCTGATCTGCTTGGCGTGCGGCCCGAGACCGTCAAGACCAGATTGCACCGAGCGCGTGCCCTGGTGCGCAAGGCGCTGGATGACGAAATCGGCCCGGTGCTGCTCGATGCCTTTCCCTTCGCTGGCCGGCGTTGCGAGCGATTGACCGAAGCGGTGATGAAGCGGCTCGGCTTGCAAGGCTGATCTTCGGCCTTCGCCGATTCCCAGGGAACGTTTCTCCCCCTCCCGCATCCAATACGCGTCAACCCAGATGAAGCCCGCCGCCTTCGCGGTCGGGCAAAGGAGATGCCATGTTTACTCGACACATAGCCGCGCTCGCCACCGTCCTGTTGATGGGCACGGCCCCGCTGGCGCAGGCTGCGGACAAGCCTACCGACCCGCAGATCGCCCATATCGCCTACACCGCGGGCACGATCGACATCGAGGCCGCCAAACTGGCCATCAAGACGTCAAAGACCAAGGAGGTCGTCAATTTCGCCAAGGACATGGAGCGCGACCACGAGGCGGTCAACAAACAGGCACTCGACCTGGTCAAGAAGCTCAAGGTGACGCCGGAAGACAACGCCACCAGTCAAGCGCTGAGCGCGGCAGCGAAAGAGGAGCGCGCCAAGCTCGCCAAGCTCGAAGGTGCCGCCTTCGACAAGGCCTATATCGAAAACGAGGTCGCCTACCACAAGCAGGTCAATGGCGCGCTCGAAACCGTGCTGATCCCATCAGCTCAGAATGCCGAGCTGAAAAGCCTGCTGGAGACCGGCCTGAAGATTTTCCAGGGCCACGAGCAGCATGCCGAACATGTCGCCGGCATGCTGAAATAGGGAGGAGGCACATGTCGAGGCGGCATCTGTGGATTGCACTGGCGCTGACAATCGGTGTCGTTCCGGCACGAGCCGAAACCATTGAGGTCACCATCGACAGGTTGGTGTTCTCACCGGCGACTGTCGAAGCGAAGGTCGGGGACACGATCGAGTGGGTGAACAATGACGTGTTCGCACATACGGCCACAGTCAAAGGCGAATGGGAAGTCATGATCCCGCCCAAGGCAAAAGCAGGCCTGGTGTTGAAGACAGTGGAAGCGGTCGACTATTTCTGCCGCTTCCACCCCAACATGAAAGGCCGCCTCACGGTGACCCCTTAACGCTGTTCCGCAAGCCGGTCCTGCTCCAGTGACGCCCGTCTGGCTTCATCCGGCCGGGTGACATGCGCCCATGAGCCGTCATAGCAGGCCTTGCGCCGTCCGATCCAGGCGTCGAGGCCTTCGCGCAGGTCGGCGGTCGGGGCCATGCGGGCGAACTGCTCGGCCTCGACCAGCAAACCCTCGGCTATGCTGCGGTTTAAGCCGCGCGCCACTGCGGTGAGGATCGAGGCAATTGCAGCAGGAGAGTGCGCGACGATGCGTCGGGCGAGATCGAGCGCGGCCGGCATCAGCTCCTCGTGCGGCACCACCTGGTTGACGAGGCCGAGTTCGAGGGCGCGCGGCGGCGGGAACCAATCGCCGGTCAACAGCAGTTCGAGCGCCCGCTTGCGCCCGGCCAGTCTCGGAAGCCGCTGTGTGCCACCGAAGGTGGGCGGCATTGCGAGGTTGATCTCAGGCTTGGCGAACAGGGCGCGGTCGCTGGCGATGGCGAGCGGCACGGCTTCGGTGATCTCGCAGCCGCCGCCAAAGGCGATGCCGTTGACGGCGGCTATGACAGGTTTGCGAAACGCTTCCAGCCTTGCCGTCAGCCTCTGTCCGCGCATGACGAAGTCGCGCAGCGCGACGTCGGCGCCGTTGGCCACGCTGCCCGAGAATTCATGGATGTCGCCGCCGGCGGAGAAGGCGCGCGCTCCTGCGCCGGTGAGGATAATGGCGCGGATGGCATCATCTGTCTCCATCGCATCCAGAAGCACAACCAGGCGATCGATCAGCGCATAGTTCAAGGCGTTGAGTTTTTCGGGGCGATTGAGTGTGAGGATGGCGATCCCGTTGCGGGCCTCGGTGAGCACAAGCTCGGTCATGTCTCTTCCCTTTCCTGCATTTAATCACCGGAAAGGATCAGGCTTTCGATTGTATGTATATTCACTAGTCGGTATACTTGATGGATGAGCGAAGCGCCGATCCCCACCCGCAAACGCATAGTCGATGCCGCAACGAAGCTGTTCTATGCCGAAGGGATCGGCCGCGTCAGCGTCGATGCGGTGGCTGAAAAAGCCGGGCTGACCAAGCGCACGCTCTACTATCACTTCAAGAGCAAGGACGATCTGATCGCCGCCTATCTCGACGGTCGCGACCAGCCGAACATCAGGCAGATGTCTGGCTGGTTCGAAGCGGCCGAAGGCGATGTCGAGCGCAAGGTCGAGGCCATCTTCACCAATCTGGCGCGGGTGGCGAAGAATCCGAAATGGAAAGGCTGCGGCTTCCTGCGCACGGCAGCGGAACTCGCTTCGATGCCGGGACATCCCGCCGTCAAGGCCGGGTCACGGCACAAGAAGAATTTCGAGACCTGGCTGACTGGCGAACTCTCCGGCCACGGCGTCGCAGAGCCGCAGACCCTGGCGCGCGAAATCGTGCTTTTGATGGACGGCGCCTTCTCGGTCATGCTGATCCACCGCGACCCAGGCTATGTCGAGGCGGCGGGACATGCCGCTGCAACGCTGGTTCGGGCACGGTCGGGACGAAAAACCGGCTCCTAGACCGTTTCACCGTTTCACGAAAACGCTGAACCGCTCTGCTCTTGTTTTGACGCAATTCCGGACGGAGAACCGCTTCTCACTTTTCCTGAAATTGCTTTAGAAGCCAGCCGCCAGCCAAGCCGTGCCCGTGGCAAGCGTCAGCAGCGTCAACGGCAGACCGACCTTGAAGAAAGCTGAAAAGGACAGCTGTGTGCCGGCCGCCCGCGCCTGTTCGGCGACGATCAAATTGGCGACGGAGCCGAGCAAGGTGAAGTTGCCGGCCAGCGTCGAACTCATCGCCACCACCAGCCAGGCACGCTCAGGGTTTTCCAGGCCGGGTATGAATGGCCTCAGCGCCAGCACCGCCGGAACATTGCTCATGACGTTGGAAAGCACAGCCGTAAAGCCGGAGAGCCGCCAGACGTCTCCCAGGCCCAGGTTCTTGGCGGAAGCAATGATATCGGGCGTCAGCAGTGTTTTCTCGGCGCCGGCAACGACGATGAACAGACCGGCGAACATGAACAGCAGCGGCCCGTCGATCTCGCGGTAGATGCGTGCCGGCTTGATGGCGCGGGTGAGCAGCAGGATGGCGCCGCCAATCAGCGCTGCCTTGGCCACCGGAACGCCGGCGAAGAACGCAACCGCCAGGCCGACGCAGACAACTACTGCCTTCAGCACCTGACCAGGCAGCATGCGGCCGCGATAGACTTCCGGGCTGAGTTCGGCACTGCGCGCGAATTCGGTCCGGTAGACGACGCGCACGATGACGATGACGGCGACAAGGCCGAACAGAGCAACCGGCGCAAGCGCGGCCGAAAAGGCCGGATAGGAAATTCCCGACAGCGCACCGATGACCATGTTTTGCGGGTTGCCGGTGATGGTGGCGACGCTGCCGCAGTTGGACGCGGTGGCGGTAGCGATCAGATAGGGAATGGGATTGCGGTTGATGACGCGGGTGACGTGGACGACGATCGGCGCCATGACCAGGCAGATGGCGTCGTTGACCAGGAACGCCGACAGGATGCCGGTCAGGAGCGTCACCATCACCAGAAGCATGAACGGAGCGTGCGCATGCTCGATGGCGTAAGCGCCGAGAGCGCGGAAGGCGCCCGAGACTTTCAGGTGCGCAACTACGATCATCATGCCGAGCAGCAGCGTGATGGTGTCGAAGTTGATGGCGCGATAGGCATCTTCCATGCTGAGCGTGCCGATGGCGATCATCGCAGCACCGCCGAGCAAGGCGATCCCTGCCCGGTCGAGACGCAGGCCCGGGATGCGGCCGATGGCGACGCCGGCATAGGTCAGGATGAGGATCAGCAATGCCGCCGCGCCCATCAATGTCATTGGCAGACCATCCCCGTTTCAAACGAACCGACGCCGGAATGGATTGCTTTCCGCTCAGGCATTTGCCGCGCAGCTTTAACGCCGCTCCAGCAAAGCGAAAGCGCCGATGACGATCCGGATGTGAAAATCGGTGGGCAAATCGCGGGCTGACCAGCGCCGGGAGCGGCTGGAGCTGACCGGCCGGGATTATGATTAAGACAAGCGCAGCGGCCTGCCGTGAGCTGCCGTTCGCGAAACTTCGCTGTTGCCAAGGTCGTGGCTTATATAATTAAATTCTAATTTATCCTTTCAGGGTATGAATAGCTTAGCCGTTTTCGGCCTTGGGATTTTCAGATGGTCCAGATTCTTGAAAGGGAATGCCGCGTTTCGGAGAACGAGGCCTTGCAGGCGCGCCCGATGGAATGTCCGCGCTGCCAAGGAGCCCGCAAGGTCTTTGTTTGCGCCCGATGGATGAGTTCGAACGGACATTGCTGCCCCGGGGGGACACATCGGCTCAGCTGCCCAGGTCACAGTGTCGCCTGTCTGGAGTGTGGCGGACGGGACACTTGAACTGATCTCAAAACAATCCCGACAAGATTGGTGTGAGACGCCCAGCATGTTCCGGTTCGACGTGCCGGTGCGCAAATCTCCCGTAAACGAAAAAAGCCCGCCCGGCGAACCGGAGCGGGCTTGCAGCCGTAGCGGTAAGTATCCGCTGCGAGCGGGCCGCGTGCGTTTTTCGCCACACGCCCGCATAATTGATAGCGGCATTTCCAGAGGCGATTGATGGTAGTCGCCGCCGGATTATTCGCCCGACGATCCGTCGCCATTCGTGCTGCTGCTCAGAATTCCAAAGTCCTGGGACTTTGTTCCTTGTCCAGCAGTCAGGAATCCATCCGCATCCAGGCCGCGCCGCAGCAGTTCCCGCACCGCCGCGGACCGGCTTGGCATGCGCTTTTCGAAGCGCCAGTTTTCCAAGGCAGCCAATTCCTCGGCCGTCAGCATGATCTGCAGTCGCTCGGGTCGTTCCAGTTCGGCCATTTTGCGCTCCAACCGCCAGGACCAAAAATAAGACGAGTTAGTATGCGTCTCAGAAAGAGTATAATTAGTGGTCTCCGCATAGGGCGTCAAGAGCGGCTGATTGGCAACCCACATCCAAGACCAACGATGAGAATGAAGCGCCGATTGCACAACTGTCGCTACCTACTAACTAATTGATTTATTTGGCGATATTTAGGATTTTTCTTGCCATTCGACAGTGATGGGCGCATGTTGATCAAGAAGGACAAACAGCTCCTGAAAGGGAGGTTTTCCATGCGCTACGGATATTCAGCTCAGCTTCGTGAGGATCTCAATTCACGGGTCCTGGCGGCGCTACGATCTCGCGGAATGGTCAACATCGCCGCTGTGGCAGAGGACGTGCGAACGCACAACTTGGACGAGAACATCGCCCTTGAGGACGTGGAGCGGCTCGTGATGCAAGTGGCCCAACTTTATGGCGCGGCGATGGAACTCGATGGCCTGACTGCCGTCGAGGCGGGGCGATTCACATCGATTCCAGACGATCCGTGCGAACTGCGTGGCATCGACAGGTCCGACGCCATCAGTAGCCAGGCTGCTCCACCTGCCCGGTTGGAAGGGTAACCTCGTGCGCAGAGAGCGCGACCCGCTCTAATTCTGCGTCAATCCGCTACAACTCCGCGAAAGAGGTTTGGACGGAGCCTAACGGCGCTTCGAGCGTCCAGACTACACCATCTTCCTTGAACTCCAACAGTCCGGTGCCGCTGAGCGCCTGTGGCGCAACCCGCTTGAGCACAACAGAGCCGAAACCGCGGCGCGCAATTACGCCCGGGCGCGGGCCGTCCAGCTCACACCACATCAGACGAAAGGTATCGACACCGTTGGCTGCCGGTATCACGTTCCATTCGATTTCGACTCGACCGCCTTGGCGCGAGAGCGCTCCGTGCTTTGCTGAATTGGTGGCCAACTCGTGGAAGGCGATGCCGAGATACTGCACGGCATTTGGTTGAAGTGTGACCATCGGCCCGACTGCCGACAGACGGTCCTGCGCCGCGAAGGCTTTGAGTTGCGCCTTGATCAGGTCACCGACGGTCGCGCCGCGCCACTCGGCATCGACCAGGAGATCGTGGGATTGCGAAAGCGCCGCGATGCGCTCTCGCACCTGTTCGACGAAAGCTGCCGGCGTGGCCGCCGATTTGCTGGTCTCGCGGATCATCGAAATGATGACCGAATATTGGTTCTTTACCCGATGATTGACTTCGCGCATGAGCAGACGAATGCGTCGCTCGCTCTCCTTGTGGGAGCTGATATCGCGCGCGATCTTGGAAGCGCCGATGATCCGCCCGATGCCATCGCGGATCGGCGAGACCGTCAGAGAGACCGGGACGAGACTGCCGTCCTTGCGCAGGCGCATGGTTTCGTATGATGGCACACCCTCCCCGTCACGTATGCGCGAGATGATCGAGGTCTCCTCGCCGAGACGCTCGGGAGGTATGAGCATTGTCACTGGCCGGCCGATTGCCTCGGAGGGCGTGTAGCCGAACAAATGTTCGGCCGCATTGTTCCAGCTGGTGATGATGCCGTTGATGTCTTTCGAAACGATAGCATCCATGGACGATTCCACGATCGCGGCAAGTCGCATTCGCGCCTCGTCGGCCTGCGTCTGTGTGCGCAGATCAAGCAGCGTGTTGATGGCGCCGACAATTTCGCCCGACTCGTCGCGAAGCAGGCGTGGGTGGGCTCTGAACGGAATAAGTTCACCGTCCGGTCGCTCCGCAATCGCTTGATCCCACGCGATATCGCGTCCTTCAAGCATGGAGATTGCCATTGGGCACTCGCCATGCGCCATCGGCCGGCCGTCGAGATGTCGCAGCTTCCAGGAGCCGCACCAAAGGTCTCTGCCTATTACAGGACGGTGCCCCCACAGATCAGCCGCGGCCTCGTTGAAGAATGTGATACGGCCTTGTTTGTCGATCGTGTAGACGGCAACGGGCAACGCCTTCATCAACTGGGCAGCGGAGACTCCTGGAATTCCAGGCTCCAGTTGTTGGATGACGTCGACATATTCCCCTGCCACGAATTCCCCTACACGCTCGATTTATTGCAGCTTGTTGCAATAGCTGAAATGCACGTGCGAGGTTTCGGTTCCCGTCGCACCCTTGGGGCGGAAGTTGTTCTCCTGCGGAAGGGCGATTTCCTACGCGGGCGGCGTCAATTTCGGGGCTCGCGCAAAATGCCGACCACCAAGCGCAACCCAGCTTAAGGCAGCGGAACGCAGTTTCGCGGCCTTGCTGTTAACCGGTCAGGCTCGCACCGATAGGAACCAATCAACGGCGAGAGCGTTTGCCGCTGCATACTTTATTCAGATCTAGCCAAACGGAGTGAGGGACATGGCTTCATCGGTACTTATCGGCATTCTGATCACCTTTCTGGTGATCATCCTTGTGCTCTATCTCGTTCAGCGCCTGCCTCTCGACGGCCGCACGAGACAGATCGCGCAGATCGTTGTCATCATTATCGGCATCATTTCGTTGCTGAAATATCTGGCGGTGTTCTAAGACAAGGACCGCTATGACATTCCAAAGGCTCGTATGGATCGTCGGAACAGCGTTGTTTGTCGCAACAACCACGGCCTACGCGCGACCGGACACGCGAACGATGACCTGCGAGGAGACACAGCGCCTGATCCAGAGCCATCACTCGGCCGTGCTGACGACAGGCCGCAACACTTACGATCGCTACGTTCGTCAATTTGGCAACGACTGCGACTGGCCGGAGGTGCCGGTTGCCGCCCCCGTTCCAACACGTGATGGACAATGCCGCGTCTATTGGTGCCGGGAGCCGGTGTTCGACTTCCCGAACTGACGGAGCCAACTGGGCGCGCCAGCAAATGCAATGCGCGAGGCAACGCGGAACCCTTGCGCTCCGCGTGAATTGATTCTGTGCATGGCGCTGCGAGGTGTAGCCGTGTGATGCCCAACAAGACGGAGGAGCGGTCATGCCCAATGATACAAAGCGAAGCGGCAGCTGCCTTTGCGGAGGTATCCAGTTTTCGGTGACGGGAGATCCCTTTCGGGTTGGCCTTTGCCATTGCAAGGACTGCCGCAAGGCCAGTGGGTCGACTTTTTCGGCGTTCGCGGTGTGGCCGCTCGAGGCATTTGAAACGACGGGTATCGTCAGCAGCTATGGCGACAGAAGCTTTTGTCCAACCTGCGGCGGTCGGGTTCCGCTGGTTCGTGAGAATGAGGTGGAGCTGACAATTGGCAGCCTCGATGAGGTCCCCACTGAAGGACTGGAGCCCAGCTATGAGCTCTGGGTCAACCGCCGCGAACACTGGTTGCAACCATTGCCTGGCGCCCGGCAGTTCGAGCATGACCGGGTGGAAGACGGGTCGACAAATGATGGCCTGACAGCTGAACCGGTTTCTGAAGGCGCTGAACCGCGTTAAGCCATTTGTCGCGACGCAAATCTGCGTAGTGTACGCACCGTAGAGCCTTAGCCAGTCGAAGCGCAAAAAAGGCCCGCCTTGGCGTCGAGCCAAAGGCGGGCGGTCGATCGTCTGGCTTGTGCTGCGGTTGCCGTGGAACCATTGCCCCATGCCTGGCTCGACGCTCGCTGTCTTTTTGTAACCGGCAATCGATTTACCGGGGCAGCGGGTCAGTTGGAATTCGTCTTGCGGTTGCAGAGCGGCGCTGGTTATTTAAAAGCGAGAGCTTAAGACCACGTAATATCGTTACGCCAACTATGCTGTCCAAGTATGTTTGGCGCGACATAAAGAAATCTTGCGAGCTCGTACAAAAGGACAACTTGTTTGTTTCCTTTTTTGTCACATAGTGTAGCGAATCTTGAAGCCGAATAGGGCGGTTTTCATGCAGTCAGCGCATGGGCAAGGTGGCAGTCCGCACGTGCAATATCCACCGATTGATGGGTTCTGGACCTGGGACATCAAGCGTGACCGCGTTTACGGCGACGCCAACGCCTTGACGGCAGGACGATGAGGCGCAAATCGGCTTGGAGCACATCTTGTTAGCCTGTGCGGGCAATCTTACCGCGACCGCGGAGTTCAGCCGTCACCATGCGGGCAAAATGGCTTTGAGGCGAGCGGCGCTCCAGCAAGCTGGCGCGCTCAAGAGCAGCGTCGCCGTAAAACTCGACCAACACCGTCGCTGCGCTGGCGGCGTCGACCCTGAGCCGGCCAAGGTCGGCGTGTCCGTCCCGGCTGGACGACGCGCTGCCGGCGATGACATCCATCATGGCCTGCATCTTGTCAGGGAAACTGCCCTCGTCTTCGTGCATCGTCGCGGTCCGATTGGCGGCATAAAATATCGACATTTTCGCAAAAAGCGCAATAGGGTCGTTGATCAAGCGCTAATACAACCTGATACAGCTCCACCGTGAGCTTCACCGCAATCTTCATGCAAGCATAGTCAGCGCACAGTTCATGCGCAGACATTGGGGGCACCGATGGACCAGCCGAGCAAGATGGAGAACCTGCAGTTCGCGCAAGGGATACTGCGGGAACTTCGGCAGAAAGCCGAAGCCGATGGCGAGAAGCTTCTGACCTATCTCATCGATATGGCTTACCTTGAAGCCAGTGATCGCATTCGCGCGCATTGGGTCGGCAATCACGAGCCCGAAAGCCGCAGGGCCAAGGGGTAAAGCCGAAACGGAGCGATGGCGGCGCCCTCACGGGCGCGTTTTGGATCAGGCGCCGGAGGCCATCAAGGCCACCGTCAGTTGTGAATACCGGCTGAAAGGCCAGCCAGCGCCTCCCTCACGCGGACTTCGCTGATCCCGCGCGTATCCTTGACCCAGCTGGGCGTCGAGAGCGGTGGCTCGATAAAGCGAACATGGTTGTTTACGGGACCGTGCACATAGGGGCGATTTAGCCCGTAGATAAGCGCACATGGGACGTTCAGGGCAGCGGCGGCGTGGGAAATGCCGCCGTCGACCCCGAGGAACATGGTCGACGCAGCGATCTGGCACATCGCGTCAGCAATCGACGGAGTCGAGGTGAAGTCGATCGCCTCAGGAATGGCGGCGCGGATTTTTGCAGCGCCGGCGCGCTCGCGCGGTCCGCCGACAATCCAGATTGCCCAGCCGCGATCATGATGGTCTCTGGCGACCGAGATGAAGCGCTCTATCGGCCACGAGCGGAAATTTTCGATGTCTGCCGTATAGAGTGCCAGCGCAGGCCTGCCGGGATCGATCTTCTGGTTCAGGCGCCATTGGTCCAGCTCGGCCGGATCGACCACTAGCCGGGGTGCCGGCCATTCTGTCCCCGCAGCCGGCTTTTCGCCAAGCGATGCAATCGAGCAGACCTCCTCGAAGAGCCGCGTCTTGCGCGGGCCGAAAGCCCATAGATGCGCCAGCCAGCCGGCGGGGAAGCGATTGAGGAGGCCGAATTGCAATTCCTGCGGATAGCCGACGCGCTCCCTAATGCCGGCCATGAACGCCATCAGCGCCGCCTTGGTGCTGCTGGTCATCAGATAGGCCGTCCCGTAGTTCTCCTTTCGCAACTCGCCGACAAGACGGCCGCGCTCTGCGAAACCTGGCCGCTGATGACGCTTGGCAAGCGCCCAGCCCTTCCGGACATGCGGCATCAGCCCCGCCAGTGGTGCCGCAACCGGCGAGGTGACGACATCTATGGGACGATCAGGAAATCGCTCGGCAATGATCTGGATGGCGGAGTGACAACGGACGAAGTCGCCAACTGCCGGAAAGCCGACGAAGAGGATTGGATCGGTAGTCGTCAAGGAAGCGCTTCGCCGTCAAGGATGCGGGCATAGAGATCCAGATAGCTACGCGCCGCTTTCTGGATCGGAAATCGCGTCGCAGCCGATTCGCGGCATTGCTGAGGCGTAAGGTCGGCGACGGCTTCGAAAGCGGCCGCAAATTCTTCATCGGTCTCAAAGAAGCGGCCGCTGTCGGCATCGACGGTCTCGGGCAACGCTCCTCGCGGAGTCGTCAGTACCGGGGTGCCGCACAGCATGGCTTCGACCGGTGCGTTGCCGAACGGCTCCTCCCAGGCGATCGGATTGAGGAAGGCTCGCGCCTCGCCAAGAAGGCGAAGCTTGGGCTCACCGTCAACGATGCCGTGGAAACGGTATCGGCTGCCGAGGCTTTTGAAAAACAGACCTTCGCGGCGGGTCTGACTTCGGCCCAGAAGCTTCCAACGCGAGCCACCGGCGATATCGAGACCGAAATCGAACTTTTTGGCGAGATCGACGGCGCGGTTGAGGCCTTTGCTCGATCGCGCAATGCCTGCGAGAAACAGCAGGCGGTCGCCCTTTACCGCCGACAAACGATAGTCGTCTACCGGAAAGCCATTGTAGACGAAGGTTTTGCGCCCATGCTGGCGGGCATGATTGGCGCTGATAAAGCTCCAGTTCGCAACCGGCATGGGCTGATCCGGCATAAAGCCGCGCTGCGTATTCAGCGTTGGAAATGGCACCTCGACAGGCCAGCTGTGTGTGTGGACGATTTGCGTGTCGTGCGGAATGGCCGCCCGGCATTCGGCATCGGTCGAAGCATGTCGGACTTCGAAGAGCGGGTGGCTGGAACCAGGACCGGCGATGACGACGACATGGTGGCCGAGACGAACCATCTCCGTTGCCAGCCATTCGACCTGACGCTGAATCCCGCCGTAACCCCGGCAGGGTACTACGCCCTTCAAAACGAGCGTCACCCGCATTGATCTTGCCTCACAGTCCTCTCAAAGACGGTTCAGTTGCGTCACGGGCTGGGCATTGTCAAGGTCACGCTGGAATTGCGAAAAGCCGCGTCCGCTGTCAGTGTTGCGCCTTTATCACCGGGTTACGGAATCGTTAATCAGCGCTTGCTACTATGCGCAATGACCAAGAATCTCGGCAATGCAGCCAGGACCATCCCCAGGCAACAGCAAAAGAACTCCCCTTTTGGGCGGCTGGCGCCTGCGCTGTTTCCGCTGGTCGTCGTCGCGCTTGGATACATGATCGGCCGGCAATTCTTCGGCTTCTAGGCCAATCCTCTCCGAATACGTTCGCGGCGGAAACGCCGCGAACAAACGCAAAAAACGCCACACCCTTTCGGGGTGCGGCGTTCTCAACTCTGAACCGGTACCGGTATCGGCCGGTTACCGCCGGGCTATGAAACTGCCTTTTCGCGGACTGGAAGCTTCCAGCCCGGCCTGACAAAGTGGCAGGTGTAGCCGTTGGGATATTTCTCGAGATAGTCCTGATGCTCGGGCTCCGCCTCCCAGAAATCACTCACTGGTGCAAGTTCGGTGACGACCTTGCCGGGCCAAAGCCCCGAGGCATCGACATCGGCGATGGTGTCTTCGGCGACGCGCTTCTGTTCATCGCTGGTATAGAAGATCGCCGAGCGGTAACTCATTCCGACATCATTGCCCTGACGGTTCCTGGTCGTCGGATCGTGGATCTGGAAAAACGATTCGAGCAGCGTGCGAAAGCTGATCCTGGCGGGATCGAAAACGATCTCGATGGCTTCGGCATGGGTGCCGTGGTTGCGGTAGGTGGCGTTGGGCACATCGCCGCCGCTGTAGCCGACTCGGGTCGAGATCACGCCGGGATAGCGACGGATCAGATCCTGCATGCCCCAGAAACAGCCGCCGGCAAGCACTGCACGTTCGGTGGACGTCGCCATATTATACCTCCTTTGGATTGCTCCTTAAGTAGGCAATGTCGCTGGGTTATTCCAGCACCTCAAGTGGATCACTCGTTGCCTGCCGAGCCGAACCGCCGCACGATCACCTCGAAGACGATGTCGGAGATCCACATGGCCGAGACGCCGATCAGGAAGGCGGCGGCGAGCGTCGTGGTGTCGTCGGCGGGATCAGGGATAGGCAACCCTGTCGCCTTGAACCAGGCAACGGCGGGCAGCGTCAGATAGGCCGCCGCCAGCGCCCCGCAGATCGGCGAGGCGATCATCTCGCGCAACTTGTAGCGATGGCGCGACAGCGCCCGCAGCACACCGCCGGCTAAACCGGCGACGACGACGGGGCCCTTGACGCCAAGCATGTCGAAGAGGTCGTGCATCGGCTTAAGGCCTCCACCCGCAGAGCTTTTGTCCTTTGCGGTTGTGCGTCAAAAGCATTCTCGCCTCGGCATCCGAGAGCGAATCGACGGCTTTGGCCGACAGGTGCAGCGGGCTCGAGACCGTGCAGAAGCCGCCCGAAGCAGTCGTGCAACCGGCCAGCGCCACGAGCAGCGCAATCATCAATCCCTTGCCCATGATTTCAGCTCCTTTCGAACAGCGTCCGCCGGCAGTGCGCCGATATCGTTCTGCACCTGGTCGGCCACTGCGCGCGCCGCGGCTTCAGCGGCCGCCTGTTTGGCGCGCTCGGCCCTGGCACCGGCCAGGCGCTGGTGAAAGCCCCAGCCGAGGGCGGCGATGACCGATGCGAAAAAGCCCAGCAGCGCTTTGTTGCCGAGCAGGACGGCGAGCAGCGCGCTCACAGCAGCCACCCGGCCATGAGCCCGGCCGCAAAGCCGATGGCGTAGGGTTTGGCGGCTTCGAGATAGGCGATGAGCAGTTGTTGAAGCCCTTCCATGTCAGTGCTCCCAGTCGAATTTGCGGGAAAGCCAATGCCAGGCCTCAGTAGCCGAGGCGATGGCGAGGCCGGCGCCGACCTCCAAACCGGCCTGGATGTCGGGGTCGGAAGAAAACGCTGCCGCGTCATCGGCGCCAAGCAGGCCGCGCGCCACGAGAACACCGGCGCCGTAGCGCAGGATAATGCGGATGAGAACGGCGATCATGTCGGGCTCCTTGCGAAGATGGATTGCAGGATCTGAAACAGCGCGGCCCAGAACGGCAGGCGTTCGACGGGAGGCGCGACGGGAGCACCGGCCGGCGCAGGCGATGGCGTAGAGCCGGGTGCGGTGGATGGCCCGGGCGGATGTCGTGGGCCCGATGGATCCGCCGAAGACGCAGAAGCGGGCTGAGGGGCAGACATCAACAGCGCCTGGGAACGGACCGACCGGACACGGTCGCTCCAGCCCTTGCCGAAAACCGGCCAGGTCGGCAGCCGCCGCAGGAATGCCAGGCGAGCGTCGCAGAGGTCGTCGATGACGGCGCCCGTCGGCCTGACGCCGACGGCGCTCAGCGTGGCCGGGCCGATCCTGCCGTCCTGCACCGCGCCTACCGCCGCCTGCAGATATTTCGCCGCCCTGCCCGGCCCGCTGTTCACGGCGAAGTCGAAGACGGCGTAATCGACACCGCCGGGAAGCTCGGCGCCTGCGACGGCGTCCCAATAGAAGCGGCGATAGACGGTCGCCACCTGCTCGCTGCTGATCTCTCGCAGATCGGCCTTGCTGGCGTCCGCCTTCACATAGCGGCGGAAATTGGCCAGCGTCACACCCTTCATGGTGGCGCCGCCCGGATCGGCCGGATTGTCGGACCAGCCGCCTTCCGATTTGAGGACGAGCGCAAGCGCCCGCGCGAAATTGCGGTCCATGGAAGTGCCTCTTTGGGTTGTGGGGAAGTTTCCAAGTAGAACGGCCGATGGCCTCTACTGACGTCTTTGCTACATCGCCTATGGCGACAGCGAGCTTTACCATCGCGGAGCGCTACTGAGCGCCCTCAAGCTTTTGCACTATTGCCCTGGTGCCAGAATTATCGTCGCGACCGATCGCTCCGAAACGTTCGCTGGGTATTCAGTGGAGACGCTACTGCTGACGCCCGAACACAAGGAGTAATGGTCTTTCGGAGGCCTCTACCACTTTGGCATCAAGGCGGGGCGATGCGTGAGGGGCGGGCGATCAGCCCACACAGTTGCCAATCCGGAACTACAACACGCGGGGCAAAAAGGCATTCGCGAAGCCGCGCGTCCATGAATTTTTTTGACACCTACGGATCCGCCCCGGTCAGCCAGCAGATTTTGAAGGCGCCCCGATATCGCTTGTGGCGAACTCCTTTAGACATTTGGCGCCAGAAGCGCTCGCGGTCTACCTAGGCGCACAGCGGGAAGGCGTGGACCTTACGGCAGCAGTAGAACGTCGCGCTGCTCAGTTACGCCGCGAATATCCATTTCACTTTCGGATCTGCCGAAGACGATGCACCGCCGGTACTCGCTGGCCAGCTCGATTATTTTCTGGGTCTTTGCCGGGTCATATCGTTGCGGGCTGTATTCCATTAGGATGGGAACCTGACGCTGCACCAAATCGGCCATCGAACTCAAGGCTTCCGGCTCCGCGCCTTCGATGTCCATCCACACCAGGCCGATGTCATCCGGGCTGGTGCCGGCTTCCGAAAGGATGACATCGACGCGGCGAAGCGGTACCTGGACCGAGCGCTGCTTTCCCTCCGGTTTGATGACGGTACTCGCGCCGAAATTGGCATCCTCGAAGTAGAGATCGATCAACCCCTCCCTGTCACCAGCGGCATACTGCAAGGCTGTCACCGAGCCGGAGAGGTCGTTCATCTCCAAGTTTTGCTGCAGAAGCTTGAAATTGCGCGGGTCTGGCTCAATGCAAATTGCACGCTCGAACTTGCCACTGAGCATCAGATAAACGCTGTGCGTTCCGATGTTGGCGCCGATTTCCAGCAGGGTGCTTCCGGGTGGCGTCCCGATCAATTCCAGAACCCTGGTCGCTAGGTCACGCTGGTAGTGACCCTTTCGGAACAAATCCCGGCCAATGGTCTCGTGTGGCGAAAAAATTAGCTTGTGGTCCCCGAACTGCCTGGTGAGCAGCAGGATGTCCTCTTTCATCGTCAGAAGGCTGAGGGAGCGGAACCAACCAAATGACATCAGCCTTGCGAATATTTTAGCTCGGACGCGGTGCGCCGCTGTTTCGATTGGCAGGAGAAATTTCATACGCAGCTTATTGGCTGCAATATTTGGTTTTGCAAGTCTCCCCGCTCCTCGGTTCTGCGTGTCGCCTCTTTGAGGTTTAGGCCCAGGCCCTCACAACAAGCCTCCAACTGGTATTTGTAATGTTAGCGTAAGCGCCGGTATCCTTACGGAAGATTTGGAATGCGCTGCCCGCTTGAGAGCCCACACGGACAACAAGATTGGTGATGTCAGGCACGACACTAAGGCCTCGCTGTGTGCTGGTTTCCTGCGGTCCAATGACTAGGGGGACTTCATCGTTAATCGAATATCCACCCTCAGCCGTTGTGCACACAAGAAAGCATAGATAAAGTTTTGGCTGAGCCCCCAGGTTGTGAGCCAACGTGATCGAGCCCCCCGACGCAATAGTTTGCGGAGTGCTCTCAAACGACTTCGTGAACGGCATCGTTGTCCACGCCGGCAGACCGCTTGCTAGCTGAAGGATCTGCCCGTCCGACCCCTTGGCCTTGCGCGCCCATGTTCCGGCACCGCTTGCATAGATGATGTCGCCGGCAACGGCCGTGCCGATGCCGGCCAGAGCCGTGAGCACGGCCGAAGCCGACTGATACACTGTTGACAGAGCGGCAACGGCCGCAGCGACAAACCCCGTCGTCGCAAGCTGCGTCGTGTTGGTGCCTGGTGCCGCCGTCGGTGCGGCGGGCGTTCCCGTGAAGGTCGGGCTGGCCTTTGGCGCGAGGCTCGACACCGCGACCCCGCTGTCCTTGGCCAGCTTGCCCGTCGTGCCGTTGAAGGTGGCGATGTTATCGGCGATCGCCGAAGCCGGACCGGCGATCAGGTCGGATGCCTTGACCCCGCTATCCTTGCCCGCCTTCCCCGTCGTGCCGGCGAACGTGACAATGTTGTCGGTCGCCGAAGATGCGGGCCCCGAAAAATCCCCCGCCCCTGTCCCGTCGGCACCCTTGTCGCCGGCGCGGTCGAACATCAGCCAGATGCCGTTGGCCGTCGTCGGCAAGGTTCCCGCGCCGCTGACATAGGCGAGCGTCAGCTTGCGGTAGCGCGTCGCGGCCATCAGATCGTCGCGCAGCTTGACGACCTGGCCGTCCTTGCGGTGGTAGAGGCGGAATTCCTCAAACCAGGACAGCAGAGTCGAAAACACCTTGAAGCGGCCGGATTGCATGCGGTCGAGCATCTCCATCAGCCCGGCCTCCACCGAGACCGAGCCATCGGCAAAGCGGGCGTGGCCCGAAAGCATGTTCAGCCCATGCGCGGCATATTGTTTGGCGAGCGCCGTGCCCGCCCCTTCCAGCGTCTCGCGGCGGCCGTCGCGCGGCCACGCCCAGGGCAGCCATTCGCCCCAGGGTTTGAGCGCCAACACCTGCATGCCCGGCGTCTGCTGCGAAGCGCGGGCCGCCTTGGTGACGTAGACGACATCGGCCTCCGTATCCCAGGCAAGCTCGACGGCGGCCGACGGATGGTCCCAGCCGAAATCGAGCGCGCCGATCCGCGGCCAGTAGCGCGGCAGGCGAAACGGCTCGCAGGCGATCAGCTCCTCGGGAAGCGGAAAGATGCGGCCGGAGCCCAGCACTGGAATGCCGCGCGCACGCGCTTCTCGCTCGTGCTCGGGATAGGCGGCAACGATCGCGGCGCGCTCCTGCGGCGAATAGTGCCCGGCATCGTCGATGGTCATGAAGGTGACGTGACGGCTCATCTGCACACCCGATCCACAAGCCAGTGGTCGAACTGGCAGGCTGTTGTGTCATGCATGGGAAATCGCGACGAGGATAGCGAGCTTCGGAGCCTTCATCCGAAGTCTCGGTATTGGGTCAGTTTGAAATTGGCGAGAGCAGAAGCTGAGCAAGCTGACCGTCGATAGGAAAGTGGATTTGCGGCGTGGACAGCATGTGGATTACCTCTTTCGTCCGTTCGTCCGCGAACTCGATGTCGTCTCGCATTTCAACAAGTTCGGCCCATTCCTCTAGGTCCTTCGCGTCAAGGTTCCCCGCCAGAAAGCGTAAGAGAACGCTTCGAATGTGATTGTAGGTTAGCCTTACGAGCGGTTTTGGATAATCCCAGGGAAGCGGCGCCAGACGCGCCTTAATCTCAGCAACCGGCCGATCCAAGTCAACCAGTGATCGAATGATAGAACGCCGTTCTTCCTCTCGCATGCTTAAGTACTAGCCTATGCTTGTTGCGCTAACGCTCCATCTTGTCGATGCGTTCGCTGAGAGCCTTCACCGCTACCGTATTTTCCCAAATGTCTTTGGCGATCTCTTTCGCGGCATTTGCCCATGACGGTCCTTGATAGGTTAGCCATCCAAAGCAGAAACGCCGCAAGAATCAGGAAAAGGGCGCCGACGACAAGTGCTATTGCAGCGTGGCCCATTACGCTTTCTCCGAGGTCCAGGCGATATTCCGGGTCGGTTGACGTAGTAGATCGTGCCACGGCGATTGTCGATGCGATCGACTGCCGGCATTCTCCATGGCGCGTGAATTTTCACGAGCCTCGCCTATCATGCAGGTTTCTCGACCATGTCGTTGACTTGATCGGCAGTGAGGAACACCACATCCCACATGCCCAAGAGCGGCGCGAAGGTCACGATCGTAATGCCGCCTGTGGCGCTGGTGCGGGTCAGGCCCTCGGAATAGATATCGAGCGGCGGCTCCTCGTCGAACCAGACGCCGTGCAACGTTTCGCCCTGCCACTTTTGACGCCTTTCTCACAGCTCTTGAACGACAGCACGGACTCATCGGCCTGCACGTCGCTGCCGTCCTCACCTCGGTCATTCATAGCCAGGAAGGGTCAAACCAATCACTCTCAGCGACCGCGTTCGACCGGTTCACTCTTTCAGTAGCCAGCGTCGCTTGCCGGAGCTGCGTCTGTCAGTCGGCGGCCAATGGTATTCTCAACGGGACGCTAATATACGTAGACACTCCAGCGAGCAGCGCCTGCCAGATGCTTGAGGAATGCCATGCGAAGATTCATCTTCACGGCGATGTGTATCGCCGCGGCGACGGCCGCTAGCGCCCACGACTGGTACAAAGACAGGATTGACCCGCAGACGAAATTCAAGTGTTGCGGTGGTTCTGATTGCCGCGCCATACCTCAGTCTTCGGTGCGGTCAAGGATCGACGGTGGTTACATCTATTTGCCGCATAATTTTGTCATCCCACCGGACCGCGTGCAGGAATCCCCAGACGGCCAATACCATATCTGCGAAGGTACCTACGTCATAACCAATCAGCTGTATTTGCGTTGCTTCTTTGCACCTCGTTTAAAGGTCTCTCTACTTGTTCCGCATTGAGGTAGATACCGGGCGTCGCTGCGGCAGCACCAGCGCTCAGCTCGCGGAACGCCAACGCCTCACTCCGCTGGAACACCCCTCATCCGTCTCGGCGCTATCGCGCCGATCCACCTTCTCCCACAGGGGGAGAAGGAGGAGCCTCACCCGCCGACAAAAACCGCAGCACCACGTCACTCATGCCAAGCAGCGGCGTAAAAGTGACGATCGTTATCCCGCCCGTCGCATTGATTCGCGTCAATCCTTCGGAATAGATATCGAGCGGCGGCTCCTCGTCGAACCAGACGCCGTGGAGCGTTTCGCCCTGCCACTTTTCGCGGCCTTTCTCGTAGCTCTTGAACGACAGCACCGATTCATCGGCCTGCACGTCGCCGCCACCGCCCCAGCGCACCACGATGCTGTCGAGCGCGCCCGGCGCGCCGCGGCCCATGGTGGTGTGCAAAATGGCGTCGGCGGGGATCATGCCGGTGCCCCAGGCGGCCTGCTGCTGCGGCGGGCCGACCAGCACGCGTTGCGGGTTGTCGCGCGTGCCCTCGCCGGTCACACCGGCCGCCCATAGCCGCACGGCGGCGTCGAAGGTCTTGCCTTGCCACCACTGGGGATAGCGGCCGGTGAGGTGCATGGCCCATTCGGCACCGCCGGCCCTGGTCTTGCCGAGCTGGTTGCCGGCCATGAACAGCCGCTCGCGGTTTTTGGCGCCGGCGGCGTGAAACTCGGCCTGGCGTTCATACGGCGTGTAAGATGCAAGCAGGTTAGTCCTGCGTCTTCGGTCCAGTTCCTGCAGCAGCGCCAGATAGTGGCGGCGCGCCGCCCGGCTGGTCGCCGAACGGACCGAGGACGGCTTCGAGGCCGCGGATGCGGCGGCGGATCTCGTCATCGCTCAGGCTCTCCAGATTGTCGGTGGAGACATGTAGATCCTTGGCCAGGTCCTTGGGCAGCACCGATTGCACGATCTTCAGATACTGGTCGGGCTTGTCGGCCCGGACCGCGGCAATGACACCGGCGCCGTGGGCGCGGAAATCGGCGCGCACGGCGTCGAGAAAATCGTCGCCAAGTGTCTTCTTCGTCCGCTTCGGGGCGGCGCCGGCGGGTGCCTTGCGGCCAGGGCGCGCACGCGGCGCCGTTCGGTCAGCCATGATCCGGGATCCCGGCGGGCTCAGCCTTGCTGGCGGCAACCTGCTTTGCCGGTCTCGCCCGCTTGATTTTGCCGGACTTGCGCCGTTTTGCCTTCACCGGTTTCCGGGTGGTCTTGCGGCCGGCCGCATCAGCGGCTGGCGCGTGGCTGTTTTCGGCAGGCGCGGCTTTCAGGCTTGCCCTGGCAAGACCGATCGCGCTTCCGTCGTGCGCGCCGCGCGGAAAGCCGAAGCCGCCAATCGCATCGACGGGACCGCCGCGGATCATGCCGATCAGCACGCCCGGCGCGACCGGCTCGACGCGGCCGATACGCGCCTGCGGAGCAATGCCTTCGAACAGGCCGATGGCGCTGACGATCTCGTGGCCGTCATCGTCGATGATGATGGTGGCATAGCGGTTGGACATGGGATTTCTCGTGGATATTGCAGAATGAACCGAGGATAGCGTTCCTTCGCGCCCCTCTGTCGGCAGGACGGAGGGGGCGCTGTCCCGCCGGCATTCGGTTCTCGCAACAGATTGCCTGAAAAACAAAACCCGCCTCGGCGGCGGGTTGCTGGCGCAAATCAGCACCATGGAGAAATGATACGATAGCTGCCCTCATCCGTCAATAGGAAATAAGAAACAATTCCTACTTCGGTCAAGGACTCAAGCGGTGTTAGCGCTACCATATTTATCGTCAAGTCATATGCATATGTGCTAAAGTGCCATGCCGCAGGGCAAGTTTGTCTGATAATTTGTTCTTTGGCATCAAGGGGGCGGAAGAAGCCATGTCTGACGACAAAATCCGAAATATAAATTTGACCGCCGACATCGTCGCGGCCTTCGTGCGCAACAATTCGGTGCCTCCGGAAGGTTTGCCGGCGTTGATCGAGAGCGTCAACTCGGCGCTCGCGGCCGTGGACAATCCCGTTGCTCCGCCGCAACCGGCACCGGAGCCTGCCGTCAATCGCAAGCGCTCGGTGACGCCGAATTTCATTTACTGCCTTGAGGACGGCAAGAAGTTCAGGTCGCTGCGGCGCCATCTCGGCTCCGCCCATGGCATGACGCCGGAGGCCTATCGCACCAAATGGGACCTGCCCGGCGACTATCCGATGACGGCGCCCAGCTACGCCGCCAAGCGATCCGAGCTGGCAAAGGAGTTCGGGCTCGGCGTCAGGACAGAGACGCCCGCCGCCAAAGCACCGGCCAAGCGCAAGACCAAGGCGTAGCGCGACACCCTCCTGCGACGTTTGCCTGCCGGAGGACGATCATGGTGGCTGACGAGCCCAGCCGGATGCAACGTCGATCATCTGACAGAACGCCGGGTTGACGACGGCATCACCGCACCCCGCAACTTGCCACCTTTGGCCTTTAGGTCCGGTGGGCGTGATTATCTATTTGCGTTGGAAGGAGGAGCCATCATTCCCGGAACAACGTCCGTGTTCTGAGCCACCTTTATTCGCCAGCCCGTCCGTTCTTCCTTCACAATCAGAAGCAGGATACCTTTCCGGATTCCAGCGGGCGAGCCGTCCGGGGCGAATGCGCCGGTCAGGGTCCAGGTGTAGTGGATGGCGTTGACACCGGGCGCTAGTTCAACAACTGACGAAACGTTACCATCCAATTGGCTATCACGAAACATGCTTTCATGCGTCGCACGGTGCGCCGCTTCGATCTCGGCGCGGTTCTTCCACCACACGCCTACGACATTGACGAAATTTGCATCGTCGGCGAACAACGCCGCGAAGTCGTCCATATGGTGCCGATTCCAAGCATCGGCAAAGGCAGTCGCGGCGTCCTCAGGTTTGCTGACCGTCGATCTCATAACAAATCTCCATGCTTTCCGCTAAGCGTACAGGAATTCGGCATTGGGTACGACAAGCGCCGCGTCAGATTTCAAACTGAGACACTACCGAGGCGGCCACCGACTGGCCATTAGCTGGCGCTTATGGAATCATTCCCCTCCGACTCGGGGAGAATGCAGCATGGACAAACCAGCCATGGCATCCGTGTTCAGGATGCGGCATGCGCCAGCCACTGTTTCGGGCGTCCGCAGCGTCGGCCAGGGCCAGGCCGATCCGGTCATCGGCAGAAGGCCGCTCGGCGAAGCGATCCGCTTCGTCATCGACGCCCACCCCCATTACGACATCAGCGCCGTGTCGATCGCCTACGGCGACGGCGCAGCCCCACGCCTCGGCAGCAGGGAGGTCAAGGCGCTGTGGGCCGAATACGGCCGTCGCTGGATGGAAGAGTAGGACCGCACCGGAACCTCGGCATTCGCCTCCCTCTGGATCGGAACAGGCGCTCATGCGTTGACGCTGGAGTTTTGTTTACGCAATTCCGATCGGAAAACCGCTTCACACCTTTCCTGGAATTGCTTTGGCCAATGGGAGCAAACGCCATGAATGTCGCCAATCTGCAACTCGAAGGCCTGCTGATGGCCGTCGCTTCGATCAACCAGGTACTGGTGCGTAAGGGCGTGCTTACCGTCGAGGAGATCGACATCGCCTTGCGCAAGGCCGAGGCCATTGAAACCGGTGAGGAACGGTCTGGCGGCATGTCGGAGTCCAGCCGCGACGCCGTCAACTTCCCGATCCGGTTGCTGGAACTGGCCAATCAATGCCAGCCGGAGACGGACATGCCGTCCTTCTCGAAGCTGGCGCGCATGGTCGGCCAGATGAAGGAACCCTACAACGACCAGATGTGAGGCTCTCCGGTCTCACGCCCTGCCGAGCTTGGAGGCCAGCACGCTGCCCGGTCCATGTACGGCGGCGAACAGCAGGCCGGCGGCGAACGGGAAATGGGACATGAAAGCGCCGAACTCGGCCTGGTTGCCGGCCCAGTGCGACGGGCCGTGGAAAGCAAAGCCGAGGAAGATCACGTAGACTGCGGCGACCAGAGCCGCCGGCGTGAAGAACGCGCCGGTCAGGAAGGCGATCACCAGCAGCGCTTCCAGGATCGCGGCGCACCAGGCCAGAAACAGCGGGAACGGGAAACCGGCGGCGGCGATGTAGCCGGCGGTCATACCCATATCCATGAACTTGAAGGCCACCCCCATCGCGAACATGGCGGCCAGGATCAGGCGAGCGATGAGAATGGCCGCGGTCTGCCACGGCGATTGAACGGTTTCCATAATGTTCTCCTGGGATTGCTAGGGGTTTCGCTCCAAGGACGGGCGGCACGCCGCCGATCCGACATCATCGCGCAAAAATTCTTGGCTGGCAAAACGGGACCTCTTGGCGGCGCGTTGGAATCGCCGCTCAGAGCTTCGCCATCAGCTCCCGCCCCAACCGCTTTGGCGGCTCGGCGCGCAGCACGACATTGGTCGTCACCGCGCCGTAGCGGCCGATGGCGTCGACGATGATTTCGAGGTCGGGCGGCGACGGGACGACGACCTTGACCAGAAAACAGTCCTCGCCGGTCACCCGCAACACCTCGACCACTTCCGGCATGGCGGCGAATTTCTTCAGGCAGGTCTGGATGTGCTCATGCGTGGTGCGCAGGCGGATCATCGCCATGGTGCCGAGACCGAGGGCGGCGGGATCGATCGCCGCGCGGTAGCCGGCGATTATGCCACGCTCCTCCAGCCGCTTCACCCGCTCCGACGTGGCGGGCTGGGACAGGCCGACGCGGCGGCCGAGTTCGGAAACGCCGATGCGGCCATCCTCCTGCATGATCTCGATGATCGCCACATCGGTGGGGTCGAGCCGCGGCCGGTAATCGCCATTTGCCATGTAGACCTTCAATCCATCGGAATTCTTCGCTGCTTTCCGATGATCTCTCATTCCGTGGACGAGGAGAAGACCTAGAATTGGCCGGCATCGTTCACCAGGAGACAGGACATTCCATGACCGACTTCATCATCTTGCCGGGCAGCGGCGGATCGGGCGAGGCCCACTGGCAGACACGCTGGCAGCAGGCCAACCCGGCAATGCGCCGCTTCAGCCCGGCGAGCTGGGACCTGCCGGATTTCGACGACTGGGTGGCAGCGCTGGAAACCGCGGTGTCACAGGCAACAACGCCGCCGGTGCTCATCGCCCACAGCCTCAGCTGCCTGCTGGTGGCGCATTGGCAGACGGTGTCGAGCTGCCAGATCGGCGGCGCGTTCCTGGTTGCGGTTCCCGATCCGGCATCGCCGGTCTATCCGGCTTACGCAATTCCCTTTGCCGACACGCCGCGCGTCCCGTTCCGCTTTCCTTCGCTGATCGTCGCCAGCACCGATGATCCTTACGACCCGCATGGCTATGGCAAGGCGAAGGCCGGGCAATGGGGCAGCGCGCTGCACATCGCCGGGCCGCTCGGCCACATCAACAGCGACAGCGGTCTTGGCGACTGGCCGGAGGGAATGGCGCTGCTTATGGCTTTCGTCGGAAGCGTCGACTTGAAGGGGCATGGTCGAGCATCGGCTGACGCCGGCGGCCGCTCGTCTTCGCACAATGTCCTGAATTCAGCTGGCTAGAAATCCCTCACGCGCCGGCCCCCGCCCCTGTTGCTCCCGTTGCTCCTGCTGCTCCTTCCGCTGCCGCTCGGCATCGGCTTTGCGCTTCGGGCAATCCTCATATTCGTGGTCGCGCGAGCCGCAATAGGAGCAGCATTTTGCCGGCGTCTCGGGGCGAAGCGTGGTGGCCATGCACAAGAATGCACGAAAAGTCATCCGGTTGCAGCAGCTCTACGACGTCGCTGCTCGGATGCGTCACCGCCAGCCTGAGCCGCCCTCAATAGCCGCCGACGATCGGCAGGATTTCGCCGGTGATGTAGCTCGAGCATTGCGGCGAGGCCAGGAACACATAGGCCGGTGCGATCTCTTCGGGCTGGGCCGGGCGCTTCATCGGCGTCTTGGCGCCGAACTGCGAAACATCGGCCGCCTGTTTGTCGGACGGGTTGAGCGGCGTCCACACCGGCCCCGGCGCCACCGCGTTGACGCGGATGCCCTTGCCGATCAGATTGCCAGACAGCGCGCGGGTGAAGGCGTGGATGCCGCCCTTGGTCATCGAATAGTCGACCAGTTCCTTCGAGCCGTCTATGCCGGTGACCGAGCCGGTGTTGATGATGGCCGAGCCCGGCTTCATATGCGCCACCGCCTCCTGAGCCATATGGAAATAGCCGTAGAGGTTGGTCTTCAGCGTGGTGTCGAAATGCTCCTCGGTGAGGTCGGCGAAATCGGCCGAGTGGACCTGGAAGGCGGCGTTGTTGACCAGCACGTCCAGCTTGCCGAGTTGCTTGACCGTGCGCTCCACAGCGCGGCGGCAGAAGGCGCGGCTGGCGACATCGCCGCGCAGCGCCAGGCAGCGCCGGCCCTCGGCCTCGACCGCCTGCCTAGTCACTTCGGCATCCCTGTCTTCGCTGAGATAGACGATGGCGACGTCGGCGCCTTCGCGCGCAAACAAGACTGCCACGGCGCGGCCGATGCCGGAATCGCCGCCGGTGATCAGCGCCACCTTGCCGTCGAGCTTCCTAGAGCCCTGCCAGAACGGCGCATCATAAAGCGGCGCCGGCTTGATCTCGGCTTCCTCGCCGGGCTTGGGATGATGCTGCTTCGGAAAAGGCGGCTCGGGATAGAGCCGGGCGCCGGCCTGCATGGCGGCCGATGATTTAGCCTCCGGCTTGCGGCGATCGTCGGTATCGACCTTGCGTTGCACGCTGCGCTGCTTGCGCACCGCCTTCGAGGTTTTGGTCAGCATGGGTTTCTCCTTCCGTGTCGGAGGACAACGCACTCCAGGCAAAAAGGTTGGCCGGGAAAAAAGGTTGGCGGCAGGCTTTGCGTGAAAGCGCGCGCATTCGTCCGGCCTACATCAAAGTTAAATGCGAGGCACAGGCGTCAGGTGCTAGGTGAGTGCGAAAGGGGGACTCTAAAACTCTAGGGAGGAGTCCATGGAGGTTCGAAATCTGGTTGCCAAACTGTCGGCCGCACTGCTGCGCCGGCGCGCCGCGTCGCCGCCAATACTGTTCAGGCCGATCCGCAACTCGCTCGCAGACATCCCGTTGAAGTCGCAGTCGCGACCGCCCTACCGGCCACGCCAACCGATCCGGCCGGCAAGCAACATGTAGCTTGCGCTGGCCGCAACCACTTTACGATTTCCTCGTTTATGGCGATCCCGTTTACGGAGGCTATCCATGAAATCTATACGGACAAACAATCCCATTCTCGTCCTGGGTGCAGCTGCGTTTCTGGCCGCGCCTTTCGCCGGGCTTTTGTGGCGGACGCGCGAATGGTTCGGATGGTGAATTTCTCATGAGCCGATTTCTTCCCCTGACGATCAAATTCGTGGACTGCAGTACGATGACGGTGTCGTCGATCGCCGACGCCAGGAGGGCGCTGGACGGAAAGTGGAAGAACAAGGACGCTCAGGCCTACAGGGCGGCCGTCAGGCTGGTGGATGATGCGCTGAACGGAATTTGCCGCCCGGCCATCGCCTTTGCCGCTTTCAAGAATGCCGCCGCTCGACAGGGCCTGCTGAAGCCGGCGAAGCCAAGTGCCGCCCTTGCCATGCTCGACGAATTGGCGTCGCTGAACGGACATCATTCAAAGGCCGGCTAAGGCGAAGTCGCGTCCCTTCGGAACGCCGATGACCTACCTCGGCTCGCGGTTCATGCTGAGATAAGTCGGGTCGAACTCGGCGATTTCCACCAGCTGCTGCCAGTCCAGGATCGTCACTATGTAATTTGACCAGCCGATGACGCCGAGTCTTCGCAGCGCGCCGATGACCCGGTTCATGTGGACGATCGACAGCCCCAGCACGTCGGCCAGTTCGGCTTGCGACAAAGGCAGCCGGAAACTCATGCCGTTGGTCTGCTTGACCACTTGAAGCCGGACGAACAGCTCGCACACCAGATGCGCCAGATGCGAGGTCTTGGAGCGCCTGCCCATGGCCACGATCCATTCACGGTGGATGGCGCCGTCGACGAGCGTGTCCAGCCACAGCAACCGGGTCAGATGCGGCGCCTGTTCGGTGATGGCGCGCAGCCGGCTGTGGTCGGCGGCGACGACCCGGCATGGCGAGAGCGCGATGATGCCATGGTCCATGGTCTTGAGCAGAAAGGCGTGCAGGTCGACAAAATCGCCAGGCACCTGCAACGAGGTAAATTGCCGGCCGCCATCCTCCAGCACCTTGTAGCGCGCCGCCAGACCTTCGATGATGAGCGTGCTGTAGCCGGGTCTCGATCCCTCAGAAACGATGTCCTGGCCGGTGGCAAAATCGAGCTCGATGGTCATGGCGCCGGCGAGCAGTCCCTTCTCCTCTTCGGAGAGGGCGTCATGCTGGCCAAGGTTCAGATAGAGTGGCTCTAGCATCGATGGTTTTCCATCCGAATGGGTGGAGGAGGAACTGCTGGGCTCAGCTCAACGCCGCAGATCGGGTGTGGTTGCATCTGTGATGGCGCGCCGGCATTTTGCCCAGACGATTGCGAGAAATCTGTTTAGGAATCAGGCGGATGGAACCATGAGCGAGAAAAGGGATTTACCGTTCTCATGCAGGGATGCCGCACATGGAACGGTTCTACTTCGACCTCTACAACACCGAAAACCAGATCGATGAAGAGGGGCAGCTGTTTCCAAGCCGCGAGCGTGCGGGAGCCGAGGCGCTGCGCATATTGCACGATGTCGCGCGCGACGAGATGCCCGAGGGAGAGCACCGGCGGATCACCGTCAAGATGCTGAACCAGAACAGGGAGCAGATTTTCGAAGCGTCACTGACCATGGCGTCGCTGTGGCGTTGAGCGTCAGCAGGCTGTCGACCCATGGCATGGAACCTCTTGCCCTCCCCTCTGTTTCCTAAGGGAGGCCCAGCGGCAGGAGCTACTGGCCAGCTAATCGATTGGAGGCACGAACCATGTCCCTGCAAAACCTTCATCCCGAGCATGTCGACGACATGCGCAGGCTTGCCTATTCGACATTCGGTCCCGTTCTCATCAGTTCGTTGGCCAAACGACTGGCGCGCAGCCAGGGGACCAAGGAACTGAGCGACGTGGAAAAGTCGCTGATCCGCCTGATCGAAAACGCCGACGTCGATGAGCCGCAAGCCGAGGCAATGAAAGAGTTTGCCATCGAGCTGGTGGTGTCGACGATATCAGAGGCCCGCGCCCACCCAGACAGCAAGAGCGACGTCGAGGCGGTCGGCGAGCGCCGCGCGGAGGGTCGCTCGGAGAATCCCGATACGCTCGAAGAACAGCTTCAATCCGGGCTCGAGGACAGCTTTCCGGCCAGTGATCCGCCGGCCGTTGTGTCGACCTCGATTTCCGGCGGGTCGAAGGATCTTGTCGGCACCGACGAGGTGTTGCGCCGCAAGAAGGAGGCCGCGCAGCGCAAACAGGAAAAGGCCGACGCCAGCTAAGCTGAAGGCTGCTGTCAAGCGGGCATGCGGATGGCGACTGCCCGCATCACGAAAACGAAGGAGGAGACAATGCCGCGTGGAGATAAATCGAAATATACCGACAAGCAGGAGCGTAAGGCCGACCATATCGCCGAAGGCTACGAGCATCGAGGCGTCTCTGAAAAAGAGGCCGAACGTCGTGCTTGGGCGACGGTGAACAAAGACGATGGCGGCGGCAAGAAGGAAGGCGGCTCGGGCCGCGGCAAAGACACCGGTCATCCGGCGGCGCACAAGGGCGGCAGGCTCGGCGGCAAGGCGTCAGCCTCGCGCTCTTCGGCCAGCAAGTCGGCGTCGGCAAAGAAGGCCGCAGCAACTCGCAAGCGTAACGATACCCACGCGCACCGCTGAGTGCCGATCTCCCCCAAAGGAAGATTCTGCCTCAGCGGCAAATGCCGATGTCGTCTTGCGGTCGGCCGAGGTGACCGAATTTCTTACCAGCGAGTTGCCACTTCAACTGAACTCGCCGTTTCAGCCGAACCGCTTGCGCGGCGCCTCGGCGCTCGCCCTTGCCACGATCGCTTTCAGCGGCTCCGGCCGGTGCAGCAGAAAACCCTGGCCGTAGGCGACGCCCATGTCGCGTAAAATGTCGAGCGCGGCCTGCTGTTCGATCTTTTCGGCGACCACCGAACAGCCGAGGCTCCTGGCGATGCCTGAAATGGCCGAGACGATCTCGCGGTCGAAGCGGCTTTGCGCAATGTTCTGGATGAACGAGCCGTCGATCTTGATCTGATCGACGGGAAAGCGGCGCAGATATTCGAACGAGCTCATGCCGGCGCCGAAATCGTCGAGGCTGACACGGCATTGCCGCTCGCGCGCCTTGCGCACGAACTGTTCGGCGGCGTCGAAATTGGTGACGGCCGCCGTCTCGGTGATCTCGAAGCCGATGCCGGAATGCGGCGCCCCGGTCTCGGCGATGACGGCGTCGACGAAATCCCACAAAAGCGGGTCGCTCAGCGTCTGCGCCGACAGGTTGAAGCCGAGCGTGATGGCGCCCGATTTCATGGCCGGGCCGTGCTGCGACAGTGCGGTCCTGATGATCCAGCGGTCCAGCCGCGAGGCAATGCCGAAGCGCTCGGCAACCGGAATGAACTCGCCCGGCGGGATAAGCTTGCCGCTGCGCCCGGCAAGCCGCGCCAGCACTTCGACATGGCGGCTCTGCCGCCAGGGGAGACCCAGCAGGTGGATTTCCTGGCCGAACGGTTTCAACCGTCCGTCATCCATCGCGTCGACGGTGTCGGCGGCGACACGCGCCGCGTTGAGGCCGCCGGAACCCGACGCCGCGTCGGCCGAAAACACCGCGAAGCGGTTGCGCCCGGCCGCCTTGGCGGCGTAGCAGGCGTCGTCGGCGCAGGCCAGCGCATCGGCTACCGTCGTGGCGGTGTCGTCGACAAAGGCGATGCCGATGCTGGCCGCGAGCTTGCGCGACGTCACCGGCAGGCCAAGGTCGGCGTCGCTAACCGCCGTAAGAATGGCGTCGGCCAGCGTCTCGGCCGCGGCCGGTTCGCAATTGGGCACCAGCAGCGCGAACTCGTCGCCGCCAAGGCGCGCGGCACGCGCCGATGCCGGCAGGCAGCCCAGGATGGCGGCGGCGATGCCCTTCAGCGCCAGGTCGCCGGCGGCGTGGCCGGCAAAATCGTTGAGCGCCTTGAAGTAGTCGAGATCGACATAGAACACCGCCAGCGGCAGCAGCCGCTCCGTTGCGATGTGTTCGGCCAGCAGCCGGTCGAAGGCGGCGCGGTTGAACAGGCCGGTCAGCGCATCGTGGTGCGCGGCATAGGCGAGTTCGCGTTCGCGCTTCTTGTCCTCGGTGATGTCGCGCACGGTGCCAAGGATCTGGCCCGCGGTCTCAGGGGCCGCGATGAAGCGCACCAGCGATTCGACATGGCGGATTTCGCCGTCGCGCCTGACGATGCGGTATTGCGAGGCGACAACTCCGTCTGACGCAAGCGGCGCCCGATGGGCGCGCTCGGTGGCGACCTTGTCGTCGGGGTGCAGATAGGTGTGCCAGAGGTCGGCGGTCACCTCGTCAGTGTCGGCCACGAGGCCGAATATCTCCCTGGTGCGGGCGTCCCAATAGCTCTTGTTGGCATCGATATCGTGATGCCAGATGCCGGTGCCGCTGGCGGCCAGCGCCAGGCGGAAGCGCACATTGACCCGCTCCAGTTCGGCTTCGGCCTCTTTCTGCCGGCTGATGTCGGTCTGGACGCCCATCAGCCTGACCGGCTTGCCTGTCTCGTCACGCTCGACGATGCCGCCGCGGTCCAGCACCCAGATCCAGTGGCCGTCCTTGTGCTTCAGGCGCAGCTCGGTCTCGATCGATGCGCTCAGGCCGGCAATGTGGCGCTCGCCGCTGGCCAGCGCCCGCGCGCGGTCGTCGGGATGCGTCAGCTTCAGCCAGAGATCGCTGGTATTGGCAAGCTCGCCATCCTTGTAGCCGAGCATTTGCGACCAGGTCGGCGAATAGAAACACTCGCCGCTCAAAATATCCCAGTCCCATACGCCGAGATGAGCGCTTTCGAGCGCCAGCGCCCAGAACTCGCTCTTGCGTCTTTTCTCTTCAGCCATGCCCTGGTTTCGTCCACCCCATTCCCGCCATTATAGACGGAAGCAGACAAGAAACCGTTACCGGCTCGCCCGTACGAGGCGCTATCGGGCCGTATCATGCCGTGTGGCGTGATCATGCGACGGGGGTTCGTCATGCCATGGGCGCTCTGATGGGAGTCGTCCGGCCCGGACCGGGCTCGACGATCCTTATCGCGCGGCGGCGCGAATTGTCGTCGAGCAGGCCGCGCAGTTCCTCACGGCCGCGCGCAATGCGCGACATCAGCGTGCCGGCCGGCACGCCGAGCATCTCGGCGGCCTCGGCGTAGGAAAAGCCCTCGATGGCGACCATGGTCAGCGCGGCACGGCGGTCGGGGCTGATCGCCTGCAGCGCGTCGATAATCTCGCGGGCCGCGACATTCTCCAGCTGGTCGGCGGGAGAGGCTTGCACCTCGCCGGCTTCCAGCGGCAGCATCAAGGCCTCGCCACGCCGGTTCACCTTGCGCATCTGGTCGATGAACAGATGATGCATGATCGTGAACAGCCATTTTCGCGGGCTCTCTCCCGTCTGCCAGTTGTCCAGCCGCAGCAGCGCCCGTTCCAGGCAGTCCTGGACGAGATCGTCGGCGGAATCGCGGTCGCGCAGCAGCGAGCGCGCATAGCGCCGCAGACGCGGGATTTCGTCGAGGATGGCTCTCTGCTTTTCGTCCATGACCTTGTTGTCTTTGTTTCGGCATGCCGTTGCCGCAGAACCGCAGCGCCCTCGGTCAGGTCCGAGGGCAGCTTTGGCCGGCATGAAAATCGCTACCCGCGTTCAGCGCGGCGTGGCGTCGATGGTGACCCTGTCGGGATAGAAGGCGCCGTGGTTGCGGATAGCCGCCATCTCGTCGAAAGGCTGCACGTAGGCCCACATCGCGTCGCTGCCGACCTCGGGCCGCCGGCAGCACGTTCCAGTAGCTGGCGACGCCCTTGTAGGGGCACTCGGTCGACAGATCGGCCTTCGCCAGCTTGCGGAAGTCGATGTCTTCGAACGGGATGTAGAATGAGAAGGGATAAGGCGGCTCGGTCACTATTTTGGCTTTCGCCGACGAGGCGATGATGGCGCCATTGGCAAACACGACGACACGTCCCTTGAAGGGCTCGACAGTGATCACCTTGCCCGGATTGCGCCGAAAGCCGGGTGATGGGTTCGCATGCTGATCCATGGCCGTTCTCCTTGTCAGCGGTGGGTTTGATGCCGATCGAAGGCGTCAGCTGCCGTTTTCGACGGGGCCCGACAGGATGATCACTGCCGTGACGCGGGTCAGTTTTTCGCGCTTCTGAAGCGTTGGCTTCTCGTATGTCTTCTTCATCGTTCTTCCTTTTCTTGACGTCTGCAGCCGGTCCGCGCGGCTACCGGTCCGCGCGGCTACCGGTGTGCGATCATGGCTCGAAGGGACAACAGGCGCATCTCCCGCCCGGCCGATGCGCTGCCGCCGGAAATCGGGGCGAGCGTGGCAACAATGATTCGCAAATGTCTCCCGGCGATCCGACGGCGGTGGATTTATCTCGGCCGGCACAGCCGTGCTTGGGCTGGGCGGAACACGGTTTTGGGGAATGCCGCCCTGGCAGCACGATTGCCAGGCTTGGGTGGCCGGAACAGCGTTTCGGGCCATGCGGACCAGCGGCGACGGCGACGGCCGCTTGGCGTCGGCATACGCTGCGAAATAATCGATATTAAGAGACGGGAGGTCACACTCTATAAAATCAAGATGCTTCGATACCGATTTCCGCCTTTTCATCACAAAAGCCAAAATAAATTATCGACAGCCGAATTTTGACTTCCAAAATATGTCGATTTTACCTCCGTTAACCAAATATTAACCAAAGTTATCTGATAGTCCTGTAGTTATTAATCTGTTGCAATCCGAATCTAAGTCGTAATAATCATCACGAAGTTCGCTTTTGATATTACCGATATGGTGATGTCTTTGCGAAACACGTAGCGGGAGGAGCTGCAGGGGTGAAATCCGGGTCAAGGCCGTTTCGCGAGGAACGGTCTGCCCGACGGAGGACATACGCATGAGATTGCTGAAATACGCGCTGCTGGCGGGAGCATCGTTGTTTTCAACCCTGCCCGCGATCGCCGCCACCGCGTCCGGCAGCATGACGGTGCGCATCACCATTATCGACGAATGCAAGGTCCAGACGGCAAGCGATCTTGATTTCGGCACTCACGGCGTCATCGATGCGAATGTCGACCAGACAAGCACCATTGGCGTGCAATGCACGACCGGCAAGACCTACGATGTGGGTCTGGGTGTCGGACTTGGCGCGGGCGCGACCACCGCGGTCCGCAAGATGACCGGACCGGCGTCGGCGACAATCAACTACACGATCTACAGGGAAAGCACCCGCACACAGCTCTGGGGGACAACGATTCCCACCGAAACGGTTTCGGGAACCGGCAATGGCAGCGTGCAGAACATCACTGTCTATGGCCGTGTTCCAACGCAAACGACGCCGGCGGCAGGCGTCTACACCGACACCGTTGCGATCACCGTAACCTACTGACCGACGACGCCACGACGAGGACGATATGCGATCCATGCTTTCATGCATTGGCGCCACGGCTGTTCTGTTGCTGTGCGCCGGTCTCACGCACGCCGCCTCGCTCAGGGTGGCGCCGACAGGTCTCGAGTTGATCGCGCCCGACAGCGCGGCGGTCCTCAACCTCAGCAACGATGACACCAAGCGGCCGATCAATGTGCAGATCAGGGTCTTCGCATGGAGCCAGTCCGGCGGCATCGAGACGCTGACGCCAACCACGGACGTGGTCGCCAGCCCGCCATCGACCAAGCTCGGACCCAACGCCCAATACGTGGTTCGCGTGGTGCGCGTCTCGAAGGCGCCGGTGCGGGCCGAGGAAAGCTACCGCGTCATCGTCGACGAACTGCCGGACCCCTCGCGCAAGAAGGCCGGTACGGTTGCGCTTGCGCTGCGCTATTCGGTGCCGGTGTTTTTCCGCAACGCCGACGCAGCCGCGCCGGCGATCGCGTGGAGCCTTTCGCGCAATGGCGGCAGCCTGATGCTCATCGCCAGCAACAGCGGCGAGAGCCGCTTTCGCCTGTCCAACCTGACGCTGACCCAGGGCGGCAAGAAGCTCGGCAACCGGAACGGGCTTGTCGGCTATGTGCTGGGCGGCGCGACCATGCAGTGGCCGATCGGCAGCAGCAAATCACTGTCCGCGGGCTCCGTGCTTTTGAAGGCACAGAGCGATCTTGGACCCTTCGATGCCAAAGTTGCCGTCAAGGGCCGCTAGCACTGCGATTGTCGTCGCGCTCGCGACTTTCACACCTTGCCCGGCAGTGAACTCGCAAGAGCTGCCGGCCGTGACGAACCCTGAAGAGCCTGATCCCGTTTCGCCCGCCGGGCGCAGCCTCTATCTGGAGGTGTTCATCAACGACGCCTCTACGAAACTGATCGGCAATTTCACCGAAATGCCGGATGGCGGCCTGGCATCGACGCCGCAAGAGCTGAAGGAGGTCGGGCTGAAGCCGCCGAAGGGTGCTGCCGACGCCGCCGGCCTGGTCAGGCTCGACCAGCTGGCGGACGTGTCGTTTCAGATCGACGAGGCGGCGCAGCGCCTCTACGTCACCGCCGCCAATGACAGCCGCGAGGCGCGCATCGTCGATCTCGGCTTGCGCTTGCAGGACCGGCCGGCGCCGCAATCGGGCTACGGCACGGTGCTCAACTACTCGCTGTTTGCCAGCTCAAACACACTGTTCGACGGCGACAACGAGCTGTTCCAGGGCATCTCGGGCGGCTTCGACGCGCGTGTGTTCAGCCCTTATGGAACGCTCAGCCAGTCGTTCATCGCCGGCTATTCCGACGGCAGGCTCGGCGGCTTCAGGCGGCTCAACACGACCTGGAGCTATTCCGACCCCGACCGGCTGATGACCTACCGGGCCGGCGACTTCGTCTCCGGTGGCCTGTCGTGGACGCGTCCGGTCTATCTCGGCGGTGTCCAGGCGCAGCGCAATTTCAGCCTGCGCTCGGATCTGGTGACATTGCCCCTGCCCTCCTTCGGCGGCACGGCGGCGGTGCCGTCGACGCTCGAAGTCTATACGCAAAACGTGCGCACCTATTCCGGCGACATCCAGCCCGGACCTTTCCAGGTCACCAATCTGCCTGTGTTCACCGGCGCCGGGCAGGCGCAGGTGGTGCTGCGCGACAGCCTCGGGCGCGAGACCACCGCCACCTTGCCGTTCTATGCCTCCAACATGCTGCTGCGCCAGGGACTGCTCGATTTTTCCGTCGAGGCGGGCATGGCGCGGCGCAATTTCGGCATCTCCTCCGACAACTATGATGGCCGCGTCATGGGCGCCGCCACGGCGCGCTACGGCATGAGCGACCAGCTGACGCTGGAAGCCCATGCCGAGGGGGGTGCTGATCTGATCAATGGCGGCATTGGCGCTGCCTTTCCGCTCGGCCCTTACGGTGCGGCGTCGGCGGCCGTGGCCGGCAGCCATCATGACGGGCGCACCGGCTCGCTGGTCGATGCCAGCGTCGAATTCGGCTATGACGGCTGGGCGATCAACGCCCATATGCAGCGCGCCTTCGGCGGCTATGAAGACATCGCCTCGGTGACGGCGCAGCCGGTTCTCGACCCAGACGACTTCACGCGTTTCAGCGCCGGCGTGCCGCGCGCGGTGGACCAGGTGACGCTCAGCGTGCCGATGCCGATCGATTTCTCCAGCCTCAATCTCTCCTACACCCATTTGAAGAGCGCCGAGGGCGAACCCAGCCAGATCGTCGGCCTCTCCTACAGCCAGGCGATCTTCAAGCGCAGCACGCTCTATGCGACCGCCTTCGCCGATCTCGACGACGACAGCAGCTATGGCGTGTTCGCCGGGCTTTCGATCCCGTTCAACGACGACATCACGGCCTCGACAGGCGTCGAGCAAGGGCCTGACGGCTTCAATGTCGTTGCCGACCTAGCCAAGTCCGAACAGGCGGAGGTCGGCAGCATCGGCTGGCGGCTGCGCACGTCGGAAGGTGAAACGCCCAACCGCTCGGCATCGGTCAGCTATCGGGCGCTGTTTGCGCGCCTGGCGGCCGCCGCGCAGCAGTTCGACAATGATGTTCGCGTGACCGGGCAGATGGACGGCGCCATTGCGGTCGCCGGCGGCGGCGTGTTCGCCACCAACCGCATCGACGATGCCTTTGCCGTCGTCGATGTCGGCACGCCTGACGTCGAGGTGCTGCATCAGAACAGGCCGGTCGGAAAGACCGACAGCAAAGGCCGCATCCTGGTCACCGGGCTCAATTCGTATGAGCTGAACACGGTCTCCATCGACCCCAAGAACCTGCCCGTCGATGCCGATGTCCCGACCACCAAGGAGACCGTCGTCCCGGCCGACCGCAATGGCGTGGTGCTGAAGTTCGGCGTGTCGGAGGCGGCGCAGGCAGCCCTTGTGACGCTCGTCGATGCGAGCGGAACGCCGCTCGAAGCCGGGCTGTCGGGACGCCTCGACGGCGGCGCGGAAGACTTCGTCGTCGGCTATGACGGGCAGGCCTACATCAAGGGTCTCGCCCGGCAGAACTCCATACAGGTCGATCGCGGCGACGGCAGTTCGTGCCGGGCGACCTTCCCCTTCGAGGCGGTGCGCGGCCGGCAAGTGACGATCAAGGACGTGGTGTGCCAATGACAATGCCGGGCCAAATGCTGCGCGCCGTCCTCGTCGCTTTCCTGACGCTGCTGCCGTCGCTCGCCCTGGCGCAAAGCTGCAGCTTTACCGTCACCAATATGAATTTCGGCGCTGTCGACACGCTGTCGGGCTCCGCGGCGACATCGACGGCCACCCTCAGCGTGACCTGCAGCGGCAGTTTGCCATTGCTGCTGCCCATCCTCGTCTGTCCGCATCTCGCCGCCGGCACCGGCGGCGCAACCTCGGCGGCAGCCAGGCAGATGCTGAGCGGCGCCAACAGCCTCGACTACCAGATCTATTCGGACCCGGCGATGAGTGTCGTCTGGGGCTCCTACGCCTGGGCCTATGCCTCGCGCCCGCCGCCGCTGCTGCTGAGCCCCAGTGTCCTGGGCAACTCATCCGGCACCTTGACGCTCTATGGCCGGGTTCCCGGCGGGCAGGCGACCGTTCCGCCCGGCACCTATCTGTCGACGTTTTCGACCGGGCCGGTCGAGTTCCGCTACCGGACAACCCTGCTGGGCAGCAATTGCGACACCGGCTTGGGCACCCTGGCCGCCTCTCCGACCTTCACCATCAACGCGACGATTGCGGCCAACTGCCTGGTCACCACCCAGAACATCGATTTCGGCTCCAAGGGCGTGCTCGACGCCAATGTCGACGCCACCGGCCAGGTCTCGGTCACCTGCACCCCGTCGACCGCCTACACAGTTTCGCTCGATGGCGGTACCACCGGCGGCACGCCGACCACCCGCAAGATGTCGAAAGGCGCCGAGCGGGTCACCTACGGCCTCTACAAGGACAATGCGCGCACCCAGCCCTGGGGCGATGCGGGAACGCCGGGAAGCATGGTGGCCGGCACCGGCACCGGCGCGGCGCAGCCGCTCACCGTCTACGGCCGCGTACCGCCGCAGACAACGCCCTCGGCCGGCGTCTATACCGACACGGTTGTGGTGACCATCACCTATTGAATGCCTGGCGCCCGGACCGGCCATGGCGCCGACGCCGCCGAGGGGCGGCATCACGATCACTTCGCCCGACATCATCGGCCGGTGCGGGCATCCAGCATCAGCCGATCGGCTCACTCACACCGGTCAATTCGTGCGTCACGTGCAAAACCCGGAGCGAGTCCGAGATTTGACTCGCCAGCGTATCAGAACTTGTAGCTAAGGCCGGCCCGGATATCGTGCGTCTGGAGATCGACGTCCGCAGCCGTACCAAGACCAGCTGCGATCGAGAGAGGCTTGCTGCCGAAGTCGGTGTAGCGATATTCGACGCGAGCGATCCACTTGTCGGTGAAGGCGTGCTCGACGCCGGCGCCAGCCGTCCAGCCAATATGGGTTTCGTCGTGGAATGGTATTGTACCGCCGGGGCCCGTGCTGATCGCAGTCACTTCATACTTGGCCGCGGCCACGCCCGCAGTGATGTAAGGCATGGTCCGATCGAAAGCATAGCCGGCCCGTAGCCGGGCCGACCCCGACCACTTGAGTTCGCTCTTGAGCAACGCGCCAGCACCGGCAAAAGTCGTCAGACTGTCTACATTGCTGTAGGCAATGTCAGCCTCGGCACCGAGCACGAAGCGGTTCGCCATTTCCTGATTGACGCCGATATGGATGCCGCCAATAAAACCGTCCGGATCGAGCGAAGCTTCAATGGCACTGGTGGGGATGGAAAGGTCGGATTTTCCGGCCGCGTAACCGAAGTGAACGCCGGCATAGAGGCCTGACCAGTCATACTCGGCGGCAACGGGCGAGGTTTCATTGATGTCCGCCGCGGACGCGATGCCGACAGGCGCGAGAATGAAGGCTGTGGCGAGAAGAATCGTTTTCACTGTTTGCTACCCCGATGATGTTGCGTCCCCCGGTCGTGGAAATGCTCCGCGGCGATCCGGGCGTTGTCGAGGTTTTGCATTGTTCGCCGGCGGCGTCTTGGGCTGAGCCGCACTGGAATTGTCCTGGAAAGCGCTGCGGCACTTGCGCGATCAGTGTGGCCGTTCGGCATCAGGTGATGGGGCTTGCAAAGCGTTCGAACGAATTCAACCGACGCGCTGAGACTCTTCTTTTTTATGAATGTGGAGATCCCAAAACGGCTCCGCACCCTCCAGTCTGAGGGCGAGGATGTGCCTTCGGGCGACATGGGTCTTTTAGCGGGCGTTGCTCGGTGTCGAGCCGAAGCGACGGCGGAAACAGCGATTGAAGTAGGATATGTCGGAGAAGCCGCTGAGCAATGCGATCTCGCTGATCCGCATCCGGTCGTTGCGACGGTCGGCCAGCATGCGATGAGCCCTCTGCAGGCGCAGTTCGAGAACGCGCTCGGCGAAACTCGTCCCGGTCTCCTGCAGGAGATCATGAACATAGCGCGGGGATAGCCGCAGTTGCTGGGCGACGCGCTGGGCCGAAATGGCGGGATCGGCGAAATTGTCCCGGATCTTGTCCAGGATGGCCTGCAGCCTTGCCGCGCGCAGCCCGCGCAGTCCCGCCAGCTCGGCGGGCTCGCCCTTCGCTCCGGTCGCCAGGCCGATCAGGTCGACGATCGTTTCGGTGGCATGGGTGACCAGCTCCGGCGAGACCAAGGCGGGTCCCGATCCCAGAAAGCTGCAATAGCGCTTGAGCATATCGAGCGCCTCATTGCCGGCGCCGATGGTCAGCGCCAGCCGGTCGTCGATATTGGCGAAGGCTTTCTCCAGGGTTTCGCGGGGTACCACCACATTGGCCCAGATGTTCCAGTCGCTGCCGGACATTTCCAGCGCTTCCGAAGCCGAGACCAGCGCGGCTTCGCCCTTGCCCACACTATAGTCACGACCGACCTGGGCACCCGTCAGCAGTGTGCCGCCATTGTTGACCAGCAGCAGATAGCCGTCGCGCCCATCGTCGGCGATATTGCGCTCCTTGCGGCTGGCATGCTGGATCGTTCCGGCCATCTGCCCGAGCACCACCGGCCCGACGGCGGTCGCTTCGATTGCCGCCTCGAACGGCCGGTTGCCGGAGATGGCATATTCGACCGACCAAATCTCGGCGACATGGATGTCCTGCCAGAGCGCGAAACGCGAGCGATCGTCGAGATGCGCCGGCAGGTCGACCGACGAGAAGACATTCTTTTTCAAGGACAACCGCGTCTTTCTGCGTGCGCGTCTTCAGTCGGAGGCGCAACCTATTGACCAGTTAAACTGTTGTCCAGAGGCCAGCAATATCCATGCGGTGCAAGACAATTTCACTGCTGTTGGAGACAAGAATCCGACCGAAATTCACCTGTCTGGATACAAACACCGGAGAATGCCTGCTCGAATCAACGACCCGGCCCCGCATCGCGACACCGTACTCACCCATGCGAGGCCAAGGACTGAAGCGCGCGAACGACGTCAGGCTCCGTCGCGGCCGCCGTCAGGGGGCGCCAACCACCGTGCGTAGATCTCGCCGACGATGCCGCGGCGGAAGACTAGCACGCAGATCATGAAGATCAGGCCGGTGGCGATGGTCACCGGAAACCCCGAGGTGGCGAGCGTGTTTTCCAGACCGACGACGAGGCCGGCGCCGACGACCGGGCCGACCATGGCGCCGATGCCGCCGAGCAGCGTCATCAGGATCACCTCGCCCGACATCTGCCAGGTGACGTCGGTCAGCGTGGCGAACTGGAAGACGATCGCCTTGGTCGCGCCGGCAAGCCCGGCAAGCGCTGCAGACATGACGAAGGCGGCGAGCTTGTAGCGGCCGACCGAATAGCCCAGCGAAATGGCGCGATTCTCGTTCTCGCGGATCGAACGCAGGATCATGCCGAAGGGCGAGTTGACGATGCGCCAGACGGCGAAAACGCCGATGAGGAAAACGGCGAGCACGAAAAAGTACATGTTGAGCGGGACGTTGAGATCGACGACGCCGAAGAGATGTCCGCGCGGCACGCCCTGGATGCCGTCCTCGCCTTCGGTGAACGGCGCCTGAACGCAGAAGAAATAGAACATCTGCGCCAGCGCCAGCGTGATCATCGAGAAATAGATGCCTTGCCGGCGGATGGCGAGGAAGCCCATGACCAGCCCGAGCACAGCAGCACCCGCGGTGCCGAGCAGGATGCCGACTTCCGGCGGCCAGCCCCATGCCTTGACGGCGTAGGCACAGAAATAGGCGGCTGCGCCGTAGAAGGTGGCGTGGCCGAAGGACAACAGCCCGGTGTAGCCGAGCAGCAGGTTGAACGCGCAGGCAAACAGCGCGAAGCACAGCATCTTCATCAGGAAGATCGGGTAGACGAAGAAGGGCGCGGCGATGAGCGCCAGTATGGCCAATGCTATCAATACCCGCTCAAGCCGAACGGAAGCGGCGGTACGCTGTTCGTGAAGGCTCGCCTCGCTCATCTCAGGCATCCCTTCCAAACAGGCCGGCGGGGCGTAAGAGCAGCACGATCGCCATGATGACGAAGACGACGAGGTTCGATGCCTCGGGATAAAACACTTTGGTCAGGCCTTCGGCGAGACCGAGCATGTAGCCGGTGACGATGGCGCCGAGGATCGAGCCCATGCCGCCGACCACGACGACGGCAAAGACGACGATGATGAGATCGGAGCCCATCAGCGGGCTGACCTGGTAGACCGGTGCTGCGAGGATGCCGGCAAGCCCCGCAAGCGCCGCGCCCAGCCCGTAGGTGAGCGTGAGCAGCAGCGGCACGTTCACGCCGAAGGCCTGGACGAGTTCCGGGTTTTCGGTCGCGGCGCGGAGATAGGAGCCAAGCCTGGTCTTTTCGATCAGCAGCCAGGTGCCGATGCAGACGATGAGCGAAGCAACCACCACCCAGCCGCGATAGTTGGGCAGAAACATGAAGCCGAGATTGGTGCCGCCGGCGAGTTGGGCCGGCACTGCGTAGGGGTTGCCCGAGACACCGTAGTAGAAACGGAAGACGCCTTCGATGACCAGCGCCAGGCCGAAGGTGAAGAGCAGGCCGTAGAGCGGATCGAGCCGGTAGAGCCGCGACAGCGCCAGGCGCTCCACCGCCATGCCGAACACGCCGACAACGAGTGGCACCAGGACCAGCGCCGGCCAGTAGCCGATGCCTAGATGGACGAGCATCAGATAGCCGATGAAGGCGCCAAACATGTAGAGCGCGCCATGAGCGAAATTGATGATGCGCAGCAGGCCGAAGATGACGGCCAGTCCAAGGCTCAACATGGCGTAGAAGGAGCCGTTGATCAGCCCGACCAGCATCTGGCCCAGCAAGGCCTGGACGGGGATGCCGAAGATCATCGTCATGGCGTCATCATACCCCAAGCACCTCGTGCAGCTGGTCGGTGTGAGCAGAAAGCTCGCTTACGGCAAAACCCTCCACCACCTTGCCGTGCTCCATCAAATAGAAGCGGTCGGCGATGCGGGCGGCAAAGCGGAAATTCTGTTCGACCAACAGGATGGTCATGCCGCGCTTTTTCAGGGTCGCCAGCAATTCGCCGATGCGCTGGACGATGACCGGCGCTAGGCCCTCGGTCGGTTCGTCGAGCAGCAGCATCTGCACGCCCGTGCGCAGAATGCGGGCGATGGCCAGCATCTGCTGTTCGCCGCCGGAGAGTTTCGTGCCGGGGCTGTTGCGACGCTCCTTCAGATTGGGGAAGAGATCGAAGATTTCCTCGACACTCATGCCGCCCTTGGCCACCACCGGCGGCAGGATCAGGTTCTCGTCGACGGTGAGCGTGGCGAAGATGCCGCGTTCCTCCGGCACGAAGCCGATGCCGCGATGGGCGACGCGGTGCAGCGGCAGACGCATCAGATCGCCGCCGTCGAAAGTGACGCAGCCGCTGCGCTTGCGGACCAGGCCCATGATGGCGCGCAGCGTGGTGGTCTTGCCGACGCCGTTGCGGCCAAGCAAGGTCACCGTCTCGCCACGGAAGACATCAAGGTTGACGCCGTGCAGCGCATGACCCTCGCCATACCAGGCATGCAGATCGCGCACGGCAAGCAGCGGCTCACTCATGTCCGGTCCTCTGGCTCGGTCCCCATGTAAGCGACCCGGACGCGCTCGTCCGTGCTCACCGTTGCGTAGTCGCCGGCGGCGAGCACCTGGCCGCGCTGCATGACGGTGATCCAGTCGCAGAGATCGGCAACGACGGTGAGGTTGTGCTCGACCATCAGCACCGCGCGGTCTTTTGCCAGTGTGCGGATGATGCCGGAAATGGCGCCGACATCCTCGTGCCCCATGCCGGCCATCGGCTCGTCGAGCAGCAGCACCTTCGGATCGAGCGCCACCGTGGTGGCGATCTCGAGCACGCGCTTCCTGCCATAGGAAAGGTCGCCGGCCAGACGATGCGCGACATCGTCGAGGCCGACGATGGCGAGAAGCTCGCGTGCCCTCGGTGTCAACTGGTCGAGTGCGGCAAGCGAGCGCCAGAACTGGAAGCCCAGCCCGCTCGGCCGCTGCAGGGCGACACGGACATTGTCGAGCACGCTCAGATGCGGAAAGGTCGCCGATATCTGGAACGACCGCACGAGCCCCATGCGCGCCACCCTGGCCGGCGCGGTGCGGGTGATGTCGTGGCCCAACAATTCGATCCTGCCGCTGGTCGGCTGCAGGAATTTGGTCAGCAGATTGAAGATCGTGGTCTTGCCGGCGCCGTTCGGTCCGATCAGCGCATGGATCTGGCCGTGATGGACGTCGAGGTCGACATTATTGACGGCAACGAAACCGGCGAAATCACGCCTGAGGCCGCGGGCGGAAAGCACCACCCGCGGCGTGTCCTTTGCGCCGCCCGACTGGCCGGCCACAGCTTGCGCCGCTGTCACTTGGTGACGAGCGGGCAACCGCTGTCTTCGGCCTTGATGAAGGCCTTGTCGCCCGGAATGGTCGCCAGATAGGTGTAGTAGTCCCAGTCCTTCTTGCTCTCCTCGGGCTTCTTGACCTGATAGAGATACATGTCGTGCACCATCGAGCCGTCGGCCTGCACCTTGCCATTGGCGGTGAAGACATCGTCGACCGGCAGTTCATGCAACAGCTTGGCGACCGCTTCAGTCTCGTCGGTGCCGGCCTTGTCGATGGCCTTCAGATATTGCAGCACCGCCGAATAGGTGCCGGCCTGGACCATGTTGGGCATGCGGTTGGTGCGCTTGAAGAAGCGGTCGGCGAAGTCGCGGCTCTTGTCGTCACGGTCCCAGTAAAACCCTTCGGTCAGCACCACGCCCTGTGCGGCCTGCAGGCCGAGCCCATGCACTTCGGCAAGGGTGAAGAGAAGTGCTGCCAGCCGCTGGCCGCCGGCGACAATGCCGAACTCGGCCGCCTGCTTGATCGAGTTGGAGGTGTCGAGGCCGGCATTGGCAAGGCCGATGACCTTGGCGCCAGAGGACTGCGCCTGCAGCAGGAAGGAGGAATAGTCGGTGGAGCCGAGGGGATAGCGTACTTCGCCGAGCACCTTGCCGCCGCTTGATTCAGCCAGCTTTGCAGTCTGTTCCTTCAGCGAATAGCCGAAGGCATAGTCGACGGTGATGAAATACCAGCTGTCGCCGCCCTGCTGGACCAGCGCGCCACCGGTGCCGACCGCCTGGGAGTGGGTGTCGTAGACCCAGTGGAAGCCATAGGGCGAGCACTGCTTGCCGGTCAGCTCTGTCGAAGCGGCGCCGGTGACGATGTCGATCTTCTTCTTTTCCTTGGAAAGCCCCTGGACGGCCAGCGCCACCGAAGAGGTCGTCAACTCCATGATCGCGTCGACCTGCTCGGTGTCGTACCACTGGCGGGCGATGTTGGAGGCGATGTCGGGCTTGTTCTGATGGTCGGCGTTGACGATCTCGATCGGCGCGCCTTGGACCTTGCCGCCAAAATCCTCGACGGCCATCTTGGCGGCCTCGACCGACCATTTGCCGCCGAAATCGGCATAGACGCCCGACTGGTCGTTGAGGATGCCGATCTTGACCTTGCCGTCGGAAATTTCGGCCGCTGCCGCGGGCATGGCGGTCGCCGCAAGCAGCGCGGCGGAGACGAGATAGGATGCTTTCACAGGTGGTTCCTCCCTTGTGGCCGACGCCGGGAAACGCGGCGGCCTTGCAATGGTTCAACAGTTCGGTCCGATTCTCTCTGAAATTCGGTCCGTCGCGCCCGCCACTTCTCCTCTTGGCAACCCCTCCGCCCTGGGTGCGCCGGGAGCCTAGCATCACATTTCGCAAGGCGAGAATGCTATTTTCGTAGCATGGCGTGCGGGCATCTCGGCGGCTTCCAGACCCAACGAGCTGGGTTTCGGCTGCTTGCTGGCCAAGGCATTGACCCGGCTGATTTTTCCACTCTTATCTCGATTTCACGTCGTTCGAGTGGAAAACCCATGTTTTTCAGCGGCTTACCTTGCAAATCTCGGCTTCATTCACCACGGCAGCCTTTTGCCATCGCGGAAGAAGCCGCCGGTCGGGCCGTCGTCCGGCAAGGTCGCGGCCCAGACGATGCCGGCCGCCCCTTGCGCCACCGGGCGCCCGCCTGGGCCGCCCATATCGGTCGCGACCCAGCCGGGGCAGATGGCATTGACCAGCACGCCGGCGCCGCGCAATTCGGCCGCCAGGATGCAGGTCAGTGCGTTGAGCGTCGCCTTGGTCGTCGAATAGGCCGGCGCGCCGGCGCCCATCGAGGCGAGCGAACCGCCCTCGGAGGAGACGTTGACCAGTCGGCCATGGCCGGAGGTGCTGAGCAGCGGCGCGCAGCCGGCAGCTATGCGCCAGGCGCCGAAGACATTGGTCTCGAAGGCTTCGCGGATCACCGTCCAGTCGGGTTTTAGCGCCCGCGCACGCGGGTCGTAGTGGATGGCGGCGTTGTTGACGAGCACGTCGAGGCGGCCGAAGCGGCGCTCGATTTCGGCCGCGGCAAGGGCTGCCGCGTCAGGTGCCGCGACATCCAGAGCGATGGCCTCCACCTTGCCGCCGAGTTGCCTCGCGGCCGCCTCGCCTTTGGCGAAATCGCGCGCGCCAAGCAGCACGGTGAAGCCAAGCGCCGCCAGTTGGCGGCCGGTCTCCAGGCCGATGCCGCGATTGCCGCCGGTGACGAGCGCGACCTTGCCGGAATTGGCTGTCTGGGTGCTCATCGCTCAGTCCTCAGTCACTTCTTACCTTGCGGATAGATCGTCTCGCCGCGCTTCAGCATCTCGACGAAGGCCTCGATCTTCTTCCTGCGCCCGGCTTCGGTCTTCATGTTGTGGGTGCGGAAGGCGAGCGCGAAGCGGTTCTGGGCGGAGAGTTTTGCCAGCATCGCTTTCGCCTCAGGTTCGGCATCGATGGCGGCCTGCAGATCGTCGGGGATCTTCATGTCTTTGCCACTGGCATAGGCGCGGTCCCAGCGGCCGTCGGCCTTGGCCGCCTCGACCTGTTTCAAGCCGTGCTCGGTCATGCGGCCCTCCTCGACCAGGCGGGCGACATTGTCGATGTTGATCTTGCTCCAGATGCTCTTTTTGCCGCGCGGCGTGTAGCGCTGCAGAAAGCTCTTGTCGTCGAGCGACTTGCGCACGGCATCGATCCAGCCGAAGCACAACACCACGTCGATGGCCTGCTTGGGCGTGATCGAGGCGAGGCCGGAGCCGACCTTGTGCACCTTGATCCAGACGTCGCTCTCGCCGGCGTGGTTCTCCCGCAGCCAGACGTAAAAACTTTCGGGATCGGGGAATTCGCGAACTTTTTCCGGATCGACCTTGATCGGCGCCATCGTCACCTCGTTTGTTGCCGGACCGGCTATATCGGCTGTCGATGCCAGTCTCTGTCAGCAGCGTCGATAAGACCAGGAACCGGACCTCGCGCAACGATGCCTTCGTCGTGGCGGGCGTTGCCGATGACTATTTCCAGGGAACGCCAACGTCTCACTCCGCTGGGACACCCCTCATCCGTCTCGGCGCTACGCGCCGATCCACCTTCCCCCACAAGGGGGAAGGAAGAGCGCAGCCTCACTGCAAATGCGGCTTCTTCAAAAAACTGTTGCGGTCGGCGGATTTGACCCTGAGCCAGGTTTCGCGGCCGTCACGCACGACCCTTAGCGGAATCTCGGAGCCGGCGGGGTTCTGCCATAGCTTGCGGTAGAAATCGGCGAGGCCGTCGACCTCGCCGTCGCGCACGTCGGAGATGATGTCGCCCTGGCGCAGGCCAGCCTTCGCGGCGGGGCCGCCTTCGGCGACGCTCATCACCACGACCGCACCGTTGCTCTCGGCCGAGAAGGCGCCGAGCCACGGACGCGGCGGCTTCGCCACCTGGCCGCGCGTCAGGAGATCGTCGAGAATTGGCGTCAGAAGGTTGATCGGCACGACCATGTTGATATCGGCGACCTCGCCATTGCGGCTCATCTGCAACAACAGCGAGCCGATGCCGAGCAGGCTGCCGTCCTGGTCGATCAGCGCCGCGCCGCCCCAGGACGGATGCGCCGGGGCGATGAAGATCGCCTCATCGAGCAGATATTCCCAATAGCCGGCGAATTCCTGCTTGGTGACGATGTGCGCCTTGACCGAGCGGCCGGTGCCGTCGGCAAACACCACGGGGTCGCCGACCTTGGCCTTTTCGGCATCGCCGAGCGCCACCGCCGGCAGGCCGAGCGGCGCCAGCGCCTGCACCAGGCCGAAGCCGGTCTCCTGGTCATAGGCCAGCGCATGCGCGGGCACCACGCGGCCGTCCTGGTCGGTCAGCCAGACCTCTTCCGCCTCGGTGATGAGATAGCCGATGGTCAACACCAGCCCGTCACCGCGGATAACGACGCCACTGCCTTCCCGGCGCGTGCCCAGGGCGTTCGCCGTAAAGGCGTCGTCGGGAACCGTAGCGCGCACGGCGACGACGGAACGCAAGAGCGGGAACAGGGGATCTATGGGCATGCTCTCATCCTGGCGGTCGGGCGGAAGATATCTCCTATACGTATGCCGCGGTGCACACGGCGCAAGGCCTTAGGCAACAAGGCGATCATTTTCAGAGGCTCGCGCTGCCCCTCATCCGCCCTTCGGGCACCTTCTCCCCGTGAACGGGGCGAAGGAAAAAGGCGCCCACATTGATAATAGTTCAACGGAAGTTGAACCTTTCTGAATTGCACCTATCTCTGTCAGTATCTACGTTCCGCCGACTTTTCCGCCATCAGTCTCGCGCCGTCGCGCAAGGCGTTTCCGCCCGCCAATCCAAGGAATTTCTCGCATGACCGAATACACCCCGCCGAAAGTCTGGAGCTGGAAGAAAGCCAATGGCGGCACGTTCGCCAGCATCAACCGGCCGATCGCCGGCCCGACGCATGACAAGGTGCTGCCGGTGGGCAAGCATCCGCTGCAGCTCTACTCGCTGGCGACGCCGAACGGGGTCAAGGTGACCGTCATGCTGGAGGAACTCCTGGCGCTCGGCCACAAGGGCGCCGAATACGATGCCTGGCTGATCCGCATCAACGATGGCGACCAGTTCGGCTCGGGCTTCGTCGACGTCAATCCCAATTCCAAGATCCCGGCGCTGCTCGACCGCGGCGGCAAGACGCCAGTCCGCGTCTTCGAGTCCGGTTCGATCCTACTTTATCTCGCGGAAAAGTTCGGCGAATTCCTGCCGACCGAACAGCCGGCGCGCGCCGAAACCTTGTCCTGGCTGTTCTGGCAGATGGGTTCAGCACCCTATCTCGGCGGCGGCTTCGGCCATTTCTACGCCTATGCGCCGGAAAAATTCGAATACGCCATCGACCGCTTCGCCATGGAGGTGAAGCGGCAACTCGACGTGCTCGACCGCAGGCTGGCCGTATCGGAATATCTCGGCGGCGACGCCTACTCGATCGCCGATATGGCGACATGGCCCTGGTATGGCGGGCTGGCGCTCGGCCGGCAGTACAATGATTCCGCCACCTTCCTGTCGGTGCAGGACTACGAGCATGTTCAGCGCTGGGCCAAGCAGATCGACGCACGCCCGACGGTGCAGCGCGGCCGCATGGTCAACCGCGCCTTCGGCGATCCAGCGATGCAGCTGCACGAGCGGCACGACGCCGGGGATTTCGAGACCAAGACGCAGGATAAGCTGATGGCGGCGGAGTGAGGCAGCTCTTCTCCCCCCTTGAGGGGGAGATGTCGCCCTTCGGGCGACAGAGGGGGTCGGATCGACTGGGCTCAACCTCCTTCGACGGATGGAGGTTAGCGCTTTATCCGGGACGATCCCTCTATAAGTGAAGAAGGGGCTAGATAAGTGAAGAAGGGGCTAGCGCTTCACGCGCGGCGACCCCCTCTGTCGCCTTCGGCGACATCTCCCCCTCAAGGGGGGAGATCACCTCATCAACCTCGCCAGCCTCGGCACGCCCTCACCCACAGCCCGGTCATCGGCCAGGGTAAAGCTCATCCGCATCGTATTGCGCCCCGTTCCATCGGCGTGGAAAGCATTGCCCGGCACAAACGCCACGCGCGCCTCCTTGACCGAGCGGGCGAGCAGCGCTGTGGCATCCGAGCCCTCGGGCAGCGTCAGCCAGACGAACATGCCGCCTTCGGGGCGGCTCCAGCTCACACCGTCGGGCATTTCGGCCTCGAGTGCGGTAAGCAGGGCATCGCGGCGACCGCGGTAGGCGTCGATCAGCTTTTCCACCTGAGTGTCGAACACAGCCTCGGAAACGCGGTGCATCACCAGCTGGTTGATCGACGGGCTGTGCAGGTCCGAGGCCTGCTTCATCAGCACCAGGCGCTCGACGACGCGGCGCGGCGCGCAGACCCAGCCGACGCGCATGCCCGGCGACAGAATCTTTGAGAACGAGCCGCAATAGAGCGTGCGGGCATTGTCGATACCGCCGGAGCGTTCGCAGTCGAGCGCCAGGATTGGCGGCTCGCCCTCGCCGTCATAGCGCAGCGCGCGATAGGCCGCGTCCTCGATGATGGCGATGTCGAGCCCGCCGGCAAGATCGAGCACCGCCTCGCGTTGGGCGCGGTTCAGCGTCTCGCCGGTCGGGTTGGCGAAATCCGGAACCAGATAAGCAAACTTGACCTTGCCGCCAGCGGCCATAGCCGCCGCCTGGTAGGCGGCCGGCGTCATGTTGCCGCCATCCGGCGTCAGCCGGTCGTAGCGCGGCTCATAGGCGTTGAAGGCCTGTAGCGCGCCGAGATAGGTCGGCCACGTCACCAGCGCGGTGTCGCCGGGCGACAAAAAGAGCTTGCCGAGATAATCGAGCGCCTGCTGCGAGCCGGAGGTGATGAAGATGTTGTGTTCGTCGCAAGCGATGCCGAGCTTGCCCATCTGGCCGGCCAGCCAGCGCCGCAGCGGCAGATAGCCTTCCGAGACCTGGTATTGCAGTGCCGTGCCCGCGTCGGGGCCGCCGAGCACCGAGGCATAGGCATCGGCGATGGCTTGCGACGGAAACAAGGCCGGATCGGGAATGCCGCCGGCAAACGAGATGATGTCGGGCTGGTCGAGCAGTTTCAGCAGCTCGCGGATTTCCGACGCCTTCATGCGCGAGGCGCGCGACGCCAACAGGTCCATCAAACTCATGAGCCCACCTCCCCGTGGATGGTTCGACCATTTAGGTCAATCTAGCTGACCTATTATCAGGCTCCCCCGCCTGCTGGAATAGCCAGAATGCCATTCCGCGTGGCCCAGGCGGAAAAGCAAACACATTTTTATCGCTCACCGTGGAAAATTGTTGCGCATCCGAAGGCGTGGATGCAACCTCATTGCGAGCCGACCGGCATAAAAAGAAAAGCGGTCTCAAGAGGGGGATAAAGTGACGCTCAAGCTCATAGGGGCCGGCTTCGGCCGCACCGGCACGTGGTCGACTTTCGCCGCGCTGAACAGGCTCGGCTTTCCGAGCTACCACATGCAGGAAGTCATCATCAACAAAGCCAACAAGGGCCATCTCGATTTCTGGCGCAAGGTGGCGAACAGTCCGCCCGGCAGCCAGCATGACTGGAACAGGGTGTTCGCCAATTACACTGCGACGGTCGACAATCCGGGATGCTGCGTGTGGCGCGAATTGATGGCCGCCTATCCCGACGCCAAGGTGCTGCTCACCCTGCACCCGCGCGGCGCCGAAGCCTGGTACGACAGCACCATCGACACGATCTACTTCACCAAGAATGTCTGGCAGTTCAAGATCCTGGAGTGGCTGACGCCGTTCGGCCGGAAATTCGGCGACATGTCGAGCAAACTGGTCTGGGGCCGCACGCTGGCCGGCGTGATGGACGATCGCGCCAAGGCGATCGCACGCTACAACGCCTATACCGAGGAGGTGAAGGCGGCGGTGCCGCCGGAAAAGCTGCTGGTGTTCAAGGTAACGGACGGCTGGGCGCCGCTCTGCGACTTCCTCGGCGTCGCGCTGCCCAACGAACCCTTCCCCAACCTCAACGACCGCGAAAGCATCAAGAAGATCATCCGCGACATCATCAAGGGCAGCTACATCATGCTTGGGCTGTCGATCGCGGCGATCATGGTTGTGCTGGCGGCGCTGTGGTGGTGGCTGGGGTAGCGCTTCAGCTACTTGCGCGTGATCCACTCGAGGAGGTCCGGCTCGACGTCTTCGTGGCCAGTCAGGTCGCGCACCAGCGAGGCGGCAAGCGCACGCCACCGCTCTTCCGGAACATTGCCTTCCACGACCGATTTGATGAAGGCGGCGCGCAGGATCTCGCAATCAAAGGCGGATACATCGAAAAGCACTTCTGCCATTTCGGTTTTCCCCGTTCATATCAGGGGCGGAGCTTGTCGAACTCTCAAGCCAGCGCCCCGTCCACGACATCCGATTCATACTCTGGCCGAACCAAGGTTCAACACATTTCGACTGTACGTTTTTTACCAACCGCAGCGGTTTGTTGCCTGCTTTTTTGCCGATGCTAGATATGCCGGGCGGCCTCTCCCCAGACGGCCGCAAATGGCCGGCGCGGCTCAGGCAACATGCTTCACCGGCATTCGCGCCGGCCATTTCAGCTCCGTGCCAGTTTAGCCCAGCAACCGCTGGTATTCGGCCTCGGCCTGGCCGTAGAAGCCGTCGGCGACGGCGATCAGCCCGTCCCTGTCGCGAATGACGATCTCGCCGCGCCTGGACCGGATCAGGCCGCGCCCTTCAAGTATCTGCAGGCCGATGGTGACGCCTGGGCGCCTGACGCCGAGCATGACTGACAGGAATTCATGGGTGATCAGGATCTGATCGCCGACCACCCTGTCGTCGCACATCAACAGCCATCTGGCCAACCGGTCTTCCAGCTTGGCGCGGGCATTGCTCAACGCCGTGGATTTGGTCTGGCTATGCAGGTAGTGGGCATAGCGCAGCAGAAAGGCGCGAAGCGTCGAGCTTTTCTGCAGCGCTGCCTTGAACGGTTCGAGATCGATACAGACCGCCTCGCCCGGCATCTGCACATAGCAATCATGGGGCGCCCAGTCGGCGCCCATCACCAAAGCGGAGCCCGACATGCCTTCGTGACCGATGATGCCCACTTCGGTATCCATTCCAGGCCGGTTCCTCGCCACCACCGAGGCGAGGCCACTTTCCAGGAAGCAGACCGATTTGATCGGCTCTCCCGCCATTTCGAGCGGGGCTTTGAGGTCGAGCACACGATGGTGCAAATGTGGTGCTATCAATGCGAAGTCAGCCGGGTTCATGCGGCGCAAAAGGCCGCTTTTCTCCTTATTGACCGACTGGTCCATCGCTCTCTCCCGTCAAGGGCAAGAGCACATGTAATCTCCCAGCCGTCGGCGCCCTGCCTAAATGCTAACGGTCGTTGGACGATAGCTGACTCGAAATCAGCCAATGTACTTCGTACAAAACCGACAAATCAGGGGACGACGCCCCATAAATCAATCCAGCAGCTATTCCTGGATCAGCGCTTCGAGCGGTCAGCCGCAACCATCCGCGCTTCCCGCAGGATGGATGCGCGATCGTTACCGATCAGCGAAATGATCTCTTGTATCTGCTGCTCGGAGGCCCCGGTTTCCCGCGCCAAAGCCACGACGGCCTCGGTGCTCGGACCGGACTGTCTTGGTTGCTCCGCCATGTCTCCAATGCCTCCTGTCGGGGCAGGAGTGCGATGGTCGCTCCCAAGCGTCAGCGCCCATTGATGTGGCTGACGATGCCGCACTGTACGCTTTCGAACAATCCTTGGCGAGCGATTATATTAGCGACGCCGGAAACGTCTAATGGAGCGCGGCGAAGCCCGCCTTCCCTTTGCCACGGCCGCGATGCAGCGTGTGCGATTTCGGCGCCGCAACCACTGCCGCTCCTAGAACGGCAGGCGTATCTCATCGATCGCCTTCGACTCTGTCCAGCCAATGTCCTTCTGGATCTCCGTCGGCAACGCATTCAGTGCCCGCACGGTCTTCCTGTGCCTGCTGGCGCGCGCCAAGGCGGCGCGAATTCTGGTGAGACTTTCAAACATCGGTTACCTCCATGCAGCAGCAGAGCGCTGCCTCGGCCCGCTCTTGCACGGCCTCTGTAACCGATCGATTGCGCGGCAACGGTGAAGCGGTTCACATAGCATGCTCGCCAGAAACATTTGCATGCAAACCAGTTTAGGGAATTGAAGAAGCGCCACGAAGGGCCGCGCAAGAGTACACGCGTGCAACGATGTCAGACACTTGGCCTGCTGGCCTGAAGTGTCGATTCAGCCGCTGTCGACCAAGCCGTTATTCCGGAGCCAGCGAATCTTCGGATGGGGCTTGCTGGGCGGTCTGTGCAGACAGCCGGCCTTTGCGGACGAGCGTCGGTTTTGAATATGCTTTCTTCATGCCGACATCCTCCGGCCTGGCGTTGGAAATGGCAAGGTCGCTTCCGCAGCCTGGCCAAGCCGCCGGCGTCGGGCAGAGCTGGTTGGCACTACATCTGTTGAGAACCCGAGCCTTGACGGCGCAAACACGCCAGTCTCTTGTCCCCTCAAGCTCGGCCGACGGAGGAGATATCACCATGGAAAAGATCATCCTGGACTGCGACCCCGGGCATGACGACGCGATCGCCATTCTGCTGGCGGCGGGCAATCCGAACATCGACCTCCTCGGCATCACCACGGTTTCGGGCAACCACAATGTCGAGAACACCACACGCAATGCGCTTTCGGTTTGCACCGCCTATGGCATCAAGGTGCCGGTGGCGAAGGGCTCTCCCGGCCCGCTCCTCATCGATCAGGTGCTGGCCATCGAGATCCACGGCGAGACCGGGCTCGACGGCCCAGTGCTGCCGCCAGCCTCGTTCGAGGTCGACAAGCGCCATGCCGTCGACTTCATCATCGACACGGTCATGACGCATGAGCCGAAGACGGTCACGCTGGTGCCGGTCGGTCCCTACACCAACATCGCGCTTGCCGTGCGCAAGGACCCCCGCATCGTCGAACGGGTCAAGCGGGTCGTCGCCATGGGCGGCGCCTACACGCGCGGCAACATCACGCCGGCGGCGGAGTTCAACATTTATGGCGATCCGGAGGCCGCCGACGTGGTGTTCCGCGCCAACTGGGACGTCACCATGGTGGGTCTAGACCTGACGCACCAGGCGCTGGCCACCAAGGAGCTTCAGGACCGGGTGCGCGGAGTCGGCGGCCCGATGGCCAGGTTCATTCTCGACATCTGGGCGTTCATCGCCACCACGCATGGCGGCCTCTTACAGATCGAGTATCCCGCCATCCATGACGCCTGCTGCGTGGCGGCCATGATCGACCCGACCGTTTTCACCACCGAGAAGGCCGACATCCGCGTCGAGCTAGCGGGACGGTGGACCAAGGGCATGACGGTCTGCAATTTCGAAAAAATGGGCGGCATGCACCATTTCGGCGGCACGGCGAGCGAGCAGACGGACTTCCGCCACACCGTGGCGATGAAGCTCGATCATGCGAAGTTTTGCGATCTGATCGTGGATGCGCTGGAGCGGCTGGTGAAGGCCAAGGGGTGACGCGCCAGGCAACGCTTCAGCCTGCAGCACTCCGAGAAATCTGTTTCTCTGAAGAGGTCCCCCGAAGAACGAAAATATTAAACTGGCCGCCAGCGTAACGTTTTTTGCCTGCCACCGAAACAACAAGGGGGAGATTCATCCCCGATTGGGAAGAGGTAGGAGAAAACGTCATGCTAAAATCCATACTTGCAGCAGCTGCTTTGGCTGCGGTCGTCGCTCAACCGGCGTTTGCAGACGATGCAATGATGAAATGCGACGACGCATCGATGATGAAGTTGCAGGCTGACATGGACGCCATGACCGGCGACGCCATGAAGAAGGACGCAGCCATGAAGGAAATGGACATGGCAAAGGAAGCCATGAAGGCCAACAAGGCTGACGATTGCGTGATGCACATGGATATGGCCATGAAGGCAATGAAGAAGGGCTGACAGATTAGCCGTCGACGAGACGAGGCCCGTTCGCGGGCCTCGTCGTTTGAAGGAGGGCCGCAAGCGCGCCAGACGCCATCACGCAAGCCATGCGCAAGTGCCCGCATCGTCTGCCGCCGAGGAAACCGGCCTATAGCTTCCTGAAAAAGCCGGACAGAATATTCGGACCCGCCTCGCCCGGCCGCAGCCTGATGCCGTCCTCGAATCCATTCAGCGTCACGCACTCGAAGCTGTGATGCGCCAGCAGCGCCACCAGCGAGTTCCGGTCGAAATGGTGCAAATGCTCGTTGGGCAGGCGCATGCGCCACGTCTCAAACCACGCGTCGCCATCGGCGCCGAGCTCACGCCAGCGGCAATAGGGCACGGCGATGGCCAGATGGCGGGCCTGAAGGCGGGCGAGAAAACTCAGGTCAGGGATGTGCTCGAGCACGTCGAACATGGCGACAAGATCCCACGAGCCGGCGAGCGCCTCCTCCCAATCGACAAAGCGCACACCCTTGGGCAGCGGGAACCTGGTGATGTCGCAGCCGGCACAGTCGGCAACCCCGGTAATCTTCGCGGCCTCGATGAAGGTGCCGGTGCCATAGCCAATCTCCAGCACCGACCGCGGGATCTCACCGGTGATCCCCAGCACCCAGCCAAGCCGCTGATAGCCGAGCTTGATGGTCCGGTCGCTCAGGTCCTCGTAATAGGACATGTATTGCTTGTCGTATTTGATCGGCGTGACGTCGATCTGGTGGATCACGCCAAACCGGTCGATGTCGTAATTGTGCAGCATTGGCGTACGGTCCCCTGAGAGTGCGAAGCCTTACATGGTGGAGCTGAACGCAAAGTAAGTGGCCACGGGGTACGCCAAATCCACGGGGCGGCTGTGAAGGTTGCTGTTCGATGGTCAACACGCTCTGGCCCAAACGGCCGCGATGAATGGGATGCCCTCCCGGATCAGTTTCGGCCTGCGGCCGGACCTCGGAACGGAAGAACTGAATGTCGCATTTGGGGCCGGAAGGGGGCGGTCCGGTTTAGGGCGGATTCAGGGATAGCTGCCATTCAACTCCCGACCTCATTACGGTCGAAACGGTGTGGCCTTCTGTCAGCTTGATGTCATTGTCCTTGAGGGTTCCTCTGTTGGCTTGGCAACTCTCCACGTGTCGGCAACCGACGATCGCCACTGTTGTCCAGAGCGCTAATGATATCGTCAGCGAATTTCAGTTCACGCTTCTCTTCCATGAGGACTCCCTGCTCCATTATGGCAATTGATGTAGGGCCTAGCGGCTTCTCGTGTGCCGTTGCTGAGGAAGATTGCCATCTTATAAGGCGGATCTAATAACCATTGTGTTGAATGCGTTTCGCTGATTAGCTGCCTTGCATAACACCGGGACAAGGTTGGCAAATGTTGCCCGGGGAGGACCGCGATGCCGGTGCTTGAAGTTCGCCGCGTTTCCAAGAACTTTGGAGCCATCCAGGCCCTGACCGACGTCAGCTTCCAGGTAGAGCGGGGCGAAGTCGTGGGTCTCATGGGGGACAATGGCGCCGGCAAGTCGACGATAGTCAAGACGGTGGCCGGGAACTTCCCGCCGAACGACGGCGAAATCGTCGTGGACGGCGAGGTTTGTCACTTCCACAAACCCGTCGAGGCCCGCGCCAAGGGAATCGAAGTCGTCTATCAGGACCTGGCGCTCGCCGATAATCTGACGGCCGCGCAGAACGTCTTTCTTGGCCGCGAGATCAAGAAGGGCTTCTGGCCGATCAGGGTGCTCAACAAGCAGGCGATGATCGACCGCTCGGCAGCGCTGTTCGAGGAACTCAAATCGGAAACCCGGCCGCGCGACCTGGTCAGGAAGATGTCGGGTGGGCAGCGCCAGGCGGTAGCCATCGCGCGAACCCGGCTTTCGAACGCGAAGCTGGTGTTGATGGACGAACCGACCGCCGCCATCTCCGTACGCCAGGTGGCGGAAGTGCTCGAATTGATCCGACGCCTTAAGGCGCAAGGGGTCGGGGTCATGTTGATCAGCCACCGCATGCCTGACGTTTTCGCCGTCGCAGATCGTATCATCGTGCTGAGACGAGGTTCGAAGGTTGCCGACAGGCAGGTCGACAACACCTCGCCCGAGGAAATCACCGGACTGATAACGGGGGCCATCCGTGGCGAATAGTGCTCGGCAGTCGGTTAGTGTCAGGGAGTCGCTCGGGGAAAAAGTCGGGCCGGCCATGGCGGACTTCGTCCCGACCAAAGAAAAGACGGCGCTGCAGCATGTGGTTTCAAGTCAGCCATTCTGGGTGACGATCGCGCTCATTGCCCTCGTCATGTTGATGACAGCCATGGAGCCGAGCTTCGGCACCTCCGAAAACGTCGCCAACGTCACGCGCAACTTCGCACCTTTCGGCCTCATGGCGCTCGGAATGACGGTGGTGATCATCACCGGTGGCATCGATCTGTCGGTCGGCTCGATCATGGGCCTGGTGGCAATCGTCGCCGGCCTGTTCCTGACCTGGCACTATCCCTGGTACGTCGCCTTCGCCATCGGCCTTTTCTCGGGTCTGGCCTGCGGCGCGGTCAACGGGTTCTTTGTTGCTTATGTCGGAATGCCGTCCTTTGTGGTCACCCTCGGCATGCTGTCCGTGGCGCGTTCGCTGGCGGTCGTGTTCTCGGCCAACCAGATGCTCTACCAGTTCGGGCCCGATGCTCCGATCGTGAAGGCGATCGGCCAGGCGAGATGGCCGCTGCATGGGCCGCAGGACTGGGCACCCCACTGGATACCGGGACTGTCATCGCAGTTCTGGACCATGGTGATTCTGGCCCTGATCGTCGGCTTCGTGTTCAATTTCACTGCCTGGGCCCGGCATCTCTTCGCCATCGGCGGCAATGAGGAGGCCGCCCGGCTTACCGGCGTGCCGGTCGACTGGATCAAATTCCAGGCCTATGTCTTCTCGGCTTTCACCGCCTCGCTCGCCTCGCTGCTGCTGCTCGGCTACAACGGCTCGGCCATCAACGCCATGGGCCAGGGCTATGAGCTGCGCGTGATCGCCGCGACAGTCATTGGCGGAGCCAGCCTCATGGGCGGCGCCGGTACGGCGTTCGGCGCGATAATCGGTTCGGCCTTCCTCGAGGTGATCAGGAATGCACTCCTGATGGCCGGCATCGATTCAAATTGGCAGGGTGCCTTCGTGGGCGCCTTCATCGTTCTTGCGGTTCTTTTGGGCATGCAAACCGGCGGCAGATCGATGCTCGCAGCGTCGCTGGCAGCCTTGATGCCCAAACGTAGCCGCTAGAAACCCGCCGGCGGGAGGCCTGCGGGGTCACACCAAGGAGGAGAACGTCCCATGAAAAAACATCTGCTGACGGCGGCCGTGGCGCTTGGCGCAATGGTGCTCGCCGTTTCCGGTGCCCAGGCGAAATATACCTTCGCCCTGGTGCCTAAGAACATGAACAATCCTTTCTTCGACCAGGCACGCGACGGCTGCAAGAAAGCCGAAGCCGAATCGAATGGGGCCTTGGAGTGCATGTATATTGGTCCCGGCGAGCATGGCGGCGGCGACGAGCAGGTACAGATCGTTCAGGACCTCGTTGCCAAGAAGGTGGACGGCATCGCCGTGTCACCATCGAACGCCGCGGCGATGGCAGTCGCGCTGCAGGCTGCCAAGGAAGCCGGGATCCCGGTCCTCACCTGGGATTCCGACCTCCTGCCCGAGAACAAGGACCTTCGCGCCGCCTATATCGGTACCCACAATTATGAGATCGGCTTGAACCTTGCGAAGCTGGCCATGCAGATCAAGCCCAAAGGCGGCACGATCTGCATCCAGTCGGGCGGCGCGGCGGCGGCCAACCACAATGAGCGCATGCAGGGCATTCGCGATACGCTTTCGGGCACCAAATCGGCAGCCTCGCCCGGGGACCGGCTGACGGGCCAGAATGGCTGGACCGAAATTGAAGGCTGTCCACTCTATACCAACGATGATTTCCCGCTTTCGGTGCAGCAATTCGAGGACATCATGGGGAAAAACCCGAACCTCGACGCATTCATCCCAACCGGTGGCTTCCCGCAATTCATCCCAGATGCCAACCGAGCTGCGGTAGCCCCGTATAAGGACAAGATCGCCTCGAAGGCCCTGGCCCTCGTCGTCGCCGACACGCTTCCCGTGCAGATCGATCAGATGAAGGAAGGTCTCTCCCTTGGCCAGGTCGGCCAGCGGCCGTTCGAAATGGGCTACAAGACGATGATGGCATTGAAGGACATGAAGGACGGCAAGGCTCCGCCGGCTGACCCGACCTACACCGGCCTCGACGTCTGCACTCCGGAGACGGCGGATACCTGCGTCGCCAAATAGTGCTTTTGGGCGCGAGGAAACTCCCGCCCTTTCGTTGGAGCGAGATGGGGTTAGATTTGAAGCATTCTCATCTCGCTCCAGGGGGCTTCAATGTCGGAATTATTCTCGCTCAAGGGCCGTGTCGCATTGGTCACGGGTGCTTCGCGCGGCCTCGGCTTCGCCATGGCCAAGGCACTTGCGGAAAACGGTGCGACGGTAATCGTCAACGCCCGCGGCATGGACGCCCTCTCCGCGGCGGCGGAACGGATCGGGGCCGAAGCCTTGCCTTTCGACGTTGCCGACGCGGCGATCTCAAGGGCGGCGCTTGAGGGGATCGTCGAACGCCATGGCCGCCTCGATATTCTGATCAACAACGCTGGCATCCAGCATCGCAAGCCGTTGGTCGAATGGGAGGACGACGATTTCGACCGTGTGATTGCCGTCAATCTTTCGGCCTGCTTCCGCATGATCCGCGACGCGGTGCGCCTGATGTTGCCAAACAAATTCGGGCGTATAATAAACACCGGATCGGTTGCGGCGATCCTTGGCCGTCCCACCATTCACGCCTATGTGGCGGCAAAGGCGGGCCTGCATGGACTGACGCGCTCCACTGCCGCTGAGATGGGGCGTCACGGCATCACCATCAACGCGATCGCCCCTGGCTATTTCGCCACCGAGCTCAATACCGCGCTCATTAACGACGAGGCCTTTACCAAATGGGTTGAGGCGCGAACCCCTGCTGGCCGCTGGGCTCAACCTGAGGAACTCAGCGGAGCCGTGGTGTTTCTCGCGTCCGACGCTGCCGCCTACGTCAACGGACATGTTTTGGCGGTCGACGGGGGTCTATCGGTCTCCCTCTGACTGCGAACTGCCTTTAACGGAATGGCAGCCAGGCAACAAATGGCTGATTTCCTTGTGAAAGCATTGGGGGGCGAACCCATATGCATTTCGACCCATTGTATTGCGCGACGGACCGCAGCGGAGAGCTTTCAGGCAGGGCCGGATCGCAATCTGAACGTCGCGAACGCGGCGCATTGCCGCCCTGCAGTATTTTGGGCCGCAAGCGGGCGGGCAGCTTGGGGGACGCGGCAACCTTAATGGACAGTCCGCAGCTCATGCGAACATTCGAAACCATGATGTTTGGCCAGCTTGAGACGCAATGGGCTCCAGTGTCGGCACTACCAACCGGTAAATCAGGCCGGGAGCCGCCGGTCGATGTCGTAATTGTGCAGCATTGGCGTACGGTCCCCTGAGAGTGCGAAGCCTTACATGGTGGAGCTGAACGCAAAGTAAGTGGCCAGGGGGTATGGTTGCTTTGACCGCTGCCCCAGGGGCCGAGCATGCTCGCAATCAAAGAAGTACTAGAATACGCTCGTCGGCGAAGCTTTGACTAGGGAGGCGGGACACCCGCATATGGAGCGAAGGCTTACCGCAATCCTTGCTGCCGATGTGGTGGGATACAGCCGCCTCATGGGCGAGGACGAGGTAGGCACGCTCGAACGATTGAAGGGTTGCCGTCGCGAATTGGTCGACCCCGCGATCAAGGAATTCCACGGTCGCATTATCAAGCTCATGGGCGATGGGGCGCTGGTCGAATTCGCGAGCGTCGTCGATGCCGTCCAGTGCGCTGCCATGATCCAACGCCGGATGGCCGATCGCAACAAGGGCACCGCTGATGGCCGCCATATCCAGTTTCGCATCGGCGTCAATCTCGGCGACGTCATCGTCGAGGAAAATGACATCTACGGCGATGGCGTGAATATTGCCGCGCGCCTCGAGGCTATGGCCGAGCCTGGGGGTGTATGTATCTCGGGCACGGCATTCGATCACGCGGTCCACAAGGTGGACGTCGGTTTTACCAGTCTTGGCGAGCAGCGCCTCAAGAACATCGCCGATCCGGTTCGCGCGTATCAGCTGCTGCTCGATCCCGCAGCATCGGGAAAGGTCACGGCCGCGCCACACCGGCCGGGTCCGCGCGTCATGTTCCTGGCAAGTGTCGCGGCTCTGGCATTCGCCGTGCTTGCAGGCTTTTTTGCGTGGCACAAGTTCTCGGTGCCATCGCGGCCATCGGTTGCCGTGCTGCCGTTTGCAAACCTCGGCGGCGATCCAGGCCAGGACTATTTCGCTGACGGCATCACCGAGGATTTGATCACCGACCTCACCAAACTTTCCGGTCTGGACGTCATCGCGCGCAACTCGGTATTTGCCTACAAGAACAAGCCTGCAGCGCTGGCGGACGTCGCGCGCGACCTTGGCGTTCGCTACGTCGTCGAGGGGAGCGTCCGCCGCACAGGCGAGCAAATCCGCGTCAATGCCCAGCTCATCGACACAACAAGCGGCGATAATCTGTGGGCCAATCGGTTCGACCGCGGCATGGCTGGAGTGTTCAGCGTCCAGGACGAGATGAGCGGGGAGATCGCCAAAGCGCTCGGTATCCGGGCTTCGGCAGCGGAAAGCGAGCGCATGGCGCGCCCGCCGACCGAAAACCTCGAAGCCTACGACTTCTACCTTCGGGCCGAGCAGACAGCACGGACCGGCCGGCGCGACGGGCTGCGGGAGGCGCTCACGCTCTACGACAAGGCGGAGGAGCTCGACCCCGCTTTCGCAGAAGCCTTCGCGGCTGATGCAAGCACAACAGTCTATATCTGGCGCGAATCGTTCAACGACATCATGCAGAGCGCGCCCGCGCGCAAACGCGCCTATGAGAGGGCAAGCCGCGCGCTGCAACTCGACCCAGGCCTTTCGTCGCCTTATGCGATTCTTGGCATCATGCAGGTCGTGGATCGCCGCTACGAGGAAGCCATCGCTTCGGCCGAACGAGCCGTCGCACTCGGCCCCGGCGATGCGGAGACGCAAATAGCTCTAGGATACGTGCAACTGTTCGCCGGCAATCATGCCGAAGCAGCCGCGGCGGTCGAGACCGCGCTCAGGCTCGATCCCAACCTTTCACCCATCAACCGGCAAATTGCCGGTCTGGTCTTTCTCATTCAAGGTAGCAACGACAAGGCGATCGAGGCGCTCGAACGCACCCACGAAGATGCGCCGTCAGTCGGAGATTTCACGATCACGCTTGGTGCCGCTTACGCCCGCGCCGGCCGCTTGCAGGATGCGAGGGTGGCGGTCGCCGAGGGGCTACGCTCCATGTCGGTATCGGGGTTCGATTCATTGTCCGCATTTCGGCTCAACGGTGCGCAATACCGTAACCCGCAGGATTTGGCTCTCATCATCGATGCGTTGCAGCAGGCGGGCTTGCCCGAATGGCCGTTCGGCTTCACCGGCGACGAGCACAACCGCTTGAAGGGCGAGGAGATCGCCTCGCTGGTGCTGGGCCACACGCTGCAGGGTCAGCTTGAACCCGGTCTCCAACCGGCCTTCCTCCAGATCGGGAGCGACGGCAAGGCAGCCTTCCGCTCGACGACGCGGCTGGTCACCGAGACCATCCGTGTCGATGGCGACCTTTTGTGCGAGTTGAGCGAGAATATGTTCGGGCGCCCCGACTGCGGACCCGTCTACAAACGCCGTGACGATGGAGGCGGCGGCTATTCCTTCGTCAACTCGAGCAAGGTGTTCCACTTCACGGTGGTTCAGTAGATGCACGCGTCTCGGTGAAAGCGGCTGCTTACGCTCGCGTCCGACGCGGGACTGGAATAGGCTGCAGCGAAGCCGCGTGATCGACCGGGAGGGCGCAGGCAGACATGGAGCGAAGGCTTACCGCAATCCTTGCTGCCGATGTGGTCGGATACAGCCGCCTCATGGGCGAGGACGAGGTAGGCACGCTCGAACGATTGAAGGGCTGCCGTCGCGAATTGGTCGATCCCGCGATCAAGGAATTCCACGGTCGCATTATCAAGCTCATGGGCGATGGAGCGCTGGTCGAGTTCGCCAGCGTCGTCGATGCCATCCAGTGCGCTGTCATGATCCAGCGCCGGATGGCCGATCGCAACAAGGGCACCGCTGATGGCCGCCATATCCGGTTTCGCATCGGCGTCAATCTCGGCGACGTCATCGTCGAGGAAAATGACATCTACGGCGATGGCGTCAACATCGCCGCGCGCCTTGAGGCTATGGCCGAGCCTGGGGGTGTATGTATCTCGGGCACGGCATTCGATCACGCGCTGCACAAGGTTGATGTCGGCTTTGCCAGTCTTGGCGAGCAGCGCCTCAAGAACATCGCCGATCCGATTCGCGCCTATCAGCTGCTGCTCGATCCCGCAGCCGCAGGGAAAATCAAGGTGGCAGTTCGCCGGCCGGTATCCCCCCGGGCGATCGGGGTGGCAGGAATCGCGGTCCTGCTCGTCGTGCTCCTTGCAGGATTGTTTGTGTGGCAATCGAGGACATCTTCCCTAGCCGAACGACCATCGGTTGCCGTGCTACCGTTTACAAACCTCGGCGGCGATCCAGGCCAGGACTATTTCGCTGACGGCATCACCGAGGATTTGATCACCGACCTCACCAAGCTTTCCGGTCTCGACGTCATCGCCCGCAATTCCGTCTTCGCCTACAAGAACAAGCCTGCAGCGCTGGCCGACGTCGCGCGCGACCTTGGCGTTCGCTACGTCGTCGAGGGCAGCGTCCGCCGCACCGGCGAGCAGATCCGCCTCAACGTCCAGCTCATCGATACGGCAACGGGCGACAACCTGTGGGCCAACCGGTTCGACCGTGGCATGGCCGGCGTGTTTGCCGTCCAGGACGAGATGAGCGGGGAGATCGCCAAAGCGCTCGGCATCCGGGCTTCGGCAGCGGAAAGCGAGCGCATGGCGCGCCCGCCGACGAAGAATCTCGAGGCCTACGACTACTATCTACAAGCCGAGACGGCGTCACGCAGCGGCCTGCTGGCCGGGCTGCGGGAGGCGCTCACGCTCTACGACAAGGCGGAGGGGCTCGACCCCGCCTTTGCCGAAGCCTTTGCGGCCGACGCGCGCACGACAGTCTATATCTGGCGCGAAGCCTTCAACGACATCATCCAGAGCGCGCCCGCGCGCAAGCGAGCCTATGAGAAGGCGAGCCGAGCTTTGGAACTCGAACCGGACCTTTCATCGCCCTATGCAATTCTCGGTATCATGCAGGTCGTGAATCGCCGCTACGAAGACGCGATTGCCTCTGCCAAGAAGGCTGTTTCAATCGGTCCGGGCGATGCAGAGGCGCAAGCAGCCCTTGGATATGTTCAGTTATGCGCCGGCAATTATGCCGAGGCAGCCGCAGCGGTCGAGACAGCGCTCAGGCTCGACCCCGACCTCTCCGCCATCAACAGGGAAACTGCCGGGTTGGTTTTTCTTCTTCAGGGGAATGTCGATAAAGCGATCGAGATTCTCGAACGCAGCCGCGACGATGCGTCCACGGTTGGCAACTTTCGGTTTACACTCGCTGCCGCGTATGTCCGCGGCGGCCGTCTACCGGATGCCAAAGCCGAAATCGCAGTTGGGCTCCGCCTCGTAGCAGGGTCCAGCTACGTGGACTCTTTGGCTGGGTGGCAGATGACTCATGCACATTTCCGGAACCCGCAGGATCTGGCGATCCTCGTCAACGCACTGCGCCAGGCAGGCCTACCCCAATGGCGCTATGGCTTTACCCCGGACGAGCACGACCAGTTGAAGGGTGCTGAGATCGCGTCCCTCGTCATTGGCCATACATTGCAAGGCCAGATCGAACCCGGTCTGCAACCAGCCTTCCTTCAGATCGGGAGCGACGGCAAGGCGGCCTTCCGCACGACGACGCGGCTGGTCACCGAGACCGTCTACGTCGATGGCGATCTCTTGTGCGAGCAGAGCGAGAACCTGTTCGGGCGCCCAGACTGCGGTCCCGTCTACAGACGCAACGACGCAGCCGGCAAAGGCTACTCCTATGCCAATACAAGCAAGGTGTTTCACTTCACGGTGGTCCGGTAGGCGAACCTGGTCTCAGTGATACTTGTCGAGTTCCAAATTGGCCGCGACCTTCGGCCAGTTTGCATCGGCTTTCGGTATTTCTTCAGCTGCATGCTCGGCGAATTTTTCCGCATTGCCGACGTCGTAGATCAGGTAGAGTTTGCCGTCGATAATCTTGAATGCTTCCGGATCGACATTGACCGTGACCCCTCCGCCCACGACTTCGCCAGCACAGTAGCCGCCATATTGAGGAGCGTACTTGACCGGTTCGCTCATGAACATTTCCTGGTGTTTCTTGCTGGCGAAATGCCAGGGTGTCCCCAGCCAGTCATAAGTGAACTCTTCAGAGCCCTTCACGGCCTTGCCGTCAGTGAAGTAAGCGACCGTGTCGTAGCCCATGATCGCCACACCGCCGAAATAGCCGGTGTTTACCGAATCGTCGGCCCAGGCCGATCCCGCGCCGACGACCGCAGCTACCGCGACCAGGCCAGCCGCCCCCAAATTCCGAACCAGTCGTGACTTGATCATCGTGCTCATCTGCATCCTCCGTTAATCGTGGATCTCGGCGCACTTCGCCGCGTTCGCCTCGCCAAGGATTTTGGCTTGGCAGGTAGCACCATGGCGTTTGAAAAGTCGTATGATATCCGTGTTGCCCTTCCAGAATGCGCGCGTTATCGGCATGTAGCCATGCCCCTCGGGATGATTCACATCCGCACCTTTCGCTATAAGGAATTCGGCCAGTTCAACGTGGTTTTCCTCGCCGGCCACCAACAACGGCGTAGCACCCGCCTTGTTGGCGGTATCATCGAGCACCGCGCCTTTTTCCACCAGCAGCTTGGCGATCTGCAGGCTGCCCGAGTAGGCCGCCGCATGAAGCGGGGTGAAGCCGCCCGAGTTGCGCGCCATGACGTCGGCGCCCTTGCCCACCAGAAATTCGGCGATTTCCGGCTGGTTGTCGAGCGCTGCAGCGATGAGGAGGGTTGCCTGGTCGCGTGCCCGGCTGTCGACGTCTGCACCGCCTGCCAGGGCTTGCTCCACGGCGCCCTTGTCGCCAGCGGCGACGGAGTCGAACAATTGCTCACCTGCGGCTGCTGGTGTAGCCGCCCATACCAGCATACCAAGTGCCAGCAGTCCGCGCATGACGCAGGGATAGCATATATTAGCCTTGAATCATACAAGCTGCGTTCGACTTATCGGGGCAAATGCTGGCGGACGGCGCGGCCGGGCTGGCTTGAGACGCAATGGGCCCTAGGATCGTCACTGCCAAGCGGTTAAATCAGGCCGGGAGCCGCCACATTCGCACACGACCTGCCCCACGCAATTCCGTTTCCCCGAGTGGGTCGCAAGCAAATTTTGGTCCGAGCAGTTGGTGCGTTGCATCAGAAATACGGATTTCATCGGGCTCCGCGGACGTTTGAATGCGTGAGGCGAGGTTAACGGTCTCACCCCACAGGTCATAGGCGAACCGCCTCTTGCCTATGACGCCGGCGACGATTGGTCCGGAGTGAATTCCAATTCTGAGCCTTATCGGTTCTCCTGCGAAGCGTTCGCGCTTAACCGCCTTGCGCAACTCAACGGCATACTGCGCGAGGGCTTTTGCATGATCGGATCGCGCGGTGGGCAGGCCAGCGACCACCATCACACAATCGCCGATTGTCTTGATCTTTTCGCAGCCATATCGTTCAGAGAGCCGATCTGCCGCCTTGAAGAAGTAGTTCAAAATAGCGAGCGTCGTCACGGCACCGACGGTCCGCGCTCGTTCCGTAAAGCCGACGATGTCGGCAAAAAGCACACTCACCTCTGCGTGGTTGTCAGCAATTTTCTTGTGCGCTTTCAACCGTTCCGCGATCGACGCCGGAAGAATGTTGAGGAGCAGGGCTTCGGCGCGCTGGTATTCACGCGCCAATCCCTCCTGGCTCTTCCTCAACGCCTCGTTCGCCGCTTGCAGTTTCTCGTTGAGTTGACGCTCCCTCTCTTGCAGGAGCGTCATTTCATAAGCCTTCTGCTGAAGCCGCTGCCTGTTGGCGCGTTCGGCGGAGGCGTCAAGAAAGACCAGCCACACGCAGTCATCGTCAGCAAAAAAATGAAGGTCCGCGACACGCCCGCTGGGCAGTTCGATCATGGGAATATGAAACGGAAGCTCCGGGCAAGGCAGCAGCCCTTCCATGAATTCAAGCTGCTCGGCAACAGGCTTGCCGATGCGAAGCGATGAGAGCCCGTGATGTTCGACATTACCGCCCTTGGCAGCTACGCACAGCAGGGCGTCGATTTTTACATATGCGACAGCGTGCCCATTGTAGAAGAAATTGAAAATCCAATTTCCGACTTCTTTTGGCAATCCATGCATGGTCTATTTTGTGACCATCGAAGCAAGTTGATGAAACGCATCATCAACGTGCTCACCCGTGAGCGCACTTGTCAGATAGATTTGCCATCCACGCTGCCTCAGTTCGTCAATCTCACTATCCGATATTTCCCATCGATCGGCCAGATCGGATTTGTTGATCAGCAATACAAACGGCATAGCGCCGAATTCGGCCTCGACCCGTTCGCGCAGCGTGACCGCCACGGCAAGGGTTGCGGCGCGGGTTCCATCGACGACAAGCACGAGCCCGGTTGCACCTCGAACATAGCTGACGCGGAATGAGCCGATATCGTCTTCGCCGGCCAAATCCCACAAAATCAGATCCACGGTTTTGCCCGGGAGTTCGACACTCTTCTTGTCGATTTTCACGCCCACCGTGGTCAGGTAGGTTTCTGAAAAGATGCTTTGCACGAACCTGCGAACCAGGCTCGTCTTCCCGACAGCGAAGCCGCCCAGCATGCAGATCTTTTTTTGCAACATTCGTGGGCTCCGCTAGTCCAGGTTTACAGTAATCGAAACCCGGCGATTGGTGGAGCTCCCAGCTTGACTATTTTCAGGCACCAGCGGCTCAAAGGTGCCCGCGCCCCGAACCAGCAGCAGTTCCGGAGCGACGCCGCGCTTGTTGAGAAGCGCACGAACTGTCTCGGCGCGGGCGGCGCTGATCGACGCGTTGGCCGTCTCACGACCCGTGGTGTCCGAATGGCCGGTCAACATGAACCGCGCAGTTACGCCTGACTTGCGGGCTTTATCGGCGAATTCCTTTATTTGATCCGCCAATCGGTCGAGGACCGGCGTCTGCTCTGGCCCCGGCACAACCTTGCCGGAAGAGAAGAAGATATCGGTCGTCTGGATGGCCTCTCGCAAATAATTAAGTTCTGCAAGGTTCATCTCACGCAGCTGCGAGACATCCAGAACCACTCCGTCCGCCGAAAGCTGTTCGGCGGCGGCCTGCGCCCGGTTGATCCAGCCGGCAGGAGCCTCACCCACGGCAACGATGCGACCCTGGACGATCGAAAGCTGAACCGATTTCGGCGGGCTCAGCGACGCCGTCAGCCGCTTCACCACGAACTTCGGATCAAGGCTCTGATAGAATTGCCACTGCGAATGAACGCGGGCGGGATCGACCTGCGTTCCGGACAACAGCGACTGCGGGTCGGCGGCTAGCGGGTCTCTCAGGCCGGAAATGTAGAAATGTCCGCCCCTCGCCGTTTGTTGGGCGACGATGATTCCCGGTTGGGCCTCAAGTCGCGACACATAGTACTGCCAGTGCTCCGCCGCGCGTGCTTCGGGGCTCACATCGCGAACCTTGGAGATGTCGAATTCCGGTCCGCCGGCCGAAAGCTGTCGGGCCGCCGCACGCGCCCGGTCTATCCAGCTGTCGGGGGCCTCACCCTCGGCAACGATGCGATTATTGACGATCGAAAGTCGCACTGTATCGGGCGGATACAGCGACGCCGTCAGCCGCTTCAACACGAACTCCGGCTCAAGGCTCTGATAGAATTGCCATTGCGAATGAACCCGGGCGGGATCGACCTGCGTTCCAGACAACAACGACTGCGGGTCGGCGCCAAGCGGATCTCTCAGGCCGGCAATATAGAATTGGCCGCCGCTTATCTTTTGTTCTGCAACGATGATGCCCGGCTGGGTCTCCAGTCGAGACACATAGGCCTGCCAGCGCTCCGCCTCGCGTACTTCGGGGCTTACGTCACGAACCCCCGAGATATCGAAGACCGGCCCGCCTGCCGAAAGCTGCTGGGCCGCTGCGCGCGCCCGGTTGATCCACGTGTCGGGAGCGTCACCCTCGGCAACGATGCGATCATTGACGACCGAAAGTCGTACTGAATCCGGCGGAGCCAGCGACGCCGTCAGCCGCTTCAACACGAACTCCGGCTCGAGGCTCTGATAGAATTGCCACTGCGAATGAACCTGGGCGGGATCGACCTCCGTTCCGGACAACAGCGACTGCGGGTCGGCGGCAAGCGGGTCTCTCAGGCCGGCAATATAGAATTGGCCATCGCGTACTTGTTGTTCGGCAACGATGATGCCCGGCTGGGCCTCCAGTTGCGACACGTAAGCCTGCCAGAGCGATACATAAGCCTGCCAGCGCTGCGCTGATTGCCAGGAAAGAAAGTACCAACCGCCTGCCAGACTCAAAAGCAGCAGGGCCACGGCCGCCACCAGCCACGGAAATCCCTCGTTTGATTCCTCCTGCTTGAGCTCGACGCAGGTCTGCAACTGCGTCTCTACGCCGACCAACTGCGAACCGTCGCCGTCAAACTGCTCTAAAGCCTGTGAGGATTCCTCATGGATGCGAAGCAATACATCGCGAATTATGTCATGCAATTCCTCCGGCGGATTTCCCCGGATCACCGAAACCAGGGTCGCAAACGGTCCAACTTCCGACCAGAGTCGAAGGTCGCCGAAACGAATGGTGTCCAGGCCGCTCTGTTCTTTCTCGTTAAACGAGTCCTTCACAAAATCCTGAATTGCACTAAGCATCGAAGAGATGAGCTGAGGATCTTCGCTCGTCGCATTATCGGCCGTCACATGCGCTATCAAAAGCCCGGAATTGCGATGAATGAGAAAGGCATGCTCTATACGATAGACAAGAGAATGCTTCAGAACAACTTGCGAGAAACTAGCGCCCGTTCTCCAGGCCTCAAATCTCCACTTGAGCCCATGCCAGGTAAATATATGCCTTAAAGTTTCATTCAGCGACTGAAAGGTCTGGTCGATCTTTTCCCCGATCGACTTGCGAATTGCCGGCAGAAACACCGGGTATAATATATCCGTCAGCGTGCGCGGGCTTCTCTGGATCGACCGCTGCACAGCCCTTTCGACAGCTGGCGCAAGCGCCTCGCCGAGTTGCGCATGAGACGCTCGCGCTGTCGCACTGGGAAGAACGTCGCCCACTGCTGCCGCAAGCTGCTCGGGTTCGTCGAGCAGATGCGTGACTCGTGAAAGCTCCGAAATTTCGCGGCTGACCAGCAACTGGCGCAGCGTTTCCATGCGAGGATCGGCGGTTGGAACTGCCTCGAAACGCGCACGGTAGTCCGGATCAACGTTCCGGGCAATTTCGATCAAAAGACGAGCCAGAGCCTCGCGATCAATCTCTGTATCGTTCGAGGCTGTTCTTTTCGGTAGGTTGAATGGGTCGACGGTTGACGTCAAGGTCCCATCAACTCACTTTCCAGCTACGGTCCGAGTTGCCCTTGCTGCCGACCGGATCCTGATTCAGAGCTTTTGCAACCTCGACAAACAGGCCAGCCAAAAGATTTCGGTCGGTCTTGACGTTGCTGAGATCGGCAAACATTTTCTCGATCAGCATCTGAACGCCTTCATTCTTCTGCTTGATTTCCTCACGCAGCGAATGATCGTTTCGATTTATCCGGTCCGAAACGTCGCGCTCAAGCGCGCTCAGTTGATCCGACAAGGCGCGCACCTGCTTTTCAAGTGCCTGGTTTTGCTCGCGAAGATTCCGGTCAATCTCCTTGTCGGCGTCGGCTCGCGAATCTTTTTCGGTCCGCAACTGCCCCGCAAGCGAATCGATCTGCTTCTTTGCGTTCGACTCGTACATCTCAAGATTGCGCTTGGCTTCGGATTCGACATCCTTGAAGCGCTGCAAGACGCGTTCCTCAAGCTTGGAAAAGCGGCGGTCATAGTCCTGCATCTGGTTGCCGAACAGCAGGTCACGTATCTTGTCGACACCTACAGCGTCGGCGGGGCCCCCGTTTTCGCGAGCCTGGACTCCCAGGAAGTTCAGCCCGTTTCCTTCTGCGTTACCTATCAGATTTGCGTCCGCCTTCTTTTCCGAAGAAGCGGTATTCGTAGATTCCTTTGCCATGCTTTTGCCCTTCCATTTGAGCACCTGCCAAGGTGCAAAACCCCATAAAAAACAGAGCATGTCAGCAAAATACCCGGCTCGCAAGTCGGTATCTCTTGACTTAAGTTGATTCGTGAGGCAGCCGATTGCCCGCGCCGATTCAGCAACGGACGTTTGGGGCCAGGCCATTTCAAATGGCGGCGGCGGCAACTGCAATATTGCGCTCAATATTATTCGATAAGCAGCGCTTCACCAATTACAAGGCAATACTGCGGGAGTTTCCGGTCTGGGCTATGGCCGGCAGCTAGTCGACGCGCGCGGCTCTGCTAGTCCGAAAAACTTACGCTCACGCCGCGCTGCCGAAAATAAGCCTGCATCAACTTGCGGCCCTGGCGGTTGTTCTGCGCCAATTTGGTCGGATCGAACACCGCCTGTTTTATTCCTTCTCGAGCCAGCGCCGCCTTGAGCGTCGCGATATGGGCGTCGATGTCGGCATTGTCCGCCCGAAGCGAGGCATAGATGCTCTCGGTCGCCTGGGCCACGGTGGGTTCGCTCACAGCTGTCGTCCTTTGGTTGGTTGAGCGCGGCTTAACACAGATTCGCGGCTCCGCCGATACCGGTGGACTTGCGTCCATCGAAGGCGAATGGCCGCATTGCCAACCCAGCCAAAGTCGAAAGTCCGACCCGCAGCCGCGCAGCTCTTGACGAAGATCGGCGCGCCTGTTTGAGAAATGAGGGATCGAGACATCGCTGCATGGGGACGGGCAAGGGTGGGCACACAGTGAAGCGCGTTCTTCGGATGCTTGCCGCGGCGATCATGGCGTCCGGGGTGACCGGCTGCACAAGCATTTCCTATTACGCGCAGTCGCTGGAGGGCCATGTACAGATCATGGTCGCGCGCAGGAATGTCGGGAAACTCATTCATGATCCTTCGACGCCTGACGCCTTGCGCACCAAGCTGACGTCGGCGAGCACCATAAGACGGTTTGCGACAGATGAGCTGGCGCTGCCCGACAACAGCAGCTACCGCAGCTATGTCGATATCCATCGCGACGCCGTGACCTGGGCGGTTTTTGCCGCGCCGCAATTCTCGCTGGCGCCCATAACATGGTGCTTTCCGGTCTTCGGCTGCGTTCCGTACCGGGGTTACTTCTCGCGGAAATCGGCGACCGAGAGCGCTGTCGAGCTTCATAAACAGGGGCTGGACGTGTATGTCTCGGGCGTCACCGCCTATTCCACGCTGGGCTGGTCCAGTGACCCGCTGCTAAGCACCATGCTGCGTCAGGATGACACCTATCTGGCAAGCCTTGTTTTTCATGAGCTGGCGCATCAGCGGCTCTATGTGGATGGCGATTCCGCATTCAACGAGGCGTTCGCCGTTGCCGTCGAAACCACCGGCGTCAGGGAGTGGCTCCGCGCCGCCGGCGATCGGGCCGGATTGCGCCGCTACGAAACCGATCGCAAGCGCAGCGCCGATTTTCTGGGACTGGTGTCGAAAACGCGCGACGAGTTAAGGCAGGTCTATGCAAGTCCCCGCACGCCGGAGCGGATGGCGGCTGCCAAAACAGCCACGATCGACAGGCTGCGGATGCGCTACCGGCAGATGCGCGACAAACGCTGGGCAGGATACCGGGGATACGATGCCTGGTTCGCTGCCCCGATCAACAACGCAAAGCTCGCCGCGACTTCTGTCTACGGTGAACAGGTTCCGGCCTTTCTTCGCTTGTTCGACTTGTGTTCGGGCGATTATCCAAGGTTTTACGCCGCTGTTCGACGGATCGCGGATTTGCAGCAACCTTCCCGCGCCGAAGCGCTCAAGGCGGCCGATACGTGCAATTGATTTGAAGAGCACCGCACCCGGCCTGATGCTGACGATCAGCCGAGCGACAGTTCCTTCGTCTGGTGTCGCAGCACGAGGCCGACCGCGCCCAGCAGCGAATCGTTTTCGGTGTGCTTGCCGACGATGATGCGTGTGCGCAGGGCCGGAGCGATATCGCGGGACTTGATGAGCGTGTGGCGTTCATAGGAGGCGATCAGCGGCGTCAGCAGAATGTCGCCAGCCAAAGCCATGTGGCCGCCGATGATGATAAGCGGCGGATTGAGCACCGAGCCGATCAGGCCGAGACCCCGGCCGGCGATCTCGGCGGTATCCTCGATCATCCGCAGTGCCCTGACGTCGCCCTGCTCGGCCATGGTGATGACATCGTCCATAGTGACTTGCCGCCCCACGACACGCGAAATCTGTTCCAGCGGCCGGGCAAAACTCGCATAGAGCTCCAGGCATCCGCGATTGCCGCACCGGCAAAGATCGCCACCGGGATCGATGCTGATGTGCCCGAATTCGCCGGCGCCGCCGGCGATGCCCGTCACCAGCCGGCCATGCTGGACAATGGCCCCGCCGACACCCAGATCGATCTTGAACAGAACGAAATCGTCCTGGCCGACGGCCGCACCCCACATCAGCTCCGCAATGGCCGAGCAGTTGCTCTCGTTGTCGGCGAAAATCGGCTGTTCCAGGACGGGCCCGAACACGTCGCGTATGTTGACGCCGGCCCATGTTGGAACCATGCTCGCGCGCAGCACCACTCCATCGCGACTGACAGGGCCGGAGACGGAAACCCCAACCCCCAGGAGCCCCGCCACCGGCAAACCGTTTTCCGCGTAAGATTGGGCAATTGCCGATTTGACCATCTGGGCCGCCTGTTGCGGCTGGTAGTCCAGGGGCATTGATATAGTTTGTTCGGCAATGACGGAATGCGAGACATCGGCGACGATGAGCCGTATCTGCTGAAGAGCCAGGTGAATTCCGACACAGGTGCCTGCTGTCGGATTGAGCGTCACGGCCGCGGCTGGCCTGCCAATACCTCTGATGCCATCGCTGCTGATCGGGGCTTCGATCACCATCCCCGACTTTCTCAAGCCGTTGAGCGCGGTTGAGACCGTCGAGCGCGCCAGACCGGTGACGCGTGCGATCTGCGACGCCGAGAGTACGCCGCGCTCGCTCAGGCAGCGCACGATCATGCTCTCCGGCGACGCGGACGGTCTGTCGACCAGCCAGGCTCTAAGCGAAGGTTTTGTCATGGATCAACATAAACATCGTTGACTGATAGCTCCAATATGTCATCTTGGAAAGAACTCGAGATTAACGCATCTCGCCGGCGGCGGCCTCAAACCGCGGCCATAAGCGGTCGATACGAACCGTGCAACTTTATATGGGAGTGAAACCATGAAGTCCGTCATGACCGCGCTTGCGGCCGCTGCTGCTGCCTGCACCTTTGTCGCCGGGGCAGCCTTCGCCGAACCCAAGACGAACCTTTTGCACCAATGGGCGACCGGATCGGACGCGCAGGCGATCGCAAAGCTCGGCGAGATGTTCACCGCCAAGGGCGGCAAATGGGAACAGACCTCGATCGCCGGTCACACGGCCAATACGCTGGCCAAGCTGCGTGCCGACGTGATCGCCGGCAATGCCCCGCCTGCCGTGCAGCTCAAAGGCCCGGAAATCGCCGAGTGGAACGAGACCGGCATGACCGCCGATCTCGACGAGCTGGCAGCCTCGGAAGGATGGGAGAAAGTGGTCGCGCCGGAATTGCTGCCGGTGATGAAGCCAACCGGCAAATGGGTCGCCGCACCCATGAACATCCACCGCATCAACTGGCTCTGGGCCTCGCCGAAGGTCATGCAGGCCGCCGGCGTGGCGGAAATGCCGAAGACCTGGGCCGAGTTCAATGCGGCCTGCGACAAGATCGTCGCCTCAGGCAAGATCTGCATCTCGCATTCGACCGCCGACTGGACGGATTCGACGGTGTTCGAGGTCGTGCTCTACGGCCAGGACATCGATCTCTATCGCAAGGCCTTCGTCGAAGGCGATGTCGAATCCATGCGCAGCCCGGGGATGGTCAAGGCCTTCGAGCAGATGCGGCTGATGACGAGCAAGTACATGGATCCGGGCATGGTTGGCCGTGACTGGGATTCGATGTCGGCGCTCGTCGGCAAGGGCGACGCGGCGTTCCACATCATGGGCGACTGGACGATCGGCCTTTTGACCGCCGCCGGCTTCAAGGAAGGCACCGACTATGTCTGCGCCCAGGCGCCGACCGATTGGGGCAAACCCGGCTTCATCCTCAACTCGGACTCGGTCGTGTTCTTCAAGCAGAAGGACCAGGATTACATCGACGGCCAGAAGCTGCTTGCCAGCCTGATCCTGTCGCCCGAGTTCCAGACGGTCTTCAACCAGGCCAAGGGCTCAATCCCCTCACGCCTGGATATCGATCTGTCGAAGGGCTTCAATCCGTGCCAGCAGCTCTCGCAGAAGGATCTGCAGGCGTCGATCAAGGAAGGCACGCTGGTGCGCTCGATGGCCCACAACATGACCATCCCGCAGAAGATGCGCGGGGCGATCATGGACTCCATCACCGAGTTCGTGGCCACGCCCGACATGTCGGCCGAGGACGGCGCCAATGCGATGGCCGACGCGGCCGAAGCACAGAAGTAGACGGGAAACGGCCGGGCGCAATGTCTCCGCACCCGGCCTTCCTCCATCCAAGTTCCGCGCCCTGAATGTCAAATCACGACCTGATCCTGTCGGTCCCGGCGCCCGCCCGCCCCTGGCGCGAGCGGCTGGGCTCCGCAATGCCCCTGCTGGTGCTCGGCCCTTCCCTGGTGGCGAGCTTCGTCTACGTCTTCGTGTTCACCGGCTGGACGCTCTACATCTCGCTCTCGAACTCCTCGCTGCTGCCGACCTACGGCTTCGTCGGCCTGGACAACTACGCGTCGCTGTGGGCGAACCGGCGCTGGAACATCGCCTACAACAACCTGTTCTTGTTCAGCGGTTTCTACATTGTCGGCTCGATGGCCGTGGGATTGCTGCTGGCGATCCTGATCGACCAGCGCGTGCGCGGCGAAGCGGCCTGGCGCACGATCTTCCTCTATCCGCTGGCCGTCTCCTTCATCGTCACCGGCACGGTCTGGAGCTGGCTCTACAACCCGGTCGACGGCATCCAGGCGCTGGTGCGTGGTTTCGGCTGGACGAGCTTCAGTTTCGCACTCGCCAGCGACCGGCACTATGCGATCTACGCAGTGATCATCACCGGTGTCTGGCAGGCCTCGGGCTTCGCCATGGCGCTGTTCCTCGCCGGTCTGCGCTCGGTGGATCAGGACCTCATCAAGGCGGCGCAGATAGACGGCGCATCGACATTCCGCATCTATCGCAAAGTGCTTCTGCCAACGATTGCGCCGATCTTCCTGGCGGTCGCCGTCATCCAGATCCAGTTCGCCATCAAGACCTTCGACCTCGTGGCGGCCCTCACCAAAGGCGGTCCGGGAATCTCGACCACCTTCCCCGCCATCTACGTCTATGACCTGATGTTCCAACGCGGCCAGATCGGCGAAGGTGCAGCTGCCGCCATCATGATGCTTGCCGCTCTTGCCGTGGTGCTGGTGCCCTATTCGTTCTGGGTGGTCTGGCGGCGGCGCAAGGAAGCCGGCCATGGCTGACGCAGCGCTGGACCAGTCGCTCGATCGTCGCGCTGCCACGGTTGCGGCGCGCCGTCATTTCCTCACCCGTTTCGTCATCTATGGGCTGCTGGTCATCTTCGCTGCGATCTACCTGGTCCCGTTGCTGGTCGTGGTGCTGAATTCATTCCGCGATCAGCAAGAGATCGCGCGCAACGGGCTGATCTCGCTGCCACGCAGCTTCCGCCTCGACGCCTGGGGCCAGGCCTGGAGCACCTATTGCATCGGCGGCACCTGCGAGGGCATGCAGCGCAACTTCTACAACTCTCTGAAAATGACCATCCCGGCGACGATCATCTCGACAGCGGTCGGCGCGATGAACGGCTACATCCTGTCGAAATGGCGTTTCAGGGGTTCGGAAGCGCTGTTCACCTGCATGCTGCTCGGCGTCTTCATTCCGGGCCAGATTTCGTTGATGCCGTGGGCGTTCATCCTCGGCAATCTGGGCCTCAGCAATTCGGTCTACGGGCTCGTCCTCATCCATGTCATCCAGGGCATTTCGTTCACCACCCTGTTCTGCCGCAACTACTATGTCAGCATCCCCGATGACCTGATCAAGGCGGCGCGCATCGACGGCGCCGGCTTCTGGCGCATCTTCCGCAAGATCATTCTGCCGCTCTCCTCACCGATCCTGATCGTCACGGTGATCTGGCAGTTCACCGGCATCTGGAACGAATATCTGTTCGGTGTCGTCTTCACCTCCGGGCAGCAACAGCCGATCACCGCCGCGCTGGTCGCGCTGACGGCAAGCGGCACGAATGTGCGCGCCTACGATGTCATGAGCGCCGCCGTGCTGATCGGCGCGCTGCCGCCGCTGCTGATCTATCTCTTCGGCGGCAAGTATTTCGTCCGCGGCCTGACCCAGGGTGCGATCAAGTGAGCCGCGATCAAGTGAGGCGCGATCAAGTGAGCGAAGCCTGTCTGATGTCGCCGATCGTCCCGTCCCGGAAGAAGGGCATTGCATGTCGACATTGACCATCCGATCGCTGCGCAAGAACTTCGGTGCGGTCGAGGTGCTGAAGGGCATCGATCTCGAGGCGCAGAACGGCGAGTTCATCGCGCTGGTCGGGCCGTCTGGCTGCGGCAAGTCCACCCTGCTGGCGATGATCGCCGGGCTGGAATCTGTTACCTCCGGCGAGATCCGCATCGACGGCAGATTGGTCAATTCTGTTGCGCCGAAGGACCGCGACATCGCCATGGTGTTCCAGTCCTACGCGCTTTACCCGACGATGACGGTGCGCGAGAACATCACCTTCGGCATGGAAAGCCGCCGCGTGCCCAAGCCGCAGCAGGACGAGGCCGTCAAGCGGGTCGCCGCTTTCCTGCAGATCGAACCGCTGCTTGGGCGAAAGCCCGGCCAGCTTTCTGGCGGCCAGCGCCAGCGCGTTGCAATGGGCCGGGCGCTGGTGCGTGATCCCAAACTGTTCCTGTTCGACGAGCCGCTTTCCAATCTCGACGCCAAGCTGCGCGTCGACATGCGCACCGAAATCAAGAAGCTGCATAACCGCGTCGGCAAGACGACGGTCTACGTCACCCACGACCAGGTCGAGGCGATGACGCTGGCGTCCCGCATCGCCGTGATGCATCAGGGCGAGGTCCAGCAATTCGATGAGCCGGCCACGATCTACAACCGTCCGGCCAACATGTTCGTCGCCGGCTTTATGGGTTCGCCGGCGATGAATTTTCTGCCGGCCGAGCTCAGCCAGGAAGGCGGTCGCCCTTCTGTTGCCCTGCAGAGCGCCGACGGCAAGACGGCCAGCCTGCCGATCGTCCAGGCGCTTGCCTCCGATACGCCGCGACAGCTCATTCTCGGCATCCGGCCGGAGCACATCTACCGGTTCGATCCCGATCTGGCGCGCCGCAAGCCAGGCATCGCGCAGATCGATGCCGTGGTCGAACTGGTCGAGCCGACAGGTGCCGAGACCATGGCCGTTCTGCGACTGGGCGGCAAGGAGATCACCGGCCGTTTCGACCCCGACGGCACGCCACGCATGGGCGAGACGGTGACGCTCGGCATCGACATGGCGCGTGCCTGCCTGTTCGACCCGACGACCCAACGCCTGATCTGAAAGAGTTTCGCCTTGTCCTTTGCCACCTATCCGAGCCTGGCTGACCGTGTCGTGCTGATCACCGGCGGCGCGTCGGGCATCGGCGCCGACACGGTCCGCGCCTTCGCCGCCAATGGCGCGCGCGTCGCGTTTCTCGATCTGCAGCAGGAGGCCGGCGCCGCACTTGCGCGCGAACTCGCCTCTACGGCATCGCACACGCCGCTGTTCATGCGCTGCGACGTGACCGACATCCCTGCCCTCCAGGCCGCGATCGGCACGGTGCGCGACCGCCTCGGACCTGTCGCGGTGCTGGTCAACAACGCCGCCGACGACAATCGCCACCCGGTCGCCGAGGTGACGCAGGAATACTGGGACCACGCCCAGGACGTGAACCTGCGGCACCACTTCTTTGCCTCCCAGGCCGTGCATCCGCACATGAAGGAATTGGGCTTTGGTTCGATCGTCAATTTTTCCTCGATCGCCTGGCGTTTCGGCGCGGCTGACATAGCGCCCTATGCGACGGCCAAGGCTGGCGTGATCGGGCTGACATTCGCGCTGGCGCGGGCGTTCGGGCCCGACAACATCCGCGTCAACGCCATCGAGCCAGGCGCCGTCATCACCGACCGGCAAAGGCAGCTTTGGTACAAGACGCAGGCCTCGGTCGACCAGGTCGTGCAGCGCCAGTTGATCCCTAGGGTTCTGCTGGGCGACGAGATCGCGCGCACGGTGCTGTTCCTCGCTGCCGACGACAGCCGCATGATCACCAAACAGTCGATCACCGTGGATGCCGGCCTGCGATGACCGAACCAAAGGATCGCTTCATGCTCAAGGTTGGCCTGAACCCCTACGGCCTGACCTATCATCTCGGCCTCCAGGGCCGCGGCACGCCACGCGCCAATCCGAGGCCAGCGGGGCTCGAAGGTTTCATCGCGCTGGCGACCGAACTTGGCGCGCTTGTGCTGGAGATCTGGGTGCCATGGCTGAGCGAGCTTTCCGACGACGCGGTGATCGCGCTGCGCGAAAGGCTCGCCGGCCTTGGGATCACGCCGATCGTCAGCGGCGGCCTTCTGGTGGGCGAACCGCTCGACGACGCATTTCGGGCGGCACGCCTGCTCCGGGCCAAGCTCATCCGGACGGCGCTGACGCCGGTTCTGTGTGGCGACCGCAACGCTGCCGGCGAAAAATGGAGCGAGTACGCCGGCATCATCCGAGAGAGACTGCAGGAATGGGGTCCGCGAGCGAATGCCGAAGGTTATGTCCTCGCGATCGAGAACCACCAGGATTTCACCAGCCAGGAACTGGTCAATTTCTGCGCGCTCGGTGGCGAAAGTGTCGGCGTCACCTTCGATACCGGCAACACATTCCCGGTCGGCGAAGCGCCGCTCGATTTTACACGGCGGATCGCACCTTATGTCCGCCATGTCCACCTCAAGGATTACCGTGTGCAGTTCACTGGGGAAGGCTACCGGCTGATCCGTTGCGCCATCGGCGATGGGGCGGTGCCGTTTGCCGAGCTGTTCGCCATTCTGCGCCAACACCACGATCGCATGACCGCCGTTCTTGAACCCGGCGCCCTGGAGGCGAGGCATGTGCGCTTCTTCAGCGACGACTGGTGGCACGGCTATCCCGAGAAGTCGGCGCGCGAATTCGCCGCCTGCCTGGCGGCAGCGCAGCGCAACCGGCTGCCCGACGATGCCGATTACCGCACCCCCTGGGAGCGCGAAGACGACGCTTCCCTGGTTTCCTATGAGCTCGACATGATCCGGCGCAGCGCCGCCAACATGCGCAACCTTGGTTTGATGGAGAAGATCTGATGATGGCACGTGAACTCGATGGATTGACCGCCTTCGTCACCGGCTCCGGCCGTGGCCTCGGCCGCGTGATGGCCGAGCGCCTGGCGGAACTCGGCGCCAATGTAGCGATCCACGACATGGACGAAACGGCGCCGGCCAAATATGGCGAGTTCGCCAATCTCGGCGAAGTGGTCGAGCGCCTGAAGCGGCATGGCACGAAGGTCACCTCGGTGACCGGCAACATTGGCGACCAGAAGGCGGTGGCCGAGATGAAGCGCAAGATCGAGGCCGATCTCGGCGACGTGCATGTGCTGGTCAATTGTGCCGGCGGCGACATCGGCGCCAAGGGCGGCAAGCCGAACCCGAACAACGCGCTGGACATCGAACTGGACGACATCCGCGTGCTCACCGAGAACAATCTGATCGGCACGATGCTGGTCTGCCAGGCCTTCGTGCCGCCGATGAAGCAGCGCGGCGGCGGCTCCGTCATCAACATCGCGTCGGCGGCAGCCCACCTCGGCTGCTCGCCCGAGGTCGTCTACTCCACGTTGAAGGCCGCGGTCGTGCATTACACGCGCTGCCTCGCCAAGGAACTGATCGACGACGGCGTGCGCATCAATGCGGTCAGCCCCGGCGCCACCAAGACGGCACGCTTCCAGGCGACCCGCGTGGTCGATCCCGAGCGAATGGATTCGAGCCGGAGATCGCTGAACCGCTATGCGGAGCCGGAAGAGATCGCCGAGGCGGTGGCCTTTCTCGCCGGCCCGCGCGCGCGCTTTATCAACGGCCAGGTCATCCGCGTCGATGGCGGATTTACGATCTTTCCGGGGTGAGTGGTGCCAGCCCCCTCTCCGTCTCGGCTTCGCCGAGCCACCTCTCCCCCACTTTGTGGGGGCGAGGAACCCAAGCTTGTTAAGGGCGCGGCCGCAGAGATTGGCGTTTCCTCGCCCCCATGAAATGGGGGAGAGCGACTATCTGGGGTGTCAAGTTGCATTTGCGAATTCGGTTCTCGCGTCGCGTGCTTTTGCATTGAGGATGACGAGAAGTTTTCTGGCGAGTGCGATGCGGATGAGCATTTTGGGCTTTCCCGCCTGTTGCAACCGTTGAGCGAAAGCTTTGAGATGAGGATCGAATTTGGCCACGATGGCTGCGACGATGAAGAGGATGCCACGCGGCCCGGCGCGTCCGCCGCGCACATGCCTGTTGCCGGTGCGCCTGCCGCTGTCGTTGGCGATGGGGGCGAGGCCTGCCAGCTTGGCAATGGCCTTGTTGGAGATGAGGCCGATCTCGGGCAGTTCGGCCATCAGGCGGGCGACGGTGCGGCCGGCCACGCCCTTGAGCGAACGGAAGGCCTGCTCCAGCCTTGCCCACAGCGGATCGTCATCGATCATCGAGGCAATCTCGCCTTCCAGCCGCCGCTGCTCGCGCTTGAGGAAGGCCAGCATCGCCTCGATGCTGGCGCGTGTCTCGACGTCGTGCGCGGCACTTCTGCGCTGCTTGTTGATGGTGGCATCGCCGACAACCTGGCAAAGCCGACCAACCAGCGCGGCAAGC
>NZ_VFTC01000009.1 GCF_007003975.1 Mesorhizobium sp. WSM4306
CATGCAAAACTGTTCGCGATGTCCTCGCACACCTGTTCGCGATGTCCTCGGTCCAAACACCCTTGTGGGAGAAGGTGTCGCCGAAGGCGACGGATGAGGGGTGCTCCAGGGAACACCAACGTCTCACTCCGCTGGAGCACCCCTCATCCGTCTCGGCGCTGCGCGCCGATCCACCTTCCCCCACAAGGGGGGAAGGAGAGCAGAGCAGCGCAATTGACTCCTGACGCAAACCGCGTAAAAGCCGGCATCGAACGGGATCATTTTCGATGCGCGGCCTTCTGATGGCGCTTCTTGCATTCGACTTCCCCGGCCACAATCATCTGGCCGGGCGCGTTCGCGCGTCTTACCGTTCAACCAAAACCATGGCCAAAACCACCACCAAAACGGTGTGATTCCCTTGGCCTAACCACCCTCTCCCGGGTTCGGCCCGGGGGACGGAACCCGCATTGGCCGGCGGGTTTTCTCCAAAAACCAGGCGGAGAGGGACAGGAGATTTCGAATGAGTTTCAAGGTTGCGGTAGTCGGCGCCACGGGCAATGTGGGCCGCGAAATGCTCAACATACTGGAAGAGCGCGGCTTTCCGGTAAGCGAAGTGGTGGCGCTGGCGTCGCGGCGCAGCCAGGGCACGGAAGTGTCGTTCGGCGACCGTACGCTGAAGGTCAAGTCGCTCGAACAGTATGATTTTTCCGACACCGACATCTGCATCATGTCGGCCGGCGGCAACGTCTCCAAGGAATGGTCGCCGAAGATCGGCAAGCAGGGCTGCGTCGTCATCGATAATTCGTCGGCCTTCCGCTACGACCAGGACGTGCCGCTGATCGTGCCGGAAGTGAACCCGGATGCGATCTCGCTGTTTTCGCGCAAGAACATCATCGCCAACCCGAATTGCTCGACGGCGCAGCTGGTCGTGGCGCTGAAGCCGCTGCACGATGTCGCCACCATCAAGCGCGTCGTCGTCGCGACCTACCAGTCGGTGTCGGGCGCCGGCAAGGAAGGCATGGACGAGCTGTTCACGCAGACCCGCGCGGTCTTCGTCGCCGACCAGGTCGATGTCAAGAAGTTCACCAAGCGCATCGCCTTCAACGTCATTCCGCATATCGACGTCTTCCTCGACGACGGTTTCACCAAGGAAGAGTGGAAGATGGTCGCCGAGACCAAGAAGATGCTCGACCCCAGGATCAAGCTGACGGCGACCTGCGTGCGCGTGCCGGTGTTCATCGGTCATTCGGAAGCGGTCAACATCGAGTTCGAAAAGCCGATCACCGCTGACGAGGCGCGCGACATCCTGCGCGAGGCGCCCGGCTGCCAGGTCTTGGACAAGCGCGAGGACGGCGGCTACATCACGCCGCTGGAATCGGCCGGCGAAGACGCCACCTTCATCTCGCGCATCCGCGAGGACTCGACCATAGACAACGGCCTGTCGATGTGGATTGTCTCGGACAATCTGCGCAAGGGCGCGGCGCTCAACGCGGTGCAGATCGCCGAGCTTCTGGTCGAGCGCGGCCTGATCCAGCCGAAGAAGAAGGCGGCTTAGGTTTATCGCTCACGGGCCGTATCGCCGCTGCCGCGGCGGGCCCGCCGCGGGGGCGCCGGAAAGCCGGCGGCCCGCAGTCGCGGGCTCGGCCTCCGGCCGGGGCACTTCTTCCTTCCCCCTTGTGGGGAAGGTGGATCCGGCGCGTAGCGCCGAGACGGATGAGGGGTGCTCCAGCGGAGTGAGACGTTGGCGTTGTCTTCATGACCAGCACTCAGCCCATAGATATCACCCTGCGCCCGGCCGCCGCTTCCGACGCCGCAGCCATCGCCAAGCTCATGCGCGCAGCGCTCGGCTCGTTCAACTGGATGCCGGTCGTCCACACGCCAGCCGAGGACCTTGCTTTCATCCGCGACATCGTGCTGCCCCGGCAGCAAGTGACCGTCGCCGAGGCAGGCTGCAACATTGTCGGTTTCATTGCCGTCAGCGGCGATTGGGTGGAGCAGCTTTATCTCGACCCGGCCTGGACGGGCCAAGGCATCGGCAGTCGGCTGTTGACGCAAGCGACCGCCGCGCTGCCCGTGGTGAAGCTACACTGCTTCCAGTCCAACACCGGCGCCCGGCGCTTCTACGAGCGTCACGGCTTTCGCGCCGAGGCATTCGGCGACGGCACGACCAACGAAGAAGGCCTGCCGGACATTTTTTACGTGCGCCGAGCCTGATAGCTCAGCCGGCACTGTCCCTGGCCAATTGACGTAACAACTCCATCGCTTCCTCGGCCCGATCGGCGGGCACGAACAGATGGTCGTGATAAAAGGCCGAGACCGGATTGACGCCCATGCCGGCGGCGGCCAGCCTTGCGGTGATGGCGGCGAGGAAGCCGACCGCTTCCAGTGATGAGTGAATGTTGAGCGTAATCATCCGGCTGCGGAATGTGCCGGTGAGGCCGGCTGCATTCGCCCCGTCCTCAAGCAGGATCAGTGTCATTCCCTCGCGCTCGCGAAACTGCATGACAGGCACAAGTTCGTCGGGCATCGGGACGCTAGGCGCCAGAGTGACGAAGACATAAATGCTGGGCAGCAGTTCCGGCGTCATCGCCGCCAGCAGTTTGTTCAGATCGGTCTCGCCGGTCATTCCTGACTCCCGTCTAGTCCGCACCGGTTCACGCTCGGCGACCTCGGGTTGGAGGGACAGCACCCCCCTCTGCCCTGCCGGGCATCTCCCCCGCAAGGGGGGAGATTACGTGCTCAGCCGCTTTAGCCAATCTCAAATCTTGCAGGAATGGACGCAGCGTTGAAGCTGCCGATCTCCCCCTTGCGGGGGAGATGTCCGGCAGGACAGAGGGGGTGGGAAGGATCGCTGCGGAAACGAGATCATGCTGTCCTCTTGGCCAAAAAGAATCCGGACCCTGTAGGATCGCAGCCCTACAGCCCGTCCTTGGTCCGAAGCTGGCAAACAGCCAGTGCCATCTGGAGGGAATACAATGACCAACTCCGAAACCACGTCTGTCTCGTCGGCCACCCCTTGGACCGGCCGTGTGCTCAGCGGCCTGATTATACTGTTCATGATCTTCGACGGCGTCATCAAGCTGCCGCCGCTTGATGTCGTCACCCAGACCATGGTGCCGCTCGGCTGGCCGGCCGATGTCAATGTCGCGCGCCTGCTCGGCGTCATCGGCCTGATTTCGACGGCGCTCTATGCGCTGCCGCGCACTTCGATGCTCGGCGCCATTCTGCTCACCGGCTACCTCGGCGGCGCCATCGCCACCAATATGCGCGTCGGCAGCCCGTTGTTCTCGCACACGCTGTTCGGCGTCTATCTCGGCATCATCCTGTGGGGCGGCCTGTATCTGCGCGACCCACGCGTTCGTGCCCTGATCCCGTTCAGCCGCTAAGCACGAAGGAGAGAAAAAGATGCTCAGCACCATCCTCATCACCTTGATGATCATCATCGCCGCCGTCCTCATTTATGCCGCGACGCGGCCGAATGATTTCGTCACCGCCCGCACAGCCAGCATCAAGGCCGCGCCGGAAGCGATCTTTCCGTTGATCAACGATTTCAAGCGCTGGCCGGAATGGTCGCCCTACGAAAAGCTCGACCCGGAGATGAAGCGCACGCTGTCGGGCACTGATGCCGGCAAGGGCGCGGCCTATGCCTGGGAGGGCAATGCCAAGGCCGGCAAGGGGCGCATGGAGATCGTCAATTCCGTGCCATCCTCGCTGGTGTCGCTCAAGCTCGACTTCGAGAAGCCGTTCCGGGCCAACAACAGCGTCGACTTCACCCTGAAGCCGTCCGGTGACACCACCGCCGTGACCTGGGCGATGCGCGGCAGCCGGCCCTTCATTGCCAAGCTGATGGGCCTGTTCATGAATTTCGACAAGCTGATCGGCAAGGATTTCGAGGCGGGCCTCGCCAATCTGAAAAGGGCGACCGAACGGTAAAAAAGTCTGGAATTTCAACAGGGCTCTGCGGCGATCGACACGAATGCGCCCGGCGCGGACATCGCGATCTCCCACGTCTTCGGGATCAAATTAGCTGTCTGAGAGTTAAAACCATGGCGGCGAGGACGGCGATCCGCGTGAGAGAGGAACGACAATGAAAAAAGCGATTATCATTCTGGTGCTGGCGACCGCGCTCGGCGCGTGCTCGCAAACCGAAAAGGGTGCCGCGGTCGGCGGCCTCGGCGGCGCAGCGGTTGGCGCAGCGGTGGCAAATGATCCCGTGGAAGGGGCCGTCGTTGGCGGCGCGGTTGGCGCCGTCGCAGGAGCACTGATCGGCCGGGCCAACGAACCGGACCGTTGCCGCTATCGGGATCGCTATGGGCGTGTCTATATCGCCCGCTGCCCGGATGGCTATTGAGCGGACGTCAACGAAAAACGGCGGGCCTAGGCCCGCCGTTTTCTTAAAGCGATAAAGCGAACGCTTACTCGGCGGTGGCGGCTTCCGCCTCGGCCGGGGCCGCGGCAGCCGCGGCAACGGCTGCAGCTGCGTCTTCCTGGGCCTTCTTCAGCAGGGCGGCGCGTTCCTGCGCCTTCTTGCCCGGCTCGGCCTTCTTCGGGTTGGAGCGGGCTTCGCGCTTGAGCAGGCCGGCCTCATCGAGGAAGCGCAGCACACGGTCGGTCGGCTGGGCGCCGTGCGACAGCCAATGCTTGACGCGGTCGGCGTCGACCTTGACGCGCTCGCCATCCTTCGGCAGCAGCGGGTTCCACGAGCCGATCGACTCGATGAACCGGCCGTCGCGCGGCGAACGGGCGTCGGCGATGACGACGTGGTAGTAAGGACGCTTCTTCGAGCCCGCACGGGCCAGTCTGATCTTCAGTGCCATTTCATTTCTCCTAAAAGCTCTGATTTCAATGATAGGGTATGGCTAATAGTTAGCCGGCTTTGCTTGCGCCGTTGGACGCGGCGATCTGCTCGTGATGGCGGATCACTTCGCGGACGACGAAGTTGAGGAATTTTTCCGCGAAATCGGGGTCGAGATGGGCATCCTTCGCCAGCTGGCGAAGGCGGGTGATCTGCTGCTGCTCGCGCGCCGGGTCCGCCGGCGGCAGGCCATGCTCGGCCTTCAGAACGCCGACCGCCTTGGTGCAGCGGAAGCGCTCGGCCAGCATGTGGATGAGGGCGGCATCGATGTTGTCGATCGAAGCGCGATAGCCGGCCAAGATGATGCGGGCGTCGGCCATGTCCTTTTCTTCGTTCATAGCGTCCTCACTTCTTCTTGCCGAGGCCGGGCAGTCCGCCGCCGCCGAGGCCGGGAAGCCCCGGAAGTTTCATGCCACCAGGCAGGCCGGGCAGGCCACCGCCGCCGGGAAGACCACCGGGCAGGCCCTTCATGCCGCCAAGGCCGGCGGCCTGCGCCTGCTTCTCCAAGGCTTCGAGCTGCTTGGGGTCCATCTTGGAGAGGTCCGGCATGCCGCCGCCCATCATACCCCCGGGGCCACCAGGCATCATGCCGCCGAGGCCCATCTTGGAGGCCAGGCCGCCCATCATGCCGCGCATCAGGCCGCCGCCTTTGCCCTTGCCGCCCATCGCCTTCATCATGTCGGCCATGCCGCGATGCATTTTCAGCAGCTTGTTGATCTCGGCCGCGTCGGTGCCGGAGCCGGCGGCAATGCGCTTCTTGCGCGAATGTTTCAAAATATCGGGATTGGCGCGCTCGGCCTTGGTCATCGACGAGATGATGGCGAGTTGGCGGCCGAACATCTTGTCGTCGAGGCCGGCGGCGGCCATCTGGTCCTTCATCTTGCCCATGCCGGGCATCATGCCCATGATGCCGCCCATGCCGCCCATTTTCGACATTTGCTGAAGCTGGCCGGCAAGATCGTTCAAATCGAACTTGCCCGACTGCATCTTCCTGGCCATCGCCGCCGCCTGCTCGGCGTCGATGTTTTCGGCGGCCTTTTCGACCAGGCTGACGATATCGCCCATGCCGAGGATGCGGTCGGCGATGCGCTTGGGATGGAATTCCTCCAGCCCGTCCATCTTTTCGCCGGTGCCGATCAGCTTGATCGGCTTGCCGGTGACGGCGCGCATCGAAAGGGCGGCACCGCCACGACCGTCACCATCCATGCGGGTCAGCACCAGGCCGGTTATGCCGACGCGTTCGTCGAAGCTCTTGGCCAGGTTGACGGCGTCCTGGCCGGTCAGCGAATCCGCGACCAGCAGGATCTCGTGCGGGCTCGACACCTTCTTGATGTCGGCCATCTCGACCATCAACGGCTCGTCGATATGGGTGCGGCCGGCAGTGTCGAGGATGACCACGTCATGGCCGCCGAGCTTGGCCGCCTGCACCGCGCGACGCGCAATCTCGACCGGATTCTGGCCTGATATGACCGGCAGCGTCGCCGCCTTGACCTGCTCGCCGAGCTGGCGAAGCTGCTCTTGCGCGGCGGGACGCCGCGTGTCGAGCGAGGCCATCAGGACCTTCTTGTTCTGGCGCTCGGTCAGCCGCTTGGCGATCTTGGCCGAGGTCGTCGTCTTGCCGGAGCCCTGCAGGCCGACCATCATGATGACGACCGGGGCGGGCGCGTTGAGGTCGACGGCGACGCCCTCGGCACCCAGCATGTCGACCAGCTCGTCATGGACGATCTTGACGACCATCTGTCCGGGCTTGATCGACTTGACGACCGCGGCGCCGACGGCCTTCTCACGCACCTTGTCGGTGAAGGAACGCACCACTTCCAGGGCTACGTCCGCCTCGAGCAGCGCACGGCGCACCTCGCGCAGCGCCGCCGAGACATCCGCCTCCGACAGCGCGCCGCGGCCGGTCAGGCCGTTCAGGATGGAGCCAAGGCGCTCCTGAAGTGATTCAAACATCTGTCGTCCTTCGATCTCGGTTCGGGGTTCGATCCGAGAGGTAATGCGTTCGCGCCAAGTGTCCAAACAAAAGAGCTTGTCCAAACAAAAGCCCGGGCAAGCGCAAAGCCAAAAAGCACCCGGGGGCGCTCAGCGCTGCCGGGTGTTGGCCTCCAGGATCTGTTTACAGCACCCACCTCACGGAGGTTTTGGCGTCCTGGTCGGCTTGCTCGGAGGAGTACTCGTCGCGGAATTCGGGGCTGTAGACAGGAAATCGGCCGAAGAGTCAAGACTTGGGCGGCTTGCCGGCCTCTCCGCCCGATCCTGGCTCAGTTCAGGTTCGCCGTGACCTTCAGCGGCGAGCGTGGGTGCAAAAGCAGCAGGATCGTCAGCAAGGTGCAGACGATGCCGATCGCGGCGATGATGACCGCATCCATCGTCGTCCAGTCCGGGCCTTCCAGCGGCTTGGCGTTGAACAGGGCGAAGGAATTGTAGCTCTGCTGGTGCGAGATCAGCAGGAAACCGGTGAGATTGTTGCCGAGATGGGCACCGAAGGTGGCGCCGAGATTGCCGGTGACATAGACCAGCAGCGTTAGCAGAAAGGCGAAGGCGGCGATCGAGGCCAGCACGCAGGCGTTGATGGCGAGGCTCGAATCCGGGCTCCAATGCAAGGAGGTGAAGAGCAAGGCGGGCAGCAGCGCCCAAACGTACGGGCTCTCGAAGCGCCTGGCCAGGCCGCGCAGCAGATAGCCGCGAAACAGCATCTCCTCGGACGAAGTCTGCAGCAGCGTCAGCGCCACGATCGGGAGCAGGAACAGCAGCCAGGTCGACAGGCTGATCGCGCCGCGTGCGATCTCGGGCTGCAGGCAATAGAGCAGGACTTCGGAGAGCGCCGAGGTGATCAGCACCGCGATCAGGCCCTTGATGAAGCCCGGCAAGGAGACGCGGCGGCTGGCGCCAAAAAGCGCGGTCAGTGGCTCGCCATGGACGAAACGCATGGCAAGCCACAGGCCGAGCCAGATGCCGGCGAACGAGGTGAGCGCGGTGAGTATCCCGATGGGCGAGGCCAGAAAGCCCTGTAGCGGCCCGCGCGGATCGCCCGGCAATACATGCCAGATGATGGCGAGATAGGTGCCGCCAAGCACCACCACCAAAGTGATCGCCACCCAGAACAGGACGACGATGGCCGTTCCGATTGTCAGGCGCGGCAGGTTGGTCTTTTCGGTGGCGGTGTTGCGATAGCGCTCGAAGGCGGTTGGATCTGATATCACGCGAATTCCTCTGCCGAACGCATCGGGTCGCATGATCTAGGGGATCGGCGTCTTGCGCGCAATCGCTCCCGCATTCCTGCCGACAGGACGATATACGAAACATTTATGGGACCGGCGACAGCCGCTATTGCCGACGCGATCTGCCGTTCGCAAGCCGCCTCACCTGAAATATCCGCGCATCCAGGGTCAGCGTTTGCAGGTCACCGGCGTCTTCCCACCCTTCATCACCAGCGCCTCGCGTCCGTCGATCACGATTGCGTCATGGGCCGCGCCATACCGGCTGTTCTGGTTGGCGGGGGCGGCCGGCAGATCCTCGGCAGTGCCGTCGGGGCTGAGCACGTGCAGCGATGTGCCGAGATTATCGATGGTGATCCTGCCGCCACCGGCGCAATTGTAGGTCGCGGTGCGCGGTTGCGGCGCGGCCGTTTCGACAGCGATGGGGGCGGCAGTCACAGGTGCGCCGGGGGCCATCGTGACGGCGGGAGCGGCAGCGCTTGCGGCCTTCGGCGCGTTGTTTTGCGGCACGCAGGCAGCTGTGCTCAGCAAGGCAACAAGCGCAAGCGTTATCCGATAGGCCCGGCGTAACGCCATATGGTTGTCCTCCGCGCGGCAAACTAGCCGCGATGCTGCGCCAGGATCAAGCTCACCGGGCGTCGTTCCAATTTCCGGTCGATGGTGCGGTCAAGCATGGCCGAAAGATGGCCGGCGGGTTTTCCATCCCGTCGGATATTAACCATGTTTGACGAGAGATGGCCGTTGGATGCACCTGCCCTCTTAACAAAGGTTAATAAAAGGTTAATTTCGGATTCGAACGGGTCCAAAGCAGAGAGGACACCATGCTTTCGAATTCAGGAAGAACGCGCCTTGCGGCGCTTGTGCTGGCGACAGCCAGTCTCGGCTTCGCTGCCCCGGCAATGGCCTGGTCGCGTCATCATGACCGCGTCTATGCTGATTCCTTCGGCAATCTCGTCATCGACAGCGCCGCCGGCTACAAGCGCATCATCGTCGGCGAGGGCAGACTGGCCAAGAAATTGTCCGACTACACCGGCGCCGGCCAGCCGGAAGCAGAACCGGAAGTCCTTTATGAAGATGAGGCAGACCACGTCTCCAGACGTGGCTGCTACCAGCCGCCGGTGTTCGTGAAGGGCCGCTCCTATATGTACGGCCTCTCCGACGGCGAGATGCCCAACCTCAGCCCTTGCCGCTAGGGCATGATCCCGAAAAGTGGCAACCGGTTTTCGGAAAAGATCATGCTTCAACAAAGAGCTAGATCAGTATGGCGATTCAACGAAACGTCATACTAATCTAGACCAATCGGTATGGTCGGCCTTTGTGGCCGGCTGCCGTACGATGGTTAGCCCGGTCGAGACGCGGACGCAGTTGCGGCCTGAGCCCTTGGCCTGATAGAGCGCATCGTCGGCGCGCCGCAAAAGGTCGGAGAAATATTCCCCCGCATGAAGTTCGGCGACGCCGAAGCTGGCGCTGCAGCGGTGGTCGGCCGGCAGGCCCTCGATCGGCAAGGCGCCGAAGGCACTGCGCGTGCCCTCGGCAAACAACCTTGCAGCGGCAAGGTTGGTGCCCGGCAGGATGATGGCGAACTCCTCGCCGCCGATGCGGCCGGCGACTTGATGGTCGGCAGCAGCATCGCGCAGGAATCCCGCAAAGGTCTCGATGACGCGGTCGCCGAAGGCATGGCCAAAACTGTCGTTGATGCCCTTGAAATGATCGAGGTCGGCAATGACCAGGGCCACCGGAACACCCTGGCGCACGGCGTCGCGCAGCGCCAGCTTGGCATGGCGCTCGAAGCCGCCGCGGTTGAGCAGCTGCGAGAGCATGTCGGTTTCCGATCTTGACGTCGCCTCTGCCAGCACGTCGCGAACCAGCACGGCCAATATCAAAAGCGCGAGCGCCAGCGCGAACACGGTCCCCAGCGACTGCGAGACCAAGGCGTAGCTGCTCTGCAGATAGGACTGCGGGTTGGCGCCCCAGCCGCCCAGAGCCCCCGCAATGAATGGCTTTGAGGCGAACTGCACCGCACTGGCCGCCAGAACGATCATCAAAATAGTGTCGAGCCACCCGCGCCTTTGCCTGGACGACCAGACGATGGCCAACCCGGTGAATTGCATGGCGGCATAGGGAAGCTGGTAGGCCATCATGCGGACAAGCGATTGCCGCGGCAGGTCCTGCACGAAATAGACGGCGACAGTGACGACGACCAGGAAGACCAGCATTGCCGCCCAAGGCGGCGTCACACCGTATTTGCGGGCGAGCCCGCCATTGAAAGCAATGGTGGCGCCGAGGAAAACAGCAAAGGCGGCCACAACTGGTGGCCGCGCATTGGCGAAGGCCGGGATGCTGATCTCGATGACACAATAGACTATGCCCAGGACATAGCCGAACGCCAGCCAGCGCGCCGCCGCACGTCCGACGCCGTAAACGGCGATCGTCATGAACGCCGCGGCCAGCAGGGCGGCAACGCACATGTTGATGACCAGAATGACGTCTGCGCTGCTCATGGCCCCCTTCGCGCTCTGACCAACAGCAAACCATCGACGGGCGAAAAAGACGTTAACGCCAGGTGCATGGAAGCGACGCGTCCCATTTGGACGCGCAAGCGATACTTATCAGCCGAGACTGCCGGTATCGGGAATGAACACCGTTTCGGCCCGCTCATAGGACAGTCGAACGCTGTCGCGGCCGTTCTTCTTGGCCTTGTAGAGCGCCTCGTCGGCGCGCCGCATCAGCGGCTCCAGCCCTTCGTCGCCGGTGCGCGCCGCGACGCCGAAGCTCGCGGTCACCCTGGTGCCCGGCGGCAACCCGTCGACGCTGCCCGCCGAATAGTGCGTGCGTACGGCCTCGGCAAACAGCCGCGCCGTGGCAAGATCGCTCAACGACAAAAGCACGGCGAACTCCTCGCCGCCGATGCGCCCGGCAACGGCGCGCGCGCCGGCGGCGGCACGAAGCTTGGCGGCGAAGTCGGCGATCACCTGGTCGCCCGCGGCGTGTCCGTACCGGTCGTTAAGCGCCTTGAAGTGATCGAGATCGGCCAGCACCAGCGCGACCGGCATCTTGGCGGCGGCACAGTGTTGCAACACCAGCAAGGCGCGCTCTTCAAAGCCCCTGCGATTGAACAGGCCGGACAGCGGGTCGGTATGCGTCTCGGTCTTCAGCGCCTTCATCACATCGAGTGCAGCGGCCGAGAACAGGCAGAGGGCGATCAGCAGCGACAGCAACGCGTGCGTCAGCAGCGCCGTCGTCCAGTAGGACGAGCCGTAGAACCCGTCATAGCTGGTGAAAGGCCCGTGCGAGATGACAACGAGCAACGTCCGGCCGATGAAGTTCAGCCCCGACAGCAACGACAGCACGAACAGGATCTTTTCGGTCGGACCGTTGTTGCGCACGGCGCGCAGCTCGGCGGCCACCAGCAGGCTGAGGCCGCCAAAACCGAAATTGATGGCCAGGATGCGCCAGGTGAGGTCCGGCTGGACGAACAGGTACCAGCAGAATGCGGCCAGCCCGCCGCCGGCCAGAATGCCGACCGCGACATAGGGGACGCGCCTGCCGTAGCGCGAGATGACCGCGCCGACGAGGCAGCAGGCGGCGAAGGTGAAACAGAGGTTGGAGGCCAGCTTGGTCAGCACCATGCCGACGGGCAGGGTAAAATACTGCAGCAGGAAGCCGGGCGCGGACACGCAATAGCTTACGCCGAGCACCGCCAGATAAGGCCGGTGGCGCTGATAGAACCACAGCACGAGGAACGCCGCGCCGAGCGCCAGCGCGATCGTCGGATTGAGCAGCGCAATGAACAGGCCGGTGTCCAAAGGACGGTGACTTCCCCGCTTGACGTCAGGGAAGACCTTAGAGCGCAAGCCCCAACAAGCGGTTAAGCCAGAGCGAATATGCGGAGCAGAGCGGATGAAAAAGACCCCGGAACCGCGATGCGATCCGGGGCCTGATATGGATTATGAACTGCGCGCCGGGAACTATTTCCAGTCGCGGATGTCGACGAAATGCCCGGCGATCGCCGCCGCCGCCGCCATTGCCGGCGACACCAGATGGGTGCGGCCCTTGAAGCCTTGCCGACCCTCGAAATTGCGGTTCGAGGTCGAGGCACAGCGCTCATGCGGCTTCAGCCGGTCGTCGTTCATGGCGAGACACATCGAGCAGCCCGGCTCGCGCCAGTCGAAGCCGGCGGCGATGAAGATCTTGTCGAGGCCTTCGGCTTCCGCCTGTTCCTTGACCAGGCCGGAGCCCGGCACGATCATCGCATCGACATGCGCGCTCACGGTCTTGCCTTCGACCACCTTGGCCACCGCGCGCAGATCCTCGATGCGGCCATTGGTGCAGGAGCCGATGAAGACGCGGTCGAGCGAAATGTCGGTGATCTTCGTTCCCGGCGTCAGGCCCATATAGTCGAGCGCGCGGATCTTAGACGTGCGCTTGTTCTCGTCGGTGATCTCTTCCGGATTGGGAACGACCCCCTGCACAGAAACCACGTCCTCGGGCGAGGAACCCCAGGAGACGATCGGCGGCAGCTTGGCAGCGTCGAGCACGATCACCTTGTCGAAATGCGCGCCCTCGTCGGACTGCAGCGTCTTCCAGTATTCGAGCGCCGCATCCCACGCAGCGCCTTTCGGCGCGCGCGGCTTGTCCTTGACATAGGCGAAGGTGGTTTCGTCGGCAGCGATCAGGCCGGCGCGCGCGCCGCCTTCGATCGACATGTTGCAGATCGTCATGCGGCCTTCCATCGACAGCGCGCGGATCGCCTCGCCGGCATATTCGATGACATAGCCGGTGCCGCCGGCGGTGCCGATCTCGCCGATGATGGCCAGGATGATGTCCTTGGCGGTAACGCCTTCCGGAAGCTGGCCGTCGACACGCACCAGCATGTTCTTGGCCTTGCGCTGGATCAGCGTCTGCGTTGCCAGCACATGCTCGACTTCCGACGTGCCGATGCCATGCGCCAGCGCGCCGAAGGCGCCATGCGTGGAGGTGTGGCTGTCGCCGCAGACGATGGTCATGCCCGGCAGCGTAAAGCCCTGCTCCGGCCCGATGATGTGGACAATGCCCTGGCGGATATCGTTTTCGGAATAATACTCGACGCCGAAATCCTTGGCATTCTTGGCCAGCGCCTCGACCTGGATGCGGCTTTCCTCGTTCTTGATGCCGAACTTGCGCTCGGGCGAGGTCGACACATTGTGGTCGACCACGGCCAGTGTCTTTTCGGGATGCCGGACTTTGCGGCCGCTCATGCGCAAGCCTTCGAAGGCCTGCGGGCTGGTCACTTCATGGACGAGGTGGCGGTCGATGTAGAGCAGGCAGGTGCCGTCGTCCTGGCGGTCGACGACATGGTCGTCGAATATCTTGTCGTAGAGGGTGCGCGGTGCGCTCATGTGCGTAAATCCGTCGATTTGAAATAGGAGAAGGGCAGACGCGCCGGAGGCTTTCGGCCCGGCGAAAGCGGCCTAGCTAAGTCGGCTGGTGAGCGCGCCGGAAACGCGCGCGGAGAAGCGCGACGGCAGGCGTTTTCTGTCCTGCAGCACGAAACCCTTATAGGCCGGATCGCCAAAAAGCTCTTCCATGGCGTGGCTCATACCAATGTTTTGGCTTTTCGGCAATTGCGGCGTGTCTTCGCGGAACCTGATTCCCTCGCTCACGAAATGGGGAGATTACTGTCTGTCCTTCTTGAATTCGAACAGCTCAATGACGTTGCCCGATGGATCTTCAAGCAGGATAGCCCGGCCCGCACCGCCATCGCTGATGTTCCCTCGGAACGTCACGCCGGCCGCGCGCAGCCGGTTTATCAGGTCATCCAACCCCTTGGTTACGACCATGAATCTGTTCCACCCGCCTGGCTTCGGATTACCTCCGGCCTGACCACCGCTTCCCGCGCCTGGAGCGCTGAGATACAGGGTCAGGTCGTCGCGAAGCAGCGCTGCGAACTTGCCAGGATTGTGCATTTCGACCTTGAATTCGAGATTGCCCCGGTAAAATTCTACCGCCTTGTCTATGTCGGCAACGATATAACGAACGGACGCCATTCAAACCTCCTCTTACGAGGAATTACTGGGTGCCGCGCGATAGCCGCTTTCGCCGGGCGCAGCCCACGCTTTCGGAACGCACTGACTTGTACATAGTTCCGACCAATGGCGCTTGGATGCCGAAGACCAGCCATCACTGCGCTACAGGATTTCGAACACAAAAGTCTTCACCAACGCATTCGGCTCGGCGATGGCGTAGCAGCGAAACCACGGACTTTGCTCGACCGGCCGCCATTTTCTCGCCTGCTCCAATTCGTCGAACACGGCCTGAAACCCGCCGCTCTCGAAAACCTGGTCGCGCACGGTGAAGATTGCGTGGCCGCCCTTTTTCGTGATGCGGACAAGTTCGTGCAGGCCGGAGGCCGGCGCATGGCTGATGGTGAACACGCCAGTCGAGAAGAAAGCTCTGAAATGCCCGTCCGGCCATGGCAGCGGGCCGCCGAGCATGGCCTGTTTCAGATCGCCATAGGCATTACGGCTGCCGGCGATCTTCAGCATGTCGTCGGAGAGGTCGAGCCCGGCAATGTCGTGATAGCCCAGCGCCTTGAGCGACGGGCCCGACAGGCCGGTGCCGCAGCCGGCATCGAGAAGCGGTCCTTCGCCTGCCGGCACATGGCGCGCCACCCAGGCGGTGATCAGGAACGGCAGCAAATAGCCGAGCGAAGCGGTCTCGCTGTCATAGGTCGCGGCCCAGTCGGCATAGGCTTGCGCCAGCGTTTCCGGCGTGTCGGCCGAATAGACGGAGTCCAGCGCCGCATTGGCCTTGTCGACATTCATCGCCTGCATCCTCCCGACACGACCTGTTCTTGCGATCGTAGCCGCGTCCGCGCCGGACTTCTATTCCTCCTGCGCCCGCCGCAGTCGCTGCTCCAGAGCCCGCAGCGCCAGCGACAGGCCGACGGTGAGGATCAGGTAGATATAGGCGACGATCGAATAGGTCTCGAAGAAGCGGAACGAGCCTGCGGCGTAGATCTTGCCCATCTGGGTGATGTCGGCGACACCCAGCACCGAGACCAGCGAGGAATCCTTGACCATGGCGACGAAATCGTTGCCGAGCGTCGGCAGGATGGTGCGGATCGCCTGCGGAAACACGATCAGCCGGAAGCGCTGCGCGCGCGTCAGCCCGAGCGCCTTGGCGGCCTCGATCTGGCCTCTCTCGACCGATTGAATGCCGGCGCGAAAGACCTCGGAGATGAAGGCCGAATAGCCGATGGTCAGCGCCATGATAGCGCGCCACAACAGTGAGACATCGCGCACCAAAAGCTCGCCCATCAGGCCGGCGTTCTGCAGCGGCGCGGTCAGAGCGTTCCAGGCCGCGACGACGGCCGGCGCGCCGGCGAAGGCGATCCAGAACAACAGCACCAGGATCGGCACGCCGCGGATGATCTCGACATAGAACCGGGCGATCTGCCTGAGCCAACGCGACCCCGACAGCCCCATCAGCGCAATGCCGAGGCCAATGGCCGAGGCGAGCGCAAAGGCGACCACGGTGACGAAGACGGTGATGCCGATGCCCTTGGCGACGGTGGCGAACACCTGGGCGTAGAGCTCGCTGGCGGCAATGCATAGCGCAGCCACGACAGCGAGAGCGATCGCAGCGGCAAGCCACCAGGGGAAGTCGGATTTTGTGGCGGAAGCTGGGGGCATCAATTCCCAACGCCGGTGAACAGCTGCCTTCGCAAAACCTGCTGATCTCCCCCCTTGCGGGGGAGATGTCCGGCAGGACAGAGGGGGGTGCTGTCCCTCCAGCCTGTCAACCGATCATGGTCACAGCCTCTGTCTTTCGCTTCGGAGGCGCTTGGAACCGAAACGTTGCGATCCTGCACACCCCCCTCTGCCCTGCCGGGCATCTCCCCCGCAAGGGGGGAGATTGGCAGCTTTGCCGGCCGTAGCGACAACGGCGCCTACTGCCCCATCTTGTAGTCAAGAAACCACTTCTTGTTCAGCGCTTCCAGCGTGCCGTCGGCCTTGAGCGCGGCGATCGCGGCGTTGACCGGTTTCACCAGGTCCGAGCCCTTCGGGAAGATGAAGCCGAAATCCTCGGTGCCGAGCGGGCCACCGATCAGCTTGAGCTTGCCTTCGGAGGCCTCGACATAGCCCTTGCCCGCGGTGCCGTCGGTCAGCACGACATCGACGTCGCCGGACTTCAGTGCCTGCACGGTGGCGCCGAAGGTCTCGAACAGTTTTATGCGCGGGTTCTGCTCATTGCCGTCGAGCACGCTGTAGACGGCGGTGTAGAAAGGCGTGGTGCCTGCCTGGGCGCCGATCAGCCCATCCTTGAAGGCGCCGAACGTCTTGGCGTCGGTGAAGCGGCTTTCATCGCCGCGCACCAGCATGAACTGCTCGGACCGCATATAGGGGTCGGAGAAATCGACCTTCTCCTTGCGGTCGTCCTTGATGGTGATGCCGGTCATGCCGATGTTGTACTGGTTGTCGGAAACCGCCTGGATCATCGCATCCCAGGAGGTGTTCTGGTACTCGACCTTGAAATTCAGCCGCTTGGCGATCTCGTCCATCGCGTCATATTCCCAGCCGATCTGCTTGCCGGTCTTGGCGTCGATGAACTGCAGCGGCGGATAGGCGTTTTCCGTCACCACCACCACCTTCTTGCCGCCGAGATCGGGCAACGCATCGGCCGCCCATGCAGCGACGGGCGCGAGGAAACAGGCCGCGAGGGCGGCCAGCAGCAGCTTCGATTTGGTCATGACACACTCCAGGATGAGAAGCCCGCTCGCAGCCGGGCTCACATGAAAATCCAGGCGCGACTTTAGCCGTCCGCAGCCGGCTTGCAAGCCGGTCCGGTGCTCAGCGGCCGGTGAAAGAGGATTCCAATGCCTTCAAGCGGCGCGGTTTTAGAACGCTTCGCGATCGGCTTTTCTTCCGTGACCCGCTATGGCTAACCAGGCCGCTCCCGGACAGAAGGGAAACCGTCAAATGACCGGTCAGGGTGTTGACGTTGCGTCACGCAACTTGGCGACAAACCCGGTCAAGGTCCGATGCAGCGATCTCAGCTCTTCGACTTCCAGCGGCATGGCGCAGGCAAGGCCTGCGGATACATCCTTGATACGGGCGCGCAGCGCCTGACCCTTGGCAGTCGGTTCGACCAGCACGCGGCGCTCATCGGCCGGATCGCGCCGGCGGGTGACCAGACCACCCGCTTCCATCCGCTTGAGCAGCGGCGTCAGCGTCGCAGAATCCAGCCCCAGCGCCTCGCCGAGCTCGCCAACCGTGCTCGGCGCATGCTGCCACAGCGCCAGCATCGCCAGATATTGCGGATAGGTCAGGCCGAGCGGGTCGAGCAGCGGCCGGTAGAGCTTGGTCATCAGCCCGCTCGCCGAATAGAGCGCGAAGCAGAGCTGCTGGTCGAGGCGCGGAACGGCAATCGTCCCAGCGGTGTCAGCCGGGACTTCTGCGACTCTCGTTTCGATCTTGGTCGTCATGCTGCCTTTGCCGGAAGCGCCACAGTCGAAAGCGCCACCTCGATATTGCCCTTGATCGCATTGGAATACGGGCAAATCTGATGTGCCGCCGATACAAGCGCTTCCGCCGCCGCCTGATCAAGGCCTTTCGTCTCCGCGGCGAGCGCGACACCGAGTTTGAAACCCTCGCCATTGGGAAGCAGGCTGACGGTGGAGGTCACCGACGCATCGGTCAGCGGCAGCTTCTGCTTGCGCGCAACGAAGCGGATGGCGCTTTCGAAGCAGGCGGCATAGCCGACCGCGAACAACTGCTCGGGATTGGTGGCGCCACCCTGCCCGCCGAGTTCCCTGGGCAGAGCGAGGTCGACCCTGAGCAGGCCGTCGCTGGTTTCGCCACGACCGGCGCGGCCGCCGGTGACGTGAGCCTGCGTGGTGTAGAGTGCTGACATTTCGCTTCTCCAGTTATCTTGTACACGATTATCTAGTACACAATGTAATTGAGCGTCAAGTGTCTTGCCGTTGTGTTTTCGTGGTCTTCGAATGCCGGGCACGAGCCCCGGACTTCGTCATCCCAGGGTTGAGCAGTCGCGAAGCGACGTCGCGGAAACCCTAGGATCCATGCCGTGACGGTCGACACGAGCACAGCGGTTCAGAGTTGCGTTCACCAGGGCCGGTTTTGCGCCGCAGCGGCGCTCAGAAGTCCCGGCATGGATCCTCGGGTCTGCGCCGCGTCGCTGCGCTCCTTGCTTCGCCCGTGGATGACGATGCACTGATGTTTCGGCCAATCGCCAAGGCGGCTGAAAAACACAGCCGAATGCCTCTGTCGTTCGCCAAAACAAAAAAGGCGGCCGAAGCCGCCTTTCAAAATCCTTGGTCGAGATCTTACTCGGCCGGGGTCGCTTCCGCGGCGGCCTTGGCTGCGGCCTCAGCTTCGTCGGCGGCCTTCTTCTCGGCAGCTTCCTTGGCGGCCGTCTCGGCGGCCAGCGCCTGGGCGGCGGCGACCTTCTCGGCCTCGATGCGGGCCTTCTCGGCGTTCAGCGCGTCGCGCTCCTCATCGTTCAGCTTGCGGGCGCGCACGCCGGTGTTTTCCGAAATACGGGCCGATTTGCCGCGACGGTCGCGCAGATAATAGAGCTTGGCGCGGCGCACCTTGCCGCGGCGCACGATCTCGACGCCTTCGACCATCGGCGAGAAGACCGGGAAAACGCGCTCGACGCCTTCGCCGTAGGAGATCTTGCGGACGGTGAAGTTTTCCTGGAAGCCGGCGCCGGAGCGGGCGATGACGACGCCCTCATAGGCCTGGACGCGGGTGCGGGTGCCTTCGGTCACGCGGACCTGGACGCGCACGGTGTCGCCGGGCTGGAATTCGGGAAGCTTGCGCTTGGCTTCGATCTTGGCGGCCTGTTCGGCCTCGAGCTGACGGATGATATCCATCTCAATAGTCCACTTCTTGTTCTTCCGACAGTCAGAGCGTCCGACACTCGCCTTGCAGTTCCATTGACCGCTCGGCTATGCCCTTTGTCTCCGAGACATCTGTCTTCTGGACATCGGGCAGGGGCGACTACACCGTCATTGTTGACGGGTCTGGGAGATTTTCTCGCCAGTACGGGCGGGCACATACAGCTATTTCACTCACTTGTCACGCCTTGGCCCTGTCTTTTTTGGTCGCATGCCACCACGCAATCGTCCAGTGCAGGGTTGCGCCGACCCTCCAAGCTTCCTAAGCCGGACGAAGCATACTTGTCCGGCGCCACTCTCATGACGATTTTCGACCTGTCCGTTCTCGACGCGGCCCTGCTGTTTGCGGCAGGCTTTCTGTCGGGCGCATGCAACGCGGTCGCCGGCGGCGGCACCTTCATCACCTTCGGCGCCATGTCGCTGGTCGGCGTACCACCGATCGTCGCCAACGCCACCTCCTCGGTGACGCAGTTTCCGGGCTACATCACCTCGACGCTCGCCTACTGGACCGACATCGAGCATTTCTGGCGCGGCGCGCTGCTGCTCTGCCTGATCTCGGCCGCCGGCGCGCTGGCCGGCGCCTTCATCCTGCTGGCGCTGTCCAACCCGTCTTTCCGCGTCATGGTTCCGTGGCTGCTTTTGGCCGCCACAGCGCTTTTCGGCGCCGGACCGTGGCTGAAGCCCGCGCCCAAGCCGGGACACGAGGCCGCGGTCGGCTCGCTCGCAGGGTCGCTGGCGCAGTTCTTCACCGCCGTCTATGGCGGCTTCTTCGGCGCCGGCATGGGCGTGATGATGCTGGCGACGCTCGGCCTGACCCAGGCCGGCGACTATCACCGGCTGAATGCGCTAAAGAACATGCTGGCCGTGGTCATCGCGGCAGTCGCCATCATCGTCTTCGTCTCCGGCGGCGTCGTCGCATGGCCGCAAGCGATCGTCATGATCCCCGGCGGCGCGCTCGGCGGCTATGCCGGTGTGTGGATCGCCAAGCGCGTGCCGCAAAACGTGGTGCGCGGCTTCGTCATCGCCGTCGGCCTGTTTCTGGCGTTTTACTATTTTGCCAAGGGCTGAGGCGGATCAGTCTGATTCTGAAAATCGGAATGGCCTCTGGGTCGACGATAGATGTCGAGGCCTAGCTTTATTCCTCGCTCGCCTAACAATTTCAGCGTTGGTGGGGTCAATTCCAAGCCTTGGTTTACCTCATCGAGCCAGACGCCGCAGAACATATCGACCTTGAACCGCCGCACGAGCTCGGCCCAGACCGCTAGGTCAGACGTGAGCGTGTTCAGGATGCTTGCGATCTGGTGATCGAGTTGATCGCCCTTGCCATTTCCAGACGACAGCCTCCAGAGTCCCTTCAGCGCGACACGAGGTGGCTGGTTTGGGGGATGTGTATGAAAATCTCCCTTCCGAACGGCGTAGGTCGGTTGGCCTGCCAAAAGGTTCGTGAGTTCGGCTGGATCGAGATCATCGCCGAAGAACCGCAGCGACGCTGAACTCTGGGCAATCTCAGCCATCGTTGGTTTCTCGACGTTCCAACAAATCCGGCCGCCGTTCCCGGGTCAGCTTCTCGGACTCCGCGCGGCGCCAGGCGGCGATCTTCTTATGATTGCCTGACGTCAGCACGTCGGGGATCGGCCTGCCCTCGAATTCCTGTGGCCGCGTGTAGTGCGGATGTTCGAGCAGGCCGTTCTCAAAACTTTCTTCCTCGCCCGACACGGCATTGCCCATGACGCCCGGCAGCAGCCGCACCACGGCGTCGAGCAGCACAAGTGCGGCCGGCTCGCCGCCGGAGAGAATGAAATCGCCGATCGAGACTTCTTCCAGGTTCCGCGCCTCGATCAGCCGCTGGTCGACGCCTTCGAAGCGGCCGCAGACGATGACAGCGCCCGGCCCGGCCGCCAGTTCGCGCACACGCGCCTGCGTCAGTGGTTTTCCGCGCGGGCTCATCAGCAGTTTCGGGCGCGGATCGCCGGCCGGCGCCGTGTGGTCGATCGCCTTGGCCAGCACATCGGCGCGCATCACCATGCCGGCGCCGCCGCCGGCCGGTGTGTCGTCCACCGTGTGGTGGCGATCCTCGGCGAAGTCGCGGATCTGGACCGCTTCCAGCGACCACGTACCTGCCTCCAGCGCCCGCCCCGCCAGCGACAGGCCGAGCGGACCCGGAAACATCTCGGGATAGAGCGTCAGCACCGATGCCTTGAACGTCACCTGTTGCCCCCGGCGTCCTTAGGCCCCCGCGGCCGGCCCTTCGCGTCGAAGCCCTCCTCGCGCGGCGCCTCGCCGTCCTCGTCGTCGATCAGGCCGGCGGCGGCCGGATCGACGCGGACAAAACCCTCGGCAACCGCCACCTGCGGCACGGCGGCCTGGGTGAACGGGATCAGTACGCCTTTGCGCCCGCCGAGCGTGACATCGAGAATGTCGCCGCCGCCGAAATTGTGCACGGCGACCACCTTGCCGATGATCGCGTCCTTTTCGTCGCGGACCTCGAGCCCGACGAGATCGGCATGGTAGAACTCGTCCTCCTCGCCATCGTCGGGCAGCATCGAGCGGTCGACGAACAGCTCCGTGCCAGCCAGCGCCTCAGCGGCATTGCGGTCGGTAATGCCCTTGAAGCGCACCACGACGACGGTGTTGGCGGGCCTTATGTCGATGATCTGGAAGGCGCGGCCGTCCTTGGCGTAGAGCGGCCCGTAATCGGCCAGCGCCAGCGGCTCGCCGGTGAAGGTCTTCACCCTGAGTTCGCCCTTGATACCGTGGGCGGCGCCGATCACGGCCATCTGGACGGGGTTCTGGGGCTTGCTCATGGCTGATGTCCTTTGCCCTGCTCTAACGCCCTCCCGTGGCCATTTCAATGACAGGTTCTTCACCGCTTCCTAACCCGGCTGCCTGACAATGGCCGCATGCAGGAATTTCTCATCCCGGCAAAACCCGACCTCCAGGCAGCGCGCGCGAGCTGGCTGAAGATGCTGGCGCGCGAGCGCCGGCTGTCGCCGGCGACGGTCGAAGCCTATGAGCGCGACACGCGCCAATTCCTGCATTTCCTGACCGGTCATTGCGGCGGCTCGCCTGGCATTTCCGACATCGCCACTTTACGCCCAGCCGATCTGCGTGGCTTTCTCGCCGCGCGGCGCAACGCCGGCGCTGGCGCCCGTACGCTCGGCCGGGGTCTTGCCGGCATCCGCTCGCTGCTGCGTTTCCTCGAACGGCGCGGTCTCGCCAACGCAGCGGGAGCAGCAGCGCTGCGCGCCCCGCGCCAGCCGAAATCACTGCCCAAGCCGCTGACCGCCAGCGACGCCAAACATGTCGTCTCGGTGGAAGGCCAATTGGCGGAGGAGCCCTGGATCGCCGCCCGCAATGCCGCCGTGCTGACGCTGCTCTATGGCTCTGGCCTGCGCATTTCCGAAGCGCTTGGCCTCAGTGCCGCCGACCTGGCCTCGGAAGCCGACACCGTGCTGCGCGTCACCGGCAAGGGCGGCAAGACCCGGCTGGTGCCGGTGCTGCCGGTGGCGCTGCGGGCGATCGCCGAATACCGAAAACTGTGCCCCTACCATCTCGACCCCAAGGGCCTTTTGTTTCGCGGCGCCCGCGGCGGACCGCTCAATCCGGCCATCGTCCAGCGCGACATGGCCAAGCTGCGCTCGGCGCTCAACCTGCCGGATACCGCCACCCCGCACGCCCTGCGCCACTCGTTCGCCACCCATCTGCTTGGCCGAGGCGGTGACTTGCGCACCATCCAGGAGCTTCTCGGCCATGCCAGCCTGTCGACGACGCAGGTCTATACCGGCGTCGACACCGCAAGACTGCTCGAAATCTATGAGTCCGCCCACCCAAGGGCGTGAACCCTGACTTCGTCATACTAGGGCGAAGCAGGGGCGCAGCTCCGCGGAGACCCTAGTATCCATGCCGTTACCTCAGCCGTGGAACGCGGCGGAGCAGAATTCTGCACCGTCGCGGCGCCTAGAAGTCGCGGCATGGATCCTCGGGTCTGCGCTGCGTCGCTACGCTCCTTGCTCCGCCCGTGGATGACGAAGAGACGGGCGTTCCCGCCAACCCACCAGCGTGTGCGCCGCCTATGAGCGCAGATCACCTTCAGAGTCTCTGCGCCGCCAGAAGCCGGTCGAAGACAATTTCCCGCCATCGATTAACCGTTTCGCCGCTTTTCGGTCCTAGAAAAGCGATCATGAAACGCGTCATCGCCATCGCCGACCGCGCGGCCCTTGCGTCGCTGAAGCTGCTTGTCGCGCTCAACGCGCTGTTTTTCCTGTCTTTCCTCATCGTTCTGCTGCTCGCCGCCGGTAAGGCGCATGCCGACGTCCCGGTCTGCACCGGCGCCGATCTGCTCTCGGCCCTGCAGAAGGACGATCCTGCCACCTATGCCAGGATCGAGGCGCAAGCGGCGGCGACGCTGAACGGCAAGGGCCTGTTGTGGAAGCTGGAAAAATCAGGCGAACGGCCGTCCTTCCTGTTCGGCACCATGCACATGACCGACCCGCGCGTGACCACGCTGCCGCCGGCCGCCAAGCGGGCCTACGACGCCGCCGGCACCATCATCATCGAAACCACCGACGTGCTCGACAAGCAGAAGATGATGGAGGCCATGCTCAAGGAGCCCGAGCTGATGATGTTCACCGACAGCACGACGCTGTCGTCGCTGTTGTCGCCGGAGGATGCGGCGGTGGTGAACAAGGGGCTCGATGCGCGCGGTATTCCGCCGGCGAGCGTCTCCAAGATGAAGCCGTGGCTGCTGTCGGCCATGGTCGCGCTGCCGGTCTGCGAGGTCGCCCGCCAGGCAGGCGGCGCGCCGGTTCTCGACGTCAAGCTGGCTGAGGACGCCAAGGCCAGTGGAAAGCCGGTGGAAGGCCTGGAAACCGCCGCCGGCCAACTCCGCGCCATGGCTTCGCTGCCGATCGCCTTTCACATCAAGGGGCTGGTTGAAACCTTGAAGCTCGGCGACAAGATAAACGACATCAACGAGACCATGATCGTGCTCTACCAGCGCGGCGACACCGGCACGTTCTGGCCGCTCCTGCGGTCAATGTCCCCAGGCGAAGAGGACGACGCTGCAGGGTACGCCGCCTTCGAGCAGGCCATGATCACCGACCGCAACAAGGTGATGGTCGACCATGCCCAGCCGATCCTGGCCAAGGGCAACGCCTTCATGGCGGTCGGCGCCCTGCATCTTCCCGGCCCCGAAGGCCTGGTGGAGGATTTTCGCAAAGCCGGCTATACTGTCACTGCCGTCGACTGATCTGCGCGGCTCCTTGCCTGCCGAATCACGCAAGGCTCGGTTGTGTCTGCTGATTCGCGGTCCGAAGACCGGTTGGCCCTATTCTTGGCGAAAAAGGACAGGTAAGCTCACTTTTGCTCACTCGCGATTGATTTTGCGGGGGAAATACAGGCCACCGAGCGGTTGCAAATCAGAATTTTCCTGCGTTCGGCGATTTCCAGGCCTAGTATGAAACCCGTTCAACGGTTGCGCGTTGATGGGTGTTGTTTGATGCTTTTCATCCACGGAGGACACTTTTATGTCGAACCCTAACGACCCGGGCCCAGCGCCCAAATCGGGCGGTGGCAGCGGCTGGCTGATTGCGCTGGTCGTCGTCATCCTTGCGATTGTCGCGTACTATGTTTTTGGAAGAAGCGGCGAGCATCCGGCACCCGCCGAGCCGCCGGCAGCCAGCACACCGGCACCTGCGCCTGCACCGGCTGAGCCGATGAAGCCCGCCGAGCCGGCTCCCGCGCCAGCCCCGGCGCCCGCACCTGCGCCTGAGCCCGCTCCGGCACCAGCCCCGGCTCCCGCGCCCGCTCCGGCTCCGGCGCCGAGCCCGTAATCTGGCCCCTGAGTTCAACGAAGAACGGCCCGCTGCAAAGCGGGCCGTTTTGTTTTTGGGATGAGACTTTGGCGATTAGCGGCGAACCACTCACCTTTGTCCCAGAATGACGAAGTCGCGTAGGTGGCCCTGAACCCTAGATATGGATCGGCTTGAAGAACGTGGCCAGTGCCGCTTCCTTGACCGCTTCCGACATGGTCGGGTGCGCGTGGCAGGTGCGGGCGAGGTCTTCGGATGAGCCGCCGAACTCCATCAGTACCGCAGCCTCATGGATCATCTCGCCAGCGCCGAAGCCTACGATATGCACGCCGAGCACGCGGTCGCTGACCTTGTCGGCGAGTATTTTCACGAAACCGTCGGTGTGCAGCATGGCGCGCGCGCGGCCGTTGGCGGTGAACGGGAATTTGCCAATCTTGTAATCGATGCCGGCCTTCTTCAGCTCCTCCTCGGTCTTGCCGACCGAAGCGATTTCCGGGCTGGTGTAGACGACGCTCGGGATGACGTCGTAGTTCACATGGCCTGCCTGGCCGGCAATGGTCTCGGCAACCGCCACGCCTTCATCCTCGGCCTTGTGCGCCAGCATCGGTCCGGCAATGACGTCGCCAATGGCGTAGATGCCGGCGACGTTGGTCCGCAGATGCCCGTCGGTCTTGACCCGGCCGCGCTCATCGACCTCGACGCCGGCCTCCTTCAGCCCGAGACTGTCGGAATAGGCCCGGCGTCCGGTCGAGATCAGCACCGCATCGGCCTCGATGGTCTCGTGCGCCCCGCCCTTGACCGGCTCGAAGGTAACCGTCGCGCCCTTCTTGGCCTTGGCGACGCCGGTCACCTTGGCGCCGAGCTGGAACTCGAAGCCCTGCTTGGACAGCAGGCGCTGGAACTGCTTGGACACCTCGCCATCCATGCCACCCAGGATGGTGTCGAGGAACTCGACCACGGTGACCTTGGCGCCGAGCCGCGCCCATACCGAGCCGAGCTCCAGCCCGATGACGCCGCCGCCGACCACCACCAGATGGCCAGGCACTTTCTCCAGCGACAGCGCGCCGGTCGACGACACAATGACCTTCTCGTCGATGTCGACCTTGACGCCGGGAATGCCGGCGACATCCGAGCCGGTGGCAATGACGATGTTTTTGGTCTCGATCTCCTCGACCTTGCCGTCCTCAGCCGTCACCGAGACCTTGCCGACGGCGACCACCTTGCCGGTGCCGCGGAACGCGTCGATCTTGTTCTTCTTGAACAGGAAGGCGACGCCATTGACGTTGGCCGAAACGGTCGCGTCCTTGTGCGCCATCATCTTCTTCAGATTGAGTTTCGGCGCCGGTATCTCGACGCCCAGCGTATCGAAGGAATGGCCGGCCTCCGCGAACATCTCCGAGGCATGGAGCAGCGCCTTGGACGGGATGCAGCCGATGTTGAGGCAGGTGCCGCCGAAGGTCGCGTTCTTCTCGACCACCGCGACCTTGAGCCCGAGCTGCGCCGCCTTGATGGCGCAGACATAGCCGCCCGGTCCCGATCCGATGATAACGACGTCATAAGCCATGGTTTTGTCCTTCTGCTTGGCGCTCAGCGGCCGCCGCTTACATTCAGGATCGCGCCCGTCGTATAGGACGCTTCATCCGACAAAAGATAGAGAACGGCATGCGCAACTTCATCGGCCGTGCCGGCCCGTTTCATCGGCAGCATGTCCTGCATCCGCGCCACCCGGTCGGGCTGGCCGCCGGAGGCGTGGATCTCGGTCTCTGTGATGCCGGGGCTGACGGCGTTGACGCGGATGCCCTCGCTCACCACCTCGCGCGCCAGCCCGACGGTCATTGTGTCGATCGCGCCCTTGGACGCGGCATAGTCGACATATTCGCCAGGCGCACCGAGCCTCGCGGCCGCCGAGGAGATATTGACGATGGCGCCGCCCTTGCCGCCATGCCGGGTCGACATGCGCTTGACCGCCTCGCGGGCGCAAAGGAAGGAGCCGGTGACGTTGATGCGCATCATGCGCTCGACACGCTCGGCACTCATCTCGTCGACACGCGCCTTGACGTCGACGATGCCGGCATTGTTGACGAAGGCGTCGAGCCGGCCAAAGGCGCGGTCAACTGCCGCGAACATGGCGACGACATCGGCTTCCTTGCCGACATCGCCCCTGACCGCGATGGCCTCGCCGCTCGCGGCCTCGATGCCGGCCACTACCGCGTCGGCGGCAGCCTGGTTCGAGGCATAGTTGACCGCGACGCGGTAACCGGAGGCGGCGCCCAGCCGGCAGATGGCGGCGCCGATGCCGCGGCTGCCGCCGGTGACCAACAGCACCTTTTTGGCCGCGCTCATTCCTGGCAACCTTTCAGCAGAAACACATCCCAAGGCAGTTTCGAGGAACCGTTGGCGCCGAATGCCGCCGACACCTGCAGTGAAGGCCCGAGGTCGGGGAAGATCAGGCTCTGCGGCGCATCCGTGCCTTCCGACCCCAGAAGCGCGATGTTGCCCTTGTCGTCGGCGCTGTAGACGATGCCCTGCCAGACCGTGCAGGCCGCAAGCTCGTCACCGGTGACGTCGCCGGTCGGGCATTTGTACATCAGCGAGCCATGCGGCCGCGAAACACCTGATGTCCACATGACGATGCCGTCGAGCACGACGCCCTTGTCGAGCACCATCTTGAACGAATTGGTGACGGTGGCCGCACCCATGGTCGGCCGGAAATCGATACCAGCCTCGCTCTCGGCATCGCTGTAGACGGCAAGCGAGAGCGGGCAGGCGGCATAGGCTGTCGATGCAGCTTGCGTGACGCTGACCGCACACACTGCCGTGAAAACCATTCCGGACCGGAAGCGCGAGGAACGGGTCGTCATGCGGCGGCGCAGTCCTTTCCCCGGCTCAAAACCGACCAGCCTCTAGAGATCGAGCACCAGCCGTTCCGGATCCTCCAGGCTGTCCTTGACGCGCACCAGGAAGGTCACCGCTTCCTTGCCGTCGACGATGCGATGATCGTAGCTGAGCGCTAGATACATCATCGGCCGGATCACGATCTGGCCGCCGACCACGACGGGCCGGTCCTGGATCTTGTGCATGCCCAGAATGCCCGACTGCGGCGCATTGAGGATCGGCGTCGACATCAGCGAGCCGTAAACGCCGCCGTTGGAGATCGTGAACGTGCCGCCCTGCATGTCGGCGACCGACAGCTTGCCGTCACGCGCGGCGATGCCCAGCCGGCCGATGTCCTTCTCGATCTCGGCGATCGACATCTGGTCGGCATCGCGCACCACCGGCACGACGAGGCCCTTTTCGGTGCCGACGGCAACGCCGATATGGGCATAGTTCTTGAAGATGATGTCGGTGCCGTCGATCTCGGCATTGACCGAGGGGATTTCCTTCAAGGCGTGGGTGACGGCCTTGGTGAAGAAGCCCATGAAGCCGAGCTTCACGCCGTGCTTCTTCTCGAAGATGTCCTTGTACTTGGTCCTGAGCGCCATCACCGCTGACATGTCGACCTCGTTGAAGGTGGTCAACATGGCGGCGGTCGACTGCGCTTCCTTCAGCCGGCGCGCAATGGTCTGGCGCAGCTTGGTCATGCGCACGCGCTCCTCGCGCGACGCATCGTCGCCGGAAGACGGCGCCCGCGCCGCAACCGGCGCCGGTGCGGCCTTCGGCATTTCGGCCGGCTGCGACGGCGCGCCCCGGGCGATGGCGTCGAGCACATCACCCTTCAGCACCTGGCCGCGCTTGCCCGAGCCGGACACCTGATCGACCGACAGATTGGCCTCGGCGATCAGCTTTGCGGCGGCCGGCGCCGGCGGCATGGTGCGGGGCTCGACCGCGCCGGCATCGCCGGCGATCTTGGCGGTCTCGGCGGCGGCCTGCTTGGTGGTATGCGCGGCGTCCGGACTCGAAGCCTGCGACACCGTCTTGGTCTCCTGCTTGCTCGCGGGAGCAGCGGCGGCAGCACCGCCTGCCGAAATCATTCCAAGCAAAGCGCCGACACCGACGGTCTCGCCTTCCTTGGCGGTGATCTCGCCCAGCGAGCCGGCGGCAGCGGCAGGCACCTCCACCGTCACCTTGTCGGTTTCGAGCTCGACCAGCGGCTCGTCGACGGCAATGGCATCGCCGACCTTCTTGAACCACTTGCCGATGGTCGCCTCGGTGACGGATTCGCCGAGAGTGGGAACGCGGATTTCGGTAGCCATTGTGCCTGTCCGTTTCTTCTCTGTCTGTTCTGTGTGCCGAATTCTGTCTTTATGTTTTACGCAATTCCGGACGGAAAACCGCCTTTCCTGGAATTGCTCTATTCGCCGAGCGCGTCTTCGAGCAAGGCGGCGAGTTGCGCCAGATGCTTCGACATCAATCCGGTTGCCGGCGATGCCGCCGCCGGACGTCCGGTGTAGCGCACCCGCTGATGCTTGGCGTCGATATGCGCCAGCACCCATTCCAGATACGGATCGATGAACGACCAGGCGCCCATGTTCTTGGGCTCTTCCTGGCACCACACCATTTCGGCGTTACGGAAACGCGACAGTTCGGTGATCAGCGCCTTGGCCGGGAACGGATAGAGCTGTTCCACGCGCAACAGATAGATGTCGTTGATGCTGCGCTTCTCGCGCTCTTCGTAGAGGTCGTAATAGACCTTGCCCGAGCACAGCACGACGCGGCGGATCTTGGAATCCTTGACCAGCTTGATCGCCTGGTTCTGCAGCAGCTGGGCATCGTCCCACAGCAGCCGATGGAACGAGCTTTCGCCCGAAATCTCCGGCAGCGTCGACACCGCCCGCTTGTGGCGCAGCAGCGACTTCGGCGTCATCAGGATCAGCGGCTTGCGGAAGTCGCGCTTCAGCTGCCGGCGCAAGATGTGGAAGTAGTTAGCCGGCGTCGTGCAGTTGGCAACTTGCATATTGTCTTCAGCGCAGAGCTGCAGGAAGCGTTCGAGACGCGCCGAGGAATGTTCCGGACCCTGGCCCTCATAGCCATGCGGCAACAAGCAGACGAGGCCAGACATGCGTAGCCACTTGCGCTCGCCACTGGAGATGAACTGGTCGAACACCACCTGAGCGCCATTGGCGAAATCGCCGAACTGCGCTTCCCATAGCGTCAGCGCCTTCGGCTCGGCCAGGCTGTAGCCATATTCGAAGCCGAGCACCGCCTCTTCCGACAGCATCGAGTTGATGACTTCGTAGCCGGCCTGCGCCGCCGACAGATTGTTGAGCGGGATATAACGGGTCTCGTCGCGCTGGTCGTAGAGCACGGAGTGGCGCTGCGAGAAGGTGCCGCGCTCGGAATCCTGGCCCGACAGCCGGATCGGGTTGCCGTCGAGCAGGATGGCGCCGAAAGCCAGCGCCTCGGCCGTCGACCAGTCGATGCCTTCGCCGGAGTCGATCGCCTGGCGGCGGTTTTCGAGGAAGCGGATAATGGTCTTGTGCGCCTCGAAACCCTTCGGCACCTCGGTCAGCTTCTTGCCGATCTCCTTCAGCACCTTGACCGGCACGGCGGTCTTGCCGCGCCGCTGTTCGTCCTGGTTGTCGGCGGTGCGCAGGCCCGACCAGGCGCCGTCCAGCCAGTCGGCCTTGTTGGGCTTGTAGCTCTGGCCGACTTCCCACTCGGATTCCAGATGCGCCCGCCAGTCGGCCTTCATCTTGTCGAGTTCGGCCTGGGTGATATGGCCCTCGGCGATCAGCCGGTCGCCATAGATCTGCACCGTCGTCTTATGGTTGCGGATGTTGGAGTACATGATCGGCTGGGTGAAGGACGGCTCGTCGCCCTCATTGTGGCCGAAGCGGCGGTAGCAGAACATGTCGACCACGACCGGCTTGTGGAACTTCATGCGGAATTCGATCGCCACCTTGGCGGCATGGACCGTGGCTTCCGGGTCGTCGCCATTGACGTGGAAGATCGGCGCCTCGATCATCTTGGCGACATCGGACGGGTAGGGCGACGAGCGCGAGAAGCGCGGATTGGTGGTGAAGCCGATCTGGTTGTTGATGATGAAATGCAGCGTGCCGGCGACGCGGTGGCCGCGCAGGCCCGACAAGCCGAGGATTTCGGCGATCACGCCCTGTCCGGCAAAGGCGGCGTCGCCATGCAGAAGCAGCGGCAGCACCTTGGCGCGTTCTTCCAGCGGCACGATCTCCTCGCGGCTGCGGCCAAACAGATAGTCCTGCTTGGCGCGCGCCTTGCCCATCACCACCGGATCGACGATTTCCAGATGCGAGGGGTTGGCGGTCAAGGACAGATGCACCTTGTTGCCGTCGAACTCGCGGTCCGACGAAGCGCCGAGATGGTACTTCACGTCGCCCGAGCCCTCGACCTCGTCGGGAGCGGCCGAGCCGCCCTTGAACTCGTGGAAGATGGCGCGGTGCGGCTTGGCCATCACCTGGGAGAGCACGTTCAGCCGGCCGCGATGCGCCATGCCGAGCACGATCTCCTTCATGCCGAGCTGGCCGCCGCGCTTGATGATCTGCTCCAGCGCCGGGATCAGGCCTTCGCTGCCATCGAGGCCGAAGCGCTTGGTGCCCTTGTACTTGACGTCGATGAACTGCTCGAAGCCTTCGGCCTCGACCAGCTTCTGCAGGATCGCCTTCTTGCCGGTGGCGGTGAAGGAGATCTCCTTGTCGGTGCCTTCGATGCGGGCCTGGATCCAGGCCTTCTCCTCGGGATCGGAGATGTGCATGAACTCGACGCCGAGCGTCGAGCAATAGGTGCGGGTGAGAATCTCCAGCATCTGCCGGATGGTGCCGAATTCGAGGCCGAGCACATTGTCGAGGAAGATCGGCCGGTCGTAGTCGGCTGATGTAAAACCGTAGTTCTCCGGCGACAGCTCGTTATAGTCCTCGAGCGGCTTGGCGATGCCGAGCGGATCGAGATTGGCGTGCAGATGGCCGCGCATGCGGTAGGCGCGGATCATCATGATGGCGCGCACCGAGTCGCGCGTCGCCTGATGCACGTCGGCATCCGACAGCACGACGCCGTTGGTGACCGCCTTGTCCTTGACCTTCTTTTCGACTGTCCTCTCGACCAGGCCCCAATTGCCGTCGAGCGCCGACACCAGTTCGCCATTGGCCTGCAATGGCCAGGAGGGCTTTGCCCAGGAGGCGCCCTTGGCGTTCTTGCGCACATCGCCGGCATCGTCCTTCAGCGCCGCGAAGAAGTCCTGCCACTCCGGATTGACCGACTCCGGATCGTCCTCATAGGACGCGTAGAGCGCGTCGATGTAGTCGGCATTGCCGCCATACAGGAATGAGGTGAGCGAAAACTGGTCGTTGGCCTGATCTTGTCTTGCCATTTTTGTCCGCGGAGCCTGGCTCCGTCTCCTTTTTCAGAGCGAATAGGGAGTAGCGAATAGCGAGTAGGGATTTCCTGGTTCGCGCCGTTACCCGTTTGTTTTCCCTATTCGCTATTCACTACTCGCTTATCCTTTGATCGCCTCGACCAGCGTCGTGCCAAGACGCGCCGGCGATGGCGAAACTTTTATCCCGGCCGATTCCATCGCCGCGATCTTGTCTCCCGCACCGCCCTTGCCGCCGGAGATGACCGCGCCCGCATGGCCCATGGTGCGGCCGGCCGGCGCCGTGCGCCCGGCGATGAAGCCCGCCATCGGTTTCTTGCGGCCGCGCTTGGCCTCGTCCTTGAGGAACTGCGCGGCGTCTTCCTCGGCCGAACCGCCGATCTCGCCGATCATGATGATCGACTTGGTCTCGTCATCGGCGAGGAACATCTCGAGCATGTCGATGAACTCGGTGCCTTTGACGGGGTCGCCGCCGATACCGACGGCGGTGGTCTGGCCGAGGCCGACATTGGTGGTCTGGAAGACCGCCTCATAGGTAAGCGTTCCCGAGCGCGAAACAACGCCGACCGAGCCCTTGCGGAAGATGTTTCCGGGCATGATGCCGATCTTGCATTCGTCGGGGGTGAGCACGCCCGGGCAGTTCGGCCCGATCAGGCGCGAGGTCGAGCGGTCGAGCCGCGCCTTGACCCTGACCATGTCCATCACCGGAATGCCTTCGGTGATGCAGACGATCAGAGGGATCTCGGCCTCGATCGCTTCCAGTATGGCTTCGGCCGCACCCGCCGGCGGCACATAGACCACCGAAGCGTTGGCGCCGGTCTTGGCCTTGCCCTCGGCGACGCTGGCGAAGATCGGGAGCGTCTCGCCCTTGGCGCCGGTCCAGGTCTCGCCGCCCTTCTTGGGATGGATGCCGCCCACCATCTTGGTGTCGTGATAGGCCAGCGCCTGTTCGGTGTGGAACGTGCCGGTCTTGCCGGTCAGGCCCTGAACCAGCACCTTGGTGTTCTTGTCGATGAGAATGGACATCGGAGCCCTTTTCTAAAAATCGTTGATCGAGGAAGGCGAGACGCGCCGGTAGACGCCGCTCACCATGTCTTGCCAGCTGTCGCTGCCGGCAGGTTTGAAATGCAGTCGCATGCGGTAGGCATCGGCATTGTCGAAAACATACGTCACGCGCGCAGCGCCGCGCGGCGACGACCGCTCCAGAACCAGCTCATCGCCACCCCATGTGCCCGTGGCCGGCGAGACCGGCACAAAGCCCATGGAATCGAACTGGTGCATGGTGACGATTTTGGCCTGCTGGTCGAAACCGAACACAGCGTGCGAGCCAAACGAAATCGTGCCGTCGCGGCGTTGGCGATAGCGCTGCACCACGAACAGGCCGCCGAACTGCGGCTCCGCGACCACTTCCGACGTCGCGGCGCCGCTATCGGCCCATTGTGTATCAGCCACCTCTTCCTCGCCGCGCCACGCGCCTACCAACGCCTGCAAGCGCTGGTGGTCGGCGGAGAGTGATGAGAAGGAGGCTGCGTTCATGTCTCAGAGCCGCTTCAGATCGGAGACGGTCAGGTCGCTCTTGGCATTGCCGGTGTTGAGCGTCGTAGACGGCTCGAACATCAGCACCACCGGCTCCAGGGTCAGCGAGCGCGGCCGATGCTCGACGCCCTTCGGCACGACGATGAAATCGCCCTCGCCGAGCTCGACCGGACCGTCACGGAAATCGATGGCGATGCGCCCGCGCAGCACCAAGAACGCTTCGTCTTCATGCTCATGCGCATGCCAGTCGAAAACCTCGCCGAACTTGGCCACCTTGGCCTGGCTGTCATTGACGTCGCCGGCGATATGCGGATCGAAGACCTTGGCGATCTTCGCGTCCGCTGCCTCAACGAGGTTTATCTTGCGCGGAGGCATGGGCTCAGCCCTTCACCGCCTTGACGATCTTCTTGGCAGCGTCGTCGAGGTCATCCGCCGAGACGACGTTCAAACCGCTGTCGTTGATGATCTTCTTGCCGAGCTCGGCATTGGTGCCTTCGAGCCGCACCACCAGCGGCACTTGCAGGCCGACTTCCTTGACCGCGGCAATGACGCCCTCGGCGATGATGTCGCACTTCATGATGCCGCCGAAGATGTTGATCAAAATGCCTTTGACCGCGGGGTCCTTGGTGATGATCTTGAACGCCGCCGTCACCTTCTCCTTGGACGCACCGCCGCCGACATCGAGGAAGTTGGCCGGCTCGGCGCCGTAGAGCTTGATGATGTCCATCGTCGCCATGGCGAGGCCGGCGCCGTTGACCATGCAGCCGATATTGCCGTCGAGCGCGACATAGGCGAGATCGTATTTCGACGCCTCGATCTCCTTCTCGTCCTCTTCGGTGGTGTCGCGCAATTCCATCAGCTCGGGGTGGCGAAACAATGCGTTGTTGTCGAACGACACTTTTGCATCGAGCACGCGAAGGCGACCGTTCTTCATCACGATCAGCGGATTGACCTCGAGCAGGCTCATGTCCTTCTCGACAAAGGCCTTGTAGAGGATCGGGAACAGCGTGCCGGCATCCTTGGCGGCATCGCCAGTGAGCCCCAGCGCTTGCACCAATATGTCGACGTCGATGCTCGTCACGCCGGCCAGTGGATCGATGGCGCGGGTGATGATCTTTTCCGGCGTGTCGTGGGCGACGCCCTCGATGTCCATGCCGCCTTCGGTCGAGACGACGAAGGCGATGCGGCCGACCGAACGGTCGACCAGGATCGACAGGTAAAGCTCGCGCTCGATGTCGGCCCCGTCCTCGATATAGAGGCGGTTGACCTGCTTGCCCGCAGGTCCGGTCTGCTTGGTGACCAGCGTGTGGCCGAGCATCTCGTTGGCGTTGGCGACGACGTCGGCAACCGATTTCGCCAGCCGCACACCGCCCTTGGCGTCGGGGCCAAGCTCCTTGAACTTGCCCTTGCCGCGGCCGCCGGCATGGATCTGGCTCTTCACCACATAGAGCGGGCCGGGCAGCGCCTTGGCTGCGGCTTCCGCTTCGCCTGCCTTGAACACCGGCACGCCTTCGGCCACCGGCGCGCCAAAGCTCTTCAGCAGCGCCTTGCCTTGATATTCATGGATGTTCATCTGGATGGTCTCCGGGGATCACTTGGAAGCGAGATTTACTTGCCAGCAAGATGGGGCGCGATCTTGACGCAGGCCTCGGTCAGGCCCTGCACCGTCGCCACCGACGCGTCGAACATCTTCTGCTCGCTCTTGTTGAGGTCGATCTCGATGATGCGCTCGACGCCGCCGGCGCCAATGACCACGGGAACGCCGACATAGGTGCCCTTGACGCCATACTGGCCCGAGAGATGCGCAGCACAAGGCAGCACGCGCTTCTTGTCCTTGAGATAGGACTCGGCCATCGAGATGGCCGAGGCTGCGGGCGCGTAATAGGCCGAGCCGGTCTTCAAGAGGCCGACGATCTCGGCGCCGCCGTCGCGGGTGCGCTGGACGATCTGGTCAAGCTTTTCCTTCGAGGTCCAGCCCATCTTGATCAGGTCCGGCAGCGGGATGCCCGATACCGTCGAATAGCGGATCATCGGCACCATGGAATCGCCGTGGCCGCCGAGCACGAAGGCGGTGACGTCCTCGACCGAAACCTTGAATTCCTCGGCGAGGAAATAGCGGAAGCGCGCGCTGTCGAGCACGCCGGCCATGCCGACGACATGTGTCTTGGGCAGGCCGGAGAACTTCTGCAGCGCCCAGACCATCGCGTCGAGCGGGTTGGTGATGCAGATGACGAAGGCCTTCGGCGCGTACTTCTTCAGCCCGGCGCCCACCTGTTCCATGACCTTGAGGTTGATGCCGAGAAGGTCGTCGCGGCTCATGCCCGGCTTGCGCGGCACGCCGGCGGTGACGATGCAGACATCCGCACCCTCGATGCCGGCATAGTCGTTGACGCCGGTCAGCCTGGAATCGAAGCCGTCGACCGGCGAAGACTGCGCGATATCCAACCCCTTACCTTGCGGAATGCCCTCGGCAATATCGAACAGCACCACGTCGCCGAGGTCCTTGAGGCCGATCATGTGAGCGAGGGTGCCGCCGATCATGCCGGAGCCGATAAGCGCTATCTTGTTGCGTGCCATGTGAGGAAATTTTCCCTTTGTCTGTGACGACGCCCAAATCTCTGGCGATCTGGGTTGACGGCGTCGAGGAAGAGGCCGGAATGCTGCGGGTGTCAGCGAGATTTCGCCGCATCCAGTAGCCCCGGCGGAAAATATATTCAATCGATTATTTTCGAGTGAATAATTTCAATCGGTTAGAAACATCGGGATTTACGTAAACGTCAAAGTTCGTAAGCCGACTTGAGAGGTTTTACACAATGAACGTGGAAATCAGAAGACTATATGCCGGCGATGACGCCCTTGTGAAGCGCATCGCCGAAGACGTGTTCGACGAGCCGGTGCGCCCCGACAGGCTTGCCGCCTACCTCGCCTCGCCGGGTCATTTCATGATTGTCGCTCTGGCCGACGGCATCGTCGTCGGCCAATGCGCCGCCGTCATCCACTACATTGACGAAGTCGGCGTCTCGCCGGCCTTCCAGCGCCAGGGCATCGCCCGAAAGATGCTGGATGCGATGTTCATGATCGGGCGCGAACAGGGCTGTGGAGAGGCATGGGTCGGCACCGAGCCGGACAATGTTGCGGCGCGCTCGCTTTATGAAACGCGCGGTTCAGTAGCCGAGCCATTCGTGATGTATGTCTACAGGCTCTAGAATGCCGCCACGACAACAGGGAGGTAGCCATGACTGAGACAGAACCGCTCATTCTGCGTCGCTGGTCGTCCGTCATCCGTACACAGGATCGCGTTGCCTATGCCGCCTATGTCGAGCGGACGGGAGGCCTCGACTACGCGGCTACGGCCGGCAATCGCGGTTTCCAGATGCTTATGCGCGATCGCGACGATGGCTCGACGGAGATCGTCACATTGAGCTGGTGGTCATCAATGGACGCCGTGCGACGCTTTGCTGGGGATGCACCCGAACTGGCCCGCTACTATCCCGAAGACGATCGCTACCTTCTGGAAAAGCCCGAATTCGTCGACCACTACACCGTTGTTGCCGGAACCTTGCCGCCCACTTGAAGGCTTAGACCGTCGCGACCGGAGGCTCGCTATGCCTGCCTTCGGGCTTCTGCGCATTCTGCCGTTCTGCCCAATCCTCCAGCCAGTCGCGGCTTTGCATTTCGATCAGCCGCGAGGCCGTGCGATCGAATTCAAAGACTTCGTTGCCGCGCCTGGCCGTATAGAGCTCCTGCGGCGGCGCCTCGGCGCTGACCACCAGCCGCGTGTGATGATCGTAGAGCGTGTCGATCAACAGGATGAAGCGTTTGGCCTCGTTGCGCTTGCCTTCGCCCAGCACCGGCACGTGATCGATGAAGACGGTGGAGAAGCGGCCGGCAATGGCGAGGAAATCGCGCGCGCCGAGCGGCCTTTCGCAGAGGTCGGCAAAGGAAAACCGCGCCGCCTCGCCCGCCGCGGCCGGCACGGTCACTTGCCGGCCCTTCAGCGCCAACGACGTTGCGGCGGTCGGCGCGCCGCGCGTCATGGCCTGCCAGGCCTCGTCGAGCACCCTGTCTGCCGCCGCATCCGCCGGGGCGACATAGACCGGCGTGCGGGCGAGTTTTTCCAGACGGTAATCCTGGTCTGCATCGAGCGCCAGCACGTGGGCGTGGCGCTCGAGAATGCCGATGAAGGGCACGAAGAGCTGGCGGTTCAGCCCGTCGCGATAGAGGTTTTCGGGCGCGACATTGGAGGTGGCGACCAGCACCACGCCATTGGCAAACAGCGCCGAGAACAGCCGCGACAGGATCATCGCATCGGCAATGTCGGTGACCGAAAACTCGTCGAAGCACAGCACCCAGGCCTGTTCGGCAAGCTGGAGCGCGACCGGCAGGATCGGATCGTCCTCCTTGACGTCACCGTTCTTGCGCGCCTGTCGGTGCTTCTGGATGCGGTCCTGCACATCGGCCATGAAGTCATTGAAATGGACACGGCGCTTGCGGCGGACCGGCAGCAGCTCGAAGAACATGTCCATCAGCATGGTCTTGCCGCGGCCGACGCCACCATGGATGTAGAGGCCCTTGACGACCTCGCGCGTCTCGCGCTTGCGGGCAAACAGCCAGCCGAGCGCACTCGACTTCTGCGCCAGCCGCTTGACCGAGATCTCATCGGTCAACCGGTCGAGTGCGGCGGCGATGCGCTCCTGCGCCGGATCGCGCCCGATGGCGCCGGTGTCGACCAGATGGTCGTAGCGCTGCCTGACGGTCGCATGGGTCTGGAGGCCGTCACGCAGATGCATCGGTCACGTCGCTGTCTAGGGATAGGCAGCTTATCTTGTAAGCGAAATCGGCAAGCCGGTGGAAGTCTGGCCGTCGAATTTCGAACCGCCCGACGAATAGAGCCGCGCCAGCGTGCCGCCATTCTCATCGTAGAGCGTCAGCTGCTTGCCGGCGACGTTCCACGACTTGATGCCGTCGATGGGTGCGGGGCAATGCAGCGGTCCGGCGCGATAGCCGGCGCCGAATTTGGTCTGCGGAGTCGCCACCTTGCAACTCTGACCCGAAACGCTGGCGTTCCAGACGCCGGCGACGCTGGCCGCGGTGAGGTCGGTGGCGCCAGCCGGCGCCGATCCATCCGGCGGCAGCGAGGCGACCTGGGTGCCGGCCGGCGCCGTCGGGAATTGCGAGGGGTCGGTTGTGCCCGGCGCTGCCGGCGGCGGCAGCTGGCTTCCGCTCACCGTGCCGGCCGGCGCGGGCTGCAGGGGCGCCGGCTGTTGATCATCCATCGATGAAAAACGCGAGGTCGAACAGCCGCTTGCAAACAGCGCTGCCAGCGATACGGCCACCAGGCCGCTTCTCGAAAAAGTCATGTCAACCTCCGTCGGATCCGGCTGGGGGGAAGCCGTCCGCACAATCTCACCCTCACCAAGATGGAGAAGGTGGCGAAATTTCAACCCGATATGGTTAAAATAGGGTTTGCGGCAAGAATTGTTGTAAATTTATCGCAAAATGGCGGCCGAACCACAGTCTGTTTTGGCGTCAAGCGTGCGCACTGCATCGCCTCACCAACTTTCTAGCGCGGTTCGAACCGGTAGAGTGGTTGCCACAGTGGCATCGGGGGTCGCAGCAAATCGGCGCAGCGGCGGTCCAGGGCGAGCGCCAAACCATGAGCCCGAAGCACTGCCGTCTTCCAGTCGCCAGCTGTTTTCAGAAAGGCCAGCGCATCTGAAGGGCGGTCAGCTGCGATCATGAGATCTGCTGCGACGATGCGATCTTCCGGAGAGATGGTTTCGCCGGCCTTGAGTCTGCTGGCCAATCCGACCCACTGTTCCCAAGGAAAGGCCCCGGTGAGCAGTTTCGGGCGAGGTGGCGGTTCGGCCCCATTGCTTTGCATGAAAGAGGTCAACGTCGACCGAGCCAACGCCCTGTCGATGAACGAATCCGCCGTTTCGCCCTGCGCTTCAAAGATTAGAGCGTGACGCAGGTTATCCTCCCGCTTGCGGTGACCAAGAACATAATCGATCCCGTCGAGCATGGCTGTCGTAACAGCATCGGGATCGTTGATCGGGTCGAGCTGTTTTGCGGCAATCTGCGCGTTGAGTGCCGCTGCCACTGTGGTGCCGAGGCGCAGGTCGCCGGTCTCGTTCACGAGAGGCAGCAGGATCGCGGCCTGAGGAGAATAGGCAACCAGTTGCCCGACTTGTCGGATAGCTGGCCCCATATCGTTTTGACGGTCGAGCGCCTGCACTTCGGCTGGCTGTTTGGAGATATCGAAGGAAGGGCGAAGATCGGCTGAGTAGAGAGCATTGCGGATAAACCCCGTGCGATTGCCCTTGTGGGGTGGAAGCTTGTCGAGGTACGCGACGTAGTCTGAGAGGTCGTCCTTGACTGCCCGCATCTCGAGAGCCAGCAGCCAAACGCCTGCATTTTCGGCCCTTTGGGCGAACTGAGTCTTTGCCGCGTCATCGAGAACGGACAGCGCGGCCGCAATTGCTTTGGCGGCGTCTGACGCCTGATTCAGATCCAACGTCTGCAAGTGCCCCAGTTCGCCCAGCAGCCAATCGCCGCCATCCTCGGTGACAAGCACGTGGAAGGCAGGTAGCCCAAGCTGAGGCACAATCGACTTCGCGTTGGGCAGCGGTTGCATGCCGGCAATCATCGCCGCCCGGTCCGATGTTTTTGCGTAGGCAAGCCTGAGTTCGACAATGCGCAGCGGCGGATGACTGCGTTTTTCCAGCCCTGCGATAAGCGCCGTGCCCTCGGCGTAGGCGAGGCCGCCATAGCGTATCTTCAGATAGGCCGCATCGTCGCCAAAGCGGTCGCGCCAGAAATTCGGAAATGTCGCCGGTTCGGCAAGCAGGAAATCGGCTGCATCCAGGATGGTTGGCGTGTGGGTGCAGGCGCTGGGCTCTGTCTGCGCGGCGGCAGCCGGCGATATCGGCCCAATCCCCAGGATCGCCGCTGTGATTGCAAGAACTAGCCAACGCATGGGCGGCCCTCCGTTCCGCTGCACGATCGTACACCGGAAATCATCGCCCGCACCAGCGCATGGCCTTTAGCCATGGACACGCATCCACCCGGCAAATGCTTGCGCCGGAGGCCCTGGTCCCTATCTAGCAAGGACAGAAACCTGCCGGAGCCGAAACCTTGGCCGCGAGAAAGAGAGCCGCCAACCGCTATTACAGCGGCCCGCCCAGCGACCATTTCGACGGTACTCTGTTCTTCAACCCCGACGGCCAGATGCCCGGCCGCTTCACCGATCTGCTCAAATGGCAGTTGAGCGGCGAGCGTTCGAAATGGCCGCCGGCCAATCCGAGCCCGTTTGAGCCGGCAGAGCCGGCGGCGCGCATCGACGGAAGCGGGCTGCGCCTGACCATGGTCGGCCATTCCACGCTGCTGATCCAGACCGCCGGCCTCAACATCCTGACCGACCCGGTTTGGTCGCCGCGCGTCTCGCCGCTCTCCTTTGCCGGCCCTAGGCGCGTCAATGCGCCAGGCATCGCCTTTTCCGAATTGCCGCCGATCGACCTGGTGCTGGTCAGCCACAACCATTACGACCATCTCGACCTCGCCACGCTCAAGCGGCTGAAGGCTAGGCACGATCCGCAGGTGCTGACGCCGCTTGGCAATGACGCGATCATCGAAGCCACCGTACCCGGCATGCGGCTGACCGCGCATGACTGGGGCGAGCGGGTCGAGATTACCAAGGACATCGCCGTCCATGTCGAGCCGGTGCACCATTGGTCGGCGCGCGGCGCACGCGACCGGCGCATGGCATTGTGGGCCGGCTTCGTGGTCGAAACCCCCGCCGGAAAGATCTATTTCGCCGGCGACACCGGCTTCCATGGCGGCGCCAACTACCGGCTGATGGCTGAAAAGCATGGCGGCTTTCGCCTTGCCATCCTGCCCATCGGCGCCTACGAGCCGCGCTGGTTCATGGCGCCGCAGCACCAAAATCCGGAGGAGGCGGTGCAAGGCATGAAGCTCAGCAACGCGGCTCACGCCGCAGGCTGCCACTGGGGGACGTTCCGGCTCACCGACGAACCGATCGACGAGCCGGCGCAAAAACTTGGCCAGGCGCTGGAGGCCGAAGGCCTGCCGCAGGATCGATTCCGCGCCTTGCGGCCGGGCGAGATCTGGGACGTTCCGGACGCCTAGCCAAGGAACCCTACGGGGCGAAACGCGTTGTTTGCTCAACGCAATTTGGCCGGGAGCCTTTCCATGATCAAATGGATCATCATTCTTCTGATTGTCGCCGCTGCCGCGAGCCTGCTTGGCATGCCGGCGCTGGCGGGGGCCGCAGCCACCGGTGCGCGCGTGCTTATCGGCATCGTTCTCGTCATATTCCTGCTGTTCGTGCTCGGCGTCTTTGCGGTAACCTAGACGCAGCCCACACTGGTAATTCCTGCCCGTTTCCGCCATATAGCGGCAAAACGGACAGGAATTACCGAACGCCATGGCAGGCACGGCCCCCTTCGCCAAGATGAACGGCATCGGCAACGAGATCATCGTTGCCGACATGCGTGGTCGTGCCGACAAGGTCACGGCAGCGTCGGCTGTCGCGCTCAACGCCGATGCGACGACCAGGTTCGACCAGATCATGGCGATCCATGATTCGCGCACACCTGGTACTGCCTATTACATCGACATATTGAATTCCGACGGCTCGGGCGCGCAGGCCTGCGGAAACGGCATGCGTTGCGTCGTCCAGGCGCTGGCTGCCGAAACCGGCCAGAAGACTTTCACCTTCGAGACCCGCGCCGGCATCCTCAACGCCGTCGAGCATGCCGACGGCACGATCTCGGTCGACATGGGAACGCCGCGCTTCGGCTGGCAGGATATTCCGCTGGCCGAAGAATTTCGCGACACCCGCATGATCGAACTGCAGATCGGCCCGATCGACGCGCCGGTGCTGCATTCGCCTTCGGCTCTCTCGATGGGCAACCCGCACGCCATCTTCTGGGTCGACAACGATGTCTGGTCCTATGAACTCGAGCGCTTCGGCCCGCTGCTCGAAAACCACCCGATATTCCCCGAGCGCGCCAACATCACCATTGCCCAGGTGACGTCGCCGGAGACGATGATCATCCGCACCTGGGAGCGCGGCGCCGGCTTGACCAAGGCCTGCGGCTCGGCCGCTTGCGCCTCCGTGGTCGCCGCCGCCCGCACCCGGCGCACCGGCCGCAGCGTTACGCTGATGACGCCCGGCGGCGGCTCGCTGCATGTCGAATGGCGCGACGACGACCACGTCATCCTGACCGGCGCGGCCGAATGGGAATTTTCCGGCAGTTTCGATCCGTCGACCGGCAGCTGGGCCCGCGACACCGAAAGCGCGGCTTGATGGCTAGTCTTGCCAATTCCAAAGGCATCGACGTCGTCACCTTCGGCTGCCGGCTGAACACCTATGAGTCCGAGGTGATGCGGCGTGAGGCGGAAAGTGCCGGCCTCGGCGCGCTCGCAGGCGGCGCCATCATCTTCAACACCTGCGCCGTCACTTCGGAAGCGGTGCGCCAGGCCAAGCAGTCGATCCGCAAAGCCCGCCGCGAAAACCCGCAGGCGCGTATCATCGTCACCGGCTGCGCGGCGCAGACCCAACCGCAGAATTTCGTTGCGATGGACGAGGTCGATCTGGTGCTCGGCAATGAGGAGAAGCTGAAGGCGAACTCCTATCGCGCACTGCCGGATTTCGGCGTCAACGACACCGAAAAGGCGCGCGTCAACGACATCTTCTCGGTGCGTGAGACGGCCGGCCATATGGTCGACGCCATCGAGGGCAGGGCACGCGCCTTCGTTCAGGTGCAAAATGGCTGCGACCATCGCTGCACCTTCTGCATCATCCCTTACGGTCGCGGCAATTCGCGCTCGGTGCCGATGGGCGCCGTGGTCGAGCAGGTCAAGCGGCTGGCCGGCAATGGCTATGCCGAGATCGTCCTGACCGGCGTCGACATGACGTCTTTCGGCGCCGACCTGCCGGGCGCGCCGAAATTGGGCAGGCTGGTAAAGACCATCCTGAAGCAGGTGCCCGACGTGAAGCGGCTGCGCCTGTCCTCCATCGATTCGATCGAGGCCGACGACGATCTGCTCGATGCCATCGCCACCGAACCCAGGCTGATGCCGCATCTGCATCTGTCGCTGCAATCCGGCGACGACATGATCTTGAAGCGCATGAAGCGCAGGCATTTGCGCGACCAGTCGATTCGCTTCTGCGAGGATGTGCGCAAATTGCGCCCTGGCATCGTCTTCGGCGCCGACATCATCGCCGGCTTCCCGACCGAGACCGAGGACATGTTCGAGAATTCGATAAAAATCGTCGAGGAGTGCGGGCTGACGCATCTGCATGTCTTTCCATTCAGCCCGCGCGAAGGCACGCCCGCCGCCCGCATGCCGCAGGTCCGCCGCGAACTGGTCAAGCAGCGCGCCGCCAGGCTGCGCGCCGCCGGCGAGGCCGCGTATCGGCGTCATCTGGCATCGCTTCCCGGCACGCGCCAGTCGATCCTGGTCGAACGTGACGGTCTTGGCCGTACCGAAGGGTTTACTCTGGCCGCCATCGCCGCCGGCGCGCCGGGCGAGATTGTCGAGGCTGTCATTTCCGGCCATGACAGCGCTCGCCTCATTGCAGCACCGCTCACTGCCCGCGCCGCCTGAGACGATTGAAGCATGGCCGGTTTTTTCAAGAAGATATTTTCGTTCGGCAAGAAGGAAGTCGTCGAGGAGCGCATCGACGAAACCGCTCCGCTGCCGCCGATCAAATGGGACGCGCTTGAGGCGCTGAAGCCGGCGGTTGAACAAGTCGTTCCGGAATTTTTGAAGCGCGACGAGCCAGCACCAGCTCCCCACCCTCCCCTCGAGGGGGAGGGTCGCCACGAAGTGGCGGGGAGGGGTGACAGCGCCGACGCCGGCGCCAGTCACCCCCACCCCCAAGCTTCGCTTGGGACCTCCCCCATCGAGGGGGAGGTAGAGCCTGCGCCCGAAGAACCGAAGCCCGAACCAGCACCGACCATTCCGCCAGCACCGGAGCCGGTCGTCCCCTCCGAGCCTGAACCGCTGCCGGAGCCTGTGCCGGAGGAAGAGCCGCAACGGGAACCTGAGCCCGAGCCGCTGGAGCCTGAGGAGGTTCCTGCGTCGCCCGCCGCTCCGGAGCCCGAACCGCAGCCGCAAGAGGTGCCGCCGGCACCGGCCGAGCCGGAGATCGAACCGTCGCGCCCGGAAAGGCTGCCTGAGCCAGCGCCTGTCGAGGTGCCGACACCGGCCGAGCTTCCCGCCGAAGCGCCCCCGATCGAGGTGCCGCCACCGGCCCCGTCTCCTGCGCAGCCGATCTCAGAAGCCAGCGCCGCCCCTCATCCGCCTGCCGGCACCTTCTCCCCGTATAGGGACGGGGAGAAGGAAGAAGCTCCTGCGCCAGCGCCTTACCCTCCCCTCGATGGGGAGGGTCGACGCGAAGCGGCGGGGTGGGGTGATGGCGCTGACGTTCATGCCAGTCACCCCCACCCCCGAGCTGCGCTCGGGACCTCCCCCATCGAGGGGGAGGTAAAGCGCACGCAGCCCGAAGCTGCACCCACGTCGGTCGAAGCACGGCCCGTCATTACCGAGGTCGCGCCCAAACCAGTGCCAGCCCCGCAACCTTCGCCAGAGCCCAAACCCGCTCCCGGCAAGGTGACCGTCACCAAGAAGGTCGAGCAGAAGGCTGAGCCGGTCAAAGCGCCGGAACCGACGCCGCGGCGCTCCTGGTTCCAGCGCATGCGGGACGGGCTGGCGCGGTCGTCGCGCGAACTCACCGGCAACATTGCCGGCGTCTTCACCAAGCGCAAGCTGGATGAGGAAACGCTGCAGGACCTTGAGGACGTGCTGATCCGCGCCGATCTCGGCCTGGAGACCGCGCTGCGCGTCACCGATGCGCTGGCCTCGAGCCGCTACGGCAAGGATGTCTCCGATGGGGAAGTGCGCGCCGTGATGGCGGCCGAGGTGGAGAAGGTGCTGACCCATGTCGCCATGCCGCTGGAGCTCGACCTCTCGCACAAGCCGCATGTCATCCTGGTCGTCGGCGTCAACGGCACCGGCAAGACCACGACCATCGGCAAGCTGGCGGCAAAACTGACCGATGGCGGCTTATCGGTGATGCTCGCCGCCGGCGATACCTTTCGCGCTGCAGCCATCGAGCAATTGAAGATATGGGGTGAGCGGACGAAATCGCCAGTCATCGCCTCCAAGATCGGCGCCGATGCCGCCGGCCTCGCCTACGACGCCTTCGAGAAGGCCAAAGAGGCTGGCTCCGACGTGCTGATCATCGACACCGCCGGCCGGCTGCAGAACAAGACCGAGTTGATGGCCGAACTGGAAAAGATCGTTCGCGTGCTGGGCAAGCTCGATCCGGAGGCACCGCACACCGTGCTGCAGACGGTCGACGCCACCACCGGCCAGAATGCGCTCAACCAGGTTGAGATCTTCCGCAATGTCGCCGGCGTCAACGGCCTGGTGATGACCAAGTTGGACGGCACGGCGCGCGGCGGTATTCTGGTGGCGATCGCGGCAAAGCACAAATTGCCGGTCTATTTCATCGGCGTCGGCGAACAGGTCGACGACCTCGAACCTTTCTCAGCCAGCGAATTCGCCAGGGCGATCGCGGGCGTAGCGTAACAGGCAATGATCCCGAAGAGCTGACGGCTTTTTGGACAAGATCATGCGTCAGAAGGAAGTCATGAACCCTCCCATCCTCGAACGCGACCCGTCCGACCCGCAAAAGAAGAAGGAAAGCGTCAATCCGCTGCTCAAGCTGGTGCTGGAACTCGGGCCGCTGATGGTGTTCTTCTTCGCCAATGCGCGCGGCGCCTGGCTGGTCGAGAAATTCCCGGTCCTGGCCGAGTTCGGCGGGCCGATCTTCGTCGCCACCGGCCTGTTCATGGCCGCGACCGCAATCGCGCTGATCGCCTCCTGGCTGCTGATGCGCACCTTGCCGATCATGCCGATGGTTTCGGGCGTCGTCGTCTTCATCTTCGGCGCATTGACGCTCTATCTGCAGGACGACGTCTTCATCAAGATGAAGCCGACCATCGTCAACACGCTGTTCGGTGGCGTGCTGCTCGGCGGCCTGTATTTCGGCCGCTCGCTGCTTGGCTATGTCTTCGATTCGGCCTTTCGCCTCGATGCCGAAGGCTGGCGCAAGCTGACCTTCCGCTGGGGCCTGTTCTTCCTGTTCCTGGCTCTTGCCAATGAAGTGGTGTGGCGGAATTTTTCGACCGACTTCTGGGTTACCTTCAAGGTCTGGGGCATCATGCCGATCACGCTGCTGTTCACCTTCAGCCAGATGCCGCTGATCCTGCGCCATTCGCTGGATGACAAGACCGAGAATGCGGAGAAAGCTGGCAAATAGCGCAATTCCAGGAAAAGTGTGTAGCGGTTTTCCCGGGAAAAGCGCGTAGCGCTTTCCCTTGGGAATTGCGCTGGAATTGGAGGAGACGGCTATGGAATTCGTCACCACGCGCGACGAGCTGAGGACGATCTACAAGACGCCGCGGCCGACCGACGCCTCGATGCGCAAGGAACTCAAGGCGCTCGACGGCCACTGCCGCTCCTTCATCGGCAAGAGCCCCTTCGTGCTGATCGGTTCTTCCGATAACGCCGGCAATGCCGACGTGACGCCGAAAGGCGATAAACCAGGCTTCGCCCTTGTCCTCGACGACAAGACCATCGCCATCCCCGACCGACCCGGCAATAACCGGCTCGACACGTTGGAAAACATCCTGCTCAACCCTTCGGTTGGGCTGCTGTTCCTCATCCCCGGCATGAACGAGACGCTGCGCATCAATGGCGACGCCCGCATCACCGTCGATGCAGGCTTGCGCGAGCGTCTCGCCGTCGACGGCAAGCAACCGCAAAGCGTCGTCGTGGTGAGCGTCAAGGCCGCCTACATGCATTGCGCCAAGGCCTTCATGCGTTCGCAATTGTGGAAGCCGGACAGCTGGTATGATCGCGCGACATTGCCGACGCTTGGCCAGATTCTATCCGACCAGATGACGCTTTCCGAAACTGCCGGCGAGTTCGACCGCTCGCTCGACGAGGCCTACCGCCAGACCATGTGGTAGAGTGGAGCACGATTCGCCCACCCCGGTTTCCCCTTGATCGAGCTCCTCGCCGTTTCCGGCAGCCTGCGCGCCGCCTCGACCAATTCCGCGCTGCTCGCAGCGCTGGCCGCGAACGCGCCTTCGGATTGCCGGGTAACCATCTATGACGGGCTCGGCCTGCTGCCGATCTTCAATCCCGACGACGAAGGCGAGCGCACGCCGGCCGAAGCCACGCGACTGATCGATGCCGTCACCCGCGCCGACGGCATCATCGTTTCCTGCCCCGAATATGCGCATGGCGTGCCGGGCGGCATGAAGAACGCCCTCGACTGGCTGGTCTCGCGCGACGCCGCCGTCGGCAAGCCGGCCATGCTGGCCCACGCCTCCGCGCGCTCGCTCTACGCCCGCGCCGCGCTGGCCGAGATCATGCGGACGATGTCGTTTGCGCTCTGCGAGGACGCGGTGTTGGAGATCGCCTTGCTGGGCAAGAAACCGCCGGAGATGGAAGCCATTCTGGCGGAGCCAACGAATGTGCTGGCGATGCGGGAAGCTGTGCAGGCCTTTGCGGGTTTTATACGCGGGCAGTGAGCGTCCTACCTCTTCCGCAGCGTCTCGACATCGGTCTTGCCGACATACCAATCGCGCGCGTTGACCTCTTCGAACACCACCCAGACGTCGTCATTGCCGAGCCCGGTTGCGTCCATGATGGCCGCCGTTACCTTTCTAGCGATGTCAGCCTTCTTGCCCGCCGGATCGGCGGCGATCACTTCCTTGACGATGCGGATGTTGACGAATGGCATGACGTCCTCCCCTTGAATTGTGCCTGATATCGCCACTGGCAGACGGCTTCGAAATCCGCTCCGGCGAACCACTTGGCGGCGGTTCCGGCAGCCGCGGCGCAACCGGCGTCGCGGGCATGCGCAGGAGCGCCATCAAGGGCCGCCAGAGAAGCGTTTCCAGCAGCCTCAATAGGTCTTGGCCCCGTTCACCATCAGCCGCACCATGTAGAGCGACGTCGTGCCGGCGATGTAGAGGCAGTTCAGCTTGTTGCCGCCGAACACGCAATTGGCGACGACTTCCGGCACCTTGACCTTGCCGATCAGCGTGCCGTCGGGATCGTAACAATGGATGCCGTCGGCGGCACTGGTCCAGATGCGGCCGGCCTCGTCGAGCCGGAAACCGTCGAACAGGCCCGCCGTACAGTCGGCAAACACCTTTCCGCCCGACACTTTCTTGCCGCCCTTGCCGATGTTGAAGACCCGCATATGCGCCGGGTTTTGTGAGCCATGGGTGCGGCCGGTGTCGACGACATAGAGCTGGCTTTCATCGAGCGAGAAGGCAAGCCCGTTCGGCCTGACCATGTCGGTGATGACAGCCTCGACCTCACCGCTGCCGGGATCGACCCGGTAGACGTAGCAGGCGCCGATTTCGCTCTCGGCCTTGTCGCCCTCATAGTCGGTGTCGATGCCGTAGCTCGGATCGGTGAACCAGATCGAGCCGTCGGAGCGCACCACGACGTCGTTGGGCGAATTCAGACGCTTGCCTTTCCATTTGGCCGCGATGGTGGTGATCGAGCCGTCATACTCGGTGCGGCTGACGCGGCGGCCGGAATGCTCGCACGTCACCAGCCGGCCCTGGCGGTCGACGGTGTTGCCGTTGGAATTGCCGGAGGGCTGACGGAACACGCTGACATTACCGTCAGTCTCGTCATAGCGCAGCATGCGGTTGTTGGGGATGTCGGACCAGACAACATAGCGGCCGGCGGCGAACCAGGCCGGCCCTTCCGCCCACTGACAGCCGGTGAACAGTTTTTCCACCTGGGCGTTGCCATTGAACAGCCGCGCGAAACGCGGATCGAGAATTTCGTAATAATCTGCAGTCGCCATGCTTTTCCTCCGGGCATCACGCAACGTGCGGATCAAGCCAGCCTGTGAACGAGAAGGCAAGACGGCGCATGAGCAATTTGTAAGACAAAAGGCGCACGCCCAGTGTTGGCCCGGAAACGTGTTCGGCCGTGCATGGTGCTGTTAGCGCTGCATTAACCGGCTATGCGTCCTGCGCAATGGTGCATTGCAACATCTTCTTTTTGCAACGCACCATTCCTATGTCATGCTGCGTACAGTCAAGGGAGGAACAAATTCGCCGCTGATATGCGGCACGAAAGGACCCTTGCTATGATCTTCGACAGTCTCATGACCCGCGCTCGCACCTCGATTGCCAAGCGCAAGCACTACAACCGCCTCGTTGCCGAAATCGAGAACCTTTCCGGCCGCGACCTCGCCGACCTGCGCGCCGACCGCTCGGAAATGCTCTACCAGGTCCACAAGCAGATCTACGGCTGAGCACCTCATCGCGCCGCTCCGTCGCGAAGACCCCAGGATCCATGCCGTGACTCTCGAGCGGTGCAACGGTGCAGAATTCTGTCTACCGTTCCACGCAGCGCTTATTCTGATCCGCAGTAGTCTACGGCCGACGTCACGGCATGGATTCTAGGGTCTGCGCCGCGTCGCTTCGCTCCTTGCTTCGCCCTGGAATGACGAAATGAAAGGGCGTTGTCGCCTAACCCGGTGCCGCGAGCGCCTTCTCGATCTCCGGCATCAGCACCGTCTGCGCCGACTCCCCCGTCAGCGGCCCGACATATTTGTAGGCAATCTTGCCATCCTTGCCGATGACGAAGGTTTCCGGCACGCCGTAGACGCCCCAGTCGATCGCGGTGCGGCCGGCTTCGTCGACGCCGATGGCCTGGAACGGATTGCCGAGATCGCCGAGGAACCGGCGCGCGTTTTGCGGCTCGTCCTTGTAATTCAGCGCTGCAAGCGTGAAGCGCTTGTCCTGCGACAGCGCCAGCAGCACCGGATGTTCTTCCCGGCACGGCGCGCACCACGATGCGAAGACATTGACCAGCGTCACTTTGCCGGCGAACGCTTTCGAATCCAGCCCGGGCAGGTTTGACCCTTCCAGCGCCGGCAGATTGGTCCGCGGCGCCGGCAGGCCGATCAGCGCCGACGGCACTTCCGCCTCATCGCGTCCCGACAAAAGCTGCAACAGGAACAATCCGGCGAGGCCGAGGAAAACCAGCAGCGGCAACAGCACGATCAGGCGGCGGCGCGTCGGCGCTTCGCTTTCCGTGCTCATGGTTTGCTGGCCCCAGTGCTGGCCCCAGTGCTGGCCTTGTCCGAACGCCGCCGTACGCCTGCTGCCTCTAGTTCTGCCAGTTCGCGTTTGCGCCCACGCTGGTCGAGCAGGATCCAACCGATCAGTCCGGCCAGCACGACCGCCGTGATGCCATAGGCGGCGGTGACATAAAGGGCGTGTGCGCTCATGCAGCCCGCTTCCCTTCCGCTGTCGCTTCGCCGTGCTCGATCATGGCCTTCCCATAGCTTTGCAGCTTCGGCTTCGCAATTGGCCGCTGCGCCGCAGCGGCCACATCAATCCGTTCCATGCCGCAGCGCCAGCGCTGCCGCCACCGGGCCTAGCACCGCAAGAAACAGCGTCAGCGCGGCAAGAATGAGGAAGGGCTGCAGAAACGGGTCGGGATCGGCCACCGCGCCGTAACTGGCCGACACCCCGAAGATCAGCACCGGTATGGTCAGCGGCAGCACCAGCACCGAAATCAACAGCCCGCCGCGCGGCAGCGCTACCGCCACCGCCGCGCCCACCGCGCCGATGAAGGTGATTGCCGGCGTGCCGACCAGCAGCGTCAGCGCGGTGGCGCCGATGCTGAGCGGTTCCATATTCATGAACAGGCCAAGCAAAGGTGCCGCGACCACCAGCGGCAGAACGCTGCCCGCCCAATGTGCCAGGCACTTCACCAGCACCGTCAGCGCCAGCATGTGCCGGTCATTGCCGAGCACAAGAAGGTCGAGCGAACCGTCCTCGCGGTCGGCCTGGAACAGGCGATCGAGACCGAGCAGGCAGGCGAGCAAGGCGCCGATCCACAGGATCGCCGGACCGATACGCGCCAGCAGCTTGAGGTCCGGCCCAACGCCGAAGGGGATGGTGGCAATGACGGCGAGGAAGAAGATGACGCCCGTCAACGCCCCGCCGCCGGCACGGATGGAGAGGCGGATGTCGCGGAGAACTAGGGCTAGCACTTCACCCTCCCCCTTGTGGGGAGGGTCGGCGCGCAGCGCCGGGGTGGGGGAGCGGCGGTTGTCATAAGAGACCACCACCCCGCTCCGCTTCGCGGATCGACCCTCCCCACAAGGGGGAGGGTGAGCCCATCACCAACGCCTGTGCCCCATCCAGTCCCAGCGGCAGATGCGTCGCCGCGACAACAATCCCGCCCTCGGCGCAGTGCCTCGCCATCAGCCCCGCAAACCGCGTCTCCGAAGCCTTGTCCAACCCCGCCGTCGGTTCGTCCAGCAGCCACAGCGGCCTATGGCTGACCAAAAGTTTCGCAATCGCCGCCCGCCTTCTTTGACCGGTCGACAGATAGCCGAACGGCAGATGGCCGATACCGCCCAACCCCACCGTTTCCAGCGCCTCTTCGACACCCAACTGGCCATCGCCGTTGAAATCGCGCCAGAAGCGCAAATTCTCCGCTACGCTCAGCGCCGTCTTCATTGCATTGAGATGGCCGAGATAGTGGCAGGCCGAAGCGATCGTCGGAAACGTCTCGCCGCCGCTCTCGATTCGCACATCGCCTTCAGCCCTCGGCAGCAGCCCGGCGATGACCCTGAGCAGTGTCGATTTGCCTGATCCGTTCGGTCCGGTGACGACCAGCGCCTGGCCCTTTTCGAGCGCAAAGCCGATGCCGGAAAAGATCCTCTCGCCGCCGCGTTCGCCGCCCAGATTTTCGGCAATCAGCCGCATGCCTGCCCGTCCCGAAAACTTTACCGTGCGACAGCTGCCGCATCGCACAAAATTGCCTGTCGACTGTCTAGAACTATTCCAGAAAATTCTCTATATGCGGGTCATCCGTGCCAGCGGTCGGCACGGGAACAGAATTTGCGCCGAACCAGCGCACGCGCCGCCTTGAACGGCTCGGGTTGCTCGGGAGCGGACAGCGGAAATGGCCGTACCCGCACCTTTGCGCGTGATTGCATGCCCATCGGCGTCCGTTCCCTTTCAGGCTGAACAGACAAGGACGGACCGCACGTGTCAAAAACCCTCGACAGTTTCAATTGCCGCCGCACCCTCACCGCGGGTGGCGCGGACTATGTCTATTACAATCTGGTCGAGGCCGAGAAGAACGGCCTCACCGGCATCGCCCAGTTGCCCTATTCGATGAAGGTGCTGCTGGAGAACCTTTTGCGCAATGAAGACGGCCGCTCCGTCACCAAGGAGAGCATCCAGGCGGTTGCCGGCTGGCTGACCGACAAGGGCACTGCAGGCGTCGAGATCGCCTATCGCCCGGCCCGCGTCCTGATGCAGGATTTCACCGGCGTTCCAGCGGTGGTCGATCTCGCGGCAATGCGCGACGGCCTCAAGGCGCTCGGCGGCGATCCGCAGAAGATCAATCCGCTGGTGCCGGTCGACCTCGTCATCGACCACTCGGTCATCGTCGACGAATTCGGCACGCCAATGGCCTTCGCCAGGAATGTCGAGCTTGAATATGAGCGCAACGAGGAACGCTACAAGTTCCTGAAATGGGGCCAGCAGGCGTTCCGCAACTTCCGTGTCGTGCCACCCGGCACCGGTATCTGCCACCAGGTCAACCTCGAATATCTCGGACAGGTTGTCTGGACCAACACCGAAGACGGCGAAACCACTGCTTATCCCGACACCTGCGTCGGCACCGATTCGCACACCACGATGATCAACGGCCTTGGCGTGTTGGGCTGGGGTGTCGGTGGCATCGAGGCAGAGGCCGCCATGCTCGGTCAGCCGGTCTCCATGCTGTTGCCGGAAGTCATCGGCTTCCGCCTCACCGGCAAGCTGAAAGAAGGCGTCACCGCCACCGACCTCGTGCTCACCGTCACCCAGATGCTGCGCAAGAAGGGCGTCGTCGGTAAGTTCGTCGAGTTCTTCGGCGCCGGCCTCTCCAACATGACGCTGGCCGACCGCGCCACCATCGGCAACATGGCGCCCGAATATGGCGCCACCTGCGGCTTCTTCCCGGTCGACGGCGAGACCATCCGCTACCTGACAATGTCGGGCCGCGAGGAAAGCCGCATCGCGCTTGTCGAGGCCTATGCCAAGGCGCAAGGCATGTGGCGCGACACCGGATCGGCCGATCCGATCTTCACCGATTTGCTCGAGCTTGAACTCAGCGAGGTCGTGCCGTCGATGGCCGGCCCCAAGCGCCCTGAAGGCCGCGTCGCGCTGGAAGGCATTCCGGCCGGCTTCGCCAAGGCGATGGAGACCGAATACAAGAAGGCTGCCGAAATCTCCAAGCGCTACGCCGTCGAGGGTACCGACCATGATCTCGGCCATGGCGACGTCGTCATCGCCGCCATAACCTCGTGCACCAACACCTCGAACCCGAGCGTGCTGATCGGCGCCGGCCTTTTGGCGCGCAACGCCAACCGGCTTGGCCTCAAGCAGAAGCCGTGGGTAAAAACCTCACTTGCGCCGGGCAGCCAGGTGGTCGCCGAATATCTCGAAAAATCCGGCCTGCAGAAGGAGCTCGATCAGATCGGCTTCAACCTGGTCGGCTTCGGCTGCACCACCTGCATCGGCAATTCCGGCCCGCTGCCGGCGCCAATCTCGAAAACCATCAATGATAAAGGTTTGATTGCTGCCGCGGTTTTGTCCGGCAACCGCAATTTCGAAGGCCGCGTCTCGCCCGACGTGCAGGCCAACTATCTGGCCTCGCCGCCGCTGGTCGTCGCGCATGCGCTGGCCGGCACGGTCACCAAGGACCTCACCACAGAACCGCTCGGCGAAGGCCGCGACGGCAAGCCGGTCTACCTCAAGGATATCTGGCCGAGCTCGGCCGAGATCCAGGAGTTCATCGAGAAGAACGTCACCCGCGAACTTTTCGCCCGCAAATATGCCGACGTCTTCAAGGGCGACGAGTACTGGCAGAACGTCAAGGCGCCGGAAGGCCAGACCTATGCCTGGGACGACAATTCGACCTATGTGCAGAACCCGCCCTATTTCGCCGGCATGACCGCCGGTTTCGGCAAGATCGGCGACATCAAGGGCGCCCGCGTACTCGGCCTGTTCGGCGACAAGATCACCACCGACCACATTTCGCCGGCTGGTTCGATCAAGGCTGCTTCGCCGGCCGGCAAATACCTCACCGACCACGGCGTCGGCGTTGCCGACTTCAACCAGTATGGCACACGGCGCGGCAATCATGAGGTGATGATGCGCGGCACCTTCGCCAACATCCGCATCCGCAACCACATGCTGGGCGAGAACGGCCGCGAGGGCGGCTACACCATCCACTACCCCAGCAAGGAAGAGGAATCGATCTACGACGCGGCGATGGAGTACAAAAGGGAAGGCGTGCCGCTGGTCATCTTCGCCGGCGTCGAATACGGCAACGGCTCGTCGCGCGACTGGGCAGCCAAGGGAACCAATCTCTTGGGTGTCCGTGCCGTCATCGCCCAGTCCTTCGAGCGCATCCATCGCTCGAACCTGGTCGGCATGGGCGTCATCCCCTTCGTCTTCGAGGAAGGTACCTCCTGGGCTTCGCTCAACCTCAAGGGTGATGAAATGGTCGAGATCGACGGCCTGAGCACAATCAAGCCGCGCCAGACCATGATCGCCAAGGTCACCTATGGTGACGGCACGGTGAAGAACGTGCCGATCATCTGCCGCATCGATACGCTGGACGAGCTCGACTACTTCAAGAACGGCGGCATCCTGCAATACGTGCTGCGCGATCTGGCTGCGTAGGGAATAGGGCGTAGGCAGTAGGGAATAAGGCCTCCTACTGCCTACTGCCTACTGCCTACCGCCCAGTCTTTCCAAAGCATTGGCTGGCCGGCCGGAAGTTTCGCCTTGTCCGCCCGCAGTAAAAATCGGTTGGGCTCAGCAAGATCTGCCGCAAGCTCCTGATGGCATGCTCCTGATCGAACCGGGCGGTGAAGTGCTCCGCCCATAGCGGCCATACCCACGGGTGCGGCAGCAAAAATTTCACCGCAACGTGACTTCCCGTTGACTGTCGCTTCTGCCACAAATCTGGGCAACCAGAACAAGGCCGGCGTCACCGGCGGGAATCGGAACGGCCATGGCACCTCGACAACCTCTGCGGCTTGCGGCTTTCGCGCTGGCCTTCTCGGCGCTTGCCGGGACCGGCTTTGCCGGGGAGTCCGGCACCACTCAGGCAGACAAGCCGCAGACCGACAAGCTCCAGATTGACAGGCCCCAGATTGACAGGCCCTTGGGCGTCGTCGAGCTGTTCACCAGCCAGGGCTGCAATTCCTGTCCGCCGGCCGACGCTTTCTTTGCCGAGCTCGCGGCCAAGGACGACGTCGTCGCGCTCGCCTATCACGTCAATTACTGGGACTATCTCGGCTGGCAGGACACGCTGAGCAGCAAGGACAACACCGACCGGCAATATGACTATATGCGCGCCTTCGGCACCCGCTCGGTCTACACGCCGCAAGCCGTCATCAATGGCCGCAGCCACGTCAACGGCGCCAGCCGCAGGGAAGTCGACGGCGCGCTTGCCCGCATGGAGAAATCCGGCGACGGCATGCGGGTCTCGATCAAGGTCAGCCGCACCAGCGACCGCGTCATGATCGATGCCGGCGACGCCGGCAGCGGCCCGACCGACGCCCATGTCGTCATCGTCTATTTCGAACCGCCGCAGACGGTCACCATCGCCAAGGGCGAGAACACCGGCCGCTCGATGACCTACTGGAACGCCGTCACCGGCATCCAGACCGCCGGCATGTGGCATGGCAAGGCGCAGCGCTACGAATTGCCGATGACCGAGATCGCCAAGAAAGGCGGCTGCGCCGTGCTGCTGCAATCCGTCGGCAAGGACGGCCTGCCGGGTCCGATTCTCGGGGCGGCGTTTATTCATAAGCCTTAAACAGAATCTGTCGAAACGGCCCCTGCCTTCGTCATCCCGGGGCGAAGCAGGAGCGGAGCTCCGTCGCGGAGACCCCAGGATCCATGCCGCGACATCGGCTACGCACGAAAGCGGCCCAGAATCGAGTGACCGCCCGCCTTGGCTGTCCATTTCGAGATAGGTGCGCACCGGCTGACCATTCTGATAGGCGGCACGCTTCGACAAATGTCGCGGCATGGATCCCCGGGTCTGCGCGTCCGCTTCGCTTCCGCTCCGCCCGTGGATGACGAAGTCGTGCGGTAGCTCGAAATCGTTCAGCCAACAAAAAACCGACGTCAGCTTGCTTCTGACGTCGGTCATTTAGGTTTTGGGATCGTCGCACCCGGTCTTTCCCTGGGGAAAGTCCGAGGTTGGTTCGATCCGACGCAGACCCGTGGGCGGGGGGCTTGGGGTTTACGAGCCGGTGCCGGACCGAACCGTCTCAGGCAACGCCGGTAAATTCGTCGGACATTGGGGCATGAGCGCGGATAAAATAAGGCAGGAATGTGGCGAAGCATCACCAATTCACACACCGCGTTTTATAAAAGTGACTGGACGCTGCGAAAACAGCGCAGCCCCGGGATGGTTAGCCGGGTCTTGCAATTCCACGGCGAACACGCCAACTTCTGCAAGCGAGATTCATTTTTTCAAGGGATCGCGGTATGACCGATCGCAGCGGTGGGACGGAGGATGGGGACGCATCCGCAATATTGATCCCGCTGCAGGAGGCGCGACGCGAACGCCTCGACCAGCCGGTTCGCTTCGATCGGCGTGAACTCGATGAGATCCTGAGACTCTACGGACGCATGGTCGCCGCCAATGAATGGCGCGACTATGCCATCGATCATCTCGCTGATCGCGCTGTGTTTTCGGTCTTCCGCCGGGCCAGCGAAGTGCCGCTGTTCCAGATCGTCAAGGATCCGAAACTGGCGCGCCGGCAAGGCGCCTTCGCCGTCATCGCCGCTGGCGGCCGCATCCTCAAGCGCGGCCAGGAACTCGGCCGCGTGCTTGGAGTGTTCGATCCCAAGCTGAAAGTTGTCGAGGCCTGAGTTGGGGAATTGAAGAACTTAGGAATTGGGGAATTGAAGAAATAGAGAGCTGAGGAATTAAGAAGACGGGATTTCTCCAGGACTGAGTCCCTTTCTCCAATTCTTCAATTCATCAATTTTCCAGTTCCTAAGTTCGTCAACCCCCACTCACTTCCCGCCAAGACTCTTGCGAAATTTCCGCTCCGGCAACGAATCCGGATCGGGCGGGACTGTTGCGCCGCCATTCAGCGACAGCTGCATGAACACCGTGTCCAGCCAGCGCCCGTGCTTGTAGCCTGAGCCCTCCAGGCGGCCGGAGTGGCGAAAACCAAGCTTTTCATGCAGCCGCACGGAGGCGCTGTCGGCATGGCCGTCGCCGATCACAGCTATGATCTGGCGAAAACCTGCGACCCGGCAGGCCTCGATCAACGCCTGCATCAGCAGCAGCCCGACGCCCTGGCCCTTGGCATCAGGCGCGACATAGACCGAATCCTCGACGATGAAGCGGTAGGCTGGGCGCGGGCGGAACGCGCCGGCATAGGCATAGCCAAGCAACGCTCCATCCTTTTCGGCGACCAGATAGGGAAAGCCGCCTCCCGTCAGGCTGTCGAAGCGCGCGACCATCTCGGCGCGGCTGGGAGGCTCCAGTTCATAGCTCGCCGTGCCATGCCTCACCGCATCGGCATAGATCTCGGTGATTCGGTCGAGGTCGCCCTCCAGGGCCGCTCGTATGGTAACAGTGCTCATAATTTGTGCAAACGATTCATCTGCCTGCCATCACAGCAAAGGTCGGTACAAAAGGAAAGGGCGGCCGTTGGGCCGCCCTTTCGATATCAGCTGGTCCAGTTGCCTGGATAGGAAACCGCTTAGCGGCGGTCGCCCATGAACTGCAGCAGGAACATGAACAGGTTGATGAAGTCGAGATAGAGCCTCAACGCGCCCATGATCGCCTTGCGGCCGGCAACGTCGGCTTGGTCGCCTTCGTAGTACATTTCCTTGATGGTCTGCGTGTCATAGGCGGTGAGGCCGGCGAAGATCAGCACACCGATCGCCGAGATGGCGAAGCCGAGCGCCGACGACTGCAGGAAGATGTTGATCAGCATGGCGATCACCAGGCCGACCACGCCCATGACCAGGAACGAGCCGAACGCCGAAAGATCACGCTTGGTCGTGTAGCCATAGAGCGACAGTCCGCCGAAGGCGGCCGCCGTGGCGAAGAAGGTCTGGGTGATCGAGGCGCCGGTGTAGACCAGGAAGATGGTCGACAGCGACAGGCCGACCAGGCCCGAATAGACCCAGAAGGTCGTCTGGGCCGCAGCCACGCTCATCGACTGGATCCTGAACGACAGGAAGAAGACGGCGGCGAGCGGGGCCAGGATGACCACCCAGCGGAAGGCGCTGGCGTAGATCAGCGTGCCGAAAGCGGTCAGCTGTCCGTCGCCGGTGACGGCGAGCTGGAAAGCGCCCCAAGCGGCGACGCCGGTGATGAGGAGACCAAGCCCCATCAAATTGTAGACCTTCAGCATGTAGCTGCGCAGGCCCTGGTCGATGTCGGCGCGCGCGCCGGGCACGGCCGAAGTTTGGTAGTTGCGAATGGGCTCAGCCATTGGAATCCTCTGTTGCTTCTGCCCCGTACGGTGTCAGGCCCTTTTAGGACCTGGGCGCCGCTGGCGGGGCTCCAGCATGCCTGTGGCGAAATATGATGGTTCTTGACGTCAAGAACAAGACCGTAACGGCCTGCAACGCCTGGTGAATCGCTGGAAGCCGGTTTTCTTGGGCTTCCAACGTCGCACATTACCAAGATTTAACCGGACGGGCCGGATTCGGCCGGGATTCCCACCTCAAAACTCAGAGGTCGCGCAGCACCGGCGCCGCCTTGTGGCCGAGCACCCGCCAAGTGCCGGCCAGGCCGATGCCGACGGTGATCACCAGCGCGAAGATCAAAGTCGCCACCGCCACCTCCGGCATGAAATGCGATGGCAGCGTCATGATGCGGGCGACGATGTACCAGGCCGCGATGCCGCCGGCGGCAAGTGCGAACACCGCGGTGGCGAGCCCAATCAGCATGTATTCGAGCGAAAACGCCGTGATCAGCGTCCGCCGCGTGGCGCCCAGCGTCTTCAGCACGACCGCATCGTGGATACGGGCGCGATTTCCGGCGGCGAGCGCGCCGGCCAGCACCAGCACCGAAGCGATCAGCGCCACGCCGGCCGCCGCCCGGATCGCCGTGCCGAGCTGGCCGACCAGCCGGTTGACGAGATCGAGCGCATCCTTGACCCGCACCGTCGTCACCGCCGGGAAGGCACGGGTGAGGGCGTTGAGCAGTCGGGCATCATCGGCCGCCGTGGCATCCTTTTCCGTCAGCGTCGCCAGCCAGCCATGCGGGGCGCCTGCAAAAGTGTTGGGCGAGAACACCATGACAAAATTGATGCCCATCGTCTCCCATTGCACTTCGCGGAAACTGACGATCCTGGCCGTCACATTGCGGCCCAGCACATTGACGGTGACGGTGTCACCGAGCTTCAGCCCCAGCGCCTTGCCTTCATCGTTGGAAAACGAAACCAGCGGCTCGCCGGTATAGTTATCCGGCCACCAGCTGCCTTCGGTCAGCGTCGCGTTGGCCGGCTGTTTGGCATCATAGGTCAGGCCGCGATCACCGCGCAGCACCCAGGCGCCTTCAGACGGCACATTGGCCTTGTCGACATCGACGCCGTTCAGCGCCATCACCCGCCCGCGCAGCATCGGCACCTTGACCAGCGTGCCCTTGGGCGCCTCTTTGCCGACCAGCGCCGAGAAGGCGTCGACATCGCCGTTCTGGATGTCGACGAAGAAGAAATTCGGCGCCCGTTCCGGCAGGCTGCCGGAGATCTGCTGCCTGAGATTCCCGTCGATGAGCGCCAGCGTCACCAAGAGCGTCAGCCCGAGCCCCAGCGACAGCACGACAGACGGCGTCAGCGCGCCAGGCCGATGGATGTTGCCGATGGCGAGCCTGAGCGCAACCGAGCGCACGCGCGGACTTTTGCGCGCCGCCCATTGCACCAGCGCGCCAACCAGGCGCAGCACCAGAAAGGCAAAGATCGTCGCGCCGACGAAGATAGAGGCGATGCGTTGGTCGCCGGAAAACAGGATGGCCAAAGCCGCCAGAGCGATCGCGATGACGACCGCTGCGGCAAGGTAGGGCAGGCGCGGAAAGCCGCGACCCTCAAACCCCATTTCGCGAAACAGCGCCGTTGCCGGCACGTCGCGGGCGCGGCCGAGCGGCAGCAGCGCGAAAGCCAGCGTCACCAGCAGCCCGAAGAGCGCCGCCATGGTGAGCGCGCCGGGATAGAAACCGCCTTCGGCCGGGACCGGAATGACCGACTGCAGCGCGGCACTCGCCGCGAACGGCATGGCGGCGCCGAGGATAAGACCGAGCACAATGCCGAGGCCGGCGATCATCAGGATCTGTACGAGATAGACGGTGAAGACGAAGCCGCCGGAAGCGCCGAGGCTCTTGAAGGTGGCGATGACGCCGCGCTTGCCGTCGAGATAGGCGCGCACCGCATTGGCGACGCCAACGCCGCCGACCACCAGCGCCGTCAGCCCGACCAGCGTCAGGAACTGCGAGAAGCGTTCGATGTTGGAGGACAGTGCGGGTGCGGCGTTGGAACGCGTGCGGATCGACCAGCCGGCTTCGGGGAAATCGCTCGCGGCCCGTTTCTGGATGCTTTTGAGATCGGCCTCGCTGACGCCGACCGGCAGGCGAACCTTGTAGGCATTCTCGACCAGGCTGCCCGGCTGGATCAGCCCGGATGCGGCGAGCCCTGCTGTCGAAACCATCAGCCGCGGCGCGAAGCCGAAACCGTCCGACACCGCATCCGGCTCGCTCACCAGCCTGGCGCGCAATTCGAATGTCGCGCTGCCGAGCTTCAGCCGGTCGCCGATCTTCACATTGAGCCGATCGAACAGCAGGTCGGGCGCCACGGCGCCGAAGATTCCGGATTTCTCACCGAACAGATCCTGCCGGCCAAGCCGCGGTTCGGTCTGCAGTGCGCCATAGAGCGGATAGGCGTCGTCGACTGCCTTGGCCTCGACCAGCGCCTGGTTGGTGCCGTCCTCGAGCCGCGCCATCGAGCGCATGTTAGCGCTGTGCGACACCGCACCCAGGCCACCAAGGAAGGCGCTTTCGGCCGGCACCGTATCACGCTGGTTGATCTGGAAGCGCAGATCGCCGCCGAGCAGCGTCTGGCCCTGGTCGGCAACGCCGGCGGTGATCGCCTGCGCCACCGAATTGACGCCGCCGATGGCAGCCACGCCGAGCGCGATGCAGGCCAGGAAGATCATGAAGCCCGACAGCCCGCCGCGCATTTCGCGTAGCGAGAACCGAAACGCCAGCTTCAGGGTGCGGGGCCAGGTCGCCCCCTCATCCGGCCGCTTCGCGGCCACCTTCTTCCCGAGGGGAGAAGAGGTCACCAGCTGCGACGTCGGCCTCCTCTCCCCAGCGGGGAGAAGGTGGGATGAGGGGGTCTTTTCAGCCATGGCTACGCCGTCACTTTGAGCAGAGGCGCATCCTCGATGCGGCCCGAGCGCATCGACACCTGGCGCGAGCAGCGCGCCGCAAGGGCTGGATCATGGGTGACCAGCACCAGCGTCATGCCGCGCTCGGCCGCAATGGCGAACAAAAGGTCGGCCACCTGCCGCCCCGTCGCCTGGTCGAGATTGCCGGTCGGTTCGTCGGCGATGAGAATGCGCGGCGCGGGTGCCAGCGCCCGAGCAATCGCCACGCGCTGCTGTTCGCCGCCGGAGAGTTCGCCGGGATAGTGGGTGACTCGGTCGCTCAGGCCTACGGCTGCCAGTTCACGCGCGGCCACGCCGAACGGATCGGCATGGCCGGCCAGCTCCAGCGGCACCGCGACATTTTCCAGCGCTGTCATATTGGGAATGAGATGGAAAGACTGGAAGACGATGCCGATGTTTCGGCCCCGAAACGATGCAATCTGGTCCTCGCTTTTGCCGTTAAGCAATTCGCCGGCGATGCGCACCGTGCCCGAATCGACCCGCTCCAGTCCGGCCAGAACCATCAGCAAGGTCGACTTGCCGGATCCCGAAGGCCCGACGATGCCCGTCGCCTCGCCGCGCGTGACGTCGAGGCTGACGCCTTTCAGCACATGCACGGACGACGCGCCTTGGCCGAGGGTCAGGGATATGTCTTTCAGCTCGATGACGGCTTCTGTCACAATTAAAGCGTCCTATATGGGGATGAAGGCTCTGCCTGCCGGAAGCCGTCGCCGGAAGAATTCTTGGTCATATGGGGCCTGCTGCATGTCTTTCAAACGCTCGATTGCCGCAGGGCTCATCCTTTTCCTCACCCTTTGCGGCGCCATTTCGTCGGCGCGGGCCGAGACATTCACCATCGTCGGCTTCGGCGACAGCCTGATGGCGGGCTTTGGCCTGGGGCCTGGCGAAGGCTTCACCGACAAATTGCAGGCAGCCCTTCGCGCCAAGGGCCTTGATGTGAGCGTCGCCAATGCCGGCGTTTCCGGCGATACGTCGAGCGGTGGCCTGTCGCGGCTCGACTGGTCGGTGCCGGACGGCACCAAGCTTGTCATCCTGGAACTCGGCGCCAACGACATGCTGCGTGGCGTCTCGCCCAGCATTACTGAAAAGAACCTGGACGACATGCTGGCGAAGCTGAAAGCGCGCAAGATCGCCGTGCTTCTGGCCGGCATGCGCGCCGCCCCCAATCTCGGCGCCGACTACCAGACCGCCTTCGATGCGATCTATCCGAAGCTGGCCGGGAAATACGATGTGCCGCTCTATCCGTTCTTTCTCGATGGCGTTGCCGGCGAGAGCGGGTTCCAACTCGAGGACGGCCTGCACCCCAATGCCAAGGGCGTCGACCGCATGGTCGAGCGCATCCTGCCCATCGTGGAAAAGGCAATTGCAGCGGTCGAGGGCGGCGCCTGAAACGGGATCTTCGCTTCTGACGGCACCTTCCGTAAGGGAAACATTAGGGAAAGCCTGCGACCAACAAATCACTTGCCCCGCTTGAATATCGATGATTCGGTAGGGGCATAGTTCGATTCGAGGAAGGGAGGCTCACCATGCCGCGTCTTTTCACCGCCCTCGAAATACCGCGTGACGCCGCTCTTTCGCTGTCCCTGCTCAGGGGCGGCCTGCCCGGGGCGCGCTGGATCGATGTCGAAAACTACCACATGACGCTGCGCTTCATCGGCGATGTCGAGGGCCATGTCGCTGACGAGATCGCCAACGCGCTCGACCGGGTTCACCGCCCATCCTTCTCGCTTACGCTGTCCGGGGTCGGCGCCTTCGGCCAGAAAAAGCCGCATGCCGTCTGGGCCGGCGTTTTCGCCTCACCCGATCTCTCCGCCCTGCAAGGCGAAATCGACCGCATCTGCCAGCGGCTGGGCCTGCCGGCGGACCCACGCAAATTCACGCCGCATGTGACGCTGGCGCGTCTACGCAATTCGAGCCCGCTCGACGTAGCGCAGTACTTGTCGGCGCGCGGCAATTTCTCGACACTGCCGTTCCGCGTCGGCCGCTTCGTCTTGATGTCGTCGCGCGATTCGGTCGGCGGCGGTCCCTACATCGTCGAGGAAGCCTGGCCGCTGTCCGGCGCCGATGCGCGCTCCTCGAGCAGCTTTGCCAGCGCCTCCGACGCTTCGCGGATCATGCGGTAGACCGAAGCGAAGGCTTCCGCCCCGTCGTAATAGGGATCCGGCACGTCGCGGGCTTTTCCCTGCGCGAACTCCGCCAGCAGATGGATGCGTTCGCCGGCGCCGGCCGGCGCCATCACCTTCAGGTCTCGGACATTCTGCCGGTCCATACCGAGGATCAGGTCGAAGCGGGCAAAATCCTCCGGCCGGACCTTCCGCGCCCGCTGCCCGGAAATGTCGATGCCGTGGCGGGCAGCGACCGCGACCGAGCGCGGGTCTGGTGCTTCGCCGAGATTCCAGCCGCCGGTCGCGGCCGAGTCCAGCATCATGGCGCGGCCCCGCTCGGCCAGCACGGCGCGAAACACGCCTTCGGCGAGTGGCGAGCGGCAGATGTTGCCGAGGCAGACGAACAGAATGGAATTTATTGGCTTTACGCTCATTCGATATGCGCCGTTTGTGCATTTGGAACCCCAAAACGCAAAGCACGTTTGGGCGACTTGCACTATGGTGAGGGTCAAAATCGGGATAGCACGGGACATCATCATGACGAGAGAAAAACTCAGCAAGGACGCCATTACAGCCGCACTGGCCGACCTCGGCGGCTGGTCGTTGGCCGCGGACGGCGCCTCCATCAAGCGCAATTTCGTCTTCAAGAACTTTTCCGAAGCCTTCGCCTTCATGACCCGCGTCGCTTTGGCCGCGGAAAAAATGGACCATCACCCCGACTGGTCGAACGTCTACAAGACCGTCGACGTGACGCTGAACACCCACGACGCCGGCGGCGTCACTGCGCTTGACATCGCGCTGGCCAAGAAGATGAACGGTTATTTCGGCGGCTGAACGTCGGGCGCAGCGACGTGCCGGCAACGGCAAATCGGAACCATCCTCTTGCAGGGAGGTTCGGCTTTCACCACATTTTCCCGTGCCGGCCGCGCGCAACACGGTGCGTGACGGCCAGCAGAGGAGACATTGATGGCGCAACAACCCGGTTTTGATTTCTTCGGCTTCGGCAACGGGCTGGGCGATGAAAGCGAAGTGCGCGCGAAATTCTGGCGCACGGCCAAGAAGGCGGCGCGGCAGATACCGTTCATGGAAGAGGTGGTCGCCGCCTATTACTGCGCGCTCGACAAGAAGACGCCTTTGCGCGCCAAGGGCATATTGCTGGCAGCGCTTGGCTATTTCGTGCTGCCGACCGACGTCATCCCCGATTTCGTCCTCGGCCTCGGCTTCACCGACGACATCGCCGTGCTGACCGCGGCGATCACTGCCGTCAGCGCCCATATCACGCCTGCCCACCGCAAGGCCGCCAAGGAAGCGATCGCCGACAAGAGCTGAACCGTCGGCCGTCCCATCAGCGAACTTGTTTTCCAGAAATCCGGCGTTCAAACAGGGCGATAGTCGCTTGGCTTCGGGTTCCGCTGCGGCCGTTGAAAAAGTCAAACTCTTGCCGCTTTCGTGGCCTCCAAGTCGCCGCAGGGACATTGCGACAGCGGCTTTTCACAAAGGCAGCGTGAAAATGGCGGTGGTTTCCAGGGATGAATGTCCTTTTCCGAGGGAAATTCACCGTTTGGTAACCCAGATTAAATCAAAATGAAGCGACGGGCAGGACGCCAAGCCGGCCTGCCTCCGCACCATTTGGAATACAGGAAAAACGATGCGCGGATTGATTGCACTAGTCTCGAGCCTGGTCCTGGTGGCCTTTGCCGCGCCGGCGCTGGCGCAGCAGGCAACCAAGATCGGCCAGCACAATGCCTGGGGCACCTACAGCTATCAGGCGCAGGGCGGCAAGGTCTGCTATGTGCTCACCGTGCCGACCGACAAGCAGCCGCCGACGCTCGACCATGGCGACATGTTCTTCTTCGTCAGCCAGCGGCCGGGCCAGCAGGTGTCCTACGAACCGCAATTCATCGCTGGCTACACCTTCCAGGAAGGCTCCAAGGCCACCGTCACCATCGACAAGAAGACGTTCTCGATGTTCACCCGCGGCAAGTCGGCCTGGGTCGAGAACGCTGCCGAGGAACCCGTGCTGATCGCCGCCATGAAGACCGGCACCGACATGAAGGTGTCGGCGAAGTCCGGCCGCGGCAACCCGACGACCTATGTGTTTTCGCTGAAGGGCATCTCGGCGGCGCTGTCGTCGATCGCCAAGTGCAAGTAGTTGCCGGCGCTGAAAAGCCTGCTCTCGAACTCCATCCGAGAAACACCTGCACTCGGTTCGAATGAGCAAATCGGGAAAGATCCTGCGAACGGTATGGATTGTCGCGCTATGCGCAGCGGGAACGCTGCTTGGCGGTAAGGCCGGCTATCACGCCGCCGGATACGTTGGAGCAATAGCTCTGGGTTTTGCAGGCTGGATTGTCGGCGCGATGCTCGGCATGGGCGGTTTGGCTGGAGTAAGAATTTTGATGCGCATTTTGGCAACTTAAGCACTGCCTTCTCTGGCATCCGTTAGCTGGGGACCAACCGCCCTGCATGACTCTCACTCCAACCTGTGCTATGCGCCGCGCTTCTTTTCGGCACGATGGATGAAATCGGCCGCAATTCGCTTATATTGGCGCTGATATGACCCTTTCCTTCGATCTCACCACTGAGGGCGCACGCGATGCGTTGCGCGCCCGCACAGCTTTGGCTGAAAAGCCGTCGCTGATCGGCTTGACCCGGGCCGAACTCGGCGAGGCCCTCATCAGTGCCGGCATCGTGCCCGAGCGCCAGGCGAAAATGCGCGCCCAGCAGCTGTGGCACTGGATGTATGTTCGCGGCGTTTCCGATTTCGCCGGCATGTTCAACATCTCCAAGGATCTGCGCGGCGAGCTCGACAAGCATTTCACCGTCGCCCGGCCCGAAATCGTCGAGGAGCAGATCTCGTCCGACGGCACGCGCAAATGGCTGTTCCGCTTTCCGCCGCGTGGCGCTGGCCGTCCGGTCGAGATCGAGACCGTCTACATCCCCGAGGAAGGCCGCGGCACGCTGTGCATCTCCTCGCAGGTCGGCTGCACGCTGACTTGCTCGTTCTGCCACACCGGCACGCAGAAACTGGTGCGCAATCTGACTGCGGAAGAGATCCTCGCCCAGTTGCTCACCGCGCGCGACCGGCTCGGCGATTTCCCCGACCGCGACACGCCCGACGGCGCCATCGTGCCGGCCGAGGGTCGCAAAGTCTCCAACATCGTCATGATGGGCATGGGCGAGCCGCTCTACAATTTCGAGGCGGTGAAGAAGGCGCTGCTGATCGCCTCCGACGGCGACGGGCTCTCCCTGTCCAAGCGCCGCATCACGCTGTCGACCTCCGGCGTGGTGCCGGAAATCCTGCGCACCGGTGAAGAAATCGGCGTCATGCTGGCGATCTCGCTGCACGCCACCAATGACGATCTGCGCGACCTGCTGGTGCCGATCAACAAGAAGTATCCGCTGAAGGAACTGATCGCGGCGTGCCGCGCCTATCCCGGCCTCTCCAACGCCAAGCGCATCACCTTCGAATATGTGATGCTGAAGGATGTCAACGACTCCATCGAGGACGCCAAGGGGCTGATCAAACTGCTCAAGGGCATTCCGGCCAAGATCAACCTGATCCCGTTCAACCCGTGGCCGGGCACCAACTACCAGTGCTCGGACTGGGAGACGATCGAGAAATTTGCCGACTACATCAACAATGCCGGCTATGCCTCGCCGATCCGCACCCCGCGCGGCCGCGATATCCTCGCCGCGTGCGGCCAGCTGAAGTCGGAATCTGAGCGCATGCGCAAGGTCGACCGGCTGGCACTGGAAGCCATGATGATCGCGGGGCACGGCGAGGCGTGAGCCGCGTCATCGCCTATCTCGTCCGCTTCGCCGTCATCCTGTTCGGCTATATCGTCGCTTCGCTGGCGGCGAGCGCCTTTCTCAATGTCCTGTTCCTGGCCTCGCTCGGTTACGCGCCCGAGCATGCTCCCCCGACGGCGACCGCATCGCTGTATTTTTCGATCCCCTTCGTGGCGCTGTTCATCGCTTATTTCGCCTTCATGCCGGCGGCCATCGTCATCTTGATCTCGGAAATACTCAGCCGCCGCGACTGGCTGTTCTATGCCCTTGCGGGCGGCATCGTGGCCGCGGTGTTCCTCGGCTTCGTCCACCAGAATGCCGACATCAATTTCGACGTCACCGATCCGCACGCCATCGCCGCGGTGATCGGCTGCGGCATGGTCGGCGGCATCTTCTACTGGCTTTCCGCCGGCCGCTGGGCCGGAAGCTGGTGGCAGAGTGATGCCTCCCTTCGCTAACCGAGAAGGCCATGCTCGCAACAACAAATACCCCCGTTGCGCAGCAACCCGTTCGCGACGTGGAACAACCTATCTTAACGGTTATGGTCTATTGAGCGGCGGGAACCATCTCGCTTCAACCTCTCGGGTTTCAGCTTGGCTCAATTCATCGCAACCCGGTTTGCAACTATAGTGATCGGTTTCATCGCGGCCGTATTGGCGTCCAGCATGACAGTCGCCGCTGCAATAACAACCCTCACTGTCTGGACGGACCCTGGGCCGTGGCTGATGGGGGACCCGCTAGCGCCAGTGGCGACAGCCCTGTTCATGGCCATCTACCTGGCGATAGGCGTCGCCATCTTCAGTTTTCCGCCTTTCGGTCTGATGGTTCTGATCGCCGAAACCAGATCGATCAGGATACCAATCTACTATGCGATCATGGGCGGCGCGTGCGCATTGGCTGGCAGCGCGCTCGTCTTCTGGGTCTGGTCGTCAAGACATGTTGCCGCACACGAAATGCCCTTGCAGATTGTCCCGCTTTTAAGGTCCGGCAGAACGTTGTTTGTCGTCGGCCTGATCGCCGGTCTGGCCTATTGGGCGGTCGCAGGGCGCAGCGCAGGCTGGCGCAAGCCTACTTCGCCTGAGCGGTCAGGATCTTGAGCGCGAAGGCCGAAAACACCCCGGCGAAGAGATAGTCGACCACCCGCGTCACGCGCGGGCTTGCCTTCATCGCCGCCGAAAACTTTTCCGCCGCGAACACCATTGGCGCCGTCACCGGGATCGACAGCACGATGAACATGACGCCGAGGAAGAACAGTTTTCCCGGTGCGTTCGGGTCATGCGCCGAGACGAATTGCGGCAGAAACGTCATGAAGAACAGGATGATCTTCGGGTTGAGCAGATTGACGCCGAGCCCGGCGGCCCAGCTGCGAAACAGCGAAATCTGCGGCCCGCTCTTCCTCTCCGGCGAAAATGCCGAGCCTTTGGTGAGCGCCTGCCAGGCCAGGAAGACGAGATAGGCGGCGCCAAAAATCTTCAGCACGAGGAAGGCCATTGGCGAGGCGACGATCAGCGCCGAGATGCCGACGGCCACCAAAGTGGTGTGGATGAGCGTGCCGCACAGCGCCCCGGTCAGCGAGGCCAAGCCGGCAGCGCGGCCCTGGCTCAGCGTGCGCGAGACGAAAAGCGTCATGTCCGGCCCCGGCGTGATCGCCAGGATCATGGTGGCGACGGCGAACGGGATCAGCGTCGTGGTGTCGGGGATAAAGGACATTGGCGGCCCCTGGCAGAGCATCGGACCCAAAAGTGGAAGCCGGTTTGGGAGCATCCGATGCTTAAACAAAAAGGATGCGCAGCCCTATAGCGCAGGCGCGGGGTCCCTTCCAGCAGCTGGCGGCGGCAGCCTCTGGTCCAGACTGGATCAGCGTTCGTCCCTTGCGCTGCCTGGAAAGCCCGTGATACCTCGCCCGCGAAGAACCCTGTCGCGGAACCGCCAACAATGTCGAAGACAAAAGACGTCAAGAAGGTCGTGCTCGCCTATTCCGGCGGCCTCGACACCTCCATCATCCTGAAATGGCTGCAGACCGAACTCGGAGCTGAGGTCGTCACCTTCACCGCCGATCTCGGCCAGGGCGGTGAGCTGGAGCCGGCGCGCAAGAAGGCCGAGATGATGGGCATCAAGGATATCCGCGTCGTCGACGTGCGCGAGGAGTTCGTATCGGACTTCGTCTTCCCGATGTTTCGCGCCAACGCCGTCTATGAAGGCACCTATCTGCTCGGCACCTCGATCGCCCGGCCGCTGATCTCGAAACACCTGGTCGAGATCGCCAAAGAGACCGGCGCCGACGCTATTGCCCACGGCGCCACCGGCAAGGGCAACGACCAGGTCCGTTTCGAGCTTTCGGCCTATGCGCTGAACCCCGACATCAAGGTCATCGCGCCGTGGCGCGACTGGTCGTTCAAGTCGCGCACCGACCTGATCAACTTCGCCGAGCAGCACCAGATCCCGGTGGCGAAGGACAAGCGCGGCGAAGCACCGTTCTCTGTCGACGCCAACCTCTTGCACTCCTCTTCCGAGGGCAAGGTGCTGGAAGACCCGTGGAGCGAACCGCCGGAATTCGTCCACCAGCGCACCGTCTCGCCGATGGACGCGCCGGACAAGGTCACCGAGATCGAGATCGAATTTTTGAAGGGCGATCCGATCGCGCTGAACGGCAAGAAGCTGTCGCCGGCTGCGATGCTGACGGCCCTCAACGATCTTGGCCGCGACAATGGCATCGGCCGGCTCGACCTGGTCGAGAACCGTTTCGTCGGCATGAAGTCGCGCGGCGTCTACGAAACGCCAGGCGGCACGATCCTGATCGTCGCCCACCGCGCCATCGAATCGATTACGCTCGACCGGGGTGCCGGCCACCTCAAGGACGAGTTCATGCCGCGCTATGCCGAGCTGATCTACAATGGCTTCTGGTTCTCGCCCGAGCGGCTGATGCTGCAGGCGATGATCGACAAGAGCCAGGAAGATGTCGAAGGCACGGTGCGCCTGAAACTCTACAAGGGCAATGTCATGGTCACCGGCCGCAAGTCGAAGAAGACACTCTATTCCGACGCACTGGTTACCTTCGAAGACGACCGTGGCGCCTACGACCAGAAGGACGCCGCCGGTTTCATCCGCCTCAACGCGCTGCGGCTGAGGACACTGGCAGCACGCAACCGCAAGGGTTGAGCCTAACTACTATTTTAGGAGAACCCGGCGGAGACGCCGGGTTTTTATTTGGCGCCTCTAATATAAGAAAAGTCAAACCAGCCAGGCGACTCCTGTTGACCTTCTAAAAGCTTCATCTAAATTCCCTCGCGGGACGAGGGATTCTGATAGTGAAAAACACCATTTTTCTCCTGCTTGCGGCGGCCATTGTCTTTACCGGAGGCCATTCCTCGCAGGCGGCCGCGAAACGCGAGCAGAATTCGGACGGCTGCATCTCCGCCGTCCATTTATGGAGCATCTCGTTCAAGCACGAGATCGCCTCTTTCATGGGCGTCTCGCAGGAGCGCATGCCAGCCCTGTTCTGTCAGCGCATTGGCGAAGGGATTCGCAGGGGGCGGATTACCTACTCCGACCTAAACCGGCTGCAGCTCGACCAATCGACCGAAATCTGGCTGGTCATCAAGGGCAAGTCAAAGGCGGCTGCCAGCGCCACGCCGGCGCCGCGGAACTCCAAATTCCGTACCTGCTCAAATGTTATCACCGGCTCCTTCGAGGTTGCGGCTTCCGAGAAATGCCCCTTGGGCGGCAGCTACTCGCAAGCTGCCGGAGTCCCGACGGTGATCGAGGGCAGGCCAAAGGCGGCTCCTCCAAAGCCGCGGAACCCCAGGTTCCGTACCTGCTCGAATCTTTACGGCGGCTCCTTCGAGGTTCCCGCTTCCAAGAAATGCCCCTTGGGCGGCGGTTACGTGAACAATTGAGAGCCCAGGCGCTCGCCGCTCTTGTCATGCCACACGCATCGATAAAAAAGCCCGGCACATGGCCGGGCTCATGCCGAGTAGACGGTCTTATCAACCGCCGTCGATTGCATCGGCGATCTGGGCGATGGCCTGCTGGTAGACGCTGGCGGAATTCCATCCGGCAATTGCGCCCATATTCGAACTCGCACTGGCACCGGCCCGCCAGCCATGAGCCTTGAGGAAGTTGGCGGTGGACGCCAGCGCGGTCGCCTTGTCGCGCAGATTTCCGTTGCCGACGCCATACTTCAGGACATTGCCCGGCAGGAACTGCGTATGGCCGATCTCGCCATGCGCGGCACCCACCGACGAGGCGCTCAGCGCGCCGCGATCGACCAGCTTCAGCGCCGCAATGGCATGCGGGTAGAAGAACCCCGGACGGCGGCAATCATAGGCAAGCGTAAGAATGGCAGAGACCGTATTCTGGTTGCCCATGGCGGAACCGAAGCCCGTCTCCATGCCCCAGATGGCAAGCAGCACACCCGGCGAGACTCCGTAATTGCTCTCGATCCTGTCGAACATGGCCGCATTCTGCTTTTTCAGCGAACGGCCCCTGGAAATGATCGAGGCCCCGCCACGGCGCTTCATGAAAGCGTCCACCGAACCGCTGAACGCCTTGTGGATTGCGCGGTCGACGGAGATCGTCTTTGTCGCGTAGCTGGCGCCGGCCAGAGCGGCAAGCCCCTTGGGGCCAACGCCTTCAGACCTGGCCTCTGCGGCGAACTCCGGCTTCCACGCCTCGAAACCGGCGCCGGTCTTGCCGCAACTGGCCCCCGCCTGCGCGCCCGTCGCCAGCGCAAGCACCGCCACCAGCGTGGCAGCAAAAATCTTTCCCTTGGCAAACAATGCCATGTTTCTCTCCTGATTGCCTGAATCACGTCCCGGTTGTGAACTTGCCAGTGAAACGCGCCATTGTCACCGTACCCGGCGCCACGCTGGCCAATGCAGCGGAATTTGCCTACGATCAAGGGCTTATTGTGGCGGGGAAACCATGGAAGACGTGGATGTCGTTATCATCGGCGCCGGTTCAGCGGGCTTGGCTGCCGCCAGGACCATTCGTGCCGCAGGCCTTTCCTTCAAGCTGCTCGAAGCCATGGGCCGCATCGGCGGCCGCGCCTGGACCAGCGACCAGCATTTCGGCATCCCGTTCGACATTGGCTGCGCCTGGCTGCATGCCGCCGACCGCAATCCCTATTTTCCCGAAGCGCAGGCTGCCGGCTGGACGCTGCATCACCACGACATGAATGTCGACCATCTCTACTACCGCCAGCGCAAGGCGAGCGAGCAGGAGGAGGCAGAGATGAAGGCCGCCGATGCTCGGCTGTTCGAGCTGCTGGCCACCCATCAGGTGGAAGAGGGCGATGACGACCGGCTTTCGACGCTGCTGGCCAAGGGCCAGGCGCCGCGCGCCGCCGCCACCTTCGCCGGACCGATGGATTTCGGCGCCGACGAGGACGAGATCTCGATCCGCGATTTTCAGGCCGCCGCCGACCTCGACCCGAACTACTTCAGCAAGGAAGGCTTCGGCGCGCTGGTCACCCGCTTCGGCGACGACCTGCCGGTCGAACTGTCGACGCCGGTGCGCAAGATCCTGTGGGATGTTCCGGGCGTCGCCTGCGTCACCGATCGCGGCACCGTGCGCGCCAAGGCGGTGATCGTCACCGCCTCGCCAGCGGTTCTCGCCTTCGAGGAGATCGAGTTTTCGCCAGCGCTTCCCGACACGCATTTCGGCGCCTTTTTCGACTTGCCGATGGGCATGCTGACCAAACTGCCGGTGGAGATCCGCGGCACCAGGCTCGGCCTCGAACCCTTCGACGACCTGTTGATCGAACGCATGGCCCGGCACGACATCTATTTCCTGTGCTTTCCCTTCGACCTCGATTTGATGGTCGGTTTCGTCGGCGGCGACTTTGCCTGGGAGATGTCGGCGGCCGGCGAGGCGGCCGGCATCGACTTCGTCGTCGACCGGCTGTGCGGCATTTTCGGCAGCGACACCAGAAAGCATGTGGCGCGCGCCATGATGACCAATTGGGGCGAAGAACGCTTCGTGCGCGGCGCCTATGCGGCGGCCCGCCCCGGACGCTCTGAGGCCCGCGCTTCGCTGATGCAGCCGGTGGCGGAGAAGATCTTCTTCGCCGGCGAGCACCTGGCCGGGCCGCTGATCCAGACCTGCGGTGGCGCGCGCCTGTCGGGCGAGAACGTGGCGCGCCAGGTCGCCGCCCGGCTGGCCGTGAAATAGCGCCGGGAAGGCGGAACGCCCATCGGTCACTGGCGTTTTGGGCAGCGCGCCGCGCATACCCATATAGCTGCCGTGACGAATTGAGGCCGAGATGAAACTGTTCGACTGCCCGCATTGCGGCCACCGGCTCTATTTCGAGAACGCGCAGTGCCTGAATTGCTCGAACCTCGTGCTTTACGATCCCGAGCATGCACGCTTCGCCCTGTCTGATATCGACGGCATCTTCCACTGCACCAATGCCGATGAATGCGCCTGCAACTGGATGGCCGAGCCGGGCCACCCCTTCTGCCGCGCCTGCGTGCTGAACCAGCTGATCCCCGACCTCTCCGTCGACGGCAACCGTCGTCGCTGGATCCGCGTCGAGGCGGCCAAGAAGCGCGCCATCTATTCCCTGCTTGCCGTCGGCCTGCCGGTGGCGCCCAAGCAAAACCCCGGCGACGAGATCGGCCTGGCCTTCGACTTCCTGGCCGACCCGATCGGCGGCGGTCCCGGCGGCGAACGCATCCTCACCGGCCACGACAACGGCCTGATCACGCTCAATGTCGCCGAGGCGGACTCGGCCGAGCGCGAGCGGCGCCGCGTCGAGATGGGCGAGAACTACCGCACACTGCTCGGCCATTTCCGCCATGAGCTCGGCCACTATTATTGGGACCGGCTGATCCGCGACGACCCGCAAAGGCTCGACGCCTTTCGCGCGCTGTTCGGCGACGAACGCGCCGATTACGAACAGGCGCTGCAGGCCTACTACGCCAATGGCGCGGCGCCCGACTGGCAGCAGAACCACATCTCGGCCTATGCGACATCGCATCCGTGGGAGGACTGGGCGGAGACCTGGGCGCACCATCTGCACATCACCGACACACTGGAGATGGTGCACGCGCTGAACTTTCCGCTCGGCCAGCTGGAGACGATGGACGCCAATGTGCTGCCGCAGGGCGACACCGGCGGCCGCCTGCAGCCCGCCCCAGCCGAGCCTGACGCCGTGCCCGAGCCGTTCGAAAAGATCCTCGCCCGCTGGCTGGTGCTGTCGGAAGCCTCCAACTCTATCAACCGCTGCATGGGCCTGCCCGATCTCTATCCCTTCGTCATTTCGGACGTGACGGCGCAGAAACTCGCCTTCGTACACGAGCTTCTGACGGGTTTGCCGAAAGAAACCGGAACAAATCGTGAGCCGGCACAGGCATTTTAGCCGGAACGCATGCGCTCTGTTTTCGTTTGGGGTCGCGAGGGGACCATGAAAACGGAGAGAAACCATGAGACGCATACTGTTTCCGGCCATCGCCGGGGCGCTTGTCGCAATGTCGGGTGCGGCACTTGCCGATACTGCCGTCTCGGCCGTCACCGATCTTAACGTGCGCGCCGGCCCCGGCCCGCAATATCCGGTGATCGGCGTGCTTGCCGCCGGCCAGTCGGCGACGCTCAATGGCTGCATCGAAAACAGCAAATGGTGCACCATCGCCGAAGCCGGCGGCCAAGGCTGGGTCTATTCCGACTATGTGACGGCCGAGTTCGGCGGCAGCCGCGTCGTGCTGACGCGCCGCCCTGCCGACGCCGCCATCACCGTCGTTGCACCGCCGCAGGATGATTATCCCGACACCTATACCGGCGCGATCCTTTCCGACGACGGCCCCATCGACGCCATCGACAGGCCGCCGGCGGAAGTCGGCACCTATGTCAGCACGCACCGGCTCGACCCGGTCTATCTCGACGGCGAGGTGGTGACCGGCGCGACCTTGCCTGACACCGTCGAACTGCGCGAAATCCCCGATTACCGCTACCGCTATGTCTATGTGAACGGCCAGCCTGCGCTGGTCGACCCGCAGACACGGCGCATTATGTACGTCGTGCGCTGATTGAATCCCCGAAGGTGGTCCCCATCGGCGGCCGCCTTCTCCCCGGTGTCGGCCTGGTCAGGCCGCTTGGAGTTGCTCGGTCGATCTCGGCCTTCCTGGCCTTGCTCTCGGCGGCGGGGTCATAGCGCCGTCGCGGAACGATTATTCCGCACTGCAGCGAACGTTGCGCCGGCTTCGGGCCGGCCCCTAATCGATTGAAGCAATCGCCAGCCTTTTTGTCAGACTAAATGACGTTCCCAAAACGATTTTCTGGCTTTGACGCGGTGCAAAAAGAGCATTAGAAACCGGGCTGTCTGAAGTCATACGTGAAGGCGGCAAACGCCGCATTCCATCGCGACTCCGGACTTCGAACTGGGGCAGCCATGAGCAAATCACCAGCCACCCGAACCGCCAGACGTGAACGGCCGCTCTCGCCGCATCTGACGATCTACCGCCCGCCGATTACCATGACGATGTCGATCATTCATCGCATCACCGGCGGGGCGCTGTATTTCGGCACGCTCCTGGTCGCGGCCTGGCTGATGGCGGCGGCGAGCTCGCAAGGTGCCTTCGATTGGGTCAACTGGGCCTTCGGCACCTGGCTCGGCCGCCTCATCCTGTTCGGCTACACCTGGGCCTTGATGCACCATATGCTGGGTGGCGTGCGCCACCTCGTCTGGGACACCGGCGCCGGGCTCGAGAAACACACGGCATCGAAGATCGCCTGGGCGACGCTCGTCGGATCGGTTGTGCTCACGCTGCTGATCTGGGTCGCCGGCTATATAGCGCGGGGGGCCTTGTGATGAGCGGCAGCAACAACGACATGCGCACGCCGCTGGCGAAAGTCCGTGGTCTCGGCTCGTCCCACGAGGGGACACAGCATTTCTGGCGCCAGCGGCTGACGGCGCTCGCCAACATTCCACTGACACTGTTCTTCGTCGGCTTCCTCATCGCGCTCAACGGCGCCGGCTATACCGAGGTGCGGGCAGCGCTCGCCAATCCGTTCGTGGCGCTGGTGATGATCCTTTTCCTGATTTCCGGGCTTTACCACATGCGGCTCGGCATGCAGGCGATCATTGAGGACTATGTGATCAGCGAAGGCCTGAAGCTGCTGACGATCGCGTTCAGCACATTTTTCACCATAGCGGTCGGCGTCGCCTCGATCTTCGCCCTGCTCAAGCTGGCATTCGGAGGCTGAGTTGGCCAAGGACGCAAAATCAGCCAACCCGGCTTACACCTATGTCGACCACAAATTCGATGTCGTGATCGTCGGCGCCGGCGGCGCCGGCTTGCGCGCCACGCTCGGCATGGCCGAGCAAGGCCTGCGCACCGCCTGCATCACCAAGGTGTTCCCGACCCGCTCGCACACGGTGGCGGCGCAAGGCGGCATTGCCGCCTCGCTGTCCAATATGGGTCCGGATTCGTGGCAGTGGCACATGTACGACACCGTCAAGGGATCGGATTGGCTCGGCGATGTCGACGCCATGGAATATATGGTGCGCGAAGCACCGGCCGCGGTCTACGAACTCGAGCACTATGGCGTGCCGTTCTCGCGCACCGAAGAGGGCAAGATCTACCAGCGGCCGTTCGGTGGCCACATGATGAACTATGGCGATGGCCCGCCGGTGCAGCGCACCTGTGCGGCTGCTGACCGCACCGGCCACGCCATCCTGCACACGCTTTACGGCCAGTCGCTGAAGAACAATGCGCAGTTCTTCATCGAGTATTTCGCGCTCGACCTGATCATGGAGCCGGACGGCACCTGCACCGGCGTCGTCGCCTGGAACCTCGACGACGGCACCATCCACCGCTTCTCGGCCAAGATGGTGGTGCTGGCGACCGGCGGCTACGGACGCGCCTATTTCTCCGCGACCTCTGCGCATACCTGCACTGGCGATGGTGGCGGCATGGCGGCACGCGTCGGCTTGCCTTTGCAGGATATGGAGTTCGTGCAGTTCCATCCGACCGGCATCTACGGCGCCGGCTGCCTGATTACCGAAGGCGCGCGCGGTGAGGGCGGCTATCTCGTCAATTCCGAGGGCGAGCGCTTCATGGAGCGCTACGCGCCGTCGGCCAAGGATCTTGCCTCGCGCGACGTCGTCTCGCGCTGCATGACGCTGGAGATTCGCGAAGGCCGCGGCGTCGGCAAGAAGAAGGATCACATCTTCCTGCATCTCGATCACCTCGATCCGGCGGTGCTGCACGAGCGGCTTCCCGGCATTTCGGAATCAGCAAAAATCTTTGCCGGCGTTGATCTGACCAAGGAGCCGATCCCGGTGCTGCCGACGGTGCATTACAATATGGGCGGTGTGCCGACCAATTACTGGGGTGAGGTGCTGAACCCGACCGCCGAAAACCCGGACCGGGTGTCGCCGGGGCTGATGGCGGTGGGCGAGGCCGGCTGCGCCTCGGTGCACGGCGCCAACCGGCTGGGCTCGAATTCGCTGATCGACCTGGTGGTGTTCGGCCGTGCCGCGGCGATCCGCGCGGGCCAGGTCATCGATCGCAATTCGGCGATCCCTTCGCCCAACGAAGCCTCGGTCGAAAAGATCATGGACCGCTTCGACCGGCTGCGTCATGCCAACGGTTCGACGCCGACCGCCGTGCTGCGTGAAAAGATGCAGAAGGCGATGCAGGAAGATGCCGCCGTGTTCCGCACCCAGGAATCGCTGGAGAACGGCTGCAAGCGTATTTCGGAGATCTGGACCGAGCTCAAGGACGTCAAGGTCTTCGACCGTTCGATGATCTGGAACTCGGACCTGGTCGAGACGCTGGAGCTGGAAAACCTGATGGCCAATGCCATCACCACGGTCTACGGCGCCGAAGCCCGCAAGGAGAGCCGCGGCGCCCATGCGCGCGAGGATTTCTCGGCCCGCGACGACGCCAACTGGCGCAAGCATACGCTGGCCCACCTCAATGAGGACGGCAAGGTGAGGCTAAGCTACCGCCCCGTGCACACCGAGCCGCTACTGGCCGAGAAGGACGGCGGCATCAGCCTCGCCAAGATCGCGCCCAAGGCCAGGGTGTATTGACCATGGCGCTGGCGGCCTCGGGATATTCGGGCACGCCGCTTCCGGCCAAGCTTGGCCTGAAGGACGGGATGGTCGCGGCGTTCATCGCGCTGCCCGACGATCTCAGTGATCTCACAGAGGCCGTCAACTTCGCTCAGGTCGACCGGCTGGGCGACTGGTCGGAGATTTCGGGAACGTCCCTGAAATACGATGCCGTGCACGCCTTCACCCGGCAGCGTGCCGAGATCGAGGGTCGCCTCGGCGATGTCGAAGCCGCGATCAAGCGTAACGGCATGGTCTGGGTATCCTGGCCGAAGAAGGCATCGAGAGTGCCGACCGATATCACCGAAGGCGTCGTCCGCGCTGAGGCACTGAAGCGCGATCTGGTCGACATCAAGGTTGCTGCCGTCAATGAAATCTGGTCCGGGCTGAAGCTCGTCATCCGAAAGGACCTGCGGTAATGGTCGAACTCACGCTTCCCAAGAACTCGAAGGTGCAGCCGGGCAAGACCTGGCCGAAGCCGGAGGGTGCCACCAACCTGCGCGAATATCGAATCTACCGCTGGTCGCCGGACGATGACGAGAACCCGCGCATCGACACCTATTTCGTCGACATGGACGATTGCGGGCCGATGGTGCTCGACGCGCTGCTCTACATCAAGAACAAGATCGACCCGACGCTGGCCTTGCGCCGCTCCTGCCGCGAAGGCATTTGCGGCTCCTGCGCCATGAACATAGACGGCTCCAACACGCTGGCCTGCACCAAGGGCTGCGACGACATTTCCGGCGCCGTCAAAGTCTATCCGCTGCCGCATATGCAGGTGGTCAAGGACCTGGTGCCCGACCTCACCAATTTCTACGCCCAACATGCTTCTATCCAACCTTGGCTGCAGACGGTTTCGCCGACGCCGGCCAAGGAGTGGCTGCAGAGCCATGAGGACCGCGAGAAGCTCGACGGGCTCTACGAGTGCATCTTGTGCGCCTGCTGTTCGACCTCGTGCCCGAGCTATTGGTGGAACGGCGACCGCTATCTCGGTCCGGCGACGCTGCTGCAGGCCTATCGCTGGCTGATCGACAGCCGTGACGAAGCCAAGGGCGAGCGGCTCGACAATCTCGAAGATCCGTTCCGGCTCTATCGCTGCCACACCATCATGAATTGCGCCCAGACTTGCCCGAAGGGGTTGAACCCGGCCAAGGCGATTGCGGAAATCAAGAAGATGATGGTGGAGCGCAGAGTCTGACGCCGGCCTTACCTGCAGACTTCTCCTCTGAGGCCGTTGCGGCCCTTCGCACCCGCCTCGATCTGGTGCGAAGCCAGGGCGTGAAGATCCTGTTTGCGATTGAAAGCGGCAGCCGCGCCTGGGGCTTTCCGTCTCCCGACAGCGATTATGACTGCCGCTTTGTCTATGTCAGGCCAGTGAGCGATCACCTCGTGCTGCAGCAGGCGCGCGACGTGATCGAGTTTCCCATCGAAGGCGAGATCGATGCCGGCGGCTGGGATTTGCGGAAGGCGCTGCTGCTGGCGCTCGGCGGCAATGCCGTCATCGTCGAATGGGCGAAATCACCAATCGTCTATGAAGAGATTTCCGGCTTTCGCCGGAAGCTTCTCGACCTGCTGGCCGAGATCGTCGACCCGGCAAAGGTATCGCACCACTATCTCGGCCTTGCGCGTTCGCATGTCGCCAAGATCGGCAGTTTTGCCGATGAGGTGAAGTTGAAAAAACTGTTCTATCTGATCCGCCCGCTGGTGGCGCTCGACTGGATGGAGCAGCGCGGTTTTGCCGGCCTGCCGCCGATGAACCTTGGCGAGTGCCTCGACCAGACCGAGATGCCAGCTCAGGCCAACGCCGAAATCCGCGGTCTGATCGACCGCAAAAGCCGGACACGCGAGATGGGATCCGGTCTCATCCCGACCGCAATCGCGCGCTATCTCGAAGCGCGCTACGGCCACCACGCAATGAACCTCGCCGGTGCAGTCAGGGACGAAGCCGGCCAGGCGCGCAAACATGCCCTTGCAACCGAATTTTATCGCCGGGAGGCTGAACTGCAATGAGCGATGACCTTCCAATCCTCTCTCCTGTCGAGGCCCGTGTGCTCGGCTGCCTGATCGAGAAGAAGGAGCTGACGCCTGACGTCTATCCGCTGACGCTCAATGCAGCACTTGCCGCCGCGAACCAGAAGACGGCGCGCGAGCCGGTGATGGCGCTGGAACAGGTCGAGGTGCATCGGGGGCTCAAGCTGCTCGAGCAGAAGGGGCTGGTTCGGCAGATGTTCGGCTCGCGCGTCGAGCGCTACGAGCATCAGATGGCGCAGCGCTTCTCGCTGACCACGGCGCAGAGCGCTCTGGTCGGCCTGCTGTTGCTGCGCGGGCCGCAGACGGCGCATGAGCTGCTGGCGCGAGCCGAGCGCATGGCGCGGTTTTCATCGATCGAGGATCTGCGCGCTGAACTGGACATGCTGATCGGCCGGCGGCCGCCACTGATCCAGGAAATCCCGCGCGGGCCGGGCCAGCGCGAGGACCGCTACGTGCATCTTCTCGCTGGACCGGCGGATGTTGCAGCACTTGCGACACAACGGAGTGCGTCGATGATGCCGGCTTCCGATCTGGAAGCTCGCCTGGAGGCACTGGAGCAGGAAGTCGCGGCCCTACGCGCCCGGCTCGATGCCTTGGGGGCGTAAGGCTTGCTTGTAGAAGTTTGCGCCGCCCCTCATTGTCCTGCCGGACATCTCTCCCCGTATAGTGACGGGGAGAGAGGGGCAGCTTAAATGCCGGCGCTCTTCCGGCAACGCTGGAGATTGGCGAAGCCGGCTGCGGCAGCGTCCCTCTCCCCGTCACTATACGGGGAGAGGATGCCGGCAGGCAGGTGAGGGCAGCGCCGGCTTTTGCTACGAGTGGGTACTCGCAGTCGGTGGTATGTCTCACCCCAGCTTCGCGTCGAGCGACACATTGATGGCGCCAAGCGCCTTCGACACCGGGCATCCGGCCTTGGCCTTCTCGGCCAATTCCTTGAATTTCGCCGCATCGATGCCCGGCACCTTGCCGATCACCGTGAGGGCACTGCCGGTGATGCCGGTGCCAGGCACCAGTGTGACCACCGCCTTGGCGTCGAGTTCGGTGGCGGGCGTGCCGTTCTCGGCCAGGAAATGGGAGAACTGCATGGCAAAGCAACCGGAATGCGCAGCAGCGATCAATTCTTCCGGGTTGGTGCCGGATTTTCCGCTTTCGTCCTCGAAGCGCGCCTTGAATGAATAGGGCGTGGCCTTCAAGGTGCCGCTCTGTGTGTCGAGCGTGCCTTTGCCCTCTTTCAGATTGCCTTTCCAGACGGCGTTTGCAGTGCGGTCCATGAAGTCCTCCTTGATTGCAGCGATAGCGCCGGCCAGGCGGCGTTCCTCACAACTATAGCGCGGGCGCGGGCGAAGACCACCGCGCTGTTTGCGCGCGCATGGCGATCCAACGATGCGGCCAAAATTATTTTCAAAAAATCTGCGTGCAAAAATGTCGACTTGTCGTGGCGCCGAGCGTCCTGCGGGCGGCCACGGATTTCGTGGCGGATGGAGGTTCACATGAACAATCTGTTTTCAGCCCATTGGAACTGCACCGGCAAAAGGCCATGGCTGCAAGAGATCGATTGTCCGCGACCGTCCGGCTTCGGCCGGCTGCTCGCGGCAATTGCCGTCATCGGCATTGCGGTCATCCTTCTCGACCATGCGGCTGCCGGCAACGGCGCAAATGATACCGTGATCGCCTATGGTTCATCGCAGCAAGGGAGCTGGAAATGAAGTATGTCTGTCTCGTCTACGGCGAGGAAAAAGATCTCCATGCCATGACGCCGCAGCGTCTGGCCAAGCTCGACGCCGATTCGATGGCCTATGACCGGTCACTGGATCAGCAAGGCAAGCTGATCATCGCGCAGGCGCTGCAATCGGTGAAGACGTCAAAGACGGTCCGGCGGCGCCAGGGCAAGCGGCTGATCACCGACGGTCCCTTCGCCGAGACCAAGGAGCAATTGCTTGGTTTCGTCATGATCGAGGCGGATGATCTCGAGGAAGCGCTGGAGATCGCCGGCGAGATCCCGCTTGCCGAAATCGGCACCATCGAGATCAGGGCGATTTACGACGTCCCGGGGTCATAGCAGTCCGCGCATCGGCAGCTTCAGACAGAGCGGCGGATCATGTCCGCCGCCTTCTCGGCGATCATCACCACCGGCGAAGCAGTGTTGCCGGAAACGATGCGTGGCATGATCGAGGCGTCGATGACGCGCAGGCTTTCGAGACCGGTGACGCGCAGGTCCGGGCTGACCACGGCGCGGTCGTCGACGCCCATCCGGCAGGTCCCGACCGGATGGAAGATCGTCGTCGCGATCGAGCCGATCTGGTGCAGCAAATCATCGTCGGACTGGTGGGCGAGACCGGGCAGGATTTCTTCCGGATGGAAGGCTTCAAGCGCCTTGGCGGTCATGATCGAGCGCGCCTGGCGTACCGAGCGCAGCGCGATCTCGCGGTCTCGGACCGTGGACAGATAATTCAACCGGATTTCCGGCTGCACGTTGAGTTCGCGCGTCGTCGCATGGACAGAGCCGACGCTGTCGGGCCGCAGATTGCAGACCGACATGGTGATTGCCGGGAACGGATGCAGCGGGTCGCCAAGCCGGTCGGTCGACAAAGGCTGGACGTGGTATTCGAGGTCCGGCCTCGCCATCGACGGATCGGATCTGCTGAACATGCCGAACTGGCTCGGCGCCATCGACATCGGCCCCGATCGGGCAAAGGCATATTGCAGCGCGATGCGCGCCTTGCCGCTCAGGCTGTTGGCCAGCGTGTTGAGCGTCAGCGCCGACGACACTTTGTAGACGGTGCGGATCTGCAGATGGTCCTGCAGGTTCTCGCCGACATTGGGGCTGGCGTGCACCACGTCGACGCCGAGTGCGGCGAGGCGATCCGGCTGGCCGACGCCGGAAAGTTCGAGCAGTTTCGGCGTGTTGATCGAGCCGGCCGTCAGTAGCACCTCGCGTCTGGCGTTTGCCTCGATGGTTTCGCCGCCGACGCGGTAGTGGACGCCCGTCGCGCGCTTGCCCTCGAACAGCACCTTCTCAACATGGGCGTTGACGACCAGCCGAAGGTTGGGACGCCGCAGCGCTGGGCGCAGGAAGGCCTTGGCCGTGTTCCAGCGCACGCCCTTGCTCTGGTTCACTTCGAAGAAGCCCGACCCTTCATTGTCGCCGTCATTAAAATCCTCGCGCGGCATGATGCCGAATTCCTTCGCCGCCTCCTGCACCGTGTTGAGGATCGGCCAGGACAGGCGTTGCCGCGCCACTTTCCATTCGCCGCCGGAACCATGCAGCTCCGTCTTGCCGCCATGGTGGTCCTCGGATTTGAGGAAGTAGGGCAGCACGTCGTCCCAGCCCCAGCCGACATTGCCCATCTGCCGCCAGCCATCATAGTCCGCCGCCTGGCCGCGCATGTAGATCATGCCGTTGACCGAGGTGCAGCCGCCCAGAACCTTGCCCCGGGGATAGACCAGCGAGCGGCCGTTCAGACCGGCTTCGGGTGCTGTCTTCATCATCCAGTCGGTGCGCGGATTGCCGATGCAATAGAGGTAGCCGACGGGGATATGCACCCAGTGGTAATTGTCGCTGCCGCCGGCCTCGAGCAGCAGCACACGTGTGCCTGGATCCTCGCTCAGGCGATTGGCCAGCACGCAGCCGGCGGTGCCTGCACCGACGATGATGTAGTCGTAGTCGCCATCGAGCCGTTGGGTCATTGCGGTGTTCTACTCGGTCCTGCGGCCTGTTCGGCCCAGAACGATCGCAGCGTATCGGCGAGGCCGCAATAGGCGCGATAACGCCTGTTGTAGTGTTCTTGCATCGCCGGGTCCGGACGATAGGCGGCGCTTGACCGGGTCATGGCGTCGACGCCGGCCTCATAGTTGGCGAACAGGCCGACTGCCACGCCGGCGCCGATCGCCGCGCCGAGCGCGCCGGTCTCGCGCGCCTCGGGGACGGTGATCGGCACGCCAAGCCCGTCGGCGAAGATTTGCGGCCAGTGCTGGCTGCGCGAGCCGCCGCCGGACAGCACCGCCTTGTCGAAGCCGACGCCGGCGTTCTTCAAGACGTCGATGTGGCGCCGATGCTCGAACATCACGCCTTCGAACAGCGCACGTAGCAAATGGCCTTCTTTGTGCCAGCCGGCGAGGCCGTAGAACCCGGCGCGGAATTCCGCACCTTGCCCCGAGCCGTAGAGAAACGGATGAAAAATCGGATCGTCCCAGGCCGGCGTTACCGCGCCGACCGCGGCGTTGCAGTGGCCGAACGGATCGTCATGGTGATTGCTGCGCTCGATGAATTCGCGCACATACCATTCCAGATTGGCGGCCGATGTCGCGCTGGATTCGATGTTGACGAAGCTGCCGGGGCCGAAGCGCGCGACCATGAAAACATTCGGATCGACCACAGGCGCGGTCGAGAAAACCTGATTGACCGACCAGGTGCCGGCGATGACAGAGGCTTCGCCGGGCCGCACGACGCCGGCCCCCATGGCGCTGGCGACGACGTCGAAATAGCCAGCGATGACCGGCGTGCCTTCCGCCAGTCCGGTCTCTTCAGCTGCCTTCGCGGTCACCGCCCCGGCAATGTCGGCGCTGTCCAGCAGCCGCGGCAGTTTTGCCTGCGCATCCTCGATGCCGTAGAGCGCGAGAAGCTCGGCGTCGTAGACGCCTTCGGGCATGCGGACAAGGCCGCAACCCGACATGTCGGAGACATCGCTCACCCGCTCGCTGGTGAGGCGATAGGTGATGAAATCCTTGCACAGCATCGCCGTGCCGGTCGCAGAGTAAAGGTCCGGCGCATGCTGCTTGACCCAGGCCAGCAAGGTCGGGGTCTGCGCCGGCCACGGCTTTTGCAGGCAGATGGCATGCAGCGCTTCAGCGTTGCGCGCTGCCAGCGTTGCCGCCACGCCGGCGGCGCGTGTGTCGAGCGACTGGATGCCGATCAGCGGGGCGCCGGCACGGTCGATCAGATAGAGGCCGTTGCCATGGCCGGCGCAGCCGATGGCGGCGATTTCGCGGGCATCGATGCCGGCCTCAGCCATACAGGCGCGGATGGCGTCGCGCGCGTCCGCCCACATGCCGCCGAGGTCGCGCTCGACATAACCGGGCTGCGGCGTGTGCGAGCGGCCGGCGACGGCATGCATGGTGAGCTGCCGCCCGGCACGGTCAAACAGCACCGCCTTGATGATGGTGTTGCCGGCATCGAGGCCGAGCAGATATGCGGCTTGATCAGCCATTGTTGTAGATGTCCCAGGCCTCTTCGCCGCCGGCGGCGTTGTGGATCATCGCCATCAGCGCGCTAACCACCGCCTTCGGGTTGGCATGCTGATAGATGTTGCGGCCATAGACCAGCCCCTTGGCGCCTTGTCTCAGCAGCGCTGAGGATTTCACCAGCACCGTCTTGAGGTCGTCCTTGCCGCCGCCACGCACCAGCACCGGCACGCGCGCTGCCTCGACGACGCGATGGAAATCCTCCGGCCGGTCGGTCGGGTCGGCCTTGATGATGTCGGCGCCCATCTCGGCGGCGAGCCGCACCAGGGTGACGATCTTTTCAGCGTCACCATCGACCTGGTAGCCGCCGCGCACATCATTGGGCAGCATGACCAGCGGCTCGATCATCAGGGGCATGCCGTAGCGGTGACAGGCAGCGCGGACCTTGCTGATGTTTTCGACGCATTGGCGAAACAGCTCCGGCTCGTCGGGCAGCATGAACAGATTGACGACGACACAGGCCGCATCCATCTCCAGCGCGCCGATGATCGGCTCCTCGTGGTTCTGCAGCATCGACCACATCACGCGGTGGCGCTGGGCGTTGTAGGGGTTGCCCATGTCGATGCGCATGACCAGCGCCGGCTTGTCCTTGTCCGGCCGTGATTGCAGGAGATCGGCCTGGCCATAGGCGAGCTGCAGCGCGTCAGGCCCCGCCGCGATCAGCGTGTTGATGACCCTGGGCATGTCCTCCAGGCCGACAAGGAAGCCCGGTTCATTGCACACGCCGTGATCGAGCGCCACGTCGAGGCAATTGCCGTTGGTGAACATCCGGTTCATCCGGGCCTTGGCGCTCACTTTCATCTTCTGCTCCTGAGATTGTGCGTTGGTCGAGCATCTCTCGCGAGACGCCATGATAGGTGTCGAGTTCGGCAACCAGACTTTTTACCTCGTCATCGCGACGCCGGCGGTTCCAGCCGCGCTCGGCGGCCAGAGCATCGGCGATGCGTTCGATTGAAACCATCGAGATGTCGCCGGCAATGGCAAGCGACGTGCGGCGCAAGACAAGGTCCGAGAGGCAAGTGACGAACTCATGCCGGGCGAGGTAGACGATCTCGGCTGCCGTGGTTTTGGTCCTGCCGTCCAGCCTGATATCGTCGGGACGTCCGAGACAGAACAGGATGATGTCGCGCGCGCCGCTGCCGTAACGATCGATGAGGTAGGCGGCGCGTTCGCCGCTGATCGCAAACTCACCCGCCAGATCGGCCGCCAGCGACGCCGGGTCGGGGGGATAACCGAGGCCGCCGCCGATGGGCAGGGTCAGCGTGCCGCAAAGGCGGTCGCGGCCAAGCTCGGCCAGCACTTCGTCGGCGGCCTGTTCGGCGAAGGCGCGGAAGGTCGTCCACTTGCCGCCGATCATGCAGAAGTGCGGGATGTCGCCGGCAATGCGATGCACGGAATGGCCGCGCGAAATCCTGCCGGTGAAGGCGTGGTCGCTCTTCGGCAGCGGCCGGATGCCGCTATAGGTGAAGACGACATCGGCGGCATGGACAGGAATGGACGGGAAGACCAGCCGCGCAGCCGCCAGTATGTAGTCGGTCTCAGCCGGTTCGCAGCGCACACGCCCGGCCTCGCTGACGCGGATATCCGTCGAGCCGACCAGCACCTTGCCGAGGTAGGGAAACATGATGCAGACCCGGCCATCGGCATTCTCGAAGAAGATCATATGGCCGCCGAGAGCCTGATAGAGCGGCTCATTGTCGAGGATGAGGTGCGAGCCCTTGGTGCCTTCGACCAGCGGTGCCGCCAGCTTTTCCGATGCGTCGAGCCGAGCGATCGCCGAATCCAGCCATGCGCCCGTCGCGTTGACGATTGCCTTGGCAGTCACGGTGAGACGTTCTCCACCCGCAGTGTCGGTGAGTTCGAAAGCCGACCCGCCCCGCGCGATCTCGGCGCGGTTGAGCGCGAGGCTGTCGGGTGACAGGCGCGCGGCGTCGCGCAGCAATTCGATGCCGAGTCGTTCGGGGTAGCTGATCCAGGCGTCGTAATAGGTGGCGGAAAAGCGCAGCTTGGGGTCGAGCGCCGGCCATTGCGCGAAGGTCGCCCTGGCGCCGCGGAAATTGTGGCGCGGCAGCACACGGCGCTTGCGCGTCGTCCAGTCGTAGAGCGCCAGTCCGGCCTTGATCGCCAATGCGCCGCGGCTGGAGGGCGTTTCCGACAGCCCGAGAAAGCCCGCCGCGCCGTTCATCAGCCCGGAGAAGACGGATCGGATCGGAATTGTCGTCGGCAGCGGCCGCACCATATGCGGCGCATTGGCCAGCAGCGCGTCGCGTTCGCGCAGTGATTCCTGCACCAGGCCGAACTCGCCATTTTCGAGATAGCGCAGGCCGCCATGGATCATGCGCGAGGGCGCCGCACTGCAGCCTGAACAGAAATCGTTGCGTTCGACCAGCAGCACCCTGAGACCCTGCAGCGCCAGCTCGCGAAACACGCCGATGCCGTTGATGCCGCCGCCCACGACGACGACGTCGAACGCGCCGTTACGGCGGATCGTGTCGAGGATGACGGTTCTCTGGTCTGGCATGGCTTTGCCGGGCAAGGTTGGGCCGTTCTGCCGTCCGGTGGACGGCAGCTCAACTGGTTTCGGTTATGGATGGCGTCAGGCGGTGAGATTGGTCAGATGGCGGCTGGCGGCCTCGCTGATCTGGTTGACCTCCTGTCCTGACAATCTGATGCGGCCGGCTTGCGCGTTTTCCCTGGCTTGTTGCGGGCTGCGCGCGCCGCACAGCGAAAAGGTGATGCCCGGCTGCTGCAGCGTCCAGGCGATGACCACCTGTGCCTCGCTCGCGCCATGCGCCTCGGCAATCGGCTGGATCGCTTGCATCAATGCCGCCACCTTGCGGCGGTTGGCCAGCGAGAAGCGCGGATTGTCCTTGCGCTGGTCGTCGCCGGTAAAGACGCGGTCCGGACCGATCTTGCCGGAGAGCAGGCCGAGCGCCAGCGACGAATAGCTGAGCACCGACACGTTGTTTTCCGCGCAGAACGGCAACAGGTCGCGCTCCATGTCGCGCACCGCCATGCTGTATTCCTGCTGCACCGCGTCGAGCTGGCCGGCCGCGAGATACGCCTTCACATCGCCGACGCTGACATTGCTGGCGCCGATGGAGCGGATCTTGCCCTGGGTCTTGAGGCGGTCGAGCGCTTCCATCGTTTCAGGGACAGGCGTCGTCGGATCCTGCCAGTGGGTGATGTAGTGGTCGATATGGTCGGTGCCGAGACGGCGCAGGCTTTGCTCGACTTCGTAGACGATGGAGTCGGCGCCAAGGTAGCGATGCACCGGCGCGCCGTCATAATCGAAGAAGTGGTTGCCCTTCTTTGTATGCCAGACCAGCCCAAGCTTGTTGGCGAGCACGACCTTGTCGCGGCGGCCCTTGATCGCCTTGCCGACGATTTCCTCCGACAGGCCCTGGCCGTAGGCCGGGGCGGTGTCGATCAGCGAAACACCTTCATCGATGGAGGCGCGGATGGTGTCGATGGACTGCGCCTCGTCGGTGCCGCCCCACATCCAGCCGCCTATGGCCCAGGTGCCCAGGCCAATCGCGGAGGCGGATAATCCCGACGCGCCGATGGTGCGCGTCAACATTTCAGGCGACATTGCGTATGCTCCCCGCATTGCTCAGGACTGCGTTGGCCGTCTCTTCGTCGACGACCAGTGATTTCAAATAGCCGCCGCGCAGTGCGGCGCGGATCGGCCAGACTTTTTCGGCGCCGCTGGCCACACCCATCACCGTGCGGCAGCGACCGAGTTCCGAAGGCGCCAGCGCCACCAGGCGGTCATTTGGCGGGTAGTCGGCAAGCGTGCCGTCGTCGCGGATCAGATGCGCAAGGAACTCGCCGACCGCACCGCTGGCGGCGAGTTTTTCGCGGTCGGGATCGAGGCCCGGGTGCAGGTCGTAATAGCTCGACCCCGGCGTCTGGATCGAGCCGACGCCGACCAGCGCGATCGCGGCCTTGCGGGCCAGATCGAAGATTTCGCGCACCGAGGCCATCTCCAGCAAAAGGTCACGCTGCTCCCGGCTTTCTGCGAACAGCGGCGCATGCAAGAGCATGCTGGCGCCGCCGAGCCGTTCGGCCAGGCGCGTCGCCAGATGGTTGACGTCGGTATAGTGCTTGCCCTGGACGCCGCCGGTCAGCGGCACGACGGTGATGTCGAAGGCGCGCTCCGGCTGCAGGTTTTCGACCAGAGCGCTGATCGCCTTGCCGCCGGTGATCGCAATGACATCGCCGTCGCGCAAGGTCTCGAGCAGCTGGTTGGCCGCCGCGCGCCCCACCTGCTGCAACGTGCTGTCAGGACTGCCGGCGACGGTTGGCGTCACGATCGCGCCCGCCAGCTGGGCGATCTCGATCAATTGTTTTTCGATATCGACCAGGCGCTGGAACGGGCTCTCGACCGCGATCCTCAGCATGCCGAGCTTGCGACCCTGGGCAATCAGCCGATTGACCTTGGACGGCGACAGATTGAGCGTCGCGGCTATGTCGTTCTGCTTCATGCCGTCGACGAAATGCAGCACCAGCACGGTGTGGATCTGCCGGATCGCCTCGAAATCTTCCCTGCCGTCCGCCATCTCAGCCCCGCCGCTTGTTGAAATAGTAATCGGCGGTCACCGCCGTCAGCAGAATGGACCCGCGGATGATGTCCTGCCAATAGACGGACACGTCGAGCAGGGCTAGCGAGCTTGAGACGACGGAGAGCAGGATGGTGCCCAGGATGGCGCCGAGAATGGTGCCGGAACCGCCGGTCAGGCTGGCGCCGCCGATGACAGCCGCGGCGATGACATTCAGCTCCATGCCGGCGCCGAAGGTCGGCTGGGCCGAACCGAAGCGGGCCATGTAGATGACGCCGGCAAAGCCGCAGAGCGTGGAGCAGAGCGTCGTCGTCAGGAACACGACCTTCTTGGTGCGGATGCCGGAATAGGCCGCCGCCTTCTCGTTGCTGCCGGTGTAGAAGACTTTGCGAAACATCGTCGTGCGCCGCAGCATGAAGTCGGATGCGATGGTGAAGACGATGAAGATGACGATGACGACCGGAATGCCGCCGATGGCGCCCTGACCGATGAACTTGAACTCGGGCGGCAAAGTGTAGAGCCCGAGCGGGCGGCCGCCGGTGCCGAGCAAGCACAGCCCGCGCGCAATCACCATCACCGCCAAAGATACGATGAAGTGGTGCAGCCCCACTCTGGTGACGAAGAATCCCATGAAGGCGCCTATGCCGGCGCAGGCCGCGATGGCAACCAGCGATGCCAGCCAGGGGTCGACACCGCCGAGGAACAGCAGGCCGGCGATCACCATGGCGAGTGCGGTGACCGAACCGACCGAAAGGTCGATGCCGCCGGAAATCAAGAGGATCGTCATGCCGACGACGACGATACCTTCGACGGCGAAGGCCATCGCCATCGCCCGCATATTGTCCCAGGTCAGGAAATAGGGCGAGGCGAACGACATGACGGCAAACAGCACGGCGATGATGAGGATGAGGCCGGTCTCGCGCATCCTGATCAGGCCGCCAAGCCTTTCGCCGAAGCCGATCCGTGCGGCTTGCGTCGCGCTGTCCATGCGTTCCCCCACGATGCTCATGCCGCGGTCCGGTCCCGGCCTTCATCGGCTAGCGACGCCAGGACCATGATGTTTTCTTCCGTCATCGCATCGCCGGTGACTTCGCCGGTGATGCGTCCTTCGCGTACAATCAGCACCCGATCGCAGACGCCGATCAGTTCCGGGAGCTCGGACGAGATGACCACGATGCCGACGCCGTCACGCGCCAGCTTCCGCAGGATGCGGTGGATCTCGGCCTTGGCGCCGACATCGACGCCTCGCGTCGGCTCGTCGAGGAAGATCACCTTGGGGTCGACCGACAGCATTTTGGCGATTGCCACTTTCTGCTGGTTGCCGCCCGACAGCGTCGAAACCGGCTGGCCGACATGGCCGCATTTCAGCGACAGCTGCCTGCCGATCCTCTCGGCCCGATGCTTCTCGCGCCGCTCGTTGATGAGGCCGAAACGCGTGGCGATGCGGTCGACCGCGAGTGCTGAGATGTTGGCGGCGATCGACATGTCGAGGAACAGCCCGTCGCCCTTGCGGTCCTCCGAGAGGTAGACGATCCCTGCGGCGATGCTGTCGCCATAGTGGGTCAGCGAGAGCGGCTTGCCGTGCAGGCTGACATCGCCGATCACCTGACCTTCCAGCCGGCAGATACCTCTAACGATCTCGCTGCGGCCGGCGCCGATCAGGCCGCCAATGCCGAGGATTTCGGCCTTGCGCAACTGGAAACTGATGTCGCGGAAGGCGGTCGCTTCTGAGAGATTGGTGACCTCGAGCAGGATGTCTTCGGATTTTTCGTCGTCGCGCAGTTTCTCGGGATAGAGGCTGTCAATGACGCGGCCGACCATGGACGCCACCACCTGCTCGGGCGTCGCCGCCGCTATGTCGAGCGTGGTGATGTACTGGCCGTCGCGCAGCACGGTGACGCGGTCGCAATTGTCGAAGATCTCGGCCATGCGGTGCGAGATGTAGACGATGCCGATGCCTTGCCCGGCCAGCAGGTGAATGATCTCGAACAGTTTCTTGGCCTCGCGCTCGGTCAGCGCTGCCGTCGGTTCGTCGAAGATGAGGATGCGGCAATCGAGCGTCAGCGCCTTGGCGATCTCGACCAGTTGCTGCTGGGAAATCGACAGGCTGCGCACCATGACGGTCGGATCGATGTTGCCGAGCCGCGCCAGGATCGTGGCTGCGCGTTTCTCGAGGTCGCGGTAGTTCATCAGCAGCGCTTTGCTGGCGTTGGTGATCGACATGAAAATGTTTTCGGCCACCGAGACATCGGGGCACAGTGCGATTTCTTGGTGCACGAAGCCGATGCCGAGCTTCTGCGCCGCCAGCGGCGACGGGATGGAGACGGAGCGGCCATCGATCTGGATGTCGCCGCTGTCCGGCGGCAGGATGCCGTCGATTACCTTCATCAGCGTCGACTTGCCAGCGCCGTTCTCGCCAGCGATGGCGTGGATTTCGCCAGCGCGCAGCTCGAAGGAGACATCGCGCAATGCACGGACGGGACCGAACGATTTGCTGAGACCGGATATTTTGAGAAGGGCCGGGGTTTCCACTGGTGTGCTCGCGTGCTCAGGGCGGATAAGGCAACCGCGCCGGATGGCGCGATTGCCTTTGGGACGGATCAGCTGGGATCGCGGCCTGCCATGTACTTGTTCAGGTCGAACGAGTCGGCATTCTCCTTGGTGATGACGGCAAAGCCGTTATCGGCGAAGGGGATGCTCATCGGGTTGTAGCCCGACGTCTTGTAGTCGTTGAACGGGTCGATCAATTCCGGATGCGCCGCCATGAAGGTGGCGACAAAGCCAAGATAGCCCTGCATGCCCTGGTTCGGGCTCAACGCCATATGGATGTTGCCGGCCTTGATCTGTTCCAGCGTCGCCGGGGTGATGTCGGCATGCATGATCAGCACCTTGGCCTTGGCCTCGAGGACGGCAGCGACCGCACCTTCGGCCGAACCGGCTTCCGGAATCCACAGCGCCTTGAGGTTCGGATTGGCCTGCAGCATCGAGGCCACCGCCTTGTTGGCGACATTGGCATCCTGGTTGGAGGCCTGGCGTCCCACCAGCTTCATCTTCGGATAGTTCTTGGCGAGATAGTCAATGAAGGCGGTGACGCGCAGATCGTGGTTGCTCTGGCCGGGGTTCTCGAGAACGCCATATTCGGCATCGTCGCCGACCTGCTTGACGATTTCCTCGGCGGCGAATTTGGCTTCCGCCAGATTGTCCGAGGTGATGTAGGACACACGCTTGGACTTCGGCGAGTCGGCGGCGAAGGTGACGACGGTGGTGCCATTCTCGATGGCGCGGTCGATCGGCTCGATGAACGGATCGGCCTGCATCGGGTGCAGCAGCACGCCAGCCGGCTTCTTGATCAGATCCTGTTCGAAGGAAGCGATCTGCTTGGCGATGTCATAGTCAGGCGTGCCCGAAAACACCGTCTTGCAGCCCATCGCCGCCGCTGCCTGCTTGAAGCCCTGGTACACCGGCACCCAATAGGGATGCGCGGAGACCATGACGTTCATCACATAGGTCTCGTCCGGCTTGCACTGAAACTTGCTCTCTGCCGAAGCCGCACCTGGCATTGCCAAGGTCAGCGTCATCACGGCGGCGCTCAATGCGCCCGCCAGCCCAATCCTGTTCATTCTCTCCTCCGGGTTCCCCGACGATGAAAGCCTCGTCGCGTCAGCTTTTGCAAGAAATTTCATCATATGAAATCCCTGGCGAGGTTGAATAGGCCGGGATTTCTCGCGTGTCAATGAGAATGCATGAAATATCATGCAGTGAAATTTCTTGCATGAAGGTGCTGAGCCGGATTATGGCGTCATCGCAAAAGGGGCATCGTCCGATTGGCTTTGCGGCCGGCGACCTGAAACCAGGATGTTCGGTTTCGGTGTCGGTGCTCCAAGGGGAAACCCTCTGTTTTCTTAACCAGCCGCAATTCTTGCGTGTTGAAGCAACGTCGGAGTTCTCTTATCGTCGCCGGGATTTTCGGGGGACTTTTCGACATGCCTTTCCTGATAGCTCTTCTCGGCGTGCTGGGAGCGGCGGCGTTCTGGTGGTACCGCATGAAGGCCATGAACGACGCCGCGCGCGAAGTCGCCGATGTCGTCGGGCGCGTCCAGGGCAACATCCGCCGCAAGAAGCTGCGCAAGCAGGCGGCGCTGTCGCCGCTGACGGCGATCGACGACCCGGTCGTGGCGGCGGCAACGCTGATCACCGCCATGGCTGCGGAGCACGGCCCGATCCTGCCGAAGCGCGAAACCGTCATCCGCGAAGTGATTTCGCAGATCGCCGAGAACCAGAAGAAAACCGACGAGGCCGTCGTCTACGCCAAGTGGGCCTCTGCGCAGGTCGACGACACGACCATCGTCATCGACAAGCTGGCGCCTTTCCTGCGCGAGCGCCTCGATCCGCACGAGCGGGAAGATCTGCTGCAGATGCTGAACCGCGTCGCGCAAGGCGGCGAGCAGAGCTTCAGGATTGCCGACCAGCGCATGCTGAGGCTGCGGCAGAAGCTGGGTTTTGAGGTCAACTGAGGGGTGGTTGCTTCGGATTCAATCCACTTGCAATCGTTGGTGCCGCCCCTCACCTGCCTGCCGGCATCCTCTCCCCGTATAGTGACGGGGAGAGGGGCGCTCTCTTTGGTGATTTCGCCAATCTCCAGCGTTGCAAGAAATAGTGCCGAGGGTGCGGTCCGCCCTTTCTCCCCGTCACTATACGGGGAGAAATGCCCGGCAGGGCAATGAGGGGCGGCGCTGACCTTCGATAGTCTGTCACTCGCACCACAAAATCCGCTAGATCGCCTCGCCCTTGAGCAGCCGCGGCGTGTCGCCGGACAGGCCGGACGCCTGGCGGATGAAGAACTCTTTCAGCCGGGGCATGCGCTCGACGAGGCCAAGGCCGATGTCGCGGAGTTGGCGCAGCGGGCCGATGTCGTTGGAAAACAGCCGGTTCAGCACGTCGGTGGCAACGCCCATCTGCACGGTGTCGAAGCGGCGCCATTGCTGGTAGCGCTCGAGTACGTCGAGCGCACCGATGTCCTGCCCCAGGCGATCGGCCTCGACAATCACTTCGGCCAACGCCGCCACATCCTTGAAGCCGAGATTGAGGCCCTGGCCGGCGATCGGATGGATGCCGTGGGCGGCGTCGCCGGCAAGCGCGATGCGCGGGGCGACGAAGGCGCGCGCGATGGTCAGGCCGAGCGGCCAGGCGCGTGGCTTGTCGGTGACGCGGATCTCGCCGAGCTTCAGGCCGAAGCGCAGTTCCAGCTCATGCTCGAAGACGAGGTCGTCGCCGGAGACCAGTTTTTCGGCATCCTCGGAGCGTTCGACCCAGACCAGCGACGAACGGTTGGTGCCGTCCTCGGTCGGCTTCAGCGGCAAAGTGGCAAACGGGCCGGCGGGCAGGAAATGCTCCTCGGCGCGGCCATTGTGCGGGCGCTCATGCGCCACCGTGCAGACAATGCCCGACTGGCCATATTCCCATTTCACCGTCTTGATGCCGGCTATGTCGCGCAATTTGGAATTGACGCCGTCCGCGGCGATCAGCAGCCGCGCTTTGAGCGTCGCGCCATCGGCCAGATGCACGGTGACACCAGCGCCGTTCGTGTCGAAGGCGCTGACCGCGACACCTTCGATGATATCGATGCCAAGCTTTTGCGCGCGGCGGCGCAAGGCGCCGTTCAGATCGAGGTTGGCGACCATGTGGGCGAACGGTTCGCCCGGCGCGACCTCGCCGTCGAAGGTGAGGAACACCGGGCGCACCGGATCGGCGGTACGCGAATCGGTGATGATCATTTCGGTGATGGCCTGCGATTGACCGACGATGTCCTGCCAGGCGCCGAGCTGGTCGAGCATGCGGCAAGCGGCGGCGGCGATGGCCGAGGCGCGGCCGTCCTTCTGCCAGACGCCGGCAGGGGCTGCATCGACGACGGCGACTGCCAGGTTCGGCCGCGCCTGTTTCAGCGACACGGCGGTGGCGAGGCCAACATAGCCGGCGCCGGCGATCAGCACGTCGAGCGAGTTTTTTGCGTCCGTCTTGCGGTCTGCCATGTCAATTCCTTTCGAAGCCATGACCGTCCTGCCCCCACGGGGACATTGCGCCCTTGACTGCCCGCCATTCCTGTCCGAAACCGCCATAGCATCTTAGAGCGGTTCTGCGTTTCATGGAATCGCAGAACCGCTCTAAGTCTTTGTTTCGCAATTCCGGACGGAAAAACCGCTCACACTTTTCCTGGAATTGCCTACGACGAGGTCACGAAGCATGACAGCGGCCATGGACGAGCTTCTCAGCATTCTCGACCTCGAGCAGCTGGAACACAATCTGTACCGTGGTCGCAGCCCCAAGCTCGACTGGCAGCGCGTTTTCGGCGGCCAGACCATCGCCCAGGCGCTGGTCGCCGCGCAGCGCACGGTCGAGCCTGAGCGCCATGTGCATTCCCTGCACGGCTATTTCATGCGGCCGGGCGACACCACGGTGCCGATCGTCTACGAGGTCGACCGCATTCGCGACGGCGGCTCCTTCACCACGCGCCGCGTGGTGGCGATCCAGCACGGCCAGGCGATCTTTTCGCTGGAGGCCTCGTTCCAGCAGGACGAGGTCGGGCTTGAGCATCAGCTGCCGATGCCGCGCGACGTGCCGGCGCCCGACAGCCTGTTGTCGCAGCGCGAATTGCTGGGCAAATTCGGCGAGGCGGTGCCGGAAGGCATCAGGCGCTACTGGGAGCGCGACCGGCCGATCGAGATGAAGCCGGTGATGCTGAAACACTACACCAGCCGCGAAAAGCTGGAGCCGGAGCAGAACATCTGGATCCGCACCACCGGCCCGGTGCCGGCCGACCGTGGCATACAGGCTGCGGTGCTTGCCTACCTCTCCGACATGACGTTGCTGGACACCTCGACCTTTGCGCACGGCCGCGCCATTTTCGACCGCGACATCCAGGCGGCGAGCCTGGACCACGCCATGTGGTTCCACCGCAGCCATCCGCTCGACGACTGGATCCTGTACACGCAGGACAGCCCGTCGACGCAAGGGTCGCGCGGCTTCACTCGCGGCTCGCTGTTTGCCCGCGACGGCATGCTGATTGCCTCGGTTGCCCAGGAAGGTCTGATCCGCCTGAAGCGCCCGCCTGCCGAATAGGCATTTTCTGAAAATTGCCTATTTTTTAATCAATGACTGTCTTGTGACGATGTGCACCTTGCTGCTGCGTGCTCGGCAATCTGTTTGTTTACAATGAGTTAACACACTGCTTCGGCAACTGGCACGGAGCTTGAATCCTGTCGGGCACTCTCCGGGCTTTTTGGGATCGGTGAAGGTGTGCAAACGCGGGGGACCGCAACAGCAAAGGGTGAAACCTTATGAAAATCGTGATGGCAATCATCAAGCCGTTCAAGCTCGACGAGGTGCGCGAAGCGCTCACCGCCGTCGGCATCCAGGGCCTGACCGTCACCGAAGTCAAAGGCTACGGGCGTCAGAAGGGACATACGGAAATCTATCGCGGTGCGGAATACGCGGTCAGTTTCCTGCCGAAAATCAAGATCGAAGTCGCGGTCGGCACCGACCTGGTCGACAAGGCTGTCGAAGCCATCACGGCGGCGGCCAAGACCGGCCAGATCGGCGACGGCAAGATCTTCGTCTTCGGCATCGATCAGGCGGTGCGCATCCGTACCGGCGAAACAGACACCGACGCGCTCTAAGCGGCGAACACGTATTCCAATGGAGAGTTCAATGAATATTCCTTCCACCTTGAAGACAGTGGCGCGCTCCGCGCTGCTGGGCTCGTTCGCGCTCGGAGCATTGGGCACGGTTGCTGCCTTGGCGCAGGAAGCGGCACCCGCCGTCGCCTTGGCAGCGCCGGCCTTTACCGTCGACAAGGGCGACACCACGTGGATGATGATCTCCACCGTGCTGGTGCTGTTGATGACCATTCCCGGCCTTGCGCTTTTCTACGGCGGCCTGGTTCGCACCAAGAACATGCTGTCGGTGCTGATGCAGGTCTTCACCATCACCAGCGTGGTCATGATCATCTGGGTTTTCTACGGCTACAGCCTCGCTTTCACTCCGGGCAACGCCTTCGTCGGCGGCCTCTCCAAGATGTTTCTCTCCGGTGTCAATGTGTCGACGCTGTCGGAAACCTTCAGCAAGGGCGTCGCCATTCCTGAACTGGTGTTCGTCGTCTTCCAGATGACTTTCGCCTGCATCACGCCGGCCCTGATCGTTGGCGCCTTCGCCGAACGCGTCAAATTCTCCGCCTTGATCCTTTTCGTTATCCTCTGGGTGACGGTCATCTACTTCCCGATCGCGCACATGGTCTGGTTCTGGGGGGGGCCGAGCGCCTATGCCGACCCGTCCGGCCTGATCTTCAGCTTCGGCGCCATCGATTTCGCCGGCGGCACGGTCGTTCACATCAATGCGGGCATTGCCGGCCTCGTCGGCGCGCTGATGATCGGCAAGCGCATCGGCTACAAGAAGGACATCATGGCGCCGCACTCGATGACGCTGACCATGGTCGGCGCCTCGCTGCTGTGGGTCGGCTGGTTCGGCTTCAACGCCGGTTCGAACCTCGAAGCGAACGCCTATGCGGTGCTGGCCATGATCAACACCTTCGTCGCCACGGCGGCGGCGGCAGTGACCTGGATCGTGCTTGAATCGCTGCTGCGCGGCAAAGCCTCCATGCTCGGCGCTGTTTCGGGCGCGGTCACCGGCCTCGTTGCGGTCACGCCGGCGGCCGGTTATGCCGGCCCGATGGGCGCCATCGTGCTTGGCATCGTCGCCACCTTCGTCTGCTACTTCTTCGTCTCGGTGGTGAAGAACACGTTCGACTATGACGACAGCCTCGATGTCTTCGGTGTCCATTGCATCGGCGGCATCATCGGTGCGCTCGGCACAGGCATACTGGTCAATCCCGCCCTCGGCGGCGCCGGCATCGTCGATTATTCGACCGCCGACTTGGCCGCCGGCTATGCCGGCACGGCCACACAGCTTCTGGCGCAAGGCAAGGGCGTCCTGGTGACCCTGCTGTGGTCGGGCATCGGCAGCGCCATCCTCTACAAGATCGTCGACCTGATCATCGGTCTGCGGCCGACGGCCGACGCCGAGCGCGAAGGCCTCGACCTGACCGCGCATGGCGAAGCAGCCTATCACTCGTAAGCCTTCCGGGGGCGGCCTCGGCTGCCCCCGCATTCTCCCATCCCGTCGTGACGCTCCCGAAAAGGGCTCACGCTTTGAGGCCCGGGTCATTCCGGGCCTCTTTTTTTGGCAAAGCATTCCGGCTGGCCAGGGCTCGCCATTGTCGTCCGCATCCCCCGCGCGGGGGATGAAAGTGCCCGATGGGTGTGGCATCCAGACCCGCGACTTTGTCCGAACAGGAAGCACGCATGAAAAAAATCTACGAAAAGCCGACGCTCACAAAGCGCGAGAAACTGTCCCGCGTCATCGCCATGGCGTCGGTGCCGATAGAGTGACCTTCGACTCGCGCCTCTCGGAACGGGCGCAGAAGCTGCAGATTGATTGTTATTACAGCTCTCCCCATGCGGGAGATCGAAGCGCGGGGGCAGGTCGCCGAGTACTCGCTCCAAGAGGAAGACTCACCATGAAAAAAGCCTATGAGAAGCCGACGCTGACAAAGCGCGAAAAACTGTCCCGTGTCACCGCTGGCATCCCTTTGTCGCAGCAGGCATGAGTCGAGACGGCTGTGGCGCGCTCTGTGCAAGATCGTCGCCCACGGCCTTATAGTTAATGCGGCCTTAACCTTCCCCCCGATAGTCTGGCGTTCGAATCTGCCGGAGTGCGTCATGCGCCCGGCCAGGCAAAAGCAGACGGGGAAGAGCATGCGTTCAGGGGCTTCAGCACCGCTCGCGCTGACCGATACGGGGCACGGCATCCAGGCATTCGCGCGGCGCCAGGTCGGGCGGCTTGTGGGCGCTGGCCTGTTTGTGGTGGTCGCCTTTGGGGTCGCGGCGTTGGCCACCTGGAACGTCGCCGACCCGAGCTTCTCGCACGCCACCGACAACATCGTCACCAACGCCATGGGCTATGCGGGCGCGGTGTTCTCCGACCTCGCCATGCAGTTCTTCGGCCTTGCCGCGGTCGCCGCGCTGGTGCCGGCGGTGATCTGGGGCTTCCTCCTGTTTTCGGCGCGTGGCGTCGACAGGCTGCCGAAGCGCGGCCTCGCCTGGTTCGGCTTCGCGCTCAATGCAGCGGCGATGGCCGGCTGCGTGGTGCCGCCCAAGACCTGGCCGCTGCCGACCGGCCTCGGCGGCGTGTTCGGCGACATGGTGCTCAACGTCCCGGGCCTGCTCATTGGCGGCTACCCGACCGGCCTCGTTGCCAGCATCATTGCCATGGTGCTCATTGCGCCGGCGCTGTGGCTGTTTGCCTATGGCTCGGCACTGATTGCGCGCAAGAACGGCTTTGCCGTCATGGAGCGCACTGCCGAGCCCGATCCCCGTGAGGACGACCTGCTCTTCGACGAAGACGAGGATGAGGGCGATGAAGGCATATTGGCGCTCGGCGCAATCACGCACTGGTGGCTCTCCTTCCGCGCGTGGATGCACCGCCGGGCTGTGCGCCGCCAGCAGGAGCGCGACGAGTACGAACCGGAGATGGAGCAGCGCTCCACCGCATGGCGCCGTGCCGCTGAACGGGTCGAATCGGCCGAGTTCGCCGAAGCGCGGATGAGCCCGGATGGGCGCGCCCGCGTCGAGCCGGAATTCTTCGCAGCCATGGTCAATGATCGCAGCGTTTCCGTCGATCCGGACGATGACGACGTTCTCGATGCCGGGTTCGACAATGGTGACGAAGAGGTCGATCTCGACGACGAGCCGGTCCAGCGCCGTGCCTCGCCGAATGCCAAGGTGCAGAACTTCCGCTCCGATGCTGCGACCCGTGTTGCAGCACCTGCGCCGCGTCCCGCCCCTGGCGCCCGCGTCCAGCGCGAGGCGCAGACCTCGCTGATCGGCTCGGAAACGTTCGAAATGCCGTCGCTGCATTTCCTGTCGGAACCGAAGAATGTGGTGCGCGACGCCAGCCTGTCCAAGGACGCGCTGGAGCAGAATGCGCGCCTGCTCGAAGGGGTGCTGGAAGATTTCGGCGTCAAGGGCGAGATCATCGCCGTCCGGCCCGGCCCGGTGGTCACGCTCTATGAGCTGGAACCGGCGCCCGGCATCAAGTCGTCGCGCGTCATCGGCCTGTCCGACGACATCGCGCGTTCGATGAGCGCCATCGCCTGCCGCGTCGCCGTGGTGCCCGGCCGCAACGCTATCGGCATCGAACTGCCGAATGCCAAGCGCGAGACCGTCTATCTCAGGGAGATCATGGCCAGCCGCGATTTCGAAACGACCAAGGCCAAGCTGGCGCTGGCGCTGGGCAAGACCATCAATGGCGAGGCGGTCATCGTCGACATCGCCAAGATGCCGCACGTGCTGGTCGCCGGCACCACCGGCTCCGGCAAGTCGGTCGCCATCAACACCATGATCCTGTCGCTGCTCTACCGGCTGACGCCGCAGGACTGCCGGCTGATCATGATCGATCCGAAGATGCTCGAACTCTCGGTTTATGACGGCATCCCGCACCTTTTGACGCCGGTCGTCACCGACCCGAAGAAGGCGGTGGTGGCGCTGAAATGGACCGTGCGCGAGATGGAAGACCGCTACCGCAAGATGTCCAAGGTCGGCGTGCGCAACATCGACGGCTTCAACGCCCGCGTGCAACTGGCCGAGAAGAAGGGCGAAAAAATCTCGCGCACCGTGCAGACCGGCTTCGACCGCCAGACCGGCGAGGCGATCTACGAAACCGAGAATCTCGATCTCGAGCCGATGCCCTATATCGTCGTCATCATCGACGAGATGGCCGATTTGATGATGGTCGCCGGCAAGGACATCGAAGGCGCGGTGCAGCGCCTGGCGCAGATGGCGCGCGCCGCCGGCATCCATGTCATCATGGCAACCCAGCGCCCGTCCGTCGACGTCATCACCGGCACCATCAAGGCCAATTTCCCGACCCGCATCTCCTTCCAGGTGACGTCGAAGATTGACAGCCGCACCATTCTGGGCGAGCAGGGCGCCGAGCAGCTGCTGGGCATGGGCGACATGCTCTACATGGCCGGCGGCGGCCGCATCCAGCGCGTGCACGGCCCGTTCGTTTCCGACGACGAGGTCGAGAGGATCGTCGCGCATCTGAAGCTGCAGGGCGTGCCCGAATATCTCGACGCCATCACCGAGGATGACGGCGAGGATGAAGACGACGAGCCGTCAGGCAAGGGCGGTGGTGGCGGTGGCGGCAATTTCGAGGATTCCGACGATCCTTACGACCAAGCGGTCGCCGTGGTGCTGCGCGACGGCAAGGCCTCGACCAGCTATATCCAGCGCCGGCTCGGCATCGGCTACAACCGCGCCGCCTCGATCATCGAAAAGATGGAGAAGGAAGGCATTGTCGGCCCGGCCAACCATGCCGGCAAACGCGAGATCCTGGTGCCGACGGAGGACGACAAATTCTGATCAGCTGATACGACCGGGCCAAGCCCTCGGGGGGCAACCTTGAACCTTTTGGTGCGTTACAGCGACCGAGCGCTGTCCGGTCCGCCAAACTTAAGTCTAACTGGGGGTCCACGGACTGCAACGAGACATACACCACACGAGAGTGACCGGCATGAAAAACGACCTCAGCGATTTCGCTCCAAACCGCCGCCAGTTGCTAGGCCTCGGCCTGGTTCTTGCCGGCGCCGCGGCTGTCAATGTCATGCCGGGGTTCCAGCTCCTGGCCTCGGCGCAAGCCGCGGTGCCGCCAGCGGCGCAGAAGATCGCCGACCACTTCTCCTCGGTCAAATCGATGAGCGGCGAGTTCGTGCAGTTCGGGCCCAACAACCAGCAGACCGGCGGCAAGTTCTTCCTCGAGCGGCCGGGCAAGATCCGCTTCAACTATGAAGGCAAGTCGAATTTCCGGGTGATCTCCGACGGCAAGTCGGTGGTCATCCTCAACAAGCGGCTGAACACGTCCGATCTCTATCCGCTGTCGAAGACGCCGCTGAAGCTGTTGCTCGACAACCGGATCGACCTCTCCGGTGGCCGCGTCAAATCGATCAAGGAAGAGAGCGACCTCACCACCATCCAGCTCGCCGACAAGTCGGTGTTCGGCAATTCGAAGATCACCATGATGTTCGATCCGAAATCCTATGATCTGCGCCAGTGGACCATCACCGACGCGCAGGGCAAGGACACGACCGTGATGATCTACAACACCAAGGAAGGCGTCAGCTTCCCGCCGGACACGTTCGCCATCGATTATAAGGCGAACCGCGAGGTCAACACCAACGGCGCCAACCGCTAATTTCTGGTGCCCTGAGGACGCCGGGGTTCACAATCGGCACCCGGCTTGTCTTTGCACCGTCCGGCTGGCAGTAGTTTCCGGAATTGACCCTTCAAACAAGGTCCCGTCAGAACCATCCGGTCCTGGCGGCCTTGCGCCCGTCCGGACCCCGCCGCATGCCCTTTACCGTTGCCACCTGGAATATCAACTCCGTGCGTTTGCGCATGCCGATCGTGGAGAGGCTGCTCAACGAGTATGTTCCAGATGTGCTTTGCCTGCAGGAGACGAAAGTTCCCGACGAGCTGTTTCCGGAAAAAGCCTTCCGCAAGCTCGGCTACGAGCACATCGCCTTCCACGGCCAGAAGGGCTATCACGGCGTGGCCACGGTGGCGCGGCGGCCGATCGAGATTGTCGAAAAGCGGCGCTTCTGCGAGATCGACGACAGTCGGCATTTGTCGGTCAAGGTACAAGCCGGCGGCAAGGCGATCCTGATCCACAATTTCTATGTGCCGGCCGGCGGCGACGAGCCCGATCCCGAGATCAACCGGAAATTCCGCCACAAGCTGGATTTCGTCGCCGAGATGAACGCCATCCGCGCGGCGCACGATGAGGTGTCAGCCTCGATCCTGGTCGGCGACCTCAACATCGCGCCGCTGGAGCACGATGTCTGGTCCCACAAGCAATTGCTCAACGTCGTCAGCCACACGCCGGTCGAGACCGAAAATTTCGAGGCGATGCGCATCGCCGGCGACTGGGTGGACCTGATGCGGCTCAACGTGCCGCTTGAAGAAAAGCTATATACCTGGTGGAGCTATCGCGCGCAGGACTGGGAAGCGTCCGACCGCGGCCGCCGGCTCGACCATGTCTGGTCGTCGCCGAACCTGGTGTCCAGTTTTGCCGGCTACGAAATCCTGCGCGGGGCACGCGGCTGGGACCGGCCGTCGGACCATGTACCGGTGATTGCACGGTTCGATCTGGAGTAGGGACCGTCAGCCCCCAAACCGTGGCGCCAGTTTCTCGATGCGGGCGATCATGGCCTGGAAATCGTCGAGGATGCGCTGGTGCAGTTTCACCGCCACGTCGGGATATTCCTCGAGAATGCGACGGAACATCTTGCGGCTGAGCCGAATCACTTCCGAATCGATCTCGGCCGATGCGCTGGTCAGCCGGTTGGTGTCGGCGATCAATGCCAGTTCGCTCAGGATCGTGCCGGGGCCGGCGGTGCCGATCGGGACGCGTTCGCCATTCTGCTCGCGATAGAGCACGATGCGGCCGCTGACCACGATATAGGCCGAATCGGCCTCGTCGTCCTCGCGGTAAAGCTTGTGGTCGGCCTGCAGATGCGTGGCTTCGGCGCCGAAGGCGAGCAGGCGCAGCTGTTCCTGCGTGAAACCCTCAAAGAGCTTCACGGCTGACAGGATGCGGATGTCGTCATCCAGCGCCATCTCTAGCTGCGTCCCCGAACGGTCAGTCCAATCCCTCCCTTAGAGCGCCGCGCGTCCTCCTGGTCACGCAAAGGACGCTCCAACATTTTTCAATCTGCGCAGCGTTGTTCCCAAAAACCGAATCGATTTTCGGGCCGATGCGCGGGTCGATCCAGGCCCTCCAGCCCGATCGTACCCTGAAACAGTCCCGCCCCGACCGCCAATTGAATAATGAAATGTTTAAGGAACCAGCTTGTAGCCGCCGCTTTCTGTCACAAGAATTTCAGCATTGGAAGGATCGCGCTCGATCTTCTGGCGGAGCCGGTAGACGTGGGTTTCCAGCGTGTGCGTGGTGACGCCGGAATTGTAGCCCCACACTTCCTCGAGCAAGACGTCGCGCGTTACCACCTTTTGGTCGGCGCGATAGAGATATTTGATGATCGAGGCCTCTTTCTCGGTCAGCCGCACCTTGGCGCCGCGCTGGTCGATCAGAAGCTTCTGGCTGGGCTTGAACGTATAGGGACCGACCGAGAAGGTGGCGTCCTCGCTCTGCTCGTGCTGGCGCAGTTGCGCGCGGATGCGGGCGAGCAGCACGGCGAAGCGGAACGGCTTGGTGACATAGTCGTTGGCACCGGCCTCGAGGCCCAGAATCGTGTCGGAATCGGTGTCGTGGCCGGTCAGCATGATGATCGGCGCCTTGTAGCCGCCCTTGCGCAGGATCTTCACCGCCTCGCGGCCATCCATGTCGGGCAGGCCGACATCCATGATGAGCAGGTCGATGAGCCCACCGCGCGCAGCAGCAACACCTTTGGCGGCGGTCGCTTCCTGCAGGACGTCGAATTCTTCGTAAAGGGCGAGTTGCTCGACGAGGGTTCCGCGCAGGTCGTCATCGTCGTCAACGATAAGAATGGTACGTGATGTCATGGATCAATCCGTTGTTTTGAAAAGAATTTTCAGTTGACCGACCCCCATTTATGCGGAAGCTGACCGGCGCAACAGTCCGATCACAGTGATTTGTTCCGTGACACGATCATACAAGAAAAAACGCGTTCGCAATGCAGCCGGCGCAATTTTGCCTAAAGGGCTGCGGGTGCTGGTGGTACGTGCGAGGCCCGGCAACCCAAGCCAGGGGATTTTGCAGGCCGGCAGCAAGGTGTTCGCGTGCGCGCTCGGACGCGGCGGCATCTCCGCCAACAAGCGCGAGGGCGACGGCGCGACGCCGCTTGGCGAGATGCGCATTCTATCGGGATATTTTCGGGGCGATCATTTTGCGGCGGCCCGCAAAACCCGGCTGGCGATGGCGCCGATCGGGCCCGATCTCGGCTGGTGCGAGGTGCCGGACGACCGCAACTATAACCGGCCGGTGAAAATCCCCTACGGCGCCAGCCATGAGCGGATGCGGCGCGATGATCGCCTCTATGACGCCTGCCTGGTGCTGGACTGGAACATGGCGCCGCGGCGGCGCGGCCGCGGCAGCGCCATCTTCTTCCACCTGGCGCGCCCCGGCTTCACGCCGACGCAAGGCTGCGTGGCGGTGACCGCGCGGACGATGGCGCGGCTATTTCCGCTGATTTCGGACCGGACGGTGGTGAGGGTGGTAAGGTAGGGAGTAGGGAGTAGGGAGTAGGGAGTAGGGAGTAGGGAGTAGGGCCGGGTGTCGGCGCAGCCTGGATTTTCCCTACTCCCTACTCCCTACTCCCTATTCACTACCGCCTGTTCCTCTGCCAGCCGATATCCAGCAGTCCCAGCCGGCCGAGTTCCCGGTCCACTGCCCGGGTTACGTCCTTGCGCTTGGCGCCGATGTCGCGCAATTGGCGATCCGACAGATCCTCGACATCCTGGCGTGGCAGGTTGATTGCAACCCTTGCCTGGCGAAGCCAATCCGTTACGGCGACAAACCAGTTCGAGCGAGCGGCTTGCGAATTCAAAGCGATGATGGACATGATGTGCTCCGTGTTCCGCCAGATATCAAATCTGGCTTGATGGTGTGTCGGTGGATGCATCATGCCGCATTGAAATCTATGAGAGAAATGAGTAGTTCTTTTCGGATCGTCAAGTTTAATTTGAGGATAAGGTGATGTCTCGCCTGCTGCCTGGAACCCGCGCGCTGAGGACGCTGGAAGCCGCCGCCCGGCATCTTAATTTCACCCGTGCCGCCGACGAGCTTGGGCTGACGCCGGCCGCGGTCAGCCACCAGATCAAGGAAATCGAGGATCAGCTCGGCATCGTGCTGTTCACCCGCACCAGCCGCACCATCCGGCTGACCGAGGCAGGCACGGTGCTGTTCGAAGCCTCGCTTGATGCGCTCGACCTGCTCAACCGGGCGGTGTCGCGGGCGCGCAAGCTGACGCGTGGCACGGCGCTGCTGAAGGTAACGCTCGACGCGCAGTTCGCGTCAAAATGGCTGATGCGGCGCGTCGACGATTTCCGCAAGCGTCAGCCCAATATCGAGCTCCGGTTCGACATCGCCTACGAAGTGCGGGATTTCGAACTCGACGATGTCGATGTCGGCATCCGCTTCGGCGCCGGCAAATATCCGGGGCTTCGCGCCCATCGCCTGTTCGACAACATCCTCATTCCGGTGTGTAGTCCAGCGCTGCTGACCTCAGGTCCGCCGCTGCGCGAGCCGCGCGACCTGTTCAATCACACGCTTGCCCATATCGAATGGTCGCGCCAAGGCGTGACATGGCCAAACTGGCGGATGTGGATGGCGGCGGCCGGCGTCAATGATTTCGATGACAGCCGGACCGTCGTGTTCGGCAACTCTACCGATGCCGTGCAGGCGGCGCTCGACGGCAATGCCGTCGCGCTCGCCGACTTCGCCATGGTGGCAAACGACCTTTCCCAGGGCAGGCTGGTGCAACCTTTTGAACTCGGCCTGCGGGTGGGGCCAGAATTCGGCTATTTCCTGGTCTATCCCGAAAGTGCTGCCGACGATCCGCGCATCATCGCCTTCCGCGAATGGATCCTCGATGAAGTCGCCAAGACGAAGACCTGACGATTGCTGCAGGCCTCAGCCGGCGACGACCGGTGCGCCGAACCAGCCGATCACCGCGCCGATGATCAAAAGCACGCCGAGCCAGTGGCCACCGTCGATCAGGGTCAGGTCCCAGCCGAAATTCTCATAGCGGTGGTTGACCGACAGCGTCGTGGCGACAAAGCCGAGCCAAAGAACGAAGCCGAAAACCAGGCCGGCGGTAAGGGCCGGTTCGCCGCCCGTCATCGCTCCAACCACCAGGGCCACGACCAGCGCCATGATGAGTTCGGCAATGAAGGAGATGACGAAGGGCAGCTTCGATCTGCTCATCGTTGCCGGATCGAGCTTGGCCGCCTTCAGCCACGGCTTGCTCAAAGCCATGTACCAGACGGCGCCGAACAGCCAGGCCACCACGGCCGCGACAACCACCGCCAGCCAGTTCACTGCCGAAAAATCCATAAAGTCCTCCCCTCAAGCATGTCGCCCAAAAGCGCGAGCGGTTTGGGAAAACGACTTGCGTATTCTTCAAATCAATCTCGCGATGGAACGCCTGTTCGGCAGCGCCGTCAAGCGAAGCGCCACACGGTGGTGCGCTTGACCAGAGCATCCTCCAGCGCCCGCGTCACCGCCACTTCATAGACGGCCAAAGGCTCCAGTCCGGCCTTGGGCATGTAGGAGCGGCCGGGGTCGCCAACGAGGACGTCGGCGCCGCGCGCCTTCAGTATCGAAAACCACGGCATCAGCGTGTCGGCAAAGGATCTGTCGTAGAAAACGTCGCCGGCCAGCACAACGTCCCAGCCGGCATCGGTGCCGATGCAGTCGGTGCCGCAAAACTCGATTGCCACGCCATTGGCCTCGGCATTGAGGCGGATCGCCGTTTCGCAGAACGGGTCGATGTCGGTGGCAATCACTTGCGCGGCACCTGCCTTCGCGGCGGCGATGGCGACAAGCCCGGAGCCTGAGGCGAAGTCGAGCACGCGTTTGCCGCGCACTTCAGACGGATTGTCGAGGATATAGCGGGCAAGGCCTTGCCCGCCCGCCCAGGCAAAGGCCCAGAAGGGCGGCGGCAGGCCGATCTCGGTCAGCTCGTCCTCGGTCCGCTGCCAGAGGTCGTGCGCCTCGTCGGCAAGCCGCAGAAAAATCTCCGGCACATGCGGCGGCGCCATCAGCGCCGTGTTGTCGAGAATGAACTTTTTCGCGCTGTTCGGAGTGAGGACCGTCACGGAGCCGGCGTCAGGCCGCCCATGCGGCAGACTTCCTTCCATTCGGCCGGCGTGACCGGCTGTACGGAAAGCCGCCCGAGCCGCACCAGCGCCATCTCGGCCAGCTTGGGATTGGCTTTGACCTGTTCCAGCGTCGGCGGGTTCGGCATGTCCTTGAAAGCGCGGATGTCGACGCATTCCCAGCGCGGATCGTCGGTGGTGCTATCCGGATGGGCAAGCCCGCAGACTTCGGCGATGCCGACGACGTTCAGCCCCTCATTGGAATGGTAGAAAAAGCCCAGATCGCCGATCTGCATCGCCTTCATGTTGTTGCGCGCCGCATAGTTGCGCACGCCGTCCCATTGCGTGCCGGCCTTGCCCTTGGCCTTCAGCGCCTCGAAGGAAAAGACCGAGGGTTCGGATTTGAACAGCCAGTAGTTCATGTCTTTGCTCCTCCTTGGCTTGGCCAGGAATTAACTAGCCGCCGGCTTGTTGAAGATCCAGTTCCACTGGCGGATTTCGACGCTTTCGAACAGCCCGGCCTTGGCATAGGGGTCGGCGGCCGACAGCGCCTGCGCGCCGGCCAGGTCCGGCGCCTCGACCACGGCGAGGGTACCGTTCGGCTTGCCGTCGGCATCGAGGAACGGACCGGCAAAGGCCAGTGTCCTGTCGGCGTTCAGGCCCTCGAGAAAGGCGACGTGGGCGGGCCGGGTGTCGACGCGCACCTGCAGGCTGCCGGGCTTGTCCTTGCAAATCAACGCAAACAGCATGCTTTGAAAACTCCGGGTTGGGATTGCGACTACAGTTCGCCTTGAACTGCCGAAACCGCGTTTTCGCTTTTATGGTGCCTTCGGGTCAATGCCAAATGACGATCTGTCGCGTTGGATCTCCGCCCCGCTCAAGGCCAAGGCATTGAAATGATTGATCCACTTGAGTTTGATGAAAGTCACAGACGATATCGCTTCGCCTGAAAGAGCAGACACAGGCAACACCTGGCCTTTGCGATTACTGCTTATAGGACGCGACTGGATATTTCGTAAGTCAAAGATAATCAATTTTCGATATGCTACGCTCCCAGCGGGTCAGTTGTGGGAATGGGGCTGGTTCTTCCAGAACGCCTGAATGGAGGACGCAATGGAGAGCATCGCGGGGGACATGACAGGCAGGATCGACGACGCCACGCCTGCTTTCACGGCCAGCACGGAGACCGATCGTGTTCTCGTTTCTGCAATCATTCCTTGCCTGAACGAAGAATTGACGATCGGCATCTGCATCCGCAAAGCCTTCGATGCCTTCTCGAGGCGCGGCGTCAAGGGGGAAGTCGTCGTCGGCGACAATGGCTCCACGGACAGGTCGGTGGAGATTGCGCAAAAGTTGGGAGCGCGCGTCGTCCATCAGCCGGTAAAGGGCTATGGCGCGGCAATCAGCGCCGCGGCTGAAGCAGCCGAAGGCAAATATCTCATCATGGCCGATGCCGATGATTCCTACGACTGGAGCCAGCTCGGCGATTTCATCGATGCGTTGGAATTGGGTGCGGACTTTGTCATGGGCAATCGGTTCGCCGGCGGTATCGAGCCGGGCGCCATGCCGCTATTGCATCGCTACCTGGGCAATCCCGTCCTGTCCACCATCGCTCGCTGGCTGCACAAATCTCCGATCCGCGACTTCCATTGCGGCATGCGCGGCTTCACTCGAGAGGCATTTCAGAAAATCGGCGCACGCTCGCCGGGAATGGAATTCGCCTCGGAAATGATCATCAATGCGCATCGCGCTGGACTGAGCATTCGTGAAGTGCCGATCAAGCTCTACCCCGACAAGCGAAACCGCGCCCCGCATCTGCGTTCCTTCCGCGACGGTTGGCGCCATTTGCGGCTCATTATTGCTCACGCGCCGGACACGCTTTACCTGATACCTGGTCTTACCTTGCTGGCGACGGGCATTGTCGGCCTGGCTTTGCTTTCGTCCGGCCCGATTGTGTTTAACGGGCATTATTTCGGCATCCACTTTGTCGCACTTGCGTCCATGGCAACTCTCATTGGACTGTCCGCAACACTGCTGGGCATGTTGGCTAAAGTGGCCATCGCCATCTATCACCCGGTTCAGAAAGGACGCGTTGTCCCCTGGCTTAAACGAGGACGCCCTCTGGAATGGCTGGTTGGCGGAGGTGTCTTGATTTTTGCCGGCGGGTTCGCGGTAAACCTGCTCCTCGCTCTTCAATGGTTGCTTGTCGACGAACCGATGGAACAGTCCGTGCACCTCATATTCACCAGCAGCACTGCGTGCGTGGCCGGCGTCTTGATGACTCTGTCCGGTTTTGTGCTGAAGCTGCTGCTTGATAGTCTTGGCGATCCCACCTCCTTCCGAAGGTAAGCTCGCAACATGAAAGCAAGCAGGGCTTCTCCGCGTATCTGGGATACCGACTGGCTGATATTGCGCGGGCTCGCCAGGCTGCTCGAGGAGCAGGCACGCGCCCATGTCAGGCCGGAAACACTGATGGTCGATCTGGGTTGCGGAGACATGCCCTATGCCCGAATGATGCGGGAGATGCGGATCGACTATCGTGGTGCGGATATCGACGATGGCGGATCGCTGCGGATCGATGAGCGTGGCCGGGTGCCGCTTGCCGATGGCGCCGCAGGCGCGGTCCTCTCAGTCCAGGTCCTGGAACATGTACGCGACCTAGACGCTTATTGCGCCGAGATCAGCCGGCTGCTGCGCGATGACGGTGTCCTGTTGCTATCCACGCATGGCACCTGGCTGTATCATCCTCACCCGGAAGATCATCGCCGCTGGACACGAACAGGCCTGATTGCCGATCTCGGGGATCGCGGCCTGATTGTCGAGGATGTCAAGGCTATCGCCGGACCGCTGGCCACGACCACGCTGATCCGTCTGACAGGCTTTGCCTTCTTCCTGCGCCGCATCCCTGTTTTTGGGGGCGCTTTCGCGTCGCTGCTGGCCGTGCTCATGAACCTGCGCGCGCTGCTGGAGGACGCCATCACGCCAGCGTCGATACGCGACGACAATGGATGCGTATTCCTCGTTCGGGCACATAAGGCAATCGCATGAACATGCGTGCGCCTTCCACTTACGTCGTTGTGGCGGCGCTGTGTCTCGCGCTCCACAACGCGGTGATGATTCTTTCGGACCGTGCTGGCTCGCCTTTGTGGCTGGCGGTCCTGTTGTCCTTCGGGATTGTAGCGGCAACCGGCTACGCCCTGCATGGCGTCTTCACGTTCCGCCAGCCCCTGGCTCTGCCCGGTTTTGCAAGATATCTGCTGGCGATGTCGGCCAATGTTCCGCTGGCGTTCATCTTCACCTGGTTCTGGCGCGACTGGACAGGTCTGGCGATGCCTGTCGCGGCGCCGCTTGCGTCGATCTGCATGCTGGCGATCAACTTTGCGCTTAGCCGCTGGGCGATCGGCGCGCCAAAATCCACCTCCGTCAGAAACCCATGAATTTCCAGATGACGATGCCCTCCATCGATCCGCACCTCCTGCAGGGTATCATGTCGCGCCATCTCGCCATGTACCGGAGCAAAGTGCCGTTCTATCAAGCCACGATGCTCGACAGCTTGCGTCAAGTGTGGGCTGGCGATCATCGCAGGCTGCTGGATGTCGGTGGCGGTACAGGCGTGATTGCGCAAGCCATGTCTGAGCTGTTTCCGCTGGAAGAAGTGCAAACGGTGGATCTTGTAGACCGTTTCTGCCCTTCGCTAAGCGTGCCCACGCGCCAGTATGACGGCAAGACGTTGCCCTTCAGGGACGATGCGTTCGACGCGGCAACGCTCAACAACGTCATGCATCACGTGCCGCTTGCGGCGCGAGCAGCGCTTCTCAGAGAGATCCGGCGGGTGGTGGATGGACCGCTCTACATCAAGGACCATGAAAGCCTCCATGCGGTGGATCGTCTACGCCTCACGGCAATGGACGCCATTGGAAACATCCCGTTCGGCGGAATGGTATGGGCGCGTTACCTTGATCGTGCCGAATGGGAGAGGCTCGCCGCCGAGAGCGGCTATCGCATAGCCGCACGCGCAGCGCCGTTGCGATATCGCAAAGGCCTGTACGGATGGCTGTTTCCGAACCGCCTTGAGATTACGCTCCGTCTGGAGCGGGTTTGACGGGCAAGCCATTGCGGATTTTGACGGTAAGCCACTTCTTCGAGGCGCATGGCGGCGGCATAGAACGCGTCGCCGGGCATCTTTGCCGCCGGTTCGCGGATAACGGCATCGAAGCGTCCTGGGCTGCAAGCGATGCCGACCTGCCGCCCGAGGGAAAAGTGGATGTGGTGCCGATTGCCTGCCTCCAGGTGATGGAAAAACGCAACGGCCTGCCGATGCCCATACCTCGTATGCGAGGAATAGCGGCATTGGCGCGCGCAGTGCGCGGCAGCGATTCAGTGGTGCTGCATGACGCGCTCTACGCCACGTCGATCCTGGCAATGGTGGCGGCCAAAATTTACCGCAAGCGAACAGTGCTTGTTCAACACATTGCCAGCGTTCCGTTCTCTTCTCGTATCCTGCGCTTCGCGATGGCGCTCGCAAACCGTCTGGTGACGCGGCCTATGCTAAGGGCGGCGGATGCCCGCGTCTTTATCAGTGACACGGTGCGCCATGAGTTGCTGGGAACCCCCCCGCGGCACTCTTACAGGCTGCTTTTCAACGGGGTTGACCGCAGCATTTTCCATCCGTCGCGGGACTCGACCGGCGATGGGGGCTCTCCGGCGCGAGGACGTCGCGTTCTTTTCGTTGGCCGTTACGTCGAGAAAAAGGGACTGTCGGTGATCCGCGCGCTGGCGACCTTGCGACCCGATCTCGAATTTTCGCTGGCGGGCGCCGGCTCGATCAGACCCAGCGCCTGGGGACTTGGCAATGTTCGTGACCTGGGCACCCGGACGCCCATGGAGTTGGCGGACCTCTATCGCACGGCGGATCTCTTGCTGCTGCCAAGCGTCGGTGAAGGGTATCCGCTTGTCATACAAGAGGCGATGGCCTGCGGCCTCCCGGTGATCTGCGGCGCTCCGGTCCATCTTGCCGACCCCGATGCAGCGGTCTGGCTGCGTGGTGTGAACATCGACCTTAGAGATCCCCAAGGGTCAGCGCATCGTTGCGCTGACGCGATCGATGGTCTTGCCCTGACTGCGGCCGAACGTGATGCGATGGCGGCCCATGCCCTGGCGCACTATGATTGGGAAAAGATGGCCCGCAGCGTGATCGCCTTGGCGTGCAATAGCCAAGCGGTGGCACCGACAGAGAACCGGCAAGAGAACGTTGCCGATGAATGACCGGTCCGCTGTGAAAACCCACATCAGCAATAAGGACTTTTTCGGCATTGCCGAGCGCCCGGCCATAATCGGCCTGAGCGTTCTGATCGCACTTAAGATCATCCTTCTCTTCGCGCTGGCCTATCGCAGCCGGTTCGTCATGGATGAGTTCGGCCAGCTCGGTTACGCGAAATATCTCGGGAACGGCCTGTTTGACACTGTCCAACCGGCCAAGGCGGTAGGTTTCACGATTTTTTCTAAGCTGGCCAATCTCATCGGCTGGGATGCGACCTCCATTATGATCGTGGGGCGCTTCCAGATGGCGCTGCTCGCCTGCGCGACCATCGCCATGATTTATGCATGCGCGCGAGTGCTCAGCCAGGACAAGCCGCGTGCCTTGGCGATTGTCCTGATCCTGCTGTGCTTTTCCAACATCATGGAGCGAATTTTCCGCACGATCTCGGAACCGCTGGCGCTGTTCTTCGCCGTCGCGGCGCTGTTGGTGGTCATCAGCGGGAATTCGGCAAGCGCGAGACGGATTGTCTTCGCTGGCATCCTTAGCGGCCTCGCCTTCCTGACGACCCAGAAATCCATCTATTTCAATGTCGCGCTGGGCACGGGATTGCTCGTCAACGCTTTCATTGCACGACAATACGGAGCCGGGATCAAGCGTGGCGCAGCCCTGGTGCTGGGCTGGATTGTGCCCATCGCCGCGTATTGCGTCATATTTGGCGGCGTCGACCCGCTCCCGATCGCCCGAGGCCTGATATTCGGCCCAGTTGAAGTCGCGAGCCGCGGCGGTGTCGAATATGGCGGCTTGCGACGTTTTGTGCTCCAGACGCTCGTTCACAACGCAATTCTCTATGCATTCTGCTTCGGCGGAATCGTTCTTGGGTTGGTACGTATCGGAGCGTTGGAAGAGAGACAGCGGATTGCGCTGGCGTTCACCGCCGTCATCACGGCCCTGGTTTTTGTTCATGATCAGCCTTGGCCTTATGTCTTCATCATGGCCTTGCCATTCATGGCGCTGTGGTCGCTTGGAGTGCTCGATCGCAATGCGGCTGATGCATTGCCCATGCGTTTTGCGCGGGCGTTGCTCGTGATTGCCGGAGCGATCAGCTACATCAGCAACGGACTGTATCTGCGTATCGACAATCCGGCGCAGCTTGCGCTGATCGCCCGCGCCGAGGCGATGGTCAAACCGGACGAGTTCTATTTCGACGGCATCGGAATGCTGCCCAATCGACAGGAGCCCTCCACCCTCTGGCTCGACCAGTACTATATCTTGAAAACACTGCGGGAAGGCAGCGAATCGGAAGCGTACAAAATCCTCTCGAACACTCCGCCAAAGGTGATTATCTGGTCATATCGCATGGATATGATCGATCCTGTGATTGCCCCTTTTATCCGCGACAGCTACGTCCAGATCGCTCCCAACATCAGAATGGCCGGCCGTCGCCTTCGCTCCGGTCGTCTGGGCGTTTTCAAGGTGCCGGTCGCCGGACGGTACAACCTGTATACGGCGAACGGGCAGCCAGCAGATGGCAACGTCGAGATCAATGGCACCCCGCGTTCCTTGCCTTTGTCGTTGGAGGCCGGTGTCAGCGACGTTGTTCTGCGCAGCGGTCCGGCCGAGGCACTGCTGCTTCCGGAAGGTGATTACGAAAACCTCATCGTCGCCGGTGATGACAATGCCGAGTTGTTCCGAGGTGTATACAATTAGATATCAGCTTCGGTCTTCAGCGGCCGCGTCATCAGGGCAGTCACAGCCTGCCGTATGGTGATCGTGCCGTCCAGTATCGCCGACACCGCAGTAATGATCGGCGCGTCGATGTCGCGCTCGGTGGCGATGCGGGCAGCGATCGCAGCCGTCGGCACGCCTTCGGCGAGCGGCAGGCCGGCCAGCGGTTTGCCTTGGCCCAGTGCCAACCCGTAGGCGAAATTACGCGACTGGGCGGACGAGCAGGTGAGCAGCAAATCGCCGAGGCCGGAAAGCCCCATCAGCGTCTCCGGTTTTGCACCGAAGGACGCGCCGATGCGGCGCAGTTCGACGAAACCGCGCGTCACCATGGCGGCCTGCGCACTGGCGCCGAGCCCGGCGCCGGTGACCGCACCGGCTGCGATGGCAAAGACATTCTTCAGCGCGCCGCCGATCTCGACGCCGATCAAATCGTCGCTGGAATAGCAGCGCAGATTCTGCGCCGAAAACCGGGCGGCAAGCGCGGCCGCCAAAGTCTCGTCGCGAGCGGCGACGACGACAGCGGTCGGCAGGCCTCTGGCGACGTCGGCGGCGAAGCTTGGGCCAGACAAGGCTGCGACAGGGGTTTCCGGCAAAATGTCCGCGACGATTGCCGACAACAGCGCGCCGGTGTCGCGCTCAATGCCCTTGGCGCAAAGAACCAGCGGAACGCCTTTCGGCATATGGGGCTTTGTCGTCGTCAGCATGGCGCGCAGCGCTTGCGCCGGCGCCACGGCCAGCACGCAATTGGCGTCAGTCAGCGCAGCGCCGATATCGCTCGTCGCCGCGATGCCGGGCTCGATGGCGATGCCGGGGAGATAGCGCGGGTTCTCGCCGTTATGAAGCGCGGCGACCGTCTCTTCGTCGCGTGCATAGAGCCGGACATCGTGACCGGCGCGCAGCATGGCCAGCGCCAGTGCAGTGCCCCAGGCGCCGCCGCCAAGCACGGCAACACGCCAGCCGGTCGTCTCCCGGGCGCTCATGCTTTCGCTCCGCGCCGGCCGGAGCCGACCATCGGCGCCGAGATCGAGTCCAACGGCCAGCGCGAACGCGGCACGAAATCTCCGGCGTTTTCATCGGCAATGCCGGCGCGTAGCCGCTCGATGCCGGCCCAGGCGATCATCGCCGCATTGTCGGTGCACAATTTCAGCGGCGGTGCGACGAAGGCAAAGCCGGCCTCGGCGCACTGCTTCTGCAGCGTCGCCTTGATCGTGCTGTTGGCGGCGACGCCGCCGGCAACGACCAGTGAGGGCGTGGTCTTGTCCGGAAATTCCTGGCGGAAGCGGGCAAGCGCGCGGGCCACCCGGTCACCCAGTGCGTCGGCCACCGCCGCCTGGAACGAGGCGCAGATGTCGGCGACGTCCTGCTCGCTCAGCGGCTGGATGGCGGTTGCCGCCTGGCGCACGGCGGTCTTGAGGCCGGAGAAGGAGAAATCGGGTTGCGCCGAGCCTTTCATCGGCCGTGGAAAGGCAAAGCGGGTCGCATCGCCCGCTGCCGCAGCCTTTTCAACATTCGGGCCGCCGGGATAGGGCAGGCCGAGCATTTTCGCAGTCTTGTCGAAAGCTTCGCCCAGTGCGTCGTCGATGGTCGTCGCCCAGCGCTGATAGTCGCCGACGCCGCGCACGGCGACGATCTGGGTGTGGCCGCCGGAGACCAGCAGCAGCAGATAGGGAAAGTCGAGCCCGTCGGTCAGCCTTGCGGTCAACGCATGGCCTTCGAGGTGGTTGATGGCGATCAGCGGCTTGCCGACAGCCGCGGCAATTGCCTTGGCCGTCATCAGGCCGACGATCAGCCCGCCAACTAGGCCGGGGCCGGCGGTGGCGGCAATGGCGTCGATGTCGGTGAGGGCAACGCCCGAATCGGCAAGGGCTGCCTCGACGATGCCGTCCAGCGCCTCGACATGCGCGCGCGCGGCGATCTCCGGCACGACGCCGCCAAAGGCGGCATGCTCCTCGATCTGGCTGAGCACGATGTTGGACGCAATGACCGGCGCGGCGGCGCCATCCAGCGTCACCACGCTGGCTGCGGTCTCGTCGCAACTCGTCTCAATGCCCAGAACGCGGATCAATTCGTCGCTGTCTCCAGAGATTGTGTCGCCGGACTTTCCTCGTTAGGAGAGGCGGGCCTCGTTAGGAGAGTGCCGGAAACGCAAAGCCAGCTGGGGGTTATCACGGACCGCGCGCCATGCAAACTTTGAAAATCGGAACACGCGGCAGCCCGCTCGCCCTCGCGCAGGCGCATGAAACGCAGGCGCGGCTGATGGCGGCGCACGGCATGCCGGCCGAAGCGTTTGAGGTCGTCGTCATCTCGACCAGCGGCGACCGCATCCAGGACCGGCCGCTGTCGGAAGCCGGCGGCAAGGGCCTGTTCACCAAGGAAATCGAAGAGGCGCTGCTGGCCGGCACGATCGACCTCGCCGTGCATTCCTCCAAGGACATGCCGACGGTGCTGCCGGACGGGCTCGAACTCTCGGCTTTCCTGCCGCGCGAGGACGCGCGCGACGCCTTCATCGGCAAGGCGGTAAAGCGCATCATCGACCTACCGCAAGGCGCCAAGGTCGGCTCGTCATCACTGCGGCGCCAGGCGCTGATCCGGCGCATGCGGCCGGACCTCGATGTGGTGATGTTCCGCGGCAATGTGCAGACCAGGCTGCGCAAGCTGGAGGAGGGCGTCGCCGAAGGCACCATCCTCGCCCATGCCGGGCTGAAACGGCTGGGGCTCGGCCATGTCGTCACCGATCTGATGCCGCTCGACGCCTTTCCGCCGGCGCCGGGGCAAGGCGCGATCGGCATCGAGACCCGCATCGGCGACAGCGTTGTGGAACAGATGCTGACTGCCATCCATGATGTGCCGACGGGCCAGGCACTGGCCTGCGAGCGCGCCTTTCTGGCGGCACTCGACGGCTCCTGCCGCACGCCGATCGCAGGCTATGCGACGATAGCAGGCGGCACGCTGACCTTCGCCGGGCTGATCATTTCGCCCGACGGCACGCAGTCGCATGAGGTTAAGGCCGAGGGTCCGGCGCAAGATGCCGTCCGTATCGGCATGGACGCCGCCAAAACGGTGCGAACCAAGGCCGGCGAAACCTTCTTCGACGGCTGGGTCTGATATGCGTGTCCTGGTGACGCGGCCGCAACCCGGGGCATCGCGCACCGAGCGGCGGTTGCAGGAGCTGGGATTTGAGCCGATCCTTCTGCCATTGACCGAAACCGTAGCGCTGCCGGTCGATGCCAGCGCAGCAGGCGACAATGCCGTGGCCGTCGCGATCACCAGCGCCAATGCCGTGCGCCGTGGGCCGAAAGGGCTCATCGCCGCGCTTGCCGACATGCCTTGCCATGCCGTCGGCGCAAGGACGGCTGAAGCGGCGCGCGCGGTTGGGTTTTTGTCGGTTAGTGAAGGGCCGGGGGATGCCGAGAAACTGGCTGATACGATTGCCGCCGGCCTTTCCGGCAAGGCGATCGTCTATCTCACGGGACGCGTGCGGTTTTCGGCTTTCGAGACGCGGCTGCGGCAGGGCGGCGTGGAGGTCCGCGCCATAGAAACCTATGACACCGTCTCGCTGAACTATTCCGACGATGAAATCCGTGCGCGCCTGTCCGGTCAGGCAGTCGATGCGATGCTGCTTTATTCGGCCAAGGCGGCGGCAGCGTTGCAGACCTTGGTCAATCGGCCAGAGCTGCGTGATCTTTTTGAAAACGCGCGGGTTTTTGCCCTGTCCGAGCGCATAGCAGCTGCGTTCGGCGATGTCGCCGGCAAAAAAATAGTGGTTGCCCGGGAACCGCAGGAGGAGGCGTTGCTTGAGCGATTGCGTGCGGCCCCCTGACCCCCGTGTCATCACGCCGCCCCTTTTCACCGCTTGGTGATGTGCTAGACCATTTTTAAACCATCACGCGCCGTCAGGCGTTGAGACGAAGCAGGATTTGCGGAGCCCAGGCATGGTCAAGACGCCGAAGATGCGACATTCGAAAAGCCGCCGCGAGCCGGTGACCATCGAGCTCGAACCCGGCGCCGTCTCGCGCATCGTCGATGCGGATGCCGCCAAGCCTGATGCCGACTTGGCGGATGCCTCCAGCCCGGATGCGGTCGAGACCCCGGCCGAATCGGTCATGCACGAGGAGGCGGCTGCCGTGGCTGCGGCCCCGACGGAGACGCCAGACGAGCCCGTGCATGCCGATCAGGCCGATCTCGAGCCGTGGGAGCATTCCGACGCCGCGGCGCAAGCCGCGCCGGAGAGCACCGGTGCCAAGGTGTCCGGCGAACCGGAAAGGCCTTATCCCGGCGCCTCCGACGCGCCGTCGCGCGCCAGGGCCTCCGAGTACAGTTTCGAGGATGCCTCGCCCAAGCCGGGTGCATCCAAGGAAACGCCTGATACAGCCGAAGTGAGGAACCAGCCCATGGCCGCGCAGCCGAAGCGTTCCAACGGCATTGCCGCCGGCATCATTGGCGGTGTCATCGCGTTGGCCGCCGCCGGCGGGCTGCAGTTTGCCGGCGTGCTCGGCGCTCCGGGGTCGGGCGGTGGCATGGTCTCGCTCGACGGCGTCAATAGCGAGATCGCCTCGCTGAAGAGCGAAATCGCCGACCTCAGGGAGGCCGGCGGCAGTGGCGCCGCAACGGCCAAGGTGGACGGGCTGTCGTCGGCTCTGGATCAGGTGAAGGCCGATGTCGCATCGCTGAAATCGGCGGTCGAGCAAGGCGGCGCCGGCGACAATGCCGGGCTTGCGGCGCTTGGCGACAAGGTCAAGCAGATCGAGACGGCGGTCGCGGCCCTCGGCCAGGCCGGCGGTCCGGTCGATCTCGCGCCGCTCAACGAAAAGCTTTCGAGTCTGGACACCCTGGTGAAATCGGCCGGCGAGACGGCCAAGGCGCAGGAAGGCCGGCTCGCCGCACTGGAACAGTCAGTGACGCAGCTCTCCGGCAAGGTCGATGCGCAGGCGTCGCAGCCGAAGATCGCTATGGCCATTGCCGCTTCGGCGCTCAAGGCGGCGCTCGACCGTGGCGCGCCGTTTGCCGCCGAGCTGGAAACCTTCGCGGCGATCTCGCCCGATGCGCCGCAGATTGCGGCGCTGCGCCCCTATGCCGAAAAGGGGGTGCCGACCCGCACCGAAATCGCCGGCGAGGCTGACGCCGCAGCCAATGCGATGGTCGCCGCAGCGACGCCGGTCGACGAAAATGCCGGCTTCTTCCAGAACCTTTTGTCGAGCGCCGAATCGCTGGTCGAGGTGAGGCCGATCGGCGCCGTCGAAGGCGCCGGCGCGCCCGAAACCGTGGCGCGCATGGAGGTGGCGGTCAACCAGGGCGACTACGCCAAGGCGCTCAGCGAATATGCAACGCTGCCGGATGCGGTCAAGGCTGCGGGCGCGGTCTTTGCCGGCAAACTGAAGGCGCGCATCGAGGTCGAGACGCAGGTCGACGCGCTGATTGCAGGCGCAATGAAGGCATGAGGACGACACGATGATCCGCATTCTCATCTTCCTCGCCGTCGTCTTTGCGCTCGGCCTCGGCTTTGCCTGGCTCGCCGACCGGCCCGGCGAGATGGTCGTCACCTTCAACGGCTATTACTACAAGGTCTCCCTGATGGTGGCGGCGGTGGCGGTGGTTGCCGTCGTTGCCGCGGTGATGATCGTCTGGTGGCTGATCAAGTCGCTGTGGAACAGCCCCTATACGATCTCGCGCTATTTCCGCGTGCGACGCCGCGACCGCGGCTACCAGGCGCTGTCGACCGGCATGATCGCCGCCGGCGCCGGCGATGGCGCGCTGGCGCGCAAGAAGACCAAGGAAGCGGCCAAGCTGATCCGCTCCGACCAGGAACCGCTGATCCATCTGCTCGAGGCGCAAGCCTCGCTGCTCGAAGGCGACCATGAGGGCGCGCGCGAGAAATTCGAGGCGATGCTCGACGATCCCGAAATGCGGCTGCTCGGCCTGCGCGGGCTCTACCTCGAAGCCGAGCGGCTGGGCGACCGCAACGCGGCGCGCCACTATGCCGGCCGCGCCGCTGCCGTGGCGCCGCAACTGGCCTGGGCGGCCGAATCGACGCTGGAAGATTTGACCGGGCGCGGCGACTGGGACGGCGCGCTGAAGCTGGTCGAGGCGCAGAAGTCGGCCCGGCAGATCGAACGCGACGCCGCCAATCGCCGCCGCGCCGTGCTGTTGACCGCCAAGGCGCAGGCGCTGACCGACAGCGATCCCAACGCGGCCAAGACAGCCGCGGTCGAGGCCAACAAGCTGGCGCCGGATTTCGCACCGGCCGCGGTTGCGGCGGCCAATCTTCTGTTCAAGCAAAATGACGTCCGCAAAGGCTCCAAGATCCTCGAAACCGCCTGGAAAGCGGAGCCGCATCCGGAGATCGCCGAGCTCTACACGCATGCAAGGCCGGGCGATGCGGTGGTCGACCGCCTGAACCGGGCGAAGAAGCTGCAGGAGCTGAAGCGTAACAACGCCGAATCGTCGATGACGGTGGCGCGTGCCGCGCTCGACGCGCAGGATTTTTCCACCGCCCGCCGCGAGGCCGAGGCGGCGCTGCGCATGGACCGTCGCGAAGGCGCCTACCTGCTTCTGGCCGACATCGAGGAGGCGGAGACCGGCGACCAGGGCAAGATCAGGCAATTGCTGTCCAAGGCGGTCAGGGCGCCGCGCGATCCGGCCTGGGTCGCCGACGGCGTGGTCTCCGAACGCTGGGCGCCGGTGTCTCCGGTCAGCGGCAAGCTCGACGCCTTCACCTGGCGCGCACCGATGGAACGGCTCGGCCATCTCATCGACAGCCATGAGGAAGCACCTGGGGTCGAGGTGCCGGTGCTTGCGGCACCCGCCAAGCCGGCAAAGGAAGCTGAGGTTGTCGACCATCCGGCCGTCGCCAGAACGATCAGCGAGGCGCCGACGGAACTGAAGCCTGCTGTAAGCGACGACTATGTCACGCCGGTCACTGCCGCCGCCTTTGCCGCCGTGCCGACGGATAGCGAAGCGGTCGAGCCGGCCGAGGAGGTTATCCGGTTGCCGGACGACCCCGGCGTCGACCCTGACGACGAAGCGGAGAAATCACCGCGCCGGTTCCGCCTGTTTTGAACCCTGACCTGATGTGAGCACCATGTTCGAACGCGTTCTGTCCTTTCTGAAAGACCTGCCGGCCGGCGCGGGGGCTCGCGCCAATGCCGACGATCCGCGCGTTGCGGCGTCGGCTTTGCTCTATCACGTGATGAATGCCGATGGCGTGCGCCAGGATGTCGAGTGGGAGCGGTTCAAGCAGGTGCTGGCGCAGAGCTATTCGATCAGCGGCGATGAGCTCGATGCGCTGGCTGCGGCGGGCGAGCGCGCCGACAATGAGGCGATCGACCTCTATGCCTTCACCAGCGTTTTGAAGCGCCATCTCGACGCCGATGCTCGCAAGGCCTTCATCGGCCTGATGTGGGAAATCGTCTATGCCGACGGCGAACTGCATGAGCTGGAAGACAACACGGTCTGGCGCGTTGCCGAACTGATCGGCGTCGAGCGTCAGGACCGCGTCGAGGCGCGCCGCAAGGCGGCGGCCGCCGCGCCCGGCGCCAGCGGAACGTCGAGCGACGAATAGGATCCCAGCTCTCCATGCCGCCTAGACCGAGCTCGAAACCGAAAATCCTGATCGTGCTGCATCAGGAGACTTCGAGCCCCGGCCGGGTCGGCCACATGCTGCTCGAGGAAGGTTTCGATCTCGACATCCGTCGGCCGCCGCTCGGCGACAGCCTGCCGGAAACGCTGGAAGGGCATGCCGGCGCCGTCGTGTTCGGCGGGCCGATGAGCGCCAATGACGAGGACGAGTTCGTCCGCCGCGAGACCAACTGGCTCGATGTTCCGCTCAGGGAGAACCGGCCGTTCCTCGGCATCTGCCTTGGCGCGCAGATGCTGGCCAATCATCTCGGCGGCAAGGTCGAGGGTCATGGCGAGGGGCTGGTCGAGATCGGCTGGTATCCGCTGAAGCCGACCGAAGCCGGCAAAAAGCTGCTGCCTTGGCCCGACATGGTCTACCAGTTCCACCGCGAAGGCTTTTCACTGCCGAAAGACGCGACGCTGCTGGCGACCGCCGAGACCTACCCCAACCAGGCCTTCCGCTATGGCGACAATGCCTGGGGCATTCAGTTCCATGGCGAACTGACCAGGATGATGATGCAGCGGTGGGTGGTGCGCGGCGCGCACCGTTTCGAATTGCCCGGCGCGCAGCCCGGCCGCGACCATCTCGGCGGCCGGCTGATCTGGGACATGCACCTCAAGCGCTGGCTGAGCGAGTTTCTGGGGCTGATTTTTGGCAGGCCTACCAAGGTCTAGAGTAGAATCTCGTTACTCTGAACAGCTGAGCTTGATCCCAAGAAAACTTAGGTCTGCATCGGGACGATCGATCCGGCGATGCAGCAGATCACGCGCGGCGCTGTTCCTAAAAGCTGTGACAGTGGTCCGCCTGTTGCCTGACATCTATAGTCGGACCGATCACCGGAATCGCCGCCTCAGCCAGCGCACCAGCGACCAGCCGCCCGCTTGCATTTTTTCGCCTTTGCACGGCGGGCTGAGCGCTTCTCCTAGTCGCTTCAACTGCCTTGACAGAAACCGACGCAGAATGCGCTGGTCGTAGAGGTCCGCCGAAGCGTTCCGCAGCAGCACGCGCTGCGAAAAGACGCGCAGCAACTCGGCTCCGCCGCCGTCGGCAGAGGTCCCGGAGAGGATCGAGATGGTGCGGCGGGCCGACTCCATCGGCTGCAGTCGCGCCGCTGCGTCAGGGTGCGGCCTCGGCGAATATACGAGTGGCGTAGGATCGACCAAACCACCGATAACCGTTGACTCAAGATTCCGCCAAAGCCAAGTTCGGTGAAGATCAACTTCAGCCGCCGCTTCGAACGGCACGGTGAAAAGAGTTTTGCGAAATGCGAAAGTCGACCATTCGGGTTCGCTTCCGGGCAAAATCCTCAGATTGACGTCATTCAGGCCGTCCTTATCGCTGCCGGCCATCCGGCCGAAGACTTCCGCCTCGTTGAAAGTGAGAAACGATACGCATGCAGCACCGGGATCTGCCGCTAGATGCGCAAGCGTTAGGTCTATCCTGCGGACGGTGCTGATGTCCTCGACATAGGACAGCAGGCAGATGTCATGCCGCGCATGCGACATCGCGAGATTCAGGGCGGCTCCAGCCGTCATGGAGCTGCCGTCCAGGCAGATCAGGCGGTCGTCATCTGACCACACCTGCCGCATCGCAGCGGCGTTGCGATTGCCGGGAGACTGGTCGACAAACACGAGTTCAAACCTCTGGTTCTCCTGCCGCCGGAGCGATTCGCTGAAAGCTTCGAGGTGGGCCCGGCCATCGCTCGTCACGACCAGTATCGAGACCCTGTCGTCCAACTTGCTTGCCGCCGTGCTGCCGCGATCCCAGATCCTTGTGACGAGGCGACTTGCATGTTTGCGTCGCAACAGATTGCCAATGCCGGACGCGACGCGGAAAGGCTCGCGACTGGAGAATTCGACAAATGCGCGATTGTCCGCGATGGCAGCGCGCTTAAGGTCCACATGGGCGATGTCGCTTGCATAGTCGTGACGGAGGATAGCGTCAGGCTCGTAGACAAATGCCAAAGGCCCGTGGAACCGCCACAGCCGCGCGCAGAGATCGTTGCCCTCATGGCCGGCAAGTAGCGGGTTAAACCCACCGGCCTGCAGGAAACAATCGCGCTGCCAGATCGATACGCCTTCGCAATTGATGAACGTCGGTCTTCGTACGGCGCCGAGGTCGTAGTGCCTTTCGCCTATACCTCCCGTATGCGGGACGACCTTCCCGCGCACAGCGACCGCGCCAGTCTCCGCCATGCATCGTTGCAGAGCCGCGAGGCAGCCCTGTTCGATGATGCCGTCGTCGTCGAGAAAGGCCACGGCGGGACCGCGCGCCAACAACGCGCCAAGATTCCGGCCAGCGGCGCAGCCTATGCTGAACGGCGGCTCTAGCCCCAGGAATGATGGAAAATGCCGCTTGGCGCTCTCAAAAAGCGCAGAATTTCCGTCGTCGACCAGGATCAATTCATGTGTCTGGCCCGCGCAATCCGCTGCGAGGGCCTCGAGCGCACGGTCCACGTCGGGGTGGTCGCGGTGGCTGAGCACGACGATGCTGAGTCCCGGTCGGGTAGGCGGTTGACCGAAAAGATGTCGCGCCGACATTTCGGCAACCCGCTCCGTAAACCCTTCGACCAGCCGCAGCGCGTGGTCGAAACGGCCCTTGGTCTTGGCCTCTCGAGCCGCGTCGAAAGCGCGGCGCAGGTCGGCGACATCCTGCTCTCGCGCCATCAGCCCCGTCCGCGTCGGTTCGACTTGGTTGGATGCGAAAGAGCGGCGATGGCCTTCGACCAGAATCCAGGCCGAACCTTGACGCCGCCGTCACGCGTCGCGCGCTGCATCTCGGATGAAATCAGCGCCAGCCTCTCTCGGCCTTCTTGGACAGCCGCCGGAGAAACACCGAATTCCCTGGCGGCGGTTTCGAAGAAACGCGCGAGAAACTTCTCGCGGAGTTGAGGCGCGGCTGATGCAAAATCCACCTGCCACCGCTTGCGTATTTGCGCATTCACAAGCTGATCGGCGATCATGCTCAGGAGCGGCCCGATTTCCTCCTTTTGGACCAGCGGAAATGCGTATTTGAAGACGCCAAGACCGTATTCGAGCGTGAATGCCAGCATCTCCTCTTCCGGCATCGTCAGCATCTGCATGCCGAGTGAATCAGGCCGGTTGCGCCGGAAGTAGAGGATGCGGGGAATCCTATGCAACTCGCCCGCTCGCGCCACGGCCACCGTCCATGTGGTGGCAGAAGTTATAGGCAGCGCCGACACCATCGCTGCGCGGCGGACCAAACACCTGATGGCCGCCGGGTTGGCGCGCCGCGCCTGCTCGAGAACGCGCTCTAGGGCGAAGCCGACAACCGATCTGTGACGGACGACATCGTTGCGGGTGCCGAAATGCTGCATGTCGCAATAGACGCTTGCGGCTTCCGGATGGCGATCAGCATAGTCTATGAGCACCTGCAGATAATCCGGCGCGCAATGGTCATCGTGCTGCCAGTAGCAGAAATAATCCTCACGCAATTGGCTGGCGAGCCAGTTAATGTTGCCGTTCCAGTGCAGCCGACGCTCGTGCACCACAATCTCAAACCGAGGGTCGTCAGAAAATCTCTTGCAGGCCTCGTATGATCGCTTGTCGGCGCCGTCCACGGAGATAAGGACGCGATAATCGCGAAACGTCTGCGCCTGCACCGACAGCAACGTGTGCTCAACGTGCTCCCATCCCTCGAACAGGGGCATCGCGATTAGGATCCGCGCTTTCGTCATACTCTTCGTCGCTCTGCAAAACGTCCGGAAACCGGGTGCGTCGACGTCTCCGCGACGATGCGACGGGCGCACTCCTCGGCAAAATAGGGGGCCATGGTCAGCTTCCCCGGATCAACGCTGTGATAGGCACCAACCGAGGTGACGCCGATCTCAAAGCGATGGTGCAATTCGCTTGCGGGGTCGTCGATATCTGTCTCGCCCCAGGCGACGATCGGCCCGCCACGCACCATGACATCCGAAAGCTCGTCGATGGCGTAGTCGGAAAGAACAGAATGGATGGCGGCAAGACCGGAATATGTCCCCGCTAGTATGGACGAGCGGGAAGGTTCGCCGGGAACGATAGGCCAGAAGGGCGGCTCGGCCTCGAACGTGCGCGCCGTCAGACAGCTTGGATACCAGGTGAGATAGACGGTGCCATTGCGGTAGCGGACAACTTCGCCGAATGGCCCGAGCACGATCGTCATCGACCTGGCCGGCCTTGTCCCAGGAGGTGGCCGGAAGCTGACGCCGTATTTCAGTCGATGAATCCAAGTTCGTCGCGGCCGCATCCCTGCTGAATTGTCGATCGCTATACGCCCGTCCCATAGCGCATTGACGACGTGGTCGAACTGATCTCTCTGAATGATCCCATCCGATGTCGTCGTGATTTCCCGCCGGTCTGGATCGACCGAGGTCACCAAGCGGTTCGTCCGGATCTCTATGCTCGGCGTTGTCGCGATTCGTTCCCTGATCAGTTCGGCAAGCGCTACCGGATCGATCGCGACCTCTGGCGATTGAAATGCGGCCAACGCCTCGCCCGTTAGCTCGCGCTCGAACTCGCTCTTGGTCCAACGCCGTATCGGACTGGCCAGATCCGCGTTGAAGTAGGCGCCGCGTCGGCCACCGCCGGCCTCCTGAATGAGCGTGTGGACGGCCTGCAGATATGCATGGATTTGGTCGGGCTCCTGCTGGGATTCTCGATGGACGACATAGGCGGCGGGGTCCGACGTCTCGAAGGCGGCGATTTTGAGCCCGAGCCGCTCGCTGAGCAGCGGCGCGAATGCAAGCGCACCCCGCATCATCATCCTGGCCGTCCGCAGAGACGGATCTCCCCCATACATATAGCCGAGGTGAACCTTACCCTCGTTCGCCACTGCGGCGCGGGTCAGCAACGCCGGGTTGCGGTCGAAAATCGTGACGCGCGCGCCGCGGTCGGCAAGAGCCATCGCTATGCAGCAGCCTTGCAGGCCGCCGCCCATCACACCCACGTGAATCAAAAGGGTTCCACCTTCGGCACAAAGACGGCGATGGAGTGCTTCACCTGTCTTTCCCCGCATTCCCCTGACGTCAATCCTAATGCCACATGCAGCCCCTTGCTCGTTGAATAGGCGTCGGATCGGCGCCTGCACGTAGGACTACCGAATGACGGAATGCGCGTAAATATGCTAGGGCCGACAGAGCGAGACAGCGCGCCTATGACTCGGCGGCCGGGTTCTTAATGAAGCCCTACTCATCGACTGCGATTTTCTCGTCACCAGCCGGTCAGAGGATCCGCATGCGACATGAGCACGTTTATCTCACGTATGGGAGAGGTCCCGCTTGTCACGCGTGCGATGACCCGCCTTCTCGCGCTCGCCAACCAGTAGCCGCCAGTCCGCTTCCGGTCCCATCTCAGCCGCGCAAGCTGATTGTCCCGAGCGCCGGATCCAGCGGCTTGGATCCGGCGATCGATCAGTTGCGGCTGTTGAGGTGCCGCACCTTGCGCAGCTGCGGGAACAGCACCGCCCACAGTCCTACTCGGCGGCCGTCTCCGATTTTCGCCTCTGCCGTGAGCTGCGCCCGGCATTGCCGCGAATCGCGGATCGGTTGGCCCCTTGCTTGCGCAACGCCTCATATCACGGCAATAATTTGGTTGCGGGACGGAGTGCGTAGCTGACGACGGGGGGTAGCGTCATGGAAAAGTTGATGCCGCTGTTTGTGGTCGGGGCGATGCTCCTGATCGTTGGCAGCCTGGTCTACAGCGGGGCAAAAGGCATTGCCGGCCTGTTTTCCGGCTCGTCTTCAAAAGAAAAAGACAAGCCACAGCCAAGCCGTGCGCGAACCTCTGAAGCAGCCCAAGCTATATCGCCCAAACCTAACTCTGCGGCAGAAAAGCTGATCGCCGAAATGCAGCAGCAGGCCAAGAACAACGACGATCAGCGCAAGGCGGCGTTCAAAGCGCATGTCGAGCGCAAGATCCCGCCGATTTCCGTCGATGGCCGTGAAGCGATCGAACGTGGGCAAGCCGCGCGTATTGCGATCAAGCACGTCTTTCCGCCGCGTCTTCCCCAACGAAGCATGAGCTATTTCGGTGGGCTGCCGATTGTCCCCGATGAATTCGACTGGCCAACGGTTCACAATCGGAAGGGATTGCTCGAGCGCCTCAATTTCATGGCGCAAATTGACTGTTCGGATCTGCCGCCGGGACCAGGACGGGATCTGCTGCCCGAAAAGGGCTATCTCTATTTCTTCGCGCCGATGTCCGACACGTTTGGGACGGACGCGATGCACTTCGTGACGCGGTACGAGCCACGTCAGGTGACACAGAAGTGGGCGCCGCTTGACATGCCGGCCACCGCCAAGATCCAGGGATCGGATCCTATGGACGAAATCTTGCGGGGCAAGCGAACTCACTATGATCGGGTCGAGGTCGAGTCTGCCTGGATAGAGGAGCCGACCGACGCCGAAGTCGCGGCGCGTGCGGACGAAGGTCATGCTTTCGAGGTCGCCGACAAAATTCGGACCGAAAGGGTCGACGCCTTCTACGGTCCGCCGGTCGTCCCTGATCCGCTGCTTTCCGCTCATCATGCGCCGAAAGACACGTTTTGGACGCCGTATCCAGGATTTCCGGCCAATTGGCATTCGGCGCGGACCGTTCGGAAGCTTGTGGAGGCATATCACCGCGAAGAGGCGGCCGATGTCGCGGCCCAACTGAAGGCGCGTGGTGATGTTGCCGAAGATGATCCGGAGGCCAAGCGGCTACGGACGGTGCAGCGCGAACTGTCGGCGTTCGGTTCGAAGATGTTCAAGGCATTCTTTCCGACGGTCAATGTCGGACTGAAGGACTATGACGCACCGCCTGCCGAGGTGAAGCAGCAAATCCTTGCCTTTCTGGAAGACTTGCATGTCAACGGTATGCCGTCATCCTCGGTGCGGCGGCCGCATCATCGGCAGCTTCCGCAGGTGATTAATGATTGGCTTTCAATCGCGGCCATCAAAGGCGCCGAGGGGGGACTGACAGATCCGGCCGGTGCGGCGCTCATCGGTCCTGACGTCGTAACCGCCCTGTCTCACCGCCACGTGTCCCGTACCCATCAGATGCTTGGCAAAGGTAAAGTCGTCCAGGTCGCCGCCGACGAGATGAAGGACCGCTACCTGCTGTTGCTCCAACTTGGGCCGGATATGGCGCTCAACTGGACCGTCGGGGAGATGGGGCCGCTTCAATATTGGATTACGCCAGAGGACCTTGCGGCCAAGCGATTCCAGAACACAATTCTGACAATCGAAGCCTACTGACTGATTTTGCTTGGCGACCCTCTGGGGGCTTTGCCACCCCTTCGCGCCGTCCTCGCCGGCTACCCGCAATGGCGGGTCAACGCAGGACATCGGGTCCTGGAGAGGCGCTCGATCAGTTGCGGCTGTTGAGATGCCGCACCCGGCGCAGCTGCGGAAACAGCACCGCCCATAGACCAGCGACGGCAATCGCGCCGATGCCGCCGATCACCACGGCCGGCACGGTTCCGATCAGCGCTGCCATGGTGCCGGCGCGGAATTCGCCGACTTCGTTGGAGGCGCCGACGAAGACCTGGTTGACGGCGTTGACGCGGCCGCGCACCTCGTCCGGCGTCCACAGCTGGATCAGCGTTTCCCTGATATAGACGCTGAACATGTCAGTGGCGCCGAGGCCGGCAAGGGCCAGGATCGACAGCCAGGTAATGGTGGATACGCCGAACAGCACGGTGAAGGCACCAAAGCCTGCGACGAAGCCGAGCATGATCTTGCCGGCATTGTCGCGCAGCGGATGTCCGGCGAGCCAGACCGCGACACAGATGGCGCCAATGCCGGGCGCCGAGCGCAGCAGGCCCAAGCCCCAGGGACCGAGCTCGAGAATATCGCGGGCATAGACCGGCAGCAGCGCCGAGGCGCCCGACAGAAGCACGGCAAAGAGGTCGAGCGAGATGGCGCCGAGCACGATCTTCTCGCTCCAGATATAACGGAAGCCGGCAAACAGTGTCTCCATCGTCGGCTTGTCGGTGGCGCTCCGCTGGGCCGGCTTGGGGATGGTGAAGATCAGCAGGCCGGCGATCAGCATCAGCACGGAGGCGACGGCGTAAGCGGCTTCGGCGGAGACGCCATAGAGCAGGCCGCCGGCGACCGGGCCGACGATCGTCGCGGTCTGCCAGGCCGATGAATTCCAGGCGATAGCGTTGCCGAAATCCTCCGGCGGCACCAGATTGGCGAACAGCGACGACGAGGCCGGTCCGTAAAAGGCGCGCGCCATGCCAAACAGCGCCAGCACGACGAAGATAGGTAGCGGGCTGACGAGGCCGCGCAGCGTGAAATACAACAGAACAAGCGCACAGCCGGCCTCGGTCACGGTCGCCAGCGCCATGATCAGGCGGCGGCCAAAACGGTCGGCGACGACGCCGGTGACCAGTACCAAGAGCAGCGACGGCAGGAACTGAACGATGCCGACAATGCCCAGATCGAACGGGTCGCGCGTCAGATCGTAGACCTGCCAGCCGACGGCGACCGACACGATCATGGTGGCGAAGGTGGTGAGGAAACGCGCCGCCCAGTAACTCAGGAAGGAGCGGTGACGGAAAGCGGCGTAGCGCTGATCCGGCGACGTTTGTTCTGCTGTCATGGAGAGAGGCCCCGTTGCAAAGACTTGGCCGGCGGGGCACTTCCACGATGGGCGCTGTTCCGGCCAGGGAACTAAGTTCGCCGGGGCATGTGCGCCCGAATCAATCTGGGATCAAGGGATTTCCGGTCCGTTTGACGGAATGGAATGGAAAATCATTCCCTCAGTGCGGCGGAGATTGCCTGCAAACCGCCCTGCAATTCCGCCTCCTTCGGCCAGCCGAAACCGACCCGGAAAAACCGCTTCGGCATGTCGAACCAGTGGCCCGGGCCGACATAGGTGCCGTGGCTTTCCAGCAAATTGACGTAGAAGCGATCGAGGTCGAAGCTTGCGTCGACATTCAGCCTGGGAAAGCCGACGACGCCGCCTTGCGGCCGCACCCAGTCGACCAGCGGCTCGTGGTCGATCCAGGCCTGGACGATGTCGCGGCGCCTGGCCATCTCGGGCAGCAGTGCGGCCAGGAAAGCGTCGCGGCGCTCCAGCATGCCGCGCGCAATGCCTTCGTCGATGACGCTGCCGCAAATGCCGATCTGCTCCTTGGCGGCGAGGAACCGTTCCTGCAGTTCGGCATCCCTGGTGATCAGCCAGCCGATGCGGATGCCGGGAACGCCGAAGGCCTTCGACAGCGACGAGACGCTGATGGCCTTGGGGCTGAGCGAAGCCGCCGCCGGCAGGCGCTGCCCATAGGACAGGTCGCGATAAGTCTCGTCGACCAGCAGATGGCAGCCGCTCGCTTCGGCGAGCGCAATCAGCGCATCGAGATCGGCCCGGCCCATCATCGTGCCGGTCGGGTTGTGCGGGCAGGTGACGCTGATCAGCTTGGTGTTCGGCTGCAACTGGGCCGCGACGCGGCCGACATCGACGGCAAAACCTCTGTCGAAGTCGAGGTCGACATAGGAGATGGCGCAGCCGATCGCCTTGGGGGTTTCAATGTTGGTGGCGTAGTTCGGCCGGACGACGACGAGGTGGTCGCGCTCCGACAGAAGCGAGGTCGAGATGATGAACAGCGCGCCCGCCGCACCGGCCGTGACCAGAACATCGTCAGGCGAAATGCCGGAATCCTGTGCCGCGATCAACGCCCGCAGTCCCTTGTCGCCGCGATGCTCGCCATAAAACAGCGTGAGGTCCGGCAGCGACAGGCCTATGTCGGAGAGTTTCTGGTCGGCGATCGAGCTTTCCGAGAGATTGAACCGAATGCGGTCGTAGCCGTATTCCTCCGGCGCCTCTTTCTCGATCACCATTCTGGCGTAGTTCATGGCCGCTCCCCCTGGCTTGCGCTGATATCCAAGCCACAAAAGCATGAAGCCTGCCAGAGCCGGATGATTTCAGGTCTGTTCGACCTGAAATCTGAATCCGTCTCTAAATCAAAGAGAGAGCATGATGTCGTCCGAAAACCGCTTCGCACTTTTCGGCATCATGCTCTAGCTCATTCGCCGGCAGGCTTCTGTTCCAGTCATCCAAACTGTTGGCTCAGCGCCGACCAGTTGAGGATCAGGCCGGAACCTTGGCCTTGCGGCCCTTGGCCTTTGCCGGTGCTGCTGCGGCGGCTTTGCGGCCGAGGCCGATCGACTTGGCCAGTTCGGAGCGCGACGCCGCATAGTTGGGGGCAACCATCGGATAATCGGCCGGCAGACCCCACTTGGTGCGATAGGCTTCCGGCGTCAGGTTGAAATGGACGCCGAGATGGCGCTTCAGCGATTTGAACTTCTTGCCGTCTTCGAGGCAGATGATGTAGTCCGCCGTCACCGACCGCTTGGGATTGACGGCCGGGATCTGCGGCGGCGCCACCGGAGCCGGCGGCTGGCTGAGCCCACCGATCGACGCCGCAACGCTGGCGATGAGATCGCTCAGGCCGGCAACGGGCAAGCGGTTCTTCTCGACGTAAGCGGACACGATATGAGCGGTTAGTTCGAGCAGGTCGATGTCCTTGTCAGAGTCGTTGCTGTCGTCGGCCAATTTATCTCTCCGTCGCTAGGGGGGTGGCGGAAACTTCCAGAGCTGTCCCTGCGGAGCCGGAAATCCGCTCTAGTCATTTGTCTTGCCGCATTTGTACGGTTGCGCCAGATGATTCCATCCGGTGCAACCGCTCTAATCGCCAAATCTGCGTAACGCAATGACTTCGTGTCGCGTCACACGTTATTTTGAACAACTATACTGAATCTGAATACTATCATACGATCAGCGCCCGGTCGCGCCATAGTCGAAAGCCGCCCTCGAAGGCGCGCGTATTGTCGCCGCGCCTGGATTTGGCGGGCAATTCATCCAGTCTGTCGACATTGCCGCCGCCGATGACGATGTAGTCCGGCTGCAGGGCCGCACGCAGCCGCTCGACGACGTCGAAGACGTATTTGCGCCATTTCTTCTTGCCGTATTTCTCCAGGCCGCGCTCGCCGACATAGTCCTCGAAACTGCGGCCCTTGCGGTAGGGCAGATGCGCCAGTTCCATCGGCTGGCCGACATTGTCGAGGATCATCGCCGCACCGAGGCCAGTGCCGAGGCCGAGAAACAGCATGCGTCCGCGATCGTAGCTGCCGATCGCCTGCAGCAGCGCATCGTTGACGACCTTGACCGGCTTGCCGAAGGCGGCTGCGAAGTCATAGCCGTCCCAGCCCTTGCCGAGATTGGCAGGATCGAGCGACGGTTTGTTGTTCCTGACAGGGCCGGGATAACCCATCGAGATCAAATCATAGGCCAGTCCCTCGGCCAGCGTCTTCACCGTAGCCACCATCTGCTGCGGCGTCAGGTCCGGTCCGGAATCGGCGCGGCGCGGCTCGCCACCGGCGCTGGTGAGGATTTTTACATGCGAGCCGCCGACATCGATCGTCAGCACGATCGGTTCGGCCGCGGCCGTCGCGGGCTCGGCTGCCTTGGCCATGTCGTTTCCTCCGCTCACCAGAGCATGATGCCGAAAAGTGTGAAGCGGTTTTCGGACGACATCATGCTCTATCTCTTGATGTAGAGCCGGATTCAGATTTCAGGTCGATACGACTTGAAATCATCCGGCTCTAGGTCGGATTGATCCAGCCATTGGGCGGGCCGAAGCTGGCCATGGCATCGGCCGGGCCCCAGGTTTTCGGCTCGTAGATGTGCGGCGGCGTGATGTCGCCAAGCACCGGGCCGACGATGCGCCAGGCCAGTTCGCTGGCGTCCTGGCGGGTGAACAGCTGGCCATTGCCGTTCATGGCGTCGCCGATCAGCCGCTCATAGGGCGGCATGTCGCCTTTCGAGTCGTCGAGCGCGGTGAGCTCGACCTGCTCGCCGACCATGTCGTCTCCGGGGGCCTTGCGCTGCGCCCCGATCGAGATCGCCACCTGCGGGTCGATACGGAAGCGCACATAGTTGGCGTCTCCCGGTTTGATCGGATCGAAGACGTCGAGCGGCGGCCGCTTCATCCGCACGATCACTTCGGTCACATGCACCGGCATGTTCTTGCCGGCGCGGATGAAGAATGGCACGTCCTGCCAGCGCCAGGTGTCGACCATGAAGCGCACCGCGGCAAAGGTCTCGACCGGCGAGTTCGGCTTCACGCCGGGCTCGGCGAGATAGCCTGTGAACTGCCCGCGCACGACGTCGTCCTTGGTCAGCGTGCGGATGGCGCGCAGCACCTGAACCTTCTCGTCGATCAGATCGTCGGCTGAGCGGCCGACCGGCGGCTCCATGGCCAGCAGCAAAAGGATGTTGAGCAGATGGTTCTCGATCACGTCGCGGATGGCGCCGACGTCGTCATAGAATTTGCCGCGGCCCTCGATACCGAAATCCTCGGCCATGGTGATCTGCACGCTTTCGACGAAGTTGCGGTTCCAGATCGGCTCGAGGAAGGAATTGGCGAAGCGGAAATAGAGCAGGTTCTGGATCGCTTCCTTGCCGAGATAATGATCGATGCGGAAGATCGACTGCTCGTCGAACACCAGATGCAGCACCCGGTTCAGCCAGCGCGCCGATTGCAGATCGTGGCCGAACGGCTTTTCCACCATCAGCCGCGCGCCGTGCGCGGTGCCCGACTGCTCCAGGCCCTGGACCACGGTCTCGAACATGGTCGGCGGCACCGCCATGTAGTGCAGCGGCCGCTGCGCCGAGCCGAGCGCGGTTTTCAGCTTCTCGAACGTTGCCGGGTCGCGATAGTCGCCGCTGACATAGCGCAGCAGATTGGCGAATTTGGCGAAGATCTTTTCGTCGATCTTGCCGACGGCGTTGACGATGCCGTCGCGGGCGCGTGCTTGCAACTGCTTGATGTCCCAGGCGTCGAAGGCAACGCCGATCACCGGCTCGGTCAGCGTCCCCTTGGCGACCATCTGGTAAAGGGCCGGAAAAATCTTCTTGTGGGCGAGGTCGCCGGTTGCTCCGAATAGCACCAGCGTGTCGGACCGTTCCTGGCTCATGCGTTCGTCTCCCGTGTCGGCTTCACTTGCCGGCCTTCGGCTTTTCGACATGGCCGCCGAAGGCATAGCGCATGGCCGACAAAAGCTTGTCAGAGAATTCGGATTCGCCTTGCGAGGAGAAGCGGTCGAACAGCGCCGAGGACAGCACCGGCGCCGGCACGCCGGTGTCGATCGCCGCCTTCAGTGTCCAGCGTCCCTCGCCGGAATCCGAGACGCGGCCGCCGAACTGGGCCAGCCCCGGGTCGCTCTTCAGCGCGCCGGCGGTGAGGTCGAGCAGCCAGGAGCCGATCACGCTGCCATGGCGCCAGACTTCGGCGACTTGCGGCAGGTCGATGTCGAACTGGTAGTATTGCGGATTTTCCAGCGGGCTGGTTTCGGCGTCTGCTGTGCGCTGCCGTTTGCCGGCATTGGCCGATTTCAGGATGTTCATGCCTTCGGCGTAGGCGGCCATGACGCCATATTCGATGCCGTTGTGGATCATCTTGACGAAATGGCCGGCGCCGCTCGGTCCGCAATGCAGATAGCCGAAGGGTGCGGTTCCGCCCGCCTTGTCCGGCGTGGCGCCGGCATCGGCGCCGGGCGCCAGCGTGGCGAAGATCGGATCCAGATGTTTGACCGCAACGTCGGGGCCACCGATCATCAGGCAGTAGCCGCGCTCCAGGCCCCAGACGCCGCCGCTGGTGCCGACATCGACATAGTGCAGGCCCTTGGCCGCGAGCTCGGCCGCCTGGTCGACGGCGTCGTGATAGTAGGAATTGCCGCCGTCGATGATGATGTCGCCGGGTTCCATCAGTGCCGCGACCTGGTCGGCGATCTTGCCGGTGATCGCCGCCGGCAGCATCAGCCAGGCGCTGCGCGGCTTGGACAGTTTGCCGACGAACTCCTCCATCGAGGCGGCGCCGATGGCGCCGTCGGCGACCAGGGCGGCAACGCTTGCCGGGTTGATGTCGTAGACGACGCATTCATGGCCGTCGCGCATCAGGCGGCGCACCATGTTGGCGCCCATCCTGCCCAGTCCCATCATTCCGATCTGCATGGTGTTGTCCTAGTCGCTGGAGGGAAGAAAATTACTGGCGAATTAGTTCTTCAATGCCGACGGTGAAGTCGACATTCTCCCAACGGTCGCCGTCGGGCCAGAAAAAAGTGAAGATGATCGTGTTACCTGGCGGGATATCGGCCACCGGCAAGTCAGCCATATGAACGCCCAGAGCGTTTTCGGCTGTGTCGATTTCGTGGATGGTCTGCCAATGGTCGCCGCTCCAGCGGATCAGCGCCGGCTGCAGCAATTCGATGCGTAGGCTCTTGCCGGGATCCATGGTGCGCAGCTTGTTGTTGAAGCGCCATATCCTCAGCAGCGAACCGGTCTTGCCCTCGATGTAGCGTTTGACGCCTTGCGGCGGCATGTCGAAGACGGCGCCGTCGCGCAGCGACCGCAACAGCTTGATGTGTTCGGAATGCGCCCAGACCAGCGGCATGGCGCTGCCCGACGGCTTGCCCAACCACAATTCGCGTTCCGGCAAATCGGCGCCGTCCCAGACCTGTTCCGGCAGCAGGCCACCTTGGCCGGCGGACGCCTCGAATGTCTTGAGCAGGCTTGCCGCTTTGCCCTTGTTGCCGGCGGCCAATTCGTAGTGGGCGCGTTCGCCGGCGAGCAGCGGCCAGGGGCGGCCCTCGCCGGTGCCATCGAAGGGCGCCCCGTCGGTATGCTCGCCGTAACCATCACTTGTGTAGCGGTACCACAGCGTTCCTTGCGGCAGCTCGCAGCGCAAGTGCACGTCGATGACCTTGACCGTGTCGAGGATGCGCGGATCATCCGCGGCTCTGAGGCCAAAGCGGACCAGTGCCAGCGCGTCCGGGCTGACGATCGCCTCGGCGGGCTTGTCGGTATCGCCTGGCGGCCGGTTCTTGATCGGCACGAAACCGTCCTTCGGCGATGCGGCGCCGGCATCGTCGGCCGGCGCGATGCGGACATAGTGGCCGTCGACGCCGGCCTTCTGGCACTCCGGCGTGCCGCTGACGTAGGTCCAGCGCTCGATCTGGTCGTTCCAGCAGTCGGCGACCTCGCGCAAATAGTTAGCCGGCTCCGGTTTGCCGGAGACTTCGACCAGATCGGCGGCGCCAAGCAGCGCCGAGATCTCAACAGCGAGCGTGAACGGGCTGTAGCCGGCATCCTCTTCCCAGCGGTCCTGCCCAGTGACAGGGCCGTTGCGCACGACATAGGACGCCGCCTTCTCGATCATCGGCATGAAAGCGGCGAGTTTGGCGCGCGGCAGATGTCCGGCACGGTGCAGCGCATCGGCCAGCAGCAGCGGGAAGGCGCATTCGTCCATCTGGATGCCCGGCCAATAGGGCGAGCCGTCGAGCCAGACATTCTGCGGCCAGTGGCCGTCCGGCTGCTGGATGGAGCGAAGATAGGCGAGAATCTCCAGCGCCTGGCTCGGATCGCCGGCGGCGAGGAAGCCGCCCGCGGTCTCGACCAGGTCGCGCGGCCAGACAAGGTGATAGCCGCCAAGGTCGTCATCGCCCTTGCTCGCCCCCCACGGGATCGACAGGCTGGCGACGGCAGCACCTGGCTTGGCCAGCGATAGGTGCGTCGCCAGCACCGCTGTGCTGACGCGGTAGGTGTTGAGGCCGGATGCATCATGGTGGTCGAGCGGCAGCCGCCCAGCCTGCCATTTCTGCCATTTCGCAACATAGGCCTTTGCCGCCGGCTCAAACCCGCGCTTCAGGCTGGCGGTGGCGTTTTCGGCGGCTTCGTCCGGGGTCGAACCGAAGCCGAGCGCCAGCAGGGCCGTGTTGTTGCCTGAGGAAAAACCGATCTCGCCGGTCAGCGCGACATTGCCGTCCTCGGCTCTTTGGCCGGATAGGCCGAGCCGGCCGTCGCGGCTGAGTTGCTGCCAGCCGTCGGAAAAGCCGACATAGCCGGCCGAGCAATCGCCCCAAGGTAGCGACGAGGCCAGCGCCAGGCAGGTGCCGCGCCCGGAGGCGAACAGCATCGGCTTGCCCTTGTGCTCGCCGACCCAAGCGGTGTTGCCCATGCCGGCATTGACCAGATGCGGCGCCAAAAGCGCGTAGACCCGGTAGTCAGCGGCATTACCTTCGAGCGCCGTGAAACTGGTTTCCTGTAAAAGGGCCGGGCGCGCCGGATCGGCCAGGATGCGCTTTTCGATGCGGTAGCGGAGCGTGGTGTTGACCAGCCGGTAGGCGGGCACGCCGTCCTCGAACGGCTCGATGATATGCATGGCGTCGCGCTTCTCCTCGGAGAACCAGCCGCCGGGGCCGGTGACCAGCAGCCCCATGTCGCGCGTGCAGGCGCTGTCGAGGCCGGGATAATAGACCTCGTTGACGATGCCGTGGCTGAGTGTGAACCAGACGCGGCTCGCGGGCGACAGTGCCGCACCAACGCCGCTCTTGGCGCTCGACGTCCAGCGCGCCGGAATTCCGGGTGCGCCCATTCTTTCGAATGCACTGGGGGCTGGGGTCGGCGGCGTCGCTGCCATGCATGGTCTCCTGACCCTTCCCTAGACCAGCACACGAAGGCTTTTCAATCATCGCACCTGAAGTTGATCGCCCAAGCGTGACCGATCGCAGTTGACAAGCGGCCGCATCTGCATTTGTCTGACAATAGATAAAAAACAGGCAGCCAACGCCTAAATCATCAGCAACAGTCGGCGGGGCCGACAATCCACGGGAGGAATATCATATGAAGAAACTGCTCGTTCTGAGCGCGCTGGCGGCAATGCTCGCCTCGGGCACGGCGCTTGCCGACACCAGCGGCAAGAAGATCGCCTTCTCCAATAATTATGCCGGCAATTCGTGGCGCCAGGCGATGCTCGACAGCTACGGCATCGTCACCAAGAAGGCGGTCGAGGACAAGATCGTCGGCGCCGCCGACATCTTCACCACGGCCGACAAGGAAGTGCCGACCCAGGCAGCGCAGGTGCAGAACCTGATCCTGCAGGGCTATGACGCCATCGTCATCAACGCCGCGTCGCCGGATGCGCTGAACGGCGCCATCAAGCAGGCCTGCGATGCCGGCATCGTCGTCGTCTCCTTCGATGGCACCGTCACCGAACCCTGCGCCTATCGCGTCGTCGTCGACTTCAAGGACATGGGCAAGCAGGAAGTCGAACAGATGGCCAAGTTCCAGCCCAAGGGCGGCAATCTGCTCGAAATCCGCGGCCTGGCCGGCACGTCGATCGACGATGCCATCCATGCAGGTATCTTAGAAGGCGTTGCCGCTCATCCGGAGTTCAAGATTGTCGGCTCGGTGACCGGCGATTGGGATCAGACGACGGCGCAAAAGGCGGTCGCGACCATCCTGCCGTCGCTGCCCAACATCGTCGGCATCGTCGACCAGGGCGGTGACGGCTATGGCGCAGCACAAGCCTTCGCCGCTGCCGGCAAGCCGCGCCCGACTATCATCATGGGCAACCGGCAGGACGAGCTGAAATGGTGGAAGGAACAGAAGGAAAAGGACGGCTACCAGACCTGGTCGGCGTCGATCGCGCCGGGCGTCTCGTCGCTGGCCTTCTGGGTGGCGCAGCAGGTGCTTGATGGCCGCACCGACATCCCGCACGATCTGCTGGTGCCTTATCTCGCTTTCACCCAGGATGATTTCGAGGCAGCCCTGCCAAAGATCAAGGAGGGCGGCGTCGCCACGCACGAATACACGCAGGAAGACGCCCTCGCGGCGATCAAAGCCAACATCAAGTGATGCAAGTCCGGTTGCCGTCCGCATTGCCAACCGGATATCGTTGAGCATGCTCAAGGCGAATACCGACATCATCAGGCTGAACGGCGCCGAAAAACATTTCGGCGCCGTTCGTGCCCTTAACGGCGTCGACTTCCATGTTGTCACAGGCGAATGCGTCGGGCTGGTCGGCCATAACGGCGCCGGCAAGTCGACGCTGATGCATATGGTGGCCGGCACGCTGCGGCCGGATGGCGGTGAGATCGCGGTGCGCGGCAATGCGGAAATCGATTACTCGGTGGCGCGCGCGCTCAAGCTCGGCATACGCTGCGTGTTCCAGGAACTGTCGCTGTGCCCGAACCTAAGCATTGCGGAGAATACGCGCATCAATCACCCGGCGCTGACCGGCCTCGGCTGGCGGCGCAAGGCGGCTTCTCTCATCGCCGCCAAGCTCGACGAAATCTTTCCGGATCACGGCATCTCGGCCGACGATATTGCCGGGGATCTCTCCATCGGCCGGCGGCAGATGGTCGAGGTGGCGCGTGCCTTCACGGTGACGCGCGATCCGCTCGACCTGGTTATCCTCGACGAGCCGACCTCCTCGCTCGACGCGCATACGGCGGGCCAACTGCTCGCCTTCGTGCGCCGCTTCGTCGCCGCCGGCGGCAGCTGCATCCTGATCTCGCATGTCTTGGGCGAGGTGCTGCAGAATGCCGATCGCATCGTGGTGATGCGTGACGGCAAAGTGGTCGCCACGGACGCGGCAAAGGCGTTCGACCGCGACCGGCTGGTGGCGACCATGGGCGGCGCCGAGGCACGCGAGAAGATCGCTGCGGAAATCGCTGCCGCCAGACCTGCGGACAGCCCTGTCAGGGTGCGGGCGCGGCCTGCCCGGCAAGAGGACGGCAAGGAGCTTGTCGCGCGGGCCGGCGAGATCATCGGCCTTGCCGGGCTTGCCGGCCATGGCCAGACGGATCTGTTGCTGGCGATCTTTGCCGCCGCTACGCGCAGAAAGCCCGGCATCGAGGTGACGGCGCCGGTGGCGCTGGTGGCCGGCGACCGGCAATCGGACGGCATCTTTGCGCAATGGTCGATCTCGGAAAACATCGGCATCCGCTCGCTGGCGCAGCTGCGCAAAGGCCTGCTGATCTCGCCGCAGCGCGAGGCAGCACTTGCCGAATTCTGGAAGCAGAAGATCGGCATCCGCACACCAGATATGACCAACAACATCTTTTCACTGTCTGGCGGCAACCAGCAGAAGGCGCTGTTTGCCCGGGCGCTGGGCTCGGATGCGCAGATCGTGCTGATGGACGACCCGATGCGCGGCGTCGATATCGGCACCAAGCTCGAAGTCTACGATCTCGTGCGCGAGGAAGCGGCCAAGGGCCGGACCTTCCTCTGGTACACCACCGAGACCGAAGAGCTCGACAATTGCGACCACGTCCACGTCTTCAAGAATGGCCGCATCGTCGCCAATCTGACGCGCGACGAGCTGACGGAGGAAAAGATCATCCAGTCCTCATTCGGCGATGCGGCCTGAGATGACGGCAATCGCTCCCGGCACGATCCCACGATCTTCGCCTCGCGGCAGTGCAGCTCGCGCCCGCCTGCTGCGCAGTCTTTTGCCGGCGCTGTCGCTGGCGCTGGTGCTGATCGCCATTGCCTGGCTCAACCCGCGCGCCATCAGCTATTTCGGCTTCAGCCTGATGCTCAATCTGGCGATCCCGATCGCGCTGGCGACGATCGCGCAGATGTTCGTCATCGCCGGTAATGAGCTCGATCTGTCGATCGGCACCTTTGTCGGTTTCGTCGGCTGCGTTACCGCGACATGGCTGAAGGATGCGCCGCTGCTTGGCGTGATCGTCCTGCTCGGCTCCATCGGCGTCTACGCGCTGCTCGGTGCGCTGATCCATCTGCGCAATCTGCCGTCGATTGTGGTGACGCTGGGCATGAGCTTCGTCTGGCAGGGCCTGGCCATCCTGGTTCTGCCCAAGCCGGGCGGCAAGGCGCCGGACTGGCTGCTGGCGCTGATGTCCTTCAAGCCGCCCTTCATTCCGTTCCCGATCATCGCCGCGCTGGTGATCGCGGCAGTGGTGCATTTCGGCCTGATGCGCACGTCCTACGGCGTCATCCTGCGCGGCTCCGGCGGCAATCCGGCGGCGCTGCGGCGAGCCGGCTGGTCGCTGCTTCGAACCAAGATCGTGCTGTTTGCGCTGACCGGCCTGTTCGGCGTGCTGTCCGGCATGGCGCTGATCGGCATCACCACTTCGGCCGATGCCAATATCGGCAATGGCTACACGCTGCTGGCGATTGCCGGCGTCATCCTCGGCGGCGGCGAATTCGTCGGCGGCCGGGTGTCGCCGATCGGCGCCGTGCTCGGCGCACTGACGCTGGCGCTGGCGGCGTCGCCGCTGCTCACCTTCATGCACATCCCGCCGGACTGGCAGGTCGCCGCCAACGGCGCCATCCTGATCATCGTGCTGGCGGCTCGGGTGCTGATCAGCCGCAGGGAGAGGTAGCGATGACGCTGGTGAAATCGCTGGCTGCCAAACCCTGGATCTGGTCCTTCCTCGGCGCGTTGCTGGTCTGGCTGGCGACCATCTCCTTCACCGGCGGCTACGGCGGCGGCGGCATGGTGACGGCCGCACTTTCGCTCGCTGTCTTCACCGTCATCGTCGGCGTCGGCCAGATGTTCGTCATCACGCTTGGCCCAGGCAATGTCGACCTGTCGCTGCCGGCCAATATCGGGCTCGCCAGCGCCGTTGCCATGAAGGTGATGGGCGGCAGCGATTCCATGATCGTTGTCGGGCTGTTGGCAGCCCTCGCCTGTGGTGCGGCCATCGGCGCCGTCAACTATCTCTTGATCTGGGCGCTCAGGATTCCGCCGATCATCGCCACGCTGTCAGCCAGCTTCATCATCCAGTCGATCGACATCAGCTACGGACGCGGCCTGCAGATCAAGCCGCCGCCGGGCTTTGCCGACTTCGCCAACTGGCAAATACTCGGCATTCCGGTGCTGGCCATCCTGACCGTGCTTTTCACCATTGCTGCTGCCATCGCTTTGCAGCGCATGATCTATGGCCGCTCGGTGCTGGCCATTGGCCAGAACATCCGCGCCGCTTGGCTGGCCGGCGTCAATGTCGGCCGCATCCGGTTCCTCACCTACACGCTGTCGGGCGCGCTCGGCGGCATAGACGGCGCTCTGCTTGCAGGCTATTTCCGCGGCGCCAATGTCGATATCGGCAATGAGTACCTCTTGGCCTCGATCGCCGTCGTCGTCATCGGCGGCACCTCCGTTGCCGGCGGCAAGGCCAATGTTCCCGGCGTCTGGGGCGCGGCGCTGTTTCTGGTGCTGCTTTTGACCATGCTCAACACATTCGGCGTCAGCGCCGGCGTCCGGTTGCTGCTGACCGGCCTGATCATCGTCGGCGTCATCACCGTGGCTGGGGGCGAGAAGGCGATACGGTAGGAGGGCGAGCCCGCAGGAAACGCCGCCAAATTTGACCATGTGGACAAAAGTCCGCACCCGTTCCATAGTTCCGTGTCTGATTTCAGAACAGCCGGCTCGACACGGCTGTCAAACAGAGGGGCACCATATGGAAAACCGGAAAGACAAATTGCAATCGACCGGCCTGTCGCGGCGCGACGTGCTGGAACTCGGCGCACTCGGCCTGGCTGCGGTCATGCTGCCGACTGCCGCCTTCGCCAAGGACAAGAAGCTCAAGGTTGCGGCGATCTTCGCCACGCCGATCGAGGAGCCGTGGGACAACCAGATCCACGTCGCCTTGCAGAAGGCCGAGAAGGAACTCGGCATCGAATACAAATGGTCGGAAAAGGTGCAGACCGCCGATTTCAGCCGCGTCATGCGCGAATATGCGCAGGGCGGCTACCAGCTGGTCCTGGGCGATGCCTTCGCCGCCGAGCGTGAATCGCGCCGCACGGCAAAACAGTTCCCGAAGACCGCCTTCCTGTTCGGCTCCGGCGCCGGACCGGCCGAACCCAATTTCGGCGTCTTCGACAACTGGATCCACGAGCCGGCCTATCTCTCCGGCATGATCGCCGGCAAGATGTCGAAATCGGGCACGATCGGCGCCGTCGCGGCGATGGGCATTCCCGAAGTGAACCGGCTGGTCAACGCCTTCTTTGCCGGCGCCAAGGAGGTCAACCCGAACATCAAGAAGAAGGTCGCCTTCATCGGTTCCTTCTTCGACCCGCCGAAGGCCAAGGAAGCGGCGGTCGCCCAGATCGACGCCGGCGTCGACGTCATCTATGCCGAGCGCTTCGGCGTCATCGAGGCGGCGGTGGAGAAGAAGATCTACGCCATTTCCAACATGTCCGACCAGTCGAGCCTCGGCCCCGACACGGTCATCACCGGCCCGGTCTGGGACATGTATCCGACGGTCGAGCAGGCGATCAAACTGGTCAAGGCCGGTGTCTTCACCGCGCAGGACTATGGCGACTTCTCGCGCATGGCCAAGGGCGGTTCGTTCCTGGCGCCGTACCACAAATTCGACAAGACGCTGCCGGCGGACGTCAAGGATCTGGTCGAGAAGAAGAAGGCCGAGATCCTGGAAGGCAACTTCCGCGTGGATGTGGATGAGAACACGCCGGTCTCGGATTGAGCGCCGGCTTCCCCCCTCCCTCGAGGGGAGGGTGGCCCGAAGGGCCGGGTGGGGTCCTCTGCGAAGTGCTCCATCTTGTTGAGTCATAGGTCGAGGCGGTTGAGGGGACCCCACCCGCCTCGCTTCGCTCGGCACCCTCCCCTCGAGGGGGAGGGGTATCAGCGCAGGAGCATCCTTGTCCGCCCCTCTCATCGAAATGCGCGGCATCACCAAGAGCTTCGGCGCCGTCAAGGCGAACGAGGGTGTCGACCTCAGCGTGGCCCCGGGTGAAATCCTCGGGCTGCTGGGGGAGAACGGCGCCGGCAAGACGACGCTGATGAACGTGCTGTTCGGCGCCTATGCGCCGGATGCCGGCGAGATCCTCATCCAGGGCGAGCCTGTTCGGATCACCAGTTCGGCCGATGCGCTGGCTGCCGGCATCGGCATGGTGCACCAGCATTTTCATCTCGCGCCGCGGCTGATGGTGCTGGAAAACCTGTTGATCGGCATTCCCGGCAAATCCGGCCGCATCGACCGCGCGGGTGGACTTGCCCGGTTGTCCGGCATCAGCCGACAGCATGGGCTGACGCTGGACCCTGATTTGCCGGTCTCGGCGCTGTCGGTCGGCGAGCAGCAGCGGCTTGAAATCGTCAAGGCGCTGTTTCGCGGCGCGAGGCTGTTGATCCTCGACGAGCCGACGGCGGTGCTGGCGCCGAGCGAGGTCGACGGGCTGTTTTCGGCATTGCGCTCGATGGCGGCGCAAGGCCTCGGCATCATCTTCATCTCGCACAAGCTGAACGAGGTGCGGGCGCTTACGCATCGCTGCACCGTGCTGCGGCATGGCCGTGTCGCCGGCCGTGTCGACGATCCGGGCAACACGACATCGGCTGAAATGGCGCAGCTGATGTGCGGCCACGAAATCGTGCCGCCGGCGAGAGGTCCGTCGACGCCGGGCGCTAATGTGCTGACGCTCGACGGTATTTCCACCTCACGGCATTCGGGCACGCCGCTGCGCGAAGTATCGCTGTCGGTCCGCGCCGGCGAAATCCTCGGCATAGCTGGCGTTTCCGGCAATGGTCAGCGGGCGCTGGCCGAGGTGATTTCCGGCACGCGCGCGCCCGATGCTGGCGCGATGACGATAGCCGGCAAAGCAGTGACACGGTTCTCGCCGCGCGAGGTGCAGGGGCTCGGCCTTGGCCGCATCCCGGAAGATCGCATGACGACCGGGCTGGTGACCAATCTGCCGCTCGCCGATTCCATGGTGCTGCCGCGCATCGGCACCGAAGCCTTCAGCCGCAAGGGACTGCTCAAGCCGGATGCGATCCGCGCCTTCGCGGAAGAACAGATCAAGGCCTATGATATACGTTGCCCCGGGCCGATGACTCGGGCCGGCGCGCTGTCGGGCGGCAATCTGCAAAAGGCGCTGCTGGCGCGCGAGCTGGCCTTCGACCCGAAGGTTCTGATCGTCTCGCAGCCGACGCGCGGCCTCGACATCGGGGCGGCCCGTTTCATCCACGAAAAGTTCCTCGACATGCGCGCCAGGGGCTGCGGCATTGTCGTCATCGGCGAGGATCTGGAAGAACTGCTGGGGCTCTGCGATCGCATCGCGGTGATGTATGAGGGCCGCATCGCCGGCACGCTGGACAGCGCCGATGCGACCATTGCGCGGCTGGGGCTGTTGATGACCGGGGCGGAGGGGAGGGCTTAGCATGGAATTTCTCCCTCGGTTCTTGGCAGAAACCCCAAATGATCGTGCTCGCTATTGGCTGACTTTGGGCGTCAGCGCTGCCCCTCACCTGCCTGCCGGCATCCTCTCCCCGTATACAGACGGGGAGAGGGGCGCTCTCATCGCCGCCTTCGCCAACCACCGGCGTTGCAGGAAAAGTGCCGAGGCCGCAAACGGCCCCCTTCTCCCCGTCTCTATACGGGGAGAAGGTGCCGGCAGGCGGATGAGGGGCAGCACCAACGCCAAATATATCGGTTCGACTACTGCGCCGAGGACGGAGGGCCATAGCTGATGTTTCGCCTCGAAGTCCGAACCTCGACGCCGGCCTGGTTCAATCTCGCTCTGCCGCTTTTGGCCATCGGCGCCACGCTTGTCCTGTGTAGCGGCCTGATCACTCTGGCCGGCGCCGGGGTGCTGGAAGCTTATGGCGTGATGCTGTCGGCCTCGTTCGGCGACAGCTACGCCATCACCGAAACGCTGGTGCGCGCAGCGCCCATGATCTTCACCGGGCTGGCGGTCGCCGTCGCTTTCCGGGCCAAATTCTGGAACATCGGCGCGGAAGGCCAATTGCTGGCCGGCGCCGTCGCCAGCTGCTTTGTCGGCGCTATCCCGATGCCGGGGGCGCTCGCAATCCTGTTGATGGCGCTGGCGGGCGCTGCTGCCGGTGCCGCTGTCGCGCTGGTGCCAGCGACGCTGCGCGTAAAATTCAAGGTCGACGACGTCGTCAGCTCGCTGCTGCTCAATTCGGTCATCTACTACGCGCTGATGGCACTGATCGAGGGGCCGTGGAAGGACTCCTTCAGCGGCTATCCGATCTCGCCGCCGATCGAGGATTCGGCGAATTTCCCGGTGCTGCTCGAAGGCACAAGGCTGCATCTCGGCGTCGTCGCGGCGCTGGTCGCAGCACCCTTGATCTGGTTCCTGATCGTGCGCACCACGCTCGGCTTTCGCATCCGGGTCACCGGCGAAAGCCCGGAGGCCGCCCGCTATGGCGGCATCCATGTCGAACGGGTGCTGATCTCGACGGCGCTGCTGTCGGGCGCGCTGGCCGGGCTCGCCGGCGTCGGCGAGGTCGGCGGCGTGCATTTTCAGGTGATGAGCGACATCTCGCCGGGCTACGGCTATTCCGGCATCGTCGTTGCCATGCTGGCCAGGCTCAATCCGCTCGGCGTCGTGCCGGCGGCGATCTTCCTCGCCGCCGTCATGACCGGGGCCGAGGCGATGTCGCGCGCAACCGGCGTTCCGGCTTTCCTCAGTGACGTCATCCAGGGCACGGCGCTGCTGGCCATGCTGGTGGCGCTGCTGTTCACAGCCTATCGCATCCGCCGCGTCGGAGCCGCCCAATGAGCGCGGTGTTCGAACAGATCTTTCAGGTCGGTTTTCTCGCCGCCATTATCCGCATCGCCACGCCGCTGGCTTTCGCGACGCTTGGCGAAATGTTTTCCGAGCGGGCCGGTGTGCTCAATCTCGGCATTGAAGGCATCATGCTGCTCTCGGCGATGGCCGGCTTCACCGCCGCCAGCCTCAGCGGCAGCCTGTGGCTCGGCGTGCTGGCGGCTGTATTGACCGGCATGCTGATGGGGGCGCTGCATGCGCTGTTCACGGTGGCGCTCGGCCTCAGCCAGCATGTCTGCGGCATCGGCGTTACACTGTTCTCGTCGGGCCTTGCCTATTTCCTCTACCGGCTGATCTTCGGCCAGCAATCGGTGCCGCCAAGCATCAAGGGATTCGCCACCCTACCGATCCCTCTGCTCTCGGACATACCGGTACTCGGCCCCGCCGTGTTCAACCAGTTTGCACTGGTCTACATGGCCATCATCGCCATCCCGCTCGCCGCCTTCGTGCTCTACCGCACGCCATGGGGCCTGTCCGTGCGCATGGTGGGCGAGAATCCGCGTGCCGCGGATTCCGCCGGGGTCAGCGTCATTGCCACGCGCTTCCAGGCGGTCATCCTCGGCGGCGCGCTGATGGGGCTGGCCGGTGCCTTCCTTACCATGGCGCAGTTCAACGCCTTCACCTTCGGCGTCGTCTCCGGCCGCGGCTGGGTGGCGATCGCGCTGGTCGTGTTCGGCCGCTGGGACCCGTGGCGCTCGGCCGGTGCGGCGCTGCTGTTCGCCTTCGTCGATGCCTTGCAACTGCGCATGCAGGCGAGCGGGCTTGGGCATATCCCCTATGAGGCGTTCCTGATGCTGCCCTTCATCTTCACCATTGTGGCGATGGCGGTGATGTCGCGCAACGCGGTGGCGCCGTCCGCGCTGCTGAAGCCGTTCCGACGAGAAGAGCGTTAGACGGGCTTGGCATCCTTTCCTCTCCCTCCGGCGGGGGGAGAGGTGGCTCGGCGAAGCCGAGACGGAGTGGGGGAACCACCTGGCAACCGCCGCGAACGCAAATAGAAAGTGGACCAGGGCGAAGAGCCTTAGGCCGCCCTCCTCCACCCGTCCTTGATATGCCTGTACCCCTCGCGATAAACCGCCTCCGGCGTCTCGGCAAAATCCCGCCACACCTTGGTCGCCGCCGCCAGATCCTTCAGCGAGCGTCCGAATGCCTCGATCGTCAGCCAGTCGTCATAGCCGCTCTTGCGGATCGCCGAGAACGTCTCTTTCCACGGAATGTTGCCGCGCCCTGGAACGCCGCGATCGTTCTCGGAAATATGGATGTGCACGACATTCCGTCGGTGCTTGGTATAGGCGCCGATCGGGTCGGCTTCCTCGATATTGGCGTGGAACGTGTCGTACATCGCCTTGATGTGCGGCCTGTCGATGGCGTCGATGTGCTCGGAGAGGTCGGCCATCGTGTTGAGCAGGTAGCACTCGAAACGGTTGAGCGCCTCCAGCCCGATCGTGACACCCCGCTTGCCGGCATGGTCGCCAATGGCGCGCTGCGAGCCGACCGAGCGTTTTTTCTCGGCCGCCGTCGGCCCTCTGCCGGAAAAGGCGCCGAGCGTCGAATGCAGCGGACCGCTCAGCTTGTCGGAACCGAGTGCCACGCTGCAGTCGATCGCCCATTTCATATAGTCGATGCCAGCCTTGCGGGTCGCCGCATCCGGCGAGATCAGATTCATCGCCGGATCGCCCATCGCCGTCACAGCGGTGCGTTCCAGCCCGATGCGGTCGAGCAGCTCGCCAAGCTTCTTGTAGTCGTCAGGCACACCGGCAAAGACCGGGATTTCGACGCCGTCGAAGCCTGTCGCCTTGATGTCCCTGAGCAGCGCCTCATGCTTCTTCGAGACGCTGGTCGTCCACAAGAACATACACATGCCGATTTTCATCGACATTCCCTCCCCATGTGACGGCGCGCTGGTCTCACTCGCCAGCTTCGCCTTGCCCCTCATCCGGCCGCTTCGCGGCCACCTTCTCTCCGTCGTGGAGAAGAGGCGATCGCCCGCCGCCTAAAGTTTCGTCCACGCCCCATTCTTTTTCGACGACCTCACGCAGGCTTCGATGAACGCCATGCCTTCGACGCCGTCCTCGATGGTCGGGAACACCACATCCTTGCCCGGCTTGCCGCCCTTCTTGCGTGCAGCCCGGATCGCCCGCGCGGCTTCCTGATAAATGTTGGCGAAGCCTTCGAGATAGCCCTCGGGATGGCCCGACGGCACGCGGCTGACGCGGCCGGCGACCGGCAGCGCGCCGGCGCCATTGCGGGTCAGCAGCTGCTTGGGCTGGCCGAACGGCGTGTACCAGAGATAGTTCGGGTCGGCCTGTACCCATTCCAGCCCGCCCTTCGAGCCATAGATGCGCAACTTCAGCCCATTCTCATGGCCGGGCGCCACCTGGCTCGCCCAGATCATGCCCTTGGCCGGGTGCATTTTGCCGACCGGCTTGAAGCGCAGCATGACGTTGACGTTGTCGTCGAGCTGCCGCCCCGGCACGAAGGCATCGAGATCGGCCGACAAGGAATCGAGCTCCAGTCCGGAAACGAAGCGGGCGAGATTGTAGGCATGCGTACCGATGTCGCCGAGCGCGCCGCCCGCCCCTGCCTGCTTGGGATCGGAACGCCAAGCCGCCTGCTTCTGCCCGGTGGCGGCAAGGTCTTCCGTCAGCCAGTCCTGCGGATATTCCGACTGCACGATGCGGATATCGCCAAGCTGGCCCTTGGCCACCATCTCGCGCGCCTGGCGGATCATCGGATAGGCGGTGTAATTGTGCGTCAGCACGAACACCTTGCCGGTCTTTTCGACTATCGCCGCAAGCTTCTTCGCTTCAGCCAATGTCGTGGCCAAAGGCTTGTCGCAGATCACGTGGATGCCGGCTTCAAGGAAGGCTTTCGCCGCCGGCACGTGCACATTGTTGGGGGTGACGATGGCCACTGCCTCCATGCCGTCCGGGCGCTTGGCCTCGGCCTTGGCCATCTCGGCATAGGACGCATAGCTGCGCGAGGGATCGAGTCCGAGTTCGGCGGCGGAAGCCTTGGCGCGTTCGGGGTTGGCCGACAGCGCGCCGGCAACCAGCACGAAGTCGTTGTCCATGCGCGCCGCGATCCGGTGCACCGCGCCGATGAAAGCGCCCTGGCCGCCACCGACCATGCCATAGCGGATCGGGCCGCCTCCCGTTTCAGCTTTCGATGCGCCGACCATATTTTTCTCCTTGTTGGTTCACCTCCCCCTCGAGGGGAGGTCGATCCGCGCAGCGGATCGGGTGGGGTCGTGGAAAAGTAGAGCCCAGTACGAACCGACCCCACCCGGCCCTTCGGGCCACCCTCCCCTCAAGGGAGGGGAAATCGCGCTAGATTCCCATCATCGCGCGCAGCACTTTCTTGTCCGTGGTGCCGGCGGCGAAATCGTCGAATGCTTTCTCGGTCACTCGTATGATGTGGTGCTGGATGAAGGGCGCGCCCTCCGCCGCGCCGTCCTCCGGATGCTTCAGGCAGCATTCCCATTCCAGCACCGCCCACGAATCATAATTGTACTGCGTCAGCTTGGAGAAGATGCCGCCGAAATCCACCTGCCCGTCGCCCAGCGAACGGAAACGGCCGGCGCGGTTGGTCCAGCTCTGATAGCCGGAATAGACGCCTTGCCGCCCGGTCGGATTGAACTCGGCGTCCTTCACGTGGAAGGCCTTGATGCGCTCGTGATAGATGTCGATGAATTCGAGATAGTCGAGTTGCTGCAAGAGGAAGTGCGACGGGTCGTAATTGATGTTGCAGCGCTTGTGGCCGCCGACCGCGTCGAGGAACATCTCGAAGGTCGCGCCGTCGAACACGTCCTCGGAAGGATGAATCTCGTAGCCGACATCGACACCATTGTCCTCGTAGACATCGAGGATCGGCTTCCAGCGTTTGCCGAGCTCACCGAATGCTTCCTCGATCAGTCCGGCGGGCCGCTGCGGGAAGGGGTAGAGGTAAGGGAAAGCCAGCGAGCCGGTGAATGACACCGAAGCATTCAGCCCGAGATTGCGCGATGCCTTGGCGCCGAACTTCATCTGCTCGACCGCCCATTTCTGCCGCGCCTTGGGATTGTTGTGCACCGACGGCGGCGCGAAGCCATCCATCTGCGCGTCATAGGCGGGGTGCACCGCCACCAACTGCCCCTGAAGATGCGTCGACAGTTCGGTGATCTCGACGCCTGCGTCGGCACAGATGCCTTTCACCTCGTCGCAATAGGTCTTGGAAGACGACGCCTTCTCAAGGTCGAACAGGCGCGCATCCCAGGTCGGGATCTGCACGCCCTTGTAGCCGAGACCGGCCGCCCATTTGGTGATCGAAGCCAGCGAATTGAATGGCGCGGCATCGCCCGCGAACTGCGCCAGAAACAGCCCCGGACCCTTCATTGTCGACGGCATCGGCATCCTCCCAATTCATTTTTCCAAGAACCAAGCATAGCGCCTGATGAAAGCAGGGCCAGCCTCTTTGGTCTTTTGTGATGTGCATTCTCAACTTGCCATTCTGGTATTACCAAATGCCGAAAATGGGTCAAGCCATTTGACTCATGAGCGCAGCAGCCGGCTCACCCCAAAATAGAGAACATATGCAAGCATAATCAATGTAGTAAATGGATATCGCGATCGCACATCGGCAGTTCTTGCCGCGCGACAAAATTTGCTGTAGACCTCCATTCAGGCCCAATTGGTCGAACCAGTTTGCGTAAAAATGCTGGAGCGCCTTGGGGAGGATTCATGAGACGCGCTTCGGCGAGGCGCGTCGCAGGCGAACTGGCGCAGACGAATTCTGGGAAGGATAGACCATGCATCTTTCGACGCACAACTGGATGCGCGCGGAGCCGTTGGAGGTGACGCTGAAACGCATCAAGAAATTCGGCTACGAGTCGATCGAGATTTCCGGCGAGCCCGAGCAATACAAGACCAAAGAGACCCGCGCGCTGCTGAAAGAACACGGCATCCGCTGCTGGGGTGCGGTGACGCTGATGCTTGGCGAACGCAACCTGGCCGCCAGGGACCAGGGTCAGCGCGAACGCTCGGTGCAGTACGTCAAGGACGTGCTGACCATGATCAGCGAGCTCGACGGCGAGATCATCACGCTGGTGCCCGCCACCGTCGGCAAGGTGGTGCCGGACGGCACCGAGGACGAGGAATGGAAGTGGGTGGTCGACGCCACCCGCGAGTGCTTCACCCATGCCAAGAAAGTCGGCGTCAAGATCGCCGTCGAGCCGCTCAACCGCTTCGAGACCTATCTGTTCAACCGCGGCGCGCAGGCGCTCGCGCTCGCCGATGCGGTCAGCCCCGAATGCGGCGTCTGTCTCGACGCCTACCACATCCACATGGAAGAATTTAACGTCCATGACGCCATCCGCCAGGTCGGCAAACGTCTGTTCGATTTCCACGTCGCCGACAACAACCGCTTCGCCGCCGGCCTCGGCCAGATCGACTGGCCACGGATCGTGCAGACGCTGAAGGAAGTCGGCTATGACGGCGCGCTGACCAACGAGTTCGTCGCGCCCGTCGACCGCACGCCGGCAGCACCCTATCCCGACATGGTCGAGCGCCACCCGGTCGACATCTCGCCCGAACAGCTGAAGTTCATCCAGGACCACGGCTCCAGCGTGCTGACGGAGAAATTCTACACCGACCAGATGCGCATCACGGCCGAAACGCTGCTGCCACTGATCAAGTAGCCGATCCGACTTGGAATGCGCCCTTCCGCCTGTCGGCGGCGGGGCCGGGGATGACCATGCGCATCAGAAACGTCCAGGCCTGGTGGGTCCGCATACCGATCGAAGTCGCGAAGCAGCATCGCAGCGACTTCGGCCAGGTGACGACCTTCGACGCCGCCATCCTGCGCATCGAGACCGATGATGGGCTGGTCGGCTGGGGCGAAGGCAAGAACGCCGCCGGCAGCGCCGGCAGCTATGGTGCGCTGGTCCACATGCTGAACCATGAGGTCGGGCCGCAGCTGATCGGCCGCGACCCGGCCGATATCGGGATCATCTGGGAGATGCTCTACAATGGCGTGCGCCACGAGACCGCCGCGCATGCCGGCCACGCCATGCCGCAACTGGCACGGCGCGGCATGAGCGTTGCGGCGATCAGCGCCGTCGACATTGCGTTGTGGGATATCCTCGGCAAGTCGCTCGGACAGCCCGTGTGGCGGCTTATCGGCGGCCGCAAGCTCGACCGCATGCAGGCCTACGCCTCCGGCGGCTGGGCCGCCGCCGACGCCATTGGCGAGCAACTCAAATCGTACATCGCCAAGGGCGGCTTCAAGGCGCTGAAGATGCGCATTGGCGCCATGGACGGCGCCCCGCACATCTCCGCCGCCCGCGTCCGCGCCGCACGGCAGGCGGTCGGTCCGAATGTGGAACTGATGGTCGACGCTCACGGCACCTATACGGTGGCCGAGGCCAAACGCTTCATCAGCCTCGCCGGCGATCTCGATCTCGCCTGGTTCGAGGAGCCGGTCATCGCCGACGACAAAGCAGGCATGGCCGAGGTGCGCGCTTCGGGTTCGATCCCGATCGCCACCGGCGAAAGCGAGGCGACACGCTACGCCTTCCGCGATCTCGCGGTGTTAAAATCGGCCGATATCTTCCAGCCCGATCCGGCCTTTTGCGGCGGCATCAGCGAGGCGATGAAGATCGGCACCATCGCCAGCGCCTTCAACCTTCGCTTTGCCCCGCATCTGTGGGCCGGCGCGCCCTGCTTCTTTGCCGGCCTGCATGTCTGTGCTGCTTCGCCGGCTAGCTTCACCGTCGAATATTCGCTCGGCGCCAACCCGATGATCCATGATCTTATCGAAGAGACTGTCGAAGCAAAGGACGGTATGATAGCGATCCCTGAAAAGCCGGGTCTGGGATTCACCATTTCGGAGCGGTTCCTGGAGGCGTACGCGCAACGCGGTTGACGATGAAAGAAAAGAACCTTCTCGCCGAACTCGCCGCCTATCTGTTCTCCCATTCGGACAACGAGACCGGCCGCACGCCCTCGGAGCGCGAACTGGCCGAGCACTTCAGCGTCAGCCGCGGCCAGATCCGCGAGGCGCTGGCCATTCTTGAAGCCATGCGCATCGTCGAACGTCGCGCCAAATCCGGCATCTATGTCGACACCCGGCAGGCCAGCGTGGAAGCCTTGGCCCTTTTCGCCCGCGCGGGCCTGCCGCTCGATCCGGTCCAGATCTACGAAACCGTGGAGCTGCGCAAGATCCACGAGATCAAGGCCGCCGAACTCGCATGTTCGCGCGCCACCGAAGAGAATTTCGAGCGCCTGCGCGAAATCCTGAAAGCTTCCGAGGAGCGCATCGCCGCCGGCGAAGGCCTTGCCAAGGAGGACCGCGAATTCCATCTCGAGATCGTGCGGGCGACCAAGAACGGCGTCTTCCACAACATCTGCAGCGTCTATTATCTGATGGGCGAGCAACGGCTGCCGATCTACTTCAACGATCCCGAGCGCTCAGTGCGCTCGCATGCCGAGCATATCCAGATCTACGAAGCGTTGCTGCGCCGCGACGGCAACCTCGCCCAGGCGCTGATGAGCGCCCATCTGCAAGGCGCGGAAAGCTACTGGAAGGGCATCATCGAGGGCCGCGGCATGGAGCAGAAAACCACCGCCCTCGAAAAGGTCTAGAGCAATTCCAGGAAAAGTGTGAAAACGCTTTTTCCCGGGAAAAGCGCGTGGCGCTTTCCCTTGAGAATTGCGACAAAAAACAGGTGCCCCATGCCCAGAATCCTGTCGACGCACACGCTGCATCCGCGTGCCTCCGCCATGCTGGTAGGCGCCGGCGAACTCGTCGTCGCCTCAGCGCTCGATGCCGCCACGCTGACCAGCGAGGCGAAGAACGCGGACGTCATCATTGTGCGAGCGCCACTGCCGCCGGCGCTGTTCGAAAACGCGACCAAACTTAGGGCAGCAGTCCGTCACGGCGCCGGCCTCGATATGGTGCCGATGGAGGCCGCGGCCGCAGCCGGCGTCCTGGTCGCCAACGTGCCGGCGGTCAATGCGCGCTCGGTCGCCGAATATGTGATGTTTGCAGCCCTGGCGCTGCTTCGCCGCTTCCGCTCGGTCGACCGCGACCTGCGCGCCAGGGGCTGGAATGCCGGCCGCGACCACGCCAGCCATGCCAGCGAACTCGCCGGCAAGACCATCGGCATCATAGGTTTCGGCGCTATCGGTCAGGCGGTCGCCCATATCGCCGCACACGGCTTCGGTCTCAACGTGGTGGCGACGACGCGCAGCATGCAGCCGGCGCCTGACAGGATCGGCTTCCTGTCGATCGACGCGCTGGTCGAACAGAGCGACATCATCGTTTTGTGCTGCCCGCTGACGCCGGAAACCCGCGGCCTGATCAACCGCGAACGCATTGCCCGCATGAAGCCCGACGCGCTTTTGATCAACATTTCGCGCGGGCCCGTGATCGAAGACGAGGCGCTGATCGAGGCCTTGCGCAAGGACCGCATTGGCGGCGCCGCACTCGACGTCTTTGCCACGCAGCCGCTGCCGGCAAATCATCCTTACTTCGGCTTCGACAATGTCATCGTCACCCCGCATATGGCTGGCATTACCGAGCAGTCGATGATGCGCATGGGTGTGGGTGCTGCCGGCGAGACCTTGCTGGTGCTGGCCAACCGGCTGCCGGTCAATTTGCGCAACCCCGATGTGGTCGAGCACTACCGCCGGCGGTTTCCGGCAGACTGACGGTTCTGCGACCCGCCTCAATATTCCCGGATTTGGCGACGAGCTTCGCCGACATGGCCCAAAGCGCTACCCGAATTCTTATTCTGATTGCCGGCATCTGCATGGCAGCTACCGAGGCTCGGGCCGATGGGCAAGGCAGCTACGTGCCTTGCGACAACGGCCTGCGGTGCCTGATGGCGCCCTGCCCTTCGACTAGTGCGCTTGACCTCACCACTGGCAAGGTCGTCAAGGGCGTGTGGGTCGATATTGACGGCCTGCCGCAGCAGGACAAGGCGCTCGACCTTCCCGACAAACTCTACGCCGGCAAGCTCGTTGTCGCAGGTTCCATCGAGAACCGGCCGCGCAGCTTGAACGGCAAGCAGCACAGCCTGCCGACATTGGTCGCGACCGGCATCCTGCGCACCGCCAAGGACAGCGAACGCAAGCACTGCTCGTCGCGCTGATACTGGACGCCGGTCAGAACAACCGCTCCACTTCAGCCGCGATGCGCAGCAAATAATGGTCCTGGCCGTTGCGCGCCACCAGCATCAGCCCGGCCGGCAACGTCATGCCGGGCATCGGCAGCGAGATGGCGCAGAGGTCGAACTGGTTGGCGACCTGGGTGTTGCGCAACAGCAGGCCTTCGGCCTTGTTGCGCAGCGCTTCGTCGCCGGCCATGGTGGCGATCGAGGGCGCGACGATCGGCACGGTCGGGAGGGCAAGCATATCGATCGACGCGAGGCGCTCGGCCATGGCGGCGGCTAGCTCGCCGCGGCGGCGGATGGTCCTGATATAGACCGAAGCAGGGATGGCGAGTGCCCGCGAAAGCGGGCCGCTGACATGCGGGTCAACCGGCACCGATGCACCGATGGACAGCCAGTCGGCATGAACCTCCGCACCTTCCATCGACGCGATCGAAGCACGTTTGGTTGCTGTGCGCATCTCGGCAATCAGATCGTCGATCAACAGGTCGACGATGCGCACGCCGCTTTGCTCCAGCGCGCGCAGGCATCGCTCGAAGCCTGCCGCGACTTCCGGTTCCGTCTCGTCGAACAGCACACCGCGCGGAACGCCAACGCGGAGGCCGGCAAGTGACAGCGGCAGATGCAGCGGCGGGAGTTCGTCCCCTGACATGACGGCATCGGCGACCGCGCAGGCGGCGACGCTCAGCGCCAGCGGCCCGATCGAATCCAGCGTCGCGGACAGGGGAAAGGCGCCGGTCAGCGGCACCCGCCGCGCCGTCGGCTTGAAGCCGACGACGCCATTCAGCGATGCCGGGATGCGCACCGAGCCGCCGGTGTCGGAGCCGATGGCGATGTCGCATGTGCCCTCGGCCACGGAAACGCCGGCGCCCGAGGACGAGCCGCCGGGAACGCGGCTGGCGTCGGCCGCATTGCCGGGTGTGCCGTAGTGCAGGTTGTCGCCGATCGCGGTGAAGGCGAATTCGGTCATGTTGGTCTTGCCGATGATGACCGCGCCGGCCTGCCGCAGCCGGCTGACGATTGCCGCGTCCCACAGGGGAGATGCTGCGTTCTTCAGCATCAGCGAACCGGCCGTGGTCGACTCGCCAGCGACATCGAACAGATCCTTGATCGAGACAATGGTGCCGTCGAGCGGCCCGAGGCTCACACCGGCCCGTTTGCGGGCATCGCTGGCATCGGCCGCGGCCCGCGCGGCCTCGGCATAGAGCTTTGTGTAGACCCTCTCGTCTGCCGCACGATTGGCAAGACGTGACAGGATGATTTCGAGATGATCGCGGATTGATTGCATGTCGATGTCGGACTCCGCCAGGATGCAACGTCTTTAAAGCAAGCACAGAGAGTTCAAGCGGCCGGTTGGGCCCGCGGAAGGGATAACCCGGCCAGCGTGCCTTTGCACCTGCCAGCGATAGGAAGAGACTGATGCTGTACAAAGGCAGCTGCCATTGCGGCAAGGTTGCGTTCGAATTCAAGGCGGAGCTGACCGGCGCGGTGCGGTGCAATTGCTCGATCTGCTCGCGCAAGGGTGCGCTGTTGGCCGCCATCCCGCATGACAGCCTGACGGTGCTGGCGTGGGGCGACGATCTCGGCACCTATACCTTCGGCAATCACGCAATGTCGCATCGCTTCTGCCGCACCTGCGGCATCCATCCTTTTGCCGAGGACGTCCGTCGGGGCAGCGAACGCAGCGCCTATGTCAACCTCAACTGTGTCGTGGATATCGATCCTGCCGGCCTGTCGATCTTCGATTTTGACGGCCGCGCGGTCTGAACAGTTGGTTACCTCTCATCATGACAACGGCCCGACAACCGTGATGGCAGTCGGGCCGTTGCTGGCGCGCGCCGGTCCATGCGCACACCGCCGACTACCGCGCGGTGGTCATCAAGGGGCTGTGGGCGCATTGGCAGATGGAGGGCGGCGAAGAGCGACCAAGGTCGAACTGCCGCCAGGGTCCTACTGGACCCAAAAGGCCAATGAGATGCACGACGACGCCTGCCTGTCGGAGACGGAGTGCGTGATCCTGCTGATCAACGACACGCCCTACGCGACCTATTTCCAGAAATAGAAGGCGCCTGCAGATTTTCGCCAGCGGATTGGCGCCGGCTTAAGTCTGCAGGGGAGCCTAGCTGGCGTGCCGCAGGCTTACGCCGCTGCCCTTGTCGAACAGCACGACCTTGTCCGCATTCCACGCGAAGCGCACCGATTGCTCGATCGCCACATCGGTCCTGGCCGGCACGGTGGCGCGCAGCGTCGTGTCGCCGACCCTGAGCGTCAGGATCTTTTCGACGCCATGGTTCTCGACATCATGGACGCGTGCCTCGACCGGCGCGCCGCTCTCGAGATAGACGTCTTCCGGACGGATGCCGAAGACGAGCGGGCGCCCCTCCGTCGCCGCGGCCGTCTTGGTAAGCGGCAGCTCGAAATTCATCGGCGCCATCACCGCGCGATTATCCACCAGCCGGCCGTCGATGAGGTTCATCGGCGGCGAGCCGACGAAGCTCGCCACATAGGTATCGCGCGGATTGTTGTAGATCTCGTGCGGCGTGCCGGTCTGCACGATGCGGCCGTGGTTCAACACGCCGACCTTGTCGCCCATCGACATCGCCTCGATCTGGTCGTGGGTGACGAACAGGAAGGTGGCGCCGAGCTGTATCTGCAGGTTCTTCAGTTCCGTGCGCAGCGCCTCGCGCAATTTGGCGTCGAGCGCCGACAGCGGCTCGTCCATCAGGAACACGCGCGGCTTGCGCACAATGGCGCGGCCGATCGAGACGCGCTGCATCTCGCCGCCCGAAAGGCGATCGGTCTTGCGGTCGAGCAGATGCTCGATCCGCAGTGTCTTGGCGGCCCGCGCAACGCGGTCCTTGATCTCGGCATCCGGCAGCCGGCGGATCTTCGGCTTCAGTGGGAATTCAAGGTTCTCGCGCACGGTGTAGCGCGGGTAGAGCGAATATTGCTGCAGCACCAGCGCCACGTCGCGCTCGGCAGCGCCCCAGTCGGCGACATCGACGCCGTCGATGAATACCTGGCCCTCAGTCGGCTTTTCCAAACCGGCGACCATGCGCAGCGTCGTCGTCTTGCCCGCGCCTGTCTCGCCGAGCAGCACGAAGAACTCGCCATCGGCGATCTCGAGATTGAGCCCGGTCAGCGCGGTGTGATTGCCGAAGCTCTTCGAGATATTCTTGAGCTGGATATGCGCCATCAGAGCCTCACCTCGAGCGACTTGCCGCTTGCTGTGTCGAAGAAATGCGCCTGCGTCGGATCGATCCTGGCGAAGACCTTTTCGCCGGGACCGCCGACGAAGCCGCTCTTGGTGCGGGCGCGCAGCATCTTTGTGCCGACCATGAGGTCGACGATGTCGAAGGAGCCGAGCGGCTCGACGATCTGCGTCTCGACCGGCAGGAAGCCTTCCGCCGCTTCATGGCGCACCAGCACGCCTTCGGGCCGGATGCCGAGCGCCAGCTGGCCGCCGGCATGTCCGTTGAGCTTGGACAAAAGCGCGCGCGGGAATTCGAAACCGGCGGCAGCGCCGCCGACCGTGACCGAGGCCGAGGAAGCCGTTTCTGCGACCGACGCATCGGCGACATTCATCACCGGGCTGCCGACGAACTGCGCCACGAACAGATTGGCCGGATGCGAATAGACCTCGTCTGGCGAGCCAACCTGCTGCAACACGCCCTCATGCATGATGACAATGCGATCGGCGAGGCTCATCGCCTCGATCTGGTCATGCGTGACATAGATGGTGGTCGAGCCCTGCTTGATGTGCAGCCGCTTGATCTCGGCGCGCATCTCTTCGCGCAATTTGGCGTCGAGCGCGCCGATCGGTTCGTCCATCAGCATCGCCTTCGGGCGCCGCACCAGCGCCCTGCCGATAGCGACGCGCTGCATGTCGCCGCCCGACAGCGCCGACGGCTTCTTGGCCAGGAGGTCGGTGATCTGCAGCGTCTTGGCGACCGAGCGCACTTCCTGGTCGATCTCAGCCTTGCTCTTTCGCGTTGCCCTGAGTGGGAAAGCAACATTCTCGTAGACGCTCATATGCGGATAGAGCGAGAATGACTGGAACACCATGGCGATGTCGCGGTCGGCGGCCTTGAGGTGCTGCACCGGCTTGCCGTCGATCAGTATATCGCCGCCATCGATCGTCTCCAGCCCGGCAATGGCGCGCAGCGTCGTCGTCTTGCCGCAGCCGGACTGGCCGAGCAGCACGATGAACTCGTTGTCGTCGATTTTGAGGTTGAGGTCCTTGATGACCTGGACGGCGCCGAAGAATTTCTGGACGCCGCGAAGCTCGATCTGGGTCAATGCGGTGCTCCCGGATTTCGCGCCGGTTCGTCCGCGCCGTGGCCAGTGCCGGCCTTCTCTTCCGGCGCGATCTTCGAGGTGATGTTGAAGCCGATCAGGCCGATCAGGATGATGGTCAGACCATAGGTGTGCAGCAGCATGTTCCAGGGCTGGCAGAGCGCGACGATGCCGAGCACCATCAGGATCTGCGAGCCGGGTTCGAGATATTTCTGGTTGATGGCTCGAAAGCTCATTTGCGGATCGCTCCGAAGGACATGCCGCGCAACAGATGATTGCGGAGCAGGAAGGTGAAAATGGCAACCGGCAGCAGGAACAGGAAAGTGCCTGCCGCAATCACCGTCCAGTCCGGCAGGCCGGAGCCGACCTGGCTGGGGATGAAAGGCGGCGCGGTCTGCGCGCGGCGGCTGGTCATGATCAGCGCGAAGGCATATTCGTTCCACGCCGTGATAAAGCAGAAGACGGCGGTGGCGGCGATGCCGGTTGCGGCCTCGGGTAGCACGATCTTGAAGAAGGCTTCCATGCGCGTATAGCCGTCGACCAGGGCGGCCTCCTCGTATTCCTTCGGGATCTCGTCCATGAAGCCTTTCATCAGCCAGACCGAGAAGGACAGGTTGAAAGCGGTGTAGAGGATTATCAGGCCGAGGTGGGAATCGTTGAGGCCGACCGCCCGGTACATCAGGAACATGGGGATGGCGACGACCACCGGCGGCAGCATGCGCGTCGACAGGATGAAGAAGAGCAGATCCGCCTCTCCCTTCACCTTGAAGCGCGAGAAGCCGTAGGCGGTGAAGGTGCCCATGCCGACCGCCAGTACCGTCGAGGTTATGGCCACGATCAACGAGTTCATGAAGCGACTCGGATAGCCGGACCACTGCACCTGGCCCTTGCCGTCACGCACGATCTTTTCGCCGCCGTCGAAGACGACGCGCTCCCACCAGGGCGCGGCTGCATACTCCTCCGGCGACGCTGGGTTGCGCAGTTGCGAGCGCTTGGTGAACAGCTTGACGAAGGGCGATATTTCCGGCTGGAAGACGACCGTCGGCGGAATGGTGGTGGCAAGGTTGCGCGGCTTGAATGCCGTCGAGGCAATCCAGTAGATCGGCGCCAGAAAGATGATCGTCACCAACAGGACGGCGACGATTGCAACGCGGTTGAAGCCGATTTCGGAAGAAGTGCGGACGGCGGCCATCTCAGCGCTCCTTCACCTTGTTGAGGTATTTGACGTAGATGTTGGTAATCGCCAGCACCATGATCAGCACGATGTAGGCGAGTGCGCAGGACCGCCCGGTCTGCCATTCCTGGAACGCCATCTTGTAGAGCCGGATCGAAATCAGTTCGGCCGTCGGCTGGCTGGTCAGGATGTAGGCGAGATCGAAGGTCTTAAATGCCTCCATGGTGCGGAAGATGACCGCGATCATCAGGATCGGCGCGACCAGCGGCAGCGTGATGCGAAAGAAGGTGTAGAACGGCCCGGCGCGGTCGATCGCCGCCGCCTCGTAGAGATGCTTCGGCACCGCCGAGAGGCCGGCCAGCGACAGCAGCATGACGAAGGGCGACCACATCCAGATGTCGGTAAGCGCAACCGCATAGAGCGCCATTTTCGGATTCGATAGCCATTCGAAGGTGCCGAGGCCGAGCGCATAGTTGATGATGCCGAAAGACGGATCGTAGAGCAGTTTCCAGAACAGGCCGACGACCGCCATCGACAGCATCATCGGCAACAGAAGCAGCGTCGTCAGCAAGCCCTTCAGCGGAATGTCGCGGTTGAGCAGCATGGCGACGCCAAAGCCGACCAGCAGCTGACCGGCGACCGAGATGATGACGTATTTCGCGGTGATGGCGAAATTGGACCACACATACGGGTCGTTGAGCAGGTCGCGATAATTCTGCAGCCCAACGAAATTCGCCGCCGCATTGGTCGACGCGCGGAAATCGGTGAAGGAATAACCCAGCGAATAGATCAGCGGGAAGATGTTGAAGACGATCAGGAACAGGATCGTCGGAATGATGAAGAGATTGCGGATCGACATGTCGCTGAGGCCGCGTGCGGCGGCTCGTGAGGACCTGTCTAGCGTGGTGATCATCGTGGTCGCCAAGACCCTGCTCCCGGTTCAAAAAAGAAAACGGAGGAGGCACCAATCGCCCCCTCCGTGAAGATGTCGGTTACTGCCCGCGGCCGTATTTCTTGAACGTCGCGTTCCAGTCGCCTGCGAGCGCGTCCAGCGTTTCCTTGGCGGTGCCTTCGCCGCCGATCATGTAGGGGTAGACGCGCTGGTTGAGCTGCTGCAGCAGTTCTGCATATTCCGGCACCGCCCAGAAATCCTTCACCTTGAACATGGTCTCGTAGAAGGCCTTGTTGTACGGCGTGGCGTTCTGGAATTCGTCCGACTTGAGCACGGCGGCACTGCAGGTGTAGCCGCCAAGCGCTGCCCACTTCTTCTGGGTCTCGTCCTTGATGAACCATTCAAGGAACTTCGTCGCCTCTTCCTGCTTCTGCGAGTAGGAGACGATGGAGATACCCTGGCCGCCGAGTGCGGCGAACTGATCGCCGTTCGGGCCCGGGGGATTGGCGAAGAAGCCGGTGTTCTTGGCGTTCGGGTTCGACGCCTCGTTAATCAGCGAGGGGAAGAACGCGAAGTAGTTCATGCTCATCGCGGCCAGGTTTTCAGTGATGGCCTGGTTGTCCTCGACGAAAAACGACTTGGCCCAGCCCGGAGGGGTGAACTTGTAGAGTTCCTTGTAGGCGTCGAGCGCCGCGATCGCCTTGTCGGAGTTGATGAAGCCATCGACCTTGTAGGTCTTATAGTCACCCAGCTCGCCGCCAAAGGAGAACAACGCGTTCTCAAAACCCATCGCCATCGCGTCATAGGAATTGTCGGTGTAGATGGCGATGCCGTATCGCTTCTGATCCGGCCGGTGGAAGAATTCGGCGATGTCGCGCAGCGCCTTGAAATCCTTCGGCACGTCGAGATCGTAGCCATATTTGGCCTTGAAGGCTTCCTTTTCCTTGGGGTCTTCGAACCAGTCCTTGCGATAGGACCAGCCGACGGCGTCGCCTTCGAGCGGAATGGCCCAGTACTTGCTGCTGCCGCCCGGATATTCGGCATAGTATTTCACCGTAGCCGGCGCCATTACTTCGCCGACCTTGTGCTTGTTGAAGAAGTCGGTCAGGTCGACATAGTGGCCACCAGTCGAGCCGGCGCCGAGCCATTGCGAATCGCCGACGACCATATCATAGGCGTCGCCATGGGCGTTGAACTCGGTGAAGGCCTTGGTCTGGAAGTCGGGCCACGGTGTGGTTTCCACCGTAATCTTGACGCCGGTTTCCTTCTCGTACTCGTTGCCGAGTTCCTGCAGGTAATTGGCCGGATCCCATTCCGCCCAGAAGATGGTGAGTGATTTATCCTGCGCGTAAACGGACGTTCCGCAGGCAAGCACTAAGCCGATACCAGCAAGCAGGCTGGTCATTGTCTTGCGCATAATGTTTCCTCCCTTGTGCGCATTCTACCGTATCATGCGAGCCGGCAACGGGGCCGGCCCTGGTAGTTCCTCCGAGATCGCACCTTTCCGGTTCCAAGCCTCCTCGCTTCGCCGGAAAATGGACCGCAGCTCTCACTTTCGATCCGCTTTTTCTGTCCTGATCTGGTATTACCAATTTTGGATAGCCGTCAAGCTCTTTCTTGGACCACAGCCGGAGCTTGTATAACCGGATTCCCCATGTATCTGACTGTTTTCCCTTAATTTTCCTACTCCTTGATATAGGAGAGCCTTGTTTCGGCACCTACATCCTGGTTACCATCAGTAGTGGTCGCGCAAATCTGGTCGAACCAGATTGGCGCTATTTCGTCGCTGCCGCCGGCCGAACCGCATCCGCTTCTGTCATCGATTCCACTATCGCGGCGCGCACCAGGGCGCCCGCCGCCCATTGCGCGACTGACCGCATGCCGCGGCTGTCGAGCCCCCATATGTCCTTTAGCACGATCAGCAATTCGACGCCGAACATCATCGACAGCGCCTGCGCCAGGCGCTTGAATTCGCGCGGCGACAACTGGCCCTTGAGCGGAGTGATGGCATCCTTCAACAGCTGGACGCGATGACCGCGTGTGAACTGCGGTTCGCCCCCCAGCGTGCCCGCCTGGCGCTGCGCCCACTGGTCGAGCGACAGTTTCAACGCTGCCTTGAAGGTTGCCTCGAAAGCCTCGATGCGCGGCATGGCGGTGTCGAACAATTCGGCGACGCGGCGTTGCGGATCTTTCGAAGCCGATTGCCAGGTCAGGATCGGCCCGAGCCCCTCGTCGACCACGGCCTGCACCAGGGCTGCCTGGCTCGGGAAATAGCGATAAGCGGTGGCGCGCGAGACTTCAGCCGCCTCCGCGACTTCGCTGACCGAGGGCGTGACGCCCGCCTGCATCAGCCGCGTCGCCGTCTCCAGCATCAGTCGTTTTGTGCGGGCACGTGGGCCGCGTTCGACCGCCTCACTGGCGTCGTCGTTCACTGCGGCTTGTTGACGTGAGACATTCATGTCAATACGATACGCGCGTCTCAAAAAATTGCAATGGCCTTCGCGGCCAGACCCAGCACACCGAAGACGGGGAACGCGATGAACCGCATCTATGTGGTGGGCACCGCCGACACCAAGGGCGAGGAACTTGCCTTCCTGGCCGACACGATTGCCGCCACCGGCAGTTCGGTTGCCCGCGTCGACATCGGCACGCGCGGCGCCACCGTGCCGGTCGATGTTCCAGCCAGCGAGGTCGCCGCGCATCACCCGGGCGGAGCCGGCAGCGTGCTCGGCATCGACGATCGCGGCACGGCAGTGGCCGGCATGGGCGCCGCTTTCACCAGCTTCATCCAGTCGCGCAACGACGTAGCCGGCATCATCGGTATCGGTGGCGGTGGCGGCACATCGATCATCACATCCGGCATGCGCGCACTGCCGCTGGGCGTTCCGAAGATCATGGTCTCGACGCTCGCCTCCGGCGACACCGCACCCTATGTCGACGTCTCCGACATCATCATGATGCCCTCGGTGACCGACATGGCCGGCCTCAACCGGCTGTCGCGTGTCGTGTTGCACAATGCGGCGCAGGCCATAGCGGGTATGGCTGCGAGCCCCGCGCCGGCCGCGACCGGCAAGCCGGCGCTCGGGCTCACCATGTTCGGCGTCACCACCCCGTGCGTGACAGCCATAGCCGACCAGCTGCGGGCAGACTACGACTGCATGGTCTTCCACGCCACCGGCACCGGCGGCCGCTCGATGGAGAAGCTGGCCGACAGCGGCCTGCTCGCCGGTGTCATCGACATCACCACGACGGAAGTCTGCGACCTGCTGTTCGGCGGCGTACTGCCGGCGACGGAGGATCGCTTCGGCGCCATCGCCCGCACCAAGCTGCCCTATGTCGGCTCGGTCGGCGCGCTCGACATGGTCAACTTCTGGGCGCCGCCGACCATTCCTGAGAAATATCGGGGCCGGCTGTTTTACGAGCACAACCCCAACGTCACGCTGATGCGGACCACAGCCGATGAATGCCGCAGCATCGGCGAATGGATTGGCGAGAAGCTGAGCCGCTGCGCGGGACCGGTGCATTTCCTGATCCCGGAAAAAGGCGTCTCGGCGCTCGACATCGAGGGCGGCGCCTTTTTCGACCCGCAAGCCGACGCCGTCCTGTTCGATGTCATAGAGCGCACCATCAAGCCGAATGCCACGCGCCGCGTCACGCGGCTGCCGCTGCACATCAACGACCCGAAATTTGCCAAGGCCGCAACCGCGGCCTTCCTCGACATCGCCAGACAGTGAGAGCCCAGACATGGCTGCCATACCGCGCAAAGACATATTGAAGAAGTTCAGGGCGATGATCGCCGACGGCGTGCCGATCGTCGGCGGCGGCGCCGGCACCGGCCTGTCGGCCAAGGCCGAGGAAGCCGGCGGCATCGACCTGATCATCATCTACAATTCCGGCCGCTACCGCATGGCGGGGCGCGGCTCGGCCGCTGGCCTGCTTGCCTATGGCAACGCCAACGAGATCGTCAAGGAAATGGCCTATGAGGTGCTGCCGGTGGTCAAGAAGACGCCGGTGCTGGCCGGCGTCAACGGCACCGATCCCTTCGTCATCATGCCGCTGCTCCTAGCTGAGCTGAAGACGATGGGCTTTTCCGGCGTGCAGAATTTCCCCACCATCGGCCTGTTCGACGGCAGCATGCGGCAGAGCTTCGAGGAGACCGGCATGGGCTTCGGCCTCGAGGTCGACATGATCGCCGAGGCGCACAAGCTCGACCTGTTGACCACGCCCTACGTCTTCAACCCCGATGAGGCCCGCGCCATGGCACGAGCCGGCGCCGACATCATCGTCGCCCACATGGGGGTGACGACCGGCGGCTCGATTGGCGCGACGTCGGCCAAGTCGCTCGACGACTGCGTTGTCCAGATCGACGCCATCGCCAACGCCGCGCGTTCGGTGCGCAAGGATGTCGTCCTGCTTTGCCATGGCGGACCGATCTCGATGCCAGACGACGCCCGCTACATACTCGACCGCTGCAAAGGCCTGCATGGCTTCTATGGCGCAAGCTCGATGGAACGGCTGCCGGCCGAAGCCGCGATCGCCAGGCAGACGGCAGATTTCAAAGCCGTCACGCTGCACGACCAGAAGAAAAAGAAGGGATGAGAGATGACCGACAAGAGCAAGGTGTTTGTCTACCCGAAGGACGTCAGCGCCTTCGGCTTCGACTGGGGCAAACTGGCGCTGACGGTCGCTCCGGAAGTGAATGGCGCGACGCGCTTTTCCGGCGGCGTCGTCGACCTGCCCTCAGGCAAGGGCCACACCCGCCACAATCACCCCGGCGCGGAAGAAATCATCTTTGTCATTTCGGGGAATGGCGAGCAGATGGTCGAGGACGACCAAGGCAATCCGGTCGTCGCCAAGGTCGGTCCCGGCTGCACCATCTATGTACCGGAAAGCCGCTTCCATTCGACGCTGAACACGGGCGATGCGCCGATGCAGCTGTTCGTCGTGTATTCACCAGCCGGACCGGAACTGGTGTTGCGGGAGTTGCCGGATTTCAGGCTGATTGCACCGGGGAAGTAGCCCTCGTGGGGTAGCGCTGCCCCTCATTGTCCTGCCGGACATTTCTCCCCGTATAGTGACGGGGAGAAAGACACTTTCATCAATCGCCGAAGCTGCCTTCTTCTCCCCGTTCTACGGGGAGAAGGTGCCGGCAGGCGGATGAGGGGCGGCGCCGACTTTCGGCCCTATGAAACCCCACCTCGGTTCCACCCCCTGGCCCGATCACCAAACATCACATACCCCGCATCCGTCACCGCAACCGTGTCCTCCAGCTTGATGAACCCCCGCGTCGGGTGGAGCATGGTCGTCTCCACCGACAGCACCATGTTCGTCTCCAGCGGCTTGGCAGCATAGGTGCCTTCATAGGTGACCGGATGATTGGTCATCAGGAACGGCGCTTCATGCGTGATCAGGCCCATGCCGTGGGCGAAGAAATCCGTATAGGAAGCGACCTTAGACGCCTTCAGCACGCCCTCCGCATGCGAAATCATGTCACCGCCGATAGTACCGGCTCTGACCTTCGAAAAGGCCGCCTGCTGCACTGTCTCGACCTCGGCCAGCAGGTCCTCAAGTTCGGCGTCCGGCTCGCCCAGAATGCCCATGCGGCAGAGGTCGCCGATGTAGCCGTGATAATTGCCACCGGAATCGATCGACAGCACCTCGCCCTTTTTCCACGCCTGCGGCGAGGCGGCGCGGTTGTGGCTGGCGCCCAGCGTCAGCAGGCAATATTCGAAATGCGCGCCGCGATTGGTCTCCTCGCGCCGCAGCTGCTCGATCATCTCGGCCTTGGTCGTGCCTTCGCGCGCCCATTGGATGGTCGCCAGCATGGAATCGGTGATCAGCTCTGAAGCGATGCGCAGCTTCTCCAGCTCGGCCTCTGTCTTGATGGCGCGCATCCGCTCCAGCATGTCGGTCGCGTCGATCAGCTTGGCGTCCGGCAGCGCCTTGCGTATCAGCGCATAGGCATCGGACGGCAGGAATGCCGGCTCGATGCCTATGCGGGCGCCGGCCTTGCCGATCTTGCCGATATGCTCGACCGCAAGATTGGCGGCGTCGAGCGTGCCCCAGCAGGCCGCATGCAGCGTCGGCGTCCAGAACGGATTGTTCTGATGCTCGGCGCCTTCCATCCGGTTGCCGATATAGGCCGCGTGCTCCGGCCCGCCCTTCTCGTAGACGACGACAGGCAGATAGCGGCTGTGGCCGATCGCATCCATGGCAGCGAAGAAGATGAACTTGTAGCCGCCGAGCAGATATTGCGTGTTGTGTTTGGACGTCGCCAGCAGCACATCGATGCCAGCCTCCTCCATCAGCCGGTCGACCCTCGCCTGGTCGAACGGGATGTTGCTGACGGCGCTCTTGCCCGGGGCAATGTTCATATCTCTCTCCCTGATTGCTTGGGATCGTCGGTCGCGTTGCGCCCGATCCCTTGGCTGTCGATCAAATCTGCACCATTTTGCTCACTCTGGTCCAGCCAGAAACAGGGAAATGGCGTCACCGGGCCAGTCACCAAGCCGTCATTCGTCGGCTACCCAGCCTATCTGGTCCTACCAGGATGATCAGTTGGAGCCACTGCTTGTAACTGGTCCAGCGGATGAAAATTTCAAAGCCAAGCAAGGATGCGCCAATTCCGTCTCTGGCGAAACCCCGGACAAGGCCCATAATCGGCGCTACAAGGAGGCTGGCGGACCCGCTGGTATCCGAGGGGGATTGGCGCGCCCGGCAGGGTCGCGGAGAGGACGGAGTTCGATCATGTCAGATATTTCCAGACGCACGCTGCTTTCGGGCTCAGCCCTGTTGCTGGCCTCCACCGCCATGCCGGCATTTGGCTGGGCACAGACGCCGAAGAAGGGCGGCCGGCTCGTGCTTGCCGCCGATTCCGAACCGCGCAATCTCAATCCGGCGATTGTCGCCTCCAACGGCGTTTTCTTCATCTCCAGCAAGATCGTCGAGACCCTGGCCGAAGCCTCGTTTGACGGCAAGGATGGGCTCGAGCCGCGCCTGGCGCTCTCCTGGGAAGGCGCCGCCGACGGGCTGTCCGTAACCTTCAAACTGCGCGACGGCGTCAAATGGCATGACGGCAAGCCGTTTACCTCGGCGGACGTCGCCTTCTCGGCGCTGCAGGTCTGGAAGCCGCTGCAAAATCTCGGCCGCATAGTGTTCAAGGATCTGGCCGCCGTCGACACCCCGGACGACTTCACCGCCGTGTTCAAATTCGCCAAGCCGACGCCATTCCAGCTGATCCGCAATGCCTTGCCGGCGCTGTCGAGCGTGGTGCCGAAGCACATCTATGAGGTCGGCAAGATCGAGGACAACCCGGCCAACAACGCGCCGATCGGCACCGGCCCGTTCAAGTTCGGCGAGTACAAGGCCGGCCAGTATTACAAGCTGACCAGGAATGCGGACTACTGGGGCAAGGACGAGCCCTATCTCGACGAAATCATCTATCAGGTGCTGCCCGACCGCACGTCGGCGGCGGCCGCGCTCGAGGCCGAAGAGATCCAGCTCGCCGCCTTCTCCGCCGTGCCGCTAGCCGACCTCGATCGTATCTCGAAAGTGCCGGGCCTGAAGGTCATCTCCAAGGGCTATGAGGGGCTCACCTATCAGCTGGTCGTCGAGATCAACCATCGCCGCAAGGAACTCGCCGACGTGAAGGTGCGCCAGGCGATCGCGCATGCCATCGACAAGGATTTCGTCGTCAAGACGGTATTCCTCGGCTATGCCGCGACCGCCACCGGCCCGGTGCCGAAGAACGATCCGCAATTCTACACCGCCGACGTGCCGACCTATCCGTTCGACGTCGCCAAGGCCAACGCGCTGCTCGACGAGGCCGGCTACGCCAAAGCCGATGATGGCAAGCGGTTTGCGGTGAAGCTCCTGCCGGCGCCCTATTTCAACGAGACCAAGCAGTTCGGCGACTATCTGCGCCAGGCGCTGGCGGTGATCGGCATCGATGCCGAGATCGTCAACAACGATGCGCCCGCGCACATCAAGGCGGTCTACACCGACCACGCCTTCGACCTCGCCGTCGGTCCGCCAGTGTTCCGCGGCGACCCGGCGATCTCGACCACCATCCTGGTGCAAAGCGGCATTCCCGACGGCGTGCCGTTCTCCAACCAGGGCGGCTACAAGAACGATGCGCTCGATGCGCTGATCGCCAAGGCATCGGAAACGCTCGACACCGCAGCGCGCACCGACCTCTACAAGGAATTCCAGAAGGAGGTGGCCGCCGACCTGCCGCTGATCAACGTCGCGGAGTGGAGTTTCATCAGCGTCGCGCGCGATACGGTGGGCAACATAGCCAACAATCCGCGCTGGGCGGTTTCGAACTGGGCGGACACGTATCTGGCGGGCTAGCGCGAGCCGCACGCGATGCTTGCGCATCGTTTGAGCGAGTGCTCATCATCAGGGATGAGAGTTCCTTCGCGCCCCCCTCTGTCCTGCCGGACATCTCCCCCACGAGGGGGGAGATTGGCAGTTTCTGCCGCCCGCTCAGTCCTGCAACGTTGGAGATTGGCGAAGGCAGCGATGACAGCTGATCTCCCCCCTTGTGGGGGAGATGTCCGGCAGGACAGAGGGGGGCGCCGTAGAGCGCAACTTCAAATGCTTGCGGGCGGCGCCCTTTCCCCATGACCCGCGCCCTCACCCTCATTCGCCGCCGTCTCGTCGGCAGCATCTTCGTGCTGCTGATCGTCATCATCGGCACCTTCCTTTTGCTCGAAGCCGCCCCCGGTGACGCCGTCGACGCCTATATCGTCTCGACCGGCGGCGATGCCGGCATGATCGAATTGCTGCGTCATCGCTGGGGCCTCGACCAGTCGGAACTGACACGGCTCGCCAACTATATCTGGGCGCTGCTGCACCTCGATCTCGGCCAGTCCGTTACTTTCTCCAGGCCGATCCGCGACGTCATTCTCGAGCGTCTGCCCACCACGCTCCTCCTGATGGTCAGCGCCACCGCGCTCTCCTTCGGCTTGGGCTCGGCGCTCGGCATCTATGCCGGCGCGAAACCCGGCAGTCTGCGCGACCGCTTCCTGTCCATCGGCTCACTCGCGCTCTATGCGGTGCCAGGCTTCTGGCTCGGCCTGGTGCTCATCGTCGTCTTTGCCGTCGACCTGCGCTGGTTGCCGATCGGTGGCATCGAGAGCCTGGCCTCCGAAAAGACCGGCTTCGCCCGCGCCGCCGACATCGCTGTCCATCTCGTACTGCCGGTTTCCGCGCTCGGCTTCATTTATTTCGCGCTGTATCTGCGCATGATGCGCGCCGGCATGGCCGAGGCCTGGCGGCAGGATTTTGTCCTCGCCGCCCGCGCCAGGGGGCTGTCGCGCCGCCGCGTCGTGTTTGCCCATGTCGCCCGCAACGCGCTCTTACCGCTCATCACCATGCTCGGCCTGCAATCAGCGCAGATGCTGGGCGGCAGCGTCGTCATCGAGAGTGTCTTTGCCGTGCCCGGCCTTGGCCGGTTGGCGCAGGAAGCGGTGGCTTCGCGCGACACACCGCTGCTCCTCGGCATAATCCTCACCAGCGCCGTGCTGGTCATTGCCATCAATCTTGCCGTCGACATCGCGTACGCCTTTCTCGACCCGCGCGTCGGCGCCAGCGAGGCCGGCGCGTGAGCCCGCTCAACCGGTTCCTGCACCGGCCGGAAACGCTCGCCGGCGCGATCATCCTGGGCGTGCTTTTCGCCATGGCGCTGTTTGCGTCGCTGCTTTTCCCCGGCGACCCTCAAGCCATCGCCGGTCCGGCGCTGCTGCCGCCGTTCCATGACTGGTCGCTGCCGCTCGGCACTGACCGACTCGGCCGCGATGTGCTGGCCGAATTGTTCCACGGCGCCCGCACCTCGCTGGCGGTCGGGCTGGCGGCTGCTGCGGCAGCACTCCTCATCGGCGCGGTCGTCGGCACGCTGGCCGGCTTTGCCGGCGGGGTCGTCGACGAAGTGCTGATGCGCATCACCGATGCCTTCCAGACCGTGCCGAGTTTTCTTCTGGCGCTTGCTTTCGTCAGCGTTGTCGGCCCGTCGCTCGGGGTCGTGGTCGCAGCCATCGCGCTCGGCGCCTGGACCGGCCCCGCTCGTGTCGCCCGCGCGGAAGTGCTGTCGATCCGCGAGCGCGACTATGTCGCCGGCGCCCGCGTCATCGGCATGCATCCGCTCGAAATCGCTTTCCGCGAAGTGTTGCCCAACGCCTTGCCGCCGGTGCTGGCGCTGTCCTCGGTAATCGTCGCCGCCGCGATCCTCACCGAAGCAGCACTTTCCTTCCTCGGTCTCGGCGACCCCAACCGCGTCACCTGGGGCGGCATGATCGCCGAAGGCCGCACCGTGCTGCGCACTGCGCCGTTCTTGTCGATCGTTCCGGGCATCGCTTTGGTATTGACTGTGCTCGGCGTCTATCTCGCCGGCGAAGGTGTGGTCGAGACGGCGGCCGTGAGGAGGAGCCTGTCGTGACCGCGCTGGCTGAAATCCGCAACCTCTCGGTGCACTATCGGCGGGATGGGACCGAGGTGGCGGCACTGGACGGCATCAGCCTTGATGTCGTTGCTGGCGAGCGCCTGGCGATCATCGGCGAGAGCGGTTCAGGCAAGAGCACACTGGCGCTGGCGATTGCGGGGTTGCTGCCGGCAAGCGCCAAGGTCGAAGGTCGCATCGATTGGTACATATCGGAATCGTCTCATTCCTTCGCGCCCCCCTCTGTCCTGCCGGACATCTCCCCCACAAGGGGGGAGATTGGCAGCTACGTCGCCGGCACCTTCCCAGCGGCCTCAGAGATTGGCGAGAGCGGAAGTGACGGCCTAATCTCCCCCCAAGTGGGGGAGATGTCCGGCAGGACAGAGGGGGGCGCCGTAGAGCTCCACCCTTCCCGTCCTGGCGACAAGTCCCCCCTCCCCGGCCGCGACATCGGCTTCGTCTTCCAGGACCCATCCGCCAGCCTCGACCCCGTGATGCCCGTCGGCAAACAAATCGCCGAAGTCGCCCGCACCCAACTCGGCCTCGACTGGCCACAAGCCTACGCCAAAGCCAAAACCCTGCTCGAACGCGTCCGCCTGCCAGACCCAGCCTCGGCCATGCGCGCCTTCCCGCACCAACTCTCCGGTGGCCAGAAGCAGCGCGTGGCAATTGCCGCCGCGATTGCGGCCGGACCCAAACTGCTGATCGCCGACGAGGCGACCAGCGCGCTGGACACCATCGTGCAGGCCGAGATCGTCGCGCTGATCCGGCAATTGGCGGCGGAGGATGGCATGACGTTGTTGTTCATCAGCCACGACATCGCGCTGGCCGCCGAACTCGCCGAGCGCATCGCCGTCTTCCGGCAGGGGGGACTGGTCGAGATCGGCGCGACGGAGCAAATCGTCAACGCCCCGCGCCAGGACTATACGCGCGCGCTGCTCGACGCCCATCTCGGCCTCGACGCCGAGCCGCTGCTGCGACGGGCTTCGACATGAGCCTGCTCAGCGTCTCCAACCTGACCAAACACTACCGCCGCGGCGGCACGACCATCGCCGCCGTCGACGGCGTCTCCTTCACCATCGAACCCGGCGAAACGCTGGCGCTGGCCGGCCCCTCCGGCAGCGGCAAGTCGACGATCGCGCGGCTGGTGCTCAGGCTGATCGAGCCTGACGCCGGAAACATACAATTCAAAGGCGATGACTTCCTGGCCTTGAACGGTGCCGCGCTGCGTGCACGCCGCGCACGCCTGCAAATGGTGTTTCAGGATCCGCTCGCCGCCTTCAACCCGCGCGCGACGGTGGCGCGTGTGCTTGACGACCCCTTGCGCATCCATGCCATCGCCTCCCGCGTCGAACGGCCTGCCCGCATCGCTGCCTTGCTTGAGCGTGTTGGGCTGACGGCCGATCTCGCTCCACGCTCCATCCATGAAATCTCCGGCGGCCAGCGCCAGCGCGTAGCGATTGCCCGCGCCATCGCAACGAACCCGTCACTGATCGTACTCGACGAAGCGGTGTCGGCGCTCGATGTTTCGGTGCGCGGACAGATCCTCGAGCTGCTGCTCGACCTGCAAGCCAGGGAACGGATCGCCTATCTGTTCATTTCGCATGATCTCGGCGTTGTTCGTGCGATCGCCCACCGCGTCGTCCTTCTCGACGCCGGGCGGATCGCCGAGAGCGGCGACGCCCGCGCCGTTATCGACGTGCCGCAATCGGCCATCGGCAAGGCACTGGTGGCGGCGGCACCAACACTCAATCGAACACATCTACAGGACGCATCATGACAGACGCCGAAGCCAGAGCCGAAAAGCTCTCGCGCGAACTCGATTTCGCCTTCCGCAACCGCGCCGATCTCTATCGCCTGTTCCTCGATGAACTGACCGGCGAACTGGGCGCGGAGAAAGCCGAGGCGATCATGGTCCGCACCATCGAGCAGCGCGGCAAGGAGGTGGCGGCAGCTGCCTTTGCCCGCTTCGGACCCAACGACGCGCCAGCCATCGGCGAAGCGTTCCTGGCCGTCAGCCCGGACGGCGGCCTGATGTATCCAACCGATATCGAGCGCGGACCGGACCATATCGCCTTCAAGGTGAAACGCTGCCCACTGAAGGATGCCTGGATCGAGGCGGGTGTCGGCGATGAAAAGCTCGCCACGCTCTGCCGCATCGCCGGCGCCTTCGACCGCGGCCTGTTCGAGGCGACGGGCGTGCGCTTCGACAACGTCACCTGGACGCCGGGACACGGCTCAGGCTGCTGCCACATCGCGCTGACCAACCGGGATGCTGCCGGATAGCCAGCGGCGCCGCCCAATCAGTCGGCGGGAAACACATGCAGCTCCGTGCCCGCCTGTTCGGCAGCAGTGCGCAGGTCGGCCTTGGGTTCGCTGTCGGTGACGATATCGGCAATGTCGTCCAGTCCGCAGATGCGCTCAAGGCTGGAGCGCCCGAACTTGTCGTGGGTCACCACCAGCACCGTCGACAGGGACCGCGATATCATCGCGCGCTTGACTGCCGCGGCGCCGGAGATCATGTCGCTCGGGCCGTCGGCACTTAGTCCCGACGCCCCGATGATGGCGACGTCAGCGTTGTAGCGGCGCACGAACTCGACCGTGTCTTCGCCCAGCACGCTGCCTTCGCGGCTGTCATAGGTCCCGGGGCAGAGCAGCACCCGGAAGGTCGGATTGGCGCCGGCCACCGAGGCCACGCCGGTGGAATTGGTGATGATGGTAAGGTCGCGCTTCAGCTGCGAAAGGTTGCGTGCCACCTCATAAGTGGTCGAACCGCCGTCGATCATCACGATCTGGCCCTTCTCGACCAGGCCGGCCGCGCCGCGGCCGATGCGGGCGCGCTCGTCGACCAGGGTCAGGCCGCGCTCGGAAATCACCGGTTCGGTCGTCACCAGCGAGATCGTCGCGCCGCCATAGGTGCGGTTGATCAGCCCGGCATCGCCGAGTTCGATGAGATCGCGGCGGATCGTTTCGCCGGCGACGCCGATGCGGCGCGCAAGCTTGGAGATGCGAATGGACGCCGACCGGCGCACTTCCGAAAGGATAAGCGCGTGCCGCTCCTTCTTCGTCAGTCGGCCATGGTCCATGATTATTCCATTCCCTTTGCAGCAATCAACGCGTCGGCAAGCTCGGCAAATCCGTGCGCGCCGCGCCCGGTTGTGACGAAGGCAGGAGATGCCGGAAGTTCGCCGGCGAAGTCCAGCACATTAGCGACGCCGACGCTGTTGGGGAAGAAGCCGAACATTGGTGCATCGTTTGGACTATCGCCGACGAAGACAATGCTGTCCTTGTCGTGGTCAATATCTATACCGAAACAGTCGCGCAAGAATAGCCGGCTTGTCGACAGTTTGTCGTATGTGCCGAACCAGCCATTGACATGGATGGACGAGATTTTCGCCGTCGCACCGAAGCGCTGGAAGATACCGACGATCTTCAGCACGTCGGTTTTGGGCAGCGGCGCGACGTCCTCGCAGAAATCGATCGCCAGGTCGGCCTCGCGATAGGACTGGTCGGCAGCGACCGCCGCACCCGGAATTTCCGCGAGCACGGCGCGTTCGATCTCGCGCAGCCGCGCCGCGTCGGCCTGCCGTTCGGCGGCGCTTTTGGAGTAGTGGCGGACCATCCGCTTGCTGGCGTCGTCGTAGCGAAAATAGAAGGCGCCGTTCTCACCGATCACACCGTCCACCGGCCATTGCCGGGCGATCAGGTCGCACCAGCCAGCCGGCCGGCCGGTGACCGGCGCGACGATGAACCCAGCCTGCTTCAGCCGCTCCAGCGCCGCATAGGCCTTTGCCGGCAGCCGCCCCTTGTCGGTCAAGGTGTCGTCTATGTCGGTCAGCACGACGGCGATCTTGCGCCGGTCCAGGGCGGTGAAGTCGGCGAGCGGGCGCAGCACCCGTTCAGGCTCCCGCCGCGACCGTTTCGAGCGAGGCAGCGGCGACGTCGAGCATGGTGAACCTGTCGCGGATCAGCCTCGCATTGGCAACCGCCTCGTCGTAGAAGGCAGCCGGTATGGCGACCTCCTGCGGCGTGGTCGGCGCGCCAGCGGCACGCAGTGCTGCCGCGATCTCGCGCGCCGGACGGGCCACGCGGGAAAGCCTTTCGCGATACGAGCGCCATTGCTCGGCCAGCATGGTGTTGATGGCGGTCGCCCGCTCATGGTCGAGCAGCTTGGGCTTGAACGCTGCCCAGCAGGAGTGTCCAAGCGTTTCGCCAAAGATCTCGATGAAGCGGTCCTGTGTATCGGCGGACGGCGCAAGCTGCAGGCCCGGCAGCGCCAGCACTTGTTCCTGCAGCCGCGCCATCGTCAATGTCGTCACCGCTATGTGTTCGCCGTGATGCGTCTCGGGCAGCCCCTGGCCCCGCATGTCGATATAGTGGGCGATCAGATGTTCGCCTTGGCTGGCAGGATAGGAGCCGCCGCACAAAGTCATGCCGAGACCCGACATGACCAGCGTGCGCACCAGCACTTCCATCGCCGCGAGGTCGCCGGTCCTGAGTTCGCCGGCCTTGGCGATCAGCGTCTTCTCGTCCCCGGCCAGAAGCATGAACGGCGCCTGCCTGTAGGGCGTGCCGATCAACAGATGCGCCATCAGCCAGTCCGTCTGGGCGGTCGGTCGCGCCATCGAGTCGCCGAAGCCGGCGGCGATCAGCCGGTGCGGTGCCCGCGCCATGACGTCGAGATCAAGGAACACGCCGACCGGCAGGCTCGCCGTCAGCGATTTCTTCAGGCCATCCTCGGTGATTGCCGCCGACACAGAGGTGTAGCCGTTCATCGACGGCGCTGTACCGAAGACCACATAGGGTTTCTGGGTCAGATGTGCGGCGTATTTGGCGATGTCGTTGATCGAGCCCGATCCGACCGCGACCAGGCCGCTGGCGTCTTTCGTGCGGGCGATCACCAATCGCACGGCGTCCATGTCCGGATGCGGATGGCGCGGCAAGATGATCTTGTCGACATCGCTGCTGCCACGCAGCGCGATCGACACCCTCTCGCCCAGCGCCAGCCTTGTGTCGGGATCCATGACCACAGCGAGCTTGCGACCGAGCGGCAACGGCTTGACCAGCGCATCCGCTTCGTCGCCGAGACCGCGCCCGATCACGATGGTCTTCAGCGGCAACGATAGCATTCCCTCGCCATCCGGGTCAGGCAGGGTACCGGCAATGAGACGATCGAGCATTTCCTTGGACATCGGGAGCCGTCCAATCAGTCAGCATGAAGCGGGATCAGGGCATCGAACAAGGTCCGATACCGACGGTAACTTCTGTCGTACCCGGCCTTGGCCGAAGGATTGGGGTCGATCGTCTCGATGCTACCGCTCAGCCTTTCGGCCGCCTGCTGCACTGAGGACGAAAGGCCAATGGCGGTGGCAGCAAGGATTGCCGCACCGATCAGCGAGGCATCGGCGGCGCTTGCCATCTCGACCGGCCTGCCACTGACATCGGCGCGGATCTGCGCCCACACCCGGCTACGGGCGCCGCCGCCGGAGAGCCTGATGCGCCCAGTGGCGATGCCGAGCTGGTCCAGCCGGTCGACCACGTCACGCATGGCAAAGGCGCAGCCCTCCAGCACAGCGCGGGCGCAAGTCGCTTTGCCGTGGAAGGATGTCAGGCCGTAGAAAGCGCCCCGCGCCTCGGCGATCCAACGCGGTGCCATGGCGCCGGACAGTGCCGGGACGAACAGCAAATCGTCGCTGCCGGCAACGACCGTCGCCGCCAGCTCCGACATCGCCGCCGGCGAATCCACGCCGAAGGTAGACTGGAACCAGGTCACTGCGCCGCCCGAAAGCCATCCGGGATTGGAGACGAAATAGCGGTCACCGAGAAAACCATGCGTCTCGACCAGGCCGCCGGGATCGAGGCGAAATGTGTCAGACACTGCACCGACCACTTCGGCCGTGCCGAGGTTGCAGGCAACGATATCGGGCACAACAACGCCGGCGCCGATGGCGGCGGAAAAATCATCACCGGTGCCAACTGCCAGCGGGGTGCCCACAGGCAGGCCGGTCAGCTCGGCGCCGGCCGCAGTCAAGGCGCCGGCGACCGCCGATGCATCGTCGATGCCGGGCAGCTTATCGGCATCGATGTCGAAGGCCGCCAGCAGATCGCCGGCATAGTCGCGCTCCTTCAGCCCATAGAGCATGGTCGTCGAGGCAAGTGCGTGGTCGATGACGGCACGACCGCACAACGCAGCGACAACGAACGAAACCGGCTGGTGCCAGAGCGCCACGCGGCGCGCTTCGGGCAAGTTGCGCGCTGCCCAGCGGATTTTCGCCGCCAAATGGGTGGCGTCGAGGACGAGACCGGTGCGTTCGCGGATGAAGCCGGGATCTATACCGGCGATCTCTCCCGACGCCCGCCGATCCATCCAGATAATGCAAGGCGCCACTGCCTGGCCGCTGCCGTCGACTGCGACGCAGCCGTCGAGCTGGCCGGCAATGGCAATGCCCTTGATGTCGGACGGTGCACGCCCAGCCTTGTCGAGCGCGCCGGCAATGGCTGGCCTGAGCGCCGCCAGCCACAGCGCCGGATTCTGTTCGGCCCAACCCGGCGCCGGGAAGGCCGGCTGATAAAGCACAGCAGCCTCGCCACGCAGCCGCAATTCGTCATCGACGACGATCGCCTTCAGGCTTTGTGTGCCGAGATCGATGCCGACGACTGGCATTAGACACGCTCGCAATCCGCGAGGACATCCCGCAGTTGCGAGAGGATAGAACCTTTCGTCGGCGAATAGGAGCCGTCGAAAACCGCTGTGCCAATGGTAAAAGCGTCTGCGCCAGCCTGCTTGATTGCCTTGATCCGATCGGCCGAAGCCACCGCGCCGGCTACGATCAGATGCCGCAACGGACCAAGGCCGCGCCGGGCGGCGCGAACCAGTTCGGCCGGGTCGGCCTCGGTGGCGCGATAGGCGAGGATGTCGCATCCCGCACAACCCTTTTCCACAAAGGATCGGCAGTCGGCCTCGACATCTCCAGGCGAGCCGCCGAGCTTGGTCGGATGGCCGACCGGCCGTCCCGGAAAAGGGTAGTATTCGGTATCGCTCCCCTCCAGCAGCCCCATGATCTCGTCGACCTGCGTGCCGCCAAGCAGCCGCTGGATGCCGAGATCCCTGGCGATGCGCGCCGAATTGAGGCAGGCTTCTGCTGTCGTCGAGACAACTTCCATGTAAGTGGTGGCGCCTGTCCGGCGGATGGCGCCGGCGAGCTTACGCAGTACATTCGGCGCCACGCCGATGTCCTTGAAGCCGACATGCTTCAGCCCGACCGGCTCGATCAGCTCGACCAGGTCGAGACAGTCCTCGACCGTGCGATCGTTACGCGTCAGCATGAAGATGAAGTCCATCCGAAAGGTCCCTCGCCTCGGGAAAGCCGGTTTACTGCCGGTCTGTTAACATCTCCCAACCAATTGTTGCAAGGTGCCACATTTTAATTTGCAGTACCACACATTTTATGACAGAACGGGCGCCGGCCCGCCAGGCACGACTTCTAGGGAGAGGGAAGAATGCTCAAGCCGCTGAGACGTGAGAGTGCCGCATCCGGGCTGCTCGTCATCGCCGCCCTTATGTGGCAAATCACACAGGCTGCTGCGTGGGACCTGAAGGAGGCGTCGAAGCCTTACAGCGGTCAGACCATCCGCATGGTCGGCGAGGCGCTGCCGCCGCTCGAAGCGTTGAAGAAGATGGCGCCGGAGTTCGAAAAGCAGACCGGCATCCATGTCGAAGTCGAGATGTACGAGCATTCCGAAGCCGTCAACAAGGTCCAGCTCGATCTCAATTCGCACCGCGGCCGCTACGACGTCATCATCCAGCCGCATCGCGAACTCGGCAAATTCGCCACCAACAACCATCTGGTCGAAATCGCCAAGACGATGGCTGATCCGGCTTTGCGCGATCCGACCTTCGAGCCGGAGAAGCAGCTCTACCAGACCGCCTGGCACGAAATCTCCTGGTATGACGGCAAGGAGTACGGCTTCCCCTTCACCGTGCTCAATATGTTCATGTGGTATCGCTCGGACCTGCTCGCCGATCCCAAGGAGCAGGCCGGCTTCAAGGCCAAGTATGGCTACGATCTGGCGCCTGCCAGGGACTGGAAGCAGTATCGCGACATCGCCGAATGGTTCTACCGACCCGACCAGGGCTTTTACGGCACCGCCCTGCAGGGCAAGCGCCACGAGGCGCTGTGGTATGAGTGGCTCAACTTCCTCTATTCCTTCGGCGGCGACGTGCTCGACGTCAAGAGCGGCTCGGCCTGCGGCCCGGTCATCGTCAACAGCCCCAAGGCCGTCGCCTCCCTCGAATTCTACAAGAGCCTGCTGCAATTCTCGCCGCCGGACAGCCTCAACTATTTCTGGGACGACGTCATGGCGCTGATGCAGCAGGCCAAGGTCGCCGAGCTGATCATGTGGAACGACGCCACCTATGCCGTGTCGGTCGACACCACCGCCTCCACCGTCGTCGGCAAGGTCGGCTTCGACCTCGTGCCGCAAGGCGAAGGCGGCAAGATCGGCCAGGTCGAGGGCTGGACCTACCTGATCCCCGTCTATTCGAAGAACCAGCAGGCGGCCTTCCTCTTCGTCCAGTGGATGATGGGCTATGATCGCCAGCTCGAACAGCATCTCAATGGCGGCGCCTCGGGCCGGCCCGATGTCTATGCCTCGGCGGAGGTGCAGAAACTGCCCTACGCCAAGGCCTCGATGGAGGCCAACGAGCATGCGGTGCCGAAGGCGACGCTGCCGCAATCGGCCGAGATGACCGACATACTGGTGCGAGAGCTGTCGTCCTACCTCGCCGGCGAGAAGGAAGCGCAGGCTGCCCTCGACACCGCCGCCACCGACATCTCGACATTGCTCGGTTCTTGCGCACCCATGACCTATCCGGCACGATAGGTCTCGAATGTCGCGCAGAGGCTACCCGCAAAAGCGGGTAGCCGTTCTTGTCCGCAGGAAACGCCCGTGACGAACCGCCCTCCATCGCAGCGCGGAATGCCGCTTCTCGACCGTGGGGTGGGACCGCTGGTGATGCTGCCGGCGACGCTGCTTGTCGTCGTCTTCCTGGTCGGTCCGTTCTACTACATGGTCTATACCGCGCTGACCGACCTCAGCTTCGCCGACGCCAGCCACTCCGGCGCCTTTGTCGGCTTCGACAATTTCCGCAAGCTGATGCGCAACGATCCGTTTTTCTGGGCGTCGTTCCTGCTGACGCTGAAATTCGTCGTCATCGCCGTGGGCCTCGAATTCCTGCTCGGCTTTGCGCTGGCCTTCCTGATCTTCCGCTTCGTCGCCAGCCAGCGGCTTTTGACCACGCTGCTGCTCATCCCGATGATGATCGCGCCGGTCGCCGTCGGGCTGATCTGGCGTCTGCTCTTGCAGGGCGATTTCGGCATGCTCACCTTCTACATGCGCAAGGTCGGCCTGCTGGCGCAGAATGCGGCGGTGCTTTCGGCGCCCGACCTGGTCTTTCCGACCATAATCGCCATCGACGTTTGGCAGTGGACGCCTTTCGTCACCCTGATCATGCTGGCCGGCATGATGAGCTTGCCGCGCGCGCCGTTCGAGGCGGCGATGATGGATGGCGCCAAACCGTTCCAGATCTTTCGCGATGTCATGCTGCCGCTGCTGCGGCCCGTCATCGCGCTGGTGCTGCTCTTGCGCGGCATCGACGCCTTCAAGGAATTCGACAAGGTCTTCCTGATGACCGGCGGCGGCCCGGGAACGCTGACCGAGCTGGTCTCGATCTATGCCTACCGCGTCAACTTTCGCAACTGGGACCTCGGCTACGGCGCGGCGGTCGCCTTCATGATCTATCTTGTGGTGCTGATCCTGTGCTCGGTCTTCTACAAAGCTGTGTACTGGTCGAGCCGCAAACCGGCGGCTGCGTTTTGAGGGCGCGGCGATGATCGACCAGTCCACAAACCGCGCCTGGAAAAGCCTTGCCTGGGCCGTGCTGCTGGTCGCCGTCGTGGTCGCCTTGACGCCTTACGTCTGGATGGTGCTGGCATCATTCAAGAACCGTGTCGACCTGTTGTCGTCGGTGCCGAAATGGAGCTTCGCGCCGACGCTCGCCAACTATCCAGCTGTCTTCATCGACAAGGAATACTGGCCGCTGGCGATCAATTCGGTGCTGATCTCGGTGTCGTCAACGGTGCTGTGCATCGTTATCGGTGCGCCGGCCGCCTATGGCTTTGCCCGCTCCGATTTTCCGGGGAAGGAAGACCTGTTCTTCTTCTTCCTGACCACGCGCATGGCGCCGCCGATCTCGATTGCCGTGCCGCTGTTCCTGTTCTTCACCTCGCTCGGCCTGATCGACACCATCTATGCCGTTGTGATCGCCCACACCTCCTTCAACCTGTCGCTCGTCGTCTGGATGATGCGCGGTTTCTTCGCCGAAATTCCCCGGGAGATCGACGAGGCGGCGATGATGGACGGCCGCTCGCGGCTCGGTGCGTTCTTCTTCGTCGTCGCGCCGCTCGCCGCACCCGGTATTGGCGCGACTGCCGTGCTCTGCTTCATCCTGTCGTGGAACGAATTCCTCTACGCTTTCATCCTCGTCGCCTTCGACGGGCGACCGCTGACCGTCGGCATACCCGGGCTGGTGACGCCGCACGGCACGCTGTGGGGACAGGTTGCGGCGGTCGCCATCGTGGCGACGCTGCCGATCGTGCTTTTCACGTTCCTTGTCCAGAAACAGCTTGTCCGTGGCCTCACCTTCGGCGCGGTCAAGGGTTGAAGGGATCTTGCATGGCAATTGTTTTCGACGGCGTCACCAAGGCCTTCCCGGACGGGACGGTGGCGCTGCAGGCGCTCGACCTTGCTTTCGAGCCCGGCGAATTCCTCGTCCTGCTCGGCCCCTCGGGCTCCGGCAAGACGACAGCCTGCCGGCTGCTTGCCGGCCTCGAACGTCCGACCGCCGGCCGCATCATGGTCGAGGGTCGCGATGTCACCGATCTGCCGCCTCGCCTGCGCGGCATGGGCATGGTGTTCCAGAACTACGCGCTTTACAGCCACAAGAGCGTCTACGAGAACATCGCCTATCCCTTGCGCATCCGGAAGATGCCGGCAGCCGAACTCGACCGTTGCGTGCGCGCCATGGCCGGGCTGCTCGAAATCACCCGCTATCTCGATCGCCGGCCCTCGCAATTGTCGGGCGGCCAGGCGCAGCGCGTAGCGGTCGCCCGCGCCCTGGTCTGGCAGCCGAGCCTGTGCCTGATGGACGAGCCGCTGTCCAATCTCGACGCCTTGCTGCGCCTGCACATGCGCACCGAGCTGAAGCGGCTGCATCGCGAGCTGAAGAAGACCTTCGTCTTCGTCACCCACGACCAGGAGGAGGCGATGACGCTGGCGACCAGGGTCGCGGTGCTGCGCGAAGGCGCGCTGATCCAGTATGACGATCCGCGCGAGATCTATCGGCGGCCGGCCAACCGCTTCATCGCCGAATTCATCGGCCGTCCGGCGATGAACACCTTCGACGGCGATGTCCGCAACGGCGTCTTCCACGCCAACGGCTTTAGCTGCCCGCTGCCGGGAAAGCCTGACGGTCCCATCGTGCTCGGCATCCGCCCGGAGCAGATCCAGCTCGTCGACGCCTCTGCCGGCGATGCGATCCGGTTTGCCATCGACGTCGTCGAACCGGTCGAACCCGATGTGCTGATCTTCGCCAAGAGCGAGGCAAACGCACTGATCGTCAGGACAGTGAATGACGATCGCGCCTACGATCCCGGCCAGCCGCTGCACCTGCGCTTTCCGCCGGCAGCGCTGCATGTGTTCGATGCGATGTCGGGAGCACGGCTGCCGTGAGCACGCTGCTCGCTCTGGTGCCGCTGGCGGCCGCCGCAGTAGTCTGGCGGCTGTTCTACAGCTTCAACCAGTCGCGGCGCTGGTTCTCGACCGGCGAGCTGGTTTTCTGGGACGCCATCGCACTGGTCATCCTACAGCTTGTCTGGCTAATCTGGTTCTGAATACGCAGACCAGTCCCCGCCCGCCAGCAGCAACCTCAATGCTTGATGCGGTCGCGCATGGCGTACCACAACATGCCGAGCACATAGAGCGGACCACGCAGCGCCGTGCCGCCCGGGAACGGCATCGGGGTCAGCGTCGAGAACAGATCGAGCCGCGAGGCATCGCCGGTGATTGCTTCGGCGAGCAGCTTGCCCGACAGCGTCGACAGGATGACGCCCTTGCCGGAATAGCCATGCGCGAAATAGACCTCGCCATAGTGCCCGACATGCGGCAGCCGCGACGTCGTCACTGAGACCAGCCCGCCCCAGGCATGGTCGATGCGGCAGCTCTTCAGTTGCGGGAAAGTGGCCTCCATATGCGGCCGCACGAAGCCGGCAATGTCGGCCGGCGGCGACGGCGTGTAGCGCTCGCCGCCACCGAACAGCAACCGTCCGTCGGCCGACATGCGGTAGTAGTTGACGACGAAACGCGTGTCGGACACCGCGACATTGGCCGGGATGACGTTGCGCTTGCCCTCCAGCGGCTCGGTGGCGACGATGTAGTTGCCGACCGGCATGATGCGGCTGTTGACGCGCGGCTCCAGCCCATGCAGCAACGCATCGCCGGCCAACACGACATGTTTGGCCCGCACTGATCCCTTTGATGTCGAGACCCGGATCGAAGGCTCGCGCTCCAGCTTCACCGCCACCGAATTCTCATGGATGGTGACGCCTGCCGCCACAGCGGCACGGGCAAGCCCGAGCGTGTAGTTCAGTGGGTGCATGTGGCCGCCAAGCGGCTCATACATGGCCCCGTGGTAAGGCGTGTCGACCTTGGCCCGCGCTTCCGCCGCCGACAGGATCTCGACGTCGCGAAACTTCATCACGCTTTCGAGGCATTTCGCCTCTTCTTCGAGATCTCTAAGATCGGAGCCGTTGATCGCACCGACCAGATGACCGGTCAGTCTCAGGTCGCAATCGATGGTATGGCGCTCGATGACGTCGAGCACCAGGCCGCGCGCCTCGAAGGCGAGGTCGAACAGCGCCTTCGCCCGCTCGGGGCCGTAGAGCTTGACCAGCCCCTTGGCGCCCTTGCGCAGGCCGGGGATCATCTGGCCGCCATTGCGGCCCGATGCCCCCCAGCCGATCTTGCCGCCTTCGAGCAACACCACCTTCAGGCCGCGCTCGGCGGCATGAAGGGCGGCCGACAGGCCGGTGCAGCCGCCGCCGACCACCACCAGATCGGCGTCGACGTCGCCCACCAGCGCCGGATGGTCCGGCGCCGGATTGGCGGTGGCGACATAGTAGGATTTGCCGATATCGAGACCGGAATTGAAACCCGTTGAGCTGGAGGCCATGATCACACCTTCAGCAACAAATGGTCGCGTTCCCAACTCGTCACCACGCTCTGGAACAGGTCGAGTTCAACGCTCTTTACGCGCAGATAGGTCTGGAAGAAATCCTCGCCGAGCAATGCCCGCACCGGCTCGCAAGCGGTGAAACGATCAAGCGCCTCCTCCATGGTTTTCGGCAGCGTGCTTTTGATCTTGTAGGCATTGCCCGATGCTTCCACCGAGCGCGCCAGTTTCTGCACGACGCCGAGATAGCCGGCAAGCAGCGAACCGGCGATCGCCAGATAGGGATTGCAATCCGCACCCGGCAGCCGGTTTTCCACCCGCCTTGCGGCGCGGCCACCGGCCGGCACCCGCAGGCCGCAGGAGCGGTTGTCATGCGACCATTCGATGTTGGCCGGCGCGCTGTGGTTCGGCCTGATGCGACGATACGAATTCACGTTCGGCGCAAACAGCGGCATGATTTCCGGGACGTATTTCTGCAGGCCGCCAATGAAATGGCCGAACATTTCGGTGTCGGCATCATCGCTGTCGGCAAACAGCGCGGTGCCCGTCTTCTCATCGATGACAGACATGTGCAGATGCATCGAGCTGCCGGCTTGCGCGGCGATCGGCTTGGCCATGAAGGTGGCATGGATGCCGCTCTGTTGCGCGGCCTGGCGCGTCAGCCTTTTGAACAGCAGCACCTGGTCGGCGAGCGACACCGCGTCGCCATGCAGGAGATTGATCTCCAGTTGCCCCGGTCCCGATTCATGGATCAGCGTGTCGAGCGGCAGGCCGGCGGCCGCGGCATAGTCATAGACGCGGCGGATCACCGGCTCGAATTCCTCCAGCGCCACCATGTCATAAGGATGCTGTGAGCCTTCGGCACGGCCATTGGCGCCAAGCGGTGCGACCAGCGGCTGGTCGGGGTTGGGGTTGGGCGCGGTCAGATAGAATTCGACCTCCGGCGCCACCACCGCGCGCCAGCCGCGCTTCCGGTAGAGATCGAGCACGGCGCGCAGCACGTGGCGCGGCGAGGCCATCCATGGCCTGCCGTCCATGTGGAAGGCGTCGGCAAAGACATAGGCTTTGCCGGCGCCGCCACCCGGCGCCAAGCACAGCGTCTCGACGTCAGGCACCATGCGCATGTCCGGATCCTGATAGGCAAAGCCCTCATCGATCGAGCCGGAATAGCGGCCGTCGATGCTGACCAGGAAAGCGCTGCTCGGCAGATAGAGCGCGCGGTCCTCCAGCGCCTTGAGGAATTTGGCCGTCGGCAGCGCCTTGCCGCGCAGCACGCCGTTCATGTCGGGCACAAGACACTCGACTTCCGTGATGCCGTGCTGGTTAAGCCAGCTCTTGGGATCGTTGCCGGTGAAGAGAGTGGTGTTGGTATTTTTGTCCTGCATTTTGGTTCACGTACCTATGAGAGAGAGTATGGCTTGCGCGGCCACATTCGTTCCAGGGGTCAGCGCCATCCGGGCTGCATTCTCCCTGAGGCGGGCGCGCATCACATCGTCGGCCAGCAGGCCGAGAATGGCTCTCTCCAATCCCCCTTCGGTCCAGGCGTCGCGGCCGATATGGTCGCCGACGCCCGTCTCTCCCGCGCGTTGCGCATTGTCATGTCCGTCCCAGCAATAGGGCATGATCAGCGACGGCACGCCGAAGCGCAGCGCCTCGCAAAAGCTGTTGTTTCCTCCGTGATGAATAAACAGGTCGGACTTCGCCACCACCGAAGGCTGCGGAAACCAGGCGTCGAGATAGACATTGTCCGGCACCGCGCGATAGGCGTCGCGCAGTCCGCCGGCATTGACGATGAAGCGCGCCTGCATCCTGTCGAAGACGGCGAGCATGCGCTCGATCAGCCCGACATCCATGGCGCCGAGGCTGCCGAAGCTGACATAGACCAGCGGCCCGCCATTGCGCGGAAACACCGGCACCTCGAACGGCCCTTCCGACCGCACACAGCCTTCGAGATAAACGAAGCGATCCGGGTCGAGCGGCTCAGCGCGCTCGCGCCGCACGATCGTCGGCGTCAGCAGCAGGTTGAGATCGGGTGACGTCTCGAGAAAAAGGCCTTTGGGCAAAGGCGCGAGACCGGAATCCGCGCGAAAACGGTTGAAGCGATCATGCGCCGGCGCCGAGGCCGACAGATAGCGCGCCTCGAACGCCTCGCGTTGCGGGTCGTCGGCAGCCATCCCCGAGAGATAAGGCGGCACTTCGGCATCAGGCAGTTCCGTCTCGGCGCAGGAGACGACACGCACCCACGGACAGCCGGCCGCTGCGATCGCCGGGAACATGATGACGTTGTCGAGCACCACCGCGTCGGGCTTCAGCCGCGCCAGCAATTGGCGCAGCGGCGCCTCGGCATTAACCGCGGTGTCGACGATCGCCTGCCAGGTCGGCGCGACATAGGTTTCGAGCTGGTCGATCGGGCTCAGCCGGAAATGCGGCAGATGCCGGCGCACGAACGCCTGCCAGTAGCTCTGGCGGTCACTGTCGCTCAGCGGCTCGTTGGTCGGCAGCTGGTATTCCTGGAACCCGTAGTCGGCAAAGACACCGGAGAAACCGGCATGGCAGATGAAGACGGGCCGGGCGCCCCGTGCGCGCAATGCCTGTGCGATACCGACGCAATTCAACGCGGCGCCGAAACTGGCTTCGGGAAACAGCGCGATGGTCGGGCTGGCTTTACGCGTCAATTATTCCTCTTCAGTCCGGCCGGCGGATCATGCCGAACAGTGCGGGAGCTCCGCGGCTGGCCGCTTGCGGTCGCTGGTTGCGGGAGAGCCGCAGGTGGATGCGAAGCAGATCGGCAGCCACCTCATACTGCCGGCTTTCAAGATAGTCGAGTATGCCTAAGTGTTCGCGCAGCGATTGCCGCAGCCGGAAGACGTTGACGCCGGCATAGATGCCCGGCAGCCGGCGCAACCGGAGATGATCGGCCAGCGCATCTGAGACAAAGCGGTTGGCGCAGCCCTCGGCGATCATGCCGTGGAAATCCATGTCCAGTCGCTGGAACTCGCGCGTGTCGAAGTTTGCGTCTGGCAACGCCGACAGCACCTCCATACCCTGGCGCAACGCCGCCGCCCGCGCACCATCCAGCCGGAAGCCAGGCGCCAGGATCGCCGCCGGCTCCATCAGCAGCCGGAATTCATAGCTTTCGCCTTGCGCTTCCGGATCGTCCGGTGTGCGACGGAACAGCCAGGACTGGCCGGGCGCACGGTCGAGCAGATTCTCGTCCGTCAGTTTATTCAGCGCTTTTAGTACCGTCTTGCGATCGGCATCGTATCGTCGCATCAGCCCCGCGACGGTCACAGTCTGGTCCAGCCTTCGCGCCGAGCGATCGCGCAGGATCGCTTCGGCAAGCTCGTCTTCCTCGGCACTGGGAAGCTCGGCGGCGATCGCCGGCTGCGCGGCGAGATCGATCGCCAGGTGATAACCCGTGTCGGCCTCCCAGCGCACCACGCCCTGCCCGGCAAGCAGGCTGAGTGCGGCGCGCACCGGTGTGCGCGAGACATTGCACAGCGAGGCGATCTGCTGCTCGGGCAGGCGGGCGCCGGGCTCGAAGCCGCGCTGGCGCGCGACATCGAGGATGCGCTGCGCCAGATCGAGATGGTTGGTGCGAGGTCGTCTGGCTGCGGCTTGCATGACTGGTCCCGGCGGACGGAAGTGACTGCATTTGGTTTGGCCGATCGCCGAGCGAACGCAATCGGTCAGATTCCTCGGTCGGTTGGCAGATTATGGATTGACGTACTTTTTTCTGCAATAGTACTGTCAGCACAATCGGCGAGAAAAGACCGAGGGAACAGGATCGAGCCAGCGGCACGGGTCGCCGGCCTTGGTCCGGCGAATGAAATTCGACGATCAAACCGAATGGGAGTCTGCCATGACCGCTACCAGCCTGCGGCGCCGTGCGCTCAAAATATCCTCAATCGCTCTCGGCCTTGCTCTGGCGCTGTCGGCGCCGGCTGCCGCCGCCAACCTCGTCATCTCCAACTGGGACGGCTACATGGCGCCCGACGCCATGGCCGCCTTCAAGACCGCGACCGGCGTTTCCGGCGAAGTGGTGGTGCACGCCACCAATGAAGAGATCATGGGCAAGCTGATTGCCGCCGGCGGCAAGGGCTATGACGTGGTCTTCGTCTCCTCGCCCTTCGCCGAAGTGCTGAACAAGCTCGGCCTGACCGAGCCGGTCGATCCCGCCAAGATCCCCAACCTTGCCAACCTCTACCCCGAAGCGACAAAGCTGCCGCATGATGTCGGCAACACTTTTTCCGTCCCCTACACCTGGGGCACGACGGGCCTGTGCTACCGCTCCGACCTGGTCAAGACGGCGCCCACAAGCTGGAGCGACCTGCTCGCGCCCGCCGACGAGTTGAAGGGCAAGACCACCATGCTGGCGACGGATCGCTGGCTGCTGGCGGCCGGGCAGCTCGACAAGGGCTATTCGGTCAACGAGACCGACCCGGCCAAGATGGCCGAGGTCAAGGACCTCTTGATCTCGGCCAAGAAGACCCTGCTCGCCTATGACGACACCACCTTCTACTCCAAGCTGGTTTCCGGCGAGGCGCTGATGGTGCAGGCCTGGGACGGCTGGTGCAATTACGGCATCGCCGACAAGCCCGAGATCAAATACGTCATCCCCAAGGAAGGCTCGGACCTCTGGGTCGACACGATGGTGGTAATGAAGGCTTCCGAGCACAAGGACGACGCCTTCAAGTTCATCAACTTCATGCTCGACGCCAAGAACCACGCCTGGGCGGCACAGAACATCGATTACAAGGTGCCGAACAAGCCGGCGATGGAAAGCCTGCCGGCCGATTTCCTGGCCAAATTCCCCAACATGGCGATGCCGGTGGCCGACCTCGTCAAGTTCGAGCAGTTGCGCGACGTCGGCGAAGCCCAGCGCGACTATTCCAAGATCGTCAGCGAGATCAAGGCAGCGCAGTAAGCCCAGACATCACGGCCGGCGGCGCTTCTGCTGCCGGCCTTGAGCGGTACCCGAGAAATTGTCCCAGACCCGACTTCGCTCTTCGTTGCTGATGGCTCCGGCGCTGGTCTGGCTGACCGCGCTGATGGTGGTGCCGTGCGCACTGGTGCTGGCGCTCGCCTTTTTCCGGCGCGGCATCTATGGCGGCATCGACTACACCTTCACGCTGGAAAATTTCGGACTGGTCTTCGACCCGCTCTATGCCGGCATCTTCCTCAAATCGGCGCGCATCGCCGGCACGGCGACGCTGATTGCCGTGGTGATCGGCTATGCCGCTGCCTACGCCATCGCGGCCGCGCCGCGCCGGTGGCAGCCGGTGTTCCTGTTCTTCGCCGTGCTGCCGTTTTGGTCCAACTATCTGATCCGCACCTATGCCTGGATCGTGCTGCTCAACCGCGAAGGGCTGATCACGCAGCTCTTGCGCTGGTTCGGTTACACAGGCGAGCCGCCGTCGATGCTCTACACCGAAGGCGCCGTCATCGCCGGCCTGGTCTACAACTATCTGCCCTTTGTCATCCTCGCCTGCTACGCGCCGCTGTCACGCCTCAACCCGGAGCTCGCCGAGGCCTCGCGCGACCTCGGCGCTTCGGCCGCCACGACATTTCGCCGAGTCATCCTGCCGTTGACGGTGCCGGGCATCGCGGCGGGTGCTGTCTTCGTCTTCGTGCTGTCGATCGGCAATTTTGTCACCCCGGCGCTGCTGGGCGGCGGCCGTTTCCAGATGATCGGCAACCTCGTCTACGACCAGTTCCTGACCGCCAATGACTGGCCGTTCGGCGCAGCGCTGGCCATGGCGCTGATCGCCATCATGCTGCTGGTGCTGATGGCGCAGGCGCTCGCCGCCGACCGCGCCGCGGGGCGGGCAGCTGAGGCAAACGGTGGCGCCGATGGCTAAGTACACCTTCCTTGCCTTCTCCCCGTTCACGCGGCTCCAAACTATCGGAGGCTCGCGATGAACCAATCCTTGACCCGCACTCTCGGCATGCGGACGATCCTCGTTCTCGTCTTCGCCTTCCTATACATCCCGATCGCCGTGCTCGTAGCGTTGTCCTTCAACGAAGGCGGCTTGCCGACGGCATGGTCGGGCTTTTCGCTGAAATGGTATGCCTCGCTGGCCGGCAATTCCGCCATCCTGTCCGCCGCGCTCAACACGCTGATCGTGGCGCTGGTCTCGACCGCCATCGCTACGCTGCTCGGCACGTTGCTGGCGATCGGCGTCGAAATGCGCCGGCAATACGGCAAGGGCCTGGAGGCCCTGATCTTCGCACCGATGATCATCCCCGACATCGTGCTGGCGATCGCGCTCTTGTCGTTCTTCTCCATGCTCAATTTGACCATGGGCCTGCACACCATCATCCTCGCCCATGTCGTCTTCAACCTCGCCTTCGTCTGCTCGGTGGTGCGCGCCAGGCTGAAGAGTTTCGACTGGTCGATCGTCGAGGCTTCCGCCGATCTCGGCGCCTCGGCCGTCACCACTTTCCGGCGCGTGACCTTGCCGGTGATCGCGCCAGCAGTGATCGCCGGCGCGCTGCTTGCCTTCACGCTATCGGTCGACGAATTCATCATCGCCTTCTTCACCGCCGGCGCCGGCCGCGCCTCGACCACGCTGCCGATGCAGATCTACGCCATGATCCGCTTCGGCATCACGCCGGAGATCAATGCGCTGGCGACCATCGTCATGGCGGTCTCGATCACTGCGCTCACCCTGTCGCAGCGGCTCAACCGTGGGATCATCGGCCAATGAGCGAACCGCGCACGCTGCTGGCCATTGATCATGTGTCGAAGAATTTCGGCCGCGTCACCGCAGTCGACGGCATCTCGCTCGACATCCGGGAAAACGAATTCTTCGCGCTGCTCGGCCCTTCCGGCTGCGGCAAGACCACGCTGCTGCGCATGCTCGCCGGCTTCGAGACGCCCACGGACGGGCGCATCCTGCTCGACGGCCGCGACATCGCGAGAACCCCGCCCAACAAGCGCCCGGTCAATCTGATGTTCCAGTCCTACGCGCTGTTCCCGCATATGAGCGTGCGCGCCAACGTCTCCTATGGGCTGGAGATGGAGCATCTGCAGAAGGCTGAGATTCGCTCCCGCGTCGATGCCATCCTGGCCACCACCGAGCTCGGCCCCTTCGCCGACCGCAAGCCGGAGCAATTGTCGGGCGGCCAGAAGCAACGCGTGGCGCTCGCCCGCGCGCTGGTCAAGCGGCCGCGGCTGCTGTTGCTCGACGAACCGCTCGGCGCCCTCGACAAGAAGCTGCGCGGCGCCATGCAGCTGGAACTGAAGCGCCTGCAGCACGAAGTCGGCATCACCTTCGTCATCGTCACCCACGACCAGGAAGAATCGCTGGTCATGGCCGACCGCATGGCGGTGCTGAAGGACGGCAGGCTGCTGCAATGCGACACGCCGCATGCGATCTATGAACACCCCGCCGGCCGTTTCGTTGCCGACTTCATCGGCGTCATGAATTTCGTGCCGGGCAAGGTATCAGCCGATGGCGTGATCGCGGCGAACGGCGTGCGCATCGCCGGCAAGGTACCCGCCACGCTTGCGCCTGGCGCTTCCGCCGTCGCTTCGGTGCGGCCCGAACGCATCCGGCTGTTTCCGTCGGCCGACGCCGCCAACCGCACCACCGGCACGGTCGAGGCGCTGGCCTATCAGGGCCTCGACCTGCAGTTGCATGTCCGCACGCCGCTGTCGCCGAAACCGTTTCTGGTACGCGTCACCGCCGATGCCGCCGACCGTCGGCCGGTCTCGGCGGGCGACGAGGTCGAGCTCGGCTGGGATGCAGCCGATGTCAGAATTTTTGGGGAATAGAGGAGAAGCCTGATGGCGCAGAAGACGATCGCGTTTTTTCCGGAAGCCGCCTACGGCCCGGCGCTCAATTCCGTCGGCATCGCCCAGGCCGTCGAGGCACGCGGCCACAAGGCCGTGTTCCTGTCCGATCCCGGCTTCGTCGAGGTCTACAAGGGTTATGGCTTCGAAGCGCATCCGGTAAACCTGTCCGAGCCGATGCCGCCAGAGCAAATGGCGAAGTTCTGGGAAGACTTCATCAACGGCCACATCCCGAACTTCCGCAAATCGCCCTACGATCAGGTCGACAATTATGTGAAGGATTGCTGGACCGCGATCGTCGATAGCGCCAAGTGGGCGCAGAAGGATCTGCCGCGCGTGCTGGCCGCGATCAAGCCGGATGTGATCTGCGTCGACAACGTCATCCTGTTCCCGGCGATCAAGCAGTATGGCAAGCCGTGGGTGCGCGTCATCTCCTGCTCGGAAAACGAGATCGAGGATGAGGACATCCCGCCGCATCTCTCAGGCTGCGGCGAGAACGACCACGTCGGCCACCAGCGCTACCGCGATCACTTCAACGCGGTGATCAAGCCGATCCATGACGACTTCAACGCTTTCCTTACCGCCAACAATGAGGCGCCCTATCCGATCGGCCAGTTCTTCGAGGCCTCGCCCTATCTCAATCTGCTGCTCTATCCCGAGGCGGCGAAATTCAAGCGCCGCCATCCACTCGACCCGGCGAAGTTCCAGTATCTCGAAGGCTGCGTGCGGCAGGAAAAGCCGTACACCGTGCCGACCTTTGCCGAGAGCAATGACGGGCCGCTGCTCTATGTCTCTTTCGGCAGCCTGGGCGCCGGCGATGTCGATCTGTTGAAGCGCATCATCGCAACGCTGGCCAAGACCCGCTACCGCGCACTGGTCAATGTCGGCGGCTACAAGGACCAGTATACGGATGTGCCGCGCAACGTCATCGTCGAGAGCTGGTTCCCGCAGCCGTCGGTCATTCCGCAGGTCGATGCCGTCATCCACCATGGCGGCAACAACTCGTTCACCGAGTGCCTCTATTTCGGCAAGCCGGCAATCATCATGCCCTATGTCTGGGACGGCCACGACAATGCCACCCGGGTCCAGGAAACCGGCCATGGCTTCGGCATGCCGCGCTACGACTGGAGCGATGCCCAGCTGATCAGCAGGATCGAGACGTGCCTGACCGACCCGAAGATGAGGGCCAAGCTGGCGAAGACCTCGGCGCAGATGCAGGCGCAGAACGGCCCGGAGAAGGCTGCCGGCTTGCTGGAGGCGCTGTTGTGACCTCGTCTGCCCCGCACCTCTACCAGGCCTCCACCCGCACTGATCTCGTCGACTGGGGCACGCAAGCCGATGCGCTGGACGGTGCTTCGCACTCGACCGGCAGGCTGGTGCACAAAGGGCCGAACAACCAGCCGGAATCCGGCATCTGGGTGTGCACGCCCGGCCGTTGGCGCCTGAGCATTCCGCGCGACGAATTGTGCCATTTCGTTTCCGGCCGCGCGACCTACCGCTCGGATGTCGGCGAGGTGATAGAAATCGCGGCCGGGACCGTGGTCATGTTCCCCGCCGGCTGGACGGGCGAATGCACGGTGCATGAGACTATGCGCAACGTCTATATGCTGGCCTGAAAGCATGATCCCGAAAAGTGGAAGCCGGTTTTCTCCGACAAACGGGAACCGTTTTGTCCAGAGATCATGCTCAAGCAAGACCACAGCAACGGAGCTACACGACATGTCGACACCGCACTGGCCAAAGGCCTCGGCCGTGGACTTGGAGGATTGGGGCGTGGGCAGCAACACGATATCGGGATCGCCGCGCGCTTCGGGCAAGATCCTGTCGCAGAACCCTGACGGTTCGAGCGAATGCGGCCTGTGGTCGTGCACGCCGGGCTCGCGAAAAGTCATCTTTGCCGCCGACGAGTTCTGCCATTTCCTGTCGGGCCACGGCAGCTATATCCACGATCATGGCGAAGAGATCCCGGTCGAGGCCGGCACGCTAGTGTTCTTCCCCGCCGGCTGGACCGGTACTTCCAGAATCACTGATACCCTGACCAAGGCCTTCATGTGCCGCTGACCTCCAAGGAAATCGCTATGACCACGCCCACCATGCAATCCCCGCTTGCCATTACCGACCTGGTCGACTGGGGCGTCATCCCGACGATGATCGAGGGTGAGTCCCGCACCTCGGGCAAGCTGCTCTACAAGGGGCCGGAAGGCCGCTCCGAATGCGGGCTGTGGGTCTGCACCCCGGGCAAATGGCATTGCCACGTCACCCGCGACGAGTTCTGCCACTTCCTCGAGGGACGCTGCACCTATGTCCATGAATCCGGCGAGGTCATCGAGATCGAGCCGGACACGGCTGCCTTCTTCCCGCAGGACTGGAAAGGCGTCTGCACCGTCCATGAGACGATCAAGAAGGTCTACATGATTCGCTGAGCGGATCTGAGAGGATGTCCATGCATTTCTCCGCCGACCGGCCGACCTTCTTCGTCAACCCGGACTACCGGCCGATGACCGGGGCGGCAAAACCGGTGATCGATCCGGCGACGTTGGAAACGGTCGGCGCGATCGCTGCGGCCAGCGATAGCGAGATCGATGCCGTGCTGCGTGCTGCAACCAAGGCGCAGGCCGCCTGGAAAAAACTCGACGCCAAGAGCCGGGCCAAGCACCTGCATGCGGTCGCCAATGCCATCGAGGCGGCCGACTTCACCCGATGCGCCGAAGTGATGGTCCGCGAGATGGGCAAGCCTTATCCGGAGGCGATCGGCGAGATCGCCAATTGTGCGCCGATCTTCCGCTACTATGCCGAGATGGCGCGTGATGATGCCGGCAAGGTGGCCGGCACGACGCAGGCCGGCTCGTTCCAATATGCGCGCTACGAGCCGTACGGCGTCTCGGTCCACATCATGCCCTACAATTTCCCGATCCTGCTAATGTGCTGGACGGTGGCGGCTTCGCTTGCCGCCGGCAATGCCTGCATCATCAAGCCGGCCGAGGCGACGACGCTGTCGACGCTCGACTATATGAGCGTATTCCGCTCGCTGCCGGAGGGGCTTGTCTCCTGCCTGCCCGGCGCAGCCGCCACCGCGCAGGCGCTGATCGCGTCAGACCGCACCCATGCGGTGGCCTTCACCGGCTCGGTCGCTGCCGGCAAGGCAGTGGCGGTCGCCTGCGCCGAACGCATGAAGCCTTGCGTCATCGAGGCCGGCGGCAGCGATCCGCTGATCATCAGCGAACACGCGCCGCTCGACGTGGCGGCGGCCGGCAGCGTCACCGCTGCCTTTCACCTGACCGGCCAGGTCTGCACCTCGGCCGAGCGCTTCTTTGTCGTGGACTCGGTGCACGATCGCTTCGTTGAGCTGTTCGCCGAGAAGACGCGAGCGCTGCGCATCGGCAACGGCATGGACAAGACCGAGATCGGCCCGCTGGTCAGCGAGGCCGCGAGGGCAAAGGTGATGCGGCTGGTCAACGATGCTATCCGTAGCGGCGCCAAGGCAGTGACGGGAGGGCGCATCCCGCCGGCGCACAATACCGGCTGGTTCTACGAACCGACGATCCTGACCGACGTCACCCCCGATATGGCGATCGTGCGCGAAGAGTGTTTCGGGCCGGTCGCCGCGATCTGCCGCGTGAGGGATTTCGACGAGGCGATCCGGCTTGCCAATGACAGCCCGTTCGGGCTTGGCGCGTCGGTGTTCACCACAGACCTCGCCGAAGCGCATGAGGCTGCCGAGCGGCTCGAAGCCGGCATGGTCTGGGTCAACAATCCGCTGATCGACAATGACGCCCTGCCCTTCGGCGGCTGGAAGGCATCAGGCCTTGGCCGCGAGCTCGGCCGGCAGGGGCTCGACGCCTTCCGGCGCTCGAAGATGGTCATCATCGACCACAAGCCGGCGATCCAGGACTGGTGGTACCCCTACTCCGACAGCTGGTTCCGCGAGACCGGCGGCCGCAAGCACGTATGAGATGATCCGGCAGAGCTTTGCGTCAGCCGACGCCGCTCGCTCGCCTTGAATGGACTGCCTTGCCAGCCAATCACGGGCTACGTTCGCGCGGCGGTTCACGCGACTGGTTGGAGAGCCACCGCTGGCCTATGTCGCGCGATGGCGGATGAATCTCGCGGCCAAGGCGCTCAGGGAAACCAATCGCACTATTGACGAGATCGGACGAGCGGTCGGCTATGAATCGGCGCCTTCGTTGTCGCAGGCTTTCACCCGCCTGATCGCTATCGCCGAAGTTTGCAGCCGCTTGGCCCAACGACCTGAGTACCTGACCCCTCCGATATCAGCTGGCCGGGCCGGCAGATCTCGCTGATCGCGCCAATTTCATCGAGAGAGTAGACCGACCCGATCTCGGTCAAGAAATCAGGGGTCCGGGATTGGTTTGGCGACTTGGCTCGTCCTCGCTTAGCCGATGACTGCGATCGCATCGATCTCTATCAGGTAGCCGGGAGACATCACAGCTATCCCGACCACGACGTTTGCTGGCTTGTGATCCCCGAACAGCTCGATCTGGGCCTGTTCGATGATCGGCACGTGTTCGTCGCGTTTGTAATCGACGATGTAAATTGTGATCTTGCAGACCTGCTCAGGCCGAGCGCCGGCGGCAGCAAGCGCACGGCCAAGATTCCCGAATGCCAGGCGCGCCTGGGCTGCGAAATCACCATGGCCAACGAGCTTGCCGTGTATGTCTTCCGGCTGCTGGCCCGAGACGAACACCAGCTTGGTTCCTGTCGCGACGACGACCTGGCTGTACATTTCCGGAATCGGCAGATCACTGGGATTTATGCATTCGAGCGGCATTGAATAGGTCTCCTGCTATGACTGACGGGTTGCTTCGCGCAGATCAAAATACGAGGGTCTATTTGCGGATCTACGGCATTGTCGCCGAAGCGAGCGCTCCGTCACAAACTCACTTATACAACCGCAAGCGTCCGCATGTGAGCATCGCCGCGCACTGAACCGCCCTAGGTTCGTCGGAACCCAAGGGTTAAGTTAGGCTGCCATGCACTCCGCGTCGAGCATGGCGCAGCATGGATCTTCCGCCAGACGGAATGTTACCGACAGGCTCGAGCAGGCGGCGGTGGTTGAACCAACCCGGCCGGCCCCCACAGCAAAATACAAAAAAGCCCGCTTGTGGCGGGCTTTTTTGATGTTGGTTGCGGGGACAGGATTTGAACCTGTGACCTTCAGGTTATGAGCCTGACGAGCTACCGGGCTGCTCCACCCCGCGTCAACTTTGTGTAGGCCGATGCCTACAAATAGGATGGCCCTATAGATATGTAGATGGCTCACCAAATGAAAGGGCCGCTTGCGCGGCCCGGGTTCCCGTTGGCGGGCCTTATGCATGTCGCCCAAAAGTGGGTAGCGGTTTTGGGACGACGACATGCATCACAAAAATCGTAATGAGAAGATTTCACTTCATCCAATTTCTGGATGTGAGTTCAACGTGCGTTTGGCAGACCTGGCAGCGACCTACTCTCCCGCGTCTTGAGACGAAGTACCATCAGCGCTGGAGCGTTTCACGGCCGAGTTCGGAATGGGATCGGGTGCAGCCGCTCCGCCATAACCACCAGGTCGGCAAAACGCACGTTATTCGAGAAGCTGGGTTAGGGATTAGGCAGTAGGGAATAGTGAGTAGGCAATACCCACTCGCTATCAGCTTGTGCCAGATGCCTGTCTTTTCGTGCCTGAGCGACATCCACAGTT